>CAVZCJ010000012.1:0-36362 GCA_963773625.1 uncultured Alphaproteobacteria bacterium | reverse complement strand
GCGTGCGCACGCTCCTGGAGGCTGCAGTCGCAGACGCTGAGGAGTGTGCACCGCAACGAGAGGAAGCATCTGCCATGCGCCAGTGAGGGTCGCATAGCCCACTGGCCGGCCGATATCTTGCCGGTTGGGCTAGACGGCGTTCACGGCATGAAACCGGCTGCAGTTGCGAAGCTCTTTTCCGGGCGCGTTCACTATGCCTGGGTCGTTCTCGTCGTGATGTTTTGCGCGATGCTGGCCGGGGTTGGCGTGCGGGCGGCGCCCGGGGTGATGATCCTGCCGCTCGAGCGCGCGTTCGGGTGGAGCGTTGGCACGATCTCCGGCGCCGTGTCGATCAACATCATCCTGCTCGGCTTTACCGGGCCTTTCCTGACCGGCCTCGTCCAGGTGATCGGCCTGAAACGCACGATCCTGGGGTGCATGGCGCTGCTGGCCGCGGGCACCGGTCTATCGTACTTTATGACCGTGCCGTGGCAGCTTTTTCTGACCTGGGGATTGATGGTCGGGATCGGCGCCGGCGCCGGCGGGGTCGGCATGGCCGCAGCTATCGCCAATCGCTGGTTTGTCGCAAGGAGCGGTCTGGCGATGGGGCTGCTGAGCGCTGCCAATGCCGCGGGGCAGCTTGTCTTTCTGCCGCTGCTCGCGCGGCTCGCCGAGCACTATGGTTGGCAAGGTGTTGCGATTGCCGTGACGCTCGCGATCATTGCGATGATTCCGGTTGTGGCGATGCTTTTGCCCGAGTCGCCGGCGAACGTCGGGCTCGGGCCCTATGGCGCGAGCGCCGACCGGGCACGCCCACCGCTGTTGGGCAACCCCATCGTCATCGCGATGACAACGCTGTTCCGGGCGGCGCGATCATTTGACTTCTGGCTCCTGACCTTGAGTTTCGGCATTTGCGGGTTCTCGACCAACGGGCTGATCAACACGCACCTGATCGCCTTCTGCTCGGATCACGGCATCGCGGAAGTCACCGGCGCCAGCGTCCTGGCGGTGCTGGGCGCGTTCAGCCTGGTCGGCGCGGCCGGATCGGGTTGGCTTTGCGACCGCTTCAATCCGCGCATTCTGCTGTTCTGGTATTACAGTCTTCGGGGATTGTCGCTAGCGGTATTGCCCTTCACGTCGTTCGACGTCGTCAGCCTGTCGATCTTTTCGATCTTCTATGGACTCGACTGGGTTGCTACCGGCCCCGCCACGTTCGCCCTGACCAACGAAGTCTTCGGACGGCGAGATGCGCCGGTCATCGTCTCCTGGGTCTTTGCTGGCCATCAGATCGGCGGCGCGCTGGCCGCGTTTGGCGCGGGCACGGTGCGCACCGTCACCGGCGACTACCTGCTGGCATTCCTGGCGAGCGGTCTCGCCTGCCTGATCGCGTCATTCCTGGTGCTGCGGATCGCCAAGCCGCAGCCGGCTCCTGGCGCCGGCAGAGTGACGGCCGAGGCCGTCGGCGACCTGCCTTCGACCCGCGCTTAGTTCAGCCAGCGAGCCGCGGCGGCATAGCCGGCGCGTTCGCCTGGCGGAACCGCACGGGTGGCGGTTTCGTGGGCGATCATCGCGCCAACCACGTCGCGACGGTCGGCCTTCATCGCCGAATCGATCAGGATCTGGAAGAACAGATCGCGCTGCGCGTTGCTGCCGCCGAGCAGGCGGATCTGCTGCTGCCGCGGCTCCAGCAGATCGACGACGCGCGCGTGCTGGCCGCGACGATGCGCCAGCGCCGCTTCGCAGACCGGGATCACCACATCGGCAATCGCCGGCGCCGTCCACAGCGCCTTGTCGGCGGCCTGCTCGCGCAATGCCGCGAGGAAGCGTTCGGCGGCCTCGCTCCGCCCGGTCGCCGCCAGCGCCATCATCAGATGCGGCACCAGCAGCAGATGGCCGGCATCGCCGATCCGCGCCTCGGCCTTGTCGGCCAGTTCCTCCCAGCGGTCGCCGACATCGACCCCCAGCTGCTCCAGCCGCCACAGCAGGGCGTCGCGTTCTGCAGATCGATGTATGGTCGGGCATCGCCTTGGTCATCGGCTCGTCGAGGTTGCGGATGTTGGTGTCGTAGCTTGCCAGCACCCCGCCGCGCTCGCCGAGCTCCAGTTGCATCAGCGCGCGGTGCCACCACAAGTGATGGATCAGTCTGTTGCCGCCAGGCCAGTGCCGGTTTCCGCCGCCAGCCAGTCGCGACCCTCGCGCGGCCGGCATTCCATTTCCAACATGTGCGCCTTGACGTGGTGGGCGAAGTAGTTGGTGGGGTCGACCGCATGGGCCGCATCGATGACCGGCTCGGCGCCCGGGTGTCGCCGGCTTCCTCGTGCGCGAAGGCCCAGACGCATTGCAAGCAGTCGTAGCCAGGCAATTCCGGCGACCAGCCGGGTGCGACGCGATCGGCCTGTTCGAGGACTTTCGCGGTTTGGCCGTGGCGGAACCGGGTCGTGTCGCAGATGCGCAATGCCAAGAGGTCGGTCGGGTCGGCATCGAGAATCTCGCGCCAGATCGCGAACGACGTGTCGAGCTGGCCGCCCGCCCAGGCGGCGAGCGCCGCGACATGCCGTCGCTCGCGCCCGGTTGTGACCGCGGCGCCGGCCTCGGCCGCCTTCACCGCCTCGGCGATCGCCGGCCGGTGCGCCGGGTTCGAAGCGCCGAGCAGCATGTAGCCCTTGAAGCAATGACCCATGACGAATTCCGGATCGCCTGCGAGCATCCGGCCTGCAACGCTCATCACATCGGCGCGGTATTTGAGGAAATGCTCGACCGCGCGGTCGAGCAGCTGAGCCGCTTCCGGGCTGTCGGTCGAGAGCGCCAAGCCACGTTCGTCGCGAAGCATCGAATGTCCTCCGGTTTTGTGCCTCAGCGGCCCGGTCAGTCGCGTAGTGTGCGGAAACGATGTCCCGCTGGCAGGAGGCGATCATGGCGAGCAAATTGGGGCTCGACGAGGCGCGTGCGGTCGTCGAGGCGGTGTTGAACGCCGCGGCGGCGCGCGATCTGCGCTTTGCTGCCGCCGTCGTCGATAGCGGCGGTGAACTGGTCTATTTCGCCCGCATGGATGGAGCGAGCCCGCTCAACGCGCGCATGGCCATCAATAAGGCCTACACCGCGACGAAGTGGCGGCAGAACACCAAGGCGATCAAGGATCGGCTGTTCGACATGGGGCTGGGCGACGACCGGCGCGACATCGCCTGGTTCGGAGACTCTCGCTATACCGCCGTGTGGGGCGGCATCCTGCTGGTTGACCCGGACGGCACCGTACTGGGCGCCGTCGGCGAAAGCGGCGGCACGCCGGTCCAGGACGAGGAGCTCGGCCAGATCGGCGCGCAAGCTTTCGCTGCCTTCTGACCGCGGCGACTGCGGCATCCCCGGGTCGTCGGCTCAGGCCGTGACCACCCGGAAGCGCTGGTCGTCGTCGGTGGCCATCTGGTTGATGAGGTCGATTTCCCAGGCGAGGTATTCGCGCATCGCCTCCTCGCGGTCTTGGCCGCGTTCGCGCGCCGAAAGCACGACGTCTTCCGGCTCGCTGGCCATATGGCTCGCACCGGTCTCGAGCGGCAGGCCAGCGGCATTCCATGCCTGCGTGCCGCCTGCCAGCACCATCGCGGGTGCCGGTGCGCGTCCCATGAGATCCGCGGCGGCCAGTTGCGCGAGGGCGCCGTCCGGCGACGTCAGCACGATCGCCTCGGCCATCGGAAGCTTTGCGAGCGCGCCAGGAAGCTGCGAGCGGATCGCAAACCAGGCGCCGGGGATGTGGCCTTGTGCGTAACGGCGGCTGGTATCGAGATCGACGACAATAATCCCGCTGGCAGCCAGTCGATCCTGCAGTTCGGTCGGCTGGATGGTATCGACCGTGACGCCATCAAGCCCGAGCACGTGCGGCTTGTGCGGTCCGGCGATCCAGTCGCCGTCCGTTGGCGCGGCTATGAGCACGTCCACGTCGTTCCAGCCCATCTGCTTCAGCCAGGAAGCGGTCATCGTCGCCCGCACGCCGTTGTCGTCGACCAGGACGATCCGGGCGTTCCAGATGGCGATGTGGGCGTCGGTTTCCTGCACGAGCTGACCGCCCGGCGCCGAGCGGGCACCTGCAAGATGCCCTGCCTCGTATTCTTCTGGGGTCCTGACGTCGAGCACATAGAGGGAGCGCCGGTCGGCTTCGGCTCGCCAAGCCGAAAGCGTGGCCTTGTCGATCCGCCGAATATCGCAGCGCGCGGCGACCCGCGCCGCCGCCTCGGTTGCAACCTGTCGCCCGGCATCGGAAACCTCGGGCGGCCGCCGCGTTGCCCCGTTGACGACACCATATCCGGCGAGATGCCAAGCCATGGTGCCGTCCTTCAGCGACATGATCTTATTCGGAAACCCGGCGTTGCGCAGCGACTGAGCGCCGATGATGCTGCGCGTGCGACCACCGCAATTGACAATGACGGTCGTGTCCGGCGACGGCACCATATCTTTGAAGCGGTAAATGAGTTCCGCGCCCGGAACGCTGATCGCCGTCGGAATGCTGTTGTTGTGGTACTCCTCATACGAGCGGCTGTCGAAGATGGCGATGTCGGCGCCGCCATCGATCAGCGACTTCAGCTCCGGCGCAGAGAGGTATGGGGTGCCGGCCTCATGCTCGACGACCTCCGCGAACGCCTTGCTCGGTACGTGCACGCCGCTGTAGGCGCGATAGCCGGCCGCTTCCCAGGCACCGATACCGCCGTCCAACACAGCCACATCCCGATAACCCAGAGCGCCCATCCGCTCGGCGGCGCGAAGCGCCGATCCGTCGCCGGCGTCGCTCCACACGACCCGCGCGCCGCGGCGCGGCACCAAATCGTCGATCAGCAATTCGAGCCGGCTCAGCGGTACGCAGGACGCCATCAGCAGATGGCGACGGCCGAAGACGCCTTCCTCGCGCGCGTCCAGTACTGCGATTTCGCCACTGTCATGCAGTTGCCGCTTCAGTTCGCGCGCGTTGACATGCTTGATCTGATCGCTCATCGCAGGTTCCTCGACGTACTGGCGGCATCATTCTCAGGAGTGCCGTTGGATTCAACTCTCTTCACGGATCGGTTCGTAGCTTAGCGTTGCCCACTGAGGGGTCACGGCTTTTCGCGGCGAGCGTACGCTGCTAGGCTCGCGCCTGACCAATCGGAACCAGAGACATCGCCATGGAAGTTCGGCCGCTTACCGACGTGATCGGCGCCGAGATCACCGGTGTCGATCTTGGCCAGCCGCTCGACGCGGAAACCCGCTCGCACCTTTATCAGTGTTTCGCCGACTTTGCCGTGCTGGTCTTTCCCGGCCAAGAATTCGACCCGCCGCGCTTCGCCACCGCGGCGCAGCTGTTCGGCCAGATCGTCCCCGAGCAGTTCAGCAATTACCGCCTGCCGGAATACCCGCTGGTCAGTTCGCTTTCCAACCGCGACCTCGAGCAGGGCGGGGTACGCCGCGCGGTGCGCGGCGAGGATTTCCACACGGACCACTCCAACTATGCAGCGCCGCCGAAAGCCACGGTTCTTTACGGCATTGCTATCCCCCAGAGCGGCGGCGACACCGAGTTTGCCTCTGTGCAGGCCGCCTATGACGATCTGCCCGAGCCGACAAAGCGCCGGATCGCCGGTCTGAAAGCGGTGCACGCCTATCGCGGTGCCCGGTTCGACCGCAAGATCACGCAGCTAACGCCGGAGCTTCTGGCCGCGACCCCGTCCGCGGCACACCCAGTCGCCCGGCGCAATCCGGACAATGCCCGGATCGGCCTTTATCTCAGCCCCAACCGCGTCACCGGCATCGCAGGCATGGACGACGAGGAGGCGTTTGACCTGCTCGCCGACCTGTTCGCCCACGCGACGCAGCGCAAGTACGTCTACCGCCATAAATGGCGCAAGGGCGACATGGTGATCTGGGACAATCGTAGCGTGCTGCACCAGGCAACCACCGACTACGACATGACCGAATACCGCTATCTATACCGCGTGCTGCTGGAGGGAGAGCAGCCGATCGCCGCGTGAGCGCCTACTCCGGGCGCTCCACGAGGTACCCATCGCGGGTCTGCGGAAGCCGGCGACCGAGCAGCCGCGAGGCGACGACGGTGCGCAGGATTTGCGCGGTGCCGCCGCCGATGGTGAACATGCGTGCGTCCCGCACCATGCGTTCGAGCGGCCGGTTACGCGAGTAACCGGCCGCACCGAATAACTGCAGCGCGTCGTTGGTCACCTTGATCGCCATCTCGGAGGTGAAGATTTTGGCCTGCGCCGCCTCTGTCGCGTCCGGGAAGCCATCGCCGGCACCCGCCGCGGCCTTGTAAATCAGCGCCTGGGAGGCGGCGATCTGGGTCGCCATATCGGCGAGCATCCATTGCACGCCCTGAAATTCGCAGATCGGTCGGCCGAATTGGTTGCGCTCCTTGGAGTAGGCCAGCCCGAGCTCGTAGGCGCCCTCGGCGAGGCCGAGCGCCACGGTCGCGGCGCCGATGCGCTGGCCGTTATAGGCATTCATCAGATCGGCGAAGCCCTTGCGCAAACCGCGCGGAGGAAGCACCAAGGCGTCAGCCGTCAGCTCCATGTCCTCGAAAATGATCTCGGCTTCGGGGATGCCGCGCAGTCCCATTGCCGGCTCGCGCTTGCCGATCTTGAGGCCCTTTGTCTCGTCGCGGATCGCAATGAAGCCGCCGATCCCTTCTTCGTTGCCGCTCTCATCGAACACCCGGGCAAAGACCAAGTGCAGTCGCGATACACCGCCGCCGGTGATCCAGTGCTTCTTTCCGTTGAGGACAAAGCCGTTGCCGCGCCGGTCGGCTCGCGTCGTCATCTCGCTCGCGGCGCTGCCGGCGCCGGGCTCGGTGATGCAGATCGCCGGCTTGTCGCCTGAGAGAACGAGATCGGCGGCGAGCCGCTTTTGTGCCTCGCTGCCGTATTTCATGATCGCACCGATCGCGCCCATATTCGCCTCGACGGCGATGCGTCCGGTGATGCCGCAGCATTTCGCCATCTCTTCGATCACCAGCACCGCGTCGAGATAGCTGGCGCCCTTACCGCCATAGGCGGCAGGGATCGTCATCCCGAAATAGCCGGCTTCCTTCAGCAGCGCGACATTGTCCCAGGGGTATTCTTCGCTGCGGTCGATCTCGGCCGCGCGTTCCGCGATCGGCCCGCGCGCGAGCTCTCGCGCCTTTGCCTGCACCGCTCGCTGCGTTGCTGTAAGGTCGTACTGCATGCTGCCTCCGGTGAACGTCGGAGAGTATGGGAGCGGCACTGACGAAGTGGCAAGGCAAGCGGAGGATCCATGATCGTCGAAGACGGACACGGCAATCCGGTAACCGCCTCTGCTCGCGAAGCTGTCACGCTACTCGACGAGACCATCAACGCCTATCTCGGCTTCCGAAAGGACACCGGCGACCGCCTCAAGGCGGCCCTCGCGGCCGATCCCGAGTATGCGATGGCGCACTGCTTGCGCGGCTATTTTATGATGTTGTTCGGCCAGCGCGCCATGGTTCCTCGCGCCCAACGCTCGCTGGAAGCGGCCGAAAAGGCCAGTCGAATAGCTGGCGTCACACCACGCGAAGCGGCGCATATCGCAGCGCTCGGCGCCTGGGTCGCCGGGGATTTCGTTGGTGCCACGGCGCGCTGGGAGGCAATCCTCACCGAGCACCCGCATGACGTGCTGGCCCTCAAGCTTGCGCAATATGGATGCTTTTACGCTGGCGAGAGCAAACGGATGCGCGATGTTGTCGCGCGCGCTCTGCCGGTGTGGCACGCCGGGATGCCCGGTTACGGCTTCGTCCTCGGTTGCCATGCCTTCGGCCTCGAGGAAGCCGGCGAGTACGAAGCTGCCGAGCGTACGGGTCGACAGGCGATCGAGCTTAATGAGGCGGACATCTGGGCTGCGCACGCGGTGCAGCATGTCTTCGAGATGACTGGTCGGCCGCGCGATGGTGTGGCCTGGACCGAGCGTCTCGAAACGAATTGGGGGGAGTGCAACAACTTCGCCTATCACGCGCTGTGGCATCGCTGCCTGTTCCAGTTGGAGCTCGGCGCGCATGACCGCGTGCTCGAACTCTATGACCGCCAGGTGCGTCCGGAGCCGACCGACGACCTGCTTGACATCTCGAACGCTGTTTCGCTGCTTTGGCGGCTGGAACAGGCGGGCGTCGATGTCGGCGATCGTTGGCGGGAGCTAGCCGAGCGGTCGCACGGGCATATCGACGACCACCTGCTCACATTCGGCGACGTGCACTATCTGATCGCCCTGGCCGCCGCGGGACGCACCCACGACGCATCGCGCTTCGCCGAGAGCCTGTCGCGTTACGCGGCGCAAAGTGCAGAGAGCGAGGCGGCGGTAGCCGGCAATCCCGGGCTGGCATTGGCGCGAGCGATTCTCTCGTCGCGGCGTGGTGATCACGAGGGAGCATTCCGCGAGCTATCGGCGGTTCGGGAGAGGATATGGCGGATCGGCGGCAGCCATGCACAGCGCGACCTCTTCAACGAGATGCTGATAGACGCCGCGTTGCGCGCCGGCAAACTCGGCGAGGCGAAACACCTCCTCGATGAGCGGCTAAAGCACCGGCCCCGCAATGCCTGGGGCTGGCGGCATCTTGGTCAGGTGCTCGGCCAGCTTGGCAAGAATGAAATGGCGGCAGCAGCGCGAGAGAGAGCTGAAGCGATCCTTCCGGAAGCGTGAGACGGGGATGGGTGTGCCGTCGCTCGATGTTGAGAGATGCCGAGAATTTACGCTCGAAAACAGGGAAAGTTGTTTAATTTACATCAAATTGCTACCGCTTCTACCGCAGTATCGTTTCCGAATACATATTAACTCGCGGCCGGCACGGGATGTTATGATCGCCGTCACGCACCCGCGCGTGATGTTCGATCGGGCGTCAGGCAAACGGCGCGCTCGCGACACCAGGGAAGGAACGAGCGATGAAGAACGGCCACCGGTTCGTCGATTGCGACATGCACATCATGGAGCCCATCGACCTGTTCGACAAATATCTCGACCCGGAGTTCAAGGACCGTGTCACCTCGTCGGAGCGGCGCGTCGATGGCGGCAGCACCGGCATGCGCGGCCGGCCGCTGTGGTTCTTCGACGGCACGCCGACCAGCAACGACGGCAACATCTCGCAATACAACCGCACGCGCGGCCCGCTCGTCTCCGGCGCGCGCCAACAAGAATGTCATGTTCGCGGTCGAGCGCGGCTACGACGCCGAGGCACAGGTCATGGGTATGGAGATGGAGGGGATCGACATCGCCGTGCTGTTCCCGACCGTCGGGCTGTCGTTCCTCGCCCGCGACAACATGGACCCGCATTTCTCCAACGCCATCTGCCGCGCCTACAACGACTGGCTGCACGATTTCTGTCAGCACAGCCCCGACCAGCTCAAGATGGCGGCGATGCTGCCGATGCACGACGTCAACCTCGCCTGCCAGGAGCTCGATCGCTGCGTCGAGCGAATACGGCGCGGTCGGCGCCTTTGTGCGGCCCAACTACCTCAACGGCCGCTACTGGCACTCCAATTACTGGGACCCGCTCTACGGCATGCTGCAGGAGATGCAGCGTGCCGATGTGCTTCCACGAAGGCACCGGCTCCTACTATTCGACGATCGAGCCGCGCTTTGGCGAGAACCGCTTCATGCGCCACGTCGCGAGCCACTCGACCGAGATGCAGCTGGCGCTGATCGCGATGATGCTGGGCGGCATCTTCGAGTTCTACCCGCGGCTCAAGGTCGCCTTCCTCGAGGCGCAGAGCTGGTGGGTGCCGGGCCTGTTGGGCCGCATCGAATGGGATTTGCGCCAGCACCACGACGCCGATGCGCCCTATCTCAAGCTCTCGCCGCTGGAATACTGGAAGCGCAACTGCTTCTCGGCGATCGAGAGCGGCGAGACCGAGGTCGGCTCGGTCGTCGAGCTTCTCGGCGGCGCCGACAATATCTGCGTGTCGAGCGATTTCCCGCATTTCGACTCCAGCTTCCCGGATGTCTCGAACCGGGTGCTGACCAATCCCAGCATCACCCCCGATATCGGCGGCAAGATCCTCGGCGGCGGCGCCCGGCTCTACGGCTTCGGCGAGGAGGATTTCGCCAAGGCCGCAGCCGCCGCCAAGCGGCGGGGTAACCAGCCCGCCGCCGCCCGCGTCTAGGCCGACCACGGAGAGGAGCATCCATGAGCTGGAACGGCCATACCGTCGTCGACATGGACGCGCATATCCGCGAGCGCGCCGACAAATTCTTCAAGGACTACATCGACCCCGAATACCGCGCGCCGTTACCCGGCTGTGCGAGGCGGTCGCGCTGCAGGAGAAGAAGGGCGACCGCTACGCGCTGTTCGGCAGCACCACCGCGGTCATCGAGCAGATCGAGGCGGGGCGCGCGCTCGGCGTGCGCGACACGTTCGGCGTCACCGCCCGCTCGGAGATGGAGCACGGCCGCGTCGCTTTCCCGCCGGGCCGCAAAGACCCGCTGCCGCCGATCCGCCCGAGGTCAACTGGGACGTCAAGGCGCGGCTCGAGGACATGGACCGCGCGCATATCGACATCAACGTGCTGTTCCCGACGCATGTGTCGAGCTATTGCGCGCTGCGCGATGTCGGGTTCGAGAACGCGCTCTACCGCGCCTATCACCGCTGGGTCGTCGATTTCTGCAAGCAGGCGCCGACGCGACTGAAATGGACCGCTCGTCGCCAATATGCGCGACGTGCCGTCCGGCGTCGCCGAGCTGAAATACTGGGCCGAGCGCGACCCCAACCTCGTCGGCGTCTACATTTCGCCGCAGGCGCCAGGCGGCAAGCTGCTCGACCACCCCGACCTCTACCCGCTCTACGATGCGGCGCAGAGCCTCGACCTTCCGCTGCTCGCGCATGGCGGCACGGCGCGCCCGCCCTACGGCCCCGGCACCCGCGACCTCGACGGCGCCTGGTTCCTGCTGCACGGGCTCAGCAACCCGTGGGCCGGCATGGCGGCGATGGGCGCGCTGATCGGCGGCGGCATCTTCGACCTCTTCCCGAGGATCAGGGCGGCCATTATCGAGACCGCCGGCGGCTGGCTGCCGGCAGCGCTCGACCGCTTCGACACGCACTATCTGATGTCGCCGGGCCATGTGCCGAACCTGAAGCGGATGCCGCGCGAGGTCATCGCCGAAGGCCGCTATTTCCACGGCATGGACAGCTGGGAGCGCTCGCTGGAATTCTGCGTCGAGGAATTGGGCGAGGATATGTGGCTGTTTGCCAGCGACTGGCCGCATGGCGATACCGCCTGGCCGGAAGCGGTGCAGCAGACCGTCGATCGCCCGCGGCTCAGCGAAAGCGCCCGCCGCAAGATACTCGGCGAAAATGCCTTGCGCCTCTGCCCGCGGCTGCGCGCCTAGGTTTCGCGATTGTTCGGTGTCGGTGGTTAATTGGATTGCACCAGCCCTTGGCGCTTTCAGGCATGGCTATGGAGGAACCTGTGTTCGATATCGATCGCTTCATCGAGGATTGCCGCGCCGCAGTGCGCGAGGATCCGAACCATAAGACGGCGCGCGAGGTGCTGGCGCGGGCCAATTCAAACCCGGCCGCGATCCTGGCGGCGCTCGGTGAGCCGACGCGGGCCGGAGTCACCCCGCTCTACAGGTCGGAGACGCTGACCGTACTCAACGTCGTGTGGGGCAAAAAGATGACGATCATGCCCCATGACCACCGGATGTGGGCGGTAATCGGCGTCTATACGGGTAGGGAGGACAACATCTTCTGGCGCCGCGTTGCGGGCGACAAGGGCGGATTGATCGAGGCGGCCGGCGCCAAATCGTTGGGCGAAGGATGCGCCGAGCCGTTGGGCCGCGACGTGATCCATTCAGTGACGAACCCACTCGGCCGCCTGACCGCGGCTATTCATGTCTATGGCGGCGATTTCTACGGTGCCAAGCGCAGCGATTGGGACCCGGAAAACCTGCTCGAGCGCGACTATGATTTTGCGCTGCACCGCCGCATGTTCGAGGAAGCCAATGCGGCTTGATAGTTCTCGATAATCGACAGTTATCGATAATCGACTGGGGCCAGATCAGGCGTGCAGCGGCGAGGCGACATCATGAAACGGCAGTTGCACCTCAATCTGTTCATCCATGGTCGGGGACATCATGAGGCATCGTGGCGGCATCCGGCGTCCTCGCCGTTGGCTTTGACCGACATCCACTATTATCAGCACTTGGCGCGGCGGGCTGAGGCTGCCCTGTTCAATTCAATCTTTCTCGCCGACCAGCTGGCGCTGGGCGGCGATGTCGCCCAGGCGCCGCGCACCTGGCTCGAGCCGATCACGGTGTTGGCGGCGGTGGCCGGGGCGACGAGCCGGGTCGGGCTGATCGCCACTGCTTCGACCACCTACACAGAGCCTTTTAACTTGGCGCGACAGTTCGCCTCTGTCGATCACATCAGCAACGGCCGCGCTGCCTGGAACATCGTAACGTCATGGCTGGCGACCGCAGCGGAGAATTACGGTGGGGTCGGTCAGGTAAGCCACGCCGACCGTTATGCTCGCGGTGAGGAATTTATGGAGGTGGTGAACGATCTCTGGGACAGCTGGGCTGCGGATGCGGTCATCGACGATCGAGCCCGCGGCGTCTACGCGCGTGCCGACCGCATCAGATCGATCAATCATCGGGGTGATTTCTACACTGTGAAGGGGCCGCTCAACATGCCACGCTGCCCGCAGGGGCGGCCAGTGCTGGTGCAGGCCGGATCATCCGACACCGGGCGCCGCTTCGCCGCGCGGCATGCCGAAGCTGTGTTCACCGCGCACATGGCGAAATCGACCGCTCAGGAGTTCTACGCCGATCTGAAACGGCTAGCAGCGGTCGAGGGTCGCAACCCGGAACATGTACTGATCCTGCCCGGACTTAGCCCGGTAATCGCGTCGACCGAGACCGAGGCGCAGCGCCTGGCTCGCGAGGTCAACGACCTGAGCGACCCCGAGGTCGGCCGCAAGCGGCTCTCGGGCCGCTTCGGCGGGCATGATTTTTCGCATCTGCCGCTCGACCGGCCGCTCACGCCCGAAGATTTTCCTGCCTCTGAAACGGTCCAAGCGGCCAGGAGCCGCACCGAGGTGATTCTGAACCTTGTAAAGCGTGATAAGCCGACCCTACGGCAGCTGCTCGGCTACCTCGCCGGCGCCCGCGGCCATTTCGTGACTGCCGGCACGCCCGAACAGATCGCCGATTTGATCGAGGACTGGTTTACCGACGGCGCGGCGGACGGGTTCAATGTGATGCCGCCGCTCTTGCCGGTGCAGTTCGACGTGTTTGCCGCCGAGGTCGTACCGTTGTTGCAGCGCCGCGGTCTGTTCCGCACCGAATACGCCGGCACCATGCTCCGCGAGCATTACGGTCTTCCCTGGCCGAACAGCGTCTTCGACGATCCGACCTGGGCGGGTGAGCCACTCGAAGCCGTTGCCGGTGTGTGACCGACGCGCGGTATATCGCTCGCCACTAGCGCTTTTTCATTCGAGGAGAAATGGCCGGTCCCGTGAACGGGAGGCCGGCCATTGGTAAAAGCCGATCGGCTGCTGCTTAAAACGCTCACGAGACGCGGTCTAGGTAAAATGCAGCAAATAGCGGCCCCACGGCAGATCCTCTCGAAGGCCGCTTGCAAACCCGCAAAGCGCGCGATCTCCGACTGGGGCGACGCGGCGCCGATCTTTTGCCCGTGCTGGCAGCGCAGCAAGCCAGCGTTTCAGCAGCGAGAGGGAGATGTTCAATGTACCCGGCGGGTGGCCGCGAGCCCGCCAAGAGTTCCTCAATCGCAGTATGCGGCGTTCTTCATCGCGCTGACGAAAATAAAAGCCAATTGGTAGTTGTCTGCGTACTGGTGGATGGCCGGATTCGATGGCGCGGCAATTTCTTTGTCGACGCGGTCGATGAGTTCAGCAACTGGAATGGGCATAGGAGACGCACAGATGACAGACCTGCCCATCGATTTTTCGGTATAGAAGATAGTCTCACGCATGGCAGTGAGAATGATGCCAAGAGTACGCGGGTCGCTCTTTTCCATCTGACGATAGGTCGCCAAATCGAAAGTGTCGCTGCGCGCCGGTAGCGATGTTGTATTTTCTGCGCGGATACTCGAACCAGCAATTACTGTCGCCAATATCGCCCCGCAAGCAACATTGAACCGCATCTTCATGGTTACTGCCCTAGTCCAAATGGAGGGAACCGGCTTTCAACAAGAGCGCAACCTATCGTGCAGAGCATCCTCACGCACTGATCTAGATCAGTGCGTCACCATAAGCGACGGACATGTTCGGCTCTGGGGCGTTGTCGAAAACGCGCCGGGGAGGCGGCAGCTGCCGAAAGCACGAGGCACCGGCCATGGGTTACGACGCTGTCGTTGAGCGAATGGAGGCAATCTTACCCTGTTGATCGGCCCGAGGGCGGGCTGCGTGTTGATCCATATCAAAGTAAGACGCGGCCATTTACGCCAGGTAATGCGGTTCGACGGCGCTCACAATATGGACCGACAATGAATTGTGGATCATCCAGGACTGCAGCCACAGCAACAGACAATTGCCTCTCCGAGAAGCAGGTAAAAATCGCCGCCGAAATCGATCCGGTTTGTGGCATGGACATCGATACGGCGACCGCTGCGCATCGCTTTAAATACAAAGCCCAGACATACTACTTCTGCAGCGCCTCTTGCCGTGACGCGCGCGCCGATCGACACGAGTTGCCCGAGTGGAGTTTGCGCGCTCCCCATCTCGCCAGGGGAATCGGGTGTCACCTGGACTTGCCCAATGCATCCGGAGGTGCGGCTACGCGGATCGGGTGCTTGCCCGATCTGCGGCATGGCGCTCGAGCCAGCGACGCCGACCCAACAAGAGGCCGCGAACCCTGAACTCGCAGATATGACGCGGCGATTCTGGGTCGGTCTCGGCTTCGTGCTGCCACTGGCAGTGCTGGCAATGTTCGGACACGGCGCCCAGCGCTTCGTGGGCGATTGGGCGTCGCCGGAGATTCTTGGCTGGGTGCAACTAGCGCTGGCGACGCCCGTCGTGCTGTGGGGCGGCGCGCCGATATTCGTGCGCGCATGGAAATCGTTCGTCGTCCTCCACCTCAACATGTTCACGCTGATCGGCATCGGTACCGGCGTCGCCTATCTGTACAGCCTCGCGGCCTTGCTCCTTCCCAATGCTTTTCCACCGTCGTTTCGTGGACCCGATGGCAGTGTCGCGATCTATTTCGATTCATCCGCGACCATCATCACCCTCGTGTTGCTCGGACAGATGCTCGAGCTGCGCGCCCGCGCCCGGACCGGTAGCGCCATCCGGGCCCTTCTCAGTCTCGCGCCCAAGACGGCGCGCTGCCTGCGCGCCGATGGCGGCGAGGAGGATGTTCCATTGGACGCGATCGTCGTTGGCGACCGCCTGCGCGTGCGGCCCGGCGAGAAGGTCCCGGTCGACGGCGTCGTGCTCGAAGGTCACAGTGCCGTTGACGAGGCCATGGTCACGGGCGAAGCGCTACCCGCCGAGAAGGCGGTCGGCGACAAGGTGACAGGCGCCACACTCAACACGAGTGGCAGCTTCGTGATGCGTGCCGAACGGGTCGGCAGAGATACGCTTTTGGCGCGAATCGTCGGGCTGGTCGCGGCAGCACAGCGTAGCCGCGCTCCCATCCAGAGCCTTGCCGACAAGGTTTCCGGCTGGTTTGTGCCGAGCGTGGTCGCCGCCGCCGTCGCCGCCTTCATCGCGTGGTCGCTCTTCGGCCCGCCGCCGGCGATGGCCTTCGCGCTGCTAAATGCCGTGGCAGTCCTGCTCATTGCCTGCCCCTGTGCGCTCGGGCTGGCGACGCCGATGTCGATCATGGTCAGTATGGGGCGGGGGGCTCGCGCGGGCGTTCTCGTCCGCGACGCGCAAGCCCTGCAGCTTCTCGCCGAAGTGGATACGCTTGTCATCGACAAGACCGGAACCCTCACCGAGGGTCAGCCGCGTCTCGCCGCCGTCGTGGCTGCAACCGGCTTTGCTAAAGACGATATCCTTCGCCTGAGCGCCAGCCTCGAGCGCAGCAGCGAGCATCCGCTTGCCGCGGCGCTCATCGAGGGTGCCACGGCACGTGGCCTCGTCCTGGTCGAGCCACAGTCTTTCGTCGCCGAAAGCGGCCGAGGCGTGACCGGCGTTGTTGATGGGCGGCGGGTCGCGGTCGGCAATCGCGCGCTATTCGAAGCCCACGGCATTACCGCGGATGATCTCGCCGCACGCGCCGAAACGATGCGGCAGGAAGGCAAGACCGTGATGCTGGTGGCGGTCGACGGCCGCGCCGCGGGACTTGTGGCCGTCGCCGATCCGGTAAAGCCCATGGCCGCCGAAGCGCTTGCGGCCTTGCGCGCCGAAGGCCTTGCCATTGTCATGCTGACGGGAGACAGCCGCAGCACCGCAAAAGCTGTGGGGCGCGAGCTCGGCATCACCGACATCGTGGCAGAGGTGTTACCTGACCGCGCTGACTGCCTTGACGCGTGCGTTCGTGATCCAGGCGATGTGTCGGTTGCGGAACTCGTGCTCCATCAGCGACTTGGTATCGCCGACCCCATCGAGGCCGAGATGGCCGATGTAGGGTTCTGGGGTGACGAATATCATCTTCACGCGGTCGCGAATCCGCCGTTTGCGCAATTCGGTATCGAGGATGTAGGCGAATTCATAGGCGGGTCCGAAACAGGACGCTCCCTGCACAGCGCCGACAACGATCGCCCCTGGGTTTTTGCAGAATTCCTCAAAGGCTTCGCGCGCATGCACGGCGTGATCGACATGGCAGATCGATTGGGTGAACCCGTCTGGACCAAGCCCCTCGATCTCGTCGAAAGCGAGCTCCGGCCCCGTGGCGATGACCAGGTAGTCATACGCAATGGTCTCGCCATTATTCAGCTCGATGTGGTGCCCCACGGGGTCCACGTGCCGAGCGCCTTGGGTCAAATAACGCACCCCTTTGCGCTCCATGACTTTGTGCAAATCTGCCTCGATTGCCGGGCGATCGCGCCAGCCGACCGCGACCCACGGGTTGGACGGCACGAAATGGTAGCGCTCCTCCAGCCCGATCAATGTGAGTCTGTCGCCGGACCGCAGCTGCGGGATCAGCTCGTAAGTTATCAAGGTTCCGCCTAATCCGGCGCCAAGTACGACGATCTCGGCCATGTCCTATCTCCTAATGTGCGCTGCCAGAGGGAGCCGGCCGCATGGCCAGTCCCGAGCGAGAATCAACGCGACTGGTTGACGATATATGCATAGTTGCGTATCTACGCTAGTACGAAGAGTGAGATATGGACATCAATCCCGGCCAGATGCTGGCGGCTGCCGACAGTGCAAGCGAACTGCTCAAATCGCTCGCCAATCGCCATCGCCTGCTCATCCTCTGCCGGCTGAGCGAAGGTGAGTGCTCGGTTGGGGATCTCGCCGCCTTTCTCGGTCTCCGCGATTTAACGACCTCCCAACACCTGGCGCTGCTACGCCGGGAGGGTCTCATCCGATCGCGGCGTGACGGCCAGACCATCTGGTACTCGCTGACCAGCGTTCCCGCACAACGGGTGCTGGAAGCACTGTTCGAGGTTTTCTGCACTGCGCCCTCCGCGGACGATCCTCTCCCCGACATGAAGCGGCGTCGCGGCCCCAGTCGGAACCAAAGCCAGAACAAGAAGTAAATGCCCATTTCAGTCGAAGATTGGCCTTGCCCGCGGGTCTACGCCTTGACCCAGATCAATGTTTTGGTTGGCGATCGGACGTCGATTGCGCCGCACCGGGCGGCGGCGCGCGAGGCTGATCCGTCTCACAAGAAGGACCACCGATGCGCGGCCGTCTGCTTCTAGCCTTCGCCTTCATCTGCGCAGTCGCGCCGGACGCCGGCGCGCAATCGACCTTCACCGTGAAGCTCGCCGACCTCATTGACGAGAAGGCGGTGTTCGCCACGGTGGAAAGCCCGAACGTCGTGCCGGCGCGCGCGCGCATCGGCGGCACCATTGCCAGCCTTTCGGTGCGCCAGGGCGACGCCGTCAAGCAGGGCCAGGTCATCGCCGTGGTCGGCGACGAGAAGCTGCTGCTGCAAATCAACTCGCTCGATGCGCAGATCGCCGGTTTGCAGATCGCAGCTCGCGCAGGCGCAGACCGATCTGACGCGCGCGGAGACGCTGTATCGCAGCCAAGGTGCGGCTCGCAAACCACGTACGACCAGGCGCGCACCGCGGTCGATGTGGCCAGCTCGGCGCTGCGCGCGCGCACCGCCGAACGCGCCTAGCGCAGCAGAATCTCGACGAAGGTCAGGTTCTGGCGCCGGTCGCCGGGCGCGTGCTGACCGTGCCGCTGACCAAAGGCACGGTGGTGCTGAATGGCGATACCATCGCCACGATCGGCGAGCAGCCGTTCCGCTTGCGCTTGCGACTTCCCGAGCGCCACGCCGCCATTCTGAAACCCGGCGACCCCATCCGGCTCGACCGCGCACCAGCTGGGTGCCGAACCCGGCGCCAACGGCACGATCACCCTGATCTATCCGCAAATCGAGGAGGGCCGCGTGGTCGCCGACGCGAAGGTTGCCAGCCTTGGAAATTACTTCGTCGGCGATCGCGTGCTCGTGTGGATCAACGCGGGCACGCGGCAGGGTTATGTGGTGCCGGAGAGCTTTGTCGAGACCCGGTTCGGCCTCGACTACGTGCGCGCAAAGCAGGCCGACGGCAGCGTTGTCGAGACGCCGGTGCAGCGTGGACAGAAGCGGCCCACGCCAACGCTGCCGGACGGTCTCGAGATTCTGTCCGGCGTCCATGACGGCGACGTGCTGGTGCACCCATGAACCTCGGCCTGTCCGGCCGGCTGACGCGCGCGACGATCCGCTCGCCGCTGACGCCGCTGTTCCTGCTTGCCGCGCTCGCCGCCGGCCTCGTCGCGCTGCTGACCATCCCGCGCGAGGAGGAGCCGCAGATCAGCGTGCCGATGGTCGACATCGTCGTGCAGGCCAACGGGCTGAAGGCGCCCGACGCGGTGGAGCTGGTGACCAAGCCGCTGGAAGCGATCGTCAAGGCGATCAGCGGCGTCGAGCATGTCTACAGCCAGACGCAGGACGACAGGGCCGTGGTCACCGTGCGCTTCGACGTCGGCACCAACGAAGACGACGCGGTGTTGCGGGTCAACGACAAGATCCGCGCCAACCTCGACAAGATTCCGATCGGCATTCCGGAGCCGCTTGATCGTCGGGCGCGGCATCAACGATGTGGCGGTGGTGGTGCTGACGCTGTCGCCGAAGCCGCAGGCGGCTGCGCGCTGGACCGACAAGGACCTGTACGATCTTGCGGTCAAGCTGCGCACCGAACTGACCAAGGTCGACAATATCGGCACCAGCTACATCGTCGGCACCGGCGCCGGAGGAAATCCGCGTCGAGCCCGACCCGGAAAAGCTGTCGCTGTTCGGCGTCACGCTGCAGCAGCTCATCGCCAAGGTGCGCGACGCCAACCGCGAGTTCGTCGCCGGCAGGTGCGCGACGCCGGGCTGATGCGCACGCTGGCCGCCGGGCAGACGCTGCGCGGCGTGCCGGATATCGGCCTGCTGCTGCTGACCACGCGCGATGGCCGGCCGGTCTATGTGCGCGACGTGGCCCAGGTGGTGATCGGCCCGAGCACGGCGGAGAGCCGGGTGTGGAACCTGACGCCGGACGCGCAAGGCTGGGATCGCGCTGCCGGCGGTGAGCCTGGCGCTCGCGAAGCGCGCCGGCGCCAACGCCGTGGTGGTGTCGCAGGACATCCTGGAGCGCGTCGCAGACGCTGCAGGGCCGGCTGATCCCGCCGACATGCGCGTCGATGTCACGCGCGACTACGGCCAGACCGCGAACGACAAGGCGAACGAGCTGCTGTTCCACCTCGGCCTTGGCGACCGTTTCCATCGTGGTGCTGATCGCCCTGGCGATCGGCTGGCGCGAGGCGGTGGTGACGCTGGTGGTGATCCCCACGACGATCCTGCTGACGCTGTTCTGCGGCCCGGCTGATGGGCTACACGATCAACCGCGTCAGCCTGTTCGCGCTGATCTTCGCCATCGGCATCCTGGTGGACGACGCGATCGTCGTGGTGGAGAACATCGCCCGCCACTGGGCGATGCGCGACGGCCGCAGCCGCATGCAGGCGGCGATCGAGGCGGTGGCGGAAGTCGGCAACCCGACCGTCGTCGCCACGCTGACGGTGATCGCGGCGCTGCTGCCGATGCTGTTCGTCTCCGGATTGATGGGGCCGTACATGGCGCCGATCCCGGCCAACGCCTCGGCGGCGATGCTGTTCTCGTTCTTCGTCGCCATGGTGGTGGCGCCGTGGCTGCTGCTGCAGCTGCACCGCCGAGGAGTCGAGCTCCGATGGCGCCGGCAGCGGTGCATCACTGAAGGCCGGCTCGGCCGGCTCTACCGTGCCGTCGCGACGCCGCTGCTGCGCTCGCGCGCGCGCGCCTGGACCTTCCTGCTCGTCGTCGGCGTCGCCACCATCGCCGCCTGCGCGCTGTTCTACACCGAAGCGGTGACGGTGAAGCTGCTGCCGTTCGACAACAAGTCGGAGCTGGCGGTGGTGCTGAACCTGCCGGAAGGCAGCAGCCTGGAAGACACCGAACGCACGCTGTTCGCCGCCGCCGACATCGCGCGCGCGCTGCCGGAGGTGCGCTCGGTGCAGGCCTATGCCGGCACCGCCGCGCCGTTCAACTTCAACGGCCTGGTGCGGCACTATTACATGCGCCAGTCGCCGGAACTGGGCGATCTGCAGATCAACCTCGCCGACAAGGCGGAGCGCGACCGCGCAGCAGCCACGCGATCGCGCTCGACCTGCGGCGGCGCCTGCAGCGCTGGCCTTGCCGCAGGGCAGCACGCTGCAGGTGGTGGAGGTGCCGCCCGGCCCGCCGGTGCTGGCGACGCTGCTGGCCGAGATCTACGGCCCGGATGCGAAGACGCGGCGGCGGTGGCCGAGGAGGTCAAGAAGCTGTTCCGTCGGTGCCGTTCATTGTCGATGTCGCCGACTCCTACGGCCATCCGCGGCCGCGGCTGCGCATCAGCATCGATCAGGACGAACTCGAATATTTCGGCGTCGAGCAAAGCGACGTCTACGACACGATCCAGGCGCTGTTCGGCGGCGTTCCGGTCGGCTACTCGCATCGCGGCGAGGAACGCGACCCGATCGAAATCCGCATCGGCCTGCCGAAGCGCGATCTGAGCTGGAGCGAGCGCCTGGCCTCGACGCCGGTGCCGGCCAACACCCTGCCCGGCAGCAAGACCGTGGTCGAACTCGGCCAGGTGGTGCGGTGCCGACAAGGAACTGGGCTCGCCGGTGCTGTTCCGCCGCGACGGGCATTTCGCCGACATGGTGATGGCCGAACTGGCCGGCGAGTTCGAGGCGCCGATCTACGGCATGCTCGCGGTGGACAAGGCGATCGCGCAGCATGACTGGGGCAACCTGCCGAAGCCCACGATCAGCTTGCGCGGCCAGCCGATGGATGAGTCGCACCCGACGTTGCTGTGGGACGGCGAGTGGGAGATCACCTACGTCACGTTCCGCGACATGGGCGCGGCGTTCATGGTGGCGATGCTGGGCATCTACATTCTGGTGGTGGCGCAGTTCCGCAGCTTCAAGCTGCCGCTGGTGATCCTGACGCCGATCCCGCTGACACTGATCGGCATCGTGCTCGGGCATTGGCTGTTCCACGCGCCGTTCACCGCCACCTCGATGATCGGCTTCATCGCGCTGGCCGGCATCATCGTGCGCAACTCGATCCTGCTGGTGGATTTCGTCCGGCACGGCGGCGGCCAGGCCAGACGTTGCGGGAGGTGTTGCTGGATGCCGGGCGCGATCCGCTTCAAGCCGATCCTGCTGACCGCGCTGTCGGCGATGATCGGCGCGGCGACGATCCTGACCGATCCGATCTTCCAGGGGCTGGCGATCTCGCTGCTGTTCGGGCTGGCGTCATCGACGCTGCTGACGGTGCTGGTGATCCCGGCGATCTATGTCGTGCTGCGCGATGCCGACCGTGTCGTTACGAGATAGCACGTGCTTTATCCCCAGATGCTGGAAGGTCCGCCCTTGGAAACAAGGCTTGCCGCGACAATCGCTCTTCACCCTGCCGGCCGAGATCGCCGCGATCGCCTACCAGAACAAGGCGATGGTCTACGACCTGCTGTTCCGCAGCGCGGCCGAGACGCTGCTCACCATCGCCGCCGATCCCAGGCACCTCGGCGCCCGCATCGGTGCCACCGCCGGCTCCGCGTCGATGCCAGGCGCTCACCCCAGCTCAGATCGCGTTTCGGCAGCCCAAGGGGAAGGAGGAGTGGTTTCGAGTGGGGCTCGGCGATGACCCACCATCCGCACCTCCACATGATCGTGCCAAGTGGCGGGATATCGCTCGACAACACGCACTGGGTGCCGTGCCGGCCGGGCTTCCTGCTGCCGGTGCGGGTGCCTCTCCCGCCTGTTCCGGCGATCGCCTCGACCAGGATGGGCACCAGCGGCCGCAGCCGCTTGCTGCAGACCCGGTCCGACGCCTCCCAGACCACGATCAGCGCCTCGCGTACGGCATCGTCATAAACCCGCCGACCGGGTTCAGCGGGGACGGATATTCTGGACGAGTTCGCGGCGGCTTCCGTCTGAGCGGCAAGAGGGTCTGAAATGGGGCAAAACCGGCGTCGGAAGCGGACATCACGATTTTTCTAATTCTTGATCTCCATATCCTCGTATGACGGAAATGGGCTCATCCATACATCGGTGATCGTATCTCTGGTGACGCGCGGCCCAACCCCCATCAGCGCGCGCAGATCCATGATCGGCGCGAACATGGCGCGGTCGATCGTGAGCTGCTGGATCTTGAAGAGTATGGCCTCGCGCTCCTTGACGTCCCGTTCGCTCGCCTGCTTCAGGAACAGGTCGTCGATGTCGGGATAGCCGCCATTGGCGTAGGCGCCTTTCGAGTAGATAAAGGAATCGACCCTGCTTGCGGCGTTTCCAGAATTGCCCGCCGCTGCCATATAGATCGCCGGCAGCTTCTTTTGCAGCCAGTTGGCGTAGAACGTCGCGCGTTCCATCTGCAGGTATTTGACGCGGATGCCGACCGCGTTGAGGTCGTTGACCACCGCGTCGGCGACGGTCGGAAAGCCCGGGATCGCGGCAAAGTCTCCAGCGTCGAAGCCGTTCGGGTACCCGGCGTCGGCGAGCAGCTGCTTCGCCTTCGCCGGATCGTAAGGCGGCGGCTCGACCTGCAAGGCGAAATCCATCACCCGCGGCACGATGACGCCGGCCGGCGGACAGAAATCGAGGCACGCGGCGTGGCTGATCCCCTTGCGGTCGAGCGCATAGTTGACCGCCTGACGTACCCGGATGTCATGCCACGGCGAGTTCGGGTCCCACTGCTTGGCGAAGTCGATCCAGAAGATCGAGGCATGCTTGGTCGCCACGATCCTGATGCCCGGCGTCTCCTGCAGGCCCTCCGCATCGGGGCCGTCGAGCGCATAGGCGATGTCGGCCTCGCCGGTTTTCAGCATCAGGGCGCGAGTGGTCGCGTCGGGTACGCTGCGCATCACAAGTGTCTTCACGTTGGGGACGCGCCGCCAATAGTCGGGGAAGGCCTCGAGCACCACCTCGATCCCCGGCGTGTTGCTGACGAACTTGTAGGGTCCCGCGCCGATCGGATGCTTCTTGAAACCGTCGTCACCGACCTCAGTCATGTATTTCTTGGGCAGTACGATGCCGGCGGCGCTGGCGGTCGTCCCGAAAAAGGTCATGAAATCGGGCCACGGCTCCTTCAGATGAAAGCGCACGACGCGCGGATCGACGATCTCCACCTCGGAAACGTGGTCGTGGAGGATTTTCGCTGAGGCGCCCTTATAGCGGTCGAAGCTGAACTTGACGTCTTCGGTAGTCAGCGGGTCGCCGTTGTGAAAGTGCAGGTTGGGGCGCAGCTTGAATTCGTAGACGAGACCATCGGGGCTCTCGGACCAGGATTCGGCGAGGCTCGGCCCCATCTTCTGGCCGGGATAGGGGCGCACCAGCGCATCGTGGATCGCGTACAGCATGCCGAACGGCGTGATCTGCGGCGGCGCGGTCGATGGATCGAACCAGGCCGGTGAAATCGTCACGTGCCACGCCATCACCGCCCGACCCGATGGCTCCTTCTGGTCGGCGGCGGCGGTCGCCGCCGTCACGCCGGTCGCGCCGGCGGCGAGTGCCGCGAGCAGAGCCAGCTGGCGGAATTGCTGCAACAGCCTGTTCATTGCGTCTCCCCTCGAATCTCGCCGCGGCCGGTCTTATTGGTTCACGCGGCGCCTTGCCTTAGGCGACGGCGGCGGGAATTCGGCGCGGCGGGTGTGTCCGCCGGCGTGCTGGTGAAGAGGTGGCAGGCGACCATCCGGCCTTCGACATCGGTGAGCTGTGGCACTTGCTCGCCGCACATCGCCATGGCTTGCGGGCAGCGCGGATGGAAGCGGCAGCCGTCGGGCGGGTTGAGCGGGCTCGGCACTTCGCCCGGCAGAATGATTTCCTCGCGCCGCTCGTCGGGATGGCTTGGCAGGGCGGCCGAAAACAGTGCCGCCGTGTAGGGATGCTTCGGCGCGAGGGCGAGCCGGCGCGCCTCGCCGCTTTCGACGATCTTCCCCAGATACATGACGATGACCGTGTGGCTCATATGAGCCACGGCGGCCAGATCGTGCGCGATGAACAGGTAGGAAAGACCCAGCCGGGCCTGCAGATCGCGGAGCAAATTGAGAATCTGGGCGCGGATCGAAACGTCTAACGCCGAAACCGGCTCGTCTAGGACGATCAGCTTCGGCGATAGCGCCAGGGCTCGGGCGATCGCGATGCGCTGCCGCTGACCGCCCGAGAATTCGTGGGGAAACAACTCGGCGGCGCGCTGGGGAAGGCCGACAAGGTCGAGCAGCTCATGGACCCGCTTCGTTACCGC
The DNA here is from genome assembly GCA_963773625.1 of uncultured Alphaproteobacteria bacterium. Lineage (GTDB taxonomy): Bacteria > Pseudomonadota > Alphaproteobacteria > ATCC43930 > CGMCC-115725 > DATARH01. Next base: position 11,512 of record CAVZCJ010000012.1, on the reverse strand, counting down.
CTCCACTGGCAGCCGCTCGTTGGTAACGAGCGGTTCGGCGATGATGTCGCGGATCCGCATGCGCGGGTTGAGCGACGCGTAGGGGTCCTGGAACACCGCCTGGACCGACTTGCGATAATTGCGGCGCCCTGGCGCGTCGAGCGTCGCCAGATCGCGGCCCTCGAAGCGGATGCAGCCGGCGCTTGGCTCTTCCAGTCCGAGCACCAGCTTGGCGGTGGTGGTCTTGCCGCAGCCACTCTCGCCGACGACGCCCAGCGTCTGGCCCTGCTCGATCTTGAAGGAGATGCCGTCGACCGCGCGCACCACGCCCTGGCTGCCGCCGAAAAACCCCCGTTTGGTCTGGAAATGCTTGGTCAGCGCCTCAGCTTCGAGAACCACCATCAAGCGGACTCCGCACGCACGGCGCCATCGAACCTCGCGGCCTGGTCTGTCGGCGCGAGCCAGCAGCGCGCCGTGTGCCGCGTGCCTGGATTGAATTCCGGCGGTGCCTCGGCGCGGCAACGGTCGAAGGCCTCGACGCAGCGCGGTGCAAACGAGCAGCCGGGAGGCAGCGCGGCCAAATCCGGTGGCTGACCTTCGATCGCCGTCAGCCGTTGATCGGTATCGGTCAGTCGTGGGATCGAGTTGAGCAGCGCCTTGGTGTAGGGATGGACCGGGCGGTTGAAAATCTCCGACACCGGCCCCGACTCGACCACCCGTCCGGCATACATCACCGCGAGCTGATCGCACATCTTGGCGACAATGCCGAGATTGTGCGTGATGAAGATTAGGGCCAGACCATGCTCGCGCTGCAGGTCGCGCAAAAGGTTGAGGTATTGGGCCTGGATCGTCAGATCGAGGCTGGTGGTCGGCTCGTCGGCGATCAACAGGCGCGGCTCGCAGGACATCCCGATCGCGCCGACGATGCGCTGCCGCATTCCCCCCGACATTTCGTGAGGGTGCTGCTTGACACGGGTCTCGGCAGCCGGAATGCGCACCGCCTTGAGCAGATCGCGCGCCCGGCTCCAGGCCGACGCGCGCGATGCTCTCTCGTGAACTCGGATCGGCTCGGCGACTTGGTCGCCGATCGTGAACAGCGGATTGAGCGATGCCATCGGGTCCTGTAGGACCATCGCGATCCGCTTGCCGCGGACCTCGCGCATCTCGGCATCGGATTTCTGGACCAGGTCCTCGCCCTCGAACATCATCCTCCCACCGACGATCCGGGCCGCCGTCGGCAGCACCCGCAGGATTGTCAGGGCGAGGGTGCTCTTTCCCGAACCGGACTTGCCGACGATCCCCAGCGTCTCGCCGGCGTTGATGCGCAGCGATACCTCGTCCACCGCTCTGACGATTCGGGTTCCCTGTCCCGCGATGTAGTGAGTGGAAAGATGGTCGAGCTCAAGCAGCGGGCCGCTGGACATCGGTCAAAGCTGGCGCAGCTGGGGGTCGAGCTTAACGCGCAGCCAGTCCCCGATCAGATTCGCCGAAAGCACCATCAGCATGATGCAGCAGCCCGGGAACACGGTCAGCCACCAATAGCCGACCATCAGGCCCTGTTTGCCGTCCGACAGCATTAGGCCCCAGGCCGGCTCCGGCGGCGGTACGCCGACGCCGAGGAACGATAGCGACGCCTCGGCGATGATGACGACGCCAAGCATTAGCGAGCCGAGCACCACGGCGGTGTTGATGACGTTCGGCAGGATGTGGCGCCACATGATCGTCCGTCGCGAACATCCGGCCACGATCGCCAGGCGTACGAACTCCCGTTCCTTGAGCGAGAGCACCTCGCCGCGGATCACACGGGCATAGCGCGTCCAATAGGTCAGACCGAGGATGATCACGATGTTCCACATACTGGGGCCGACGATCGCGGCCAGGAAAATTGCGAAGGTCAGCGCCGGCAGCGCCAGCCAGGTATCGGTGATGCGCATGATGACCTGGTCGACCCAGCCGCCAAGATAGCCTGAAATGATGCCAAGGGCGGTCCCGACGAAGCCGGCGAAGATGACCGCGGTGAACCCGACGACCATTGAGATGCGTGCGCCGAAGATCAGCCGCGAGAGCACATCACGACCGAGCTGGTCGGTGCCGAGCAGGTATTGGGTGCTGCCCTTAGCCATCCAGAACGGCGGCTTGAACCGCGCCACTAGGCTGCCGACCTCCGGGTTATGCGGCGCCAGCTGATTGGCGAACACCGCGATCAGCGCGATCGCGCCGAGGATCAGCGTCGGAATCAGCGGGAAGTCCGCCCGGCGCAGAGATTTCAGAAAGGTGAAGCGCGACGCCCGCGATGGCAGGAGGATGACGTCTGCTGGGCTGCTCATGGCGTCACTTCTCCAAACGGATGCGCGGGTCGATCACGGCATAAAGGACGTCGACCAGCAGATTGACGACAACGATCATCGCGCCGCCCATCAGAACGACGCCCTGCACCACGGGGAAATCTCGAAAGGTGATGCCTTCGTAAAGCAGCCGGCCGATGCCCGGCCAGGCGAAGACGGTCTCCACCACCACGGCAACGTTGACCATGATCACCAGATTGATCCCGGCCAGGGTCAGTACCGGGATCAGCGCGTTCTTGAACGCATGCTTGGCGATGACCAGCGATTGCGGCAGGCCCTTGAGCCGCGCCAGCTTGATATACTCCGACCCGAGAACCTCGAGCATCGACGAGCGGGTAAGCCGCATGTGCGAGGCCGCGAAGTACCAGCCGAGCGCAAAGGCCGGCATGATCAGATGCAGCGGCGAACCGGCCCCGGAAGAGGGCAGCCAGCCAAGATAGACCGAGAAGATTAGGATCAGCACCAGACCGACCCAGAACGACGGCAGAGACAGGCCGAGCAGCGCGAAAACCTTGCCCGCGCTATCCCAGAACTTGCCGACCCGGACCGAGGCCAGGATGCCGCTTGGTATGCCGATCAGGAGCGACAATCCCATTGCCACCGCAGCCAGCATCAGCGAGTTCGGCAGCCGCGACATGTAGAGCTGCAGGACGGGCACTTGGTAGTAGAACGACTGCCCGAAATCGCCCCGCACCAGGCTCGTCATGAACAGCCAGTACTGCACCCAGAGCGGCCGATCCAAGCCGAACTGGTGGTGGATCGCCGCGATGTCCGCCGGGCTGGCGCCTGGTTCGACGAGCAGGGCCGCCGGGTCGCCGGTCACCCGGACGAAAAAGAAGATCGTCAGCGACAGCAGGAACAGCGACAGGGCGCAATACCCCACCCGTCGCAGGATGTATCGTCTCATGGCCTCCTCGTTCGTCCGGCGCTCTTTGGCGCTCTTGTTTGCCTACGCCTTGATCGTAATGTCCTCAAAGGGTGCTGTATAGGCAAAGCCCGGGATGGCACCAAACGACGACTTGCCGACCCGTGGCCCGATGCCGTTGAGGAAGGCGAGCTGCCAAATCGGCGCATACACGGCCTTCTCGTGGACCAACTGCTGCATCTTATCGAGCAGCGCGGTGCGCTTCTTCGGATCGGTCTCGTCGGCCTGCTGCGGGTAGATCTCGTCGATATCGGGATAACTGCCGTAGCTGAACGCGCCGCCCTTAATGACGAACGAGGCCATCCTCGTCGCGGCGTTGCCGAAAGCAGCACTCGCGCCCTGAATGATGCCCTTCGCGTATTTCTTGCTCGAATAGCCGGCGAAGAAGCCCGCTCGCTCAATTGGCTGCAGCTGGATTTTGATACCGATCGCCTGAAGGTTATCAACCGACACCTCCGCCATGTTGGCGTAGGAGCTGTCGCAATACATCAGGCCCGCGTCAAATCCATTGGGGTAGCCCGCCTCGGCGAGCAGCTTTTTCGCCTTTTCTGGGTCGTACACTGCATCGGGCGGCTGCCAGTAGTACTCGAAAGTGTACGGCACGACGGCATTGTTGGTCACCTTGCAGTGGCCAAGAAACAGCGCCTTGCTCATGCCGACGCGGTCGATGGCAAAGTTGACGGCTTGGCGAACCTTGAGGTTGCTCCACGGTGACTTCGGGTCCCATTGCTCGGGAAAATAGAGCCAGTTCGGTCCTTGAAGGACGACCGGCTTAAGCGACAGGCCGGTAGTTTTCGCCAACTCCTCGGCCAGTTCGCCGCGGATCGAGTAGGCAATGTCGATTTCGCCCTGCTTCAGCGCCGCCAGACGCGTCGTCTCGTCTGGGATCATCTTCATCACCAGACGCTTGACGGCAGGCTTTTTACGCCAATAGCCGTCGAAGGCCTCGAGCACCAGTTCGACGCCCGGCTTGAACGAGACGAATTTGTAGGGACCAGCGCCAATTGGGGCGTTCTTGAATCCCTCGTCGCCGACCTTCTCGACATATTTCTTGGGCACGATCCAGCCGGCGCCCGAGGCGCTCGAATAAAACGTTAGAAAATCGGGCCACGGCTTCTTGAGCTTGAATATGACGTGTTGGGGATCGGGGGTCTCGATCGACGCCACCTGCGCCTTCATCAGATCGTGCGCGGCACCCTTGTAACGGTCGAACGAAAACTTGACGTCGTCCGACGTTACCGGATCGCCGTTATGGAACATGGTGCCCTTGCGGATGACGAAGGTATAGCTCAAGCCGTCTTCTGAAGCCGTCCATGACTTGGCAAGGCATGGCGTCTGGAGTTTGTCGGGCATCGGTTTCACCATTCCGTCATGCAGCGCATACAGCACCATGAACGGGGTGATGATCCCCTGGGTCTCCGCGGGATCGAACCAGGTCGGCGTCAGCGAGACGTGGATGCCCCAGGTCAGCTGGTCCGCCGGAGCGGCGGCTCTGGCGACGCCGGGCGCACCCGCAACCAAACCAAGAGCCATTACGGCCAGTAGCTCACGACGCGATAAGTCGCTGCCCACCGATGTGCTGCTATCACCGGGATCTATGGCGGACATTGGGCCTCCTCCGTTCATGTAGCTCCTTGAAAAAGAGCTTGGCCCAACTCTAGCGTAAGACGCGAAATGAGTTTTTAGCTTAACTGAAACTTACAGAAGCCGTGTAGATCGCAGCCCATCGACGCGGCTTAATGACATCAGCGTCCCGCCCAACTTGACGCTATCTCCTCCACCGGAGACAGATGCCGACGGCCAATGGCCTGCTAAGACCGCAACAACGAATGGCCGTTCACAGGTCGTGAGCGGACACTCGCTGGCGGGCCGCCCGATGTCGCCTCTGCGCCGTGAGCGGACGCTTGTCCGGATGCTATGACCCGGCGGAATTTCACCCTGACCGGCTCTTCGGCAGGCACATCAGCCGATTGCTATCGAGCGGGATCAAATTCGTGTACGAAGGGCAAATCACTGCTGGCAGGCGCGAAGATGGCTGCGCCGAGAAAAGCTCACTTGGTTGTCGACCGGCGGTCCATCGCCGAGCTCGAGGCTGAGCTGGAGGTACGCACAGCCGAGCGCGACGCTGCGCTCGCGCGTGAGGCGGCGATTGCCGAGGCGCTGGCTCAGCGCAACAGTCAATACAGCGAACGTATCGAGCAACAAGCGGCCACTATCGACGTGCTGAAGGTGATGTCGGCGTCGCCCGGTGATCCGCAGCCGGTGTTCGATCTAATCGCGGTGCGCGCGCGGGACCTCTGCGGCGCTTATGGCGCGACCGTACTCGAATTCGACGGCACGCTTATCCATCATCGCGCCTCTACCGGCATTAGCGATGATCCTGCGCGTCGGGAAGCCGTTATCGCCAGTTTCCCGACGACGCCAGCTTCTAGACCTATGACCGGGCGCGCAATAGTGGAGCGGCGGACTATTCGCATCGACGATCTCGATGCAGTTTACGATCGAGACCGGATTGCCCTGCCCGACGTGAAATCATTGGTCTTGGTGCCAATGCTGCGCGGCGAATCTGTGATCGGCGTTTTGTCAATGGGGGGTCTCGAACGCAACGCTTTTTCCGACACACAGGTCGAACTGCTGAAGATCTTCGCTGAACAGGCGGTCATAGCGATCACCAGCGCCGAAGCACACCGCGATCAGCGCGAGGCCTTGGAACAGCAGACAGCAACCGCTGAGGTGCTCGGCGTCATCAATTCGTCGCCGGGTAATCTCGTTCCGGTGTTCGAGGCAATGCTGGAGAAAGCGCTGCGCTTGTCCGGTGCGGCTTTCGGTAACCTCCTTAGCTACGACGGTGATTTGTTTAAGGTCGAGGCCGCGGTTCATCGAGACGGCGGAATTGCTAAAGAAATGGTCCAGCGCGCGCCGTTCCGCCCGATGCCGGGAGGCGCGCCGGCCAGCATGGTCGAAGGACAGGACGTCTTTTTCACTGAGGACCTTGAGAAAAGCCCAGATTACGTAGCCGGACATAGCGAATTTCGGCGAATGGTGGATCGCAGCGGCTACCGGAGCGGTCTCAACGTCGCATTGCGCAGGAAGGGAGTATTATTAGGTACCATAGGCATTTTCCGAACTGACAAGCAGCCATTCACCGACAAGCAGATCGCATTGCTCCAGAATTTCGCGGCCCAGGCGGTGATCGCGATGGAAAACGCCCGCCTCATCACCGAAACGCGTGAGGCGCTAGAACAGCAAACCGCAACCGCCGAGGTCTTGCAGGTCATCAACGCGTCGCCGGGCAACCTCGCGCCGGTTTTTGATGCGATGCTGGAAAAAGCGGTGCGGCTGTGCGAAGCCGATTTCGGATTCTTCCTGCGCTCCCAAGACGCCAGATATTCGCTCGCCGCCGGACGTGGCCTAAAGCGCGCGTTCCTCGAATATTTGTCGCGGATGGATCAACCGGGTCCGAACGAAGCAAACACTCGGGTGATCCACGGCGCGCCTTATGTGCATATCGTCGATATGCGGGACGACGAGCCGTATAGATCGGGCGCGCCATTCCGCCGGGCGATCGTTGATCTAGGTGGCGGAGGCACCGGATTGGGCGTTCCGATGCGCAAGGACCACGACTTGCTCGGCACCTTCAATCTCGCGCGGTCTGAAGTCCGTCCGTTCACAGAAAAGCAAATTGCTTTGGTGCAGAACTTCGCGGCGCAGGCGGTGATCGCGATGGAGAATGCGCGACTTATCACTCAGACCCGCGAGGCCTTGGAACAGCAAACAGCAACCGCTGAGGTGCTCCAGGTCATCAATGAGGCGCAGGGCAATCTGCAGCCGGTGTTCGAAGCGATCCTGGAAAAGGCGCACCGGCTTTGCGGCGCTGCCAAAGGCGCATTTGTTACGTTCGACGGCACCCAGCTGCGCGGTGTAGCGACGCGCGGCTTGTCGGAACCATACGCGGCGATGGTGCGCGCGCAGCGCGATAACCCGCCCGGTTCACCCCCCGACCGCCTCCTGAAGGGCGAACGCTTTGTCCACATAGCCGATTTTGCGGACCTCGATCTGCCCATTCCGCGCGCGGCCGTTGAGCTTGAAGGCATTCGCACCGTGCTGTTCGTTCCGCTTCGGAAACACGGCGGGTTGCTCGGATACATCACCGCGTATCGGCAGGAGGTGAAGCCTTTCGCCGACGACGAAATCGCATTGCTGGAACGCTTTGCGGCGCAGGCGGTTATCGCGATGGAGAATGCGCGGCTTCTCGGCGAACTGCGTCAGCGCACCGAGGAGGTAGCGGAGCTCAACCGAGGGCTCGAGGCGCGGGTAGCCGAACAGGTCGAGGAACTGGGCCGCGTCGGGCGGCTGAAGCGCTTTCTCGCCCCGCAATTGGCTGAGCTGATCGTCTCGCAGGGCGACGAGAAAATCCTCGAGAGCCATCGCCGCGAGATTGTCGTCGTGTTCTGCGATTTACGCGGCTACACGGCATTCACCGAGACCGCCGAGCCCGAGGAGGTCCTGGACTTCTTGCGCGAATACCATGGCGCGCTGGGGCCGCTCGTCAGCCAGTTCGAGGGCACCCTCGACCAGTTTTCCGGCGACGGCATCATGGTGTTCTTCAATGACCCCGTACCGATCCCGGATGCGGCCGAGCGTGCTGTCAGAATGACGATGGCAATGCGTGAAGCCGCCTCGACCTTGATCTCCGGATGGCGCCGGCTTGGCCGCGACCTCGGCTTCGGCGCCGGCATCGCGCAGGGTTACGCGACCTTGGGGCAGATCGGTTTCTCCGAGCGTTCGGGCTACACTGCGATCGGCACAGTTTGCAACGTCGCGGCGCGTCTGTGCGCCGAAGCCAAGGATGGCCAAATCCTGATAAGCCAGCGTGTCGCTGCTCGCCTCGACGACTGCATTGCCGTCGAAGACATCGGCTCATTGACACTCAAAGGTCTGATGCAGCCAGTCGCGACCTTCAACGTACCGCTGGTGGCGGGCCAGCCCGCTTTCCGGGTTATCGAGGGCGGCCCCCAGAGCGGCTAAGGAGCGAGCTATGCTCTCCCTCTGAGTTTCTTTCGTAATGACGCCTTCGGGGCATTTTGAGACCCCGTCCACGCCAGCGACAAGGCCGGCTTTAGCCGTCGAGAGCGGACACTCCCTATGTTTCCGTTCCACGTGGAACGAACGAATTCTCTAGATATCGATAGTCTCTCGTGCGCTCTGTCGGTTAGGCCACGAGGATTACCCCCGAATTTCAGCGGCTTAGATCTAGAGCATTTTCAGATTGAGGCTGCGTAGCCCGCAGCTCGGAGATAGTTGGCGCATTCATCTGGGGTGAACTGGTCGAGCAGGTCGCCGATGCGCCGCCACAGACCATCGCGGGTTCGTTCTGGAGCCTGGCGCAGCAGCGTCTTGAGTTTGGCGAAGGCCATTTCGATGGGGTTCATGTCGGGTGAGTAGGGCGGCAGCAGGAAGAGTTGAGCGCCGGCGGCAGTGATCGCGGCGCGAACCGCGGCAATCTTGTGGGCCGGCAGGTTGTCCATCACGACGATATCGTCGGGTTGAAGCGTCGGGATCAGCACCTGCTCGACATAGGCGAGGAAAGCCTCGCCGGTCATCGGTCCGTCGAGCACCATTGGCGCCGTCAAACCATCGCACCGTAGCGCGGCGACAAAGGTCGTGGTCTTCCAATGGCCGAACGGCGCTTTGGCCAACAGGCGCTGGCCACGCGGGGCGCGACCGTAGAGCCGGGTCATCTTGGTGCTGGCGCCGGTCTCGTCGATGAACACGAGCTTATCGGCATCAACAAAGGGCTGCGCCGCCCGCCAGATGCGGCGCCGAGCAGCGACGTCCGGCCGGTCTTGTTCGGCGGCGCGGAGCGTCTTTTTTTAAATGACAACCCAAGGCGGTCGACTGCCGACCACATCGCCCCGTTGCTCAACTGCGCCCCGTGCTCGGCCAAAAGCCAGGATCGCAAAGCCGCCAGAGTGACGTCCGGGTAAGCCGTGATATGGGCCGCCAAGGCGGCCTCCTGCGCCGGCGTCAATTTGCGCGGCCGGTGACCGCGCCGCATGCTGGCGCTCACCTCGCCGGTCCGCCGCCGGCGGATCAGCGCCTTGTAGATGTAAGACACGCTGACCCGGAAAACCGAGGCCGCCAACCGCGCCGCCATGCCACCGTCGATCGCCGCCAGAACCCGCGCCCGCAGGTCCTCCGCATAGCTCTGCCCCTGCCGCCAAGCCATCATTGCCCCCACATCTTGCGGTCAGGTCAGCGAATTACACTTTATCTGGTCTAGAAACCCCTTTCAGCGATTCCAGCCAATGCGGCTATGCTCTAGACCCGCGCATCAGTATCGGCACGGTTCCGGCCTGTGGGGCCGTCGGGCCCTAGCTAGTCCCCGCCCGCGCGGGGACTGACGGGGAACTCACTCTCCACTCTCTAGCACTTCACTCACCAAGACCGCACGGGCCTCTCTCGCGCTCTTTACTCCAGCTTTGATGACCGCGAGGTTGCGCGACGCCCACCAGCCGTCTGTCTCCGGCTTGGCGCCGGTTCTGGCGCAATGGACGAATTCCTCCAGCTCCTCGCGTATCGTGTCGTTATTTTCGGTCGCGACCGGTCGTGGCTTGGCGTCTCCGCGGACCAGGTGCCGTAGGCCGGAAAATATGTCGTAGTAGGCGCTCGCCTCCTTACCATAGATGTTCATCATATAAAATTCCGACGCCGACGCGTAGGAAGCGGTGAGATTGGAAATCGCGCCGCTCTCATGCTCCAAGATCAGATTGGCGACGTCGGGATTGTCGCCAGGCAGGACGAGCTGCGCCGACATGCCAGATACGCGCTTCACCGGCCCGATCAGCATTTCCAGTACGTCGACGTAGTGGATGCCGATCTGCAACATTACGCCGCCGGGCATGCCTACCGACTGGTAGCGCCAGGAACTCAGATCAATCTTACCCAGTCGATCGCGGCTGATGTTGCCCTCGGCCTGTACGAGCTTGCCGAAGCGGCCGGCATCGATCTCGGATTTGATCCATCGGAAATGGCTCTCGCGCCGGCGCTGGTAACCGAGCGAAAGCATCACACCGGCCTTCTCGCACGCCCTTGCGATCTCTTGGGCTTCATGGACGGTGTTGGCGATCGGCTTGTCGAGAAAAACGTGCTTGCCGGCTTGCGCGGCCATGCGGGTGGTTTCGAGGTGTGCGTTGTTGGGCGTCGTGTTGATGATCGCCTCGATGGCCGGATCCTTGAGGATCGAACTTGTAGCTTGATGCTGGGACGCAGCCGTACTTTTCCGCGAAAGCGCGGCGCTTGTCTTCCGACCGCGTGAAACACGAGATGGACTTGCTCCGGAAAAGTGGAGAGTTCCCTAGTGAGCAATGAGGAACTCGATGACACAGCAACGACGGTTTACTCAGGAGTTTGCGGAAGAAGCGGTCCGCCTGGTGCAAACCAGCGTGCGGACGCAGCGCGAGATCGCCAGTGATCTTGGGATTGGCCTATCGACGCTGGTCCGCTGGATCGGGCGGAGCCGGGGATCGGCAGGCTGTCGACCCGACGGCAACGCAGAGCCGATATCACGGCGGAGCTGAAGCGGCTGCGCCGGGAGAACGAGATCCTTCGCCAGGAGCGGGACATCCTGAAAGAAGGCCACCGCTTTTTTCGCCCGGGCAGGGAAGTCGATGAGGTTCACGCTCATCGATGGGGCGAAGGAGCAATTCCCCGCTCGATCGCCTGTGCCGGGATGCTCGGTGTCAGCCAAAGCGGCTATTTCGCCTGGAGAGGTCGGCTGGCCTGCCGCCGCCAACGCGACGACATGGTGTTGCTGGCGCATGTCCGGTCGGCCTTTGCTCTGTCGAACGGCACCTATGGCAGTCCCCGAATGACGCGGGAACTGCGGGATATCGGCCTCACGGTCGGTCGCCGCCGGATCGCTCTACTGACCCCGACAACGGCCTGCGGGCACGGCAGAGGCGGCGGTTCAAACGAACCACCGACAGCCATCACGCCTGGCCGGTCGCGCCCAACCTGCTCGATCAGGACTTCACGGCAACGGGGCCCGACAAGAAGTGGGGCGCCGACATCTCCGATGTCTGGACCCGCGAAGGTTGGTTGTACCTCGCCGTCGTCATCGACCTGTTCGCACGCCGGGTCGTCGGTTGGGCAACCGGCGACCGGCTGGATCGCCGACCTGGCCCTCGCCGCTCTGCGCAAAGCCCTGGCCATGCGCCGTCCGGCAGCAGGGCTGATCCACCACTCGGATCGCGGCAGCCAG
>CAVZCJ010000011.1:0-401098 GCA_963773625.1 uncultured Alphaproteobacteria bacterium | reverse complement strand
AACGCGCCAAGTCTTCGCGGCGACGGTCGTATATGGCGGCTTGGGGCATGAAGACCAGTTCCCAGTGTCCGGCACCAACATCGCTGGGCTCAGCAAACCGATCTTCGCCAGCGCCGCAGTTGGGGAGGTGCGCCGAAAGCAACCGCATCAGTGTGAGACAGTAGATGTGAGGGGCCAATTCCTCCCATTGAGCAGTCAGCGGGTGGGCAACTTTGCCGTTTGGCCGCTCCAGGCTAGGATAGCTGACGAACACCATCGCGCGGGATTGGTGGTATGAGGACCAGGGTGCTGATCGTCGGCGGTGGCCCGGTGGGGCTGACGCTGGCCATGGATTTGGCTTGGCGAGGCATCGATGTCGTCGTCGCCGAGCGCCGCCCTCTCAATGACCCACCGAACGTGAAGTGCGGTCAGATCGGCGCCCGCTCCATGGAAATATTCCGGCGGCTCGGCGTGGCCGACAAGCTGCGCGGCATCGGGCTACCTGCGGACTATCCCAACGACATCGTCTCGGCGACGAGCGTCACCGGCATCGAGCTCTCCCGCGTACTCGATTCCGGCGCGCGGCGAGCGCGGCACGCCTGCCGCAGCCGGGCCGGACACTACCTGGCCGACGCCCGAGCACACGCATCGCTGCAATCAGAAGTTCTTCGAGCCGGTGCTGTTCGCGCACGCCGCGGAGCAGCCGCGCATCCGTATCCTGCATCGCACCGAGATCACGGACCTGGCCCAGGGCGAGCAGGGCGTGACCGCGAGCGCCGTCGACCTCGATGGCGGCACGCGCTCAACGATCGAATGCGACTACCTCGTCGGATGCGACGGGGCGAGTTCGTTTGTGCGCAAGTCGATCGGCTCCGAGTTCGTCGGCATCCCGGTGCTCCAGTACGCGCAATCGTTCCACGTCCGGGCACCGCAACTCAGGAGCCTGCTGCCTGGCAAGCCGGCCTGGCTCTACTTCTCGCTCAATCCGCGCCGCTGCGGCATGACGATGGCTGTCGACGGGCGGGAGACCTGGAACATACAGAATTACTCCTATCCTGGAGAAACCGGGCTGGATCACCTTGAGCGCGACTGGGTGATCCGGTCGATCCTCGGCGTCGGGCCTGACTTCGAGTACGAGCTCTTGTCCTGCGAGGATTGGATCGCTCGCCGGCTCGTCGCGAGCAAGTTTCGCGACCGGCGCGTGTTCATCTGCGGCGACGCCGCGCACGTTTGGATGCCGCTCGGGGGCTTCGGCATGAGTGCCGGCATCGCGGACGCGGCCAACCTCGCCTGGAAGCTCGCCGGCGTCCTCCACGGCTGGGCCACGCCCGAGATTCTCGATGCCTACGAAGCAGAGCGCCAGCCGATCACGGACCAGGCCTCGCGCATCATCTCCGACATCGGATACCAGAGTGATGATGCAGCGCAACGAGTTGTCGCCGGAAGTCGAGCGGCTGGATGCGATCGGCGAGGCAGCGCGCGCCGCCGCCGGACAACGCGCCTACGCGCTCGACGTGGAGCAGCAATGCTGCGGCGGCCTCAACTTCGGCTACTTCTACGATCGATCGCCGATCATCGCCTACGACGGGGAGCAGGCGCCCGCCTATACGATGGGCACATTCACCTCGACCACGGTGCCCGGCTGCCGCGCGCCGCACGTCTGGGTCGAAGGGCGGCGCTCGCTCTACGACGCGATGGGGCCGGATTATACGCTACTGCGCCTCGACCCCACGGCGCATGTCGCCGGCATCGTGGCGGCGGCCGCGCAGCGCGGCCTTCCGCTTGCCGTTCTCGACGTGAGATCGCGTGAGGCATCGGAACTCTATCGCCACAAGCTCGTGCTGGTGCGCCCGGACCAGCATGTCGCCTGGCGCGGCGACGCGGAGCCGGCCGACCCGCTCGATCTCGTCGATCTCGTGCGGGGCGCCGCGCGGGCGTCAATGGCAAAATCGGCGTGAGCTATGGCCGACGGTGCATCCTCTAGTCCGCACCCACCCGCTCGCCGTCGATTGTTCCGCGGCCCCCTATTGGCCAAACACCTTTACGGTCATCCATCCTGTCACGTCGTATGCGCAGCGCATGTTCTTGTCGCAGCTGATATCGAACCGAGAATCATACTTGCGGGCCAAGCGATCCTCGCACACGTACATCTTCCCGTTGATCTCGATCAGAGTGCCGAATTTGATCGAGCGCGGACACGCAATCACGTCGGCTCGGCCGCAAATATTAGCGCCCGACGCGGCGATGCATGGCGTGTTGTCCGTTTGACCCGGGACGGTGTTGTAGCCAGTGACGTGAGCGTAAAGCTCGTGATATTCGCCCGTTTGACGGAACCACAGCGCAACGTGGAAGCCGAGCCAGAACATCGGGCAGACGGTGACTATGAAGATGGCCGCAAAAGCTGCACGCCTGCGCCAATCTTTCTGCGTCCGAGATCTGCGACGTTTTTGCGAGCGCACTGGCGGTCACCTCCGTTTCTATGCCAGCGGCAGGAGTTGAACCTGCGTTCGCGGTTATGAGCCGCTGAAGATACCATGGCGCCGCCGACTTCAAGAAAGGCGGTGGTGCCGGTGGCGCGAAAGACTTGGTAGCCGAGCTTCTGCTTGAACCGGGGCTTCGGCGGATCGCATTGTGGCGAGGGTGGCCGAGCTCATGCGCGCGCGAGGAAAAAACCAATCAGAGCACGGCGTTAGCTATCAGAGAGACGGGTATGAGCAAGGCTTGGGTGTTAGAGCGGCTGCGTGAGAACGTCGAGCGCTCAATGCAGGCTAAGCCTGTTCTGGACAAGGAAGGCCAGCCGACCGGCGAGTACCGTTACGAGGCGGCTGCGGCGAACCGGGCGCTCGAGTTGATCGGCAAGGAGATCGGCATGTTTGTCGATCGCCAGGAGCTTACGGTACAGCAGCGGCTGGCGCAGATGCTGGCTCGCAAGCCAAAGATGCTGGTCAGCGTGGCGCTGGCCAACAAGACCGCCCGCATCATCTGGGCTCTGCTGGTCAAGGGCGGTGTCTACCAGGCCCCGGCCGCAGCGGCCTAAGCCAACCGCGATCTTGACGGCGTAGGGGTGAGCGTAAGGAGCGTATGGTGCAACAGTCGGCGAGACGGGGCCGGGACAACCAGGCTGTTCCACTGTGCTTCGAGTACGCCCATGTGATCTGGACCCAGTCCGCGAACTCCCATACAGGCCGGCGGCTGTCTTCCTGCCGCACCAAAGGCCGGACAGATGACAGCATCCGACCACGCGCTACTACGATCCCGACGTTTTCCCTTGCCTGGAGCGGGGCGTCCACAGATGGAACAGGAACCCGGTCTTCGCCGACTGGAGTGGATGAGCGGTTTTAAGCCCCGTGGAACGGCCGCTCCCGAATCCCGAAGCGGTCGTTCGCCGTGCCCGATTTGGAGGTCGCCTCAGCGCCGTTTCCGGCCGATCGCAGGATGAACTGAACGACGGGCCGATTGATGGCAGCCGTTCGACGAAGTTATGCGATCGTCCCAATCAACAATCTGTGGTGGCCGTGTCGATCACGGTATGATCCGCCCGCAGGTCGGTCCCGACGGGGTCCGCACACATGAGCGCGACGCGCGACAGCACATTCGCCGATCCGCAGCAAACGATTGCCGAACTGTCGCGCGAAATGCGCAGGGTGCTGCTCAGCGTGACGAGGCGCTTTGGCCCATTTAGCGGCCACAGCCGAGGTGCTGAAGATCATGAACTCATTCGTTCACAGCTTGCGTCTTGCGCTCATTCTCGCAGGAGGCAAAGGTTTTGAAGATTAAATACCCCGAAGTTCCGTCGACCTTCGTACAGTCTGTAATCCTGACCCCACTTCCGGTATTTCCATCTTTACATTCAAACTGCGACGAGGCCAGCATTGACATCAACTTTTTATCTACCCGCATACACCGCGTTCTGCTGGGATCGGTGAACCAATTAAAGGTATATTCTCCTATCAAAGAGCCGTCGGTTGCCTGAGCTGTATGCACATACGTTGATGCCAAAAAGCTTAGGGCTACGATGAGTGACTTGGGCATATCGGAGGCTCCTTGGCGCCAGGACAGCACCCCGGTTCCTGCGTTTGTCTGAACCGTCAGGAAACCGCAGGTAATGAGATAGCGCCTTCTGCGCCGGGAGAAAACCAGCAGTGGCAGCGCCATAAACGCGATCGCTGGCCATCCGGTGGCTCCGGACAAAATTGCGCTCGCCGTCGGCCGCAGCAACAGCACCTATGGCGACTACGGGATGCGGTGGGACAATTCCGGGCACTACGCGCCGATCAGCTGCTCCAATTAAGAGCGCTTACCGTGTCGCTTGGCCCGAGCAAGCCTCCGCGGTCGGCAGTTCGGACGCGGGGATCCAGCATGCGCGGGCCAACCGAACGTGGACGCGCTTCGCTCCAGCCGCTCGTGGCGAAGCATAAGAATTTGCAAAGGCAGTGGCCGCTTTGGGGCGAAACCGGTCGGCGCTGGCGACTTATGCGAGCGGCCGCTTAGTGGTCGTAAGCGGACCATCCTGTCCCCTACTCATATCCACTTGCCGGCAGTAAGTGTCACAGCGCGCAAAGAGGATGACCTATTTGGGGAGCGAGATATTGAAATCTAGGATTCTAGCCTGCTTACTGACGCTGTCCGCTATCGCGGCCGCGCCGGCGGCGATCTCACAGACCGTCCCGGACTACGCTGCAATTATCGCTTCTCCCGACCGAAGCGACGCGGATCGCAAGCTCGACACCAACCGCGCGCCGGCGCAGTGGCTTGCGTTCATTGGCGCGAAGCCCGGTATGAAAATCCTCGACATCTTTGCGGTATATGGATGGAAAGCGGAACTTCTGGCGCGTGCCGTAGCGCCGGGCGGCGAAGTTTATGCGCAAAATTCGGAAGCGGCCTTTGCGCGCGTCAAGGAACGGCTTGATGCGCGGCTCAAGACCCCAGCAGCCGCGAATATCGTCTCGGTGGTGCGGCCATTCGAGGATCCTGCGCCAACGGGTATGCATGATTTCGATCTCGTGACATTTTTCTATGCCTATCACGACATTACTAACCTTGGTGTCGATCGCGCCAAGATGAATAAGGCCTTCTACGATGCGCTGAAGCCGGGCGGCGAATTGGTCGTGGGCGATTACTCGGCCAAGCCCGGTGCGGGCACGAGCGTCGCTCAGACCCTGCACCGTTCGGATGAAGCGCTGGTCAGATCGGAGATCGAGGCGGCGGGCTTCAAATTGATCGACCGCGGCGATTTCCTCCACGTTCCTGGGGATGCAAGAGACGACCACTCGCATTCCTCGGCTCAACCGGTCGACATCTACGTGCTGAAATTTCGCAAGCCGGGCTGACCACGAAAAGCGCAGGCTCGCAGGGGCTCGGGGAGCCGCTCGCTCAAGTAACTCGAGCGACGGCGACTAGAGCCCGGATAAAGCCCGCCGCCGTCGTGCAGCACCGCAGGTCCCTTCACCTTCGCTACCTCGACCGCCGAAAGCTTGCCCGTGTGCGCCATCGTCTCGTCTCCCACGGCTGGGATCAAAATGGGGGAGGTCAATCCCAATCCCCACTTCATTCCCCCGTCGAACGTGAGATTGTACGAGATGGCGGAAGACAGAGAGACTAGCAAATCTGCGGGCTACAGGTGAGAGGCGAGACAGCCTGAGATACCTGGAAACGGGAGGTTGGCGGAGGGGATGGCGGAGAGGGAGTTCCGCAAAGCACCCTGAAATCGCAATGGGTTAGGAAATTCGCAGTCAAGCTTGGCCATCATCCCGGCCAACATGCTGCGCGCCATCACCTTGGCCGAATTGTCGCGGTCTATGCCAATCTGGCATATCGTCGCCGGAGCCGCTAGGAGGCCGGTACAGCGCGGAACCCTCGGCGACGGCCCCCCACATCAGGCGACCTCCCAGCGCTGCGGCGCAGGCGAATCGGGCCTCCTGCGCAAGATACGGAGAGTGAGACGAGGTCGAAATTAAAGGCCAAGGCGATCTACGTGTCGGTCAACGCCTATGGGTGGGGCGAGTGGCGACGCCAGTTCGCCCTCAGTGCCTTTCTCCGCTACTGGTGCTGCGACGGGGACTGGGATACGGCTACGGCCGTTGGTGCTATTTGAAATTGATTAATCGTCGGTGCGAGGCCTGGCTGGCCGCCGATCGCTAGGTCGGCTCGGCGAATGATCGACACTGGCCCGTCAATCCTAATGAGTTTCCTCAGCAGAACATGTCCCGCATCATCTTGGGCGTAGAGTACCGTTGCACCCTCCTGCTTCCCGAAGACATAGATGAAATTAGGGTCCTTTACGCTCACGTCCGCCACCTTTTCGTCTGCGACGAACACAGTGTGCGCCGCAGACGACAGGTGGATGAGCGTACCCAGGCTGACCCCAAGGACAATCGGCGCTCCACAAGGACGGGTGTCTGTAGCCTCGGGACAGCTGGCGGTTCGGTCAGAGGCAGGCGGTGTGGCGTCTGGTTGTTGAGGGAGGCCCTGGTCAGGAGCAGTCGGTGTTATTACTTTCTCTGCCCCAGACGCCGACTGCACTGCTAACAAAATAGGCACGGAAATAGCCAATACATGGGTGGTTCGGATACAGAAACGGAGCGAATGATGCCTTGTACCTGCTTTTCCGAGTGACCTAATCGCCTGCGAAATCGAAGACATGATTTTACTCACTAGAAAGTAAATAGGAGCTTGATCGATCTTTGGATTAAAGCTGGGCCCGCAGCCGCGCAGCGTTGATTTAGATCAAGTGTAGTCTTGGCTGCGTTCATTCGAACGAATGATCTGCGGGTCGTGGTCAGCGGCGCCAGGCGCGGCGAATAACGGGAATTTGTCGTCAGCTATGAGCTTGCGGAGCGCGGTGGCGACGGCGGCCAGCTCCTCATCGGTGAGCGCCTGCCCGCTGAGCTTGCCGGTGGCGACCCAATGTGAGACGGAGGACTGATCTGGGTCAATGCGCTGACTTGGGGCGGCGATTAATTTTGCACCGGTATTTCGCTTCCAAACGGGAAGAAGGTTCGGTGCGGGCGCTCTCCTCGCCATTTACGTCCTGGCTGCCAGAGCCTTGCTGCCTCTCGCTTGGCACGACAACGACGCGATGGCCCGACGCATCGCCGACCAGATCATGCCTGACGTTCTCTCGATCCAGCCGTTACCCGGTTCGTCGATGGTCGCTCAGCAGGAGGCCCGCCATGAAACTCCTCGCTCTCGTATTTTTGGCGCTGGCCGCGGTGCCGGCGCTCACGGCTGAGCCGCAGCCCTACGACGCCGCGACCTATCAAAATTGCACCCTCAATGAAATACGCGAGAACATGACCGAGGCGCAGCGGCAGTTAATGTTTGCCAAGTGCCGGATCGTCGCCGAGACGGCCTATATCATGTTGAAGGACCAGGGCGTAACCGTGCTACGGGGCGGCCGGTAATAAACCGGGCTCGCGGGGGTCGGGGGTCAATGTTGAATGGTTCAACAGCACAACCCGCCCAACGGCAGCTATGGGTTTCCGAAGCGGACTAACCCCCGCGCGTGTGCGATGACGCCTATGCGCTGCTTCGTACTTGCAGCTCGGATCAGTGCCAACGAAAGGCGAGGCTTAGCGCGCCCCTATTTGGGAGGCTGGTTCGGCGGCTCGCGATCAAGTGGGAGGCGCTGCACCCCATCGTATTCCGGCAAATGCCGGTCAAACCCTCGGTTCAGCTCCCGTCACACTCGTAGCCCAGATTGGTCCGCACCACGCAATCGAGACCGCCCCGCTCGGCGCAAATCTCCATCGCACGGATGCGGGCGATACTCTCATTGTGGCGCCGAGCCCACCCGGAGGCTCCATTGGACGCACTGGCATAGGCTAGACACGAATTCGAGAAGGTCTCCACGATACGGCATTGGGCATTCCCACAATTACCTAGCGCCACCTGCTCAGCGTAGCTCATGTCTGGGTGATTGCGCGAAAACCCAAAGCTTCCGCCGCCTTCTGCCAGGGCACCATCCGCCCAAGCCGGAGACATTGGCGCAACTACTGTGGTCGCTATGGCAACAATCGCCAGAACAATGCTGGCAAGAGCTCGCCTGCACGTCTTCATTAGAAACCTCTTTTACCTTAGACACGTAGCACGAGCGGGCCGGGTAGCCCTGGGCGCTTCGATCCATGACGTAGGCCCTCGGCCGTGCCCGGCCAGCTTAGCGCTTTAAGGTGCCACGCCGAGGCGTTGCAGTTCCTGCCGGTTCAATTCCTCGGCTTCAGAATAGCGCCAGCCGTAGCCGTGCCAATGATGGTGGTAGGGCCGGTAGTAATCCCAGTCCCTGTAGTGGTGCCGATATCCAGGATAATACTGGGCCTGCTGCGGGGTGGCCGCCTGCGCCAGCTGGACAATGGTCGGATCGCTCGGCCCGGCTGCAGAAGCGCCGGTTGCAACCGCAACGGTCATCAAGCTGGCCGCCGCGACGAGGGCGACAGTTGAGGTGCGCATCTCTATCTCCTTAAGAGGCGCTCACCGACACGATGCAGGATCACGCCACGCGACCGAAATGAACAGAGAAGCGTTCGTGCCACATTGATCTGGGTCAATTGCTGTAGGCACTCCATCCCGATTCCCGGCACGCCATGTCATTCACATGGGCCGACCAACCGCATCGAGGTAGGCGGGGAAGTGAGCCTATCGCAGCGGCAGGCTTGTGACCGCGCTGCGCGTCGGCGCCGTGCCAAGCGATCCATCCGAGGACGCACTTGCCAAAAGCGGCGGGAGGGCGCGACGGCCTCAGACAAAAACCGCCGCGCCCCAAACAACGACGTGGCCCAAACAACGACGTGGCCCAAACAACGACGTGGCCCAAACAACGACGTGGCCCAAGCCCGCCACGGGAAAACCGCGCCGCTCGCTCGCCCGGCCCGCCTCACCGTCCAAGGCCGCTGGGCTAGGTCGATCCGCTACTCGGTGGTGTTGCTGTAGCTGCCCGCGACGATGGCCGCCGGCCGCCGCACCGCCATCGCGAGGCGCTGTTCGGCCAGCAGGGTCACGCGATTCTTGCGGAAATTGTCCGAGTCCTCGGTCGATATGAAAACCTCGGCTACCTCGCGATCCCAAATCTGGCAGCCGAGGCCAAACGCGCCGACCGAAAACGTGCCGCGTTCGATGGCGGGCGTGACCACGGCGGGAAGCTGCCAGATCGTGCCCGCCGGGCCGCCGAATGGCCCGCCAGCGATGTAGTTTTCGTTTAAGTCCTTAACCAGCATCATACGCCGGTAATCGACCGGGTGAACGATGATCCCGGTCGCAGGGAGCAAGGCCAGCTCGGTCTGCAAAATCGCCAGCGCCAAATCGTCCAACATGGTTGGCGACGACGGCGGAATTCCGGCGTGTATTCGGTCGCCTGCGGGATAAACCCGTGAAGGTTCTCGCCAGTCCCGTCGCCGTAAAGTTATTGCCGCTCTTCGGCGAGCTGTAAGCCGTACCGCAAGGTGCTGTCGATGGTCGCCTGCAACCCCGGCGCGTCGTCCAAAGCCTCTTTGCTGGCGACGATGAAGTGCGCGATTTTTCTGACCGGCGATTGCTTCGGCTCGAATTGAATGTCCGACTCGGGCTTTTGCTCGCCCTCGGTGACGACATCGGCATTGTTGGTGACCACGGTCTCTTCGGCGTACTCGACCGTCCGGCTCGTGGTCGTGCCCGGCGCCATGAGGTCACGAATGCGCAGCCGCATGCGCGGCAGCAACGTGATATCCGCCCGGTGATCGAGGCCATCATCAGCCATCACCTTGGCCATCATCGTGCGCTGCATTTACGTGGTCAACGGTGATGTCAGATGGGTTAATTTGGCGGATTTTCCAGAGGGCCGCATCACGAAAAACAATAGGACTTCCGCCGCATTTGCAGCGTCGGTGCCTTCGGGTAGTGAAGGGTGGGCAATGGTGCAAAAAGCAGGGTGGCGGAGGGAGTGGGATTCGAACCCACGATACGGTTTCCCGTATACACACTTTCCAGGCGTGCGCCTTCGACCGCTCGGCCACCCCTCCGCGACGCGGGAGACTAGTTCAAATCGCCGCCGCGCGGAATTCGCTTGCTTCGCTGGCCTCGCGCCGATGCGGCCACTAAACTCGCGGTAGAACGGGAGGTTGCTCCGTCATGCCCGCGCGCATCCGCACGGTGGCGTTTCACGGCGTCGAGGTTATCGACGTCGAAGCCCAGGTGACGTTGGTCTCCGGGTTGCCGGCGTTCCATGTCGTCGGGCTGCCGGACAAGGCGGTCGCCGAATTGCGCGAGCGGGTGAGGGGAGCGCTGGCGGCGTTGGGCCTGGCGTTGCCGCCGCGCCACATCACCGTCAACCTCGCCCCGGCCGACGTGGTGAAGGAAGGCAGCCATTTCGACCTGCCGATCGCCCTCGGTCTGCTCGCCGAGATGGACATCCTTCCGCAGGACGAGATCGGCGGCTATCTCGCGGTTGGCGAATTGGCGCTCGACGGCTCGTTGACCAGCGTCGCCGGGGTGCTGTTGGCGGCGCTCGCCGCCTCGGGCCGCGAGCTCGGCATTATTTGCCCGGCCGCGAGCGGCGGGGAAGCAGCCTGGGCCGGCGAGGTCGAGATCGTGGCCGCGCCGAACCTGCTGTCGATCATCAACCATTTCAAGGGCACCCAGCTCCTGCCGCCGCCCGAGGCGAAGCTGGCGCCGCCGCGCGCCGCCGGGCTCGACCTCAAGGACGTCAAGGGCCAGGAGAGCGCCAAGCGGGCGCTGGAAATCGCCGCGGCCGGCGGCCACAACATGTTGATGGTCACGCCTATTTCAGCGACCGGTCATTGGTAGTCGACAACTCATCATTAGCCCAGACAATCTGTAAATCGACCTTGCCGATTTCGCCGCAGTTATCGCAGCGGAGTTGCCGTTTGAGATCGAGGATCGGGGTCCAGCCCGGCAACCCTAACCCGGCGACCGAGATTAGCGCGACGCGACGGCAGACGCATTGATCCGAAGCCGATCCGCTGCCGATAGATCTTCAATCCGCGCCTCGAAAAGCGCTCGCATCGCCGACTCATGTTCTCACTGCGTTCTCAGAGTGGCGTGGCCGGTGTGTGTCGTCAATGGTGCCTATTTTTTGGCGCGTCCGCCGCGCGACCCTTTACCGAGGCCAATCGACTTGGCTAGATCGCTGCGACGGCTCGCATATGCGGGTGCCACCATTGGGTAATCCGCCGCTAATCCCCACCGGTCGCGATAGTCGTTTGGGGTCAGACCGTGAGCGGTCATCAGGTGGCGTTTCAACATTTTGCCACCTAGGCCGCAATCGAGACAAACGATCCGTTCGGGCGTGACTGACCGCCGTACTGATACGGCTGGGGTTCGTTCGGCAGGTGCCTCGGCGGGTGCCTGACCCAACCGGGATAGCGCCGTGTTGACCTGTGTGATGAGCGCCGGGAGTTCGGCGGGTGCAACTTGGTTCCGTTTGACGTATGCGGCGATGATGGTAGCGGTCTGATCGATCACGGTTTGCCCCCTGGTATGTTTCCGTGAGGCTAACCGATCATCCGTCTTTGCTCCATCTGCTCGTCAAGGGTCGGATAGGCTGGGTTCAGCCGTCGCTGTCTTGCAGGGTCGAGCTTTAATCCCTTCGAGCACCTCGCGAACATATTCGGGCGAGTGATTTGGAATACCCATCTCAGCACGAGCCGCTTGCTCTCTCAGGCGAGTGACCGAGCAGGATGGATTGCCCTCGCTTTAGTGGAGAGGCATTGGCTCATTTGGCGGTCGTTTTTTTCGAACTGAGCCGGGCTTGTGAAGTCGAGGGCAGAATGGCGCCGAACGGGATTGTAGAACCCGTCGATGTAGCGGCCAATGGCCTGGTCGGCTTCTTGGCGGGTGTAGAAGACGGTGCGCCAGACGAGCTCGGATTTCAGGGTCTTGAAGAACGTCTCAACCATGGCGTTGTCGTAACAATTTCCCTTGCCGGACATCGAGATCAGGATGCCGTGCCTGCGCAGTTCGGCCTGATAATCGATTGAGCAGTACTGGCTGCCGCGATCCGAGTGGTGCGATCAGCCCTGCTGCCGGACGGCGCATGGCCAGGGCTTTGCGCAGAGCGGCGAGGGCCAGGTCGCGATGCAGCCGATCGCCGGTCGCCCAACCGACGACCCGGCGTGCGAACAGGTCAATGACAACGGCGAGGTACAACCAACCTTCGCGGGTCCAGACATAGGAAGATGTCGGCGCCCCACTTCTTGTCGGGCTCCGTTGCGGTGAAGTCCTGATCGAGCAGGTTGGGCGCGACCGGCCAGGCGTGATGGCTGTCGGTGGTTCGTTTGAACCGCCGCCTCTGCCGTGCCCGCAGGCCGTTGTCGCGCATCAGTCGAGCGATCCGGCGGCGACCGACCGTGAGGCCGATATCCCGCCAGTCCCCGCGTCATTCGGGGACTGCCATAGGTGCCGTTCGACAGAGCAAAGGCCGACCGGACATGCGCCAGCAACACCATGTCGTCGCGTTGGCGGCGGCAGGCCAGCCGACCTCTCCAGGCGAAATAGCCGCTTTGGCTGACACCGAGCATCCGGCACAGGCGATAGACGGGGAATTGCGCTTTCGCCCCCATCGATGAGCGTGAACCTCATCGACTTCCCTCCCGGGCGAAAAAAGCGGTGGCCTTCTTCAGGATGTCCCGCTCCTGGCGAAGGATCTCGTTCTCCCGGCGCAGCCGCTTCAGCTCCGCCGTGATATCGCTCTGCGTTGCCATTGGGTCGACAGCCTGCCGATCCCGGCTCCGCCCGATCCAGCGGACCAGCGTCGATAGGCCAATCCCAAGATCACTGGCGATCTCGCGCTGCGTCCGCCCGCTGGTTTGCACCAGGCGGACCGCTTCTTCCGCAAACTCCTTCGTAAACCGTCGTTGCTGTGTCATCGAGTTCCTCATTGCTCACAGGGAACTCTCCACTTTACCGGAGCGAGTCCAAGAACCCGTTGCCAGACATATCCAGATCCAATGGGAAGACCTCGATCTTCTCGAACCGGCGCACATCACCTTTATCGGCAAGGATGGTGGCGAACTCGCCTTCGTGGCTGTGGAAGCCGATCTCGACGTGCGCTACGGGTCGCGCGACGGTTCGGCTTGCGCGAAATTCTCGTGGGAAGGGTCCGATGATAATAGCAATGCCAGCGGCGAAGCTCTTGGCCGCGCTTGGCACCGCCGGCCGCCTGGTCGGCACATCTTCATCCGCAAAGGCGACTACTTAAGTTCGTCGGCGAACGCGAGTGATTCTTCGACGCCTGCTAGACGAACCTCATCCTCTGGATACCCATTCGGGTTTATCAAGGAGCCATCGGCCCGGACCCCGATCTGTTCCATACCGCCCTCCCAATAGGTAGGACGCTTACCATCGGGTTTAAGCCGCCTGTAATAAACACCACGTGCCAAATAATCTTCGAGCTTCTTAGCCATTATATATCTCCGTTCTCTGGTAAATGGGACGGCATTACGCCGTCCCCAATGTGATCGTTGAAATGTGCTTCAGTATCAGGCCATGTTTTTAAAAATAGGATGCATTATCGGCAAAATTCGCGATTGAATACTTTCGCCAATTTCTCGGTTTGACGACCTTGGGACCGTTCATCCGGTTTATGAACCGGTCATAAGCATCGTCGTCCAAGATGTCGTCTCTCAAGTCCCAATGCCACCAAGATTGAACATAACTTGTAAGATTACGCATAATTTGATTCTCCTGTTGTTGATATGTCCAAGACTTATTCCTCGGTCGTACTTGAGATATATCCCG
The DNA here is from genome assembly GCA_963773625.1 of uncultured Alphaproteobacteria bacterium. Lineage (GTDB taxonomy): Bacteria > Pseudomonadota > Alphaproteobacteria > ATCC43930 > CGMCC-115725 > DATARH01. The sequence continues at coordinate 387,394 of CAVZCJ010000011.1, read as the reverse complement.
TCCAAAGAAGAGATCAAGAGCAAAATAGAGAAATAATCAAAATATTGTCTAAATACTTGACTCGAGATAAATAGCGTATATATGAGAATTGTAAAAAGTATAAAGACACCATAGGTAGGAGATGGTAATTATGAAACAGACGCTTATATTGAATGGTTGCCAATTCGTTCGGCGTTCGGTTATCGAGCAAGAGTATGGGGTTCATACTTCGACGATCTACCGATGGATTGACGCAGGGCTAATGGACCCGCCAATAAAGATTGGCGGGACGCCTTACTATGATCAGGAGAAAGTGAGGGAGAGTTTTATGGGAGAGCCGCAGCCTAAGTAAAAAATGACCCGCCTCGGTGAGACGGGTCAATTAGTGATGTATGAACAAAGCTGCTCACCCGGCGGGATGAGCTTAGACAAACTAGTCTGATTAGATGGAACATTACCCACAACAGGAGTGAAGATGAAGCAATGCCACAAAACATATTTAGTCCATCACTACTTGAATTACAACAGCAAGAGATCGATGATCGATTAGGAAAAAAACTTGAAATTGGAAAAAATATTGCAAAGGTTTGTTTCACAGTATTAGATCCCGACGGTGATATCACGGCAAAAATTGCCGCACTAATCCCGGCGGATGCGGTCAAAACAAAACGCGGCTTTATCAATTTCAACTGCCCAAGCTGCTGCACCCGTAGCGGTTTGATCATCACCAAGGGGGGCGGCTTTCGCTTCCGGTGCTTTAGACCGCTCTGCAATTACGGCAGCGCAACGGGTCGGGAACCCGGTGGCCCCATTGGGCAACGTTGCGTGACCTGTATCGCGATATGAGGAGCACGAACTCGTATGACGGTTAATGATAGGGTCGCCGCCCTACAGGCGGAGAAGAACGCCGACCCGGAAAAATTCGCGAGGCGCATGCGCCGCGAGGAAGAAGATCGCCATCGCGATTTCTACGAAAGCCAACGCCGCATCCGCCGCGAACAACTCGACAAAATGAAGGGTTTGCTCAATCAGCTTGATCCGAAAGAACGCCAAGAGTGGTTGGGGAGCTTCGTTGATATCAAAAAAACCGATATCAACGAAGTTAAGTCGAACGCTCTGTGGCCAGGTCCCGATGAGGATCGCGATGCCCCACCCCCGGATTGGCTGATCGAGGGGTTGATTCCGATGGGGGCTGATGTGTTCATCTACGGCCCCACCGGCAGTCTTAAGAGCTTTCTCGCACTGGAAATCGGGTTTGGTATCTGCACCGGAAAACCCGTTTTGGGGATGCCAGTTCTCCACACGGGTCCGGTGTTTTATTGGTGCGGCGAAGGTTATACCGACGTACGCAAAGTGCGCCGCGTCGCCTGGGAAATGGATCACGGATACAAACCATTTAGCGATTTGGGGATGCGGATCGCCCCCGCCGTACCCCTGATCACCGACGAAGAATATATCGAGCGCGACGTCAGAGCGGCCCGTGAAATTCTCGGTGATCGCCAAGCCGGGGGATTTATCGTTGATACGATGTCGCGGGCACTGGCCGGGCAAGACGAAGATAAATCGAGTGTCGCGACCCGCTATCTCAATATCGTCCAGAAAATCCGCCAGCAGATCGGCGGAACCTCATTTACCATCGGACATACCGGATGGGACCAAACCCGCTCACGCGGCTCAACAGCCTACCCGCAGGGCTACGATACGCTGTTGAAGATGCGTGGAATAGAAGACCCCGAAACCCGCCAACACACGGTCGAGATTTATATCGAGAAACAAAAAGCCAAAGACGGCGGGCAAACTCACTATGCGAGATCGCGCTATGTGAGTGCTCCCGAGGGTCAAGATGGCAGTCTAGTGCTGGATCGGATCGATGAAGAAGAAGCAATCGATGCGTTTAGTGAAAACAGACCTGATAAGAGGATTATCCCCCGAACAAGTCGCGGCTGGGATCAAAGCGCTAAAGCCGTACGGCGGACTGATCACCGAAACAACCGAGTTGGCGACGAAAATTGCCGAACAGATGCCCAAGTATAAACCGTCGTCAGTCCGCGTTCTGTTGAGCGAGGGTAAAAAACCCGGACAAAAATTTTGCAAGTATTGGCACGGCGATGGTTGGTGTCTGCCGGGTTCGCACCTAGAGGGGAATCGAGAACCATTGCAGAGCCAACTCGACAGCCTTAAAACCAGTGAGGTTTTTAAAAATTAGGGCGTTGTAGAGCGTGTAATAAACGGTCATTACATTATATTACACATTGCAGATGCCATACATCTTCGTGTAATGTAATGTAATCCCCCGTAGGGGGTTACATTATTACACGTTAGCGAGGCTCATTTTTTCCTCTTTTTTACTTCTTGCTCGATGAATCTCTTAAAGGGTGCGCCCCGGCGGTACATACGAACACTGTTTAAGCCAACGGCTCGACAGAGTAGTTGCGCTTGTTGCGGTTGTTGCGCTGGGGATGAGAGGGGGGTCGCCCGCCAATAAATACCGGATGACCTTCCGATCCGGTTACTTTGGGGTGCTCTACTCCGTTGTTTACACTCTCCTGGTCGTAACGGCCCGCGCATATAGACAAGCCATGGTGCCGCCGATCTGATTGCGAGGCTGGCAACGATAATGACCGGGGTTGCTCTGCCCGGTTGACGGCGGCCTGCCAGCTTCGCGGTCGAAAGGATGCTGTCGTTCGCCCCAATACCGCCGCCTGCAATTATCCTCATGCCTCCCTGGCTCGGTGGGAATGATCCTGCGCTGAGGCGGCTTGGCCCCTCGCGAGCGGTCCCCAATCCAGTCCGGTTAGAGAACTCGATTAGTCCTATCAGTCCAGGATTTCCGCGGGCTTTAACGATGCTTTGGCTCGACTCGATGATTCAACTGATGATATAATCGAACTTAACGAACAAATCCCTATCACTTTTATGGAGGTCTGATGGCTCTCGGGAAGCAAGCGAAAATTCTCACCGACAAGCAGGTTCGCGCCGTCCTGGCCGAACTCGATACCCGCCGTTATCCGATCCGAGATCGGGTCATGTTTCTCCTGTCGATCAAAGCTGGTCTGCGCGCCAAGGAAATCGCCTCGGTCACCTGGGCGATGGTCACCGATGCCGAGGGCGAGATCGCCGATGTGATCGCGTTGGAGAACCGGGCCTCGAAGGGCAAAGGCGGCGGTCGCCACATTCCGATCCACCCTGATCTCAAGGCCGCGTTGATCGCGCTACATCGTGATCGCGGCGAGAAGGCCCGACCCGATATGCCGGTCATCCATAGCGAACGTGACCGGGGTCTGTCGGCGGCTGCCGTCGTCGTCTGGTTCCATCGCCTGTATGCCGGCCTCGGCATGGTCGGCTGCTCAAGCCATTCCGGCAGGAGAAGCTTCATCACCCGCGCCGCGCGGAAAATCAGCGAGGTTGGCGGCAGCCTTCGCGATATTCAGCAGCTTGCCGGTCATGCCAGCTTGGGAACGACCGCCCGATACATCGAGGCCGACGCTGACGCGCAAAGGAAAGTCGTCGCCCTGATCTGACAGCCCGAATGGGTCCCATCTTTGACGCACCGCTTCCTCGCTCCGTAGTCCTCCTAAGTCTCGCCGGGTCCCCCGTTGGTCAAAGAGACCCCACCGGGCTCCCGATTAAAGTTGACCGGGAGGTAATGGAGCCTCTCGGAAATGACGTTTTTTTTAGACCGCCGTGTCCGCACGAAGCGGCTGCGTGTGCTATTATTGGTTCGTGGCGATTAGTTTTTGTCGTCATCGCGGACTTTGATTGGTCAGCTTGCCACCGCGTCAACAAGGGCTAAAGCGCCGGGTCGATCTTCTCGTTCGCCACATCGACGAACCGGAAATCCGTCCGGGAACACAACCCGGACGGAGCAACTCACGATGTTGACGGTCATCCAAACCCGTTTTGGCGAAGATGTTTATCCGCTTGGGCGGTTTGTTTTCGACCGCGCCAAATCCCTTGGGTTGACTTCGCACCGATCTGGTCCGCCGTTTTGGGTATCGAGACCTCACCAGCGGCCATGCTGCACTTTGTCGATTGCTGCTGACCGGCCTTGTCCCGCCCTTCATTGAAGGGAAACTGGCCGATGCCCTTCAGGTCGATCAGGAGCTATTGGATGCCGTGTTGGCGGCCACGGCCCTACAAATCCATGCCGAGACGCGAACGCAAATGTTAGCGCGCGAGGACGCATATCGGGCTGCATTTCGCCCGCATCTCCAGGTGCAAACTGAACGACGGGTTCCGTCGCCGATTTTCGTCGCCGCTCTACTCGGCACCGCCCGACTCCGGATTGTCCCTCTACCCGACGAGACACTTTCATCAGTGAAGACAACCAAGATCGGATCGTTAAGGCTACGATTATCGATCATTACCGGAGCAAGGACGGTTATGTCCCGGCTTTCGGCGGTATCACCGGTTATGTCCTCGTTCTCCTGGCTGGATACGGCGGCGTTGATTTCGGGCTGCCTTTTGATGTGAAGGGCAATCTGATTGGTCCCATGCAGAAAGTAGAGCGTGTGCCAGAGGCCACCTTGGGCAGGAAGCAGGGCGACACACGGTTGACCGGCTTGCTTAAGAACGAATAGATCCATGTCGATGCCTGACACCCCGCCGATCCTCTTTATCGACATCGACGGGGTGATGCTTCGTCGTCGGCATTTAGGAATGTTTGATAGTTTTGAATTGGCCCCGCATTGCCTTGAATTTCTCGAATGGGCGACGGCACATTTTCATGCCGATGGCTGTCTTCGCGCTGTCGGCAGGGATTCCTCGACGGATCACGGCGCGCGTTTCGTGCAGCGGGGGCACCGCTCGACGATCCCCGATGGGCCGTGTTGAATCTGATCGAGCCAGCCTTGTGGTCCGTCAATAAAACCGAGGCGATTGATCCGATTTCTGATTTCTGGTGGATCGATGATGACCCAACCCAACAGGATCGAGCTTGGCTGCGAAGCCACAACCGACAGGATCGACTGATCGAGGTCAGCAGCGACCGAGACCCCGACGCATTGCTAGCGGCACGCGCGGTGTTGGGCGCTGCTCACAACCCGGTGAACCACGGCCGCTTGCCACTGCCCCGAAAAAGACGGGCACCCGTCAAACCACAGCCGACGTAGATGGAACGGATACCCGGCGGGCGTAGCTCAGGAGAATCCGTCAGTGCCGTTCCGGCTTCCTTCGGGCAGGGGGCGGCTCAATCCCTGCGGGTCCCGCAGAGCGCCAAATGATCAACACGTTGACCGCTATGCTCCAACCCATTGCGCCCAATACTGTTCGGCTCCGTCCGTCTCGACGATCCTAACCCATTGGTCGCCGACCTCACATTTTGTGATCCAGGCGGCGGCGCTTTTTACGCCCTGTTTTGGTCCTTCCTCAATAATGACCTCCAGGACCTCGCTCTGACCCAAGAGGCTTTTGAATTTGGTATCCCCCTCTTCGCGCGTGCCGACGGGATCAAAGCTCCATTTGGTTTCTGAACAATCGATGTAGCACACAGCGAGATCGCCGGGAGTGCCGGGCGGATAATTGTCGTTCATTTTGAGAAACATTTCTGTCTCCTCGGACTGCCCTTCAGGAATGCTGCCTGATCTTGTCTTCAAGCTTTCCGGCCTGATGATCCCTTAGCGATTTGCTGAGGGAGAGCTCGTCGAGCGCGTCAGCACGTCGGAGAGTTTATCGGTGTCCTTAAATCCCTCGGCAAAATCCGGCCCGTGAATATTGCGTAACGTCCGCACGAGGGTATTTCCGTGCTTCCGGCTGATCTCGCCGTTCTTGTCGCGGTGACGCTGATAAAGTCCTGGTTGTTTCATGGGGCTTCTCCTTGCACTGGTAGGCAGGAGAGTGCACCGGGGGTTCGGGCCGGTCACTGATGCAGATCAACTTGGTCGCACAGCGAAAGATCACGGCTGTCGCGACAGCCACTCCGTTCCCATATGGTTACCGAATGCACGGGACCGGAGCGAGCCGCAATGGATGACGCGACCGATGTGAACAAGGTGGTAGCGGCGATCTTTGCCGCAGGCATGTGCTCTACAAAGGAAAACAAACACGAGGATTACCTCTCGGAATACGAATCCTTTCTTTCCTTGTTGGAGGCTCGCGACCAGAGGGCGCGGGAAGCGGCCAAGGAAGCCTCAGTAGACGCCTTCACTCAAATCGGGCGATGAGGAATCAGGCTGAACCGCACGGCCTGATGCCGGGCAAGGTGCCGAGTCCGCCGCTGTGATTCCCGACCTACCCATCTGGAGCGCCGCGACGCTGCTGATCCGCCAACACGGCGGGGACGCGGAGACTGTTGCAGCACAACACGCGGATCAAATGCTCAATCGAGGCGACCTTTACGGACAACGAATCTGGACGCGAATCAAACGGGCTGTCGCCGAACTGCAAGGCCAGGCGTAACCAGAGATTTGATGACCGCGCGGTCCGATCGAGAGGGCGGGCGTATCTCGCGTCTTGGCACCCTGAATTTCCTCGATGTCCACTGCGTTAGGATTCAGTAAGGCGAGGCCGTGGCAACGCAACAGATGTTCCTTCTCAGATGTTCGACACCGCGATAGGTGCCGAGAAGCCGATCCCAGAAGAAATCGACCACCGCGAAGTTGCAGTTCCCCTGACGGTGGTCGACGAAATGTAGCTGCTGCTTTCGCCGGAACCATGAAAAGCGACCAAGCCACGATCCCGTAACATGGTATTGATTGTCGATATAATAATGTCCGCAGAATGAGAGCGATATTACGACAAGTTCAATCACCAACAGGTCTAATCTAAGGAAAAAGTAGCTCAGGCCGACTATCACGGCCACGGGCATTATGAAAAACAGCGTATTATTGTCCCCATTATCGAGATAATGAGCAGAAACAATGTGATCATCAGCATAATGGGCGTGGTGAAACTGTATGTGGTTCTTAAAAAATCTTCCGCCTAGGCGGCTATGTCCGAGATGTCGGTGAAATATAGTCTGCCCTAGCGACATCAAAAAATGGGCGATCATTGCGGTAACGCCATACACGAGAAGGCTATCCACTCCCGGCTTGGGCATCTGATTTCAGCTTTTGGTTTCTCGGATGCTCTCTGGTCTTTCAACCGCACCCTCAACCCATATAGGGATCAAGTCGTCGGGCACATGAAAGATGCCTTGCGCACCACGATAGGGAATTGGCTGGTCGAAAAGCCGGAACCGATCTCGTTTCCAAGCAAACCGACCCGGCGTGAAATCGCCGCACTCGCGGTCATCGTCGCTCGCCGCTGCGTCCCCGAAGCCGTTCTCGTCGGCTGACAATCGACGACGTTGACCATCCCGATCAGGGCTCCGGTCGGAAGGTCTTTGGCCCAATTGCGGCCGAACTCATCATCGAGGATCAGCCGAAGCGGATCATCCGAGTCCAAAGTCCTTCTCGAAACGCTTGGCGGCGTGAACCAGAAGCCAGCCTCGATGCGAGCATCGCCAATGCCGGGTTTCATGCACCTTGCGTTCGGAACACCAAAGGCTGGCCCAAGGCTGCCAAAGAGAGATCGCCTTCATCAGTCAATCTAGCGATCACGGCCATTCCAAAAAATTCTCAATACGTGACGCACCTCACACTGCTCTCGCGAGAATGCGCCCAATTTTGCAGGATGATGGACCGGACGGAGGTAGTCATGGATGGGTCAGAGTTGGTCGCCGAAGCGGCCCGCCCGCGCGGTGCCTCAGGACAAGTAGAAGGTGAACTAACGCGCAATTGGCTTGCTGACGAACGTGAGTTTAATATTTGGGCCGTATCAACAGGCGATGTCAGAGAGCAGGGCCTCCCGGCAAATAGATATCGCGCTACACTATTCGTTAGGCTGGCAAAAATTATAGGACTGGCGTTCGTGTTGGTGGGGGCAATGTTAGCTTTTGATTTCCTAATTCTCTGGATCGCTTCGGCCCGTGTCATCGAGAGGATGCCATTCTAAAGCACCCTGCTCGACCGCGCGAGTGGCTCCTATTCGGTTACCGACGTTCCTCTTTCGATCTCTTCTGTGACAAGAGCGGCAATTAGTTCTTCTGCCTTCTCATAAACCATATCTTCGTTTATTTCATCGATACTATATTGGCGTCCTAGGAGATTTGTCTGTATGTCGCGAGTTGATCCTTTTGCACGATCAAAGCCACACAATCCTTTTTCCTGATCGAAAACGATACGCAGGCTTTCCTTCTGAGTAGAACGATCATCGTCCGAAAGATCTACTATCAAAGCAATTGGGGAAGTCGCGTCGCTCATTTGGTCTATTATCTCGCCAGAGAACCCCCGGACCGCCAATTGAGCAGTGATCTCAGCGAACACGGGGCCAATAACTTCGGCCTTGATCCGAGCAAACTCCGTCGCAGCCTCTAGTGCTGCCTGCCGTTTTTGTTCCTCGACTGCTTTCTGCGTGTCTCGGGTGTGCCTTAGCCGTCCGAGCACTTCGTCAAGTCGTTCATAGGCCATTGCCACCCCCATTGCGCTCTTCCTACTAAGTCAGAACACCGAAAACCCCGACCAACTGGGGTCAGGGTTTTGGCGTCAGCCGTATCTGCCCCAGGGGAAATCCCGCATCTCCACTACAACCACCGACTTGGTTAAAAAGTGGTCAACGTCCGGCTCTAGCGAAGCGAGTGCAACACCCCCCGCCGATTTGATATCGGCAAGGTTGATCAGAACCTTGAGGAGGTGTTGCCATGGGATCCTTTACGCACCTGTCGTCGGCAGAGAGAGACCAGATTGGGATTTGGTGCGCCGCCGGACGGCGTTGCTGCTGATCGCGAACGCAATCAGGGTCAACACGAATTGGTTCTGGCACGGCCCCGACGCGTAAGCTCCGCGTCTCTGACCCGCTTGCAGTTGCTCATGTTCAAATTCGCGTCCCATGCTAAGGTGCGAATATCAACAGGAGACTGGAGGAAGTCATGGCATCGGGGCCGACTCCTCAAACCCATTTTGAAGCATGGGGGCAAGCGCTCATCGGGATCACAAATCCGGGGAACGTGATCGCAGATATTAAGAAGGGGTTGACCGCCCTGATTATGATCTCAAATCGAAGCGGGAATGGGCAGCTTGGTATTATTATCAAAGTAAATCTGAAATAGATATGCAAACTATAGGAAAATATTACCCAGAAATATTGGGAGAGGTGGCAAAAAATCCCACGCATTTTGCCACAACAGCGCCGATAAAAGTTGATGAATTGTGTGGTACAAGCAGCGGCAGGCCTTTCCGTGTGGCGGCTCTAATGGGCACTAAACACGATGCTGGAAAAAACATTATTGAACTCCAGCTTTATGTGCAAAAGGGTGAGCCTGGAAAGGGACCGATGAACGAAATCGGTACGCGGCCTACGGTCCATCCAATCCGGCTTCACTTTGAGCGAAAGGCCGGTAGTACTAGCGCCCCTAGCGATTTTCCTCTCGGTTTCGGATGGCTCCACTACACAGGTATTTACGAAGCGTACAATTTTTTGTGGCCATACCACAGCAAGAGTGAAAAATTGCAGGCGTTGGAAAATATGATGCTACATCGGGGCGGGCCGGAATTTCGTATGGGAATCTAGCCAGGGCTTAGTCGCAAACGTGGCGATCTTCCGCGCGCAGCACTTGCTAGAAGCCCGCGACCTACGGGCGAGGGAGGTATCCGCCGAAAGTAAGGTGGACGCCTTCACCCAAATCGGGCGATGAAGACAGTTGAGTTCTCTGGACTTACATGTGACTATGACCCAGACTGTCGCTATTGAGCGCGTCGCCCACATCGGCATCCGGGTGCGCGATCTTGACCGTGCGCTCGCCTTCTACGGGGCCTTGGGATTGACGCTTTCGCGCCGAGCGGGTGGCGACGACGTGGCGATCATTCGCAACCCGCAAGGCGTCGAAATCAACCTCATCTTCAATGCCAACGCTGGTGACCCGGCGAGCAACATCCTGATGGATGTTAGCGAGAAATATCCCGGCTACACGCATGTCGCGCTCTACGTGGCCTCGATCCCGGCGACGATCGCCGCCCTGAAGTCCAATGACATCGCCATCACGCAGGGGCCGGTCAAATTCGGCGAGGATGGTGGCGTTTCGGTGTTCGTTCGTGATCCCGACCGTAACGTCATCGAGTTCGGTCCCATCAGGCCGAGATCGAGGGCGTCACCCGTTACGTTCCCTGAATTTGGGTGTCTTCTCGCCCCGGTCTTAGCCGAGCGGCTTGTGGGATTCAGCAGGGGGTAAGGCTACCGGAGACCGCGCTCGACCTCGTCGACAGCAACCCCGTACACCTCGGCCACTTGCTGTGCGGTCATTCCATACCGCAGCCAGGCACGGATGCGCGCAGCTTGCGACCTCGGAATTTTGGGTGGCATCTGCTGCTTCGGGCTGACCGGTCCTTCGTCCCCTACTTGTGAAGGACCCGGCAACGTCCGGGAAACCGCCAGCACTCGCGGTCGTCGCACCTGCCCATCGCTCGCCGCCGGTGTTTCCGAGTGCTCGGGAGCTATCTGTTTGGGAGCAAAGAGCGCCTCGGCGACCTGCCGCGCATTCGTGTTACGCGGTCTATCCCGATCTTGCGATTGCGATCGATCAGACAAGAATTTTTTCCGTTCGGCCTCGGCCAAGACCGATCTGCTTTGCCATCGTGGAACGACGCTCGGAATAGCCTGGAGCCGTGATCGGATGATCCGGTTTTAGGTTCCACCTTGCTCGATACTCGTCGGTGGTCAACCCATGAGCCGTCGTCAGATGCCGCCGAAGTATGCTGCCCTTCCAGCCGCAATCCATGCAGACGACGTAATCGCGATGAACAGATTGCCGAGCCGACACAGCAGGCTTTCGCTCGCTAGGGGTTTCCGTTGCTGGTTTCCCGAGATTGGCGAGCGCCTGATGAACGGTCGAGATCAAGGAAGCAAGTTGATCGGTCCCAATTTGATTACGCCGAACATACGCGGCCACGATTTCTGAGGTGAGTTCTTGATTGGATAATGTAGTCGCCTGGTTGGTCGGGCATTTGTTTTCCTCCTTTTGGAGGATCAGTATACCACCCCGGTCAATTCTAGGCGATGTTTAAGGCTTCTCCATATTGTGCATCGGCCTACCATCCTTTTGCGGTTCCTCCAGTCTTGAACGAAGACCCCACCGGCCTTTCCCGGAGAATTCGACTTGGGAGGTAGATGGGCTTTGAGCGCCTTGCCGTCTACAAGCGGCTATTGCCCATCGGAACCACGGCTCGCCGACCTTCGTGAACCTCCATTTCGACTTCGGCGATTTCGTCCCTGTGGACTTGCTCCGGAAAAGTGGAGAGTTCCCTGTGAGCAATGAGGAACTCGATGACACAGCAACGACGGTTTACGAAGGAGTTTGCGGAAGAAGCGGTCCGCCTGGTGCAAACCAGCGGGCGGACGCAGCGCGAGATCGCCAGTGATCTTGGGATTGGCCTATCGACGCTGGCCCGCTGGATCGGGCGGAGCCGGGATCGGCGCCATTCTGCCCTCGACTTCACAAGCCCGGCTCAGTTCGAAAAAAACGACCGCCAAATGAGCCAATGCCTCTCCACTATTAAAGCGGGGCAAGTCCATCAACTCGCCGGTCGGAAAATTAGCAGAAAAGCTGTTCGACATCCTCAACGACCTCAAGCTGCGTCAAGGACAGGGTATACCGGCAGAGATTCCTGCACAAGACTGGAACGGCTATTCGATGCTCCCGGTGAGGGGGCCGACTATGCGATTTGTGAAACGACAACCCGACTGCGCTGGCTTTTTTCACCGATCGAAAATGGGTCACCGAGCAAGTCATACCGTTCTTCGACGTGGATCACCCGCGTTCTGAACCGGCTTGGAACGGATATCTGCACGATAACCAGTTGCCAGTGCCGGAATTGTTTGCGCTGCTGAAACCCCATTTTCTAAAGGCGTTCCCGTATTCCTCGGCCTGGGCTTGGGACGACGCCCCGATCCATCGCCTCAACGAGTTTCTGGTAGTGGCGTGCTACTGGAATTTGAAAAGCCACCGCTACATCAGCTACGCGGAGGCCCGCTTGGCGCTCCAGCAGGCAACAGAGGAAGGCCGAGAGCATGCTATCTGGTTTCTCGGAAATGTTGTTGGGGACCTGGGCGAATGGAAGAAATTTGGGAAGCCATTCGTTGAAAAGGCTTGGCCTCGTGAACGAAAATTCCAGACCACTACATCCTCACGGAATTTCGCACACCTTGCCGAAGAAGCTGGTGATCATTTCCCAGATGTGGTCAAGACGATCCTCCCATTGCTCGGCCCGGTCGATCAGGTCGATATGCTGATCTACGGAGGCAAGAGAAGACGATGAGGACCAAGATGCGGCTCTCGCACACCGCTTCCCAGATGCCATGCTGTCATTGCTCGATCGGGTGGTCCCTGATGGCTCTCCGGTTCCACCACACGATCTGCGAGTGATCATCGATATGATTGTCGCAGCAGAACCGACATTGCGTCAGGATCAGCGCTGGCGACGGCTGGACGGGATCGCTGGCTAAATCTTGCCTCGGTTGAATGCGTCCCTGAATAAATCAACATCGGCAGGCACGGCGTTATCGTAATCAAAGTGCTCGCTGAGCACGACTTTCACCACGATCTCGGCAAACGCCTTCAGGTGATCGAAATACTCGACATCTGCGCCAGGATCGAACTTACCAAGCTCGGACGCCGCGAGGATCGTCAAGACATCATTGTGAGCCGTGAGCTTATTCCGTGGCGGCTTCATCTTGGCCGCGAACGACAACATCTTTTCGTGTAGCTCCACGAGCCGCGCCTTTATGTCCGGGTCCCAATTGCCGCACTTGATGACGTAACTCCTCCAATCTGAAGGTGTCCGGTGCTGACCCGGCTTTCCTGCGGATCCTGGAGCTCAGCAACCTCCTGCATCCAATGTTCCTGGGTGATCCGATGGAGCCGGAAGAAAAAATGCTCGTAGTGCGGCTGTTCTGAAAAAAACGAGGCCAGATGCGATGCATCATCGAATAGGCATTTTCTGGTCTGCCAGGATTCGTGAACCCAAACGCAAAGCCGCTCGAATTCCTTCACGACAACCTGAGAATGCCGAGGCATTGTGTAGCTATCCTTTTTTATCAATCAAGAGATCTCGTGCCGCTTTTGATGGGGTAGATGGATTTATGACGATATTTAGATGTTGATATTGTGACCCCACCTCCTGAGTGTTTCTGGTAATTTTGACTTCTTTTTCCGAGATCACCACGATGTAACGGTAGCCGGTCAACTCAATTCCTCCGAGGATACCGCTTTTGTAGCGTTTCGTCTGGTCGCATGCTTCTCGGCTTTTCCTCCTGCTTCCGCAGCCGATCGGGCGATCTTCCATTCCGTGAGGACCAAACCTTCAGCGTATTGCTGCTCTTTGATCAGGCCGCCGGCCGGTTCCTGGTAAACTAGATCCGTGCGCCCGCCACTGGCGTCGATCTTGAACGCCCAAATACCGTGCCCCGACAGGTGGACCGCGCCGAGCTTTTCGCATTCGACCTCGCCTTTGGCGAATGCCGCCTGCCATTTCCGCCTAACCTCGTCATCCACGACGATGAGGCGCTGTAGATGCTGAAATGCCCGATCGGACAACGCCCTTAACGGCAGTTGAACGTCAGCGAGAATCGCGGTCATCTCGCTTACGAAGGTGCAAAGATGAAAAATCGCCGAAAACACCGCTTCATCACGAAGCTCGGGGTACCGTGTCCGCCTGTAGCCATTGCGAGCAGGTCGCCGACCTGTTTGAACAGATCATCAATCGCAGGCTACGCTTCTGGCGGGGGGATTCCCCGGAAACGATCTCGGAATGAACCGACATTGGAAAGCATGCCTTCGGCCTGAACGCGCAACCCCTTGCCCGCCCGGAGCAGTCCTGCGGGTAGTTCCTATGTAATTGGGCAGCCCCGGCTAACCCGGATCCTTTCCGCTATTGCCTGCCACGCCTCGATATACATCTGCCTCAGGGGTAGTAGACCTTAATTCGATATCCGCCCATGGCGGGAAGGCTAAGCGCTCTCCTGAGGTTGCTCTTGGCTTGATCGATTAGCACTTGTTCGCTTGGGGGCACTGTCAGCCCCGATGTCTCTGGCAACCCAAATTCGTAGACCCGAATGGATTCTCCGTTGCGACGGCAATGGACGAGTGCGTTTTGCATGTGGCCATGACCTCTGTTTTAGCTGGCCGACAACAGCGCGGTGAGAAACGGGAATTCTTGGCAGCAGATCGCGTCGATCTGGCTGCGAGGTAGTCGTCCCCGCTATCGTGCCGCCCCAGGCACAGATAATAGTTCGCCCCGTCGTGCTGCGCGTAGACGATCCACTCGCCGGTCAACTCGGCGGCGCTCGCCATCCGCTGCCAGTTGCCATGCGCGATGTCGTCGGCGAGCGACGCGACATCTTCCTGGGTGACGTAGCGACTCGTCCGTGTCCTGGGCTTCTTGCATGCGCTGCCGAAATAGCGGCGAGCCATAGCGCTGGAGGCCCTTCAGCGCGTTGATCGCGGTCCGCGAAGCCCGTCCTCCAGGTAGTGCTTGTGCCACAGACCCTTGAGCGGTGGACGATTGAACCGGCCCGGCGGTTTAGCTGGCTCGGTCGTCCGATGCCCTCCAGCGCCTCGATCTCGCGCACGATCTTGGCCGGGTTCTGATGCCCCGACTTGAAACCGCCAAAGAGGCCGAGCACCAAGGCAAAGCTGTATCGACCGGGCGCTACCCGATCGAGGCCAACCGAGGCGGCGAACGCCGTTAGCTCTGCCGTCATGTCGTCGCCGTTGGCTGCTGTGGCGATAAACTTTGAGGTCATCGGCCCGTATGTGGTGCTGGTTGACGCCGGGGCAACTGTTTGCGCCACTGCCGTTGCGACGGGCCATTAGAGTTTCGGGGCAGTAATTCTGGCAGAACGGAGCCTCCATTGACGCCGGGGTAAGTGGCGGGGTAAGCGTTGTTCACGTAATTGGCAGAAATGCTTGGGATTCAGTGGTTTTCCATATCACCTGTGGCCGGACTTGATCCGGCCATCTAAGTATCGCGGTAGAGCCGGGAGAAACCACTTCGACACCTCCTCATCCCCTGCGGCGGCGACCGCCCGGCAATCGCATAGGGCGATCTTCACCCTGATCAGGAACCACGAATAGCTCTCCGATCCTGATTTCCAGAACGGCGGCGATCCGTTCGAGGATGCCAATCGTGGGGTTCGCGAGTCCCCGCTCTAGGCGGCTCACATACGATCTATCGAACTCCTGAGGCGGCAGCCAGAGCCTCCGACGCGATGCCCCGGCTGACCCGAATTCGCCGGACATTCCATGCGACCAACTGACAGGCATCCATTTTCTGGCCGACCATATTGAGGTTTCATATCCCCCGGTTTATAATCCTACATTTTGTTTATACCGTGGGAGACACAATGTCCGCAACAACGTGGAGGGCCATCGTCAGGTTGGCGAACGGGAATCAGCAGGAGGTCCGCGTCATGGCGGGACTCGCAGATCAACGCGAGACTTTTGATCGAAGCCCAATACGGGCGGGGTAGCATCTTATTTGGGGTGCATCGAGGCGATCTGATGCGGTGGTGAGCCATCACTGAAGGACCACCCCCCCGAAGCCTCTCCGGGAGTCGTAGGGGCGCTTCGCTATCCCAAATATTCGCGATGAAAAAGCTCTCTGCCAGCAGAGTCGAAGATCAAAAATCCGATCGGATGCGGACGCACCGGATCTGTCAGAAGCGCTGGCATTCGTGGCCTTTACCCTCGATCGCGCGTGTGCGATAGCGTCGGAGAGGTTATCGCCCCCGAAGGTTACTCGATCAACCGGATGATCGTTCTCGCGGCTGATGACGTAGTGGATGCTGAACATGGTTCCACTCCGTTCTGTCCGTCAGAGCATATGGGGACGGAGCGGCAGGGTGCTGCGCCGCAGAATCACTCTGTTAACGATCCGGGTTTTAGGTTGAACCTCGATGCACAGTCAGGGTCGGATTCTACTCATTCAACTGGAGGATTTGATCCAGATCAGTGCGCCAAGATGCGCATCAACAAAATGGCACATGGAAGACCGTGCCGAACTCCTGCATCGCCGGATCGAAGCGCACCGCTGCTATCTTGCGACAGGTGCCGACATCGCACTCGTCCAGTTGTTTCTTAGTCAAATAGCGGCAGACGAGGCCGAACTCGCCATGATCGACCGGTGCTAAGGAAGAGAAACTAGACATCTAAAATGCACGGTGTCCCGCCCCGAAGCTAATCGAAGCCTTGGCAATTGACTTTGCCATGGCCCAATTCCCTTCCCGTCAGATTGTCAATGCGATCCGGGCTTCCTCCCGCATTGCGGGCAGGTACCGAGCATTTCACATTTGCGAACAAGTGGTTTTGGTTTTTTTTCGAGATCGGATACGGCTGGCGGAGCGTTCGATTGACCATCAACGCTCCCGATCCTACGCTCCCTCTCAAAACGGGAGGAACGAATGCATGGTCTCATAATGGCGGCTATCTATGTCGCGCCGTTATTGGTGCTCGGAATCGCCACGAAGCGATCTAAGGCCCGCAGATTTATTGTGCTATCGAGAAGTGCAGGCCCAGGGCAACCCGCACGGTAAGCACGCGCGCTTTTCGGGCATCTGGCGCGACGATCAGTGAGGCAGATCCCATTTGCATCGGATCACCGGCGACGCCGCTGCCTTGGGTGCCGCCCTTTCAAACATGCGCCGATCAGGATGACGCTATCACAAGGTCGACCAGAAGCCTTAGCAGCGCGTTTCTCCACGATCCACCCAACCACGCCGAACCCGCAATGCCCCACCAGCGGCCCGCCAACGAGGCTCCTGTGAAGTTTCCGGACCCGATCCTTTACGACCTCGCCCTGCGTCACTCCCCCGCGTTCGGTCGTCGGTATCCGCGCCATCTTCCATCACCCTTGAAAACGAACACGCCCAGCTTGCCCCGTCAGCGGTGGCGTCTCCTTCCTTCGTGCCGTGAACTTCTACCGGCTTCCCATATACTCGACCGGCTTCCCATATACTCGACCGGCTTCCCATATACTCGACCGGCTTCCCATATAGAGGAACCCCCCATCTCTCGGATATGCGGCGACCCGCCTCCATGGCATCACCCGCTGTCGGGTAGTCTCGGTTCACAATGTCGCCCATGAGCGGGCTGGGGAGTTTGCCAGCGGGAACCCGTAAGACTTGCCATTTGATGATGCCGTCATTACCCCAGACGAACAATTGATCCCCCGGTTTGCGATCCGCCATCACGCCAAGGCGATCATCTTCGTCTTTGCTAAAGTCATCCTCGTCTAGCTCTGAGTTATTATCCGGAATATCGGCAGGCGCGGCGCGAGCGGCGGCATAGTTTTCAATATAATCGCGCGGACCATCCTTGATGATGGCGGTTTTTTTGACCCGCGTGATGAGCCGACGCGCGAGATCGTCATCCTCGATGAGCCATACGTTCTCATCGTTCGCGTCACCCCCAACCGCACCAGCGCGACTGCGTAGGTCCTGCAATAGTTTTGCGGTTTAATCGTAAAATCGGGGTCGATCCCGGTGAGCATGGCGTCACCCCAATCCTCAAGAGCGGGTGGCACCTTCGGGTTCGCCCTTCTGGTGTGCGGTCCACAAATTCGACAGTTCGCGCATCCCGCCGCGTTCGCGCATGTAGCGCGCCGCTTCCCTCAACGTGGTCGGCGCACCGTCACCATTGGGGGGTTGGGCCACATAGGCGGCAGCATTGGCCCATTTGGGTTCCCGCAAGCCGGGATCGACCCGCCGCCAACCGCAGCGCTTGCATCTCGGGACGACGCCCTTTGACACCAAGTTTTTCGACACTCGACGCGCGCCTGTTCGGGATCGCGTTTCATCGCTTGGACGACCAGCGCCGTACTGGCGATGAACATACGGAGGGTGCGGGCTTTGCGTTCCTCACGCATCGTCATCTTCGCGTACACGCGTCGCGACGTGTCTAAAAAGTGTGGAAGTTCCACAGTTTGATCGGTCACGTTAATGAAATGTCGGGGACGTACCTCATGCCATAATATATAAGAACAGTGAAAGTATATTAAAGATTAATAATTAGTTTTGCACTACTTTTCTAGGTATAATCGTAGTTGTATAGGCAAGATATGCTGAGTATGCCTTGTCATGCAGACTAAACGACTTATCTAATGCTATTTGAGAAGGGAGGCAGGCCATGCACGTAGCGGTCCTACTTGGGCAGTCTAACAGTGGCGATGACGACGGTCCCGATTGTATCGGTTGTTGGGTTTTTGAGACGGTCGAACAGGCCAAACAGGTAGCCCAAACGCGGCGAAACGAAAACTTCTTCAACACCCTTGATGAGGCCGAGTTTCTTGCCCGCGAAGAACACCCGGATCACCGATATCACCGGCTGATCCAGTGGCAGGATTCATCCGACAGCGCGTACGCCACCACGGACGACGAGCTTATCGAGGTGCGCTGCTTGAGGGTAGAGGTGGCCGGCTTCGTCTGAACAGCGTTTCGGTTCCGATAAGTGGATCCTCTGCCGGTTGGTGGTTCCTGGATTGCCGTTGTCGGGGCGTCACGCAGGGAGGGCGTAGCCCGACCGGAGCGATGCCCCGACAACGGCGGCGAATTTCATGCCGCCTCGACCTGCGGCAGGCCGCCGAAGTAGACGTGATCCGGCGTCCGTCGCGTCAAGGCTCGAATGCGGTCGCTTGCGGTTGTAGAAGCCCAGATAGCGGCCGATCGAGCTGCGCGCCTCGGCGACGCTGTCGTAGGCGCGCAGGTAGACCTCCTCGTACTTGACCGAACGCCACAGCCGCTCGACGAACACGTTGTCGCGCCAGGAGCCGCGGCCATCCATGCTGATCCTGATCGCGTTCTCCACAGCAGGCCGGTGAACGCCGCACTGGTGAACTGGCTGCCTTGGTCGGTGTTGAAGATCTCCGGCCGGCCGTGCCGGGCCAGCGCCTCGTCGACCGCGTCCAGGCAGAAATCGACCTCCATGGTGATCGACACCCGCCAGGCCAGCACCCGCCGGCTGAACCAGTCCACCACCGCGGCGAGGTAGACGAAGCCACGCGCCATCGGGATGTAAGTGATATCCATCGCCCAGACCTGGTTCGGCCGCTCGATCGCCAGGCCGCGCAGCAGGTAGGGAAAGACCTTGTGCCCCTGCGCCGGCTTGGAGGTGTGCGGTCGGCGATACATCGCCTCGATCCCCATCCGCCGCATCATCGTCGCGACCCGCTCCCGGCCGATCGCGATCCCCTCGCCACGCAGCAGGTCACGCAGCATCCGGCTGCCCGCGAACGGATAGTCGAGGTGCAGCTCGTCGATCCGCCGCATGATCGCCAGATCGGCCGGCGACACCGGACAGGGCCTATAATAGAGACTGCCGCGGCTGATCCCCAGCAGCTCCGCCTGCCGGGTCAGCGGCAGCTCGTGGCCGCGGTCGATCATCGCTTTGCGCTCGGCATGCCGGCCTTGCCGAGCGCGCCGGCCAAAAAATCGTTCTCCAGCGTCAGCTCGCCGATCTTCGCGTGCAGCGTCTTCAGGTCCACCGCCGGCGCGGATGCCGCGCCGGCCGAACCGGCGCCGAACACGCCGGCCGCCCCCTCCAGCAGTTGCGCCTTCCAAGCCGTGATCTGGTTCGGATGCACGTCAAACTGCTGCGCCAGCTCCGCCAGCGTCTTCTCGCCCTTGATCGCCGCCAAAGCCACCTTCGCCTTGAAAGCCGGGCTGTGGTTCCGCCGTGTTCGTCTCGTCATGTCCCTCCTGTTCCGCGGCATCCTCGCCGCATCAGGCAGAAAATCCACTTATCGGCCTGTCCAGATTTCCCAGGCCACCTCTCCACCACCCCGGCGTCATCCGTCTCCGTCGTCTCAACTATTCGTTGACCCACTAGCCGTAGCGTCGTGACCAGACCCGCGAGGGGCTTCATCCGCACGACCATCACCTTATCGCCCTGGACATCAATCCGATCGATGAGGCGTCGCATCTCCATCGCAATCGAAGCTCGAACATCGGCGCGTTCCTCCGGGGTGCCCATGTCCATCCGGATTATCAAATCCACCAACCGATCAACCCGGTCGCGATGATTAACCTGTTCATCAATCCGCGCCTGGTGGTTCGTCTGGGCGAGGGTCGCCCGCAACCCCTTGAGGGTCGCACGTAGGTCGCGCATCTCGACGATAATCGGGTCATGATCCCCGGCATCATCGTCGCCTATGACCTTCGCCAGTCGGGCCAGCTTGCGGTTGCCGTGGCGATCTCACCCTCGATGGCAATGGCTGGATCAACCAGCGTGGGTTCCGGCATCACGCGCCCAAAATCCAGCGTTGGGATAAATCGCAATAGCTCCGACTTTATCGCCAGATAAGGATGGTGATACCCCGCTGTGCATCGGCCTTGCTGCGCCCCGGTGCAAAGGAGGAATTGTCCGCCCAGCCGACCTTTGTTGATATAGGTGAGGCCGGAACCGCAGACGAGGCACTTACAGAGGCCCCGGAGCACATTGGCGTTGCTGGCACCATGACGACCCGCCGCGTTCTTTGATCGACCCTGGATCGCGCCCTGCGCCGTCCAATAGGTGTCCGGTTCGATCACCACGGGGAAGTGATTTTCGATCACCGCCCCGGCTTTCTCATAGTGCCGAACACCCTCATCGTCGATATCGCGGGTGTATGCCTGGTAGTGACCGATGACGGCGGGTTTTGCAGGATGCGTTGGACGCTGGAGTGGTGCCAGCCGTTGCGGCCACGAAAGGCCGGGATGCACCTGTCGTTTAATCGTTTGGCTATGGCGCGTTTGCCCAGTCCGGTGATGGCGAGTTGGAAGATCAACCGGACAACTTCGAAACGCCCTATTGGTTCGCCCTGGAGGACCCGTTCGATATAGATGGTCTGGGCGTACTTGTCGGCGCGGGGCCGAATTAGACCGGCCTCGTATGCGGCCTTATCGACCGCTAACAACCACATGGGGCAATCGTTAGTTGGTCGTGGGTTGCCGGTGGCACGGGCTTCGCGTTTGGCTTTCCATGCTTTGCCGACATTGCGGCGCAGGCTCCGGGAGTAGTCATGTGCGGCCTGCATTTTAAGCTGCGCCATGATCCACTTGCCGCCGTCGCCCCGTTGATTTCCTTTTTGGTATAGGTGGTGCGATCCATCGTAAACGCGATGGTGAAGCCGGTTTCGAGCAATCGGGTAAAGAGCTTATTCGCCTCGATGATCGCGGTGCGGCTCATCCGCGAAAATTCGTCAATCACGAGAATCCGACCGGGTAGCTCGACCCGCTTCGGCCATTTCAAGAACCGGGCCAACGCGCCGATTTTGTAGTTTTTGCCGCGAAACGCGCTCAGCCCGAGATCGTCAAAGGTGATGAAGATAGTCGATCCGCCAACCTTTTTCGGCAGCCCATTCATGGCCTTCCTGCTGGCGGGCGAGGCCACTACCTTTGACCTGCACATTGCCGAGACGCGGGAATAGAGGTAGGCAAGGTTCGGATCGGCGGGGGTCATCGCATTGTTCCCTTCATTAACGATATCCACCGATGACCGACCGGTCATCAAGGGAACAAAATAGGCTCATCGAGCTTGATGGTGGGTCCGCCCGGCGCCGGCAAGTCGATGCTGGCGGCGCGGCTTCCCGGCATTCTGCCGCCGCTGGAGCCGGCCGAGGCGCTGGAGCTCGGCATGATCCAGTCGGCCGCCGGCGGGTTGCGCGGCGGCGCCCTGTTGCGCGAGCGGCCGTTTCGCGACCCGCACCATTCGGCTTCGCTGCCGGCGCTGGTCGGCGGTGGCATCCGGCCGCGCCCGGGCGAGATTTCGCTTGCACATCACGGAGTGCTCTTTCTCGACGAGCTACCCGAGTTCAATCGGGCCGCACTGGAGGCGCTGCGCCAGCCGCTCGAAACCGGTCGGGTCAGTGTCGCCCGCGCCAACGGTCACGTGACTTATCCGGCACGGGTGCAGCTCGTCGCGGCGATGAACCCGTGCCGCTGCGGCTACCTCGCCGAGCCGGGCCGCGCCTGCGGTCGCGCGCCGCGCTGTGCCCAGGAATATCAATCGAAACTGTCGGGGCCGCTGCTCGACCGCATCGATCTGCATATCGACGTGCCTGCGGTCGCCGCCAGCGACCTCGCGCTGCCGCCGCCCGCCGAGTCGAGCACCGATGTCGCCGAGCGGGTGCGCATCGCCCGCAAGCGGCAGACCGACCGTTATGCGAAGCTGCCCGGCGAGCGGCGTATCCGCACCAACGCCGAGGCGGATGGCACTCTGCTCGACGAGGTCGCGACCCCGGAAGAGACCGGCCGCGCGCTGCTCACCCGCGCCGCCGAGCGGCTGCGCCTGTCGGCGCGCGGCTACCACCGCGTCCTGCGCGTCGCCCGTACCTTGGCCGATCTCGACGGCGCCGCGATTGTCGCGCGCCGCCACGTCGCCGAG
This sequence comes from uncultured Alphaproteobacteria bacterium, assembly GCA_963773625.1. Classification (GTDB taxonomy): domain Bacteria; phylum Pseudomonadota; class Alphaproteobacteria; order ATCC43930; family CGMCC-115725; genus DATARH01. Next base: position 365,031 of record CAVZCJ010000011.1, on the reverse strand, counting down.
GCGCTCTCTTACCGCCGCGGGTTTGATGCGCCGGAAAACCAGTGAGAAAATTGGCCGGCGTGATATCCAAAAGTCAGGCGTACTTCCTGCTAGCATTGAGGGCAAATATCGCGGCGCGAGCTAGACAGCGAAATCGGGGAGGAAACCATGCTGAGCAGCGGAATTCTCGACTTCGCCATCGGCATGGTCTTCACCTTTCTCGCCGTGAGCCTTGCTGCCGGTACGGTTACAGAAGCCGTCGCTTCGGTGCTGAATTGGCGAGCCAGAACCCTCCTCCAGGGGATCAAGAATCTGCTTAACGATCCCAATTTCGGGGCGCTGGCTGGCGAACTCTACCAGCATGGCCTGATAAACCCTCGTGGTGATGGCTCCAAACCAGGGGAAAAAGACAGAACGAACCCGTCCTACATCGATCCTAGACAGTTCGCCGCGGCGTTCCTTGACATTGTCAAGGGGCTGCCGGCCAACACCGCTGTGCAGGCCCCGCGGCGCCGCAACAAGACCCGGTAGCGGCGCTGAAGGCCGCAGTCGATGCCAAGATGCCGCCAGAGAGCGGGGCAGGGACCCGGCCCGGTGCGGCGTCCGCCCCAGCTGCCCAGAATGACCAGATACGGAACATGCTGCATGGCATCATCGATCGCGCCAAAGGTGACGAAAACGCGATCCGCAAAGAACTCTCCGCCTGGTTCGATAACGCGATGGATCGGGTCAGCGGCGCCTATAAGCGCTCGGCGCAGCTATGGTCGTTTATTTTCGCTCTCGTCATCGCCGTGGCGCTCAACATTAGCGCGATCGACGTCGCAAATCGCTGTGGAAGCAGCCCATTGACACCAAAGCGATCACTGCGCTGACGGATAAGCTACCGCAAGGTCAGCCTGCGAAGGATCAACTGACGAAATGTCAGGATCAATTGACGAGTGTCAGGATCAATCGACGAAAGATCAATCGGCGAAGGATCAACTCCCCTCTCTACCCACCGTGCTTAACCAGCTGGAGACGCTTCCGGTAGGCTGGGCCGGCGTTCCAGTGGACGGCTGGAGTTGAATGACGCGCGTTTTCGGCTGGCTGATTACCGCGCTGGCGTCGTTGTTTGGCGCGCCGTTCTGGTTCGATGCGCTACAGCAGATCATTCGTCTCAAGGGCGCGGGACCGAGCCCGTCTGAAGAGGGCACCAATGCCGCGGCGAGCAAATAGAGCGCGCAGCCGCGTCGGCGAGCGTCATCGACATCAAAATTGCCGCAATCTGGGTCTATGCAGCGAGGATCACTGGTTGCGTCGTCCGGAGCGGTTGCCAAGGCGCCGCCTGATGCCGCCGAGCCGCCATCTGTTATTCACAGGTAACAGGAGGCGGAACAGGAGGTGACCTCCTGATAAAGAGGCAGATAACAAGCAGGCCTCGGGCGATGCGCATGACGCCCTTGCCGGGAATTCGCTTGCCGGAACCGGGCAGCATGGCCGACGATTGCGGCCAGAGGACACATCCTCAGAGGATCCGGGCATGACCGAGCCTTATTTGCGCAGCGGCATCTTTATGGCGCCGTTCCATAACCACGACGAGAACCCGACCCTGTCGATGGAGCGGGATCTCGAGCTGCTCGAGCATCTCGACCGGCTCAACTATCACGAGGCCTGGATCGGCGAGCACCATTCCGGCGGATTCGAGTTGATCGCCTGCCCGGAGATGTTCATCGCCGCCGCGGCGCAGCGCACCCGGCACATCCGGCTGGGTACCGGGGTGGTGTCGCTGCCCTATCACAACCCGTTCATACTGGCCGACCGCATGGTTCAGCTCGACCACATGACCCGCGGCCGCGCGATGTTCGGCGTCGGCCCGGGCGCGCTGGTGCACGACGCGCTGAAGATCGGCATCGATCCCGGCGACCAGCGCCAGATGATGGAGGAATCGTTCGACGTCATCGTGCGGCTGCTGAACGGCGAGCTCGTCAACGAGAAGACCGACTGGTTCAACCTTACCGACGCGCAGCTGCAGCTGCGGCCTTACACGCGGCCGACGATGGAGTTGGCGGTCGCCGCCGCGCGCTCGCCGTCGGGGTCGGTGCTGGCCGGCAAATACGGCGTCGGCATGCTGTCGATCGGCGGCACCAGCCCGATGGCGATGGAGCGGCACACCGCCAATTGGGGCCTCTACGAGGAGACCGCGCGCGCCAACGGGCACACGCCGAACCGCAAAGATTGGCGCGTCGTTGGCTTTTTCCATATCGCCGAGACGCGCGAGCAGGCGCGCAAGAACGTCCAGTTCGGGGTCGAGTCCTTCGCTCAGTATTTCCGCGACGTCGCCACCTTCCCGATCATCCCGGGCGATGTCGAGAACGCGACCGATTGGCTGATCGAGACCGGCACCGCCTGCATCGGCACGCCCGACGACGCGGTCGCCTATGTCGAGCGGCTGATGAAGGGCTCGGGCGGGTTCGGCGTCCTCTGCGAGCTGGCGCAGAACTGGGCCGATTGGGAGGCGACCAAGCGGCATTACGAGTTGATGGCGCGCTTCGTCCATCCCAAGTTTCAGCAGAGCCGCGATCTGCTCCAGGGCAGCTACGACTACGCCGCTAACCGCCATGTCGAGTTTGGCGGCCAGGCCGCCGCGGCGATCCAGAAGGCGATCGACCGGCACGAGGCCCGCCAGGGCAAGAAGGAAGCGGCGGAGTAGGGGCGGCCCTGTGCAGAGCCAGAACCGCTTCTTCGACGATATGGCGCGCGTCGCCGGCGGCGCGGCGAGCGCGCTGTCAGGGGTGCGCGAGGAGATCGAGGCGCGGTTGCGCGGCCAGTTGGAACGCATCCTCGCCGGCATGGATCTGGTCAGCCGCGAGGAGTTCGAGGCGGTCAAGGCGATGGCGTCGAAGGCGCGCACCGAACAGGAAGATTTGCTGCGCCGCGTCGCTGAACTCGAAGCGGCACTCGGCAGAAATGCCGCGCCTCGCCGCCGCGAGCAAAAAAAGCGAGTTATCCCCTAAATTATGGGGGCGGTTCGTAAAATAACGCTACATGTAGTCTTGCAACTGTCACCCGGCTTTGGCAGCGTAGCCAAGTGGTGGGTGCGATCCAGGGCAATCACGCAAATTTCTCGATTGTCGCCCGCGCAAAGTTGTTAAAAGGGGCTGCTGCGCCAGTTGCGGCGCGGTCGGCCCGAGGAGGGCGCGATGACCTCTCTTTCCTACGAAGCAAATCGGCCGCACGCCGGCAATCCGATCGACCTGGTCGAAGAGATCGTCATCGCCAATGACTGGGCGCACGACCGCGCCGGGGAAGACGAGCTGATTGTCGAGATTCCCGGGCGCTGGTGCGACTACCGCCTCTATTTCTTGTGGCAGGAAGAGCTCGCCGCGCTGCACTTCTCATGCGGCTTTGACCTGAAGGTGCCAAAGCGCCGGCGCGGTGTGCTTTACGAGCTGCTCGCGCTCGCCAACGAGCGGCTCTGGCTCGGCCATTTCGACCTTGCCGCCGGCGACAACTCGCCGTCATTTCGCTACGCCGTGCTGATGCGCGGGATGGCTGGCGTCGGCAGCGAGCAGGTCGAAGATCTCGTCGATATCGCTGTCTCGGAGTGCGAGCGGTTCTATCCCGCGTTCCAGCTCGTGGTCTGGGGAGGGAAACCCGCTGACGAGGCAATGGCCGCGGCGATGATCGACCCGATCGGCGAAGCCTAACCTCGGAAAGTCCCCCCATGAACGCCGGTATGGTTGTCCTCGTCGGTTGCGGCCAGATGGGCTCGGCCATGCTGCGCGGCTGGCTCGCGAGCGCGGCGGCCCAGCGCTTCGAGGTCGTCGAACCTACCGGCGCGCCGGCGGTGCTTGCCGCTTCGCCGAGGGTCGGTGTGCACCGTTCGCCCGATCAGCTCGGCGGCGATCTCGCGGCGGACGCGGTGGTCTTCGCCGTCAAGCCGCAAGTATTCGACGAGGTTGTGCCGGCCTATCGCCGCTTTGTCCGGCCCGGCACCGTCTTCATGTCGATCGCCGCCGGCAAGACCATCGCCGGCCTCGCGCGGCATCTGGGCGATGCCGCGATCGTGCGGGTAATGCCAAACACCCCGGCGGCGATCGGGCGCGCCATCAGCGTCGCCTGCGCGAGCCCGCTAGTCAGCGCGCCGCAGCGCCAGCTTTGCGAGGGGCTGCTCGCGGCGATCGGTGAAAGCACCTGGATTGCCGATGAGGCTCTGATGGATGCGGTGACGGCGGTTTCGGGCAGTGGCCCTGCCTATGTCTTTCTATTGATCGAGACCCTGGCGGCGGCCGGCGAGAAGGCGGGACTGCCGGCCGATCTCGCGCTCAAGCTCGCCAAAGCGACCGTGGCCGGCTCGGGTGAATTGGCGCGAGCCTCGTCCGAAAGCCCTGGCAAATTGCGCGAGAACGTGACCAGCCCGGGCGGCACCACGCGCGCCGCGCTCGACGTATTGATGGCTGACAAAGGCCTCGCCGACTTGATGGATCAGGCGGTTGCCGCCGCGACCCGCCGCTCGCGCGAGTTGGCGAGCTGATGGCCCAGGGGCGCAGACGCTCTAGACCCGGTGCCCGCGCCACACGGGCGGCCAATGACGCCGACCGGATCGTCGACGCGGCGATGGGGCTGATCGCGACGCGCGGCTGGCGGAGCATGTCCTTGGCCGCGATCGCGGAAGAGACGGGGCTGACGGTTTTGCAGGTCTACCGCGTCTTCTCGTCTCGCGCCGCGATACTGTGCGGCTTCCTCCGGCGGATCGACGAAGCCGCGCTGGGGGTGCCGGCCGAGGTCGAAATCGGCGAGCGGCCGCGTGATCGAGTGTTCGACCTTCTGATGCGGCGTTTCGACGCACTCCAGCCCTATCGCGGGCCGCTGATGGCGCTGCGTCGCGACCTTCCATTCGATCCGCTGAGTGCGCTTGCCGCGGGCACGGCGCTGATGTGTTCGATGCGCGTGACCCTCGAGACGGCCGGCATCTCTTGCGACGGGATCGGCGGTGTGCTTGCGGTCAAGCTCGTAGCGGCTGCTTATCTTTTTGCATCGCAAACCTGGGCGCGCGATGAGTCGCCCGACCTCGCGCCCACGATGGCTGTGCTCGATCGCCGGCTGCGGGCGATCGAGCGATTTCTGGTTCCCCGCCGGGCAGCCGGCGGACGTGGCGAGGCCGCCGCCTAAGCTGTCGGTTCGGTTGCCCAAAGCGCCGATCGCACTTTGTTGCGTTGCAAAAGCCTCTTGACGAGAAAACAGGCAACAGCCATATACCGCATTGTGCACCGCACAAAATTAACCTCCCGCAATCGGAAGCCTGCCATGTCAGAAGCCCGCAACAGCTTTTTCGATTTCGACGTCACCAAGATGTTCACCGAGTTCAGGCTGAAGCCCTTCGATGTCGAGGCGGTATGGGCGGCGCAGCGGCGCAACATCGAGGCGTTGAGCCAGGCCAATCAGCTCGCGGTCGAGGGCGCCCACGCCGTGGTCAAGCGCCAGATCGAGATGACCCAGCAGACCTTCGACGATCTCTCGACGCTGGTGCGCGAGATGACGCAACCGGCCTCGACCGAGGACCGTTTCGCCAAGCAGACCGAATACACCAAGAAGATGATCGACAAGGGCCTCAGCCATGGCCGTGAAATCGCCATGATGGCGACCAAGACCGGCACCGAGGCGGCCGAGGTGCTGCAAAAGCGCACCACAGAAGGCATTGACGAGTTGAAGGCGTTCGCCTGCAAGGCCGCCGCCTGAACCCCTGACAACTATCGGTTCCAAGTTAGGAACGGCCGTAGCCGGGTTCGGCAACGGCCGTTTTTGCTGGCGCAGTGGTAAGCTGGGGTCATGACGATTCCTTACGAGGCCTTCGCCCAGGTCGATATCCGCGTTGGCACGATCGTCGGCGCCGAGGATTTCCCCGAAGCGCGCAAACCGGCCTACAAGCTGACCATTGATTTCGGCCCCGAGATCGGGGTGAAGCGGTCCTCGGCGCAGCTCACGGTTCACTATCGCCGCGAAGCGCTGATCGGCCGCCAAGTGGCCGCTGTGGTCAACTTCGCGTCGCGGCAGATCGGGCCGTTCATGTCCGAGGTGTTGGTGCTTGGTTTTCCCGATCCTGATGGCGCGGTTGTTCTCATCGCGCCGGACAAACCGGTGTCGAACGGCGGCCGGCTGTTCTAGCCAATCTATTTCGGCAGGTGGACGCGCGCCCGCAGGCCGCCTTGCGGCGAGGTTTCCAGCTGTACGTCGCCGCCATGGCTGCGCGCCACGTCGCGCGCAATGGTCAGGCCCAGCCCGATTCCGCCGGTCGAGGGGTTGCGCGACGAGTCGAGCCGGATGAACGGTTGGAACACGTGATCGCGCTCGCTGGGCGGGATGCCCGGCCCATCGTCGTCGACGAGGATGTCGACCCCGTCATCGACCGCGCGGCTGGTCAGCCAGACATGAGTGCCGTACCGGGCGCCGTTGGCGATCAGATTGCCGAGGCAGCGGCGCAGCGCATTCGGCCGGATCGGTACGACCAACTGACCCAGCTGGTTGAGAGACAGTTCGGTGCCCTGGCGGCGCATGGTGGCGGCAAGATCCTCGATCAGCGGCGCGATGTCGGTCTCGACCGGGGTCTCGGTACCCTCGCCGCGGGCAAAATCGAGATAAAGCTGAACCAGCCGTTCCATCTCGATCACATCCGATTTCAATTCACCGACGATCGGATTGTCGCCGAGCAGCTCGAGCTCGAGTTTCATCCGGGTCAGCGGCGTGCGCAGATCGTGCGACACGCCGGCCAGCATCTCGGTGCGTTGGCGGATCTGGCGTTGGATGCGGTCGCGCATCTGGATAAAGGCGACAGCCGCTTGGCGCACTTCGAGCGCCCCCTCGACCTTGGAGAAGGCGACCGGCCGTCCCTTGCCGAACCCTTCGGCGGCCACCGCGAGACGCCGGAGCGACTTCACTTGGTTGCGCAGGAAGATCGCCGCAACGATCAGCAAAACCAGCGATGAGCCGATCATCCAAAGGATAAAGATGTAGGTTGTCGGGGTGGTGAGCCGCTTGCGCGACACCACAGCGTTAAGCACACCCCCTGGCACTGGCGCCTGGACAAGAAAATCGCTGGAATTGGCGAACATCCCAGTTTGGCTTGCCGCGCCGAGGCGGCTTCTTACCGCGATGCGGAGCTGCTCCTCGGGCCCGCTGCCGTCTCCCGGCGGCAGCGACGGCAGGCTCGCGCTCTTGTCCAAGCTGAAGCTGATCTCGGTGGAGAGCGATGCCTGCTCCAGCAGCTTTGTCAGCTCGGTGTCTCCGGAAACGAATTTCATCGATGCGATCGTCACGGCGATATCGCCGGCGACATCGGCCGATAGCCGCTTCGACATCGTCTCCCAGTGCCGGGCATAAAATGCCCACGCCGAGACCAGCTGCACGATGATCAGCGGCGTCACGATCAACAGCAGCGAACGACCGAACATTGTGGTCGGCAGCATCCGCTTGATCCAGCTGCGCTGGCGGATGGCGCGGCTGTCCGGCAACACCGTGGGAAGATCGACCGGCAAATCGCTCATCGTCGCTGGCTCACTCTGGCCGCAATGCGTAACCGGTACCGCGTACCGTCTGCAGGAAGCGCGGGTTCCGCGGATCCGGCTCGACCTTGCGTCGCAGGCGCGTAATCTGCACATCGACATTGCGTACATTGCCGCTGAACTGCGCCGATTGCGACAGCTCCTCGCGCGACACCGGTTCCGGTGCACGCTGCGCCAGGCTCATAAGCAGCGCGGTTTCAGCCGCGGTGAGGCGCACCAGATTGGCGCCGCTGAAGAGTTCTGCGCGCGCGAGGTCGAAGCGCAACCCGGCGAAGCGAACTTCCGGCGCCGGCGCGAGCTCGTCGGGGGGCGCGGGTCGCCGCTGCAGGATGTTGCGGATACGTAACACCAGTTCGCGCGGTTCGAAGGGCTTGGCGAGGAAATCGTCGGCGCCTTGCTCCAGGCCGTTGATTCGGTCCTCGGGATCGGCCATCGCGGTCAGCAGCAACACCGGCACCGGCCCGCCGATGCTTGCCTCGTTGCGCAGTGCGCGAGTTAGGTCGAGTCCGCTCTCTCCCGGCATCATCACGTCGAGGACGATGAGGTCGAACGCGAAACTCGCTAGATGCGCGCGTGCTTCCGGCACGTCGGCGGCGCCGGTCACCCGAAACCCGTTATCCGACAAATAGCGACGCAACAGGTCGCGCAGCCGCGCATCGTCATCGACGACGAGGAGGTGAGGTTCGATGTCGCTCATCGCGGTGATTATACAAGAAATGGCGGGTCAGCGCCGGGGCGGGCGCTTTCGGTCGAAGCGGTGGCGGTCGTCGGGGCTGGCGATGATATTGAGCAGCACCTTGCGAAACCCTTCGACAGCACCCGCCCCGGTCTTGCGGTAAGCCGCCGCCACCCGCGCACGCTGTGGCGCGGAAAGCTGGCGTTCCAGCTCGCGGCCCTTCTCGGTCAGTTCCAGTAGACGCTGCCGCCGGTCGTGCGCGCCGCGGTGCTGGACGATAAAGCCCTGACGCACCAGCTGGCCGAGCACGCGGTTGAGACTCTGCTTGGTGATCTTGAGGATCAGCAGCAGATCCCCGACGGTCATCTGCGGCCGCCTTCCGACGAAATGGACGACCCGGTGATGCGCGCGGCCGAAATCGTACTCGGTTAGGATCGCGTCGGGCTCGGCGGTGAAGTCGCGATAGGCGAAGAACAGCAGCTCGATCCCCTGCCTCACCTCTTCGTCGCTGAGAAAGGACGGTTCGGCGGGCGGTGCTTCCGATAATTTTATGTCAGTCATATTGACATATTTCGCAAGGATCGGTACAACGCGGCGTTCGCTGCGTTATAAAGTTTCGCAAATTCCCGGCGCGGGAGGAAATGTCCATGGCTGGTGATCTGCTCCCCTTCGATGATCGCGACGGCTTCATCTGGTATGACGGCCGCCTTGTCCCCTGGCGCGATGCCAAGCTGCACGTCCTAACGCATGGGCTCCATTATGCGAGTTGCGTGTTCGAAGGCGAGCGTGTCTACAACGGCAAGGCCTTTCATCTAGACGATCATAACGCGCGACTGATCAATTCGGCGAAGATCCTCGGCTTTGAGATCCCCGCGAGCATGGACGATCTGGCGAAGGCCACGAATGAGCTGATCGCCGCCAACAAGACCGTCGACGGCTATGTGCGTCCAATCGCCTGGCGCGGCGCCGAGCAGATGGGCGTTTCGGCCGAGCTCAGCAAGATCCACCTGGCGATCGCGACCTGGGACTGGCCCTCCTACTTCTCGCCCGAGGCGCGCGCCAAGGGTATCCGCATGATGCAGTCGAAATGGTCGCGCCCGGCGGCGCATACCGCGCCGGTGCATTCGAAGGCGTCCGGCCTTTACATGATCTGCACCATGGCCAAGCACGAGGCCAACGCCGCCGGCTATGACGACGCGTTGATGCTCGACTGGCGCGGCCAGCTTGCCGAGGGCACCGGCGCGAACCTCTTCCTTGTCGTCAACGGCGAGCTACACACACCGACGCCAGACTGCTTCCTCAACGGCATCACCCGGCAGACGGTAATTGGCCTCGCCAAGAAGCGCGGCCTGACCGTGGTTGAGCGCGCCATCATGCCGAACGAGCTCGCCAAGGCGCAGGAGGTGTTCCTGACCGGTTCGGCGGCGGAGATCACGCCGGTCGGCGAGATCGACGGCGCCATCGGCCATTACCGCTTTACGCCGGGCGCGATCTGTCAGCTGATGATCGACGATTACGACATCGCCACGGGCAAGCACGCCAAGGCCGCGGCGGCGGAGTAGGGGAGCGCTAATCCGCCTTTCGCCACCGCTGGGTTGCCTCGTCGTCCTCGCTGCGCGAGGCGACCCATCGCTCGCCTTGCGGCGTTTCCTCACTCTTCCAGAACGGCGCGTCGGTTTTCAGCCAGTCGATGAGGAAATGGCAGGCGGCGAGCGCGGCCTCGCGATGCGGCGATGCGGTCGCCACCAGCACGATGCGATCGCCCGGCTCGAGCCTGCCATAGCGGTGGATGATGAGCGAGGCATCGAGCGGCCAGCGCCGGTTTGCCTCGGCCTCGATCTCGGCCAGCTTCTTCTCGGTCATGCTGGGGTAGTGCTCAAGGGTCAGCGCGGTGACCCGGTCGCCGCCGCCCATGTCGCGCACCAGCCCGATGAAGCTGGCGACGCCGCCAATCCGCGGGTTGCCTTTGCTCAGCGCTTCCAGTTCGGCGCCGACATCGAAATCCTCGCGCTGGACACGGATCATTTGCTCATCCTCCGGTCACCGGCGGGAAGATCGCGACCTCGTCGCGATCGCGGATCGGATGCTCCGGGCCGACATAATTCTGATTGACCGCGACCCGCACGGTCTTGAGGTCCTTGAGCGCTTCCGCGTAGCCCGGCCCACGCGACTTCAGCCACAACAACAAGCCGTTAACGTCAGTCACCTGAGCAGGAAGTTCAAGTTCCTCCTCGGCGGTGCCGATCTTGGCCCTGAGCCAGGCAAAGTAAAGCAGGCGCACCGCTTCCTCCCGTCGTTAGCCGATGATCTCGGCATAGGGAAGGAAATCGACCGCTGCGCCAGGCTGCACGCCATCCGTATCCTCGTGGAGGATCACGAACCCGTCCGTGTTCACGATTGACGATAGGATGCCGGCGCCGTCCTTCGGGTATTTGCTGGCGACGACCGCGTCGCCGTCGCGCGTCAGGCTGGCGCGGACATATTCGCGGCGGCCCGGCCGCTTCTTATAAGAAAAATCGGCGCGCACCCGGAATGTCGCCGGATGTTCCTCGACGGCGCCGGCCAGCCGCAGGATCAGCGGCCGGCCGAGAATGGCGAATGTGAGCGCCGCCGCTACAGGGTTACCCGGCAGCCCGATCAGCGGCACACCCTTGATGTGTCCCAGCGCCACCGGCCGTCCGGGCTTGATCGCCAGGCGCCAGAAATCGAGCCGGCCGAGCCGCTCGATCGCGACACGGACATGGTCCTCCTCGCCGGTCGACACCCCGCCCGACGTCACGATCAAATCGTGTTCTTTCGCCGCCGCGCTCAGCGTGTCGGCGAGCGCGCCTGCGCGGTCTGGGCGGATGCCGAGGTCGCTCACCCGGCAACCCAGCCCGCGCAGCAGCGAGGCTAGCATCACGCGATTGGCGTCGTAGATCGCGCCCGGCGCAAGCGGAGCGCCGGGCTCGCAAACCTCGTCGCCGGTCGACAGCAGCGCGGCGCTGAGAGGTTGATAGACCGCCAACCGGTCACGCCCGAGCGCAGCGGCAAGCCCAAGATCGGCCGGCCGCAGCCGCCGCCCAGCCTTAACCGCGACCGCGCCTTTCTCCACATCCTCGCCGGCATGGCGCCGGTTGGCGCCCTTCTTGATCCCTGGCTTCAGCGTGACCTTGCCGTCGGCGAGGGTACAGTCCTCCTGCATCATCACCGTGTCGGCGCCCTCGGGCATCGGCGCGCCGGTGAAGATGCGGATCGCCTCGCGAGGCTGCAGCGGACGCCCGAGTGGATGGCCGGCGGCGGCGCGCCCGGTCACCGGCAGTATCGTGTCCCCGTCAGGTTGCAGGTCGGCATGGACGATTGCGAAACCGTCGACCGCGCTGTTGGCGTGCGGCGGCAAGTCCATCCCGGCGACGAGGTTGGCCGCCGAGAATCCGGCCCGACGCCTCGGCGAGGGGTACGGTCTCGGTGTCGACCACCGGGGTCACGCGTTCGGCGACCAGCGCCAGCGCGGCATCGACGCTCAGCAGCGTCCCGCCAAAAGCAAAACAATCGTCGCTCAGTTGCGCCATGCGCCTAGCCCATCCTCTCGAGGATGAAATCGGCAATGGCTGCGGCATCGGCAAGGGGCAGCACCGGCAACGGCGCCGCCAGGGCAGTGTCCGAGGCGATGGCGACGATATGCGGATCGTCGGGATAGAGAAACGGTTTTCCGACCGAGGGGCGGTGCACTTCAAGTTTTGGATGAGCCTCGCGCTTGAACCCCTCGACCAGCAGCAGGTCGACCGGCGCCATCCGCGCCGCCAGCTCGTCGAGCGAAAACTCTGGCCCGCCGCGCAGCTCGTGCATCAGCGCAAACCGGCGCGATGAGGCGACCATCACCTCGCTGGCGCCGGCCTGACGATGAACCCAGGAATCCTTACCCGGCTGATCGATGTCGAATTCGTGGTGCGCGTGCTTGATTGTCGACACGGTTATGCCGCGAGCGACCAGCTCGGGGATCAGCGCGGCGAGCAGCGTGGTCTTACCGCTTCCGCTCCACCCGGCAAGGCCGAAAACCCGCATTTCCTCACGCGAGACGCTGAGTCTTTCCGGCGGCGTCGGCGCGGCGCGGCCGGGCGATGTGCGACAATCCGGCCCACAAATAGTCATAGCCGGTGACCAAGGTGAGCAGCGCGGCGAGCCACAGCAGAGCCTCGCCGATGGCGACAACCGGGACGAGGCGCCAGCCCGCGTCGCCGACGATGAGGAAACCGATCGCAACCATCTGAATTCCCGTCTTCCATTTCGCCAGACGGGACACCGGCACGCCCACGCTGAGCCCCGCGAGATACTCGCGCAGTCCTGAAACCAGGATTTCGCGACACAGAATGACCAGCGCCGGCAGCACGATCAGGCCCGATATCCGTCCGGTCGCGGTCAGCATGAGCAGCGTTGCCGACACAAGCAGCTTGTCGGCGATCGGGTCGAGGAAACGGCCTAGTTCCGATTGCTGTTCCCAACGCCGCGCCATGTGGCCGTCGAGCCAGTCGGTGATGCCGGCGGCTGAGAACAGCGCGCAACAAAACCAGCGCGCCGAGTCGCCCGACACGTAGAAGGTCGCGACCACCAGGGGGATCGCCAGGATGCGCGACAAGGTCAGCAGGTTCGGCAGGCTGGTTAGCGGCACACTTGCCTCCGGTCTGGCCATCCCGTCCGGGATAGGCGTCTTATCTTAAGCGATCCCCGTGGAAGTGGTCATAGACCTTTTGCGCGACAGCTTTGTTAATCCCCGCGACGCGCTCGATCTCGGCGAGCCCGGCGCGGGCGATCGTCCGGGCCGAGCCGAAATGGTGCAGTAGGGCCTGCTTGCGCTTCGACCCGATCCCGGCGATCTCGTCGAGCGGGGAGCGGCCGATCGCCTTGGCGCGGCGGGCGCGATGCGTGCCGATCGCGAAGCGGTGCGCCTCGTCACGCAGCCGCTGCAGGAAATAAAGCACGGGGTCGCGCGGCTCCAGCGAGAATGGCGCGCGGCCCGGGACAAAGAACCGTTCGCGGCCGGCATTGCGGTCCGGCCCCTTGGCGATGCCCACGAGCGCGACGTCGTCGATGCCGAGTTCCTCAAGCACCCCCTGCGCGATGCCCAATTGGCCGAGCCCGCCGTCGATCAGCACGAGATCGGGCCAGGTGCTTCCCGTCCGTTCGGGGTCTTCCTTCAGAGCCCTGGCGAAGCGGCGGTGCAGGACTTCACGCATCATCGCATAATCATCGCCACCGAAAGCATCGAGTTCCGTCGAGGCGGCGCCCTCGGCTGGCGCGGTGCGCTCGCCGCGTATGGTAAACTTGCGGTATTGGTTCTTCATCAGCCCCTCGGGCCCGGCAACGATCATCGCGCCGACCGCATTCGCGCCTTGTATATGGCTGTTGTCGTAAACCTCGATGCGGTTGGGCGGGCCGGGCAATCCGAGGGCCGTGGCGAGCCCCTCGAGCAGTTGGCGCTGCGTGCTGCTCTCGGCCAGCCGGCGGCCGAGAGCCTCGCGCGCGGTGGCTTCGATCCGCTCGATCAGCTTCCTCTTGTTGCCGCGCTGCGGCACCAGGAGGGTTACCTTGTGCCCGCCGAGCGATAGCGCCTCAGCGACAAGGTCCTGCTCGACAAGGCGATGGTTGAGCAGCACGAGACGCGGTTTCGGCCGGTTATCGTAGAACTGCCCGACAAAGCTGGTTAGCACCTCTTCCACCCCGAGCTGGCGGTCGTGACTGGGGAAATAGGCGCGGTTTCCCCAGTTTTGCCCGCCGCGGAAGAAGAAGACCTGCACGCAGGTGTGGCCTCCAGCCTGGTACGCGGCGATGATGTCGGCGTCGTCGATGCCCGCAACGTAGATGTCCTGGTGGCCCTGCACCATCGACAGCGCGCGGATACGGTCACGCAGCATCGCGGCGGCTTCGAAATCCAGCGTGGCCGACGCTGCCTCCATCTCAACCGCGAGGCGCGCCTGCACATCCGCGCTGCCGCCCGACAGAAAGCCTTTCGCTTCCTCGATTAGCGCCGCGTAATCGTGCGGCGAGATGCGCCCGACGCAGGGTGCGCTGCAGCGCTTGATCTGGAACAGCAGGCACGGACGTGTCCGATTGGCGAAGACGCTGTCGCCGCACGAGCGCAACAGAAACGCCTTCTGTAGCGTGATGAGGGTCCGGTTGACCGCCCCGGCCGAGGCAAACGGACCGAAAAACGTGCCGCTTTTTTCGCGCGCGCCGCGATGCTTGGTCAGTTGCGGGAACTCGTGATCGGCGGTGATGTGGATCAATGGGAACGACTTGTCGTCGCGCAGCAGCACGTTAAAGCGCGGCAGCAACCGCTTGATCATGTTGCATTCGAGCAGCAGCGCTTCTGCCTCGGTGGCGGTAACGACAATTTCCAGCGCCGCCGTCTCCGCCACCATCCGGCGCAGCCGGTTCGAGAGGCCGGCAACGTGGGTGTAGTTCTGCACCCGAGCCTTTAGATTCCGCGCCTTGCCGACATAGATCGCGTCGCCCTTGCGGTCGAGCATGCGGTAGACGCCCGGGCCGGCTGGCACGTTGCGCAGGGCCGCGCGTAAGGTCGCGGTGCCGTGGACGATTCCGCCGCTCGACGTCGGGGTGGGCGTGGTTTCAGCCGAGGGGATGTCGAGACCTTCAGGTCCCCGCCGCGGATCGAACGCTTCGGGCGCGGGCTGCCGCGGCGGGCGGGGCGCTCGCTTCGCGGTTTTCACTGGCTCCGCGAAGGCCGCGTTCGCGGGATTTCGTAGGCTCGTGGGCATATCCACCGAATTTGGGGATAACTCTGTCGAAAAACCCGGTTCGCACACGTCGGAGGGCAAGAAATCTGACTGTTTGAAGGACTTGCCTATAAAATAGGCATAAAGTCTATCTCATTGAATTTCCGATATGTTTCCAGTTTCAATTGTTAATAGTCTGTCACAATTGGTCCTAAACCTCAGAATTGCAAGGGGTGTCATACGGAGGTAATATGCGTTGTGAACAACTTTAGCATCAGAGGGCCAGAGTCGAGAGTAATCCGGGGGTTAGCTGAGACATATTGTCACCTACCTCATCGCACACTTACTGCCGCCTATTCTACCACATGAGCGGCGCGCGGCTGAGCCCAGCCGAGATGCTGACCGCCATCCAGCGCGATCATCTGTCCCGTCATTGCCGGAGCGCCCAGGATAAAGCGTAGCGCCAGCGCGATTTCCTCCGGGCCCGTGCCCCGCTGCAGTGGCATCGAGCGGCACTGCTGGAGAAATTGCTCGTGGCTCTGTCGCGGGCTTGGCAAGGTCGGGCCGGGCCCGATGCCATTGACCCGGATGCGGGGCGCCAGCGCCAGCGCCATCGTTTGCGTCAGGGTCCACAATCCAGCTTTGCTGAGGGTATAGGAGACGAAATAGGGAGTGAGATTCCAGACTCGCTCATCCAACAGATTGACAATCAACCCACCCGCCTCTTCAGGCAGAGAACGGGCAAACTCCTGGATCAGCACGAACGGCGCCCGCAAGTTGACCGCGAGATGACGATCCCAGCTCTCGCGGCTCGCGGTCGCAACGGTATCGTCCCCGAACACCGAGGCGTTGTTGACCAGCACCCCGATCGGCCCGAGCGTGGCAGCGGCTCGGGGGAGTAGCGCCGCGACCGCATTCTCGTCTGCCAAATCAGCGGGGATGGCGATCGCCTTTTGACCCTTCGCCCTGACCGCCGCCGCAACCTTTTCGGCTTCCGTTCCGGACGAGTTGTAGTGCACCGCCACCGCGAAGCCGGCCTCCGCCAGGGCCAACGCGCATGCTCGGCCGATACGTTGGCCGGCGCCGGTGACGAGCGCCGCCTTCGGTGTTTCCGGTGTCGGGAACGCGCCGCTTGGTTCGGGATCGGCCCCGGAACTACCGCCGGGCACGGCGATCCTTCTTGGCCCGCATCTTGGCCCGCATGACATCCCGCGCCGACACGCCGGCGCGGCCGGCGATCGAGCGCCCGCGCGCCCCTTCGGTGCGGCCGATCCCCGCCGGCGCGGTGCTCGCCGCCAGGCCGAGATCGGCCTGTTCCAGCCGCTTGATCTCGTCGCGCAACCGCGCCGCTTCCTCGAATTCGAGATCCGCGGCCGCGGCGCGCATCCGCTTTTCGAGGTCGGCGATGACCGATTTCAGATCCTTGCCCTGATAGTGCGCCGCATCGCTCTCGCCCAGCCCCACGGTGACATGGTCACGTTCATAGGCGCTATCGAGGATGTCGGCGATGCCGCGGCGGATGCTCTCCGGGGTGATGCCGTTGGCGGCGTTGTATTCCTGCTGTTTCTCGCGCCGCCGGCTGGTCTCGGCGAGCGCCGCCTTGAGGCTCTCGGTCATGTGGTCGGCGTAGAGGATCGCGCGCCCCTCGATATGCCGCGCCGCGCGGCCGATGGTCTGGATCAGCGAGGTGCGCGAACGCAAATAGCCTTCCTTGTCGGCGTCGAGGATCGCGACCAGGGCACATTCGGGAATATCAAGCCCTTCGCGCAGCAGGTTGATGCCGATCAGTATGTCGAACACGCCAAGCCGCAGATCGCGAATGATCTCGATGCGCTCGATCGTGTCGACATCGGAGTGCAGGTAGCGCACCCGAAGTCCCGCTTCGTGCAGGTATTCGGTAAGCGCCTCGGCCATGCGCTTGGTCAGGGTGGTGACCAGCGCCCGTTGTCCCTTCGCGGCGATCTCGCGGCATTCGGCCATCAGATCGTCGACCTGGTTTTCGGTCGGGCGAATGATACAAGGCGGGTCGATGAGGCCCGTGGGCCGCACGATCTGCTCGACGAAGACGCCGCCGACGCGCTCCATCTCCCAGCGCCCCGGTGTCGCCGACACGAAGATGGTCTGGCCGCGATAGGCGTCCCATTCCTCGAATTTCAGCGGCCGATTGTCGGTACACGACGGCAGCCGGAACCCGTACTCGGCGAGCGTCGTCTTGCGCGTCCAGTCGCCGCCGAACATGCCGCCGAGCTGCGGCACCGTGACGTGGCATTCGTCGACGATGACCAGCGCGTCGCGCGACATGTATTCGAAGAAGGTCGGCGGCGGCTCGCCCGGCTTGCGCCCGGTGAGATAGCGCGAATAGTTCTCGATCCCCGCGCAGCTGCCGGTCGCCTCGATCATCTCGACATCGAAGGTCGTGCGCTGTTCGAGCCGCTGCGCCTCGAGCAGCCGCCCCGCCTTGTACAGTTCGTCGAGCCGGATTTTGAGGTCGCGTTTGATCTGCTCGATCGCCTGCAGGAGGGTCGGGCGCGGCGTCACATAGTGGCTGTTGGCGTAAACCTTGATCGATTGCAGCGCGGTGATCTTCTCCCCGGTCAGCGGGTCGATCTCGTGGATGCCCTCGACCTCGTCGCCAAACAACGAGATGCGCCAGGCGCGGTCCTCGTAATGCGCCGGGAAGATCTCGATCGTGTCGCCGCGCACCCGGAATGTGCCGCGCACGAAATTCGTGTCGTTGCGGCGGTACTGCATCTCGACGAAATGGGCGAGCAGCCGGTTGCGGTTGATCCGCTCGCCGGTGGTCACCGTTTCGGTCATTTGGGAATAAGTCTCGACCGAGCCGATACCGTAGATGCACGACACCGAGGCGACGACCACGACGTCGCGGCGTTCGAGAATCGCCCGCGTCGCCGAATGGCGCATCCGGTCGATCTGCTCGTTGAGCGACGACTCCTTCTCGACATAGGTGTCGGAGCGCGGAACGTAGGCCTCCGGCTGGTAGTAGTCGTAATACGAGACGAAATACTCGACCGCGTTCTCCGGGAAGAAGCTTTTCATCTCGCCGTAGAGCTGCGCGGCGAGGGTCTTGTTCGGCGCCAGCACGATGGCCGGCCGCTGGAGGCGCTGAATGACATGCGCCATCGTAAAGGTCTTGCCCGAACCGGTGACGCCGAGCAGCACCTGGTCCCGCTCGCCGCGCGCCAGGCCCTCGCATAATTCGTCGATCGCCTGCGGCTGGTCGCCGGCGGGCTCGAACTCGGAGGAAAGCTGAAATGGCTTGCCGATATCGCCTGACGGGCGCTCGGCGACAAACAGCGGCTGGAGCATCGGTTAAAGATAAGTCCGCCGGCGGGGGGATGCCAGCGTGGCGCCCGCTGCGGCTTGAATTTTCCGCCGCGGCGGAGACGGATCGCCCGACGACGCAGAGTTGCCGGGCCGCGGCCCGCCCATCGCGAACCGCGTCTTTACTCGACCTTCATAGTTCGCCGGCAGTCTGGCCGCATCGAAGCATTTCCAAGCGGCGTACTAGATGAGTGTCGAAGCCAACGCGGCGGTCTATCCCGTTAGTCGGTCGGCCAACGCGGGAGCCTTGTTCTCGGCGGCGTTGATTCTCGCGACGATTTTACCATTCTGCGGCATCGCCCTGGTGCCGTCTTATCCGTGGATCGCACCGGTCGTCGCCTTCGCTTTGCTCCTCGGCTCGACCCATGTCGCCGCGACCTTCTACCTCCTGACAGATGGAGCGGTTAGGAGGTTTCTTCATGACCATCCGGTCCGGATGGTTGTCGTTCCTTGTGCGCTCTTGGCAGTGGGGATTGCCGTCTTCTGTAATACCGAGAATCGGGTCTTCGTCCCTGCGCTCCTTCTCACCTCCCTCTGGCAGACATGGCATTTCGGCGCCCAGAATATCGGGGTCGCGACTTTCGTCTCGTTGACCGATAGAGGGCGGCCGCTCTCGCGGTACGAGAAGATCGCCATCCGTGCCGGCGTTGTCGTGGGAATGCTCGGCGTGCTGAAGGCGATGGCGCCGATCTACATGATCGGCGAAAACTATGTGCCGCTGGGGCCGACGGCGGTCGCCGTCATCGGGTTCTGCTACCACGGGGGATTGCTCGCGGCGGTACCGCTGACCGGTCTTGCCTTGTGGCTAGCCGCCGGCGCCTGGCTCAAACTGCAGTATCTGTTCGCGATCAGCATCTTCCTGAGCGTCACCTTCCTGTTCACGATGTACGTGTCGCGGGACTACACGCTCGGATTTATTTCCTTCGCGGCCGCGCATGGACTGCAATACCTGATTTTCCTGGGCGCCCACAGCGTCAGTCGCGGCAAGGAAGTGGTCAGCAGGCGGCGCCTGCCTATCCTTATCGTCCTGGCGCCGGCGGCCCTGTTGCTCTTCATGGCGGCGTCGCGGCTCATTGCCGTCCAGCCGGGCAGGGCTTCTACGATCGGCATTTCCGTCATGCTATCGGTCAGCCTGGTGCATTTTTGGGTGGATCAATTCCTGTGGCGGATGAAGGACAAAGATCGCGCCGCGTGGATGAAGGCGCGGTTCGGCTTTGTCTTCGCTCGTCCTTCCTCGGTATCGCGCCGTGCCGTCGCATCATGACGAGCGGCTGCAGTCGCTTCGCGGTCTCGCGGCACTGCTGGTCATCGTCGGTCATGGGCTGATCGTCCTGCCTCAAACGCCCTTTATGTTCGCGATGGGCGGGATTTTCGAGGCCGACGCCGCCGTCGTTTTTTTCTACGTGCTGAGCGGTTTCGTGCTCGGGCAATCGCTCGGCCGCGATCCCCGGGTCTTCCCATTTGTCATCCGCCGCCTGTGCCGGCTTCTTCCAGTCCTCTGGGTTTCGCTGGCAGCCGCGGTCGTCGTGTCAAAGATCGTCGCCGGGCCGCCGCTCGACGCAGCGACCGACTGGTACAACGTCTACCGCTCGGTCGATACCTCGCCGCAGGCCATCGCCATGAACGCGATGGGTTTGTCGTGGCGCATCAACAGCGTGATGTGGTCTGTGCAGATCGAGCTCTTCGTCATTCCGCTGCTGCCGCTCGGCGCCCTCGCGCTACGGAGATTTACGCCGCCGCAGTTGCTGCTGCTTTTGATTGCGCTCTGCGTCGTCGCGGTGCGCTTGTCGAACGACGTCGACGCGCGGCCGCTGGCTTACCTCTATTGCTTCCTGATTGGGATGCTGATCCCCACCGTGATGGACGCGCGAAGCCTGCGGCCCTTCCTCAGCCCCGCAATGGTTTTGGTCGGACTGGGAATCGCCGTCGCGTTTCACGAAGTTCGCCTCTATCAGCCGGCGCGAAACATGGTCGACGCGGTGGTTAGCGCGCAGCTGATTGCCTGGGTCGTTCGCTCGCGCTCGGCCGCGAGCTTCCTGCGACATCCATGGCTTGCGCTGATCGGGGACGTCTCCTACAGCCTCTATGCATTCGGGCAAGTCGTGCTGATTTTCGTCGCCTTCGCGATGTTCACGCTGCTGCCGTCTGCAGCCTGGACGGATCACCCCACGACTTTTTCGCTGTGTCTGATCGCGCTCAACATCGCGTTGGCGGTGCCGGTCGCCATCGCGTCGTACCGGTGGATCGAGCTGCCGGGAATGGCGCTGGCGAAATCCATCTTCCGCCGCCACGCCGCGGCGGCGGCCTGACCAACTCCTCCCTCCGTCGGCTGCCGCCGCCCTTGTTGCAGCGCCGCCGCATCTTCACATCTGGGGACGCGGGCACTAAAATCGCTCGGTAATTCCCGGAAAGTGAGACCATGGGTTTTCTTGCCGACCGCCTCGCGCGGGTCAAAGCCTCGCCCACGATGGCCATCACGGCGCTTGCCACCGAGTTGAAGGCGGCAGGCCGCGACATCATCAGCCTGTCGGTCGGCGAGCCCGATTTCGACACGCCCGAGAACATCAAGGAGGCGGCGATCGCCGCGATTTGCCGCGGCGACACCAAGTACACGGTGTTCGACGGCCGGATGGAGCTGAAAGAGGCGGTCTGCGCCAAGTTCAAGCGCGAGAACGGGCTCGATTACGAACCCGGCCAGGTCTCGATTTCGAGCGGCGGCAAGCAGGTGCTCTACAACGCGATGGTCGCGACGCTGTCGCCGGGCGACGAGGTGGTGATCCCGGCGCCCTACTGGGTCTCCTATCCCGAGATGGTGCTGCTCGCCGACGGCAACCCGGTGCCGGTGGCCTGCCCGCAAAATTACGGGTTCAAGATGCGACCGGAGGATCTCGACGCGGCGATCACGCCGAAGACCAAATGGCTGATCCTCAATTCGCCTTCGAACCCCTCGGGAGCGGCCTACACCGAGGCCGATCTGCGCGCCGTCGCCGACGTGCTGCTCAAGCATCCGCATGTCTGGGTGATGACCGACGACATGTACGAGCACCTCGTCTACGACGATTTCGATTACAAGACGATCGCCCAGGTCGAGCCGCGCCTCTACGAGCGCACGCTCACGGTCAACGGCGTCTCGAAGGCCTATTGCATGACCGGCTGGCGCATCGGCTACGGCGCCGGGCCGAAGCAGCTGATCAAGGCGATGGGCGCGATCCAGTCGAACTCGACCGCCAACCCGTGCTCGATCAGCCAGGCCGCCGCGATCGAGGCGCTCAACGGACCGCAGGATTTCATCGCCCCCAACGCCGCGATCTTCAAGCAGCGCCGCGACCTCGTGGTCGACGCGCTGAACAAGATTCCGGGGATGTATTGCCCTCGGCCGGAAGGGGCGTTCTACGTCTACCCGTCGGTCGCCGGGCTCATCGGCAAGAAGACGCCGCAGGGCGAGACGATCGGCAACGACGAGGATTTCGCCAAGTATCTCCTCGCCGCCGAGGGCGTCGCGGTGGTGCATGGCGAGGCGTTCGGCCTCGCGCCGCATATCCGCATCTCGT
Organism: uncultured Alphaproteobacteria bacterium; assembly: GCA_963773625.1. Lineage (GTDB taxonomy): Bacteria > Pseudomonadota > Alphaproteobacteria > ATCC43930 > CGMCC-115725 > DATARH01. The sequence goes on along the minus strand of CAVZCJ010000011.1, from coordinate 343,232 downwards.
ATGCGACCTCGAACGCCGTTCTCGATGAGGCCTGCAGGCGCATCGAGCGCGCCTGCCTGGCGCTGCGATAGGCTGAGCCGTTCGACGCCAGATTCCGGTTGCCTTCGGCTAGACCCGCCGTCACGATCCGGTCACAACGCGGGGCCGCCGCGGCGGTCGCTGAGGGATGGAATGGGAGACGCCTATGGCTGATGTCGGCCATCGCTGTGTGGTTCTGGTAGGCCCCTATCTCTCGGGCAAGACGACGCTTATGGAAGCGATGCTGCATTCGAGCGGCACGACCGCGCGGCGCGGCACCATTCGCGACGGCACCACGGTCGGCGACCATGCCGCCGAGGCGCGGGCGCGGCAGATGTCGACCGAGATGAACGCCGCCGAGGCGACCTATCTCGGCGACAAATGGACGATCCTCGATTGCCCGGGCTCGGTCGAGCTGGCTTATGACGCCCAGCAGGCGATGCTCGCCGCCGACGTGGCGGTGGTGGTCTGCGAGCCGGAAGCCGAGCGCGCGGTGACGGTCAGCGCGCTGTTGCGCTTCCTCGACCGCAGTAACATTCCGCACATGATCTTCATCAACAAGCTCGACACCGCCGGCGCGCGGGTGCGCGACGTGCTGGCCGCGCTGCAATCCTATTCGGAGCGGCCGCTGGTGTTGCGCCAGGTGCCGCTGCGCGACGGCGAGAGCATCACCGGCTATGTCGATCTGGTGAGCGAGCGCGCCTACAAATACCAGCCGGGCAAGGCCTCCGACCTGATCCAGCTGCCGGCCGGGTTTTGGGACGCGGAGGGCCAGACCCGCACCGATCTCGTCGAGAAGCTCGCCGATTTCGACGACGCCCTGCTGGAAAAGCTGCTCGAGGACGTGCAGCCCTCGAAAGACGAGATTTACGACCATCTGAAGAAGGAGGTCGGCGCGGCGCAGGTCGTGCCGGTGCTGGTCGGCTCCGGATTGCAGGATTACGGCGTACGCCGGCTGTGGAAGGCGCTGCGCCATGATACGCCCGGCCCGGCGGCTGCGATGGCGCGGCTGGGCATTGCCGCCTCTGGCGAACCGATGGCGCAGGTCGTCAAGACCTATCACCTTCCCCATACCGGCAAATTGTCGCTCGTGCGGGTGTGGCGCGGCCCGATCGCCGAAGGCGCGGTGCTCAACGGCTCGCGCGTCGCCGGCGTGGTGCGGGTCACCGGCGCGACCCACGAGAAGGCCGGCTCGGCAAACCAAGGCGAAGTCGTCGGCTTCACCCGCATGGAAGACATCGCCACTGGAACCGTGCTGACCCCGTCGGGCAAGGGCGAGCCACTGCCGCAGCCCGAGAAGCCGCAGCCGGTCTTCGGCCTCGCCGTCCACGCCGAAAAACGCGGCGACGATGTCAAGCTGTCGGGGGCGATCGCCAAGCTGATCGACGAGGACCCGGCGCTCGAGCTCGAGCAGAACCAGGAAACCCGCGAGATGGTGCTGTGGGGTCAGGGCGATGTGCATATCCAGATTGCCATCGACCGGCTGCGCAATCGCCACAACCTCGCCGTCGTCGGCCACCCGGCGGTGGTGCCCTACCGCGAAACCATCCGCCGCGGCATGGAGCAGCATTCGCGCTTCAAGCGGCAGTCGGGCGGCCACGGCCAGTTCGCTGACATCACCATCCAGGTGAAACCGGAGGCGCGCGGCTCGGGTTTCACCTTCAAGGACAGCGTCGTCGGCGGCGCCATCCCGCGCAACTACATCCCCGCGGTCGAGGAAGGCATCGAGGAGGCGCTAAAGGCCGGCCCGCTCGGCTTCCCGGTGGTCGACGTTTCGGTCAACCTGATCACCGGCCAGTTCCACGCGGTCGATAGCTCGGACATGGCGTTCAAGACCGCCGGGCGTCAGGCGATCCAGGAATCGCTGCCGAAATGCGAGCCGTTCCTCTTGGAGCCGATCGATTCCGTCGAGATTTCGGTGCCCAACGCCTTCACCGCCCGCGTGCAGCGGCTGGTCTCCGGCCGGCGCGGCCAGATCCTCGGCTTCGATGGCAAGGAGGATTGGCCCAATTGGGATGTCGTCCGCGCCCACCTGCCGCAGAGCGAGCTGCATGACCTCATCGTCGAGCTGCGCTCGCTGACCCTCGGCGTCGGCAGCTTCTCGCACAAATTCGACCACATGCAGGAGCTGACCGGGAAGCCGGCCGAAAAGGTCATCGCCTCGCGCGCCCAGGAAGCCGCGCAGTAGTAGGTGGCGCGAAACGCCGCATCCGGTCTCCCTCGCGAAAGCGTGAGTTGGCGCGTATCCTCGCCGCGCCCAAATCTGACGCGTGGCGATGGCAGGGTGGCGCGATGCTGATACGACGCAAGAAGGGTTGGGAGCTTCCCGAGCGCGCGGCGACCGACGAGGCGGTGTTTCACGGCCGGCGGCGTCTGATCCAGGGGCTTGCCGCCGGACCGATCCTTGCCTCGGGTTTGCTCCGCTCGCCCTCGGCCCGGGCCGACGACGATCCGTCAGCTGGGCTCTATCCAGCCAAGCGCAACCCCAAATACACGCTCGACCGGCCGCTGACCGACGCGAAATATCCCGAGAGCTATAACAATTTCTATGAATATACGACCGACAAGAGCGTCGATGCCTCGATACTGAAGATCAGGCCGTGGACGGTCAAGATCGACGGTATGGTCGACAAGCCGCTGACCCTCGACATCGATGACCTGTTCAAAAAAATGCCGCTCGAGGAGCGGCTCTACCGCCATCGTTGCGTCGAGGCGTGGTCGTTTACCGTCCCGTGGACCGGCTTCCCGCTCGCCGCGCTGGTTGCCATGGCGCAGCCGCAAAGCTCGGCCAAGTACCTGAAAATGGTCACCTTCATGGACCCGAGCATGGCGCCGGGCCAGAAGCAATTCTTCTACCCCTGGCCCTATACCGAGGGGCTGACGATGGCCGAGGCGACCAACGACCTCGCCTTCATGGTGACCGGCATGTACGGCAAGCCCTTGCCCAAACAGGACGGCGCCCCGTTGCGCCTCGCGACGCCGTGGAAATACGGGTTCAAGTCGGTGAAGTCGATTGTCCATTTCGAGTTCACCGACAAGCGGCCGGTATCGTATTGGGAGGCGCTCCAGTCGAGCGAATACGGGTTCTGGGCCAACGTGAACCCTGACGTCCCGCATCCCCGCTGGAGCCAGGCGACCGAGCGCGTGCTCGGCACCAACGACCGCGTGCCGACCCTCATCTACAACGGCTACGGCGAATACGTCGCCTCGCTCTATGACGGGCTGAAGGGCGAAAAGCTGTTCATGTGACGATCGGGCATCGCCAGACGGCGGCTTAGATATTTCGGCCCACGAGGATGGTGAAGCGCTGCTCAGCGAGCATGTGGTCTCCCTGCCAGAGTTGGATCGTCCACACTCCCGGCACCAACTCCCACGGGTCGTCAAATTCGAAACCGGTGTAAACCGTATCGCCGATTGGCGGCGAGATTGGGCCTTCGCTGCGCAGGAGGGGCTCCGGCGCGGTTGGCGCTCTCAAGCCGGGTTGCGGGTAGATGATCACCCTTCTGAGCGTGACCGGTTTGCCGTCCGGCTCACCGACCACGCGAAACCGGATGCCGAATTTCACCCCCGGTCCCGCCGGCACGGTCGTGGTGGCGTCCTCGAGGTGAACCTCACCGACGATGGAGTGAAGCTGCCCGTTTTGATCGCGTTCCGACTTGAGTTTGTCGGCGGTGTAGGTGCCGTATTCGACGATGTCGATGCGGTCGACCTGTTGCGCCCAGGCCGGGGTCGCGGCGGCCCAAAGCACGACAGCAAGAAATAGCCTGCGCATGTGCCGTACTCCGCCGATTGCTTTTCCCCGAGTGTCGAAATCGGCGCCGACTAGCGCAAGTACTTCTTCTCCGCCGCCTTCATCGCCGGAACGCGCTGCAAATCGAAAATGTCCTCGACCGAAGCGATCTGTTTGTCCACCTGATGGATTCCGCCGTCGCGGCGGATTTGCGCGAAGACCTGGCGCATCGCCCCGACCGCGGCGCGGATCGCGTGATTGGCGTAGATCACGATCCGGATCTTGCCGAGCGCTCGCACCTTTTCTTCGGTCAGATCGGGATAGGCGGTCGGCACGATGGTGAGCGGGATCGGACCGTTCCACCGCTCGCAAAAAGCGACGATCTCGTCCGGCGTCTTGCGCTTCGAATGCACCAGCAGCAGATCGGCGCCCGCTTCGGCATAGGCCAGCCCGCGCTTCAACGCCTCGTCGAGCCCGAGATCGGCGATGAGCGCCTCGGTGCGGGCGATCAGGAGCAGGTCACGCGCCTTGCCCGCTTCCTTCGCCGCCTCGATCTTGCCCTGGAATTCCTCGAGCCGCACCAGCTCTTGCCGCCCGCCGGCGAGCAGGCTGGTGTCCTTGGGGAACAGCTTGTCCTCCATCACCACCGCGGCGCTGCCCGCCTCGGCATAGGCGCGCACCACATGCAACACGTTGATCGCGTTGCCGTAGCCGGTGTCGATGTCGGCGACCATCGGAATGGTCGTCTGTTCGATGATCGCCCGGGTCATGTCGAGATGCTGGGTGAACGACAACAGGCTCGCGTCGGGCACGCCGTAGGCCGCCGACAGCTCGAACCCGCTGGCCCAGATGCCGTCGAACCCGGCCTCCTCGACAAGCCGCGCCGACAAGGGGTTATGCGCCGACATCAGCGTGATGAGATCGCCGCCAGCAAGCTTTTCTTTCAATGCGTTGGCCATCGATTTTTGCGTCTCCGCTCAAGCTGGCGCGGTCATCCGCATGATATGTGCCGCATCGCCCAGCGTCTCGATCTCGCGGATCGCCGCGATTAGCGCCGATACATCGACAAACGGCGCGCCAAACGCCGCGCATTCATTGACCTTGGCGTCGAGCTCGAGATCGCTCATCGGCCGGCCCGGGGTGCCGCGGCCATCCTTCACATGCTCGGTAAGGGTCGATCCGTCGGCGAGCCGCACCTCGACTATCGCCGCCTCGACCGGGATCGACGCGTCGTCCGCCGCCGTCACCCGCGCCTTGAGCGCCTGCACCGCTGGCTCGGCGACCGCCGCGTCGGTGAATTGCGCGATCCCCGCCGCGCCCTGGATCAGCGCCACCGCGACGCTGTGCTGCAGGCTGACCTTAGCCGACCGCCCATCGCCGACGACCGGCCGGTCGGTGCGCTCGCGCAGCAACGGGTGGCCGCGCACCGCCACACCGGCAATCTGATCCACCGGTGCCTTGAGTCGTTGCCGCAATTCGAGGCAGGCGTCGATCACCGGGAACAGCACCACCCCGCACGGGTAGGGCTTGTAGGCGTTCGCCAAGACCTCCCATTCGACGCCGAGCCCGCCGGTGATCTTCTCAAGATCGACGGTGTCGCTGGCGACCACGGCGAACCCGTATTTCCCCTCGATCGCGCTTTCCGCTGCGGTGAACCCCGCCTCGGCGAACAGCGCCCCGGCGAGCCCGTTGCGCGCCGCGTTCCCCACCCCGATGCTCTTCGACATGCTGCCGAGGCTCTCGACCAGCCCGGCCGATTGCGTCGCCGCGTGGCCGAGCGCCCAGTTCATCCGTACCGGGTCGAGCCCGATCAGTTTCCCCGCCGCCGCGGCAGCGCCAAAGATGCCGCAGGTCGCGGTGATGTGGGCGCCGCGCCGGTAGTGGTGGGGCATCAGCGCGTTGCCGACCCGGCACGACGCCTCGACGCCAAGGATGAAGGCGTGCAACAGCTCGACCCCGCTGGCGCCGCGCGCCTCAGCCAGTGCGAAGAGACCGGGCGCAACAGGCGCCGCCGGGTGCATCACCGTCGGCAGGTGCGTGTCGTCATATTCGAGGACATTGGCGCTCGCCGCGTTGAGGAAGGCGGCGTTGAGCATGTCGCAGCGCTCGCTGCGCCCGATAATCCCGGCTTCACTAGGCCCGAAGGTCGGACCTAGTACCCTGAGGGCCAGCCCGATTGCCTCGTCGCCGCAGCCGCCCAGCGCGCAGCCGACATAGTTCAACAGGCCGCGCACCCCTTCGCGCCGCACCGCCGGCGGGATGTCGCGCCATTGCGAGCCGGCGACGAACTCGGCCAGCTCTCGCGTTACGCCGGCCATCAGCTCAGCACTCCGACCTTCTTCTTCTCGATCAGGTCGAAATCGATGTTGGCGCCGAGCCCCGGTTCGGTCGGCGCGTGCACCATGCCGTCCTTGTCCGGGGCGATGTCCTCCGCGATGCCGTATTTCTGCATCGCGTCGGGCAGCAGCACCTCGAAGAATTCGGTGTTGCGGATCGCCATGATCACGTGAAGGTTGGCGAAATTGTTGAGCGAGTTGCCGCCGTGGTGGACCTCGAAATTCATCCGGAAGGCTTCTGCGAGATGCGCGGTCTTGATCAAAGTCGTGATCCCGCCTTTGACCGCGACGTCGCCGCGCAGGATGTCGGTCGCCTGGTTGATGATCCAGGGCGCGTATTGGTCGAGCCCGCCGATCGGATATTCGGTGGCGAGGATCGGGATCGACAGCTGCTGCTTCAGCTTGACGTAGTTGTAGAGGTCCTGTTCGGCGAGCGGGTCCTCGTACCAGTAGAAATCGAGCGCCTCCGCTACCTTGCCGACCCTGAGCGCCTCCTCGTAGCGGTAGCTCCAGGTCGAAGTCGAGCATCACCGTGTAGTCGTCGCCGACCGCCTTGCGCACCGCCTCGCACACCTTGATGTCTTCCCGCCAGCGCTGCGGCGGATGGATCTTGTACGCCTTCCAGCCGGTCGCTTGATAATGCTTCGCCTGCTCGGCGTAGGCTTCCACCGAGGTGTGGATTTCCGAGCTGGCGTAGGCGCCGATGCTGTCGCGGCAGGTGCCGATTAGCCGATGGATCGGCAGGTTCGCGGCCTTGCCCGCGATGTCCCAAAGCGCGATGTCGACCGCGCCGATAGACCGGATGCTCGCCACTCGGGCCCGCGCCCAGAGGAGCCGGTTCAGCCGCTCGCGGTCGAGCGGGTTCTGTCCCATGACGATCGGCTTCAAGAAATGGATCAGCCCCGGTCCGTCGAGGCTCGCCGGGTTTGACGAGGTGCCAAGAAAGGCGTGTCCCTCGATGCCTTCGTCGGTGACGAGGCGCAAAAGCCCGAGATCGCTTTTCCCCGTGGGGCGCGCCGAATGATGCCCATAGGTCGTCGCCGGGATGCTTTCCCAGGCGAACAGGGTCAGGGTGACGTCGGTGATTTTCATCGCGGTCTCCTCCCCAACTGCCGTCGCATCAAATCGCGTTCGCGACCGGCGTCACAAGCCTATTCTGTCAAAGGGTGCCGGGGCCGGGTGACCGCGCGCATGACTGCGATGCGAGAAGTCCCGCTTTTAGGGCTGAACGTATTGACAAGGCGGGGCGGAAACCGTACATGCCGCTCCTCTGCCGTGAGCGGCCGAGCATGATCGCCTTGATCGGGTCTTGGGTGGCCCGGCCAAGGCGATGCTGCTATGGTCGAACGTCGGCTTCCCGGAAGTCGCAGCCGTGATCTCGCGGTGGCGGCAAACCGTTGGCGGGTTGGCGATCGCGGAGGGGTGGCCGAGTGGTTAAAGGCGGCAGACTGTAAATCTGTTGACGTACGTCTACGTAGGTTCGAATCCTACCCCCTCCACCACCGCTTTTGGTTGCGGACCGGAGCCAGGGGATTGCCGCTGGATCCGGCGGCTCCGATATGGGGGTCGCGAACCGGCGGGACGCGCCCAACGGATTGACGGTACAATGATTGATTGGCGGGTGTAGCTCAATGGTAGAGCTCCAGCCTTCCAAGCTGGCTACGTGGGTTCGATTCCCATCACCCGCTCCAGGGTTCGCCCCGGGGACTTAGGCGAGAGACACGTTCCTCTTTTCATAGGAAGCCGCAGCAATGGGTAAGGCGAGGTTTGAGCGGAACAAGCCGCACTGCAACATCGGGACGATCGGTCACGTCGATCACGGCAAGACGACGCTGACGGCGGCGATCACCAAGGTGTTGGCGGAGAAGGGCGGGGCGACGTTCACGGCGTACGACCAGATCGACAAGGCGCCGGAGGAGAAGGCGCGCGGGATCACCATCGCGACGGCGCATGTCGAGTACGAGACGGCTAACCGTCACTACGCGCATGTCGATTGCCCGGGTCACGCGGACTACGTCAAGAACATGATCACCGGCGCGGCGCAGATGGATGGCGCCATTCTGGTGGTCTCGGCGGCGGACGGTCCGATGCCGCAGACGCGCGAGCACATCCTGTTGGCGCGGCAGGTGGGCGTGCCCTCGCTGGTCGTCTACATGAACAAGGTCGACATGGTGGACGACCCGGAGCTCTTGGAACTGGTCGAGCTTGAGGTTCGCGAGCTGCTGTCGAGCTATGACTTCCCCGGCGATGACATCCCGATCGTCAAGGGCTCGGCCTTGTGCGCGCTGGAGGGGCGTGAGGACGAGATCGGCCAGAAGTCGATCGAGGAGCTGATGGCTGCGGTTGACAGCTACATCCCGCAGCCGGAGCGGGCGAAGGACCGCCCGTTCCTGATGCCGATCGAGGACGTGTTCACGATCTCGGGCCGCGGGACGGTGGTGACGGGCCGGGTCGAGCGCGGCATCGTCAAGGTTGGCGACGAGGTGGAGATTGTCGGTCTGCGGCCGACGACGAAGACAATCGCGACCGGCGTCGAGATGTTCCGCAAACTGCTCGACCAGGGCGAGGCGGGGGACAATATCGGCGTCTTGTTGCGCGGGACCAAGCGCGAGGAGGTCGAGCGCGGTCAGGTGCTGGCGAAGCCGGGTTCGATCACGCCGCACACGGTGTTCATGGCCGAGGCCTATGTCTTGACCAAGGAAGAGGGTGGCCGTCACACGCCGTTCTTCGGCAACTACCGTCCGCAATTCTACTTCCGCACGACAGACGTGACGGGGACCGTCAAGCTTCCCGGAGGGCACGGAGATGGTGATGCCGGGGGACAACGTGACGATGGAGGTCGAGCTCTGGTGCCGATCGCGATGGACGAGGGGTTGCGCTTTGCGATCCGCGAGGGCGGCCGCACCGTCGGTGCCGGCGTCGTCGCCAAGATCATTAAGTGATGCTTGCGCGGCATCGCAGCGCAAACCTCATCCCGGCGAGCCGGGATCGCTGAGTCGGTGTATAGGAGTGTAGCTCAACTGGTAGAGCACCGGTCTCCAAAACCGGGGGTTGGGGGTTCGAGCCCCTCCACTCCTGCCAAGCTCCGGGAAGGCGCGCGCGAATGGCCAAATTGAGTATTGGAGAGTTTGCTCAACAGGTTCGTCAGGAGACATCGCGCGTCACCTGGCCGAGCCGCAAAGAGACCATGTACACGACACTGATGGTGTTTTTGATGGTGTTTGCAGCCGCCGGTTTTTTCTTCGTGGTCGATCAGGTCATGTCTTATGGCGTGCGCCTGGTATTCGGCTTCGGGCACGCGTGAGGCGGTCATGGCGGCGCGCTGGTACGTGATTCACGTCTACTCGGGCTTCGAGAAGAAGGTCGCGACCGCGATCCGCGAGCAGGCCGAGCAGAAGGGGCTGGGTGAGCGCTTCGAGGAGATCCTCGTGCCCACCGAGGAGGTGGTCGAGGTGCGCCGCGGCGCCAAGGTTGCCTCGGAGCGCAAGTTCTTTCCCGGCTATGTCCTCGTCAAGATGGATATGGACGACGAGACTTGGCACCTCGTGCGCAACACCGCCAAGGTGACCGGCTTTCTCGGCGGCCGCGGCCGGCCCTCGCCGATCACCGAGGCCGAGGCCGCGCGCATCATGCACCAGGTCCAGGAGGGCATCGAGCGGCCGAAGCCGTCCATCACCTTCGAGATCGGCGAGCAGGTGCGAGTTTGCGACGGGCCGTTTACCTCGTTCAACGGCACGGTCGAGGATGTCGACGAGGAGAAGGCGCGGGTCAAGGTCGCGGTGTCGATCTTCGGGCGTGCGACACCGGTCGAGCTCGAATACGCGCAAGTCGAGAAGGTTTAGGATAAGTCATGGCCAAAAAAGTCGTCGGATTGATCAAGCTGCAAGTGCCCGCCGGCAAGGCGAACCCGTCGCCGCCGATTGGGCCGGCCTTGGGTCAGCGCGGTCTCAACATCATGGAGTTCTGCAAGGCGTTCAACGCCGCGACCCAGAGCATCGAACCGGGGATCCCGATCCCGGTGGTGATCACCGCCTACGGGGATCGTTCGTTCAGTTTCGTCACCAAGACGCCGCCGGCCAGCTATTTCTTGAAGCGCGCGGCGCGGATCGAAAAAGGCGCGCAGGCGGCGGGCACCGGCGTTATCGTCGGCCGGGTGACGATGGCGCAGGTGCGCGAGATCGCCGAGAAAAAGATGGAAGATTTGAACGCCAACGATATCGAGGCGGCGTGCAAGATGGTGATCGGCTCGGCCCGCTCGATGGGCATCGAAGTCGTCGGCTCGTAAGCGGAGAAACAGCGATGGCGAAACCGGGCAAGCGGATAGCCAAGGCCTATGAGGGCATCGATCCCAACGCGGCGCCGCTCAAGGTTGACGAGGCGGTGAAGATGGTGAAGTCGCGCGCGACGGCCAAGTTCGACGAGACCGTCGAGGTCGCGATGAACCTCAACATCGATCCGCGCAAACAGGACCAGAATGTGCGCGGAACGGTGATGCTGCCGCACGGCACCGGCAAGTCGGTGCGGGTCGGGGTCTTCGCGCGCGGCGACAAGGCCAAAGAAGCCGAGGCCGCCGGCGCCGATGTCGTTGGCGCCGAGGATCTTGCCGAGAAGGTTCAGGCCGGGCAGATCGATTTCGACCGTGCCATCGCAACGCCCGACATGATGGCAGTAGTGGGCCGCTTGGGTAAGGTGCTCGGCCCTCGCGGGCTGATGCCGAACCCGCGGCTCGGCACGGTGACGCAGAATGTCGCCGAGGCGGTGCAGGCGGCCAAGGGCGGTCAGGTCGAGTACCGCGCGGACAAGGCCGGCATCGTTCACGCCGGGGTCGGCAAAGCGAGCTTTACCGAAGACGCGCTCGTCGATAATGTGCGCGCCTTTGTCACCGCCATCACGCGGGCAAAGCCATCCGGGGTCAAGGGCACCTATATTTCACGGGTGAGCGTGAGCTCGACCATGGGCCCCGGGGTGAAGGTCGATCTCACCGGCCTTGCCGACGAGGCGAGGGCGTAGGTCGAGGGTTGCATGCGGCGCTGCCCGCGCGGTTGTGGGCGGCGGCGTAAGCATCTTGTATGATAGTGGCGCGGGAGTTGGGAGTTTCGCGGTGGACCGTACGCAAAAGCAGCAGTTGGTGACGACGCTGCAGCAGGATCTTGCCGGCTGCTCCTGCATCGTGGTCACGCATCAGACCGGGCTCTCGGTTGCTGAGGCGACCGAGTTGCGCCGGCAGATGCGCGGCGCCGGGGCCGGCTACCGGGTCACCAAGAACCGGCTGGCAAAGCGCGCGCTGGAAGGTACCCCGTTCGCCTCGCTGGCCCCGCTCTTTACCGGCCCGACAGCGGTTGCCTTCTCGCACGACCCGGTGGCGGCGGCAAAGGCGGCGGTGGCCTACGCAAACCGCAACGACAAGCTGACGATCGTCGGCGGCGGGCTCAACGGTCAGCCGCTCGACGCGGCGGCGGTGCGGGCGCTGGCGACCCTGCCCTCGCTCGACGAGTTGCGCGGCAAGATCATTGGCCTCATCCAGGCGCCGGCGACCAAGCTTGCCGGTCTCCTGCAGGCTCCGGCCGGGCAGTTGGCGCGTGTCGTGTCGGCCCATGCCGACCAAGGTTAGGGCGGACAGAGATTAGGACGGTACAACCCCCAAAGGCGTAAACGGGAGTAGGAAGAAATGGCTGCATTGGCGAAGCTGGTCGACGATCTCTCGGCACTGACGGTGCTCGAGGCCGCCGAGCTAGCGAAGATGTTGGAAGAGAAATGGGGTGTCTCCGCCGCCGCGCCGGTCGCGGTGGCTGCTGCCGGTGGCGGCGGGGCGCCGGCCGCCGAGGTGGCGGAAGTAAAGACCGAATTCGATGTGATCCTGACCGGGTTTGGCGAGAAAAAGGTCAACGTGATCAAAGAGGTACGGGCGATCACCAGCCTCGGCCTCAAGGAGGCGAAGGACCTTGTCGAGGCCGCGCCAAAGCCGGTCAAGGAGGGGGTTAATAAGGAAGAGGCGGATAAAATCAAAAAGCAGCTTGAAGAAGCAGGCGCGACTGTCGAAATAAGGTAGGTCAGCCACGACCTATAGCAGCGCGTCGCGGCGCCCGCCTGGCGCCGCAACTAAGACTGAGAGTGCCGAGCCGGGGTGCGAACCATAGCGCACGCCCGGGCTCGGCGTCTGTATTGCACGGAGCCGTCGGCGGGCGGCGTGGCGGCAACGAGGGTGACGGGCTCCGCGTGAGCCCATAGCGAGGGACCTGCATGGCTATTTCTTTCACCGGCAAGAAGCGGATCCGCAAGACCTTCGGGCGCATCCCCGAGGTCGCCCAGATGCCGAACCTGATCGAGGTTCAGCGCGCCTCCTACGACCATTTCCTGCAGATGGGCGTGGAGCCGGAAAACCGCGTCAATGTCGGGCTCCAGGAGGTGTTCCGCGGGGTGTTCCCGATCCGCGACTTCTCCGAGCGGGCGCAGCTCGATTTCGTGCGCTATGAGCTCGAGACGCCGAAATATGATGTCGAGGAATGCCAGCAGCGCGGCATGAATTACGCCGCTCCTTTGAAGGTAACGCTGCGCCTCCTGGTTTGGGACGTCGATGAGGATACCGGCTCGCGCACCATCCGCGACATCAAGGAGCAGGACGTCTATATGGGCGACATGCCGTTGATGACGCGCAACGGCACGTTCATCATCAACGGCACCGAGCGGGTCATCGTCTCGCAGATGCACCGCAGCCCGGGCGTGTTCTTCGATCACGACAAGGGCAAGACGCATTCCTCGGGCAAGTACCTATTTGCCGCGCGGGTCATCCCGTATCGCGGCTCATGGCTCGATTTCGAGTTCGACGCCAAGGATCACGTCTATGTCCGCATCGACCGGCGCCGCAAGCTGCCGGCGACGACGCTGCTGCTGGCCCTCGACGATGCGGCCACCGAGGCAAAGCGCGCCGAGCGGCAGATGGAAGGCAAGTCGTTGCAGCCGGGTGAGGCGGTGGGCATGTCGAAGGAGGAGATCCTTTCGGCATTCTACGGCAAGATAATCTACCGCCGCGGCAAGCTCGGCTGGACCGCGCCGTTCGACCCCGAGAACTTCAAGGGCAAGCTCAACAACGACCTGATCGACGCCGCGACTGGCGAGGTTAAGCTCGCTGCGGGCGAGCGAATGACCCCGCGTATCGCCAAGCGGCTCAAGGATGCCGGGCTCGAGGAGGTGCTGGCGCCCGAGGCTGAGCTTGTCGACCATTACTTCGCCGAGGATCTGATCAACCTCGAGACAGGCGAAGTTCTTTTCGAGGCCGGCGACGAAATTACCGAGGCCGCGCTTGCCCAGCTGGCGCAGGCCGGGATCGACGAGTTGCCGGTGCTCGACATCGACATCGTCAATCGCGGCCCCGACAGCAAGGGTCCCTACATCCGCCACACTTTGGCGATCGACAAGAACGCCACCCGCGAGGATGCGCTTATCGACATCTATCGGGTGATGCGCCCGGGCGAGCCGCCGACGCTCGAAACCGCCGAGAACCTCTTCAACAGCCTCTTCTTCGACAGCGAGCGCTATGACCTGTCGGCGGTCGGCCGGGTCAAGATGAACTCGCGCCTCGGCCTCGACACCGACGACACAGTGCGGGCGCTGCGCAAGGAGGACATCCTCTCGATCCTTAAGGTTCTCGTTGACCTCAAGGACGGTCGCGGTGAGATCGACGACATCGACCATCTCGGCAACCGCCGGGTGCGTTCGGTCGGCGAGCTGATGGAAAACCAGTACCGCGTCGGCCTATTGCGCATGGAGCGGGCGATCCGCGAGCGCATGAGCTCTGTCGAGATCGACACGGTCATGCCGCACGATCTCATCAATGCCAAGCCGGCGGCGGCGGCGGTGCGCGAGTTCTTCGGCTCGTCGCAGCTATCGCAGTTCATGGACCAGACCAACCCTCTCTCCGAGATCACCCACAAGCGCCGCCTCTCGGCGCTGGGGCCGGGCGGTCTCACCCGCGAGCGTGCGGGGTTCGAGGTGCGCGACGTGCACCCGACCCATTACGGCCGCATTTGCCCGATCGAAACCCCCGAAGGCCCGAATATCGGGCTCATCAACTCGCTCGCGACCTTCGCCCGGGTCAATCAGTACGGCTTTATCGAAAGCCCGTACCGCAAGGTCGTCGACGGCAAGGTAACCGATGAGGTCATCTATCTCTCGGCGATGGACGAGGGCCGTTACACGATCGCCCAGGCCAATGTGCCGGTAGACGGCGAAGGGCGCATTCTCGACGAGCTGACCACCTGCCGGAAGGCGGGTGACGTCCTGCTGATGCGAGCCGATCAGATCGACCTCATCGACGTGTCGCCGAAGCAGCTTGTCTCGGTCGCTGCGGCGCTGATCCCGTTCCTCGAGAACGACGATGCCAACCGCGCGCTGATGGGTTCGAACATGCAGCGCCAGGCGGTGCCGCTGATCCGCGCCGAGGCGCCGCTAGTCGGCACCGGCATGGAGGAGCGCGTCGCGCGCGACAGCGGCGTTACCATCATCGCCCGCCGCTCGGGCACGGTCGATCAGGTCGATGCGACCCGCATCGTCATCCGCGCGACCGAGGAAACCTCGGCGGCCGCCTCGGGAGTCGATATCTACAACCTGCTGAAGTTCCAGCGGTCGAACCAGAACACCTGCATCAACCAGCGGCCGCTGGTGACAGTCGGTGATGTAGTGCGCGCCGGCGACATCATCGCCGACGGTCCTTCGACCGAGTACGGCGAATTGGCGCTAGGCCGCAACGTGCTCTGCGCCTTCATGCCATGGAATGGCTACAATTTCGAGGACTCGATCCTGATTTCCGAACGGATCGTCTCGGATGACGTCTTCACTTCGATTCATATCGAGGAGTTTGAGGTCAGCGCCCGCGACACGAAGCTCGGGCAGGAGGAGATCACTCGCGACATCCCGAATGTCGGCGAAGAGGCTTTGAAGAACCTCGACGAAGCCGGGATCGTCTATATCGGCGCCGAGGTGAAGCCGGGCGACATTCTGGTCGGCAAGGTCACGCCGAAGGGCGAGTTGCCGATGACCCCCGAGGAAAAGCTCCTGCGGGCGATTTTCGGCGAAAAGGCCTCGGACGTGCGCGACACCTCGCTGCGCCTGCCGCCGGGCGTTTCGGGCACGATCGTCGAGGTGCGGGTGTTCTCGCGCCGCGGCGTCGAGAAGGACGAGCGTGCGCTCGCGATCGAGCGCGCCGAGATCGAGCGCCTGGCGAAGGACCGGGACGACGAGCGCGCCATCCTTGAGCGCAGCTTCTCGGCCCGCATGAAGGAGCTGCTCGTTGGTCAGACTGCCGATTCCGGTCCCAAGGGCATGAAGTCCGGCACTAAGCTCACCGAGGAGATCCTCGGCGAATACACCAGCGCCAATATGCGCGAGATATCGGTGCGCGACGACACGCGCATGGCCGATATCGAGGCGCTGAAAAAACAGATGGCGGACTCGGTCGCCGAGCTCACCAAGCGCTTCGAGGACAAGGTCGAGAAGCTGCAGCGCGGCGACGAGCTGCCGCCGGGCGTGATGAAGATGGTCAAGGTCTTCGTCGCGGTGAAGCGCAAGCTCCAGCCCGGCGACAAAATGGCTGGCCGTCACGGCAACAAGGGTGTCATCTCGCGCATCGTCCCGGCCGAGGACATGCCGTATCTCCAAGACGGCACGCCGGTCGACATCGTGCTCAATCCCTTGGGCGTGCCAAGCCGGATGAATGTCGGGCAGATCCTGGAAACCCATCTCGGCTGGGCCTCGGCCGGCATTGGCCGCCGCATCGGCGATGTGATGGAGAAAATCCGCCGCAGCAACGACAAGAAAAACAATAGCGAGCTGCGCAAGCTCTTGGGCGAGGTCTACGAGGGCCCTGAGAAGAGCGAGGTCGAGGCGCTCGCCGATGACGAACTTGTCGGTCTCGCCGGCAATCTGACGCATGGCGTGCCGATGGCGAGTCCGGTGTTCGACGGCGCCCGAGAGGACGATATCGTCGGCATGCTGGAAAAGGCGGGGCTGCATTCGTCTGGCCAGGTGACCCTGGTCGACGGCCGCACCGGAGAGGCCTTCGATCGGCAAGTCACGGTCGGCTACATCTACATGCTCAAGCTGCACCATCTCGTCGACGACAAGATCCACGCGCGGTCGATCGGGCCGTACAGCCTCGTCACCCAGCAGCCGCTGGGCGGCAAGGCGCAGTTCGGCGGCCAGCGTTTCGGCGAGATGGAGGTGTGGGCGCTCGAAGCCTACGGCTCGGCGTACACCTTGCAAGAGATGCTGACGGTCAAGTCGGACGACGTGTCCGGCCGCACCAAGGTCTACGAGGCGATCGTACGCGGCGACGACAATTTCGAAGCCGGCATTCCGGAATCGTTCAACGTCCTGGTCAAGGAGCTGCGCTCGCTTGGCCTCAACGTCGAACTGGAGCAGCGCAACTACTGATCTCGCCCTGATAAAACAGCGAGATCGGCCAAACGATTAATGCCGCCGCCCCCGCCACAACGGGCGAGGGCGGCAGACCACCAGAGGGGTCGTGCATGAACGAGTTGATGAACATCTTCGGGCAGGTCAGCGGTCCGCAGAGCTTTGACGAGATCCGCATCTCGATCGCCAGCCCCGAGCGCATTCGCTCGTGGTCCTTCGGCGAGATCAAGAAGCCCGAGACGATCAATTACCGCACCTTCAAGCCGGAGCGGGACGGGCTGTTCTGCGCCCGCATCTTCGGGCCGATCAAGGACTACGAATGCTTGTGCGGCAAGTACAAGCGCATGAAATATCGCGGCGTCGTCTGCGAGAAATGCGGCGTCGAGGTAACGCTCAGCAAGGTGCGGCGCGACCGCATGGGCCACATCGAGCTGGCATCGCCGGTGGCGCATATCTGGTTTTTGAAGTCGCTGCCGAGCCGCATCGGCCTGTTGCTCGACATGACGCTCAAGGATCTGGAGCGCATCCTCTATTTCGAGAACTATGTCGTCATCGAGCCGGGTCTGACGCCGCTGAAGCAGCACCAGCTGCTGGGCGAAGAAGATTTCCTCAAGGCGCAGGACGAATACGGCGAAGACCAGTTCACCGCGTCGATCGGCGCCGAGGCGCTGCGCACGATGCTGTCGTCGATCGATCTGCAGGAAGAGAAGATCAAGCTACGCGAGGATTTGCGGGAAACGACAAGCGAAGCGCGGCGCAAGAAGCTGGTGAAGCGGCTGAAGCTGGTCGAGGCGTTCATCGAGTCGCACAGCCGGCCGGAATGGATGATCCTCGAAGTCGTGCCGGTCATCCCGCCCGAGCTGCGCCCGCTGGTGCCGTTGGATGGCGGTCGCTTTGCCACCTCCGACCTCAACGACCTCTACCGCCGCGTCATCAACCGCAACAACCGGCTGAAGCGTCTCATCGAGCTGCGCGCGCCCGACATCATCGTGCGCAACGAAAAGCGCATGCTGCAGGAGGCGGTCGACGCACTGTTCGACAACGGTCGCCGCGGCCGGGTCATCACCGGCGCGAACAAGCGACCATTGAAGTCGCTTTCCGACATGCTCAAGGGCAAGCAGGGCCGCTTCCGCCAGAACCTCTTGGGCAAGCGGGTCGATTATTCCGGCCGCTCGGTGATCGTCGTCGGTCCCGAGCTGAAGCTGCACCAGTGTGGCCTGCCGAAGAAGATGGCCTTGGAGCTGTTCAAGCCGTTCATCTATTCGAAGCTTGAGCTTTACGGCCTCGCCAGCACGATCAAGGCGGCGAAGCGCATGGTCGAGAAGGAGCGGCCGGAGGTTTGGGACATCCTCGAAGAGGTGATCCGCGAGCATCCGGTGTTGCTGAACCGCGCGCCGACCTTGCATCGCCTCGGCATCCAGGCGTTCGAACCGGTATTGATCGAAGGCAAGGCGATCCAGCTGCATCCGCTGGTCTGCACCGCTTTCAACGCCGATTTCGACGGCGACCAGATGGCGGTGCACGTGCCGCTGTCGCTGGAGGCGCAGCTCGAGGCGCGCGTCTTGATGATGTCGACCAACAACATTCTCAGCCCGGCCAACGGCAAGCCGATCATCGTGCCGTCGCAGGACATCGTCCTCGGCCTCTACCACATCACCACCGAGCGCGCCGGCGAGCCGGGCGAGGGCATGGTGTTCACCGATGTCGGCGAGATCGAGCAGGCGCTTGAAGCGAAGGCGGTGACGCTGCATTCGCGCATCAAGGCGCGCTTCGACACGGTCGACGAGAACGGCAACCCGGTCGTCCGCCGGGTGGAGACAACTCCCGGCCGCATGCTCCTTTCGGAGATCCTGCCGCGCCACCCGGCGGTCGGTTTCGACCTGATCAACCGGCTGCTGACCAAGAAGCAGATCAGCGACCTGATCGATCACGTTTACCGCTTCTGCGGTCAGAAGGAGACGGTGATCTTCTGCGACCGGCTGATGACCTTGGGGTTCACCCAGGCGTGCAAGGCGGGCATTTCGTTCGGCAAGGACGACCTCATCATCCCCGAGGCGAAGCACACGCTCGTCGCCGAGGTTCAGGAGAAGGTCAAGGAATACGAGCAGCAGTACCAGGACGGGCTCATTACCCAGCGCGAAAAGTACAACAAGGAAGTCGACGCCTGGACGAGCTGCTCGGAAAAGGTCGCCGAGGAGATGGTCAAGGTCATCCGGGAGGAGAAGCCCGGCGTACCGATCAACGCGGTGTGGATGATGTCCGAACTCCGGGGCGCGCGGCTCACCGGCGCAGATCAAGCAGCTGGCCGGTATGCGCGGGCTGATGACTAAGCCCTCGGGCGAGATCATCTCGACCCCGATCATCTCGAACTTCAAGGAAGGCCTCACCGTTCTCGAGTACTTCAACTCAACTCACGGCGCCCGCAAGGGCTTGGCCGATACGGCCTTGAAGACCGCGAATTCGGGCTACCTGACCCGTCGCCTCGTCGATGTCGCGCAAGACGCGATCATCACCGAGGTCGATTGCGGCACGACCAAGGGGCTGTTGACCCGCGCCGTCATCGATGGCGGCGAGATCATCGCGCCGCTGGCCGACCGCATTCTCGGCCGCTGCGCGGCGGTCGATGTCCGCAACCCGCTCTCGGGCGAAACCGTGCTCGAGGCGGGTGAGCTCATCGACGAGAATGCTCTCGACATGATCGAGCAGGCCGGCATCGACGCGGTGTCGATCCGCTCGGTCTTGACTTGCGAGGCGCGCCAAGGCGTCTGCGGTAAGTGCTATGGGCGCGATCTGGCCCGCGGCACCGTGGTCAATATCGGCGAGGCGGTCGGCGTCATCGCCGCCCAGTCGATCGGTGAGCCCGGCACGCAGCTGACCATGCGCACCTTCCATATCGGTGGCGCGGCGCAGCGCGGGGCTGAGCAGTCGTCGGTGGAGGCGGCGCTCGATGCCACCGTCAAGATCCTGAACCGCAACGTCGTCATCAACTCGTCCGGATTGCCGGTGGTCATGGGCCGCAACGCCGAGTTGGTCCTGTCGGACGAGGCGGGTCGAGAGAAGGCGCGCCATCGCGTGCCGTATGGCGCGCGGCTCCTCGCGGACGAAGGCACGAAGGTGACAAAGGGCGAGCGCATCGCCGAATGGGATCCGTATACGATCCCGATCATCACCGAGAAGGACGGCAACGCGCATTACGCCGACCTCCAGGAGGGTGTGTCGATGCGCGAGGTCGTCGACGAGGCGACCGGCATCTCGTCGAAGGTGGTGATCGACTGGAAGCAGCAGCCGCGCGGCGGCGATCTGCGTCCGCGGATCATCCTGCTCGACGAGAAGGGCCGGGGCATGACCCTCGCCAACGGTCTCGAGGCCCGCTACTTCCTGCCGGCCGACGCGATCCTGCAGATCGACAATGGCGCCGCGGTCAAGGCCGGCGACGTTCTTGCGCGGATCCCGCGCGAGTCATCGAAGACCCGCGATATCACGGGCGGTCTGCCGCGCGTCGCCGAGCTTTTCGAGGCGCGCAAGCCGAAGGATTTCGCGATCATCGCCGAGAGCGATGGCCGCGTCGAGTTCGGCAAGGACTACAAGACCAAGCGGCGTATCGTCGTCGTGCCGCCCGATGGCGGCGAGCCGACCGAATATCTCATTCCCAAGGGCAAGCACATCAGCGTGCAGGAGGGCGATTACGTCGAGAAGGGTGATCTCCTCATCGACGGCAACCGCGTTCCGCACGACATCTTGCGTATCCTGGGGGTCGAGGAGCTGGCAAGCTACCTGATCAACGAGATCCAGGAGGTCTATCGGCTCCAAGGCGTGCGCATCAACGACAAGCACATCGAGGTGATTGTCCGGCAGATGCTGCAGAAGGTCGAGATCGACGCCGATCCGGGCGATACCACCTTCCTCGCTGGCGAGCAGATCGACCGCTTGGAGTTCGAGCGCGAGAACGCCAAGGTCGAGGCCGAGAGCCTGAGGCCGGCGGTTGCCCATCCGGTGCTTCAGGGCATCACCAAGGCGAGCTTGCAGACGCACTCGTTCATCTCGGCTGCTTCGTTCCAGGAGACGACCCGTGTCCTCACCGAGGCCGCGGTGTCGGGTCGGACCGATGCGCTGCAGGGGCTGAAGGAGAATGTGATCGTCGGGCGGCTGATCCCGGCCGGCACCGGCAGCGTCATCGCGCGGCTGCGCGAGATCGCCGCCGATCGTGATCGCGAGCTCGCGGCGCTCGCCGCCGCGGCCGAGGCCGCCGAGCCGGCGCAGATCGAGGCAGAGCAGCCGCAGGCCGGCGCGGCCGAATAACCGCCTGCCGCCGAACCGGGGGCGGCCACCTCCGGTTCGGCGCTGCGGATTTTTGGCGGAAATCTGTGGGCTTCGGCTTGACCCTACGGGGTCACGCCCATATATTCCGCGCCTCACGGGGCTGGCGGTGGGAAGCCACCCAAACGCGGCCCTCTTTTTATGGCTGTGGCTCTGCGCTCTGAGAGGAGCGCGCGTGACATGATTGGGCAAGGTGCGCCGCCGCCCCCGCGCGGGTTTTTGCGTCGGGCGGTGTTGGCGTTTGCGAGGCCAGAGGGACGAGGCTAAAGGATGCCGACGATCAACCAGCTGATCCGCAGTCCGCGCAAGCCGGTGGCGATGCGGAACAAGGTTCCGGCGATGGAGCAGTGCCCGCAAAAGCGCGGCGTCTGCACGCGCGTCTATACGATCACGCCGAAAAAGCCGAACTCGGCCTTGCGCAAGGTCGCTCGCGTTCGCCTCACCAACGGGTTCGAGGTCACCAGCTATATTCCCGGCGAGGGCCACAATCTGCAGGAGCATTCGGTCGTGTTGATCCGCGGCGGCCGCGTCAAGGACTTGCCGGGCGTGCGCTATCACATCATCCGCGGCACGCACGACACGCAGGGCGTCAAGGACCGCCGCCAGCGCCGGTCGAAATACGGCGCTAAGCGGCCGCGATAGAAGGAGGCGAAGCAATGTCGCGCCGTCGTGCCGCGGTCAAACGCGAAGTCCAGCCGGACCCGAAATTCGGCGATGTCGTCGTGTCGAAGTTCATGAACTGCCTGATGTACGAGGGCAAGAAATCGACCGCGGAGCGCATCGTCTACGGCGCCTTCGACCGCATCCAGCGGCGCAGCGGCCAGGACCCGATCCGCGTTTTTCACGACGCACTTGGCAATGTCCGCCCGGCGGTGGAGGTACGCTCGCGCCGCGTCGGCGGCGCAACCTATCAGGTGCCGGTCGAGGTACGGACCGATCGCGGTCAGGCGCTGGCAATCCGCTGGCTGATCTCAAGTTCCCGGGCGCGCTCGGAGAACACAATGGAGGAGCGGCTGTCGGGCGAATTGCTCGATGCCGCCAACAATCGCGGCGTCGCGGTCAAGCGGCGCGAGGACACACATCGGATGGCGGACGCCAACAAGGCGTTTTCGCATTACCGCTGGTAAGGGGAGGGGTTCGCTTTGGCGGGCCGGCGCACCAGCGTCGGCTCATTTTTTCAAAGGCGGCTGCTGGAAGCCGCCGGAGTGATTGAGTGATGGCACGCACGACGCCTCTCGAGCGGTATCGCAATATCGGCATCATGGCTCACATCGATGCCGGTAAAACGACGACCACTGAGCGCGTTCTCTACTACACCGGGCGCTCCTACAAGATCGGCGAGGTGCATGAAGGCACCGCGACGATGGATTGGATGGAGCAGGAGCAGGAACGCGGCATCACGATCACATCGGCCGCGACCACCTGCTTTTGGCTCGACCACCGGATCAACATCATCGACACGCCGGGCCATGTCGATTTCACCATCGAGGTTGAGCGCAGCTTGCGAGTGCTCGATGGCGCGGTCGCGGTGTTCGACTCGGTCGCGGGCGTCGAGCCGCAATCGGAGACGGTATGGCGCCAGGCCGATAAATACGGCGTGCCGCGCATTTGCTTCGTCAACAAGATGGACCGCATCGGCGCGGACTTTAAGCGTTGCGTCGAGATGATCATCGACCGGCTCGGCGCCAACCCGGCCGTGCTGCAGCTGCCGATCGGGGTCGAGGCCGATTTTATCGGCCTCGTCGACCTGGTGAAGATGAAGGCGCTGAAATGGCGCGACGAGACCCTCGGCGCCGAATTCGATGTTGTCGACATCCCGGCCGATATGCTCGCCGAGGCGCAAGAATACCGCGCCAAGCTGGTCGAGCAGGCCGTCGAGCAGGACGACGATGTGCTCGAAGCCTATCTGGGCGGCGAGGAACCCGACGAGGCAACGCTGAAGCGCTGCATCCGCAAGGGTACGATCGCCGGTACGCTGATCCCGGTTCTTTGCGGCTCGGCCTTTAAGAACAAAGGCGTGCAGCCGCTTCTTGACGGAGTGGTTGAATATCTGCCGTCGCCGATGGACGTCGCCGCGATCAAGGGCGTCAAGATGAACTCGGACGAGCCCGTCGTGCGCAAATGCTCGGATGACGAGCCGTTCGCCGGCCTCGCCTTCAAGATCATGTCCGATCCGTTTGTCGGCTCGCTGACCTTTATCCGCGTCTATTCGGGCGTGCTGGCGACCGGCTCGCAGGTGATGAACACGGTGAAGGACTCGCGTGAACGGGTCGGCCGCATGCTGCTGATGCACGCCAACCATCGCGAGGACGTCAAGGAGGCCCGGGCCGGCGACATCGTCGCGCTCGCGGGTTTGAAGAATGCGACGACGGGCGACACGCTGTCCGACCCGCAGCACCCGGTCGTGCTCGAGCGGATGGAATTCCCCGAGCCGGTCATCGAGATCGCGGTCGAGCCCAAGACCAAGGGCGACCAGGAGAAGATGGGGCAGGCTCTGGCGCGTCTCGCCACGGAGGACCCGTCGTTCCGCGTCTCGGTCGACCATGAAAGCGGCCAGACCGTGATCAAGGGGATGGGCGAACTTCACCTCGAGATCATCGTCGATCGCATGAAGCGCGAGTTCAAGGTCGAGGCCAATGTCGGCGCGCCGCAGGTCGCCTATCGCGAGACCATCACTCGCGCCGGCCGAGATCGACTACACCCATCGCAAGCAGACCGGCGGTTCAGGGCAATACGCCAAGGTCAAGATCCGCTTCGAGCCGCAGCCCCCGGGCACCGGCTTCGTCTTCGAGAATTCGGTGGTCGGCGGCACGGTGCCCAAGGAATATGTGCCGGGGGTCGAGAAGGGGCTCAAGGGCGCGGCCGAGAACGGCATCATCGCCGGTTTCCCGATGATCGACTTCAAGGCCGAATTGTTCGACGGCGATTACCACGACGTCGATTCAAGCGCGCTGGCATTCGAGATCGCCGCGCGGGCCGCCTTCAAGGACGGCATCGTGAAGGCATCGCCCCGGCTTCTGGAACCGATCATGCGGGTCGAGGTGGTGACGCCTGACGACTACATGGGCGACGTGATCGGCGACCTCAACAGCCGTCGTGGCCAGGTCACCGGCATGGATTCACGCGGCAACGCGCGGGTCGTCAACGCGATGGTCCCGCTCGCCAACATGTTCGGCTATGTCAACCAGTTGCGCTCGATGTCGCAGGGCCGGGCGCAGTACACGATGCATTTCGACCATTACGAGCAGGTACCGCCGGCGATCTCGGACGAAGTTCGCGCCAAGATGGCCTAGCGGGAAGCGGAGAAAGACGATGTCGAAGGCGAAATTTAACCGGAACAAGCCGCACTGCAACATCGGGACGATCGGTCACGTCGATCACGGCAAGACGACGCTGACGGCGGCGATCACCAAGGTGTTGGCGGAGAAGCGGCGGAGCGACGTTCACGGCGTACGACCAGATCGACAAGGCGCCGGAGGAGAAGGCGCGCGGGATCACCATCGCGACGGCGCATGTCGAGTACGAGACGGCTAACCGTCACTACGCGCATGTCGATTGCCCGGGTCACGCGGACTACGTCAAGAACATGATCACCGGCGCGGCGCAGATGGATGGCGCCATTCTGGTGGTCTCGGCGGCGGACGGTCCGATGCCGCAGACGCGCGAGCACATCCTGTTGGCGCGGCAGGTGGGCGTGCCCTCGCTGGTCGTCTACATGAACAAGGTCGACATGGTGGACGACCCGGAGCTCTTGGAACTGGTCGAGCTTGAGGTTCGCGAGCTGCTGTCGAGCTATGACTTCCCCGGCGATGACATCCCGATCGTCAAGGGCTCGGCCTTGTGCGCGCTGGAGGGGCGTGAGGACGAGATCGGCAAGAAGTCGATCGAGGAGCTGATGGCTGCGGTTGACAGCTACATCCCGCAGCCGGAGCGGGCGAAGGACCGCCCGTTCCTGATGCCGATCGAGGACGTGTTCACGATCTCGGGCCGCGGGACGGTGGTGACGGGCCGGGTCGAGCGCGGCATCGTCAAGGTTGGCGACGAGGTGGAGATTGTCGGTCTGCGGCCGACGACGAAGACAATCGCGACCGGCGTCGAGATGTTCCGCAAACTGCTCGACCAGGGCGAGGCGGGGGACAATATCGGCGTCTTGTTGCGCGGGACCAAGCGCGAGGAGGTCGAGCGCGGTCAGGTGCTGGCGAAGCCGGGTTCGATCACGCCGCACACGGTGTTCATGGCCGAGGCCTATGTCTTGACCAAGGAAGAGGGTGGCCGTCATACGCCGTTCTTCGACAATTACCGTCCGCAATTCTACTTCCGCACGACAGACGTGACGGGGTCGGTCAAGCTTCCCGAGGGCACCGAGATGGTGATGCCGGGGGACAACGTGACGATGGAGGTGGAGCTGCTTGGTGCCGATCGCGATGGACGAGGGGTTGCGCTTTGCGATCCGCGAGGGCGGCCGCACCGTCGGCGCCGGCGTCGTCGCCAAGATCATTAAATAGGGGCGCCGGCAACCGTTGGCGCTTCCGTGAGGGGAAACAGGAAACAATAGATGGACGGCCAGAACATACGCATCCGCCTGCGGGCCTACGATCATCGCGTGCTCGACCAGTCGACCAGCGAGATCGTGCAGACCGCCCGCCGCACCGGCGCCCGGGTGCGCGGCCCGATTCCGCTGCCGACCCGGATCGAGAAGTTCACCGTCTTGCGCTCGCCGCATGTCGACAAGAAGTCGCGCGAGCAGTTTGAGATCCGCACTCATAAGCGGGTGATCGACATTGTCGACCCGACGCCGCAGACCGTGGACGCGCTGATGAAGCTCGACCTCGCCGCCGGCGTCGATGTCGAGATCAAGCTCTAGGGGATAGGAGCGATGCGTACCGGCCTCATCGCGCAAAAGCTCGGCATGAGCCGCGTCTTCACCGACGACGGCAACCATGTGCCGGTGACGGTGCTGCGCATCGACAATTGCCAGGTTGTCGCTCACCGCACCCACGACCGCGACGGTTACACCGCGCTGCAGCTCGGCGTCGGCGCCGCCAAGGTGAAGAACGTGTCGAAGCCGATGCGCGGCCATTACGCGGCCGCCAAGGTCGAGCCCAAGGCGCATCTCGCCGAGTTCCGCGTGTCCGAGGATGCGTTGGTCCCGGTCGGCGCGGAGATTACCGCGGCGCATTTTGTCGCCGGGCAATATGTCGACGTCGTCGGCACCAGCATCGGCAAGGGCTTTGCCGGCGGCATCAAGCGGCACCATTTCGGCGGCCTCAGGGCTAGCCACGGTGTCTCGATCTCGCATCGCAGTCTCGGCTCGACCGGTCAGCGCCAGGACCCCGGCAAGACCTTCAAGAACAAGAAGATGGCCGGCCATCTCGGCGACGATCGCGTGACCACCCTCAACCTTCAGGTGGTTGCGGCCGACGCGGCGCGCGGCGTCTTGATGCTCAAGGGCGCGGTGCCGGGCAGCGAGGGGGGGTGGGTGTTGATCCGCGACGCGGTCAAGCGGGCGGCGCCGGCCGACCTGCCGTTCCCCGCGGCCCTAAGGGGAGACCATTTGGGCGGCGACGACATTCCCGAGGAAGCCGCACCCGCGCCTGACGAGGCGTCGACCACCGAGACCGAGGCGAGTGCCGAGGAAGGCGGGGCGGTATGAAGCTCAAGATCCGCGACCTCGACAACAAGGAAGTCGGTGATATCGACCTCGCCGACGAGGTATTCGGGCTGCCGGTGCGGAACGACATTCTCGCCCGCGTCATCAACTGGCAGCTGGCGAAGCGCCGCGCCGGGACGCACAAAACCAAGGGCATCAGCGATATCAGCGGCACGACCAAGAAGCCCTATAAGCAGAAGGGCACCGGCCGGGCGCGCCAGGGCAGCCTGCGCTCGCCGCAGTTCCGGGGCGGCGCGGTGATCTTCGGCCCGGTGGTGCGCAGCCACGAATTCGGCCTCCAGAAAAAGGTGCGCAAGCTCGGCCTCAAGACCGCCCTGTCGGCCAAGCAGGCCGAGGGCAAGCTCGTCGTCATCGACAGCGCCACGGTCAAGGAGCCCAAGACCAAGGAGTTGCGCGAGCGCTTCGACAAATTGGGCTGGAGTTCGGTCTTGATTATCGATGGCGCTGCGGTCGACGCCGGGTTCGCCAAGGCGGCGCGTAACCTGCCGCGGGTCGATCTGCTGCCGTCGGTCGGCGCCAATGTTTACGACATTCTTCGCCGCGATACGCTGGTGTTGACCCGCGAGGCGGTGCAGCAGCTGGAGGCGCGCCTCAAATGAGCCGGTTTCGCGTCATCCCCCGCGCTGCGGCACAACTCTCCCGTCAGGAGATGTACGACCTGATCCGCTCACCGCTCATCACCGAGAAGGCGACTGCGGCGTCCGAGCATAATCAGATCATTTTCAAGGTGCCGGTAACCGCGACCAAGCGCGAGGTCAAGGCCGCGGTCGAGGGGCTGTTTTCGGTCAAGGTCGACGCGGTCAACACGATCCGCATGATGGGCAAGTTTAAGCGGGTGCGCGGCCGTCCGGGCCACCGCTCCGATTTCAAGAAGGCGATCGTCACGCTGGCCGAAGGCTCGCGCATCGACGTGACCACGGGGATCTGACGCGATGGCACTCAAGACCTATAATCCGACCACGCCGTCGCAGCGCCATCTCGTTACGGTCGACCGCAGCGAGCTGTGGAAGGGCAAGCCGGTCAAGGCCTTGACGGAAGGTTTGAAGGAAAAAGCCGGGCGCAACAATTCCGGCCGGGTGACGATGCGGCGTCGTGGCGGCGGCCATAAGCAGCGTTATCGTATCGTCGACTTCAAGCGGATGAAGGACGACGCGCCGGCGCTGGTCGAGCGGCTCGAATACGATCCCAACCGCACTGCTTTCATCGCCCTCATCAAGTACCCCGACGGCGAGCTTGCCTACATACTTGCGCCGCAGCGGCTGCGCCAGGGCGATAGCGTCGTCTCGGGCGAGCGGGTGGACGTCAAGCCCGGCAACGCCATGCCGCTGCGCAACATGCCGCCGGGTACGATCGTCCACAATGTCGAGATGAAGCCCGGCAAGGGTGGGCAGCTGGCGCGCTCCGCCGGCACCTATGTTCAGCTGGTCGGCCGCGACCAGGGTTATGCGCTGTTGCGCATGGCCTCGGGCGAACTGCGCCGGGTGCGCAGCGAATGCCGGGCGACGATCGGCGCCGTATCGAACCCCGATCACCAGAACATCGTCATCGGCAAGGCGGGCCGAAACCGCTGGCTGGGCAAGCGGCCTTCGGTGCGTGGCGTGGCGATGAATCCGATCGACCATCCGCACGGCGGCGGCGAGGGCAAGACATCGGGCGGACGTCACCCAGTGACGCCGTGGGGTAAGCCGACCAAGGGCAAGAAGACCCGCCACAACAAGAAGACGGACCGGCTGATCCTGCGCCGGCGCCAGGTCAGGTAAAGGAAGGAGAGGGCGCGTGGCTCGCTCGGTATGGAAAGGCCCGTTCGTCGACGGCTATCTGCTGCGGAAGGCGGAGAAGACTTGCGCCTCGGGCCGCAATGAGGTGATCCGCACCTGGTCGCGGCGCTCGACCATCTTCCCGCAATTCGTCGGGCTGACGTTTGGCGTCTACAACGGCCACAAGTTTATCCCCGTCCTCGTCACCGAGAACATGATCGGCCACAAGTTCGGCGAGTTCTCGCCGACCCGGACCTTTTACGGTCACGCCGGCGACAAGCGGGCCCGGCGGACGTAAGGAGAGGACCCGATGGGCAAGCCTTCAACCCCGCGCGCACTCGCCGACAACGAGGCTTCGGCCTTCTTGCGCGCGCTGCGCATCAGCCCGCAAAAGCTCAACCTGGTCGCCGCGATGATCCGCGGCAAGGCGGCGCAGACCGCCCTCGCCGAGCTCACCTTCTCGCGCCGGCGCATCGCCCGCGATGTGAGGAAGGTGCTGCAGGCCGCGATCGCCAACGCCGAGAACAATCATCAGCTCGACGTCGACCGCCTTTATGTCAAGGAAGCGACGGTCGGCCGGGCTTTCGTGATGCGCCGTTTCCATACCCGTGGGCGGGGCCGCTCGTCGCGGGTCGAGAAGCATTTCGCCCACCTCACCGTGATCGTGCGCGAGCGGCCGGAAGAACAAGCAGGGGCTGCCTGATGGGCCAGAAAGTCAATCCGATCGGGCTGCGGCTCGGTATCAACCGCACCTGGGACTCGCGCTGGTTTGCGCAAAAGGGCTACAGCAGCCAGCTGCTCGACGACCTGAAGCTGCGCAAGTTTCTCGACAAGCGGCTGACCCAGGCGGCGGTGGCGCGCATCCTCATCGAGCGCGCGGCGAAGAAGACGCGGATCACCCTGCATTCGGCCAGGCCCGGTGTCGTCATCGGCAAGAAGGGCGCCGACATCGACAAGCTGCGAGCCGACATCGCCAAGATGACGACGAGCGAAGTCAGCCTCAACATCGTCGAAATCCGCAAGCCCGAGATCGAGGCCAAGCTGATCGCCGAGAGCATCGCTCAGCAGTTAGAACGCCGCGTCGCCTTCCGCAGGGTGATGAAGCGCGCCGTGCAATCGGCGATGCGCTTTGGCGCCCAGGGCATTCGCATCAATTGCTCGGGCCGGCTCGGCGGCGCCGAAATCGCGCGCATGGAGTGGTACCGCGAGGGCCGGGTGCCGCTGCACACGCTGCGCGCCAATGTCGATTTCGGCTACGGCACGGCCAAGACCACCTACGGCACCTGTGGCGTCAAAGTCTGGGTGTTCAAGGGCGAAATCCTGGCGCACGACCCGATGGCCCAGGACAAGCTGCTGTCCGAGGCTCAACCCGCCGGCATGGAGCGACGCCCGGGCGGCGGCCGCGACCGCGACCGCGAACGCGACAGGGATTAGGGAATGCTCTCCCCCAAACGCACCAAATACCGCAAGGCGCACAAGGGGCGCGTCCATGGCATGGCCAAGGGCGGCACGACCCTCAACTTCGGCGCCTATGGGATGAAATCGGTCGAGCCCGGCCGCATCACCGCGCGCCAGATCGAGGCGGCGCGGCGTGCGATCACCCGCCACATCCGCCGCATCGGCCGCGTGTGGATCCGCGTCTTTCCCGACGTGCCGGTCTCGACCAAGCCCGCCGAGGTTCGCATGGGCAGCGGCAAAGGCTCGCCCGAATATTGGATCGCTCGGGTCAAGCCGGGCCGGATCATGTTCGAGCTCGACGGCGTGCCGTATGACGTGGCGCGCGAGGCGTTCGAGCTGGCCGGGGCCAAGCTGCCGATTGCGACCCGCTTGGTGGTGCGCGCCGGCGAGGAGGGTTCGGCATGAAGGCGGTGAGAGCCTCCGATCTGCGCACCCGCACCCCGGACGAGCTCGGCGACCAGCTCGAAACGCTCGGCAAGGAGATTTTCAACCTGCGCTTCCAGCGCGCCAGCGGGCAGCTCGAAAACACGTCGCGCTTTCGCCAGGTGCGGCGCGAGATGGCGCGTATCAAGACAGTGCTGAGCGCGCGTACCCGCGGCGAGGCGGTCGCTGCCCCGGCTTCGGCGGCCGCGCCGTCGCGGTCGCGGCGTACCCGGGCGAAGGCGAGGAGCTAGACTATGCCCAAACGCATTCTCCAGGGCCTCGTGGTCAGCGATTCCGGCGACAAGACCGTCATCGTCCGGGTCGAGCGACGGGTCATGCACCCGGTCTACAAGAAGTTCGTGACCCGCACGAAGAAGTACGCCGCGCACGACGAGGACAACAAGTTTCACACCGGCGACGCGGTGCAGATCGAGGAGAGCCGGCCGATCTCGAAGCGCAAGAGCTGGATCGTGCTCGGCGCCGCGACCGGCGTTGCACCGGGTCTCACCCGCCGGCGCGAGCGCGCCGCCGCGGCGGAGGTTGAGGCCGAGGCGACCGGGACGGGAGACGCCGCATGATTCAGATGCAGACCAATCTCGATGTCGCCGACAATTCCGGCGCGCGTCGGGTCCAATGCATCAAAGTGCTGGGCGGCTCGAAGCGCAAGACCGCCGAGGTCGGCGATGTGATCATCGTCTCGGTCAAGGAGGCGATCCCGCGCGGCCGCGTCAAGAAGGGCGACATCCATCGTGCGGTAATCGTCCGTACCGCGAAGGAAATCCGCCGTCTCGACGGCAGCGCAATCCGTTTCGACCGTAATGCGGCGGTGCTGATCACCAACCAGAACGAGCCGATCGGCACCCGCGTGTTCGGCCCGGTCACGCGCGAGCTCAGGGCCCGCAAGTTCATGAAGATCGCCTCGTTGGCGCCCGAGGTGCTCTGACCATGCCCAAGATGAAGATCAAGAAGGGCGACAACGTCGTCGTCATCAGCGGCCGCGACAAGGGCAAGACCGGCGAGGTGATGCGCGTCTTCCCGGCGGAGGCGCGGGTGATCGTCCAGGGCGTTCATATAGCCCGCCGTCATACCCGGCAGAGCGTGGGCAATCCTGGCGGCATCGTCGACAAGGAGTTGACGATCCACGTCTCCAACGTCGCCCATCTCGACCCGTCGTCGAACAAGCCGACGCGGGTCGGGTACAAGTTCCTCGGTGACGGCCGCAAGGTCCGTTTCGCCCGCCGTTCGGGCGAAGTGCTGGACAAGTGAGGTAGCGATCATGTCCCGACTGCAGGAACGCTATACCCAGGTCGTGCATGCCGAGCTGATGAAGGAGTTCGGCTACGAGAACCCGTTGCAGGCGCCGCGCCTCGAGAAGATCGTCGTCAACATGGGCGTCGGCGAGGCGGTGCAGGATGGCAAGAAGATCGACGCGGCCGTCGGCGACTTGACCGCGATCACCGGCCAGCACCCGGTGGTGTTGCGCGCCAAGCAGTCGATCGCGACCTTCAAGCTCCGCAAGAACGTGCCGATCGGCGTCAAGGTCACGCTGCGGCGCGAGCGGATGTACGAGTTTCTCGACCGGCTGATCAATGTGGCGCTGCCGCGGGTCCGCGATTTTCGCGGCGTCTCCGGGCGCAGTTTCGATGGACGCGGCAATTACGCGCTCGGCCTCAAGGAGCAGCTGGTCTTCCCCGAGATCGACTACGACCGCGTCGATGCCCAACGTGGCATGGACATCGTCATCGTCACCACCGCCAAAACCGATGCCGAAGCCAAAGCTTTGCTAAAGGGTTTCGACATGCCGTTCGCCAACTGACCGCCCGCGGAGACACGATCACCGATGGCAAAGAAGAGCTCTATCGAGAAGAACCAACGGCGCACCAAGATGTCGAAGGCGATTGCGCCGCGCCGCGCCCGCCTCAAGGCGCTTGCTCGCGACCGCGACGCCGCGCCCGAGGATCGCTTCGAGGCGCAGCTGAAGCTCGCGCGCCTGCCGCGCAACAGCTCGGCGACGCGCATTCGCCACCGCTGCGCGCTCAGCGGCCGCCCGCGCGGGTATTACCGCAAGTTCGGGCTGTCGCGCATCGCGGTGCGCGAGCTGGCGTCGGCCGGGCTGATCCCGGGCATGGTCAAGTCGAGCTGGTAGGGGAGGCGCCACATGACGATGAGCGATCCTCTCGGCGATATGCTGACCCGCATCCGCAACGGCCAGCGCGCGCGCCAGGCCGTGGTTGCGGCGCCGGCGTCGAAGCACCGCGCCAACGTGCTCGAGGTACTGAAGCGCGAGGGCTATATCCGCGGCTACTCCCGCGAGCATGTGCGCCCCGGCGTGTCCGAACTCAAGATCGAGCTGAAATACGTCGATGGCGAGCCGGTAATCCGCGAGATTTCGCGCGTGTCGAAGCCCGGGCGCCGCATTTATTCGAAGCTCGTCGATCTGCCGCGGGTCTATAACGGGCTCGGCATCTCGATTTTATCGACGCCGCGGGGCGTCATGTCGGACAGCGAGGCCCGCGCCGCCAAGGTCGGCGGCGAGGTGCTCTGCCGGGTGTTCTGAGCCAGAAGGACTGAGAGACAGCGATGTCACGCATCGGCAAGCATCCGGTCGCAATTCCAAGCGGCGTTCAGGTCAATCTGGCGGGCCAGGTGCTTACCGTGACCGGCGGCAAGGGCAAGCTCAGCCTCACGATCAACCCGGAAGTGACCGCGACGGTCGCCGATGGTGCGGTCAGCGTGAAGCCCAATGGCGACTCGAAGCAGGCGCGGGCGCTGTGGGGCACGACGCGGGCCCTCGTCAACAACATGGTGACCGGCGTCTCGGCGGGTTTCACCCGCACGCTGGAGATCAACGGGGTCGGCTATCGGGCGGCGGTGCAGGGGCGCACCCTCAACCTGCAGCTGGGCTACAGCCACGATATTCCCTATCCCATCCCGCAGGACATCCAGATCGCCTGTGAGCGGCCGACCTTGATCGCCATTAGCGGCGCCGACAAGCAGCGGGTGGGCCAGGTCGCCGCGGAAATCCGCTCCTACCGCCCACCCGAACCCTACAAGGGCAAGGGCATCAAGTACGCCGAGGAAGTCATCCGCCGCAAGGAAGGCAAGAAGAAGTAATTGCTATGGCGAAGAAACCAGACGAGCTATTCCGGCGGCGCCGGCATCGGGTGCGTTACAAGCTGCGGCAGGTGGGTAAGCTGCGCCCGCGGCTCACGGTCTTCCGTTCGTCGCGCCATATTTATGCGCAGATTATCGATGACGCGGCTGGGCGCACCCTCGCCGCCGCGTCGACGCTCGATGAGGCAGTCAAAAAAGACTTGAAGACCGGCGCGGACAGCGATGCCGCGAAGGCGGTCGGCAAGGCGATCGCGGAGCGCGCCAAGGAAGCGGGCGTCGCCCAGGTCGTGTTCGACCGCGGTGGGTACATCTTTCATGGCCGGGTCAAGGCCTTGGCCGACGCCGCCCGCGAGGGCGGGCTCGATTTCTGAGAGGGTCGTAGATGGCACGCACACAGGGCGGACCCCCCCGAGGGTCAGGCGGACCTTCCCGAGGTCCAGGCGGGCCACCCCGCGGTGAGGGGGGCGGCGATCGGCGCCGCCGCGACGGCGGCGACCGCCAGTCGCGCGAGCGTGGCGAAGAGAGCGAATTCGCCGAGAAGCTGGTCAGCATCAACCGTGTCGCCAAGGTGGTGAAGGGCGGGCGCCGTTTCGGCTTCGCCGCGCTCGTCGTCGTCGGCGACCGCAAGGGACGGGTCGGTTACGGTTCGGGCAAGGCGCGCGAGGTACCCGAGGCGATCCGCAAGGCGACCGAGCAGGCGCGCCGCGGCCTCGTCCGCGTGCCGCTGCGCGAGGGCCGCACCTTCCATCACGACATCGCGGACCGCTATGGGGCCGGCAAGGTCATCATTCGCGCCGCCAAGCCCGGTACCGGGATCATCGCCGGCGGTCCGATGCGGGCGATCTTCGAAGCGCTCGGCGTGCAGGACGTGGTCGCGAAATCGGTTGGCAGCTCGAACCCGCACAACATGATCAAGGCGACGTTCCAGGCGCTGGCGCATGCCACGAGCCCCCGCGCCGTCGCCTCGCGCCGGGGCAAGAAAGTCGCTGACCTGCTGCCGCGCCGCGAAGCCGAGAAGGAGCCGGCGTAATGGCCCGCGCCCAGACCGCGGACAAAAAAACCGTCACGGTGGTTCAGACCGGCAGTCCGATCGGGCGCCCCGCCGACCAGGAGGCGACGCTTAAGGGCCTCGGCCTCAACAAACGGCACCGCCGCCGCACCCTCGAGGACACACCTGCGGTACGCGGCATGATCGACAAGGTGAAGCACCTCGTCCGCGTCGTGGAAGAGGCATAGGATCGGGTGATGAAGCTCAACGAGATCAGGGACAACGCGGGCGCCCATTACCGCGCGAAACGGGTCGGGCGCGGCATCGGCTCGGGTAAGGGCAAGACCGCGGGTCATGGCGGCAAGGGCCAGCTCGGGCGCTCGGGCGTCGCGATCAACGGCTTCGAGGGCGGTCAGACCCCGCTGCATCGCCGGCTGCCCAAGCGCGGCTTCAACAACAAGATTTTCCAGAAGGACTACAAGGTCGTGAACCTCGGGCGGCTGCAGCAGGCGCTCGACGCCAAGAAGCTCGCGGCGCGCGGCACCATCGACGGCAAAAGCCTGGTCGAGGCCGGCGTGCTGCGGCGCCTCGGCGACGGCGTGAGGCTTCTCGCCAAAGGCGAACTCAAGACCAAGATCACCATCGAGGTCGCCGGCGCGTCGCAGGCGGCGATCGCCGCGGTGGAGAAAGCCGGCGGCAAGGTCGTGTTGCCCGAAGGCGCGGCGCCGCCAGCAACGTCGGCGGCGGCCGAAACGGCCGAGGTGGAAAAGCCGGCAGGCTGAGTCTTCGCCCGATATCGGTATCGGTCGGGGAAGCGTATAATCGGGCGGCTTAGAGGGTAGGGACGAGGGACATGGCGTCAGCCGCCGAGCAACTTGCTGCCAGCATCAATTTCGGCGCATTTTCCAAGGCGACCGAGCTCAAGAGCCGCATCTGGTTCACCTTGGGCGCGCTCGTCATGTACCGACTCGGCACTTATATCCCGATCCCCGGTATCGATCCGGCCATTCTCCACGATATCTTTTCGAAGAACGCCGGCGGCATCCTCGGCATGTTCGACATGTTCTCGGGCGGCGCGCTTGGCCGCATGTCGATCTTCGCCCTCAACATCATGCCGTACATCTCCGCCTCGATCATTATTCAGCTGCTCACCGCGGTTTCGCCGCAATTGGAGGCGCTGAAAAAGGAGGGCGAGAGCGGTCGCAAGAAGATCAACCAATACACCCGCTACGGGACGGTGCTGCTCGCGACGGTCCAGGCCTACGGCATCGGCGTCGCGATGGAAGGCATGCGCATCGGCACCGAGTCGGCGGTGCTTGATCCCGGGCTGTTCTTCCGGCTGGTCACGATGGTGACGCTGTGCGGCGGCACGGTGTTCCTCATGTGGCTCGGCGAGCAGATCACCGCGCGCGGCATTGGAAATGGCATTTCGCTGATCATCATGGCTGGCATCGTCGCCAATTTGCCGCACGCCCTCGCCGCGACCTTGGAGCTCGGTCGCACGGGGACGCTGTCGCCGTTCGTCATCCTCCTGTTCCTGGCGATGTCGGTCGGCGTCGTCGCCTTCATCGTCTTCATGGAGCGGGCGCAGCGGCGCATCCTGGTGCAATATCCCAAACGCCAGGTGGGCAACCGCATGTTCGGCGGAGAGGCGTCGCATCTGCCGCTGAAAATCAACACCTCCGGCGTGATCCCGCCGATCTTTGCCTCTTCGCTGCTGCTGATCCCGGTGACGATCGCGGGGTTCGCTGCGAACAACCAGGACATGGGTTGGCTCGGCACCATCACCGCCTATATCGGCCATGGGCGACCGGCCTATATCATCCTCTATGTCAGCCTGATCGTGTTCTTCTGCTTCTTCTACACTGCGATCGTCTTTAATCCGACCGAGACGGCCGACAACCTGCGCAAATACGGCGGCTTTATTCCGGGCATCCGGCCGGGCAAGAACACCGCCGATTATCTCGACTACGTCCTGACCCGGCTGACCGTCGTCGGCGCGGCCTATCTCGCCGCGGTGTGCATCCTGCCCGAGATCTTGATCTCGCAATATTCGGTGCCGTTCTATTTTGGCGGCACCAGCCTCCTGATCGTGGTCAGTGTTACCATGGACACAGTGGCGCAGGTCCATTCGCACCTGCTCGCGCATCAGTACGAAGGTCTGATCAAGAAGGCGCGGCTGAGGGGACGCCGGGGATGAATTTGATCCTGCTGGGGCCGCCAGGCGCCGGCAAGGGGACACAGGCCAAGCGCCTCGAACAGGCGCATGGGCTCGTTCAGCTTGCCACCGGCGACATGCTCCGCGCGGAGACCGCCTCCGGCAGCGAGCTGGGCCGCCGTATCAAGGCGATCATGGATTCCGGCGCGCTGGTCTCGGACGACATCGTCATTGAATTGATCGAGTCGCGCATCACCGGGCCCGCGGCGAGGAACGGCGTCATTCTCGACGGCTTTCCGCGCACCATTCCGCAGGCCGAGGCGCTCGACGCTATGCTCGCGCGCCATGGGCTCAAGCTCGATCACGTGATCCTGATGGAGGTCGACGAGGCGGTGCTGGTCGATCGGCTCGCGGGCCGTTTCAGCTGCCGCAAATGCGGCGCCAGCTATCACGAGCGCAATCACCGTCCAAAACAGGGGGGGCTCTGCAACTCCTGCGGCGCGACTGACTTCGTGCACCGCCCGGACGACCGTCCGGAAGCGGTGCAGAAACGCTTTGAGGTCTATCGCCAGCAGACCGCGCCGATCCTACCGTACTACCGGCGCAAGGGCATCCTCTCGACCGTCGACGGTATGGCCGAGATCGACGCGGTGACCCGCCAGATCGAGGCGATCATCGCGGGCCGTTCTTGAAATGGGGTAGCCCGTTGGCTGACTATCTTCCGATTGAACTACCGATCGAGCTCAAAGCCGACGGTAGCGACATGGCTGCTCTGTATTGGCGGCACCGGACCGTGGTGGCGGATTTTTTCATTCCTCAGAACTCGTTCAGCCATCTCCGGATCAGGTTCGGTGACGCATTGATCATGCGCGTCGTCGATGAAATGGCGATCATTACCGAGGAGCGATCCACCAAAGGACTGGTCAAGGACCATTTGGCCTATCGCGTTGAGGACTCTCACTTTTGGGAGACACAATCGGAGACGTTCCGGTTTGTGCATAAAAATGCTGATCACTATCGCTTTGTCAGTGCCGGAATGTGTCTCGACGTCATCTCACACACGGCGCCCGTAATCGTCGTTGTGCCTGCCGACAGCGGCCCGGCGAATGTTCCTGGTAGCCGTTGACGGGGTGCTTTTGATCCGTATAATCCGCGTTTCGCGTGGGAGCGATCCCCGCCCCCACATCTATGCCCGATTTTGAGGAGATGCGCAGGTGGCGCGAATTGCCGGCGTGAACATCCCGAACCAGAAGCGCGTGCCGATCGCGCTCACCTATATCCACGGCATCGGACGCACCAAGGCGCTCGAAATCTGTAACCGGGTCGGCATCCCGCTCGATCGGCGGGCCAACGACATGACCGATGACGAGGTCTTGAAGGTCCGCGAGCTGATCGACCGCGAATACATGGTCGAGGGCGATCTGCGGCGCACCGTGGCGATGAACGTCAAGCGGCTGATGGATCTCGGCTGCTATCGCGGCCTGCGGCACCGCAAGGGCCTGCCGGTGCGTGGTCAGCGCACCCACACCAATGCCCGCACCCGCAAGGGGCCGGCACGGCCGATCGCCGGTAAGAAGAAATAGTCTCATTTGACCGGCCTCACCCAAGAGCGGGATAGCTAAATGGCAAGAACTGCAGCAGCGCCGCGATTGCGCCGGCGCGAGCGCAAGAACATCACCTCGGGCACCGCCCATGTGAACGCGACGTTCAACAACACGATGATCACGATCACCGATGCCCAGGGCAACGCGATCGCCTGGTCGTCGTCGGGCAGCCAGGGGTTCAAGGGTTCGCGCAAATCGACTCCCTACGCGGCGCAGATCGCCGCCGAGGATGCCGGCCGCAAGGCGATGGAACACGGCATGCGGACGCTCGACATCGAGGTCAAGGGGCCCGGCTCGGGACGCGAATCAGCCTTGCGCGCCTTGCAAAGTGTCGGCTTCGCGATCACTTCAATACGCGACGTCACGCCAATTCCGCATAACGGCTGCCGCCCGCCCAAACGGCGGCGCGTCTGACGTTGCGCCCTTGGCGCGTTTCTCGCGCGCCGAGATCTGAATTCGGCCCGCCGGGTTTGCCGGCTTGGGATGCCAATAGGACAGAAACTCGATGACCGATGTCTTTGTGATTCAGCGGAATTGGCAAACCCTTATCAAGCCGAAGCAGCTCGCGATCGAACCCGGCGAAGACCCGGCGCGCATGGCGACCGTCACGGCGGAACCGCTGGAGCGCGGCTTTGGCCTCACCCTCGGCAATGCGTTGCGGCGCGTGCTGTTGTCGTCACTGCAGGGCGCGGCCGTTACCTCGATGCAGATCGAGGGCGTGCTGCACGAGTTCTCCTCGATCCCCGGTGTGCTCGAGGATGTCACCGACATCGTTCTCAACGTCAAAAGCATCGGCCTGAGGATGCACGGCGAGGGGCCGAAGCGGATGCGCCTGCGCGCGACCGGCCCCGGCGAGGTCAAGGCCGGTGCGATCGAGACCGGCCATGACATCGAGATCCTCAATCCCGATCTGGTGATCTGCACGCTCGATAACGGCGCGCGGCTGACGATGGAGCTGACCGTCGAGATCGGCAAAGGCTATGTCCCGGCGACATCGAACCGGCCGGAGGACGCGCCGATCGGGCTCATCCCGGTCGATGCCCTGTTCAGCCCGGTGCGCAAGGTCTCCTATCGGGTCGAAAACACCCGCGTGGGCCAGGTGACCGACTACGACAGCCTGTCGATGCGGGTCGAGACCAATGGCGCGGTGACCCCGGAGGACGCGGTGGCGTTGGCCGCCCGCATTCTCCAGGACCAACTCCAGCTCTTCATCAATTTCGAGGAGCCGAGCCGCATCGTCGAGAAGGAGGTGAGCGGCGAGCCGCTCATCAACAAGAACCTGCTGCGCAAGGTCGATGAGTTGGAGCTTTCGGTTCGCTCCGCAAACTGTCTGAAAAACGACAATATCGTCTATATCGGCGATCTCGTGCAAAAGACCGAGGCCGAGATGCTGCGGACGCCGAATTTTGGGCGCAAATCCTTGAACGAGATCAAGGAAGTGCTCGCCAATATGGGGCTCCATCTCGGCATGGAGATCCAGAACTGGCCGCCCGAGAACATCGAAGATCTGGCCAAGCGCATCGACGAGCCTTATTAAGCGCGCCGAGCGGAATAGGGGAGAGTAGGACATGCGCCACGGCATGCACGGACGCGCCTTCAGGCGCCATTCGGCTCACCGCAAGGCGATGTTCGAGAACCTCGCCGCGGCGCTGATCAAGCACGAGCAGATCACCACGACCCTGCCGAAGGCCAAGGATCTGCGCCCGGTGGTCGAGCGCCTGATCACCGCCGGCCGGCGCGGCGGGCTGCACATCCGCCGCCAGGCGATCTCGGTGCTGAACGACGAGAAGCTCGCCGACAAGCTGCTGACGACCTTGGCCGAGCGGTACAAGAGCCGTCCCGGCGGCTATACCCGGATTATCAAGGCCGGCTATCGCTACGGCGACAACGCCGCGATGGCGGTGATCGAACTGGTCGACCGCGATCCCGAGGCCAAGGGCCAAGATTCCGGCCCGCTGCCGGAGCGCGAGGACGAGGAAGAAGAAGCCGCGGCCTAGCCGACTTCTTCCCTAACCGAGCACCACCTTAAGCGCTTCGATCAGCGCGGCCGGTCGTCCTGCCGGACGAGCGTCACGCCGTCCTCGGCGCCAGCCCGCAAGCCGGCGTGGCGATGACCGGCACGCCCGCCGCCAACGCCGCGAGCAGGGCGCGCGGACGTTCCTCGACGATCGCCGGCTGAACCACGGCGATGACGTCGGCGAGCCAACCGGTTCCGGCGTCCGGTCTGTGGACGATAACGCCGCGCCAGAAATCCCGGCCTTCGAGCTCGCTCCCCGGCAGAACGACCTCTAGACCCAGGGCGCGGGCCGCTTCGCGCAATTCATAGGCGCCCTTGCGCGCGATTGTCGGGCCGGGGAAGGCGATCCGGCGTTGGGAGGCGACGGGCGCGGCCGCCGGCGTGGGCGGCAGTTTCCAGTCGAGCACTTCGGCCTTGTCGGGAAACAATCGGGCGATGTCGCGATGCGGCGTGACGATCCGCGCGGCGTAGGCAAGCGCTTCCGCCTCCGCCTCGACCAGCGCCGCCGGGGCGCGGAAGTCGCCGAGGGTCACCCGCTCGGGGTGCGCGGCGAACGCCTCGTCGAGCCGCGCCTGCAGCTCGCCCATCGGCAGCCGCGTCATCAGCACCGTGACGTCGCGGCCGCCGAGATGGCCGTCGCGCCACAGATAGGGCAGCAGCGATTGCGCGACGCAGACGCGGGTGATTTCGGGGGTGAGCAGCCGCGCCAAGCGGGCGGCAATCCGTTGGGCGCCGGCAAGCTCGGCGTTGCGCCGCGCCGGGCCTTGCGTCGGGGCCCGGCGGATCGCGATCATCCGCCGCAGCGCCTGAATCGATGCGGCGTCCGAGCGGGCAAAGCCGCCGGCGCGCCAGTGGTAGCGCGGCAAGGCGCCAGCGCGCGCCGTCGATCGGCTGGCCGAATACATCCGCGGGCCGGTGCTCGTGTGCGATGTAGTCCTGAAATTCCGGCCAATTCTCGTCGACGAGATAGGCGGTGCGGCCGGGCTCGACCGCGTGCGCCGCACGATGCTCGTGGCGAAAGCAGGAGACTTCGCCGCAAGTTCCGCAGCTTCGCGCGATCGCCTGCGGCACGGTAGCCTCGGCTCCAGAGGATACCCCCAACGCCGCGGCGGTTTCCTTCCCGCGGAACCGGATGATCAGCTCGTCGCGTGTGAGCCGCGCGTCGATCCGCAGCGGCCCGCGCGGGCGGAACCGCAGATCGACGTAGTTCCAGGCGACCGTCGCGTCGCGGCCGAGCGCGGCGGCGGAGCCGGCGACCCGGCGCGAATGCGCATGCCGTTCGACAATCTCGCACCCCGCCTGCAGCGCGGCGTCGTAAAGCGCGTTCGACAGCTGGCAGAGCCCGCCGCCGGCCGCCGGCACCAGACAGCCCTGTTGCAGCATGCGGCCAGTGACAAAGCCGCGCCGCCGGCTGGCCCGTCCGATCTGCTTCCAGAAGCTGAACACCGCGCCGGGCGGAACGAGCACCCCGTCGAGCGCCGCCGCGGCCCGGCGCAAATTCTGCACCTTGCCGAGCTGGTACGCGTGTTCCTCGGGTCGCGCATCGGACCACAGCGGCGAGCGGCTTTCACCGATCGTCACCGGGAACGCGCCGCTCGTCGTCTTGGCTAGGCGGTGCGCGCCGGAGACCAGGTCGGCGATCACGCGCCGTGCGCGATGCGCGACGACCTTTGCCGCGAACACCGCGGCCGACCAACGGCTCGGCACGGCCCACTCCGCCACTGGTGGGTGGACCAGCCTAGTCGAGGGTTCTGGCGCCAACGTCATCGTCCGCGCTCCAAACTGCCGCGCGAAGAGATGGGGCGTGATTGCCGCGGGCGTAAGTAGGCTAGATCACATCGCGGTCGAGTAATTCGATCAGCACGTTCTGCGGGCCGCGGACAAAGGCGATGCGCACGCCGGGGCGGATCGTCTTCGGCTCGGTGGTGAATTCGGCGCCCTTCGCCTTTAGCTCGGCGCAGACCTGATCGATGTCGTTGACCCTGAGGCCGATATGGTCGAGCCCGACAAAGCTGTTCTCGGGTTTCTCGGCGAGGTCGGCGCTGTCGGGCACCTTGGCGATAAAATGGTTGACCCCAGCCAGCCGCATGTCGGTCCGCTCGATCCCGTTCGACATCACCGAGCGGATCACTTCGGCGCCGAACATCTTGGCGTACCATGCCGCGGTCGCGTCGGGGTCGGGACTGCGCAGATGGACGTGGTCATAGCGGAATTCGGTCATCGCGGGTCTCCCTTCTCGCGCTAAGCTCAATCCTGTCATCGCCGCGACGGAGGGCGCAATGCGTTTTGGCTTGATGCTGCCGAGCTTTTCGTTCGCGCGCGATTACGCGACGGTCGGGCGGCTGCGCGACTTCGCGACCCGCGCCGAGGCGATGGGGTTCGAGGGGCTGTGGGTCGCCGAGCATTTGCTGACCGCGCGCGGGCTCTACGGCACGGCCTGGCTGTCGCCGCTCGAGACCTTGGCGTTCGCGGCCGGCTGCACCTCGCGGGTCAAGATCGGCACTTGCATCCTGATTCCGCCCATCCGCAACCCGGTGTTCATGGCGAAGGAGATCGCCAGCCTGCACATGCTGTCGGGCGGGCGGTTCGAGCTCGGCGTCGGGGTCGGCTGGGACGCCAATGAGTTTCGCGTCGCCGGCGTCAAGCTCAGCGAGCGCGGCGGCCGCACCGACGAGATCCTCGACATCTTCGCCAAGTTGTGGACCGGCGAGGAGGTCACCCATCACGGCCGTTACTACGATTTCGAGCGGGTGGCGATCGACCCGCCGCTGCCGACGAAGCCGAGGCTGTGGGTTGCCGGCGGCTCGAAGATCAAGACCGGCCTGTCGCCCGATCCCGAAACCATGGCGCCGACCGTGCTTGAACGCATCTGCCAGCGCGCCGACGGTTGGATCGCCCGCGCCGCCGGCTCGAACGAGAGCGTCATCGACGATTGGGCGCAGATCGCAAAGCGGCTCGACGAGATCGGCCGGCCGCGTGGCAGCGTTACCTTCGCGCACGTCAACATGACCCATGTCGTCCCGACCGACGACGAGGCGGCCGCGCTCAAGGAGCAGCGGCCGCTGATCGAGCGGGTCATGGGGACGCATCGCCCGTTCGAGCATCTGCGCACGTGCTATTTGCTGGGTACGCCGGCGCAAATCCGCGCCCGCATCGCCGAGCTGGCGGAGGCGGGCCTCGAATATCTGATGCTATCGCCGCTCGACTACGATCTCGACCAGCTCGATTTGTGGCAGGAGGAACTTCTCCGGCATTTCCTGGGTAATTCGTCGATTCCCGGGAAAGCGGGAATCCAGCGGTTAAGCTCGGCATCAGCCTTCCAATCCCGCTTCCCGGCGAAAGCCGGGAGCCCACTTTCCCACATCTCGACC
The DNA here is from genome assembly GCA_963773625.1 of uncultured Alphaproteobacteria bacterium. Classification (GTDB taxonomy): domain Bacteria; phylum Pseudomonadota; class Alphaproteobacteria; order ATCC43930; family CGMCC-115725; genus DATARH01. The sequence goes on along the minus strand of CAVZCJ010000011.1, from coordinate 299,860 downwards.
AGCTGATAGGTAGACCCCGGCTTCCGCCGGGGAGCGAAGCCAATTTCAGCATTTTTTGCCAGCTACGTCCGCGGCGGCGCCTGGGTGACGGGTGCGCCGGCGGCGAGGATTTCGCCGGGATCGCGCGAGCGCGGCGGGTAGATGCGCTCGCAATTGATCGTCCGTTTGGTTTCCTTCGCCGCCGCCCCGGTGACCGCGACCTGGCGGTCCCATCCCTGGCAATAGACCGCGCCCCAGGCGCCGAGATCGAGGCAGGTGACGTAATAGCCGATCTCCAGCGGCATCAGGGCTTCGCCGACGAGGTCGCAGACGGCATTGTGACCGGCGATGCGGCCCATCGGGCGCGCATGCTGGCACGACATGACCGAGGGTGCACGCCGTCCACCAGCACCATCGCGGCATCGCCGGCGGCAAAAATATCGGCGGCGCCCGCGACCTTGAGGAACCGGTCGACCGCGACCCGGCCGAACCGGTCGTGCTCGCCGGGCAGCGACGCGGCGAGCGGATGCGCCCGCATCCCGGCGCACCACACCACGGTTTCTGCCGCGATCGCCTCGCCCGACGACAGGCGCGCGCCACGGCGGCATCGACCGCGGCGACGGCAACTCCCGGCCGGTCTCGACACCGAGCGCGGCCAGCGCCTCGCCGATCACCGCGCAGGCGCCGTCGCCCATGTTGGAGCCGATCCGCGCCGCGCGGTCGGCGAGGATGACCGCGCACCGGCGACGACCGGCGATGGCGCGCAGCCGCGGCGCCAGCTCGGTCGCCATCTCGATCCCGGTCAAACCGCCGCCGACCACCAGCGCGGTGAAACGGCCGGGACTATCCGGCCGCGCCGGCAGGCCGGCGAGATGGGCGGAGAGCCTCGCCGCCGCGTCGAATGTATCGATGTCGAAGCCGTGCTCGCTGAGGCCCGGGATCGGCGGGCGCACCAGCTCGCTGCCCAGCGCGAAAATCAGCCGGTCGTAGGGCAGGGCGGTCATGCGCCCCTCGGCCCGGAGAGCGACCTCACGCCGGGCGCAATCCAGTCCTGTTACCTCGCCCAGGACGATATCGACGCCGATCGGCTCCATCACATCTTCTAGCCTCACCCGGAGATCGCTGAGATCGGCCTCGTAATTGCGCACGCGGATCGAGTGCCACGGGTCGCGGTTGACGATGGTGACCGCGATGTCGTCCTTGCCGATCTTCAGCTCGGCGAGCTTGCGCGCGGCGCCGACCGCGGCAATCAGCCCGGCGAACCCGCCGCCCAACACAACGATCCGCTTCATTGCCGATCCCTCTGCGCCGATCCTCTGTAGCCATGCCCGCAAAACCGCGAGAGACTGAGAAGGTTCGTCCTCGGTAGCGGAAATGGCGATGAAGATCAAATCGGTCGCGGCGCATTGGGTGCACATCCCGATCCCGCCCGAGCGGCAGCACACCAGCGATTTCGGCAAGACCCTGTCGTTCGACGGCACGATCGTGCGGATCGAGACCGCATGCGGCATCACCGGCTGGGGCGAGGCCAAGGCGCAGGTCGGCGGCATGGCGCAGAACCAGGCGCTGACGACGATGGTCAACGAGGAGTTCGCGTCCGCTGCTCAAGGGCGAGGACCCGCGCGACATCACCCGGTTGTGGGAGACGCTCTACAGCGGCACGCGCGGCCACTACGCGCTGAGCCACGGCCGGGTATTCCCGGTGCTCGGCCGGCGCGGCATCACGATCTCGGCGATCAGCGGCGTCGATTGCGCGCTGTGGGACATTCTCGGCAAGTCGCTCGGCGTGCCGGTATGGCGGCTGCTCGGCGGCCGGCGCAGCGAGAAGATGCCGGCCTACGCTTCGGGCGGCTGGGCTGGGCCCGATAAGATCGGCGACGAACTGATGGGCTACGTCAAACGCGGCGGGTTCGGTGCGGTCAAGATGCGAGTCGGCATCATCGATGGCGAGCCGCGCCACTCGGCGCGGCGCGTGCATGCCGCGCGGGAGGCGCTCGGCCCCGATATCGGCCTCATGTGCGACGCGCACGGCACGTTGTCGGTGGCCGAGGCCAAGCGTTTCTGCCGCCTCGTCGAGGAGGACGATTTCGCCTGGTTCGAGGAGCCGGTGACCGCCGACGACAAGGCCGGCTGCGCCGAGGTGCGCCGCTGCCACCGACATCCCGATCGCCGCCGGCGAGAGCGAGTTCACCCGCCACGATTTCCGCGATCTCGCGGCGCTGGGCGCGGTCGACATCATGCAGCCCGATCTCGCGATCTGCGGCGGCATCACCGAGGCGATGCGGATTTCGGCGATCGCCAGCGCCTTACAATCTCAAGCTGGCGCCGCATCTGTGGGCCGGCGCGCCGGCCTTTCGCCGCGGGCCTTGCGGTCGCCGCAGCCTCACCGGCCGGGTTCATCGTCGAGTATTCGCTCGGCGCCAACCCGCTGCTGCACGATCTGGTCGAGGAGGATTTCCCGGTCAGCGACGGGATGATCGAGGTGCCCGAGCGGCCCGGGCTCGGCATCACCGTGCGCGAGGATTTCCTCCAGAAGCACGCATTCGGTGAAGTCGGCTATGAAGGCGCTGTTTCTCGGCGGGGTCGCCGCCGACACCTATGCCGGCATCAAGGACGAGCTGCCGGCGGCGCTCGATAGCACCGTCATCGACGACCCGATCGACCGCGCCCGTCTCGCCGAAATCGCGCCCGACATCGACATCCTCGTCAGCAACCATTGGCGCGCCGACTACCCGCCGGCGCCGCAAATCCGCCTGGTGCAGTCGGTCGCAACCGGCACCGAGCTGTTCGACCTCGCGGCGCTGCCCAAAGGCTGCGCGGTGTGCAACTCGTTCGGCCACGAGACCGCGATCGCCGAATACGTCGTCATGGCGATGCTGGCGCTGCATCACCGCTTCTTCCAGATTTCCGGCGAATTCCGCGAGCGCGGTTCGTGGGCGATCGAGCTGGGTGCAGAGCGGCAAGCCGCATGGCGAGGTGCGCGGCACGACGCTCGGCATCGTCGGCTACGGACGGGTCGGGCGCGAGGTTGCGCGGCGTGCGGCCCCGTTCGGCTGCCGCATCCTCGCCGCCAACCGCAGCCCGCGCGAGGCCGATCCCGGGGTCGAGCGCATCTACCCGCTCGCCGAACTCGACCGCATGCTGCCCGAATGCGACACGGTGGCGATCTGCACCGCGCTCGGGCCGGAGACGACCGGGCTCATCACGGCGCGCCGCCTGGCACTGATGAAGCCGACCGCGTTCCTCATCAACATCGCGCGCGGCCAGGTAATCGACGAGGACGCGCTCTACGCCGCCCTCTGCGCGGCAACAAGCTCGGCGGCGCCGCGATCGACGTGTGGTGGCAGTATCCGACCGCCGACGAGCCGAACCGGCGCGGCTCGCGCCATCCGTTCCACGAGCTGCCCAACACCATCGTCACCCCGCACAATTCCGGCTGGACCGCCGGCATGGTGCGCCGCCGCTGGGACGAGATCGCCGACAACATCGCCCGCTTCGTGCGCGGCGAGAGCCTGATCAACCTCGTCACCAAGACTTGAAGGATCACCAATGAAGACCGTGTTTCTGGGGAATTTCGGCGCGCGCCCGGGTGTCTGGGAGGCGATCCTCGCCAAGACCACCGAAAAGCTCGACACGTCGGTGCTGTTCGATCTCGACGACTCGCAGCGCCTGATCCCGGCTCTCGCCGAGGCCGAGATCGTCGTCAGCCATATCTGGAAAAAGGACTTTCCGCCGGCGCCGCGCGTCAAGCTGCTGCAATCGGTCGCCGCCGGCATCGACCTGATCGACGTGCCGTCGGTGCCGCCCGGGGTCACGCATCTGCAACGTCTCCGGACACGAACAGGCGATCGCCGAATACTGCATCATGACCATGCTGGCTTGGCAGCACCGGCTGATCGACATCGCGACCGCGTTCCGCGGCGGCGTTTGGTCGACCGGGGGCGGCGCCGGCGGCGGCCCGACGCACGGCGAGATCATGAACAAGACGATCGGCATCGTCGGCTACGGCAAGATCGGCCGCGAGGTCGCCAAGCGCGCGGTCGGCTTCGGCTGCACCGTGATCGCCGCCAACCGCAGCCCGGTCGCCGACAAGGGCGACGCGTCGGAGATCTATCCGCTCGCCGAGCTCGACCGCATGCTGCCGCTTTGCGACGTCGTCGTCATCGCCGCCGGGCTGGGGCCGGAAACGACCCGGCTGATCGACGCCGGACGGTTCGGCCTGATGAAGCCGACCGCGTTCCTGATCAATATCGGCCGCGCCGGCATAATCGACGAGGAGGCGCTCTACGATGCGCTCAAGAACGGCGCGATCGGCGGCGCGGCGATCGACGTGTGGTGGCAATACCCGACCGCCGCCGAGCCCAATCGCCACGGCTCGCGCCTGCCGTTCCACGAGCTGCCCAACATCATCATGACGCCGCATTGCTCGAGCGCCACCGACGGCGCGCGCGACCGCCGCTTCACCACCGTCGCCGGCAATCTCGACCGCTTTGTCCGCGGCGAGAAGTTGCAGAATGTCGTGCTGACGACCTGACCGGAGAAAACGATGGCCGACGACATCGCCTTTCTGCCCGCGACCGAGTTGCTCGCCCGCTATCGCGCCAAGACGCTCTCGCCGGTCGAGGTGGCCGAGGAGACGATCCGCCGGCTCGAAACCTACGAGGCCGCGCTCAACGCCTTTGTCCTCTACGACCCGGACAGCGCGCTCGCGGCGGCGCGGGCCTCGGAAGCGCGTTGGGCAGAAGGGCGCGCCGCAGGGCCTCCTCGACGGCATCCCGGTCGCGATCAAGGACACCCAGCTCACCCGCGGCTGGCCGCGCCTCGTCGGCTCCAAGACCATCGACCCCAACCAGCGCTGGCATGAGGACGCGCCGGCGACCGCCCGGCTGCGCGCGCGAGAACGCGGTCTTTTTCGGCAAGACCACGACCCCCGAATTCGGCTGGAAGCCGACCACCGACTCGCCGCTCACCGGCGTCACCCGCAACCCGTGGAACCTGGAGCGCAGTCCGGGCGGGTCCAGCGGCGGCAGCGCCGCGGCGGTGCTCGCCGGCATCTGCCCCCTCGCGGTGGGCACCGATGCCGGCGGCTCGATCCGCATCCCGGCCTCGTTCAGCGGCATTTTCGGGCATAAGCCGACCTTTGGCCGGGTCGCGGTCTACCCGCCCTCGGCGTTTGGCGACGTCGCGCATGTCGGGCCGATGACCCGCACCGTCGCCGACGCGGCGCTGATGCTCGACGCGATGAAGGGCCCCGACTCGCGCGACTGGTACAGCCTCCCCGATGACGGCATCGCCTATCGCGACCGGGTTACGCAAGGCTCGCTCAAGGGCAAGCGCGTCGCGCTGTCGCCGACCCTCGGCTATGCCGAGCCGGCGCCGGCGGTGCGCGCTGCCGTCGAGCGCCGCGGCGAAGGTCTTCGCCGAGCTGGGCGCGATCGTCGAGCCCGCCGACCCGTTCACCGAGTCGCCGCTGCCGGTCTTCCAGACCCTGGCGCTCGGCGGGTTCTGGGCGCTCATCCGCTCGATGACCCCGGAGAAGATCGCGGTGATGGACCCGGGCCTCGTCGCCACCTGCCGCGCTGGCGAGGCGGTGACCCAGGAGCAGCTCGTCGAGGCGCTCGGCAAGCGCGCCGTGCTCGGCGCCGCAGCTTCGCCAGTTCTTCGACCGCTACGACATCCTCTTGTCGCCGACCATGCCGATCACCGCCGCCTATGCCGAGCCGCGCGCCGACGGCCAGCCCGACCCGGCCAATTACCGCGACTGGCTGACCTATACCTGGGCCTTCAACCTGACCCGCAACCCGTCGGCCTCGATCCCCTGCGGCATGGCCGACGGGCTGCCGATCGGACTGATGGTCACCGGGCCGCTCTACGACGATCTCGGCGTGCTCCAGGCCTGCCACGCCTACGAGCAGGCCACCGCGCACCGCCTGGCCGGCCCCGGCCCTCACCGCCGCGCTCGCCAAGGCCGCCGGCAGCCCGACCGCCGCCGTCAAGGCCAAGATCAAGCCGCCGACGGCCGTGTGAAGCCTAGTCGCTCGCCGCAAAACCCGCTATCAGCGTGCGGGCAATAAAACGAGGCGGATTGTGGCGATCATCAGCGAAAAAACCGTGGCTTTCGTCGAAGGCGTCGCCGCCGAGGCGCAGCGCATCGAGACCCCCTGCGGCGACGGCAGCCTCGTCTGGCGCGTCTGGGGCAGCGGCCCGCCGCTGGTGCTGCTGCATGGCGGCTACGGCTCGTGGAGCCATTGGGTGCGCAACGTCATCCCGCTGTCGCGCCGCTTCACGGTGATCGCCTGCGATATGCCCGGCCTCGGCGAGTTCGGCGACCCCGCCCGAGCCGTGGACCGCCGACGGCCTCGCCGCGATTGTCGTCCAGGGGCTCGACATCGTCCTGCCGAAAGGCGTCGCGCCGCATCTCGCCGGGTTCTCGTTTGGCGGGGTGATCGGCGGGGTCGTCGCGGCGCAGCTCGGCGACCGCCTCAAGGCCTTCACCGTGGTCGGCTCGAACGGGATGGGGCTGGAGCGCCAGCCGACCCCGCTCGAGCGGGTCAAGCCCGACGCGAGCGAGGAAGAGGAATTCGCCACCCATCGCTACAACCTCAACCAGCTGATGATCCACGACCCGGCCAAGATCGACGAGCTCGCGCTCTATCTGCAAAAGACCAACCACGCCCGCGCCCGCATGCGCAGCCGGCGGTTTTCGCGCTCCGGCGCGCTGATCGAGGCGCTGCCCAAGATCAAGGGCCGGCTCGACGGCATCTGGGGCGAGCGCGACGCCACCGCCTACCCGCATGTCGAGGAACGCCGCCGCCTGCTGCAAGGCGTCCAGCCCGGCGCCCGCTTCACCATCGTCCCCGGCGCCGGCCATTGGGTCCAGTTCGAGGCGGCCGACGACTTCAACCGCATCATCACCGACTACGCGACGAACTAGGGCTAAGCGAGCCCACGGCATCGTAACTTCCCCTCCCGCGGGCTCGACCCGCGGGTCCACGTCTTAATTCGGGGTGACCAAGACGTGGATGGCCGGGCCAAGCCCGGCCAAGGTGTGAGAAGGGGAGCCGGCAAACCCCTCCTTCCTGTCATGCCCGGACGTGTTCCGGGCATCCACGACTTCACCGCCGACGCATCGCGTCCCTTCCGCACGCACTTTTCTTGTCATTCCCGCGAAAGCGGGAATCCATGCGCACCGGTATCTGAAGCCCGAGCTCAACGGCTGTTGCTAGGAAAGCGCCCAAGTCAGTAACTCGATATCAACCGGCGCGTGCTAAGCCGGTCTACCGTCGACGCATTTAGCGGCGGAGAATGTGGGAAGTGGTGAGCGAGCGAGGCTTCAACCTCTTCCGCTCGGCTTTGATCGTCTGCGGGATCGGCGCAACGCTGGTGCTGCTCCGCATCTATTTTTCCGATTTTTGGCCGCCGCAGGTCGTCCGACCGCCAACTCCCTACGCGGTTGAAAAAATTCGCGACATCAGGCTCTACGGGGGCACTTCGTTCGGGGCGTGGAGCCCCAATGGTAAGCAATTGGTGACGATGAGCAGCATTCGGCACATAGCATTATGGGACGCCGAGAGCGGCCAACTCGTCCGCGAGTTTGACGTCGCGAAACGCTACCTTGCGACCAGTCACGTGGCCTTCTTTCCCGATGGTCAGTCGATCGTCGTCGCGGCAGACACCGGTGACATCGTCGAGAAAAAGGCCACGGCGGTTATCTGGGATTTGGCTACCGGACAACCAAAAGAATATGTGACCGCCGCCTATCAAAACACTGACCCACGCGCCAACATCATAAAGGCTTTTGCGCTTTCAAAGGATGGAAATTACCTGGTTCTACAGTCTACGAATAAATCAACAGATCCCATTGCTTTATATGCCAATCGGGATTGGGAACATCCCGGCTATCTCTCCCTGAATAATGGCCTAATGACGGCAGCCGCTTTTAGCTCTGACAATCACTATCTGGCGGTGGGAACAATCCGTGGCTGGCTGAATATTTTCAAACTCGACGACAAGAGTTCTCGTTTCGTCGGTGCAGGTTTATGAAAACGACGTGGGTGGCATCAAGTCCCTCGCTTTTAGTCCCGATGGCAAGCTGATCGCGACCGGCTTTGCCGGTGGAATAGACAGGGGCACTCGTGAGCCGACCGATGGCTCAGGACCGATAGCGTCAGCCGAGCCTTTGCAGCTAGTCGAGGTCGCGACCGGCCATGTAGTGGCCAAATCAAAGACGCCGTCGCCGCGCATCTGGAGCGTCGCTTGGAGCAGTGACGGCAACCTGGTCGCCGCCGGTGATGAGGGTTCCCCCCACGTGGTGTTCAGATTGGCGCCATCGCTGCAAACCGCCGCGAACGACCTCACAGTTGGCAACCAAGTCGGTTCGGTGGATTTCGCGCCCGGTTGGCCCGTTTTTGCTGCTGCCGCATCGGGTACGCTGACAATCGGTAAAATCGTCCCCCACTGAGTATGAAGATGGGCGGACATCGATGCAGACATGTTCGTGTTATGTTCTTGAACCCCGTCGGGCGCATCCCATATCCCCGCCTATGGCAAAACGGCCAACGACAGGGAGAGAAGGGCTAGGCGCACGGCTTCGGGCCGCTGTTCGCCGCTGTTATTTCGCTGTTTCGGCCGCTGTTATCCCGCTGATAACTCGCTGTTTTTCGTGATCCGGAAGACTCGCCGAAAAGCCAGCGTTGCAAGAGTCTGAGGTCACGACGCGAGACAAAAATTGCCGCTGGCAACAGCGGCAAGCCAGAATCCGGCCGCCTGTTATTTTTCTGCAATATCAGGCGAAACGCGCCGCCGCCGGTCAGTTTTCGATCGCCACCGCGCTGCCGACCCGCAACCCCAGAACCGCGCTCGCGCTGCCGCCACTGACCGCGATTTCGGCGAGGCCGTTGGAGTTGACGTACCAGAACGCCTCGCCCGGCGGCACCGCCGAGAACGTCGCCGCCGGCGCGATGCTCCGCCCGCCAGCCGTAAGCCGCGCGTTCGGCCGGCACCGCGCGTCCCGCGCAGCCCGGTCAGCGCGTTGCCGTAATGGTCGATATAGACGATCTCGGCGAGATCGTCGGGCCAGCCGCGCTCGGCCGCGCGGTCGTCGGCCGGCCGCGCCAGCTCGGCGAGCTGGTCGCCGCGCGCCAGCCTGGCCGCGACCGGGGCGAACAGATCCCGCCCGTGAAAGCTCGCCGACAGCGCCGGCGGGCGCCAGGCGATCTCCCACAACGCGGCGTCCGTGGCGCGGCGCAGGACGATGTCGAACAGCCCATTATCCGGCCCGACAAAGATATTTGCCGTCGGCCTCGGCGACAACCGCGCGGCGCTCGCCGCCGACCCCGGGTCGACGACGCAGAGAAACACCGTCCCCGCCGGAAACCACGCCGCATAAGCGGCGAGCAGATAGGCGCTCGGTTTCGGCTGCCCCGCGGGCGCGTCGGCGAACAAGGGAATCGCGGCGACCCCCGGCGCGTCCTGCTGCAAAACCGCCAGCATCTGGCCGGTATAAGGGCCGGCGAGGCCGAAATCGGTGAACAGCACGATCATCCGGCCGACTATGCGGGCGGCGGTCGCAATCGGGCAAGCACCGCGGACTCAGAACCTGTGGAGATTAACCGCCTCGCGTCAAAGACTTGAACCTCACCTCGGCAAGCAAGTTCCGCGGCAACCGCATGCGTTTGTTGCGTGCGGCGTCAGGCTACCGCCAGTCGCAATCGCGAATTGCCGCCCGGGAGTTCTTGAAAATCCATGGGCGGTTCGGTATCGTCGCCGGGCCTGGGGGTCAGGCAGTTGGTCGTTGGGGGACAGATGAAAAAGCTCGTTGCCGCCGCGCTCGCCGCGTGTGTGGTTTTGCCTGGCGGTATCGCCAGCGCGGCGGATGGCCGGTGCTATACGGCGGCCGCGATGGAGGCCGATCAGGCCTACCACTTTATCGTCGATCTGATGGTCGCCAGCACGGCGTGCCGCGATCAGACCTATGGGCTGTTCCAGCAGCGCAACCAGGCGTCGATCCGCGCCTACCAGGCGACGATGATCGCGCATTTCCACGGCCATGCCGGTTTCGATGCCTGGGACACGGCGCTCGCCAACGAAGCTTCGATGAAGCATGCCGGGCAAATCGGCGCCGCAAGCCTGCCAGGACGCCGCCGATGTCCTCAAGACCGCGGCCGGTCTCGACGACAAGGGGTTCCGCGCCTACGCGGCCGCGATGGCGACCAAGGCCGCGGCCCAGTACCATACCTGCGGCAGGTAGCGGGAGGCTCAAGCGCGGGTCTTGGCGAGGCGGAGCACCGCCGCCAGCCCCAGCGCCGACAGCGCGGCCATGAACAGATAGGCGCGTCCGCCGAAATTGGCGTAAAGCGCGCCGGCGCCAAGCATGACAATCCCGCTGCCGATCCCGGCCGATGCGCCTGAGTACAGCGCCTGGGCGCTCGCTGCCGCGCCGGGCGGCACGGTGCGCGAGAGGAAGTTCATCGCCCCGAGATGCGTGGCGCCAAAGGTCAGCGCGTGGAGCAATTGCAGCACCGCCGCCGGCAATAATCCCGGCACGACGCCGGCAAGGCCCCAGCGCAGGATGCCGGCCGCCGCGCCCGCCGCCATCAGACCCGTCGGCCCGAGCCGGGCCAGCAGCCGGCGGCCCTGCCAGAACAGCACGATCTCGGCCAATACGCCCTCCGCCCACAGGCAGCCGATGACCCCGTTGGAGAAACCGAGCGAGCGCCAATAGAGCGTGCCGAACCCGTAATAGACCTGGTGGCTTGCCTGGATCGCCGACGCGGCGACGACAAAGCCCCAGAAGCGCCGATCGCGCGCCATCGCGCCGAGGAGCGCGAGGCGCGGCGGGCCGGCGGCTTCGCTGGGCGGCGCCGGCGCGGCGAAGCAGGCGAGCCACAGCAGGACGGACGCCACGAGAACGAGAACCAGTACCGTGTCGCCGCTCGGCCCCGCCGACGCGGCTTGAGATAGCAACGCCCCGCTTGCTATTGCCGCGACGATGAAGCTGACCGATCCCCACACCCGTACGCGGCCGTAGTCGAGGCCATCGCGGCGCACTGCCGCGAGGGTGATGCTGTCCCCCAGCGGCATCAGCGCGGACTGCGCGACGCTCGCGACCAGGCTCAGGCTCAACAGCGACCAGAACCCGTAAACCGGCCACAGGCTCGCGTAGCCGACACAGGCTATCCCGGCCAGCGCGATCATCATCGACCGCCGTGCCGCCAGCCAGTCGGCCGAGCGCGCCGATGGCGGGGGTCACCACGCACCTTCGTCCCAGATCGCCGCGGCGAACAGCACGGCGATCTCGCGCGGACCGAGCCCGCGGCCCGCCAGCCAGACCGGCCAGAACGGCGATTGGATGCCGACGACCAGGAAGCTCGCCGCGTAGAAGGCGCCAAGGCGCGCCGCGTATTGCCCGCGGCGAGTGTTGAGTTCATCTGGTGGATCGACAGCCGTCGCGGGACCGCTTATGACGCATAGATGTTCGCGGCGATCCTAAACCAGATTACGGCGCTTGCCGCCGTTGTCGTGATCGACGTCGTGCTCGCGGGCGACAATGCGATCGTCGTGGGGCTGGCCGTCGCGGGCCTGCCGGCCGGCCGACGCCGCCGCGCCATCGTCGCCGGCATCGGGCCGCGACCGTGCTGCGCATCCTGTTCGCCTTCGCCGCGTTGCGGCTTCTCGATGTCATCGGCTCGGCACTGGCTGGCGGCGTATTGCTGCTGTGGGTCGCCTGGAAGCTCTATCGCGAGTTGCGGCAGTCCCACGCCGCCTAGGCACCGCGGGAAGCGCTGCGCCGCCGAAGACCATGCGCCAGGCGATAACCCAGATCGTCATCGCCGATCTGTCGATGTCGCTCGATAATGTGCTGGCGGTGGCGGGAGTGCGCGAAGACGCAGGCGGCGCCCTGGGTGCTAGTTGTCGGCCTGGCGCTTTCGGTGGCGCTGATGGGGATCGCATCGAACCTGATCGCGCGGCTCGTCGTCGCGCTATCCGCGCTTTCCTGGCTGGGCGTTGCGATCATCGCCGCTCGTGGCGCTGCGGATGATCTGGGCAGGCGGCGGAGAAGTGTTGTCCCACGTTCATCGCTGGCTATAGACGCAGGGTCCAGGTTTCTCCGATCAGCGTCGGGCCGAACTCGTCGTGCTCCTCGGTCTCGACGATCTCGAATCCGGTCGCGGCGTAAATCCGGCGTGCCGCGGTGAGGATGCTGTGGGTCCACAGCGTAACCTCGCGGTAGCCGGCCTGGCGGGCGAAGCGGACGCATTCCTCGACCAGCCGCCGCCCGACCCCGAGCCCGCGCGCCCTAGGCTCGACGATCAGCAGCCGCAGCCGCGCCACCTCCTCGCTTTCCTTGACCAGAAAGACCGATCCAACCGGGCATCCCTCCAGCTCGGCGATCCAGCAATGCTCGCGCGCCGGGTCGTATTCGCGCAGAAACTTGGCCACGACCTCGGCGACATACGCCTCCATGTGTTCGTTGAGGCCATACTCTTCGGTGTAAAGGGCGCCGTGGCCGTTGCGTTACCCAGCCCATATCGCCGGGACGGTGCGAGCGGAAGATAAACGCGGTGCTTGACCGGAATGACGTCGGGATCGCCAAGCAGTGTGGACACCGTGTGCATTGCCCCGACGAGGCGCTCCTGATCGGTTTCACCGAGCGGCCCCAGCAGGTTGCCGATATCGGAATGCGAGGCGCGGTCGAGCGGCTCATAGGCGTCGCGTCCGGCCGGGGTGAGCGAGATCAGCGTTTGCCTCGCATCGTGCGGCGCGGGGCTGCGGAAGATCAGCTTCTGTTGCTCGAAGGCCGCGCAGGATGCGCGACAGATAGCCGGGGTCGAGGCTCGAATTCCTCGCACAGCCATGTCGCCGTCGTGCCGTCCCGGTGGGCAAGGGCATAAATCACCCGCGCCTCGGTTAGGGAGTACGGGGTGTTGAGAAAGGCCTCGGACAGGACGCCGATCTTCTTGGTGTAAAAGCGGTTGAAGCGCCGCACTGCGGCGATGCGCCGATCGAGAACGGCCGCACTCATCCCGATCCTCCGGTCGAGCTGGAAGGAATCAGTCAAATAATTAGTTGCTGTAGTCAAGTTTTAGCTTCGAGCACCATTTGCGTCTGGGTGACGACGGCGACGAGCTTGCCCTCGGAAGTGCTGATTCGCGTCGTCCATACCTGGGTTCTGCGGCCGCGATGCATCGGGGTCGTCTCACCGACAAGGCGCGTCCCAATCGGCGCGCCGCCGATGAAGTTGGTTTTGCTTTCGAGCGTCGTGGTGGTGGCGCCTTCCGGCAGGTTGAGGATCGTGCCGGCGGCGCCGAGCGTATCGGCGAAGGCCATCAGCGCGCCGCCGTGAATGGTCGTGGGCCGGGTGCAGAGCTTGGGCGTCACCTCGAGTTCGGCGACGACCTTGTCCTTGCTGGCGGCGACGAACTCGATGCCCATCATCTGGGCGAAGGGCAGCTCGCGCGAGCGCAGGAACGCCAGTTCGTCCATCGCGTTCAGCCCCCGAACCCGGCGGGCCGCCGCTCGTGCCAGTCGGTCGCCTGCTGATAGGCCCAGCCGATACGCAGCGCCGTCGCCTCGTCATAGGGGCGGCAGACGATCTGCAGCGAGAGCGGCAGCCCACCGGCGGTGAAGCCGTTCGGCAGGGCCAACGCGCACATTTCGAGGAAATTGAAGACACGGGTGAAGTGCGCTGGCGTCGTATTCTGGTCGATCTCGCTCGACCGGTATCGCCGCGGTCTGCGTCGTTGGGGTCAGCAGCGCGTCGATCCCGTCGAGAGCCGCTAGGAACTCGGCCTTCATCCGGTCGCGCTCGGCCAGCGCCGACAGATATTGGTGCGCGCGGATATCGCGGCCGAGCTGGATGCGCGGCCGTACCGCGGGGTCAATCGGCAGCGACATGTCATCGACGAGATCGCCCTCGAGCCGATAGGCCTCGGACCCGATGATCCGCCCGGTCGCCGCCGTTGCATCGGCAAAGGCGATCGGCAACGCGACATCGACGATCTCGGCGCCGAGCCGTGCGAAAATATCGAGCGCGGCTGTCGTAAGCGGCGAGCACATCGGCGGAGCAGCCATCCCGTTCGCTGGCCGGCATCCGCGCCAGGCGCAGCCCCTCTGACCCCGCGCCGCAGTGTCGGGAACGGATCGCAGGGCGGCGGCGCCGCGAGGGTCAGCTGGTCGAGCGGATCGGCGCCCTGCATGACGCTGAACAGCAACGCCGCGTCCTCGACCGAGCGCGCCATCGGGCCGGGCGTGTCGAGCGAGGGCGCGAGCGGCAGGATGCCGTAAGTTGAGACGCGCCCGATCGTCGTCTTAAGCCCGGTGAGCCCGCACCATGATGCGGGCAGGCGCACGGATCCGCCGGTATCGGTGCCAATCGCCCACGGCGCCATCCCCGAGGCGACTGCGACCCCCGAGCCGCTGCTCGATCCGCCCGGCGCCCGCGCGACCTCGCGGTCCCACGGGTTCCAAGGCGTGCCCATGTGGTGGTTGGTGCCCCAGCCGCCCATCGCGAACTCGACCGTGTGGGTCTTGCCGAGCACGATCATCCCAGCTGCGATCAGTTTGCGCGCGAGCGTTGCAGTGACCCTCGACCGGCGATCGCGCCACACCGCCGAACCGCCGGTCGTTACCTTGCCTTCAAGGTCGATCAAGTCCTTGAGCGCGATCGGCACACCATGCAGCGGACCGACGGCATGGCCCGAGCGGATGGCTTTGTCGGCCGCCTCGGCCGCCATCCGTGCGGTGTCGTCGTAGACGTCGATATAGGCGTGGAGCTTTTGGTTCTGCGCGGCGATTCGCACCAGGAAGGCTTCAACCACCGCGACCGGCGATAAACGGCCGGCGGAGATTTCGGTCGATAGCCGGAGAGCAGACAGGAGGCTGGGGTCGCCTGCGGAAGGGAGCATGAGAGTGGGCCTCGGTTGGCGGAGCTTTGGCAACGATACGCTGCTCCGCCGCCTGCGCCAAACCGCCTAGTAGACGTAAGCCAGCCTCACGTCGTGAGCCTTTTTATGATGCGTGCGCCCGGTAATGTGCAAAGCTGTATCGCGCCCGGCGATGTGCAAAGCCTTGTGATGAGCGGGCGTCGCTTTGGCGGCGGTTTCGGCGAAATCCGCCGGCTGGGTTTGAGGGTAAATAAAGCCGAAGGTCGGGTTGTCGCGCTGACCGCCGGCTTCCTGCCGATTTCCCAGCACCTTCACGCTGGTCCAATCGTTGCTGGACGAAGTGTCGACGACGGCCATCGCCTTGCTGATGCGGCCGCGCACCCAATTGGCATGGTCGACCAGAATTTTCCGGGGCCCGACAACGCCGCTCACCACGGCGACATGTCCCGAGCGCATGTGACCAAAAGATTTGAACACGAGGATCGAGCCGATCCTTGGCTCCTGTCCGCGGTCATAGCGACCGGCCGCATGCGACCACCAAAGTCCGGCGTTGCCATCGATTTTGATGCCGGTAACGGCCTTCGCATAAGCGACGCAATTTCCTCCGCGTGCACTGGTGGCGTGAGTGGCGGAGGGGTGGGAGGCAATTTTGTGGTGGGAAGCGCCGTGCCGCACCGCTGCTTGGGCTGGCGAAGCCAACAGAATTGCTAGCCCCCAACCCGCGAGGGCGATGGTCCTCCATCGCACGTGCAGTCCCCCTCCTCAAGTCGCCGACCGCCGTTGTCCGGCCGATCGTGTCGACACCCTTGCAAATATCCTACCAGATGCGGCGAATCAGACCAACCCAGATGTGAATTCTGAAATTTCACCTTGGCGAGTGGTTATTTATGCCTTGAGCTTACTTAGGAAAAACCCGGCGATAAACGCCCGGCGAACCGACGTCGTGGCGCATATACGGGCGTATCCGATTGCTCCACGGATTGGAATCGCGGGCGCGCGCCCAGGGTTCGCTCTCCGAGACCTGGGCGTTTTCGAATTCGTAAAGCGTCAGGTATTTCGGTTGCGAATCGATGGCTACGTAGCGGCGCGCGCCGAGACAGCCAGGGACAGCCCGATAGGGTGGAATGTACGCAGTGTTGTACCAGTCGTTGAACTCGTCCTCGACGACCGACGGTATGTCAATTCGCCCCATCTGCAGAAATGGCGCCGGGCCCTGCGTCATCTCGATCGGATCGGTGTGCATCGGAAAAATCTGGCGATAGCCGTTGATCAGATAGTTGCGGCCGATCGTGCCGCCTGACGCCGCAACCCGCTTGGCCGACGGGCGGAAGCGGACCTCGTCGAGAAATGCCGAAGTACGCAAGACTTCGGCAGTCTCGAGTTCGTACAGCGCCAGGTTCCTCGGCCCACCCTTGAGCGCGACATACCGGCCAGCGCTGAGAAATCCTGGGATGGCCAGAAGTCCGCGCGATGTGCTCCTCGTCATACCAGCGATGATACTCGGCCTCGTGCTCCGGATCGATGTCGGCCCATACCATCAGGAGGCCCGTGCCGCGCGTCTTGGCCATTGCCCTCTCCTTGTCAGCGTGTCGGACGGCGAGGCCAGCTTGGCAGCGCTCTCAGCCGAAGCGCAACCCTAGCGCGGCGGCGGCGGCACCGGCGGCCCGGAGGCGGTGCACCCGGAACGGCGCCGGGATACGGCGGAAGCGCATATTGATTTGGCGAGAAGCCCGGGACTTGGTTGCCTCGCGCGTACATGCACTGCGCATAGAAGATGTCGTATTGCTGTTGGATGCTCATGCCGGCGAGCGAGGAGTTCCGTGCCGCCATGCTGGTCCCGACAAGCGCGCCCGACGCCGCGCCGATCGCGGCCCCGCGGCCGCCGCCAAAGGCCGCGCCGAGTCCCGCGCCCAGCATCGTCGTCAACAGTGCGCCGCCCGCCGCCTGGCTGTTCGCCTGCGCCGCCATCGGCGCGGTCTGCGAATTGGCGTAGGCCTGGCAAGTCTGCTGATCGGCGGCGAACTGGTCGAACGGTTTGTTGGCACCCGGCATCACTGGAACGGTGGGCGCCATCACCGCCGGCGCACAGGCGCTCAGGGCGATGACAGCCGCCATCGCGCCACCCAATCGTGCGTTTGCACGCATCATACGCGTCCTCCTGATCGCGACGGCCGGCATGGCCGGCGGTTCCCCTGACTGGCGCGACCGGAACACAGCAAACCTTTAGGTCGCGCTCGATCGCAACCTTGGGCACAAAAACGGCAATTTGGCGGCACGCCGGCGTGCCGCGCTGGCGCCACCCCAACCCCGCGCTCAGGCATCCACTGCAGAGCGGTTTCTTCGGGAATGCCAGAGGGTCGGGCGATCGGCCCAACCCCCTGACGAAATGGCTCCCCGGGCCGGATTCGAACCAGCGACCCAGCGGTTAACAGCCGCTTGCTCTACCACTGAGCTACCGGGGATCAGAGGTGCCGAGGATATAGGCGCGCGGCTTGCCGAGGGTCAAGTCTGCATGGCTGGACTGGTGGCGATGGACGCCTGCTGGCCAGCTCAGTGGATCAGATAGCTGACGGCGAGCAGGACGACGACGAGGACGATCGAGATCGTCAGGACATAGCGCACGACGCCTTCTTTGCTGGCGGAGCGCGCTTCGGTCGGATCGAGCATGGGACGCTTCGGCATCGCAGGGCCCGCGAGTAGTGTAACAGTGTAGCGCATCATCCACGCCTGGGGATCGCATCGTCCTTGTCGGTTTGGCGGCCCACTCCGTCGAGACGCCGGCTTTCGAGCGCGTTGGCTTCCCTTTCGAGATCCTCGGCCGTTCGCAGCCGTGCATCCCAGATAGCGGGATTCTCGGTGCGCTCGGCGAATTCGCGATACCAGGCGGCGAGGTCGCGCAGCCGCTGTGCTTGGTCCATGCGTAACTGTTCCTTTGAGGCGGGTTCACCCCAGAAACGCACGCCGAAAAATCTCGTTCCGCGCCATTCGGCCAGGGGCAGGCCAATCGGCAATTAAGGCGAATTCGCATCAGCGCTTTGCGCGATTCGCGCCGATTCGCTACCTTGGGCGTTGCTAAAGCAGGAGTGCCCACGCATGCCGCGCGCTACTTGGAACGGTTTTCTACGCCTCTCGCTGGTGTCCTGCCCGATCTACCTGACCCCGGCCACGAGCGAGGCGAAGAACATCCGCCTGCACCAGCTCAATCCGGAAACCGGCAATCGCGTCAAGCAGATGCTGGTCGAACTCGGAGACCGATGAACCGGTCGAGCGCGCCGACGTGGTCAGGGGATACGAGTACGAGCGGCACCAGTACGTCGTCATTCCCGACGACGAGCTGCAGGCGCTCAAGATCGAGTCGTCGCAGACCATCGACCTCGACCGCTTCGTCAAACGCGACCAGATCGACCCGCTCTATCTCGACACGCCCTACTACGTCTATCCGGACGGAAAAATCGCCGTCGAAACATTCCGCGTCATTGGCGAGGCGATGGAGGAGACGGGGCGCATCGGCATCGGCCGCGTGGTTCTGTCGAGCCGCGAGCGGATGGTGCTGGTCGAGCCGCATGATGGCGGGATGCTGATGCGCACCTTGCGCAGCGCCGATGAGGTGCGCCAGCCGGAGTTCGGTACGGCCGGCGGGGAGGCCGATGCGGACATGGTTGCGGTCGCCAAGACCATCATCGAGCGCCGCGCCGGCGAGTTCGATCCCGAAGACTTCCGTGACCGCTATCAGGACGCGCTGCGCGAGCTGGTCGAAAGCAAGGCCGAGGGTAAATCGCCGGCGCGCAAGCAGCGCGCCGAAGTACCGCAAGTCATCGATCTGCGCGAGGCGTTGATGCGCAGCCTGCGCGAGACCGGCGGCGCGGAGAAGCCCGCGGCGCGCAAGGCCAAGGCGAAAACACCCGACCGGCGTCAGGGCGCCATGCTGCTTCCGATGGAAGGCGGCAAGGGTCAGGCAAAGGCGAAGGAAGAAGCGCCTACCAAGGAAGCAGCGCATCGGAGGCCGAAGGTCGCGGCGCCCAAGACCGTTCCGAAGGAGCGTAAGAAGGCCTCGTGAGTGACGGGAAGCTAGCGCCCTACCGCAGCAAGCGGGACTTCAGCAAAACCGCCGAACCGAGCGACACCTCCACCGTCGCGCCGTCCAATCGGCTGCGCTATGTGATCCAGAAGCACGCCGCCACGCGGCTGCACTACGATTTGCGCCTCGAGCTCGACGGCGTTTTCAAGTCGTGGGCCGTCACCAGGGGGCCGTCGCTGGATCCGCACGACAAGCGCCTGGCGGTCGAGGTCGAGGACCATCCGCTCGCCTATGGCGACTTCGAGGGGACGATCCCCAAGGGCCAGTATGGCGGCGGCACCGTTCAGCTATGGGATCGCGGATACTGGGAACCCGAAAGCGGCTTCGATCCGCAGCAGGCCTTAGCCAAGGGCGAATTGAAATTCCGCCTCGATGGCGAGCGGCTGCATGGCGGCTGGGTGCTGGTTCGCATCAAGAATGACCGCTCCCGCAGCCGGCGCGCCAACTGGCTGCTCATCAAGCATCGCGACGCGGGAGCGCGAGAGGCCACCGGGGATGACATTCTGGCCGAGGATCGCTCGGTCGCTTCTGGCCGCACGATGGCGGCGATCGCTGCCGGCAAGGGCAAAGGCGCAAAGCCGTTCATGCTCGGCGGCTCGGCCAAGGTCGCGCCGGACGCGGTGTGGCAGGTCAAGGAGACGAGTGCTCCGCGGCGGGTCAAGGTTCTTCCGAAAGGCCCGATGCCGGATTTCGTGATGCCTCAGCTCTGCCGCGCGGTTGAGCGGCCGCCGGGCGGAGACGGTTGGGTGCATGAGATCAAGTTCGACGGCTATCGCATGCAACTGCGGGTCGCGGGCGGTCACGCCACCTTGAAGACCCGCAAAGGGCTCGATTGGAGCGACAAATTTCCTGCGATTGTCGCGGCTGCGGAGACAGCTGCCCGACGCGCTGATCGACGGCGAGGTGGTCGCCCTCGACGCCAACGGCATTCCAAATTTTTCGGCGCTCCAGGCCGCGTTGTCGGAACGCAAAACCGACGATCTTGTCTTTTTCGCCTTCGACTTGCTGCATGCCGGCGGCTCTGATTTGCGCCATGAAGCGCTGGCCGCCCGCAAAGAGCGCCTTGCACAGCTGCTGCGCGGTAAGCGCGGCGCGACGCGGCTCCGCTATGTCGAGCATTTCGAGGCCGATGGCGGCTCGGTGTTGGAATCCGCCCGCCGCGCGGGGCTCGAAGGTATCGTCTCGAAGCGTCTCGATGCTCCCTATTCGTCGGGACGCGGCGACGCTTGGACAAAATCGAAGTGCCGGCCGGGCCACGAAGTGGTGATCGGCGGGTGGAGCACGACCGATGGGCGGTTTCGCTCGCTGTTGGCCGGGGTCCATCGCGGCGGTCACCTCGTCTATATCGGCCGCGTCGGAACGGGGTTCGACGCAGCCAAGGTGAAGGCGTTGATGCCCCGCCTCAAGGCTACCGCCGCCGATAAGAGCCCGTTCGGCGGGGCTAACGCGCCACGCCGCGAACCGGGCGTACATTGGCTTAAGCCCGAGTTGGTCGCGGAGATCGAATTCGCGGGCTGGACCGCCGATGGCAATGTCCGCGAGGCCGCCTTTAAGGGGCTACGGATGGACAAGCCCGCCGAGGAAATCGTGGCCGAAATTCCCGCCGCGGCTTCGACCGTGGTGGAGCAACCGCGGCCGGCAAGCCGGCGTCGTCGCGCGGGCGTCACCATGATCATGGACGTGACGATTTCGCATCCCGACAAGCCGCTTTGGCCTGATGGCGGCGATGGCCGGCCGATCACCAAGCTCGACCTCGCCGATTATTACGCGGCGATGGCCGACCGGATCTTGCCGCATATCGCCGGACGGCCGTGCTCGATCATCCGCGCGCCGGACGGGATCGCGGCTCAAACCTGGTTTCAGCGTCACATTGGGCCCGGCTCGTCGAAACTGTTCACCGCCGTGACGGTGTCGGGCGACCGCAAGCCTTATTTGCAGATCGACCGGCCCGAGGCGCTGATCGCGGTGGCGCAAGACGCCGGGGTCGAGCTGCATCCGTGGAATTGCGCTCCTGGTCGGCCCGAAGTGCCGGGACGGCTGGTCTTTGACCTCGACCCCGCGCCGGATGTCGGATTCGACGCGGTTATCGAAGCCGCCATTGAAATCCGCGGGCGGATCGAGAAGCTCGGTCTCGCGGCGTTCTGCAAGACAACCGGCGGCAAGGGGCTGCATGTCGTCGTGCCGCTGAGGCCGCCGAGAGGTGGCGGCCCGGATTGGGCTGCGGCTAAGAGCTTCGCGCGCGCCATCTGCGCGCAGATGGAGAAAGACGCGCCGCGGCGCTATCTCCTTGAACATGGCCAAGAAAGAGCGCGGCGGCCGCATCTTCCTCGATTATCTGCGCAACGACCGGCTGTCGACCGCGGTGGCCGTGCTGTCGCCGCGAGCTCGACCGGGAGCGGCCGTGTCGATGCCGCTGCCTTGGTCAAAAATTCGCGGCGGGCTGGACCCGATGACATTCACGCTGCGCACGGCGCCGGCGTCGGCGAAAACGAATGCGTGGGCCGATTATGACGCCGCCGCCCAGCCGCTGGCGCCGGCGATCAAAAAACTAAGTCGAGCTTGATAAGCCCCGGTTCCGGCAAGATCGCTACCTAATGTCGTTTGACGGCTAGAAGGACTGTGCCATGCACGCCAAGGCAAAGGGTGTCGGCTGGCAATTCTGGATCGACCGCGGCGGCACCTTCACCGACATCGTCGCGCGCGCCCCCGACGGGCAGCCTCTCCACCCACAAGCTGCTGTAGCGAGAACCCCGGCCGCTATCGCGACGCCGCGATCGCCGGCATCAAGACCGTGCTCGGCGTGCCGCTCGACGCGCCGATCCCGCCCGGCACGGTCGATGCGGTGAAGATGGGCACCACGGTCGCCACCAACGCGCTGCTCGAGCGCAAGGGCGAGCGCACGCTGCTGGTGGTCAATCGCGGCTTCGCCGACGCGCTGCGCATCGGCAACCAGGCGCGGCCGCGCCTGTTCGACCTCGCGATCACGCTGCCGACGCATGCTCTACGAGCGCGTGGTGGAGATCGCCGGCCGCGTCGGCGTCGATGGCAGCGAGATCGAGACGCTCGACGAAGCCGGCGCGCGCGCCAGGCCTTCGCCGCGGCGCGCGCGGCGGGCATCGACGCCTGCGCCATCGTGCTGATGCACGCCTGGAAATATCCCGGAGCACGAGCGCCGCCTGGCCGACCTTGCGCGCGAGCGGCGGGCTTCGCCCAGGTCTCGGCCAGCCACGCGGTCAGCCCGCTGCTGCGCCTGGTCCCGCGCGGCGACACCACGGTGGTGGACGCCTATCTGTCGCCGATCCTGCGCCGCTATGTCGACCAGGTGGCGGCCGAGCTTGAGGGCGTGCGGCTCTATTTCATGCAGTCGAACGGCGGCCTGGCCGAGGCGGCAGGCTTCCAGGGCAAGGACGCGATCCTGTCCGGCCCGGCCGGCGGCATCGTCGGCGCGGCGCGCACCGCGGCCGATGGCCGGGCTCGACCGGATCATCGGCTTCGACATGGGCGGCACCTCGACCGACGTCGCGCTCTACGCCGGCGCATTCGAGCGCGCCTTCGAGACCGCAGGTGGCCGGCGTGCGCATGCGCGCGCCGATGATGGCGATCAACACGGTGGCGGCCGGCGGCGGCTCGATCCTGCATTTCGACGGCGCGCGCTTCCGCGTCGGCCCGGACTCCGCCGGCGCCGATCCCGGGCCCGGCCTGCTACCGCCGCGGCGGCCCGCTGACGGTGACCGACGCCAATGTCTGCGTCGGCAAGATCCAGCCGGCGCATTTCCCGGCGATCTTCGGCCCGACCGGCGACCAGCCGCTCGACGCCGACGATCGTCGCGACAAAATTCGCCGCCCTGGCCGAGGAGATCGCCCGCGCCACCGGCGCAGCCGCAGGACCCGCGGGCAGGTCGCCGAGGGCTTCCTGCGCATCGCCGTCGCCAACATGGCCAACGCGATCAAGCAGGTCTCGGTGCAGAAGGGCCACGACGCCACCCGCTTCGCGCTGCAATGCTTCGGCGGCGCCGGCGGCCAGCATGCCTGCCTGGTCGCCGACGCGCTCGGCATGGAGACGGTGTTCATCCATCCCTTATGCCGGCGTGCTGTCGGCCTATGGCATGGGGCTCGCCGACCAGACCGTGATGCGCGAGCAGGCGGTGGAGGTGCCGCTCGCGGCGGACGACGATGGCCGGAGCTGGAGGCGCTGGCCGACCGGCTGGCGCAGGAAGCGCGCGCGGCGCTGGCGGCGCAGGGCGCCGAGCCGGAGCGCATCGAGCGTCGCGCACGCGCTGCATCTGCGCTACGCCGGCACCGAGGCGGCGCTGATCGTGCCCTATGGCGCGCCCGACGCGGGTCGTCGCCGACTTCACCGAGGCGCATCGCGCCCGCTTCGGCTTCGCCACGCCCGAGCGGCCGCTGGTCGTCGAGGCGGTCGCGGTCGAGGCGACCGCCGCCGGGCGAGCCGGTGCGCGAGACGCGCGTTGCCGCGCGCGCGACGGCGGCGCGCCCGGCGCCGATCGACCGTGTCGTCATGTTGACCGGCGGCGCCGAGCACGTCGCGCCGGTGTTCGACCGCACCGACGCTGCGGGCGGGCGACCGCATCGCCGGCCCGGCGCTGATCCGCGAGGCCAACGCGACCACGGTCGTCGAGCCTGGCTGGACGCGCCGAGATCACCGACGCTCGATCACATGATGCTGCGCCGCACCGAACCGCTGCGCGACGCGCGTTGCCGCCGGCAGCGACGAGCCCGATCCGGTGCTGCTCGAGCTGTTCAACAACCTGTTCATGAACGTCGCCGAGCAGACGGGCGCGGTGCTGCAGAACACCTCGATGAGCGTCAACATCAAGGAGCGGCTGGATTTCTCCTGCGCGATCTTCGACGCCGAGGGCGGCCTGGTGGCCAACGCGCCGCACATCCCGGTGCATCTCGGCGCGATGGGCGAGAGCGTGCGGACCGTGCTGCGCGACTGCGGCGCGGCACGCTGAAGCCGGGCGACGTGGTGGCGCTGAACAACCCGTTCAACGGCGGCACGCACCTGCCCGACGTCACCGTGATCACCCCGGTGTTCGACGACGCCGGGCGCGACATCCTGTTCTTCGTCGGCAGCCGCGGGCACCACGCCGATATCGGCGGCATCACCCCGGGCTCGACGCCGCCCGTCTCGCGCACGCTGGAGGAGGAAGGCGTCGTCATCGACGATTTCCTGCTGGTCGATGGCGGGCATTTCCGCGAGGCCGAGTTCCGCGCGCTGCTGGCGTCGGCGACCAATATCCGGCGCGCAGCCCCGACGTGAACGTCGCCGACATCAAGGCGCAGGTCGCCGCCAACGAGAAGGGCGTGCAGGAACTGCGCGGCGTCGTTGACCGCTTCGGCCTGGACGTGGTGCAGCGCCTATATGCGCCACGTGATGGACAACGCCGAGGAGAGCGTGCGCCGGGTGATCGACCGGATCGGCAACGGGTCGCTTCGACTACACGATGGACAACGGCTCGCCGCTGCGGGTCGCGATCACCGTCGATCGCGCAGACGCGCACCGCGATGGTCGACTTCACCGGCACCGGCGGCCAGCGCGAGGGCAACTTCAATGCGCCGCCGGCGGTGACCCGCGCCGCGGTGCTTTACGTGTTCCGCTGCCTGGTCGGCGACGACATCCCGCTGAACGACGGCTGCCTGAAGCCGCTCCGGCTGGTGATCCCGCCCGGCACCTTCCTGTCGCCGCGAGCCGGGCGCGGCGGTCGTCGCCGGCAACACCGAGATCGTCGCAGGCCACCTGCAACGCGCTGTTCGGCGCGCTCGGCGCGATCGCCTGCTCGCAGGCGACGATGAACAACTTCCTCTTCGGCGACGCGACCCGCCAGTACTACGAGACGATCTGCGGCGGCACCGGCGCCGGGCCGGGGTTCGACGGCACCTCGGCGGTCCACACCCACATGACCAACACGCGCATGACCGATCCCGAGGTGCTGGAGCTGCGCTACCCGGTGCGGCTGGAAGCGATTCGCGATCCGCCGCGGCTCCGGCGGCGCCGGACGCTGGCGCGGCGGCGACGGCGCGGTGCGGCGGATCCGGTTCCTCGAGCCGATGACCGCGGTCATCGTCTCGTCGCGCCGCAACGTCGCGCCGTTCGGGCTCGCCGGCGGCGCCGATGGCGCGCGTCGGCCGGCAATGGGTCGAGCGCGCGGACGGCAGCCGCCACGAGATCCTGACCGGCACCGATCAGCGCCGAACTGGCGGCCGGGCGACGTGTTCGTGATCGAGACGCCGGGCGGCGGCGGTTATGGTCAGCCGACCGGATAATCACCAGGACGGCACCCCACCGTTCGGTTGATCGTCTGGGTGCAATGTAGCGCGCTCTACTGCGCCCACTTCGATCGGATGTAGGCTCGAGCCGGCCCGCATCGATGTCGGCACCGAAATTGCTGGTTCAGCCGGAGCGGGCGTGACCAGTATCGATTCCCTTGACTTGCGGACTCCCGCGAGGCGGTGTTCGGCGGTACTAATTGAATTGCCGATTTTGTAGGCATTAGGTCGTGGTGATCGGGGAGGTCGGTGATGGACGAGAGGCTGTTGCGTCAGCAGATTGAGGAAGTACGGACCGGCCAGCGATCGCGTCGAAGGTTTCTGCGCGACATGATGGCGCTTGGGCTCAGCGCTCCGTTCGTGGCCCAGGTGTTGGCGCACAGCGGCGTCGCGATGGCTGACTACAGCTTCAAGTACGCCCCGACCAAGGCCGGCGGCGGCGGCACCCTGAAGCTGCTGTGGTGGCAAGGGCCCACGCTGCTCAATCCGCATTTCGCGGTCGGCACCAAGGATCAAGACGGCTCGCGCGTTTTCTACGAGCCGCTTGCCGGCTGGGACCCGGACGGCAATCTGGTGCCGATCCTCGCCGCCGATGTGCCGAGTGTCGAAGCGGGCACGGTCGACAAGGACCTGATGTGGGTGATCTGGAAGCTGAAGCCCGGCGTCAAATGGCACGACGGCCAGCCCGTCACCGCCGATGATTGCGTGTTCAATTGGGAATATTCGTCCGATCCGGCCACCGCGGCGACGACGATCGGCACCTATAAGGACATCAAGGTTTCCAAGGTGGACGACCTTACGATCAAGGTCGAGTTCCAGAAACCGACACCGTTCTGGGCCGATGCCTTTGTCAGCGCGCGCGGCATGATCATTCCGAAGCACCTGTTCGAGCAGTACAAGGGCGCCAGCTCACGCGACGCTCCGACCAATCTGTCGCCGGTCGGGACCGGCCCCTATCTGTTCGTCGATTTCAAGCCGGCGGACCTGGTTCGCGGCAAGATCAACCCGAATTACCACATGCCGAACCGGCCCTATTTCGATGCGGTCGAAATGAAAGGCGGCGGCGACGCTGTGTCGGCGGCGCGGGCGGTGCTGCAGACTGGCGAGTACGATTTCGCCTGGAATATGCAGGTCGAGGACGAGCTGTTGAAGCGGCTCGAGGAAGGCGGCAAAGGCCACGTCAACATCTTCGCCAGCGGCAACATCGAGCACATCCAGCTCAACTACACCGACCCAAGCAAGGAGATCGACGGCGAGCGGTCGAGCACCAAGAGCAAGCACCCGTTCCTCACCGACCCGGCGGTTCGTCAGGCGTTTAACCTCCTCGTCGACAGGCTCTCGGTGGAGAAATTCATCTACGGCCGCACCGGGACGGCTACAGCCAACTTCGTCAACAACCCGCAGCCCTTCGTGTCGAAGGACACATCCTATGAGTTCAACGTCGAGAAGGCGGTCGGTCTGCTTGACAAAGCAGGCTGGAAACCCGGCGCCGACGGGATCCGCGAGAAGGACGACATCAAGCTCAAGGTGGTGTACCAGACCTCGATCAACGCGCCGCGCCAGAAGAACCAGCAGATCGTCAAACAGGCCTGCGAGAAGGCCGGAATCGACGTCGAGATCAAGGCAGTGCCGGCCTCGGTTTATTTCTCATCGGACGTCGGCAATCCGGACACCTACACCAAGTTCTACGCCGACCTGCAGATGTACACGACGACGATGACTCAGCCGGACCCGCGCGACTTCATGCGCCAGTTCCTCTCATCGGAACTCGCGACAAAGGAGAACAAGTGGCAAGGGCGCAATATCGTCCGCTACCGCAATCCGGACTACGACGCGCTTTACGACGCCTCCGAGCATGAGACCGACCCGGTGAAGCGGGCGGCTCTGTTCATCAAGATGAACGACACGGTGATCAAGGACGTCGCGATCATCCCAGTGGTCTACCGGCCGAGCGTGGCGGCGGTCTCGAGCAAGCTACACGTGCTGCTGTCGGGATGGGACAGCTATATCTGGAACTTCTACGACTGGTACGCCGATGCCTGATCCGGCCCGAGCTGGCAAGGCTGTCTGCCGCGGCAGACAGCCTTGGGCGCCGGCTTAGGCGCTCGTGCTCAATTACCTCGTCAGGCGGCTGCTCCTGACGGTGCCGAGCCTTGTCGGCATCAGCATCGTCCTGTTCACGGTATTGGCGCTTGCCCCCGGCGATCCTTTCTCCGATCTGGCGAGCGATCCCTCGATTCCCCCCTCGGTCGCGGCGGCTTTGCGCGTCAAGTTCGGCCTCGATGACCCGGTCTATCTGCGCTACTTCCACTGGCTCGCCGCGATGGTGCACGGCGATTGGGGCTTTTCGTTCGCGAGCCGGATCAACGTGACGACGCTGGTCATGCAGCGCTTGCCGACGACGCTGGCGGTAATTGGCGCTTCACAGATCCTGGCTCTGCTGATTGCCGTGCCAGTGGGAGTTTATGCCGGGGTTCGGCCGTATTCGTTCTTCGACCAGGTCGCCAGCAGCCTGGCGCTGGTCGGGTTCTCGCTGCCGACCTTCTTCACCAGTCTCGTCCTGATCCTGCTGTTCAGCGTCAACCTGCACTGGCTGCCCTTTGTCTACCGCACCGATATCGGCGGTAGCGGGCTCCCGCTGATCTGGGCCTATATCAGTCAGGCGATCATGCCGGTTGTCGTGCTCGGCCTGTTTCAGGGCGCGGCATGGACCCGCTTCGTGCGTGCCTCGGTGCTCGACGTGGTTCGTCTCGATTATGTCACCACGGCCCGCGCCAAGGGGCTTCCCGAGCGGGTTGTCGTGTTGAAGCACATCGTGCGCAATGCGCTGATACCGGTCGTGACCCTCGTCGCCCTGCAGATGCCAGTCATCTTCGGTGGCGCGATTATCACCGAGCAGATTTTTCGCGTTCCCGGCATCGGCTCGCTGCTGATCAGCGCGATCCTGGCCAACGATACGCCGGTGATCATGGGCGTGACCTTTGTCTTCGCGTGCCTCGTCGTCCTGTTCAACCTAATTGCGGACCTGTTGTATGGCTGGCTCGACCCCCGCATCTCCTACCGCTGACATCGCGGTCGGACCGGTTGCGGTACGGCCGCGCCGCTCCTCGCTCGGGCGCGAGGCATGGCGGCGGTTTCGCCGCCATCGCTTGGCGCTCGTCAGCGCCGGCGTGCTGGCGGTCATGGTTCTTGCGCTGCTGTTCGGGCCGCTGCTCTGGCCGGTGCCGATCAATACCATCGACTTCAGCGCACAGATGCATGGGCCGAGCCTGGCGCATCCGCTCGGTACCGACGATCTGGGCCAGGATCTTCTCGCCCGATTGATCTATGGCGGCCGGATCTCGATGTCGGTTGGCATTGCCGCGATGCTGGTGGCGGTGTTTGTCGGCGTCTTTATCGGCGCGGTCGCCGGCACCGCACGCGGCAGCATCGACATGGCGCTGATGTGGTTTTGCGACCTGTTCCTGTCGCTGCCGCAACTGCCGGTCTTGCTGCTGATCGTTTATCTGTTTCAGGGAACCCTGCGCAAACTGGTGGGGCTGGAGCTCGGCACTTTCGTGCTGATCGTCGCTGTGATTGGCGGGTTTCGCTGGATGTCGATCGCCCGGCTGGTGCGCGCGCAATTCTTCTCGCTGCGCGAAAAGGAATTTGTCGAGGCCGCACGCGCGCTCGGCGCTTCGACGCTGCGCCAGGTGGTGCGCCACATCCTGCCCAATGCGCTCGGCCCGGTGATCGTCGCCGGGACGATCGAGGTGGCGAACGCGATCATCTTGGAGTTGACGCTGTCGTTTCTGGGACTGGGCTTTCCACCGGACATCCCGAGCTGGGGCCGCATCCTTTATGACGCGAAAGACTACCTGGACGTCGCGCCGCATTGGGCGCTGTTCGCCGGCGGTGCGATCTTTCTCGCGGTGATGGCGATCAACTATATCGGCGATGGTCTGCGCGACGCACTCGACCCGCGCCGGGTCATCTGACCGTGGCCGAGGCGCTGCTCGATATCCGCGGACTGAAGACGCACTTCAAGACCGACGACGGGATGGTGCGCGCGGTCGACGGCGTCGACCTGACGGTGGGGCCGGGAGAGACGCTGAGCGTCGTCGGCGAAAGCGGCTGCGGCAAGACGGTCACGGCGATGACCGTCTTGAAATTGATCGCGATGCCGCCGGGCAAGATCGTCGCGGGGAGCATCTTGTGGAAGGGGCGTGACCTCGTTCCGCTCGACGCGAACGAGATGCAGCACATTCGCAGCCGCGAGATCGCCATTGTGTTCCAGGAGCCGATGACCTCGCTGAATCCGGTTTACACGGTCGGCGAGCAGATCGCCGAGGTGGTTCGTCTGCATCAGGGGCTTAACCGCCGCGACGCGATCGACAAGGCGGTCGAGATGCTACGGCTCGTTCATGTCCCGGCGCCCGAGCGTCGGGTTCACGACTACCCTCATCAGCTCTCGGGCGGCATGCGTCAGCGGGTGATGATCGCGATGGCGCTCGCTTGCAGCCCGGAGTTGTTGATCGCCGATGAGCCGACCACTGCGCTCGACGTGACCATCCAGGCGCAGATTCTCGATCTTCTGGCCGAGATGAAGGCGCGCTTCGGGATGGCGATTATGCTGATCACCCATGCGATGGGGGTGGTGGCCGAGGTCGCTCAGCGGGTCGCGGTGATGTATGCCGGACGGGTGGTCGAGGAGGCGTCGGTCGAGGAGCTGTTCGCGCACCCGCTGCATCCCTATACCCAGGGGCTGATCCGCTCGATCCCGCGGCTCGAAAAGGGCGCCGGCAGAAAGCGCCGGCTCGAGGCGATCTCCGGGACCGTGCCGAGCCTGCTCAATCCGCCGCCGGGCTGCCGGTTCGCCCCGCGCTGCGGCTTCGCCACGCCCGCCTGCACGGTGACGATGCCGGAGCTGCGCGCCGTCGAGGGCGGCCACAAGGTCGCCTGCATCCTTTATTGAGCGGCGTCGAATGAGCGAATCTCTGCTGCAAGTCAGCCACTTGGTGAAGAATTTTCCGGTACGCCACGGCGTGTTTGCGGGAATGGCCGAACAGGTTCACGCGGTCGACGACATCAGCTTCGAGATCGGTGCCGGCGAGACGTTGGGTCTGGTCGGCGAGTCCGGTTGCGGCAAGTCGACCACCGGGCGCTGCGTGCTGCGGCTGATCGAGCCAACCTCCGGCGAGGTGCGGCTCGAAGGCAAGAACGTCACCGGGATGGCGGGCAGGAAACTCGGCGCGCTGCGGCGCGACATGCAGATCATCTTCCAGGACCCGTACGCCTCGCTGAACCCGCGCATGACGATCGGCGCGATCATTGGCGAGGCGTTGACGATCCATAAACTCGCCAAGACACATGCCGAATACGAAGACCGCATTGTCGAGCTCTTGCAGCTTGTCGGCCTCAACGCCGACCATATGCGACGCTACCCGCATGAATTCTCGGGCGGCCAGCGCCAGCGCATCGGCATCGCTCGCGCTCTGGCAGTGTCGCCGAAGCTGATCGTTTGCGACGAACCGGTCTCCGCGCTGGACGTATCAGTGCAAGCCCAGGTCATCAACCTGCTGGCTGATTTGCAGGACGAATTCCGCCTCAGCTACCTGTTCATCGCTCATGATTTGGCGGTGGTGCAGCACATCAGCACCCGCGTCGCGGTCATGTATCTTGGCCGCATCGTCGAACATGCTCCAGCCGACGAAATCTACGAGAACCCACGCCACCCATACACCGAGGCGCTGCTGTCCGCGGTGCCGACGCCCGATCCGAGGGCGACGCGCCGGCGGATCCGGTTGGAGGGCGACGTCCCCAACCCGATCAACCCACCCTCGGGCTGTCATTTTCACACGCGCTGCCCGATCCGCGAGCTGCCGCTATGCAGCACCGAGAAGCCCGAGCTGAAGCAGACTAAGGACGGGCACTGGGTGGCCTGCCACCTGCGCACTTAGGAACGCCTGCGGCGCCCCATCGCACTTGCTCAACGTGCAGCGTCCTCACTGGTACATGCGGGTGCCGACCCGGCGCCGGAGAATCTGTTATATGGGGCCAGATATACGCCGCGCTTGCTGGGAGGATGCCATGACCGATCCGTCCGCCGACCTGTTCGAGATTATGGCGACGACGCGCTCGATGCGGCGGCTGAAGCCAGACCCGGTGCCGGAGGAGATGATCCGTAAAATCCTCGAGGCTGGCACTTATGCGCCGAGCGGGGGCAACATGCAGCGTTGGCGCTTCCTGGTCGTCAAGGACGCCAAGGTCAAGGCAGCCGTCGGCGCGTACTACAAGCGCGCCTGGGACGAGATCGTCAGCCCGCGCTACCGGTCAGGTGTGCCCGCGCCGGGCACCAGCCCCGAGCGATTTTCGCGGATGCTGGACGCCGCACAGTACCTGGCGGACCACATTCAGGAAGCGCCGGTCTGGATCATACCCTGCATGGAAGGCGCGAGCCCGACGCGGACCGCCGGCTCGTCGATCTATCCGGCCGTGCAGAATATGCTGCTGGCGGCGCGCGCGCTCGGTCTCGGCGCGACGCTGACAACGCTTTACCTCAATTTCGAGAAGGAGGTGGAGGCAGCGCTGGGATTGCCCGCGGAGGTGCATTCTTATGCGCTGCTGCCGATCGGTTATCCGATGGGGCGGTTCGGCCCGGTCAGGCGTGCTCAACTGCCCGAGGTGGTCTATGAAGACCGCTGGGGGCGCCTGATGACGATGCGATAAAGGAGCCAGCATGAAACTCCCGCAGACCGGCGGCTGCCAGTGCGGCCAGATTCGCTACGAGATCGGCGAGGCGCCGAAGCTCGTCTATACCTGTCATTGCAAGGACTGCCAGCGCCTCACGAGCAGCGCCTTCTCGCTGGGCCTTGTGGTGGCGGAGAGCGCCTTTCATCGGAGCGGACTGGAGCCCCGGCCGCTGCAGCGGATGGCCGACAGCGGTCGGGTCAATACCAGATGGGTATGTCCCGAATGTGGCTCCTGGTTCGCAAGCCCACCGCGAGACGGCATGATCCGCGTACGGGGCGGTACGCTCGACGATACATCGTGGCTGCGGCCCACTCGGCATATCTGGACGCGCAGCAAACAGCCTTGGATTGCCTTTGCCGAGGACGACGAGACCTTTGAAGCGCAGCCTCCGCCATAAGCGGATCTGGGCGGCGCGGTTATCCGCCACTGTCGGCGCGTTCGGCAGCGATACATCTTCAACCCGCGCTCCCGGCCGAGTCGCATGGCCGCGTCCAAAGCCCGGCCATCGCCGCTAGCCAACATCACCGCTTATTAGGGCCTCCGATTGAAGAGCATGCGATGGCGGGGCTAACGATCCTCTCGAAAGCTCAGCAATTTGGCGACCGCATTGAGAAGAGCGGGAGCCCGAAACGGCTTTGACAGGACCGCATCCGCACCAAGCTTGCCGGCGAGATCGAGGTAGGTCATGCCGCTGCTCAGGCCGCCACCCGAAATCGCGATTATTCCAACGCCCGGCGCCTCTCGGCGTATTTCGAGGATGGTCTCGATGCCCTCTTGCGTTGGCATGACGATGTCGGTGATGACGAGTTCAGCAGGATCGGCGCGAAAGAGCTCCATTGCTTGGCGTCCGTCGGCGGCGTCCATGACGACGTGTCCCGCCTTTGAGAGCACACGACCCAGCGTCCGTCTGATTGCAGCGTCATCATCGATAATGAGAATTTTGGCCATCGGATCGACACCCTCGCACTCTAGGCACCGAACGCGTTGCGAACCATGATCGCGAGTTCGTCACGGCGGTACGGCTTGGTCAGCAATTGCGTGCCTTCGGGCAGGTCCCAGGTCTTGCCACCTATTCTAGATGCGCGCGAGTAAAAAACAGTTATTCTAGAATTATGGAAATTGAGTCCGCGGCTCGCATTTTCGGAGCACTCGGTCAGGAGCGGCGTCTCGCGGTCCTCCGGCTGCTGATCGCGCGCGGCCCCAATGGCCTGTCGGCAGGAGAACTCGCCGACCGGGTGGGTATGCCCGCCTCGACCACCTCATTCCATTTGAGCGCCTTGGAGCGCGCGGGTCTGATTGCCGCAACCCGGCAGCGCAATCAGGTGATCTATGCCCTGCGGGTCAGCGCTTTGCGCGACCTGCTTGCCTTCCTGACTGAGGCCTGCTGCGGCGGTCGCCCCGAGCTGTGTGGCGACATCGGGCAGCTGTGGCCGGCCTCGCTTGAGGAGAAAAATGCGATGAGTCCGGCTTTCAACGTGCTGTTCCTGTGCACGCGGAACTCGGCCCGGTCGATCATGGCCGAGGCGATCCTCAACCGCTTTTCTGGTGAGCGGTTTCACGCTTACTCGGCCGGCTCCGACCCGGCCGATGCGCCAATGCAAGAGGTTTTGGACAAGCTGCGCGCCGTGGGCCATGACGTCTCGGGGCTCCACAGCAAGTCGTGGCACTTGTTTGCGGGGCCTGAGGCGCCGGTGCTCGATTTCGTGATCGGGCTTTGCGACACTTTCAACGGCCAGACCTGCCCCGATTTTGGCGACAAGGCGGTCACCGCCTCGTGGTCGCTCCCCGATCCCGCAAAGTTCGAGGGCTCGCCGGCGGAGCGCGCGGTTCTGCTGAACGAGCTCTATGGCGGTCTCTATCGCCGCATTACCGCCTTTACCAACTTGCCGTTCGACAAGCTCGACCGCATGGCCGTGCGCGCACGGCTCGATGAGATCGGCGAAGGCACGGTCGGCATGCTTGCCAAGGCGCAGGGAGGTTGACGATGCGGGTTGGCATCAACGGCATGGGCCGGATCGGCCGGCTGGCCCTCCGGGCGGCCTTGGGCGCGATGGAGCGGCCGGACGAAGATCCGCGCGCCGTCAACCGGCTCGACATCGTCCACATGAATGAGGTGAAGGGCGGCGCTGCCGTCACCGCGCACTTGCTCGAATTCGACAGCCTGCATGGCCGCTGGCGGCAGACCATCGCCGCCGAGGGCGATCGCGCGGTCCTCGTCGGAAACCGCCGCATCGGCTTCAGCGGCGCAAAGGTGCCGGCCGAGGTGCCGTGGGGCGATCTCGGCTGCGACCTCGTGCTCGAATGCACCGGCAAGTTTCTCAAGCCCGATCAATTGCAGGGCTATTTTGACCGCGGCGTGAAAAGCGTCATCGTCGCCGCCCCGGTCAAGGACGCTGCGGCGCTCAACGTGGTGGTCGGCGTCAATGACGACCGTTACGACCCGCGCGAGCACCGCCTGCTGACCGCGGCGTCGTGCACGACCAATTGCCTGGCGCCGGTGGTGAAGGTGGTGCACGAGGCGCTCGGCATCCGTCACGGGCAGATCACCACGATCCACAACCCGACTAACACCAATGTCGTGGTCGACGCGCCGCACCGGGATTTGCGCCGCGCGCGCTCTGCGATGCTCTCGCTGCTGCCGACGACCACAGGGAGCGCGACGGCCATCGCACTCATTTACCCGGAACTCAAGGGCCGGCTGAACGGCCACGCGGTACGCGTCCCGGTGCTCAACGCGTCGCTCACCGATTGCGTTTTTGAACTGGAGCGCAGCACGACGGTCGAGGAGGTGAACAGGCTGTTTCAGGACGCCGCTATCGGCGTCCTCGCCGGCATCCTCGGCTACGAAGAGCGGCCACTGGTCTCGGCCGATTACGCCAACGACACCCGCAGCTCGATCGTCGACGGCCCCAGCACGATGGTCACCGACGGCACGCTGCTCAAGGTCTATGCCTGGTACGACAACGAGGTTGGCTATGCCTGCCGCATGGTCGATCTCGCCAACATCGTCATCGAGCGGGGGGTGTGATGGGCGGCATCCGCAATTACCTGATCGTCACTGCGAGCTACTGGAGCTTCACGCTCACCGACGGCGCTTTGCGCATGCTGGTGCTGCTGCATTTCTATGCGCTCGGCTACACGCCCTTCATGCTGGCGAGCCTCTTCCTGCTCTACGAGGCGGCGGGCATTTTCGCCAATCTCGGTGGCGGCTGGCTCGCGGCGCGCTTTGGTATCCCGCGCATGCTGGCGGTCGGCCTCGTGCTGCAGATCGGCGGGCTGATGCTGTTGTCCGCCCTCCGGCCCGGCTGGGATGCCGCGTTTTCCGTCGCCTGGGTGGTGATGGCGCAAGGCATTTCGGGCGTCGCCAAGGATGTCACCAAGACCGCCTCGAAATCAGCGATCAAGGCGACCTCCGAGGGCGGCAACGGCCAGCTGTTCAAATGGGTTGCCTGGTTCACCGGTTCGAAAAACGCCATGAAAGGGTTCGGCTTCTTCGCCGGCGGGTTCCTGCTCGAAATTGCTGGCTTCCGCCCGGCCTTGTGGCTGATGGCGGCGATGCTCGCGTTTGTGCTTGCGAATGTGCTGTTTAGCCTACCCAGAGAACTGGGCAAGGCGAAGGCGTCAAAATCGTTTCGCGAGCTGTTCGCCAAGTCGCGCGCGATCAACCTGCTCGCGGCCGCCCGCATCTTCCTCTTCGGATCGCGCGACGTGTGGTTTGTCGTCGGCTTGCCGGTCTACCTCTATGCCCAGGGGTGGCAATACATGCAGGTCGCCGGTTATATCGCCGCCTGGACGATCGGTTACGGCCTCGTACAGGCGATCGCTCCGATGGTTGTGCGGCGCAGCCCCGACGGCTTGTCGCGGGAAATCCCGGAAGCCCGCCTCTGGGGTGCAGCGCTGACCGCGATTCCGGTGGCGCTGGTGTTGATGCTGCAGGCTCGGCTACCGGTCAGCCCGGCCCTAACTGTGATCAGCGTCCTGGGCGTGTTCGGCTTCGCGTTCGCCGTGATCTCGTCGCTGCATTCGTACCTGATCCTCGCCTATGCAGGGACGAAGAAGGCGGCCGAGGATGTCGGCTTCTACTATGCGGCCAACGCGGCCGGCCGCCTGATTGGCATCCTCTTGTCGGGATTGCTCGCACAATATGGCGGCCTGCCGGCCTGCCTGTGGGGATCGGCGGCGATGCTGGCGATCTGTCTCGGCCTCGTCTTCCTGTTGCCCTCAGAGAGGGACGAGCCGCGGCAGGGGCTTGCGGCGCCAGCCGAGTGATCGCCGGATAACGGCCCTCGCCATTTTGAAGTTCTCAAATTGAGACTTGACCGGTTCGTATTAAAGTATATTTTGATATTATTCCAAATGTAAAATCTTATGCCGATGAACAAGAAAGCTGCGATCATCTCCCTCGGTGCTCTTGCCCAGGAAACCCGGCTTGACCTCTTTCGTCTGCTGGTGACCGCCGGTCCTGAGGGACTATCTGCGGGCGTCATTGCACAGCGGCTCGGGGTGCTGCCGGCATCACTGACCTTTCACCTCAACCAGCTCAACCATGCGGGGCTCATTACCCAGCGTCGGCTCGGACGACAGCTCATCTACTCGGCCGAATACGCGACGATGAACGGGTTGCTGGCCTATCTGACCGAGAATTGCTGTGGGCTCGGTGCCTTGTGCATTCCCGGCTGCGATCCAGCTCAGACGTTTGCGACAGGAGACGACGATGAAGCGCTTGCACGTTCACGTGTCGGTTGACGATCTTGCGCAGTCGACCCGGTTCTATTCGACGCTGTTCGCGGCCGAGCCGACGGTGGTCAAGGACGATTACGTCAAATGGATGCTCGACGATCCGAGGATGAATTTTGCGATCAGTACGCGGCCGGGGCGCGCCGCCGGCATATCGCATCTCGGTATCCAGGCCGAGGACGAGACTGAGCTCGCCGAAGTCTTCGACCGGCTGAGCCGCGCAGAGCGGCCGCTGGTCGAGGCCAAGAACGCGACCTGCTGCTACGCCAAGTCGGACAAGACGTGGGTCACCGATCCGCAGGGTGTGCCGTGGGAGACCTTCTTTACCTATGGCGAAAGCACTGTCTACGGCGAGGGCTCGCTCGCGAAGCTGAGGGAAGTCAGCGAAGCGGCCTGCTGCGAACCGGAAGCGATCCGCGAGGCAGCACCCGCTGGCAACCAGCTGCTGTGCGCGTTAGCGCGACACCTGCGAAAAGGTAACTGTCATGGACGATGTGCAGATCAAGGAGATGGTGCGCGCGCGTTATGGCGGGATTGCCGAAGCGGCGAGCGCGACGGAGAGTTGCTGCGCGCCAGCTGCGTCGTGTTGCGGACCCGCCGCAGATCCCGACAGCAAGTCGAAACGGATGGGCTATTCGGACAAAGAGCTCGCCGCTGTACCCGAGGGCGCCAATCTCGGGCTTGGCTGCGGTAATCCGCAGGCGATCGCCGCGCTGAAGCCTGGTGAGGTGGTGATCGATTTGGGCAGCGGCGCCGGTTTCGACTGTTTTCTCGCGGCGCAGCAAGTCGCCCCGATTGGTCAGGTCATTGGTGTCGATATGACCCATGAGATGCTCAAAAAGGCGCGCGAGAATGCTGCCAAAATCGGCGCTGCCAATGTCGAATTTCGCCTCGGCGAACTGGAGCATCTGCCGGTCGCCGACAACGCCGCCGACGTGATCCTCTCGAACTGTGTCATCAACCTGGTTCCTGACAAGGCGCGCGTGTTCCGCGAAGCCTTTCGTGTCCTGAAGCCCGGCGGCCGCTTGGCGATCTCCGATGTGGTCAATACCGCCCCGCTGTCGGCGGATTTGCAGGCCGACACTGCGCTTCTCTGCGGCTGCATTGCCGGCGCGGCGCCGATCGCGAAGATCGAGGCTTGGCTCACCGAATCGGGCTTTGCCGACGTGCAGGTGACAACGAAGCCGGAAAGCCGCGACATGATCGCGACTTGGGCGCCCGGTCGAGGCATCGAGAACTTCGTCCTCTCGGCAACGATCGAAGCACGCAAGCCGCTTTAGCAGGAGTTTGCATGTCATCGGTTTCCGATGCGCGTCGGCGCGCCGCTGCGCCGGCGCTGGGGCTATTCGAGCGCTATCTGACGCTGTGGGTGGCGCTCTGCATCGTCGCCGGTATTGTGCTCGGCCAGTTCATGCCCGGCCCGTTCCACGCGCTAGGGCGGATGAATGTCGCACAGGTCAACATCCCGGTCGCCGTGCTGATCTGGCTGATGATCGTGCCGATGCTGATCAAGGTCGATTTTGGCGCACTGCACCGGGTCGCCGAGCAATGGCGCGGCATCGCGGTGACGGTCGGCATCAACTGGCTGGTCAAGCCGTTCAGCATGGCGCTGCTCGGCTGGCTCTTTATCGGTTGGCTGTTTCGCGCCTGGCTGCCGGCGGGACAGATCGACAGTTATATCGCCGGGCTTATTCTGCTCGCCGCGGCACCCTGCACGGCCATGGTGTTCGTCTGGTCGAACCTGACCGGCGGCGAGCCGAATTTCACTCTGAGCCAAGTCGCGCTCAACGACACGATCATGGTCTTCGCGTTTGCACCTATCGTCGGCCTTTTGCTCGGGCTGTCGTCGATTACGGTGCCGTGGGAAACGTTATTCCTCTCCGTCGTGCTCTACATCGTCGTGCCGGTGATCGCTGCACAGGTCTGGCGTCGGTCGTTGCTTGCATCTGGCGGGGAAATGGCGCTCGTCGGCGACGCTGCGCCGTCTGCAACCGGTCTCGCTCGGCGCCTTGCTGGCGACCCTTGTGCTGCTGTTCGGCTTTCAGGGCGAGCAGATCGTCCACCAGCCGCTGGTCATCCTGCTGCTGGCGGTGCCGATCGTGATTCAGGTCTATCTCAATGCCGGCCTTGCCTATGCGCTCAACCGTGCGCTCGGCGTCCCGCACAACGTGGCGTGCCCGTCCGCGCTCATCGGCGCCTCGAATTTCTTCGAGCTCGCCGTAGCCGCGGCCATCGCGCTGTTCGGCTTCCAGTCTGGCGCCGCACTGGCAACGGTCGTGGGCGTGCTCGTCGAGGTGCCGGTGATGCTGTCGGTGGTGCGGATCGTCCTGCGGACGCGTGCTTGGTACCAAGCCGGCTGAAGCGGTCTGCGAGGCTTCAGCCGGAGACCCGGAAGCGGACGTCATTTCTCAATGAAGTCAAACCTCTCCACAGAGAAGTGGGAGGGTTTCGTCCCGTAGTGTTCCGTAGCTTTCCCGCAACTGCCCGTAAGATCGGTTGGTCAGTACCAGGCCGAGATCGGTCGCACCCAGCGCGGCGAAGGTGAGCGTGCGAGCGTCGGCCGCGGGAAGGCGCGGCGCTTGCCACCGTGGTCGGCGTCCTTGTTGGGGTGGCGGTCATGTTGTCAGTGGTGCGGATCGTCTTACTGACGCATGCCTGGTATCAATGGGACTTAAGAGGTATCGCTCGCCTGGAGGTCGATCTCAACCGGCCCCGCAGCCCCGTCGGGTCTTGGATGCTCCACATTGGTGTAAGGGGACGGCACCAGCAGCTCGTCGTCGTTGTGACGTATCAGGCGGCAGCTAGACCCGGGCGCTGTAACAAATCACTGGCTTGGATCCAGTTGCGCTCGAGCCGTTGCAGTGTCACTATCGCTGACTGCAGATCGTCGTCGGTCACCTCAGCCGGTGCCAACAGCTCAAGATGACGCTGGTGCATCGTCAACATCAAATCGCGCAGCTTGACGCCCTTATCCGTTAGTCGCACGTGAACCGAGCGCCGGTCATGCACCGAGCGCTCCTGCGCCAAATAGCCGTTTTCGACCATCTTCTTGAGGTTGTATGACACGTTCGAGCCAAGGTAGCAGCCGCGCAACGTCAGCTCGCCAACGGTCATCTCGCCACTGCCAATATTGAACAGCACTAAACCCTGAATGTTGTTGATGTCATGGATGCCCAACGCCTCTAGCTCAAGCTTGACCGCCTCAAGAAACTGCGAATGAGTGCGCGCCACATGTGAGATCGCCTCTAGGTATCCATGTCGTTCAGTCATGTCCGGACTCCATTAGCATTCATAAATTTTATAATAAATTTTCGTTTGTCGAGAAATCTGTTTAATTCAATTGAATGATAAGCATAAAGATTGATCGGGGGCCGATCCTGAAGAATGGCCCACTGACGAGATGATTTGGCAGGTCGTCTCGCGATCGCCTCTGTCGTCCCCGGAGTGACCCGGCCCTGTCATTTCTGATATCACCACCCCCGGTCGTATAGCGCCGGCAGCGGCCATTCGCCGAATTGACACGCTGCGTTTCGTCGTCACGTTCACTCGTTTGAATGAATTAGGTAAGATGTCAGCTTGATCTAGATCACAGCAGGATGGGTCAATCGCGGCCTTTTTGGACTCGCACGCGATCCGCAGTCCAGAAAGCGCCGGAGATGACCGTTGAAGCGCCGCCTCTTGTAGCGGCTAGGCCCAGTGCATCATCCGTCTTCTCCATAGCTCTGATCGTCGCGACGGTTCTGCCGTTTTGCAGTATCGCGGGGGGAGAAGCGTCACCGGCAACAATCCTCCTGGCCGCATCGCTGCTCATTATCGGGTCAACCCATGTGTTCGCAACGATCTACCTGTTGACCGATCAAGGGGTCCGGCAATTTTTCGGAGAGACCATCCGCTAAAAATGATTGCGGCTCCTATCGGGCTAATGGTCGGCTCAATGTTTTTGTTCAGCGAGGCCAGCGGAGCGCTCCTGGCCATATCGTATTCGGTATTCTTTCTCTATCAGGCCTGGCACTTCGGGGTGCAGAACGTCGGAGTTTCAACCTTCATATCCTTGTCAGACCGGGGTAAACCGCTCGCGTCGATTGAGAAAATTGCGATCAAGCTCGGCGTCGCCGCGGGTGTGCTCGGTGTGCTGAGAGCAATGGTTGCCGTGTTCCCCGGCGAGAACCAGGCCATGGGCGAGGTCGGGATTAACGTAATCGAGGATTCCTATTTGATCGGGCTTGCCGCAGCCATCCCGCTGACGGGAGTGGCGCTTTGGCTGGTGATCGGTGCTTATCGGAAAGGTAATTTCCTGTTTGGTACTTCAATTTTTCTCAGTGTGTCTTTCCTCTTTCCGATGTATCTGACACATGATTACTGGCTTGGTTATTTATCGTTTTCGGTGGCTCATGGTCTGCAATACATTATATTTCTATTCACGCATTGCATTGGCCAAACCCGCAAGGCTCGCGAGGCACGATACCGGATGATCAAACCGATCGCGCCTGTCGTGCTGCTCACCGCTATGGTGGTCGGAACCGTCGTCTGGAATACGGCAATGGTCAAATCGCTCCCGATCATCGGGGTCGCGGTTATACCGTCCCTGACCCTCGGGCATTTTTGGGTTGATCTGTTCCTCTGGCGCATGAGGAATAGGGACAGGGCTGCATGGGTAAAGGCCCGCTTTGGGTTCGTGCTTAGATAGCTGCTGGATAGCGCTCGCTTTCTTCGTTCCGCGTTCCCATCACTCCCGCCCTCACGACGCTGTAGCCGGGGTGAGCCTCCTTGGTGATCAGACCGAAATCGAGGACGAAGCGCGCGCTCACCCTATTTCGGCGCTGACGTTGATGGGCCGCAGAGACAGTGACTTATGCAACCGTCAAATCGGGCTTTCATCCTTCAAAGGATACGCCCGCAAAACCCTGCTGGGCGAAACACATCCGTCAAATGAAGGATGCACGAAGGGGCGTCATTGTCATCTATATTACAAATATTCCCGTAAAAATTATCGGATATCATAAGTAATAATCTATATGAATGATCAACAAATGTGCGCTTTCGTACAAAATTATGCTAATTGAATATATTGGGGATAGGGTCTCCCTAAACGATTTCTCGGTGATGTGGCATGTCATTGGCGGCATTCAGCAAGACTGTCGTCAGCGTTTACGATGCCGTGGCGGACGACACGCTGATCCCAGCCGCGCTGAAAGCGGTGGCTGAGTATGTTGGCGCGGCAGGCGCTGCCTACGTGGTCGTCAACAAGCTTACCGGCCAAGCCAGCTCCAGGGTCTCGTGGGGAAGCTTTACCGGTAGCGCTGCGGACTACCTGAGCCATTACGGCAGGATCGACCGGTTTCGAGTGATCCAGGAGAAGGAGCCGTGCGGAAGCTTCGTTCGGCTCTCGG
This sequence comes from uncultured Alphaproteobacteria bacterium, assembly GCA_963773625.1. Lineage (GTDB taxonomy): Bacteria > Pseudomonadota > Alphaproteobacteria > ATCC43930 > CGMCC-115725 > DATARH01. The sequence continues at coordinate 257,768 of CAVZCJ010000011.1, read as the reverse complement.
AACGCCTGTCGGACCGCGATTTGCGCCATGATGAGTGGTTTAACGATTTTGTCTCCAGGGCGGTAGTTGCGACCTATTTGGCGCCAAGCTGCATGAGAGCGCGTCGCACACGCTGATCTTCGGCCTTCACCGCGCTGTCGGCGACGCACACCCGTTTCCCCGCGACATGGACGCGCTTCAGAGGCTCATGGCCTCGCTCTGCGGCGCTGCCCGCCTGCGCCTGAGATTGGTCGACGCCGACCTTAACCGGACCGCGACGGGGATGTTGTTCACCGACGGTGATGGCCGGATTGTCGAGACGAACCAGGAGGCGGAGCGCATCTTGCACCTCGCGGACGGATTAACATTCCGCAACGGACATATTCGCGGGCGCCGGAGCTTCGAAACGACAAAGCTTATGGGCCTAATTGCCAAGGCCGTGAGCGCCAAAGGCCCGTCCGATGGGTGCCTACTGATCAGTCGCGAGGATGGACGGCCCGCCTATGTCGTCAAGATCGCACCGGCAAGCGCGGGGCTGGCGGGCAATAACCAGCCGATGGCGGTGGTGCTTATCTCAGCCCGCGACGAGAACCATGCCGGCGAGCGCGAGCTAACCCAACTCTACGGCCTGTCGCGATCCGAGAGCCGCCTTGCGATGGCGTTAGAGCAAGGCAAGAGGATGACCGCCCTTCCCGACGAGTTCGGCGTGAAGATAACGACCTTGCGCACACAGCTGAGCTCGATCTTGATGAAGTGCGGGGTCGCGAGGCAGTCGGATTTGATCCACCTGATGTCGGGTATCCAAGTCGCCCGCCCCATCCTACCTGCTACCGTGGCGGGTAATGTCGGCTTCTGCTAAGCGGGGTTTGGCATTAGGGGTAGCCGCTCGATGAGTTCGCGTACCCGGAACGGCTTATCACCGGCGAGGCCACACCGGCCCGTCCCGTGAGCGAGCAGTATCTAGGTACCGCGGACAACATTGACATGGCGCATGGTCTAAGCAACCTGACGCAAGCGCGTTTGGAACGAACAAGCAGCGGATTTCGGCGAAATACTCCCACTTCGATCCAGGCGCTGTGGACCGCCGCCCACCAAAAGCTGCCAATTACGTTTATCGTGTTCAACAACGGCGGCTACCGAGTTTGCCGCGCTCACGCAGGTGCTAGGCGCGCCGGGGCATCGTGTCGAAACCCGGCCGCGTTCGAAGCCGCTTATGCCTCTGCCTTCCCGACTCCGCAATGTCCGCCCTGGGGCTACGCTGTGTAAAAACGCTGGGAGCGGTTATACGGCTCGATCGCTCGCGGTTCACGAGATATCAATATCCGCTCTGTTCCATGTGGAGCAGGAATCGGGTCTTCGCCAGACAGGGCAGATTATTATGTCCCGATTAGTAATGATGTCGGAATATTTATTTCAATAGTGCGGATCATCTTGAATCAATATTCCCAAATTGGTCAGAATTTGTCTAGCGGCGACTTTTTCAACAGCATCCGCCGAAAGCGGTCAGCGGCCACTGCCTGATCCAGCTATAGCACTCGTTAGCACTCGTTGCGCCAGCCATGCTTGAGGAAGGGGCCGCGTCGTCGCAAGAGCATGGACCTCGTCTAGGCAAATGCAGGTGCTACCGAAGACATGAAGCGGGCCATCTCATCTTTTACCTGGGCGTGCGGCTTCAATCCGACAGTGACGTAGAGGATGACCTCGGCGATGCCGGCGGCCTCGACTTTTTTTAGGCTGTCGACGATCTGCGCCGGCGAGCCGAGCAACACCGAGTTGTCCGAGAGGTCTTGCGGCCGCACCTTGCGCAGTCGGTCGACGATCTCAACGAAATAGCGATAGCTCGGTGGTGCCGTCGCGATGTCGCCCGGGAAAGCGGCGATCGCGCACTCCTTGTAGTACCGGATTTGCCGAGCGCGGGCCGCTTCCTCGGCAGCTCTGTCGTCGGCGAAATGGAGGAAATAGCTGCACATCAGCCGGCCGGGCTTGTTACCGTACCGAATGCATGCCTCCTCGTACGCCTCCCGTACTTGGCGCAGGCCGCCAAAGGTCATTGACGCGGCGAACGGCGCCACGATCAGATTGAGGTTAAGCCGCGCGGCAAGGTCGATCGACGGCTTCGAAAACGAGGCGACGTAGGATGGGATCGGGCGCTGCACGGGCTGCGGCGTGATCGAGACCGCGTCGAAGCTGTAATGCCGGCCACGATGGGTCAGCGGTTCCAGGTTCGCCCACAGGCGCTGTATGATTTCAAACCCCTCCTCGAAGATCGCCTGGTTGTCCTCGAATGAGATACCGAGCGGTCCGTATTCGCGGCGGTCGTACCCGCGCCCAGCGGCGAAATCGACCCGCCCGCCCGATAACATGTCGAGGGTTGCCCACTGCTCCGCAACCCGGATCGGATGATGCAGTGGTAACACCGTGACCGCCGGCGCCAGACGGATTTTGCTCGTCCGTGCGGCGACCTGGGCCAACACCAGGTCAGGGCAGGAAAGCACACCGAGCGTCGAGAAATGATGCTCCCCGATCCACGCGGAATGGAGGCCGACCTCCTCGGCATAGACCGCCTCGTCAAGGATATCGGCGATCAGCTCGTTCGCAGTGCGCCGATTGTTTTTGTAATGGTTGTCGCTGAGGGTGAAATAGCCGAACTCCATTGCCGCCTCCCCGTCGCGTTACCGCTTTGCCGACCCCACTTTGCATAGGGCGGCCTATGCGTGTCGACAGCGCTTGGCGATTGTAATCGAAGGAGACCGCTGATGTTCACCGTGGGCAAACTCCGTCGCTGTGCAGAAGCGAGCTTCCGGGGCACGAAGACCCCTTCCTGACGTCCACGGTGAGCGCCCGCTATCGCTTGGGTAAGGCGACATTCGCCGGGGCGCACGGGAACGACGAGGTTGCGCGAAAGCGACGATTTCAAGCTGACATCTAACTTGCGAGCGACTGAATAATCGTATTCGCTCGCCGCAGGCGCGCCGGCAGGGGTACCGCCACAAATTTCCCAATCGCGGGTTCCGCCACGAAGCCACGCGTGGGAGCAGAGCAGGTGCGCGCCATTATCAGCCTCATCATGGCCGCCGGCGCGTTCGCGTTGGGCGCTTGGTTTGGCGAAGTAGTAACGGCGAAGCACATAGCCGATTTGATCATGCCGGAAATCAGCTCCCCGCGGCACTAACGCCGCCGCCTAGCCCAATGCCGTAGCCGGATTAATCGGCGGCTATGCCACCCGATACCTACGCGGTCCCGGGCTCAGAACGTACGCAATGGCGCCTTGCGCTATCTGGTACGCCGCTTCTCAGCAATTTCTCGAACTGCTCCGGAGGTACCGGCCGGCTGAAGTAGTATCCTTGCGCATCGTCACAGTGCAGAGCCCGGAGAAATTCAAGCTGTTCCAATGTTTCGACCCCCTCGGCAACGATCCGCAACTTGAGACTTTGGGCCATGCCGATTACGGCGGTCACGATGGATGTATCCGCGCCAGCGGTGCCGATCTGACGGACGAAGGATTGGTCGATTTTGAGGGCATCGAGTGGAAATTTTTGCAAATAGCCCAAGCTGGAGTAGCCGGTGCCGAAATCGTCGATCGCCACCCGGACCCCTCCTTCCCGCAGGGTTCGGAGGATGGACGCCGCGGCCTCTGGACGCCTCATCAGGACACTCTCCGTCAGCTCCAGCTCGAGAAATCTCGGATCGAGACCGGTTTCGTTGAGGATCGCGAGCAGATTTTTCAAAAGATTTTCATCGCGAAACTCCAGCGCGGAGACGTTTACCGCGATGGTCCTCATCGGGAATCCTGCCTTGACCCATGATTGGGTCTGCCGGCATGCTTCCCTCAGAACCCACTTGCCGATCGGCAGCATGAGGCCGCAATCTTCCGCGACCGGGATGAACTGCAGCGGCGGGACCAACCCCCGCGTCGGATGCGTCCAGCGGATCAGCGCCTCAGCCCCGGCAATCTCCCCTGTGGTCAGGTCGATGATCGGCTGGTAGTGCAGGGCAAATTCCCGCCGTTCCAGGGCGCGCCGCAGGTCCTCCTCGATAGATTGCCGTTCAACGGCGCGGGCGTTCATTTCTGGCTCAAAGAACTGAAAGCTCTGGCGCCCGTTTTCCTTTGCCTGGTACATCGCGGTGTCCGCGTGCTGGATTAGCGTCTCGGCATCCAGGCCGTCGTCGGGATAAACGCTGACGCCGATGCTTGCGGTGACATAAAGCTCGTGGCGATCGATGGAATGAGGTTTCGCCACCACTTCCAGTAAGCTTCCGGCCGCAATGGCTACTTGAACGTGAAGTTTATGCTGGTCGATCGAATGAGCTCCCGCTACCGCCTCCACGATCCGCCCGGCCGCAACGGCGGCATCGTCCGGTTCTTCCATTTCGGAGAGCAACACGACGAATTCGTCGCCACCCTGCCGGCTGACCGTGTCCGAGTGGCGAACGCACGCCACGAGGCGTTTCGCGATGGATTGCAGAAGTTTGTCACCGATCGCATGTCCCAGCGAATCGTTGATGTGTTTGAAACCGTCCAAATCCATGAACAGCACCGCGACATGTTTTTTGTGACGCTGCACCGCGGCGATCGCCTGGCCGATCCGGTCGTTCAGCAGCAGGCGATTAGGCAAACCGGTCAGAAAGTCGTGCTCGGACGAATGGGTCAGCTCCAGCGCTGTCGCCTGGGCTACCTCCGCGGCGGCCCTCATCGCTGTGGCGCGCTCCTCCTGGCGCCCTAGTTCCGCTTGCGAGTCGGCGAGCCTCGACTTCTGCGTCCATTGCCGCCCGAAGGCGTATCCGGCGATGGCGATCGCGATGGCGGTGCCCAATGCGCCCAACGACATCAGCCAGGCGATGCTCCGCCAATTGGCCAGGGCGGCTTCTTCGGTAATCGTTGCGAGGAGGATAAGGGGGTAGTTGGCAAGGCGATGAGCGGCAACGATGCGCATTTGTCCATCGATGGGGCTAATTTGGCGTAGCACTGCCGAGGTGGCGCCGTGCAACAGGCGATCGGAATTGGAGTACGCCTTGCCGATAGTGTCGGTTCGCGGAAAGCGGGTGAGCGTCACGCCATCCAATCGCAGGATAGCAATGCTACTGCCCTGACGAAGCGCGATGGCCTGGTAGAAGTTCTCGAAATATTTCAGCGCGATCGCGCCGTTGATGAATCCAAGCAGCTCGCCGTTTGCGTCATTAACCCGATGTGCCAGAAAGATCGTCCACGTATCTGTCGCGCGGTTCTGTACCGGCTGGCTGACAAATGTCTTGAGGTTCGGATCCGCCGTCATGGCCTGGTAGTAGTCGCGATCGGATACATCGATTGCCTCGACCGGCCAGTAGCGAGAGAAATTGATCATCTTGCCGCCGCGGGTGGTCACGTTGATGGCGTCGAGTTGTGGGGTGCCACTCATCTTCTCCCGCAGGAGCAGATGAACGTCACGGCCGGCGGTCATCCGGTCAAAGGAGGCGCCGTCGGTCACGCCCTCGGCCACCAACCCGTCGGCGACGCTCGAAATGATCAGATCGACGGACTGGAACGAACGATCGGCCTGTTCCGCCAGGATCAAGCTGAGGGTGTTAAGCCGGCTCTCCTCGTAGAGCAACTCGCGCTCCCGGAGGTGCCAAATGACGGCGGCGTTTGTCGCGAGCAGCAGCAGGATCAGGAGCACCGTGCCGGTATAAAGAACCCGCAGTGGGGCGTGGCCTGGGTTCACTGCGGGCGACGGCATTAATTAATTTCGGTGCGCATGGTCGCCCCATCCCAAGCCCGCTTTGCGCCATCGAACACCGCTGGTCGATCTACTACTAAACAGTTTGGTCATTATCTTGGGCATATATTTCACAGAAATGGCGAAAGGGGGCGCGGCGTCACTCAACTATGGCTTTTGAAAGCGGACAACGGGTTGACTTGAGTCAAACCTCACGTCGTCGCGTTTCGTTCAAATGAATGACGAACAAAGGTTACCGATGGCTCTGCTATTTCTGACCGATCGCAGCAGGGATCTACTCGCGCGGGACTGGAGCCACGAGATACGGGAGTGACAGTACCGTCGTGCACGGCCGCCTATGCTTCAGTAGTCCGATCGCGAGTATCGAGCGCAGGCGACGCTGTACCCGTCGTGCATGCTCATGCAGCGCTCGTGCAGCACCCCAATGAAGAACTCGATGCTTCCGGGCCACGGCTTGAGCGCAGCGTCGTCGTTGACGTCGAGCGAATTGATCATGGTGTACCCGACCGGCTCGTGGGCGATCATTTCGCGCGTAACGCGATAGACCACTGCGACCAGCACGCCGCTGCCGATGACCTACCGAATGACACGTCTGAGCATGGCGGATGGCTTCCTTTAAAGCCGCAGCACGGTCTCCCTGGGCCCGCCATCGCGTTATGCGCCTCCGTAATGGCCTTGGACGCGAACGGCGGTCAGTTTGAGCTTTGCCTCTGGATCATGGCCAGAGGGCACGGCTCTAAAATTGCTTCGTGACGATAACTGGCCTTGATCTGGACCAGGTATATTTCTGCCGTCATTCGTCCAAGTGAACGAAGAAGGGGTGACGGCGGGCGCGGGTCCAGTACCCGGATCGCCCTTGGAGCCGCCGCGCGTCCTGCGAGCGCCGCCCGGCTAGGGGCGGAGCTCGCCACGCTCTATGGCCGCCGGAGCGGCTCGCGTCGCGAGGGGTACAAATTGCCCACCTGCTCCTGATCGAGCTGTGTTTTCAACGGTTTCGCCCCATTGCGGCCATTGCCCAACGGCGGCCGCATGTCTTAGTCGGATAGAAAGCTGCCGCAGTCAGTCGGCAGGCTTGACCTCCATCTTCTGCTGCTTTTGCGCCTGCGCAGTCTTGAGCAGAGCAATTGTCAGCACCGCCTTTTTTTAAGGTTCGCGAAATGCACGCGACATGCTGTCCTTGACTGGTCTGAATATGTACTGGAAGAACGTCCGGTCCGTCGTCTTGATGTAAACTTCTGCCGGCATCCCCGGCACCGGCTTGAAATCCGGGACGTTCGCGAATGCCGCTGGATCAATTTGCACCCTCGCCACATAATCGTCACCGATGACCATGCCTCGCTTCTCGTCTGGCAGCGCGTCCGCCGAAATGTAAACAACCTTGCCGGTCACCATCGGCGTAACGCGCTGATTGAGTGCTGTAAGGCGAATGTTGGCCGGCTGTCCGACCTTCACGTATTCGATATCCTGCGGCCGGACATGGGCTTCGATGACAAGCTCAGTCCCGAGCGGGACAATTTCCATGATTCCCTTGCCCGCTTCGATGACGCCCCCGGGAGTATGGTAGCGCAGCTTGACCACGATTCCTTTGCCCGGCGCGGTGATCGTCATGCGCTGCAGCGCATCGGCTGCCGCGCGCATACGCTCGCGCGTATCATCGAAGTCCGCGCGAACCTGGTGGAGTTCTTCTGCGGCAGACTTGATGGCGCCATTTCTTGTAGCGACCATTTGCTCGCGGATGCGGACGATCTCCTCGCGTGCGCTGCCAATATCACCGGTGAGTCGTCCCACTTCACCTTCCGCGCCGGCGATGGCTCGCTGCAATGCGAGGACTTCTGAGGCCCGCGTCAAACCTTTGTCCAGCAACCCCTGCTTCACCTCCCGGTCCTGCTTAAAGAGTAGTATTTCGCTTTGCATCGCCTTGACCTGTGCCTGGGTTCCGGCGATCTTTTGATTGAACGCCTCGATACTGTCATTAAGCACGGCCAATTCACTTTTGAGATTGGCGCGACGCGCGGTGAAAGCAGCGCGCTGATCTTGCATTATCGCGGCGATGTCTTGATCGCTCTCTTCGGCAGAAAGGAAATCGGGAAACTGAAAATCGTCCTGATCCTGCATTTCCGCTGCCAGCCGCGCCTGCATGGCGGCCAGGCGGGCGTGCCGCAGCGTCAGGCGGCGCAGTTCGGCTCTTGTTACCGTGTCTTCCAGCCTCATGAGAACTTGGCCGGGTTCGACAATATCTCCCTCTTTGACGAGGATATCGCGGATCACCCCGCCCTCTAGGTGTTGGATCGTCTTGTTCTCTCCAGTCGTCACGAACACGCCGGTGGTGACCACGGCGCCAGAAATTTGCGCGAAATTCGCCCAAACACCGAACCCGAGGATCGAAATTCCCATGAAGGCGAAGCCGGAAATGGTCCACTTCCGCATCGTTCGCGGCAGTTCCCAGTCCCAACTGTGCGCCTGAACTAAACTGGCCATCGCTACTTTCTCCAAAACCAACCAACGGCTTACCGTCGGATTTCAGGCGTCGAGCCGGGCCTCCGCCGCCAATGACGGCTGTGTCGCCGGAACGCCGCGGCCGGTCAGCGCGGGGAGTATTTCGTCCCTGGTCCCGATTGCCTGCACCGACCCGGCCTTCAGCAGGATGATCTTGTCCACGCTGGTGAGGAGGGTCGTACGCTGAGTAATGGTCACGACGGTGATGCCTTTTTTCTTGGCACGCAGCAGCGCCCCGGCGAGCGCAGCTTCTCCCGGCGAGTCTAGGTTCGAGTTGGGCTCGTCGAGCACGACGAGGCGCGGATTGTTGAAGAACGCGCGAGCGAGCGCAACGCGCTGCTTTTGTCCGCCTGACAGCGGACTGCCGTCCATTTGCACGACGGTCTCGTAACCCTGCGGGAAGCTCGAAATAAGCTCGTGGACTTCGGCCATTTCCGCCGCCTCGAAGATAAGCTCGTCGCTCGCATCGGCGCGCATGCGCGCGATGTTGGCTTTGATCGATGCCGGGAAGAGCTGAACATCCTGCGGCAAGTAGCCGACATTTTCGCCGAGTTGCAGCGGATCCCAGTTGCGCAGATCCATCGTATCGAGCCGCACGGTACCGGCAGTGGGACCGATAGATCCGACCAACATGCGAGCCAGCGTGGATTTTCCGCTGCCCGACGCGCCAACAATTGCGAGCGACTCGCCCGGTTCGAGGTGGAAGCTCACACCGTTGAGGATCACCCGCTTGTCGGGAGGCGGCACGTAAAGGATGCGCTCCACAGATACCCGCCCCGTGGGCCTTGGCACGCGAAGCCGGTTCAGGTTGAGCGCGGAATTCTGCAGTAGCGCCCTGACGCGCGCATAGGCCGACCGCGCCCCGACAAAGCTGCGCCAGCCGTCGATCGTCCCTTCGATCGGGGCGAGCGCGCGGCTGCCGACGATCGAGGCGGCAATCATCATTCCGCCGGTCAATCTGCCATCAAGCGCGAGATGGGCTCCCCATCCGAGGATGCCGATTTGTGTGCACAACCGAACAAATTTGGAGAGGCCGGAGATCACCGTATTGCGATTCTGCGCTGACACCTGCGCCTTGAGCAATTCGACGGTCTCACGACCCCACAGGAGCACCCCTTCGGGGACCATGCCCATGGCATTCATCACGCCGCTATTGCGTGCCATCGCGTCGGCCTGAAGGTTGGCGCGGCTCATGAACGCAGTCGCTCTTGCAAAGGGCAATGCCGTCAGCTTCTGGTTGACCGCAGCGAAGATCAGCAGCAGCCCGCCAGTCACCGAAACGATCCAACCAAGATCGGGATGAATGAGGAAGACTGTCAGCAAGTAAAATGGGGCCACTGGCGCGTCGAGCATCGTAAGCAGGACCGGCCCGGTTATAAAATTTCGCACCTGCTGCAGGTCGCCGAGCACTTGGAACTCACGGCTCGATCCATTCTGCGACGCATGCGCCGCGGCGCTTACCACCGGCGGTCCGAGCCGTGTTTCCACGTCGACCGCGACGCGCATCAGCAAGAAGCGCCGAACCATGTCGAGTATGACGTGCGCCAGGATTGCGCCGATGATGACGGTGGTCAGCATCAGCAGCGTATCCTCGCTTCGGCTGGTCAGCACGCGGTCGGAAATATTGAACAGGTAAACCGGTACGCCCAGAATCAGGAGGTTCACCCACAAGGAGAAGATAGCCACCGCGCCAAGGCTGCGTCGGCTTTGTGTAAGTCCCTTTGTTAGAACCTGACGAAAATCCTGGTCGAACGTCCGGGCCTGCATTTGCGGGCCGCGATCCGCGGCAGGCGCTTCGGTTTCTGGCGCGGGCGGGACCGGCTCGGCCTCCTGTAAGGCGGCGCCCGGCTGCGCGATCTCTTCCGTAGGCCCGGTATTCTCCAATCGCGCCGCGCTGGTGGCGCGCTCGGGCCCCTCGGGCTGGTCCGGACGCGAGGGCGTTTTGCCGTTGATACTCTTCATGAAGTCGCCCCTAATCCTTTCCTGTTCATCCAAAATTGGGTTGGCAATCGTCCCCGTTCGCCTAGGCGATTACGTGAGGATGCTGCCCATCACATCGTGGTGCACGTCGCCGCCGGTCCCGAGCGCGTCTCCAGGCACGGACAGCGCCGTAGACGCGTCGTCTCCGACAAAGGCGACGACCTCTTGGGCCAGCGCTTGCGGGTCGGCAGTCGTGACCGTTGCTTCCTGAGTCACGATGTTGGCCTGCAGGAGCAAGGTGTCCGAATAATGCTGTCCCGCGACGAATTGCGTCCCGCTCGTGCCGACGTCGATGATTTGCGCCAGGTTGAACGCCTGATTGGCGCCGGTCGAAATGGTTTCGCTGGCAGTCGTGCCCGGTGCGCCGCCGTGCATCATCTGCATGATTAGGTTGGAGTTGGAGAGAACATTGGTCTGCGCGACGATATTGATGTCGTAGAAGCCGCCGGTCACGACCAGGACGTTGAGATGACCGCCCCCAGCTCCCGCAGCCGCGTGAGCTACGAGCGGGTCGAACGTTCCGTTCCCCGCGCTTTGAGCATGAGCGGCGAGTTGTCCCGTAAGGCTGGCAAAGTGGTTGCCGCCATAATTGACGATGCTGGCCTCATTGGTCAGGTTATTGCCGCCGGTCGAAACCGCTGAACCGGTGGCATTGCCCCCGCTCAACGTTGCCTTCACGACGTCGTCGTTTAAGACGACGTTGTTCTGATAGATAATATTCGCGTTGTAGTAGCTTCCATCGACGATGATCAGGTCGTAAGGGTGACCGGTCGCGTCGACGAGCGTCCCGTTGATCTGTTGATTGCCGCCGGTGATCGCCTGATAGAACGTCGATTGCGTCGTCTGAAAGCTTGCGGTCCCGCCGTTCAGCACATTTGTCTGCGATACGATATTGACGTCGTAGAAGTTTCCGTTGACGACATTGACGTGCCAGCTCGAATTGCCTGCGCCGGAGATATTGGTCGATCCGATTTCCTGCTGATAGAAGCTCGCCAGGTTATTTAGCTGGTCGCCCCCTGTAGTAATATTGGCCAGGCTTGGCGGCCCCGCGGTGGCGATGTTATCGATATCGTGCAGGATATTCGTCTGAATGATCGCGTTGGTGCTGTAATAATCTCCAAGCACCATCAGCGTCGAATGTTCGGCATTGTCGCTAACGATGCCGCCTTCGTTGATCTGTATATTGCTCCCGGCGACGACGCTCAGACCGGTATTGATATTGCCCATCACCGCGGGAAGCGACGTGGACACGTTAGACACCGGGGCCGCCGGGTCGGGGGTGCCGTAATTCGGGTCAAAAACCCCGTTGACGTACTCGCCGAGCGCGAGGGTGTGCTGGGTGGCTGAGCCGTTGGCGAGGGCCGCGTCGTGTCCGCCGACGAGCGCGAGGGCGTCGGTGTTGGTTGAGATCAGCGAGACGCTGTCGGTCTGGTTGCCTTCGAGCGCGCCAAATCCGTCGGGAATCAAGCCGTCGGCCACCGCCATCATGTGTTCGATCTGGGTCGGCGCGTGATCGGCGAGAAAAGCGCCGGGACCATTCGGGTTGACGCCGAGAAACTCTACGGCGCTCAGGCCGTTGACCTGAAGGACATTGACCATCACGTCTTGCGGCGGCGGAATGTCGGCCGAGGTCGTCGTGACCGCGATTTGAATCGTGGGGTCAAGCTGAAACGGATTGTACTGCGCCGCATCGGGCACGAATTGGTTGATGTGCCCGACAGGATCGTGATGCGCTGGCGCAGCGTGATGTGGCGAGCCCCGGGCACCGAGCAATTGGTTGGGTCCCACGGGTATGTTGAAGAAAGGCGACGGCTGGGACACCGGAGCGGCGGCGATCGGCACCGAGGTCAGGTGGATGCCTTCGGTCGGATCGTGGCCGACCGCACCTTCGGACGCGGGGTATATGTAGACATCCCGCAGCCGGACCACGTCATCGGTTAGATGCATATGGCCGGCAAAATAGGTAATGATCTCTGCAACACCGCTTGGGGGCATGCGGCGTATGTCCTTCTATCGACGAACGGGGCGTAAGGCGCTTCAGCCGTCATCGCTAGTGGCCCGGGGCTCGCGCCCGTTCTTCAACGATGTTTAAGTTTTCTCTTGGAGTTTCTTCTATCGAAGGGAGACGGCCCGCGCGGCAGCAAACCGCGCGGGCCGAACCTTCTTGAGCTCTACGCGTGATGCATGTGGTCGACGGCGCCGACAGTGGTCGTCGAGTCTCCACCGACGTTCGACAGCGTGAGGCTGTTGAACTGAATGTTCGCACCCATCACGATGTTCTGGGTGAACGCGCTCTGGGTCAGCGCCGTGGAGACCGATGCGGTCCCGGCGGTGCCGAGGGGCCCATTGGCGTCCGCGCTGACGTTTGAACCGCCGTCGCTGCCGCCGATGGTCGCGGTCATGCTGAAGCCAGGCGCCGAGCCGGGATCGCCATGCATGTCATAACCACCCGAACTGCCCGCGTCATACGAGAGCGACACGCCGTCGAGAGAGTTATTGGCCACCAGGCTATTGACCTGGTCGATGTTGAAGTTGAACTGGCCGTCCTGGCTGTTGTTGTCGACGACGTTGAAGAGGCCGCCGGACAGATGGCCGAGATCGGTATTGGCGAAATCGATCAGCCCGCCCTGCGTAACGCCGTTCGACACCGCTGATGCAGCCGCGTAGGCGACGGCGGTCGCGCTGTCGAAATTCACGTTGACATTGGTGTTCAGGTTGCCATTGGCGTCGAAATTGGCGTTCCCGTTAAGATTGGCGTCAGCGTTGAAATTGCCGTTGCCGTTCAGGTTGCCGTTGCCGTTCAGGTTGCCGTTGCCGTTCAGATTCGCATCCCAGCTGCTCTGTGACTGGCTCTGGCCTTGACCCTGGCCTTCAAGCTGGCCCTGGCCTTGAAGCTGGCCCTGGCCCTGGCCCTCGAGTTGGGCCTGAAGCTGGGTCGGGTCTTGGTTCTGGTGACCGTGTGGGTCGTATGACATGATCGTGTCTCCGATTGGGGTTGATGCGACACCGGCCCGAGCCCCAACACAGATCTTCTGCGTCTGTGCCGGCACGCCGATCCGGTGCCAAATTTGTCCGGGATGGCTCTGACGCTCAAACCATAGTGAGAGGGGTCTGGGCGTCGGGGGTCACCGCGGACGACGCCATACTCACCGACTGGCCCGAGGCCAAATAGATGCAAAATTGATAAATCTTTGTCGGGAAATTACCGACAATTTTCAGCAAATTTTAATCGTTTTTGCGGCTTCGACACTCGGACAGCTGGCAATAACGCAAAAAATGACGGGATTTATCCCCGATCCTGCCAGGCCAATTTACCGATTTGGCCAAGAAACCTACATCAGTTATCGAAAACCCCCTTCTTGTGAGGGGTAATTCCTGACAAGTTGTCGGGAATAATCGCGGCCATGTCGTCAGGATGTGCGTCGGCATCAGCCGGGAATGGCGACCGCAGGCCTCGCTGGGTGGGGAATTCGCTGTGTCGCTGCGAGTTTTCAGTCGCGTCGAGCGGCCATCGGCTGCGATAACCGCGGATCGGAACGTACCGGCGGCGGCGATCGGCACATACTGCGGAGAGGATGTTCGGGTCGGTCGCCGCCGCAATTCGGGGATCAGCGCCTGACCCTTGCACTGTCGTATTAGGGAGCCACGCCATGCCGCGCTCCGAGCTTCCGCCCATTCCCAACTTCAGCTCGATCGAGACTGAGGCCCTCAAACATGCCGATCGCCGGACGATGATCCTGGCGCTCATCGGCAACCTGGTTTTCGCCTGGTCGAACAATGAGAGCATGTTCATCTATGTATTGATGGCGCTGCTCGATACGGACGAGCCCACGGCGGCGATCATCTTCGCGACCTTGAACACCACACGCGCCCGGCTTGATTTGATTCAGCGGCTCGCGACCGTCAAAGTCTCGGACCCCGCGACAGCGCGCGCGCTGGATGGCCTGATCAAGCGTTTCAACAGCGCCACGCGGATGCGCAACGAATTCAACCATTGCATGTACGCGGTAAACGCCCAAGGCGAAATCACCCATATGAACGCGATGAGGATCCAAGAGGGACGCGGCGGGCTCCAATTCGGCAGCGTGCGCGAAATGAACCAGCAGCGTATCGACGAGATCGTGAGGGTGATCGAGCAACTGAAGGAACTCAATCACGACATCTGGGAGTTTTTGCCGCGATTGCGGGATCACATTCGCAGCCCGGGCATGGAACCGGCAAATGGTCGGCCGTCTCTTTAAACCGAGGGCGGCGGGCTAAAGGTTTGGGAGCCACCCGTTGGCTGCGGCAAAGCGCACGATATGCGCCCGTGAGGTGAGTTGGAGCTTGTCGCAGCCGCGCGCCTTGTAAGTCTCCACCGACTTGGCGGTCACCTCAAGCTGCGCGGCGATTTCCTTGATGCTGTAGCCAAGCGCGATAAGCCGGATCACCTCTGCCTCGCGAGGGGCAAGCTGCGGCTCGCCCGACGCTCCGGAGCCTTGGGTTTGCTTGGCCTGTTCCCAAGAAGTTCACGGCGACTGCCGGGTCCAAGTAGACGCCACCAGATCCCGCGGCGCGGATGCCGTGGAGGAGGCAGTCGCGGGCCGAGCGCTTCAATACGTAGGCCTTGATCCCGGATTGCAGCGCTCTCTCGACATAGGATCGATCCTCGATTTCGCTCAGGAGCGCCACGCCTGGGCGCGGTCCGTTGGAATCAAGTCTCTGAACCACGGAAAACCCATCCATGTCCGGCAACGATGTATTGAGAACGATCACGTCGGGACTTATCTTCAGCGGCCTTTTTCACCGCCTCTGCCATGGTCGTAGCGGTACCGACCAGCGTTAAACCATCCGCCGTCTGGATGAGCGAGCACGTGCCATCGAGCGAGATCGGCTGGCTGTCCGCCAACATTACTCGCAAGGTTCCTTCGACGCTCATCCAAATATCCTTGGAAATTTTCCAACGTAAAAACTTTGCCCGGGGGCTTCTGCGCCGCTTTGATGTAGATCAACGAAACCCCAATATCGAATTTTCCCGATAACGAGGCCAAAGCCTCTATCGCATAAAGCCTCTATCCTGTGGTGCTATGCTCTCACCTGAGTGTGGCGATCACGTGTCACTAGGCCTGGCGCGCGGGCACTTTTACCGCCGCAGCTGCGATCTGCCCATATGATGCCGGGTTGGTCGGACTTCAGCGTGAGGGAGACCGGTTGCAGCTCTGAGAAGAAACGGTCGAAATCGTCTTGCGGCAGAGAGGCGAGAAGGCAATTTCTCATTGCGGAGCATTTTGCGGAGGCACACTCATTGCGGAGCATTTTGCGGAGGCACAATTGCGTTCTGTCCCATACGGGAGCGGGAGCGCCAGCCTCTCTCAGTCGCCACCTTGCCCGAGGAACCGTCGGCGGCGATATAAGTTAGATGGGTGCTGCGTCGCCTCTTGCAACCGAAACAACGGCCGAGCAGGGATTATCTATCAACCCGGAGCGAGCCAGCCGCCAACGGCCTAAGTGAACTACGTTCGCCCACTCTGTCGATCTCGGGAGCTGCCGTGAAGGTCCGCATCGGGGGCAAAACCGACCGTCCGCGACAGCACCAACGAACGACCGTTTAGGGCTCGCAAATCGGTCGTTCGAAGCGAGGCGGGCCGATGCCTGCATCGCGCCGATACCGGCCGTTCGCGGTGCCGCCATCGAACCGCTGAGGTCCGACCCAAGGAAGACGTTGCGCCCGCGGATTCACGAAGTGAGCGCATATTGGATTTCGCGGCGCAGCATTCGAAGGCGACCAACAATGTTCCGTCGCCAAGACAAGCCCCAGGTTGGTTTGCAATCTCGATCACGCGTGGCGCCTTGATCTGGAACAGCCAGGGGGAGGTAGTCCGCTCACCCATCTACCCCATCACCAGTGGTGGTGATGATCGCCACGGCCTTGCTTGAGCTCATGGAGATCGGGCCTACGTAGTTTCCCTAAGGACAAATCCGAATTTTCCCGTCCGCTTCTGTCATTCAATGATTGCGGCATCGCAATTCGATCTGGTGATGGAGCAAGCCATGTCTCGCCAGGAATACGAAGCCGAAATCGCCGCCTTCATCCGGGCTAAGGGCGTGACGCGCTGCCCCACCGCGTTTGCGGTGCCAACACACGGATCGAATGATCCCAGCGATCGTGTGGCCTTGCGCCAACGTGCCGAACATCTTGAAGCCGTCAGACATGAGAGAGCTCGGCAAGCATGGCCGCGCGTCGTGGCGGCGTGAAGGTGCGATCGATGACAAAGCTCCACAATCGCCTTTGCCGCCTGTGCGTGGCCGCAGCCAGCATCGTGTTGCTGAGTGCGGGGCCGAGTCTGGCGCTGAGTGTACCCATCCCGTGCTCGGCCTTTGCCCGCCACGCCTATGGCTGGAAGGTGCTGGCTCCGGTCGTGATGGACATCGACGGCAGACTGCTTGCCCCGACCGTGGGCAGCACTTTTGCCGCCGGATCGGCGATTGCCGGCATCAAGCTGAACGAGGTGCTCGATCGCGAATGCAGGATCAGGTGAGCGCAGGCTGCCGACATGCAGCTCGCTCGCATGGCGCGGTGGCTGCTGATGGCGAATGACTGCGCGCTGGCGCGCGAGGTAAATTTAACGCATGAGTTCCTGTCGATGATGCTGTCGGTGCGGCGGGCCGGTGTAACCACCGCTCTGGGCGCGCTCAAGGATGCTGGCATCATCGCTACCGGTCATGGGCGGATTGCCGTTCTGGACCGAAAGCGCTTGGAAACTGCGGCTTGCGAGTGCTACCGCACAACGTCGGCGGTCACCCCTCGGCTTTGCTGACGCGCGTGACCCCGCTGACGCGTTTGCTACGACCTGCTGCTTGCAAATGGATTTACGGCGGCTCCGTCCACAGGATTCAATTTGATTATGTGGCGCGGGCCTTCTCACCTTGCAGCCGTGCGAGCTGGTTCTCCAGCACGCGGTTGCATTCGCAGGCAGCGGCTGCCAGTCCGTCAGGGTCAAGGATCGTCACCTGGTTGCGGGCGTAGCGGATGAGCCCAGCCTGTTGGAGGGCTTTGGCCGCTACCGTCACCCCGGCACGCCGCACGCCCAGCATGTAGGCCAAAAATTCATGCGTCACCGGAAACGAATTAGCCTCAACGCGGTCGCGTGTGGCCAACAGCCACCGGGCACAGCGCTGCTCCAACGAATGAAGCCGGTTGCAGATAGCCGACTGGGCGGCTTGGGCGAGCGCGAAGCGGGTATAGCGAAGCAATACCGAACGCAGATCGCGGTCTCGGCGAAACGCCACCTTAAGAGCGGTGGCGTTCAGCTTCAGGGCAGAGCCTGGAGCCTGAACAACGCCGTGAAGGCTTGAAATATCGTCGCCAAGTACGACCGGAACGCCCGTCATCCCTTCCCTGCCGACGATCCCGACCTCGATGAAGCGGCCGTTCTCCGCAGGCGCAATCAGCGAGATCATTCCCTTAAGCGGGAAATATATGAAATCGGTCCGATCACCCGCCTCGAAGACTGTTTCCCTGAACACTAAGGGCACAGGCTGAAAATGCGGCGCGAGCCATTGAAGTGCTTCGGCAGAAATCGCGGCTAGAAGACGATTTTGAGATGCTATCTGCGGCGTTTGCAAGAATGCGCTTCCTCCACTGGGAATGACCGCTCGTTTCCAGAAGATCGTGGGAGAGCGGTGCACGAATCTCCCCAGAGCACTGCTCCCTTATTCTAATAACAAACGTTCGTGAGGCCTGTACGGTCGCGTACAAGGATTATTATTTTTCGGGGCAGCGAGTTTAGCTCACCTGAGCGATTGGCCATCCTACTTGGGGGGCATGGTCCGAGATTGGCACAGCTTATTGGAGTCTTTGCAGGGCAAAAAATTGAAGAATTGACTTGCGTTTGTCATAATTGGTTTGTACGCTAGCGCACCTTCATCTGCGACCTTTGGGCGCTGTTGGCTGAGAGAAACGTGTGCCCCCGGAAGAGGGGTTGCGCGCGCTCCCGCCCGCTCCTTCCCCCCGGAGGTGCGGTGATGACGAACGACGAACGGTACATCATCAACCTCAACATCGCTCATTACCAAGCGATGCTGAAGCTCGGCCTTGACGACGAAAAGCGGGCCACCGTCGAGCGATTGCTCGCCGAAGCCAAAAATGTGCTGGCGGAGGATTCGAGAGAACAGGTGCGGTCGTGATGCCGGAGATCGGCGACGATCCGAGCACGCTTCGGAAACTGGCCTCATGGTATCGAGAATTCGCTGAACGGGCCGGAAACCCGGCGGTCTGGGAGGCTCGGTTGCTCACGGCAGAAGACCTCGACGTCCAAGCGGCGTCGATTGAGCGAAGCCTGGCTCAACGAACGGCAAAGGAGGTCTCCCGTGGATAGCGAGCACGAACAGGCCGTTCGCGAGCGTGCCTACGCCCTCTGGGAAAAGGAGGGCCGACCCGAAAATCGAAGCATCGATAACTGGTTACAAGCGGAGGCTGAATTGGCCAAGCCGTTACTCGCGGGCGTTTTGGATACCGGCAAGCCTGTCAGGTCAGTCCAATCGTCCGGCTCCAGGCGGAAAGCCGGTTGAGCCACATCAGCGCACATCTTCAGCCCAATTCCATCCTGGCCCAAGGAGATGCAACGGTGGCAAATGTTCCCATTGAGGTAAGAAAACCGGCTCCGGCGCCGGTGCCCGCGCAGGCACCGCATGCATGGCAAACGTTCCGGCAGGAGATGGACCGGTTGTTCGATCGGTTCTCCGGCTTTCACTTACCGGCGTTCCGCCGCTCGTTCGACGTCGAACCGACTTGGACTTATGAAAGCTCGTTCAGCTTTCCCAATCCGGCCGTCGATGTGACAGAAGACGACAAAGCCTTCAAGGTCAGCGCCGAGCTGCCGGGGCTCGAGCACAACGACATCGATGTCAGCGTTAGCAACCACACCCTGACGATCAAAGGCGAGAAGAGCTACGAGAAGGACGAGAAGGCCAAGGATCGTCACGTGTCCGAGCGCGGCTACGGCTCATTCCAGCGCTCATTCTCCCTGCCCGACGGTGTGGACGCCGACAAGATCGCTGCTGAACTCGCTAAGGGCGTGCTGGCGGTGACGCTGCCGAAGAGGAAAGGGCCTATTCGATTTGGGAGCAGGAAGGCCGCCCAGACGGGAAGGACCTCGATCATTTGCAGGGAGGTTTCGGGAGCGGGCAGAAAACGGCGGAAATCCAAGGACCTCCCGCCGATAGAATTGGAACATAAAAAAGCCGCCTTGCTCGACGAACCTTTGTCTTAAGCTATTGATTTAGAAACGAAAAAATGTGGAGGCCGGAAGCGGAATCGAACCGCTGTTCACGGATTTGCAGTCCGTTGCATAGCCACTCTGCCATCCGGCCGGCAGGCCGGTGATATAGGCAGGGCGCCCAAGCTGGGTCAAGCCGCTCGCCGAGGCCGCGATCGCCGCATTCGCGCGCTTTTAGCGCGGCCGGCTCTGTTGCCGCATTGCCGACGCATCCATATATTCGAGTGACTCCAGATTGATGGCCGAAAGGTTTGAGCATGGCGCGGGTTACCGTCGAAGATTGTGTCGTCAAGGTGCCGAACCGCTTCGAACTTGTGCTGGTTGCCGCGCAACGCGCGCGCGAAATCACCGCGGGCGCGCAGCTGACGCTCGACCGCGATAACGACAAGAACCCGGTCGTGGCGTTGCGCGAGATCGCCGACGACACGGTTGCGGTCGACAAGCTGCAGGATTCGCTGATCCGCGGCATGCAGAAGCACGTCGAGATCGACGAGCCGGAAGAGACGATCGAACTCGAACCCAATCTGTTCGGCGTCGCCGAGGAGGCGCTCGGTGTGCCGGGGGACGACATCGAAGAGATCGACGAGGAAGCCAGCGAGGAGGAAGAGCTCGCCGAGGACGGACTGGCCGTCGAGGACGAGACCGAATTGTCCGAGGAATTGCCCGAGGCCGATCCGGAAGAGAATTTCGAAGAGCAACCCTGAGAACGGCGCTCGCGGGGCGCCGCACCGTATGAGGAACGCCGCGCAATGATGCGGCAACCCGATCTTGTCGATCTCGTCAAATCGTACGATCCCGGCGCGGACGAGGCGGTGTTGAACCGTGCTTACGTCTATTCGATGAAGGCGCACGGAACGCAGGTGCGCGCCTCGGGAGACCCCTATTTCTCGCATCCCGTCGAGGTTGCGGGCGTGCTCGCGCACATGAAGCTCGACACGGCTTCGATCGTCACCGGGCTCTTGCACGACACGGTCGAGGATACGGTCGCGACCCTCGATGACATCGAAAAGCACTTCGGTTCGGACATCGCCCGGCTGGTCGACGGCGTCACTAAATTGTCCAGGCTCGAGCTTCAATCGGACCAGACCAAGCAGGCGGAAAACTTCCGCAAACTGGTGCTGGCGATGTCGGAAGACATCCGCGTGCTTCTGGTCAAGCTCGCCGACCGTCTCCACAATATGCAGACGCTGCGATTTATCGAGAATGCCGACAAGCGTCGCCGGATCGCGCGGGAGACCATGGATATTTATGCCCCGCTCGCCGAGCGGATCGGCATGCACCGGATGAAGGACCAGCTCGAAGATCTGGCTTTCGCCGAACTCTATCCGGATGCGCGGGCGAGCGTCACCGCGCGGCTCGGCTTTCTGCGCGACAGCGGCGGCGACATCGTCCGGCGCATTGTTGCCGAACTTACGCAAAAGCTGGAGGAGGGCGGACTTTCCGCCAGTGTTGTTGGGCGCGAGAAATCCGCCTATTCGATCTGGCACAAGATGCAGCGAAAGGACATCCCGTTCGAGCAGCTCGCCGACGTGATGGCGTTTCGGGTGCTGGTCGACGATATCGGCCAGTGTTACCACGCGTTGGGGATCATCCACTCGGCCTATCATGTGGTTCCCGGCCGTTTCAAGGACTATATCTCGACCCCAAAACCGAACAATTACAGGTCGCTGCACACCGGTGTCATCGGGCCGGAGCGGCAGCGCATCGAGGTGCAGATTCGTACCCGCGAGATGCACGAGGTCGCCGAACTCGGCGTTGCGGCGCATTGGATATACAAGCAGGAGTCGGGGCGCACCGACGGACCGCAATACCGCTGGCTGCGCGAGTTGGTCGACGTCCTAGAGCATTCCTCGCCGGAGGAGTTTGTCGAGCACACCAAGCTCGAGATGTTTCAGGATCAGGTGTTTGTTTTCACCCCGAAGGGCGAGGTGATCGCGCTGCCGCGCGGCGCCACCCCGGTCGATTTCGCTTACGCCGTCCATTCGCAAATCGGCGATACCTGCGTCGGGGCCAAGATCAATGGGCGGCTGCTGCCGCTGCGCACCGAACTGGTCAATGGCGATCAGGTTGAGATTGTCACCTCGAAGGCACAGACGCCGTCGCCGACTTGGGAACGATTTGTCGTCACGGGCAAGGCGCGCGCCCGTATTCGCCGCTACATCCGCACTCAGCAGCGCGCGCAATACCTCGACCTCGGCAAGGCCATCGTGCAGAAGGCGTTTCGCCAGGAAGGCCAGGAATTTTCCGAGAAACCGCTGCAGGCGGTGCTGAAGCAGTTTAGCTGCGCCGCCACCGAAGATCTCTACGTCGCGGTGGGCGAGGGGATGCTGACCGGGCGCGAAGTGGTTCACGCCGCCTTCCCGCACCCACCCGACGCCGCCAGGGACAAGGTGGTGCCGCTGTCGCGCGCGCGCCGCAAGAGCGCCGGGAAGGATCACGCGGTGCCGATCCGTGGCCTCATCCCTGGGATGGCGCTGCACTTCGCCGGATGCTGCCATCCGCTGCCTGGCGACCGCATCGTCGGTATCGTCACCACCGGCAAGGGGGTGACCATCCACACGATCGATTGCGACACCCTCGAAACCTACAATGACGAGCCGGAGCGCTGGATCGACGTCGCCTGGTCGAGCGAGGAGGCGGACGCGATTCATGTCGGCCGCATCAACGTCACCATCGCCAACGAGCCGGGCAATCTCGGCAGCCTGACCACGACAATCGGCAAGCAGGGCGGCAACATCAGCAACCTGAAGATCACCAACCGCTCAACCGACTTCTTCGAGATCATGGTCGACATCCAGGTCGCGGACGTGAAGCAGTTGTCGACGATTATCGCCGCTCTGCGCGCGACGCCGGTCATCAACTCGGTCGAACGCGCGCGCGGCTGAGCGGGATGATTCTCGGCGTCGGCAGCGACCTGATCGATATTCGCCGCATCGAAAAGACCATTGTCCGCTATGGCGAACGTTTTCTCGACCGCATTTTCACCGAGACCGAGCGGCGCAAATGCGACCGCCGAGCGAACCGCGTCGCCAGCTACGCCCGCCGCTTCGCCGCCAAGGAGGCAGCGGCGAAGGCGCTCGGCACCGGGTTTCGTCGCGGCGTTTTCTGGCGGGATCTCGGGGTCGTCAACCTGCCGTCGGGCCAGCCGGGAATGCTGTTGACTGGCGGTGCGCGGGCGCGGCTCGCGGCGATCACCCCGCCGGGGATGACCGCGCATGTGGCGCTGACCATCACCGACGAGCCGCCGCTTGCTCAGGCGCTCGTCATCATCACCGCGGAACCGTTGGCGGATCAAGCCGTTGACTGATGTTCCTCGACCGCGAGCGGCGGTGGCGCCCTTGACTCGGTTCGCCGCGCTTGGCTTGATCCCGATCCTCTCACGCCCGGCAAGGCCATGAAAACAGCGACCGCGAAAAAGAAATCGTCGGGCGGCGTCTACGAGACGTTCAAGACCATCATCTACGCGATCCTGATCGCACTGGTCGTTCGTACTGTCGCCTACGAGCCGTTCAATATCCCCTCGGGATCGATGATCCCGACGCTGCTGGTTGGCGACTACCTTTTCGTCTCCAAGTTTTCTTATGGCTATAGCCGGTTCTCGCTGCCGTTCGGATTGCCGCTGTTTTCGGGGCGCATCCTCGAGTTCCACAAGCCCGAGCGCGGCGACGTCGCCGTGTTCAAACTGCCGAGCGACACCTCGACCGACTACATCAAGCGGATCGTCGGCCTGCCCGGCGACAAAATCCAGATGATCCACGGGCAGCTCTTTATCAACGACCAGATGGTGCCGCGCCGGCAGGTCGAGGATTGCCTCAACCCGGACGGCGGCACGACTCTCATGCGCCAATACGTCGAATCCCTGCCGCGCGGCCCCGGAGAGCCGCCGCTCGATCATCGCATCATCAAGCGCAGCGATGAGGAGATGCTCGACAACACCCCGGTTTTCGAGGTCCCCCAGGGGTATTATTTCGCGATGGGTGACAATCGTGACAACTCGCAGGATAGCCGCACGATTTCAGCAGTAGGCTACATCCCCGCCGAGAACCTCGTGGGCCGCGCGGCGTTCCTGTTCTTCTCGACCGACGGCTCGGCTGCGTGGTGGGAAGTTTGGAAATGGCCGTTGGCGATCCGGTACAGTCGGCTGCTGCACGGGGTTCAAGGAATAGGTCCTTCATCGCCCGGGCCGGCGGCTGGACGATGTGAATGATTTGATGAAGCCGGCTAACTGCGGTCTTCCTGCAAACACGGTTAGCGATGATCCCGCCAAGACTGTCGATCACGTCTTTGCCCGGCCGGCGCTGCTCGCCGAGGCGCTGACGCACCCGAGCGCTATCGCACCGGCCCGTGGCAAGCGACGCCGCCGCGCGGCGAGCCCGCAAGGGTACGAGCGGCTGGAGTTCCTCGGCGATCGGGTCCTGGGGCTCGTCGTCGCCGATCTCCTCTGGCGCCGCCATCCCGACGAGCCTGAAGGGCACTTGACCCGGCGGCACGCCCAACTCGTGCGGCGCGACGCGCTCGCCGAGGTCGCGCGGCGAATTGGTCTCGACCGCCATCTCGTCGCCTCGCCTGCGGAAGCTGCTTCGGGAGCCGCGCGCAACCCGAGCATCCTCGCCGATGTCTGCGAGGCGGTGATCGCCGCGATCTACCTCGACGCGGGCTACCCGGCAGCCTTCGCTTTCGTCGAGCGCTGGTGGCGGCCGCTCATCGACGCCATGGAGCGCCCGCCGCAGGACCCGAAGACGCGGTTGCAGGAATGGGCGCAGGCGCGCGGGCTCGGCCTGCCGGCTTACCGGGTGGTGGCGACCGAGGGGCCATCGACCACGCGCCGCGTTTCACCGTCGCGGCGAGCGTCGCGCAATCGGAAGAAGTCAGCGCCACTGCCTCGTCGAAGCGCGCCGCGGAAACCGGGGCCGCGGCGGTCCTGCTCGAGCGCCTGGCCGGCAATGGCTGAGGCTGAAATTCGCTGCGGCTATGTCGCGCTGATCGGCGCGCCCAACGCCGGCAAATCGACGCTGCTCAATCGCCTGGTGGGGCAGAAGCTCGCCATCGTCACGCCAAAGGCGCAGACGACGCGCAGCCGCCTGCTCGGCATCGCCACCGAGGGCGCTACCCAGCTGGTTTTCGTCGACACCCCCGGCATCTTCGTGCCGCGCCGGCGTCTCGACCGGGCGATGGTCGCGGCCGCCTGGGCCGGTGCCTCCGATGCCGACGTGACGGTGCTGCTCGTCGACGCGGCGCGCGGCCTCGATCCGGAGACGCGGCGGATCGTCGAGCGGCTCAGCTCAGCGACGCGCCCAGCTGATCCTTGCCCTCAACAAGATCGACTTGGTGCGTCGCGACGCGCTGCTCGGGCTTGCCGCCGAGGCCTCCAAGCTCGCCGAGTTCGAGCGCATTTTCATGATCTCCGGCCTCAATGGCGACGGGGTGGACGCCCTCTACCGCCACCTCGCCGGCATCGTGCCGCGCGGGCCGCATCTGTTTCCGGACGACCAACTCTCCGACGCGCAGGAGCGGTTCCTCGCGGCCGAGGTGACGCGCGAGCAAGTTTTTCTCCAGCTCCATGACGAGCTGCCCTATTCGGCCACCGTCGAGACCGAGAGCTGGCAGGAGCGGCCCGACGGCAGCGTCCGCGTCGAGCAGGTGATCTATGTCCGACGGCAGAGCCAGCGCGCCATCGTGCTCGGCGAGGGCGGCAAGCGCATCAAGACGATCGGCGCCCGCGCCCGCGCTGAATTGGGCGCGATGCTCGACCGCAAGGTGCACCTGTTCCTCTTCGTCAAGGTACGTGAGGGTTGGCCCGACGACCCTGAGCGCTTCGCGCCGCTCGGTCTCGACTACAATGCGTAGATAAAATAGCAATTGCCTATATTGAAACATCGCATCGCGACATTATCTATGAGCGGCGTCGGATCGGCCGGGCCGGTCCCGGAGCGATGGCGGGGCCGGAGGCCGGATTGTTTTCCCGCTCTTTTTCCGCTGTTAAGTCGCTGTTATTGCCGCTGATATCTCGCTGTTTATGCGGGGCAGAATGAGGAAAAATATCAATAATATCAACTGTATAGTGAACATCGTTTTTAGCGTTTTGGGCGGTTTATCAGCGGCGGGGGGCGGCTGATGGATTGGCGCGATACCGGCTTTGTGTTGACCGGGCGGCGGCACGGCGAGGCCGGGATGATCGTCGAGCTGCTGACCGCCGAACACGGTCGCCACGCCGGGCTTGTGCGCGGTGGTCAGTCGCCGAAGCGACGGGCTCTGCTTCAGCCTGGCAATCTCGTGGCGGTGAGTTGGCGCGGAAGACTCGAGGAACATCTCGGCTCTTTCGACATCGAGCTCTTGCGCGCTCACGCCGCCGCGCTGATCGACGATGCCGACAAGCTCGCCCTCCTGTCCTCGGCTGCGGCGCTGATCGCGCTGGCCTTGCCGGAGCGCGAGCCGCACGGCGATGTTTATCAAAGCTTTGCTGAGTTGATCGCCACGCTCGATTCGGTGGACTGGGCGGCTCGCTATGTCGTGTGGGAATGCGCACTGCTGGCGGCGCTCGGCTATGGGCTCGACCTCAGCGCCTGCGCCGCGACCGGGGTCAATGACGATCTCGCCTATGTCTCGCCGCGCTCCGGCCGCGCGGTGTCGCGTTCGGCGGGCGCGCCCTATCACGAGAAGCTCTTGGCGCTGCCCGCTTTTTTGTGGCGCGACGCAGCCGCGGGCGGCGCCGAACTCGATGCCGGTCTCACCCTGACCGGCTATTTCCTGCATCACCATCTGCTGGCGCCGCACGGGCGCAGCCTGCCCGAAGCGCGCGCCCGCCTCGCCGCCCGGCTGCGCCGGCTGGTATGATCGGGGCTCAACCGAAATAAGGGCCTGACACGATGGCAGACGTCATCGAACGCGTTCAGGACGTCGATTTCGCCGACGCGCTCGGCGAGCGTTATCTGTCCTACGCGCTGTCGACGATCATGGCGCGCTCGCTGCCCGATGTGCGCGACGGCTTGAAGCCGGTGCATCGCCGCATCCTGCACGCGATGAACCAGCTGCGCATGAACCCCGACAGCGGCTACAAGAAATGCGCACAGGTCGTCGGCGAAGTGATGGGCAAGTACCACCCGCACGGCGATGCCGCGATCTACGACGCCATGGTGCGCCTCGCGCAGGATTTCGCGCAGCGCTATCCCGGTCGTCGACGGCCAGGGCAATTTCGGCAATATCGACGGCGATAACGCCGGCGGCGATGCGCTACACCGAAAGCCGGATGTCGGCGGTGGCGCAGGCGTTGCTCGAGGGCATCGACGAGGACGCGGTCGATTTTCGCGAGACCTATGACGGCGAGAACAGCGAGCCGGTGGTTCTCCCGGCGCGCTTCCCCAACCTCCTCGCCAACGGCGCCGCCGGCATCGCCGTCGGCATGGCGACCAGCGTGCCGCCGCACAATGTCGGCGAGATCTGCGCCGCGCTGACGCATCTGATCGACAACCCGCGCTGCCCGGTCGCAGAGCTGGTAGCGCTGATGCCCGCCCCGGACTTCCCGACCGGCGGCATATTGATCGAGCCGTCCGAGAGCATCCGGGTCGCCTACGAGACCGGCCGCGGCGGCTTCCGGTTGCGCGCGCGCTGGGTGAAGGAGCCGCTGGCGCACGGGCTCTACCAGATCGTCGTCACCGAGGTGCCCTATCAGGTCCAGAAGAGCCGGCTGATCGAGAAGATCGCTCAGCTTCTCGAGGAGCGGAAGCTGCCGCTCCTCGCCGATGTCCGCGACGAATCGGCCGAGGATATCCGCCTCGTCTTCGAGCCGAAGACCCGCAACGTCGACGCCGACGTGCTGATGGAGCAGCTGTTCCGGCTGACCGAACTGGAGGTCCGCATACCGCTCAATCTCAATGTCCTCGACCCCGCCGGTGTGCCGCGGGTGATGGACTTGAAGGAGGTGCTGCAGGCCTTTCTCGACCACCGCCGTGTGGTCTTGCAGCGGCGCAGCCGGCACCGGCTTGCCGCGGTGGCGCGGCGGATGGAGGTGTTGCGTGGCCTCGTCATCGTCTACGTCAACCTCGACGAGGTGATCCGCATCATCCGCGAGGCCGACGAGCCCAAGGACGAGATGATGGCGCGCTGGGGCCTCACCGACGCCCAGGCCGAAGCCATCCTCAACATGCGGCTGCGCGCTTTGCGCCGGCTCGAGGAAGTCGCGATCCGCAAGGAGTTGGAGGAGTTGGCCGCCGAGTCCGGCGATATCGAAAAGCTGCTCGGCAGCGACCGCCGGCAATGGACGGTACTGGCTAAAGAAGTCGCCGCGACCGCGAAGGAGTTTGGCGGCGATACCGCGCTCGGCCGCCGCCGCACCACGATCGGCGACGTGCCGGCGCCGCTCGATATCCCGGTGACGGCGCTGATCGAGCGCGAAGCGGTGACGGTGCTCTGCTCGGAGAAGGACTGGATCCGCACCGCCAAGGGCCACAACATCGCCGCCGCCGAGCAGCGCTACAAAGAGGGCGATGGACCGCGTTTCGTGGTGCCGGCCGAGACTACCGACCGGCTGATGATCTTCGCCAGCAACGGTCGGTTCTATACCCTTGGGGTCGATCGGCTGCCCTCCGGGCGCGGCCAGGGCGAGCCGCTGCGCGTCATGATCGACCTGCCAAACGAGTTCGAAGTCGTCGCCATGTTCCCCTATCGCCTCGGCATGAAGATTCTCGTCGCGGCCACGGACGGGCGCGGCTTTATCGTCGATGGCGAGGAGGCGCTGGCTCAGACTCGCGCCGGCAAGCAAATCCTGTCGCCGGGCAAAGGCGAGACGGCGTCGATTTGCGTCCCCGCCAGCGGCGACGCTGTCGCCTTTGTCGGCGAGAACCGGCGCATGCTGGTTGTCGATCTCGAGGAAATACCGGAAATCGCGCGCGGCCGCGGGGTCATCCTGCAGCGCTACCGGATGGGCAAGCTCGCCGACGCCAAGGTGTTTCGCCTCGCCGACGGGCTGTCGTGGCGCCAAGGCGAGAACCGCACCCGCACTGAAACCGACCTGGTGCCGTGGCGCGGCGCGCGCGGCGGTTCCGGCCGCAGCGTGCCGCAGGGCTTCCCGCGTTCCGGGAAATTCGGCTGAATCTTATCGCTGGAAATCGACCGCGTTCGTATTGGCGCCGCACAGCAGCACAGCGACCCGTTCGCCCTTCGCCGGCCGGTAGCGGCCAGCGAGGAGCGCCGCCAGCGCCGCCGCCCCGCCGGGCTCGACGGCAACCCGCAGCACATCCCACAGCCGGCGTTGCGCGTCGAGAATTGCGTTATCGGTAACGAGCACCGCATCGGAGACGTATTTCTGCGCGATCGGGAACATCAATTTGCCGACTTGGCGCGGCGCCAGCGAGTCGGCGGCGATCCCGCCCGCCGGGGCATCGACCGGGCGTCCGGCCTCGAGCGCATCGTAGAGGGTCGGCGCCGCTTCGGGCTCGACCGAGACGACGCGCGTGCGCCCTTCGTACCAGGCGGCGATGCCGCCGATCAGTCCGCCGCCCCCGGTTGCGACCAGCAGCGTGTCGATCTCCGGCCGGTCCGCCTCGAGCTCCAGCCCGACCGAGCCTTGACCGAGCAGGGTCTCGGGCTGGTCGTAGGCATGCACCGGCAGCGCGCCGGTCTTGGCAACGCGTTCGTCGCTCGCGGCCAAAGCTTCGGCATAGACCTCGCCGGTCACCACCAGCTCGGCGCCATAGGCGCGGATGCGGTCGAGCTTGGCGGGCGAGGTCACCTTGGGCACAAAGATCGCGGCCTTGATCCCGAGACGCATCGCGGCGAACGCAACCGCGGCGCCGTGATTGCCGCCCGAGGCCGCGACCACCCCCGCCGGCGGAGCCTTGCGGGTCAGCAGGTTGACGAACGCGCCGCGCGGCTTGAACGAGCCGGTGTGCTGGAGGAATTCGAGCTTGAACGCTAGAGGCCGCGGCTCGAGTCCGAAATCGGCGGCATCGACGGTTATGACCGGCGTGCGCCGGACATGATGTCGGATAAGCCGCTCGGTGGCGGCGATGGCGTCTCGATTGATGGCTTGCATTGTGGAGGCACGATGGCATAGTTAAGGGAGTTAGCCAATTCCCTAAATGACTGTCGCAATCACCCTTCGCGCCTTTGCCAACGAGCGACGCCTGCAGATTCTCGATTGGCTCAAGAATCCACGCGCGCATTTCCGCGAGCAGGTCGATGGCGATCTTGTCGAGGATGGCGTCTGCGGGCTTCTCATCGCCGAAAAGCTCGGGGTCAGCCAGCCGACCGTAACCGAACACATGAAGCTCCTCGTCGATGTCGGCGCGGTGCGCGCCAAGCGGATCAAGCAGTGGACCTTCTACAAGCGCGACGAAGAGCGCATTCGCGCGCTCAAAACCGCGATCGCCGACGAAGTGTAATCAGACGGCTGCGTCGGCCCGGCCGAGCGGGAACCGCCGGTCGATCCACTCCCGCGCCTCGGCAAGCGCCTTCGCCAGCTGTTCCGGTCCGCGACTGACGCCCTGTAACGGGACGAACTCGATCCTCGGCATCCCGATGGTCTCGAAGATCGCCCGCAGATACGGCGTGAGGAAATCGGGCTGATAGGCCGGTGTCCCGCCGATATAGCCGCCATGCGCGCTGACGACGATCACCGGGGTATCGCGCAAGAGACCGATCTTGCCTTCCGGCGTCGAGCGAAAGGTGCGGCGGATGCGAACGATGTGATCGATCCAGGCCTTGAGGGTCGAAGGCACGGTGAAATTATTCATCGGCGTGCCGATCACCACCCAGTCGGCCGCCTCCAGCTCGCCGATATAGCGTTCGGAGAGAGCGAAATCGGGGTGCTCCGGCCCCATCTCGGGCGACAAAATCGCATTGTAGAGCGCGAGGTCGGGGTGCGGCGGCGGATCGGCCGCGAGGTCGCGATCGATCACCCGCGCGCCCGGCTCGCGCACCTGAAGCCGCGCGACCAGCTCGCGCGCGATCAGCCGGCTTACCGAATGCGGGCGCGGGCTGACGAGGATTTGCAAGATCGTGCTCATTGAGCCCCCATCATAGACCCACCGGCCGGGCCGAGGGTAAGATTGGCGCGTCATGGAGGTGGAATAGTGAATGATGTACCGGCCGATGCGACCCTCGATGCCACCGGGTTGCTCTGCCCGCTGCCGGTGCTGAAAGCGCGGCGTGCGCTGCGCGACGTCCCGGCAGGCGGCATCCTCGAAGTGCTCGCCACCGACCCCGGCGCGTCGAAGGATTTCGAGCATTTCTGCAAGACCACCGGCTGCGAGTTGTTGGCGGCGAGCGAGACGGAAGGGGTGCTGAAATTCAGGCTGAGAAAGCCGGGTTGACATCGCCGCCATGCTTCCCCATTTGCTGCGGGCCATGACGAACGCTCTCCGCGCCCTGCGACGACGAATGCGCTAGCAGCCCCGCGGCGGGGCTGCAAACGGCTGCGCCCCGGCCGGGTAAGCCGCATTTGTCGAAGCCTCCAGCCTGTAGGGGATTGCGATGACCGAGAGCGTCGTTGCCCGCCGCGTGGTCGGCGGGGTCACGTTAGAAATCGATACCGACAAGGACCGGCTCGATATCGGGCTGATCCATCATTTTCTGGGTGAGTGCTCGCATTGGGCGCGCGGCATTCCGCGCGACGTGCTGCAGCGCGCGATCGAGCATTCGCTGTGTTTCGGCCTTTATCGCGACGGCGAGCAGATCGGCTTTGCCCGGGTCGTCACCGACGAAGCGACCTTCGCCTATCTTGCCGATGTCTTTGTCGTGGCTGAGGCGCGCAACGATGGCCTCGGGCAATGGCTGGTCGAGACGATCCAGACCTACGAGCCGCTGCAGGGGTTGCGCCGCTGGCTGCTGGTGACCCGCGATGCTGCGAACTTGTACCGGCGCTGCGGCTTCACCTCCCTGGCCGGCGGCTTCCGCTACATGGAGCGGTTCGATCCGGCGGTCTACCAGTCGGCAGGCGAGGAGAAGGCTGCCGCCGACTGACCGGCTTGCTATGCTGCGGCTGCCACACCAGGTGCGGCGGGGCATCCGCCCCGCCTCCCGCAATAGCGGGACTTAAACCGGGAGGGAGAGATGGCCGCAGCACTGATCACCACACCGCGGCTTCTGTCGATCGGCGGCGGCGCGCTCGGCGAGCTGCCGGCGCTGATGGCGCGGCTCGGCCTCAAGCATCCGCTGATTGTCACCGACCCGTTCATCGCCAAATCGGGCATTCTCGACAAGGCGACGGCGCTGCTCGACGGCGCGCAGGATCGAATGGGCGGTGTTCCAGGACACCGTCTCCGACCCGACGACCGAGGTCATCGGCATCGGCGTCGAGCGACTGCGCGAGGCGCCCTACGACAGCCTTATCGCGATCGGCGGCGGCAGCCCGATCGATACCGCGAAGGGCATGTCGGTGCTGCACGCCAATGGCGGGCAGATGCGCGACTACAAAGTGCCGAACGACATCCCCAAGATCGGGCTGCCGATCATCGCGATCCCGACCACTGCCGGCACCGGCTCGGAGGTCACGCGCTTCACCGTCATCACCGACACCGAGACCGACGAGAAGATGCTGGTCGCGGGGCTCGCCTGCTGCCCGACCGCGGCGATTGTCGATTTCGAGCTGACCCTGACGATGCCATTGCGGCTCACCGCCGATACCGGGATCGACAGCCTGACGCACGCGATCGAGGCCTATGTCTCGAAGCGCGCCAGCCCCTACACCGACGGCCTCGCCAAGAACGCGATGGGGCTCATCGCCAAGAATATTCGCGCCGCCTGCGCCGACCCGCAGAATCGCGCCGCTCGCGAGGCGATGATGCTCGGCGCGACCACGGCCGGGATGGCCTTCTCCAACGCCAGCGTCGCGCTGGTGCACGGGATGAGCCGGCCGATCGGCGCGTTCTTCCATGTGCCGCATGGCCTCTCGAACGCGATGCTGCTGCCCGAGATCACCGCGTTCTCGGCGCCGGCCGCGCTCGAGCGCTACGCCGATTGCGCCCGCGCCATGGGCGTCGCCGAGGAAGGCGAGGGGGGCCAGGCTTCGGTCGCCCGTTTGCTCGACGCGCTGCGCGGCCTCAACGCCGACCTCAAGGTGCCGAGCCCCAAGGATTACGGCATCGCCAAAGACCGCTACGACGAAATGCTGCCGACCATGGCGTCGCAGGCCATCGCCTCCGGCTCGCCGGCCAACAACCCGCGCGTGCCGTCAAGCGATGAGATCATCGAACTCTACCGGCGGGTGTACGCCTAGCTAGTCCAGCTGCACCTGGATTTCGCCGCCTTCGACCCGCACCGGGTAGGTCTTCAGGTCGTCGACGCAAGGCGGGGCGGTGGCTTTGCCGGTGCGAATGTCGAAGCGGCCGGCGTGTAGCGGGCATTCGATCTCGCCGCGCTCCATCCAGCCGTCCGACAATTTGGCGTAGGCGTGGGTGCAGATGTCGTCGGTGGCGAAAATCTCGCCGTCCATTTCGTAGAGCGCGACCTCGCGCCCGTCGACGATGACCCCGATCACCTCGCCGTCGCCGAGCGCGGCGCGGTCGGCGGCCTTGACCCATGTGCTCATCGCGATGTCCTCCGCTCAGCCGGCCGCCGCATCCGGCGAGAATGCCTTGAAGGCGATGATCGTGAAGGTGTCTTTGATGCCCGGCAGCACCTGCACCCGTTCGGTGACGAAATGGCCGATATCGGCGTTGTCGGGCAAATAGCATTTCATCAGCAGGTCGTACTGGCCGGAGGTCGAGTAAACCTCCGAAACCTCCTCGATGCCCTGCACGGCCTCGTCGGCGACCTGATAGGCCTTGCCGAGATCGCATTTGACCATGACAAAGATCGTCTTCATGCGAGCCTCATCACTACCGAGGCCGCCGATGATACAGGCTTCAGCCGCGTGTCGCGACCGCCGGCGGCTGGCGGCGCAAAAACGCCGGCAGGTGGTCGCCAAACCCAGGCGCGCTCGGCGTCTCGTCATGCCGCTCGGCGGGACGCGGCGGTTGCCGGTCGCGTTTCGGGAACGGGGTGACGTTGCCATCCTTCGCGGCGGCTTGCGGCGCTTCGCGCGAGGGTTCCCGCGCTACGTCCTTGCGCGCCTGACGAGGCGCATCCTCGCGGCGCTTCGGAGCCGGTTTCGCGGCGCGGCTGCGCGCGGGGCGGCGCCCGCGGCCGCGTTCGCCCTCGAAATCGAGTTCGGCGGTCTCGATCCCGGGGATCGTGACCAGTGGAATGTCGCGGCCGATCAGCTTCTGGATCGCGGCGACCGACTTGCCGTCCTCGGGCGCGGCGAGGGTGAAGGAGCGGCCATCGCGCCCGGCCCGGCCAGTGCGGCCGATGCGGTGGACGTAATCCTCGGCGTGATAGGGCACGTCGAAGCAGAAGACGTGGGAGAGGCCCTGGATATCGAGCCCACGCGCCGCGACGTCGCTGCACACGAGGAGCCTGATCTCATTGTTCTTGAACCGCTCCAGCGTCTCGGTGCGCTTCGATTGCACCATGTCGCCGTGTAGCGCCGCGGCGTCGAACCCGTGCTTGGTGAGCGACTTGTGGAGGATGTCGACATCGCGCTTGCGGTTGCAGAAAATCAGCGCGTTCTTGACATCCTCGGAGCGGATGAGACGCCGCAGCGCCTCGCGCTTTTCTTCCGGCTGCAGCACGATCAGCGATTGCGCCACGGTCTCGGCGGCCGAGGCGGGCGGCGACACTGAAACCTCGACCGGCAGATTGAGGAAGGCGTCGGCGAGGCGGCGGATTTCGGGCGGCATCGTTGCCGAGAAGAAGAGGGTCTGCCGGGTTTTCGGCAGCAGCCCGACGATGCGCTCGACATCGGGGATGAAGCCCATGTCGAGCATGCGGTCGGCCTCGTCGATGACAAGGATGCGCACGTCGGTCAGGAGGATCTTACCGCGCTCGAATAGGTCGAGCAGGCGGCCCGGGGTGGCGATCAGCACATCGACGCCGCGGTCGAGCTTGCGCAATTGGTCGGCAAAGCTCTCGCCGCCGATCAGCAGTGCGGTCGTCAGCTTGTGATGCTTGCCGTAGACCTCGAAGGCGACCTCGACTTGCGTCGCCAGCTCGCGGGTCGGTTCGAGGATCAACGAGCGCGGCATCCGCGCCCGAGAGCGCCCCGCGGTCAGTTTATCGATCATCGGCAGCGCGAAGCTGGCGGTCTTGCCGGTCCCGGTCTGCGCGCAGCCGAGCACGTCCCGGCCGGCGGTCACGTAGGGGATGGCTTGTTGCTGGATCGGCGTGGGGGTTATATAGCCGGCGTCTGAAACCGCCCGCAGAAGTTCGGGCGATAGTCCAAGTTCAGAAAAATCCATTGAGAAGTGTTTGCCTTACATAAGAATTCAGCGGTAGTCCGCTGTGCCGTTAATTGGGGAGGGGTAGGAAAAAGTCAATCGATTTCGCGATTTTTAGCCATGCTCCCCAGGCAATGCCGAGTATCGCCGAGAAAAATGACAATTTAACGGCGGCGAAACTGCGGACGCGCCATCGGCGGCGGCGCGGCGCTGTCCTTGTGTCGGAAATTGATCCGGCCCTTGGTCAGATCGTAGGGCGTCATCTCGACGGTGACGCGGTCGCCGGCGAGAATTCGGATGCGGTTCTTCTTCATCCGGCCGGACGAATAGGCCAGGGTTTCGTGCCCGTTATCGAGACGGACGCGGAACCGCGCATCGGGCAGCAGCTCCATCACGGAGCCCTCGAATTCGATCAGTTCTTCTTTTGCCAAAAGCTTGTCCTCTCATCGTTTCGGAAAAGGGGGGACGCCGAGGGCGTCCCCCAATCTCGTGCCGCCGGCTTATTCCGCCTTCAAGTTGACCGCGGAGACGCGGCCTCGCTGGCCCTGCTCAAGGTCGTAGCTCAAGGTCTGGCCCTCCTGCAAGCCGTCCATGCCGGCGCGCTCGACGGCCGTGATATGCACGAATACGTCAGCCCCGCCATTGGTCGGTTGAATGAAGCCATAACCCTTCTGCGAATTGAACCATTTGACTTTACCGCTGGCCATAACCCGTAGCTCCTCATAGACACGGCACCGCCGCGCCAATGGCGCGACGCATCAGACATCGAAAGGGTCGGAGGACGAAACCGGCGCTCGGACGAGCAAGGCAAGTCAGCCGAACCCACCCGGGCCGACGCGCAGTACGTGGGGGCTCGATGCGAATGTGCAAGATGTGCCGGAGCCCGGTCAGCGATCGCTAGACGTCTAAATCCCGCGCGAACTTGGCGTTTTTCTGGATGTAGTCGAAACGCAGCTCGGGGCGGCGGCCCATCAGGGTTTCAACCAGATGCTCGGTGCGCTTCAGTGCTTCGGCGCCGGTCTCGATGGTGTCGTCGGCCTCGTCGCCGGAGGGTAGTTTCACCCGCAATACGGTGCGTTGCGCCGGGTTCATCGTCGTCGCCCACAGAAAACGCGCCGGCATCTCGCCCAGGCCCTTGAAGCGGCTTACCTCGACCTTGCCGCGGCCGGTGAAGGTCGATTGCAACAGCTCTTCGCGATGCGCGTCGTCGCGCGCGTAATGCGTCTCGTTGCCCTGGGTCATCCGGTAGAGCGGCGGCAGGGCGAGATAGAGGTGGCCGGCATCGACCAGCTTCGGCATCTCGCGGAAGAAGAAGGTCATCAGCAGCGAGGCGATGTGGGCGCCGTCGACATCGGCGTCGGTCATGATGATGACCCGCTCGTAGCGCAGCGCCTCTTCCTTGTAGTGGCTGCCGGCGCCGGCACCGAGCGCGAGGATGATGTCACTGAGCTCCTGGTTGCCGCGCATCTTGTCGGCCGAGGCGCTGGCGACGTTGAGGATTTTGCCGCGCAACGGGAGGATCGCCTGCGTTTCGCGGTTGCGCGCCTGCTTGGCCGAGCCGCCGGCGCTGTCGCCTTCGACGAGGAAGATTTCGGTGCCCGTAGCGCTGTCGCGGGTGCAGTCGGAGAGCTTGCCCGGCAGCCGCAGCTTCCGTGTCGCGGTCTTGCGCGCCATCTCCTTCTGCTGGCGCCGGCGGGTGCGCTCCTCGGCGCGCTCGGCGATGCGATCGAGGAGAAGCCGGGTCGTTGCCGGGTCGGCGCCGAGCCAATGGTCGAAATGGTCGCGCACCGCGTTCTCGACGAGGCGCGTTGCCTCGGCCGACGCGAGCCGCTCCTTGGTCTGCCCCTGGAATTGCGGGTCGCGCAGAAACAACGACAACAGCATCGCCGCGCCGGTGGTGACGTCCTCGCCGGTCGCCTGGACGATGCGCTTGTTGCCGATCAGCTCGCCATGCGCCTTGAGCCCGCGGGTGAGGGCGTTGCGAAGGCCGGCTTCGTGGGTGCCGCCCTCGATTGTCGGGATGGTGTTGCAATAGGAGTGGCAGAACCCGTCATCTTCGTCCTCTGGCCAGGCGACCGCCCACTCGACACTGCCGCCGTCCGGGAAATCGACCTTGCCGAGGAAGGGCCGCGGCGTCAGCAGCGGCTTATCGGCGAGACTGGCGCTGAGAAAATCGCCGAGCCCGCCGGGGAAGTGCAGCCGCGCCTCTTGCGGCACGCCGTCGGGGCGCGGCAGCGAGGGGTCGCAGCTCCAGCGGATCTCGACGCCGCGGAAGAGATATGCCTTCGAGCGTGCCATCCGATAGAGCGTCGCCGGGCGGAACTCCGCATCGCGCAAAAATTTCCGGGTCGGGGTGGAAGCTGAGGGTCGTGCCGCGCCGGTTCTGCACCGGCCCGGCATCTTCTAGCCCGCCTTGCGGAACGCCACGGCATATAATGCTGGCGGTAGAGCCGCCGGTCGCGCGCGACCTCGACCGACAGCGCGTCCGACAGCGCGTTGACGACCGAGACGCCAACCCCGTGCAGCCCGCCCGAGGTCTTATAGGCGTCGCCGCCGAACTTGCCGCCCGAATGCAGGGTCGTCAGGATCACTTCGAGCGCCGACTTGTTCGGGAATCGCGGGTGCGCATCGACCGGGATGCCGCGGCCGTTGTCGCGCACCGTGACCCAGCCCTCGCGGCTTAGCTCCAGCTCGATCCGACTGGCGTGACCCGCCACCGCCTCGTCCATCGCGTTGTCGAGCGCCTCGGCGGCGAGGTGATGCAGCGCCCGCTCGTCGGTGCCGCCGACATACATGCCAGGGCGGCGGCGCACCGGCTCGAGCCCTTCGAGGACCTCGATGTCTTTGGCCGAATAGGAGTCGTCGTCGAGCTTTCGCGCCAAATTATCGAAGAGGTCGGGCATGCCGCGGATTATACGGAGGGCCCAAACCCACGCAAGCAGGATGCAGTATATCTTTCAACTGGAGGTAACAATATATAGCTTGGCTTGCCGCTTATTGTGAGCCATCGTGGGGTCAGGGGGAACTAGCCGGTCTGGGCGGGATTTACTCAGATGATGACCAACGGCCAGATGACCAACGAGCGCAAGATCTGGGAGGCGGCGCTGATGCTGGTGCGGCGGCACGGCAGCGAGGCGCTGCAGGTGGCCGAGCGCGAGGCCGAGCGGCTGCGCATCGGCGACGATGAGCTCTCCTGCATCGTCTGGTGCTGGATCGCCCGTTCGACCGCGGAGCTGCTGCGTCCCACGCCCGAAAGCGGCGAGCGCATTCACTAACCTTCGCGACCCCTTCACGCGCGCTTCGACAAGTCCGATATTCAGGGCTGGCCGCAGAACTTGCCGCTGAGGGGAAGCCGATGGCGAAAGACAAGAATTTCGAAATCTCGATGAGCGATGACGAGTGGCGCGAGAAACTGACGCCAGAGCAGTTCCACATCCTGCGCAAGCATGGCACCGAGCGCGCCGGCACCAGCCCCCTCGACCATCATTATGAACCCGGCACCTACTATTGCGCCGGCTGCGGCGCGCCGCTCTTCGTATCGGAGACCAAGTTCAACAGCGGCAGTGGCTGGCCGAGCTTCTATGAACCGATGGACGGCGCGGTTGAAACCGAGACGGACCGCAGCTTTTTCATGACCCGCACCGAGGTGCATTGCCAGAAATGCGGCGGGCATTTGGGCCATGTCTTCGACGACGGCCCGCAACCGACGGGTCTGCGCTATTGCATGAACGGCTGCTCGCTTGATTTTCGGCCGGACGGCGACAAAGGCGAGCCGGAGAAGAAATAAGTATTCGCAACTATAAAAGGGCCGGATTGCTCCGGCCCTTTTCGCTTCGCAGCGGCTGACGCGAGGGTCCCGGCTTTCGCCGGGGCGCGTCAGAGTGTCCTCACACCGAGTAGTACATCTGGAACTCGATGGGGTGGGGTGTGTGCTCGAAGGCGTAGACCTCTTCCCATTTGAGTTCGATGTAGCTCTCGATCTGGTCGGCGGTGAAGACGTCGCCCTTGGTGAGGAAGGCGTGGTCGGCGGCAAGCGCGCCGAGGGCCTCGCGCAGGCTGCCGCAGACGGTGGGGACGTCCTTCAACTCCTCGGGTGGCAGGTCGTAGAGGTTTTTGTCCATCGGTTCGCCCGGGTGGATTTTGTTCTGGATGCCGTCGATGCCGGCCATCAGCATCGCGGCGAAGCCGAGATAGGGGTTGCAGGCGGGGTCGGGGAAGCGCACCTCGACGCGCTTGGCCTTCGGTGACGAGACGATGGGGATGCGGCAGGAGGCCGAGCGGTTGCGCGCCGAGTAGGCCAAGAGGACCGGGGCCTCGAAGCCGGGGATGAGGCGCTTGTAGGAGTTGGTGGTTGGGTTGGTGAAGGCGTTGATCGCCTTGGCGTGCTTGATGATGCCGCCGATGTAGAAGAGCGCGGTCTCGGAGAGGTCGG
Source organism: uncultured Alphaproteobacteria bacterium (assembly GCA_963773625.1). GTDB lineage: Bacteria > Pseudomonadota > Alphaproteobacteria > ATCC43930 > CGMCC-115725 > DATARH01. The sequence continues at coordinate 218,656 of CAVZCJ010000011.1, read as the reverse complement.
CATAGAGGTTGCCGGCGAAGGAGGGCCGCTCGCCCTTCCAGATCGACTGGTGGGTGTGCATGCCCGATCCGTTGTCGCCCTTGATCGGCTTGGGCATGAAGGTGGCGGTCTTGCCGTACTGGTTGGCGACGTTGTGGACGACGTATTTGTAGATCTGCATGCCGTCGGCGGTCCGGACCAAAGTGTCGTACTCGGCGCCGAGTTCGGCCTGGGAAGGGGCCACCTCGTGGTGGTGCTTCTCGACCTTGAGGCCCATGTCGAACATCACCGAGAGCATTTCGGCGCGAATGTCCGACTGGCCGTCGACCGGGGGCACCGGGAAGTAGCCGCCCTTGATCGGTGGGCGGTGTCCAGTGTTGCCGTCGGGGAACTCTTTGGCCGAGACCCAGGGGCCTTCCTCGCTATCGATGGTGTAGGAGGCGGCGTTCATCGTCAATTCGTAGCGCACGTCGTCGAAGATGAAGAACTCGGCCTCGGGCCCGAAATAGGCGGTGTCGCCGATGCCGGAGGAGATCAGGTACTTCTCGGCCTTCTTGGCGGTCGAGCGCGGGTCGCGGGCATAGGGCTGGCCGGTCAACGGCTCGTGCACGTCGCAGAAGATGATGAGCTGCGGCTGGGCGGCGAACGGGTCCATCACCGCGGTGGCGCAATCGGGCGCCAACAGCATGTCGAACTCGTTGATCGCCTTCCATCCAGCGATCGAGGAGCCGTCGAACATCACCCCGCCGGTCAAAAACTCCGGCGTGATGGTGCGCACGTGATGCGCCAAATGCTGCCACTTGCCTCTGGGATCGGTGAAGCGGAAATCGACATACTTCACCTCATGCTCCTTGATCAGAGCCATCACCTTGTCTGTATCCGCCATCGCGTTGTTCCTAGTGGTTGGTGAAATGGGGTTAGCGCTTGCTAGCGTTCCTGATCGGCTGTGCCGATACTCTGAGCCTTACACGGCATCGGGGCCGCGCTCCCCGGTACGGATGCGGATCGCCTCCTCGATCGTCGACACGAAGATTTTGCCGTCGCCGATGCTTATCGGTCCGGGCCGCTTGCTCGATCGACCTCGATCGCGCGCGGCGACCAGCGCATCTTCCATGACGACTTCGATCTTCACCTTGGGCAGGAAGTCGACGACGTATTCGGCGCCGCGGTAGAGCTCGGTATGGCCCTTCTGCCGGCCGAAGCCGCGGCTTCGGCCACAGTGAGCCCGTGATGCCGACCTCGTGCAGCGCGCTCTTCACCTCATCAAGCTTGAACGGCTTGATGATGGCCTCGATTTTTTTCATCGTCCGGTCGCTGCACAGCGGGTTGGCCTTGCTACGGATTGACGCACAATCCGTGCCAACGAAAAAACGTCCAAAACGAAAGAGGGCCCCTCGAGGGGGCCCTCAGCGACAACTCTATCGGTGTTTGGGGAACGGCTAGAACATGACGCCGGTTTCAAGCAAGATTCTTTCCTGCGTCGTGGTCGTGCCCGCTTTGCCAAAGGCGAAACCCGCTGTCGTCCCCGACAGCGCGACGATCGATCCCTCGACCCGGGCGAAGAAGATGCCCTGCTGATAGCTTGGCGTCAGAGTGAACGATACCGCCGAAGAGCCGGGCCCGTAGCCGAGAACGTTCGCATTTCCGGCCGCTGCGCTGCCACTCGAGCTGATGTATTCAAACCGTCCGGAGAGATTCCACGGCGTGTCGGCGAAGGCGTAGTTGGCCAGAATCGCTCCACCCCAGGTCTCGGCACCCTTTGGCGCACCGAAAAAGGGGCTCGGGTTTTTCGGCACCGAGGTGTATTGGAAGTACGGCGTCACGGTCCACGGCGCGTTGTTGTACGTATAGATGACGTTGAAGATTTCTTCGTTATTCTGGAAGAACGGCGTCGCAACAGTATTCGCGCCGCTTTGCCCGAAATTGCCCCCGCCGACTAACGTTAGTGTATTGGCGGGATCGATCGTCCAAGCGGCGGAGCCGGTGATCCAGTCGTAATTGCCGGAATAGAGACCATCGTTAAGCGAGACCGCCCAGGCAACCGGCCCGGTCGTCAGATTGGCCTGAATGCCGCGGCTGATCGCCGGCTCCTGGTTCCACAACAGCCCGCGCTCGATGTTCATGTTCTGGAACGTAAAAGTGTATTCCGCGCCGATCAGGGTCGGCAGCTTACCCACCAATACGTTGAAGTTGTCGGACGGCACGATCTTGGCGTAACCGACCGGCATCAGCCCGAAGTAATTCGTGTCGGCGGAGATCGCCTTCTGCGTCACGTTGTAATTGAGACCCAGAGAAGGCAGAGAATAGAGACCAGTCTGAACATAGAATTGGAAGAGCCCGTCGATCTTCTGGATGATGCCTTGCACATTGCTGGCATCGGCAATGCCGGCGTGGTCGGAGCGAATCGTGCCGTTAGGCAAGAACACGAACGTCGGGTCGCTTTGAGCTCCAAGGAGAGCACTCGCGACACCGCTGATATAGAGCTTGCCGAGACCCGCGGCTTCGAAGTTATACGGGTCTGTGCTGAGCGTCAGCGGGCCGGTCAGGCTCGGCGCCGTCAGCGGCGATGTCGGAGCGGCTGGCGCGGCTGGAGCGGGTGCCGGAGCTGGTGGCGCGCCTGGCGGAGGCGGAGGCGGAGGCGCAGCCGTCTGCGCCCATGCCGACGATGCGGTCAGCCCCAGTTGCGCCGTGGCGAGCGCGGCAAACCCGGCGATGCTTAGACGCAGTGATGTGGTAAGGCTCCAATTCATGGCGTGCTTTCCTAGAATGTCGATACCGACCGGTGGGTAAGGACCCACCAACGGGATGGTTGGGAACCAGACTATCTACAGTATATAACTGGCGAGAACGAAATCAAACGGAATACGAAGCTTGTGTGACGTTTTCTCGGCGAATTGCCAAGCTGCCCAAATAGTAGGCAAATAGTTATCCGCAACGCTTACAATAGATAACAGAAACCTACGAAACGATAGTGTATCGCGACTTGCGGAAGATCGGGGGGCGGTCCGTCAGGATCGCACCCCCGAATCCCCCGATTCGAGCTTCGAGACCGTCCTTATTCCGCGACCGCGGGGACTTCTTCCCCATCGCCGAAGTTGTACGCGGTCTCGCCGTGCACCGCATCGTCGCCCACGCGCAGCGTCGCCTCATCCATCCGCAAGGATACGAAGATCGAGATCACCTTGAGGATGACGAAGGTTGCGACCACATTGAAGACGATGATGAACGCAGCGGCATAGACCTGCACCAAGAGCTGGTTGCCCGTGTCGCCATAGAGCAGGCCGGTGATGCTGATGCCGGGCGCCTGCTTGTCACCCTCGGGCGCGAGATAGACAAGCATGTCCCCACAGGCGAAGACCCCGACCAGCAACCCGCCGAGCAAGCCGGCGACGCCGTGGGTCGACAGGACGGACAGCGTGTCGTCGACCTTCTTGAACAGAGCGCTGGTCTGCACCTTGTTCATCATGATCCACGGGATGATGCCGGTGCAAACGCCGATCGCCATGGCGCCCCAGCCGTTGACGTAGCCGGCGCCGGGCGTGATGCCGACGAGGCCCGCGATCATGCCGTTGATCGCGCCGACGACCGACGGCTTGCCGTAAGCCATCGAGTCCATGATCGTCCACACCAGCAGCGACACGCAGGTGCACAAATTGGTGTTGAGGATCGCCGCCGAGGCGTCGGCATTGGCGAAGTACGGGTCGCCGCCGTTGAAGCCGTTCCAGCCAAGCCACAGGATACCGGCGCCGGCCATCGCCATTAACAGGCTGTTGGGCGGGAAATGGTCGCGATCCTGCTGGATGCGCGGGCCGATCACCCATGCCGCAACAAAGCCGGAGGTTCCCGCCGCGAGATGAATGACGTAGCCGCCCGAGTAATCGGCCGCTCCCATCGACGCCAGCCAGCCGCCGCCCCAGATGCTAAAGGCACCGACCGTGTAGACGAAGGTCATCCACACCGGCACGAAGATGATCCAGGCCTTGAAGCTCATGCGCCCGATTAGCGAGCCGGCGAGAATGATCACGGTGATCGCGGCGAAGACGAACTGGAAGAACACCAATGTCGCCATCGGGAAGCCAAACGGGGGCAAGCCCGCCGAGTCGCCTGTTGTCGAAATCGATGGAATGTTCGCTTGACCGAGCAAGAAAGCGGCCGAAAGCGCTGGTTCCGGCTTACCGAGAAAGGCCCAGAAATCGAACCATTGCGTGCCGAATGCCATGTTGTAGGCCCATAGCACCCAGACGATCATCACGGCCGCGAATGCATACATGGCCATGAAGGCCGAGTTCAGCGCCCACTTCTTCTTGACAATGCCGCCATAGAGGATCACGAGCCCCGGGATGCTCTGTAGTCCGACAAATGTGGCGGCCGCCATTTGCCAGGCATTCGAGCCGGTGTCTAACCATTTTGGTGATGCGACTAGCATTCTCCACCTCGTAAGATTTAGTCCCGACCCTTATGCCAAAGCCCCCGCAAAGCGTCGGACTCGACAAGCGCGCCGTTCGATTTGACGTCGTGGCAAAATTCGTGCCTATTTGACGGGCAGTGCCCAGTTCGAGCTGAGAGCGTTGATAATGCTGAGAAAATTTTTTCGTGGCGGGATGCGAATTCGATTAACGAGAGGATTAATGCTGGCTCTCGCAACCGGCGCGATCCCAGCCTCCAGCGGTTGGGCAGCGGATGCGGGGATGCTGCACTTGCGATGCACGAACCCGGTAGGCGGGGCAAACTGGCCAGTCGTCGTCGATCTCAACCACAGCCTTGTCGACTCGCTTCCCGCGACGATTACCAACACCTCGATCAGTTGGCGCGATAAGGGCGGAGGGATTTACGAACTCGATCGGGCAACCGGGAAGCTACGACTTCGCGCCGCGTCGACCACTGGCGGCTATTTCCTCCATTATACCTGCCAGCAGGAGTAGGCGCCTCGGCGTCCAGAGATCGTAAGGTGCGTGTAACGGTTTGATGACGATGTGCCCAAATTTTAATCACTTAACTGGCGCGCTTATGGTCAGCGACAAAGTTCTCGGAATTGGCGAATTCTGATGGCGGCGCCGGAAGCTCAATTAACCGGCCAACCGGACCAGGGCGGCGAAATCGGGGTGCGCGCGATTGTTGGCTTTGCCTCAAAGACCGGGCCGCGCAAGGCCAACGAGGACTTCGCGGGCGCGCTGCTCGGCTCCGAACTCCCCGAGCCGCGTCAAGAAGTCGTCGCGGCGATTGCTGACGGGATCGGCGGTGCCAAAGGCGGCCGCGCCGCCGCGGAGACCGCGGTGCGCGGCTTTCTCGACGGGTTTTGCGACCTGCCAGAAACCATGGAGGTGCAGCGCGCCGGTGCCAAGATCGTCAGCGCGCTCAACGGCTGGATCAATGCGATGGGCCGCCAGGATCCGGACCTTGCGGGGCTGGGTTGTACCTTCACCGCGTTGGTACTGCGCGGCCGGGTCGCGCACTTGCTGCACGTTGGCGACACCCGCGCCTATAGGCTCAGCGGCAATCGTCTCACCTGCCTGACCACCGACCATTTGCGCGAGGACCGATCGCACACGCTCAATCGCGCACTCGGGGTCGAGGCGGAAGTCAGGCTCGATTACTCGACCCAGACCGTCGCGCTGCATGATCGCTTCATGCTGTGTAGCGACGGGGTCCATGGTGTCCTGACCGAGCAGAGCATCGCCGAGATTATGCGCGAGCGCTCCGCGCCGGAGGATACGGCGAGCGCGCTGGTTAACGCCGCGCTCGCCGCGGACAGCACCGACAACTGCACCGCGTTGGTGCTCGACGTGGTTGCGCTGCCGACCTCAGGCTCGGCCGATATATTCGGCGCCATTCAGAAATTGCCGGTACGGCCGGTGCCGGTCGCCGGCGAGACCATCGATGGGTTTGTGCTCAAGGCGTTGATCTCCGACGGACGCTACAGCCGCCTGTTCGGCGCCGAGGACGAGGTCGAGGGCGGCACGGTCGCCGTCAAATTCCCCAAGCCGCAGATCGCCAGCGTCGAGGCCTACCACGCGGCGTTCGTGCGCGAGGCCTGGGTCGGCGCCCGGGTACATAATCCGTCGATCGGGCGGGTCATCGAGCTGCCGCCTGGGCGGCAGACCTGTCTCTATACGGTAATGCCGCTCTACCAGGGCGAGCTGTTGGAGCGTCGGCTGTCGCGCAGCCCGGCGCTTGGCCTAGAAGAGGGAAGGCACATCACCGTCGCGCTGGCGCGTGCGGTGGCGGCGTTGCACCGAGCCGGGATCATCCATCGCGACATCAAGCCGGACAATGTGATCCTCGAAGGCAATGGGTCGCTGAAGCTGATCGATCTCGGGGTGGTTCGAGTGCCTGGTCTGGAGGAATTCCCCGCCGATGCGGCGCCCGGCACGCTCGCCTATATGGCCCCCGAGATGGGCGAGGGCGAAGCCGGTAACGAGACTACCGACATCTATGCACTCGGGGTCACTATGTTCCGCGCCTTCACTGGCGAATACCCGTACGCTAATGCCGATGCGATCAGTCCGCCACGCCGCAGCCGGCCCTTGGGGCTCTCGACGCTGCGGCCCGATCTGCCGGCCTGGGTCGAGGCGGCGCTGAGCCGAGCGATCGCGGTCGATCCGGCGCGGCGGTTTCGCGATATGACCGAGTTTGCGCTCGAGATGGAAGCCGGGACGGCGCGCGCCCCGAGCGGTCATTTGCAACCGCGCACGCTGTACGAGCGCGCACCGGTCCAAGTCTGGCAGGGAATCGCCGCCTTGCTCGCCCTGGCTCTCGCGGCCAGCTGGTGGTTCCACTGGGCCAAATGAAGAGGGCCGGATTGCTCCGGCCCTTTTCGCTTCGCAGCGGCTGACGCGAGGGTCCCGGCTTTCGCCGGGGCGCGTCAGAGTGTCCTCACACCGAGTAGTACATCTGGAACTCGATGGGGTGGGGTGTGTGCTCGAAGGCGTAGACCTCTTCCCATTTGAGTTCGATGTAGCTCTCGATCTGGTCGGCGGTGAAGACGTCGCCCTTGGTGAGGAAGGCGTGGTCGGCGGCAAGCGCGCCGAGGGCCTCGCGCAGGCTGCCGCAGACGGTGGGGACGTCCTTCAACTCCTCGGGTGGCAGGTCGTAGAGGTTTTTGTCCATCGGTTCGCCCGGGTGGATTTTGTTCTGGATGCCGTCGATGCCGGCCATCAGCATCGCGGCGAAGCCGAGATAGGGGTTGCAGGCGGGGTCGGGGAAGCGCACCTCGACGCGCTTGGCCTTCGGTGACGAGACGATGGGGATGCGGCAGGAGGCCGAGCGGTTGCGCGCCGAGTAGGCCAAGAGGACCGGGGCCTCGAAGCCGGGGATGAGGCGCTTGTAGGAGTTGGTGGTTGGGTTGGTGAAGGCGTTGATCGCCTTGGCGTGCTTGATGATGCCGCCGATGTAGAAGAGCGCGGTCTCGGAGAGGTCGGCATAGAGGTTGCCGGCGAAGGAGGGCCGCTCGCCCTTCCAGATCGACTGGTGGGTGTGCATGCCCGATCCGTTGTCGCCCTTGATCGGCTTGGGCATGAAGGTGGCGGTCTTGCCGTACTGGTTGGCGACGTTGTGGACGACGTATTTGTAGATCTGCATGCCGTCGGCGGTCCGGACCAAAGTGTCGTACTCGGCGCCGAGTTCGGCCTGGGAAGGGGCCACCTCGTGGTGGTGCTTCTCGACCTTGAGGCCCATGTCGAACATCACCGAGAGCATTTCGGCGCGAATGTCCGACTGGCCGTCGACCGGGGGCACCGGGAAGTAGCCGCCCTTGATCGGTGGGCGGTGTCCGGTGTTGCCGTCGGGGAACTCTTTGGCCGAGACCCAGGGGCCTTCCTCGCTATCGATGGTGTAGGAGGCGGCGTTCATCGTCGATTCGTAGCGCACGTCGTCGAAGATGAAGAACTCGGCCTCGGGCCCGAAATAGGCGGTGTCGCCGATGCCGGAGGAGATCAGGTACTTCTCGGCCTTCTTGGCGGTCGAGCGCGGGTCGCGGGCATAGGGCTGGCCGGTCAACGGCTCGTGCACGTCGCAGAAGATGATGAGCTGCGGCTGGGCGGCGAACGGGTCCATCACCGCGGTGGCGCAATCGGGCGCCAACAGCATGTCGGACTCGTTGATCGCCTTCCATCCAGCGATCGAGGAGCCGTCGAACATCACCCCGCCGGTCAAAAACTCCGGCGTGATGGTGCGCACGTGATGCGCCAAATGCTGCCACTTGCCTCTGGGATCGGTGAAGCGGAAATCGACATACTTCACCTCATGCTCCTTGATCAGAGCCATCACCTTGTCTGTATCCGCCATCGTCTCGTTCCTAATGGTTGGTCGAAATGGGGTTACGCGTGCCGGCTGTTCCTGCATCGGCTGTGCCGATGCCATAAAAAGCCCATCAAATTGCGTCGGGTCCGCGCTCGCCGGTGCGGATGCGGATCGCTTCCTCGATCGTCGACACGAAGATCTTCCCGTCGCCGATGCGTCCGGTATGGGCCGATTGCTGGATCGCCTCGATCGCGCGCTCGACCATCGAATCTTCCATGACGACTTCGATCTTTACCTTGGGCAGGAAGTCGACGACGTATTCGGCGCCGCGGTAGAGCTCGGTATGGCCCTTCTGCCGGCCGAAGCCCTTGGCTTCGACGACGGTGATGCCCTTGATCCCGACCTCGTGAAGCGCCTCCTTCACCTCATCAAGCTTGAACGGCTTGATGATGGCCTCGATCTTCTTCATCAACCAACCTCCCCATACCCGCAAATGCGGTCGTCCCAGACCCGAGCATAACCCATGCCAGCCCCCGCATCGGCGATCCGGGCCGCCAAACTGGGCGCTTTCCGCCGACAAAAGCAATCGCCAGGGCAGAATGCCTAGTTTCTAGGCAGATTCAATATCGAAACGAGACGGAGGGCGCTTTCGACACATTTGCCGCGCTCCCCGCCCGGCCTAGGCGGCATCACTGCGCGGTAGATTGCCGAGGAAGCGCCGGATGCGGTCGATCGCCTCGCTCAGGTTCTCCAGGCTGTTGGCGTAGGAGACACGGATGTAGTCCTCGCCGAACGCGCCAAAGCTGGTCCCGGCGATCGTCGCGACTCCCGCGCGGTCCAGCAGCTCGGTCTGCAACGTCTTGCAATCGAAACCAGTGCCCGAGACGTTGGGAAAGGCATAGAACGCGCCGCCCGGATTCGCGCACCGGATTCCGGGCAGCGAGTTCAGCGCCTTGATCACCATCTGGCGCCGCTCGGCGAAGGCGCGAACCATGCGCTCGACCGGCTCGCGCGGGCCTTTCAAAGCGGCGATCCCGGCGAACTGCGTCGCCGCGTTGGTGCAGGAGTGGCAGTTGATCGCTAGCCGCTCGGCATGGGCGAAAAGCTGCTTCGGCCAAACGCCGTAGCCGAGCCGCCAGCCGGTCATCGCGTAGGTCTTGCTCCAGCCGTCGAGCAGGATCACCCGGTCGCGGATTTCGGGATAGCGCAACAGGCTGTGGTGCTCCGCCCCGTCGTAGAGGATTTCGCCGTAGATCTCGTCGCTCATCACCGCGACCTGCGGATGGCGCGCGAGCCCAGCGACGAGCTTGTCGAGCTCGGCTTTCGGCACGACGCCGCCGGTGGGGTTGGCCGGGCTGTTGATGATGATGAGCCGTGTGCGCGGCGTGATCTTGGCCAGCACCTCCTCGGCGCTGAACGAGAACCCGGCGCTCTCGTAGAGCGGCATCGGCACCGGCGTCGCGCCGGAAAAGCGGATCACGCTCTCGTAGATCGGGAAGCCGGGGTTCGGGTACATGATCTCCGCCCCGGGCTCGCCGAACATCATGATCGCGAAAAACATCGTGACCTTGCCGCCCGGCACGATCAGCACATCGTCGGGCGAGACTTCGACCTGGTGGCGGCGCCAGAGATCGGCGGCAACCGCCTCGCGCAGCGGCAGGATGCCGTTCGCCGGCGTATAGCCGTGGTGTCCGTCCGCGAGCGCCTTGCGCCCGGCCTCGACGATGTGCTCGGGGGTCGGGAAGTCGGGTTGGCCGATGCCGAGATTGATGATCGACTTGCCCTGCGCCGCGAGCGCGTTGGCGCGAGCCAACACCTCGAACGCGGTTTCGGTGCCGAGCGTCTTCATCCGGTCGGCGATCTGCAACATCAGGCGTCTCCCCAGTGAACGGACCGAGAGTCTAGAGCATTATCGATTTGCCGCCCAGTCGGGTCGCTTGTCGGAGGGAACATTCTGCGAACAAAATTTAATCTGCGGTCTTGACCGATCCGGATCGGACACCCATCTCCGGCCTATATTCCGGAAATTGGGGTTTGGAGAAAGCGGGCGGCACTCGCTCAAAGAGCCTTTGCGGCGATGAAGAACAGCCGCGGGTAGGGCAGCAGGATTTTCCCATCCGCTTGCGCCGGATAGGCATCCTTGAGCAGCGTGGCATAGCGCGCGAGAAAGACCGGCCGTTCCGCCTCCGTCAAGCGCGCGAGGAACGGGCGCAGGCCGGTGCCGTGCAGCCAGGCGATAATCGCGTCGACCCCGTCCATCACCTGGATGTAGTTGGTCTCCCAGATCGTGAAGCCCGCCGAGCGCGGCGCCAGGCAATCGTAATAGAACTCGGGTGGCTGGACCGGCGATGGGTCTCGCGCGCCGGCAAGCCTGTCGCGCCACTCGCCCTCGGCGGCAACCTGGCGCATCAGCCGATGCGTGGCGAAATCGTGGTTGCGCGGCATCTGTACGGCGAAGACGCCGCCCGGCGCGACCAGGTCGAAGAGGCGCGGCACCAGCCGGTCGTGGTCGCCGACCCATTGCAGCGAGGCGTTGGCGAAGACGATGTCGGGCGACTCCGGCGGCGCCCAGTCGCGGATGTCCCCGAGCACGAAGCGCGCGCCCCGATAGTCGCGCCGCGCCGCGTCGAGCAGATTGCCCGACGAGTCGATCCCAGTGACCGCTGCTGCGGGCCAGCGCCGCACCAGCAAGCTTGTGCTGTTGCCGGGGCCGCAGCCGAGATCGACGACCCGCTGTGGCGCTTCGACCTCGATCCGCGACAGCAAGTCGACCGCCGGCAGCGTACGCGCATCGGCGAAACGCAAGTAATGTCCGGCATCCCACTCGTGCGCCATTGCTCCGCTCGCGCTATTGTCACGAATTCGCCGCCGCACCATGGCACCGTCGGCGGCGGCGTGTCACTTCCCCGGAGACTCGAAATGATCGACCTCTACGCGATGGGCAGCCCCAACGTCGTCAAGATCTATATCGCTCTCGAGGAGATGGGCCTGCCCTACACGGTGCACCCGGTCGATGTCTTCGCCGAAGGCCAGTTCAGCCCCGAGTTTTTGAAGCTCAACCCCAACGCCAAGGTGCCGGTTATCGTCGACAGCGACGGACCGGGCGGTAAGCCCTACACGGTCTTCGAGTTGGGCGCGATCCTGCAGTACCTCGCCGACAAAACCGGCAAGTTCCTGGCGAAAGATGGCGCCCCCCGCTACGATGCGCTGCAGTGGATGATGGTGCAGATGACGACGATCGGGCCGATGTGGGGCCAATACGTGCATTTCTGGCGCTTCGCGCCCAAGGGCAACGACTATGCGCTCGATCGCTACCGCACCCAGGTGAAGAAGACCCTCGATGTTGCCGAAAAGCGGCTCGGCGAGGCCGCTTATCTCGGCGGGGCCGTGTACTCAATTGCCGACATCGCCACCTTCCCGTGGCTGCGTAACACGGGAACGTTCCTCGGCAAGGGCGTCGAGGCGGATTATCCGAAGATCATGGCCTGGGTCGCCGGCATCGCGGCGCGCCCGGCGGTGGCCAAGGCCTTGGCCGCGGTAGACAACGTCCGCGCCAAGACGACGCAGTTCGACAAGGCCGGCGAGGCGCAGAAGGACCGGCTGTTCGGCCGGGGCCGATACACCGCGGCCGCGTAGCGCTGGATGCGCTACAGCCCGCTGCCGTCAAATAACGGAAAGACGGCGCCCTAGTTTCGCTTGCACTTGCCGTCGGGGGAGCAATACGACCCGGCGCTGCAGTACGTGCCGTCGCCGCAATCGACCGAGCCCGCCGGCATGCAACCGCTGCCCTTCATGCACACATTGCCGGCGGGGCATGAGCCGCGGGTCGGGCCGCAATCGACGTCGCCGATCGGCATGCAGCCGGACCCGCTCTTACACACCAGCCCGGGCGCGCAGGAACCGCGGCCGACGCCGCAATCCGTATTGCCGCGCGGCATGCACATCCCGTCGACGGTCGGGACCATCCCGGGGGCGCAATCCGCGCGAGCCGGAACCGCGGAGATCAACACACCGGCAATGGCGAGCAGCAGGGCCAGAGCAAGACCGGTACCGCGTGGAAAGCGGGCTGCGTTCGCCGAGAGGGAAAGCATGATACAGGCTCCTCAAACCATCTTCGCGCGATAGGCGAATACAAGGTCGCGAGCGGCTAGACAAGTGGGCTTTCGTACCGGTCTTAGCCGGCGCGCAAATACTGGACTGTTTCGTCGCGTTGGAAGAGGTACAGCAGGGTGCGCAAGGCCTGACCGCGCGGGGTCTCGAGGGCGGGGTCGCGGGTCAGGACGAGGCGCGCGTCATCGTGAGCGATCGCTATTAGGTGCTCGTGCGCGGCGAGGTCGGCGAGGCGCAACGTCGGCAAGCCGCTCTGCCGCGTGCCGAGCACCTCGCCGCCGCCGCGCAGACGCAAATCCTCCTCGGCGATGCGAAACCCGTCCTCCGTCTCGCGCAGGATCGAGATGCGCTCGCGGGCGACCGCGCCAAGCGGTGCCTGGTAAAGCAGTAGGCAGGTCGACGCGTCGCTCCCGCGCCCGATGCGCCCGCGCAGCTGATGGAGCTGGGCGAGGCCGAAGCGCTCGGCGTGCTCGACGACCATGATCGTCGCCCGCGGCACGTCGATGCCGACCTCGATCACCGTGGTGGCGACAAGAAGATCGCTGCCATCGCCGGCGAAATCGGCCATCGCCCGGTCCTTATCGCCGCTCTTCATGCGGCCATGTACCAGGCCGACGCGGCCGCCGAAGATCGGCATCGCCGCCAACATCTTGTGACGCTCCTCGGCGGCGGCGAGGTCGGCGGTCTCCGACTCCTCGACCATCGGACAGATCCAATACGCCTTCGCCCCGCGCCTTATGGCGCGCGCGACGGCGTCGACCACCTCTCCGAGCCGGTCGATCGGCAGCGCGCGCGTGTCGATCTTCTGCCGGCCAGGCGGCTTCTCGGTGAGGCGCGAGGTGTCGAGGTCGCCGTAGACCGTCATCATCAGGGTGCGCGGGATCGGCGTCGCGCTCATCAGGAGCGTGTCGGTGTTCTTGCCCTTTTCGGAGAGCGCCAGGCGCTGCTCGACCCCGAAGCGGTGTTGCTCGTCGATCACCGATAGCGCCAGGTCACGGAAGATCACATCGGTCGTGAGCAGGGCGTGGGTGCCGACCACGATGGGGATGGTCCCCGAGGCGAGCCCGGCGAGCAGCGCCTCGCGCGGCTTGCCGCGCTCGCGGCCGGTCAGCAGCGCGACGTCGATCCCGGACGGGGCGGCCAGACGTTGCAGGGTGGCCTGATGCTGGCGCGCGAGCACCTCGGTCGGCGCCATCAGCGCCGCCTGCGCCCCGCTCTCGACCGCGATCAGCATCGCGAGCAATGCGACCACGGTCTTGCCGCTGCCGACATCGCCCTGCAGCAGCCGCATCATCTGGTGCGGCGATTTCATATCGCCGGCAATCTCGGCCATCGCCAGCCGTTGGCTCTGGGTCAACACAAAACCGAACGCGGCCTCCACCTTGGCCGACAGCGCGCCGGTGCCGGCGATGATCCGGCCGCGCCGGCGCTGGCGCCGCGCCCGCACCAGTGCCACGGCAAGCTGGCTGGCCAAGATCTCGTCATAGGCGAGCCGCTCGCGCGCCGGCGTCGTCGGCAGCAGATCGTCGCCGCTTTGTGGAGCGTGCACCGTCGTCACCGCTTCCTGCCAGGCGGGCCAGCGGTGAAGCTGCCGCAACGCGGGGTCGATCCATTCGGGAAGCTCTGAAGCGCGCTCGACCGCCGTTGCGATCGCCCGCTGCAGCAAGCGCGGCGGCAGTCCGGCGGTCAGCGAATAGACCGGCTCCAGCATCTTGATGCGGCCGATCTCGTCGGGTGCGACGACGTGGTCGGGATGGGCAATTTGCGGCTCGCCGCCGTAGAGGTCGACCTTGCCGCTGACGATACGCTCGGTCCCGACGGGTAGCAGACGCTGCAGGTAGTCGCCCTTGACGTTGAAGTAGATAAGCGTGACGACGTCGGCGCCGTCGCTGCACAGTACCCGATAGGGACGGCGTCCCATGCCGGGCTGGTGCCGTTCGACGCGCAGTTTCAGCGTCACGATGCTGCCGTCCTCGAGCGCCTGGATTGGGGGCGACTTGCGACGGTCGATCAACCCGGTGGGCAGGTGCCATAACAGATCGACAACCAGCGGCCCGGCGGCGCGCTCGACCAGGCGGCCGAGCTGCGGGCCGATCCCGCTGAGCGAGGTCACCGGCGCGAACAGCTTGTTCAAAAAGGTAGGACGCAAGTTTTTGGGTTTCCGCTATTCGCCGTCTTCGGCTGACGCGAGGTCCGCAACCGACTATATGGATGATCGAGCCGCGCCAATCCCAACCATGACACACTTGCCCGATCCTCGCCGCAAGCGGCTGCTGTTCCGCTCCTGGCACCGCGGCACCCGCGAAGCCGATCTGATCCTCGGCTCGTTCGCCGACGCGCACCTCGCGGAGTTCGACGACGGCCCAGCTCGACCGCTACGAGGCGCTGCTGGAGTGGCCGGACCCGGATATTTTCGATTGGCTCGCCGGACGCGCCGCGCCGCCGGCCGAATGCAACAACGACGTGACCCGCCTGCTGCTCGCGTTCCGCTACACCCCGCGCTCGACCTGATGCTGCTCGACGATCTTACCATCCAGATTGGGGCGACGCCGCGCCGCGTGACGCTGTTCGGCGCGCCGGAGGGCCACGACGCGGCGACGATCGGCGGTCTGCTGGCCGACGGCAAGGCGCGGACGTGGCTGCACGTCTGCCGCGACGACGGGCGCATGGCGCGCTTTGCCGCGGCGCTCGGTTTCTTCCATCCCGGGATGACGGTGCTGACCTTCCCGGCCTGGGATTGCCTGCCTTATGACCGGGTCTCGCCCAACGGCGAAATCACCAGCCGCCGCATCGACACGCTGACCCGCCTTGCCGGCGGCGCCGAGAAGCCGCCGCTTATCGTCCTGACCACGGTCAACGCGCTGGTCCAGCGCGTGCCGCCGCGCAATCTATTCGACGGGCGGGTGCTGACGCTGGGCCGCGGCGGGCGCATCCCGCTCGACCGGCTGCAGAGCTTCTTTCAGAACAACGGCTATATCCGCACCGACACGGTGCGCGAGCCGGGCGAATTCGCGATCCGCGGCGGCATCGTCGATCTTTACCCGGCGGGCGCGGCGCAGCCGGTGCGGCTCGATTTCTTCGGCGACGCGGTCGAAAGCCTGCGCAGTTTCGATCCGCTGACCCAGCGCTCGACCGGCGCGCTCGACAAGCTCGAACTGAAGCCGGTCAGCGAGGTGCTGCTCGACGAGTCGGCGATCCATCGCTTCCGCACCGCGCTACCGCGAGCTCTTCGGCAATGTCGGCGGCGACGATCCGCTCTACGAGTCGGTCAGCGCCGGGCGGCGTTACGCCGGGATGGAGCATTGGCTGCCGCTCTATTACGAGCGGCTGGAAACGCTGTTCGACTACCTGCCGGGCGCGGCGGTGTCGTTCGACTGGCAGGCGGAGGAGGTGCGCGCACACCGGCTCGAAGGCATCGCCGATTTCTACGCGGCGCGGCAGAGCATCGCCGCCTCGGGCGCGAGCAACGCGACCGCGCCGCTCTACCGCCCGGTCAAGCCCCAGCAGATGTTTATCGGACGACGACGAGTGGCGCGGCGGCTCGCGGCTCGCACGGTCGTTCAGCTGTCGCCGTTCGCCGCGCCCGAGAGCGACCGCGACGCTATCGATGCCGGGGCGCGGCCGGCGAAGAATTTCGCCGCCGAGCGCGCCGACCCGAAGATCAACCTGTTCGAGGCCGTGCGCGATTACCTCGACGCCGAGCGCAAATCCGGCAAGCGCGCGGCGATCGCCGCCTACAGCGCCGGCTCCGCCGACCGGCTCGCCACCGTGCTGCGCGAGCGCGACCTCGCCGACCTGCGCCCCGTCGCCGACGGCGCCGGCGCTCGACAAGTTGCCGCGCTCGGCGGTCGGCCTCGCGATCCTGCCGCTCGAGCAGGGCTTCGCGACCGACGACCTCGTCGTGCTCGGCGAGCAGGACATTCTCGGCGACCGGCTGGCCCGGGTGCCGCGCCGCCGCCGCAACCTCGACGAGTTCATCGCCGAGGCGACGAGCCTCGCGGCTGGCGATCTCGTCGTCCACGAAGAGCACGGCATCGGCCGCTACGAGGGGCTGGAGACGATCGACGTCGCCGGCGCGCCGCACGATTGCCTGAAGGTGCTCTATGCCGGCGACGACCGGCTGTTCGTCCCGGTCGAGAATATCGAGGTGCTGTCGCGCTACGGCTCGGAGGAGGCGGGTGCGCAGCTCGACCGGCTCGGCGGGGCCGCGTGGCAGGGGCGCAAGGCGCGGGTCAAGCAGCGCATCCGCGAGATCGCCGGCGAATTGATCCGCGTCGCCGCCGAGCGGCAGCTCCGCGCCGGGCGAGGCGATCATCCCGCCCGAAGGCATTTACGAGGAATTCGCCGCGCGCTTCCCCTATCCCGAGACCGAGGACCAGCTGCGCGCGATCGAGGACACGCTCGCCGACATGGCCTCGGGCAAGCCGATGGACCGGCTGATCTGCGGCGATGTCGGCTTCGGCAAGACCGAGATCGCGCTGCGCGCGGCGTTCATCGCCGCATTCTCCGGGGCGCAGGTCGCGGTCGTCGTGCCGACGACGCTGCTCGCCCGCCAGCACTACCGCAGCTTCAGCGAGCGCTTTGCCGGATTGCCGGTGCGCATCGCGCAGTTGTCGCGCCTGGTCGCGCCGAAGGACGCCAAGCAGATCAAGGAGGACATCGCCGCCGGCCGCATCGAGATCGTCATCGGCACCCACGCGCTGCTCGCCAAGGACGTGAAGTTCGCCGCATCTCGGCCTCGTCATCGTCGACGAGGAGCAGCATTTCGGCGTCGTCCAGAAAGAGCGGCTGAAGCAATTGAAGGCCGATGTGCATGTCCTGACGCTGACCGCGACGCCGATCCCGCGCACCTTGCAGCTGGCGCTGTCGCGGCGTGCGCGAGATGAGCATCATCGCCAGTCCGCCGGTCGACCGGCTGGCGGTGCGCACCTTCGTCATGCCGTTCGACCCCGTCGTGGTGCGCGAGGCGATCCTCAGGGAGCGCGACCGCGGCGGCCAGGTCTTCTATGTCGCGCCGCGCATCGCCGATCTCGACGAGGTGCGCGAGCGAATTGCGCAAGATCGTGCCCGAAATCCGTGTTTGCATGGCGCATGGGCGCATGGCTGCCGGCCGAGCTCGAAGCGGTGATGACCGCGTTCGACGAGCGCGCCTACGACCTGCTGCTGTCGACCAACATCATCGAGTCCGGGCTCGACATCCCTTCGGCCAATACGTTGATCGTGCATCGCGCCGACATGTTCGGCCTGGCGCAGCTCTATCAGCTGCGCGGCCGCATCGGCCGCTCCAAGCTGCGCGCCTATGCCTATCTGACCTTGCCTGAGAAGAAGAAGCTGGCGCCGATGGCGCAGCGCCGGCTCGAGGTGATGCAGACCCTCGACACGCTGGGCGCCGGGTTCCAGCTCGCCAGCCACGACCTCGACATCCGTGGCGCCGGCAATCTGCTCGGCGACGAGCAGTCGGGCCATATCCGCGAGGTCGGCATCGAGCTCTACCAGCACATGCTGGAAGAGGCGGTGGCGGCGGCGCGGACGACCGGCGGCGATGGCCCTGTGCGCGAGGAGGAATGGAGCCCGCAGATCACCATCGGAACGCCGGTGCTGATCCCCGAGGATTATGTCGCCGATCTGTCGGTGCGGCTCGGGCTTTATCGCCGCATCGCCGCGCTTGCCGACAGCCGCGAGAGCGAGGCCTTCGCCGCGGAGTTGATCGACCGCTTCGGTCCGCTGCCGGCCGAGGTCGAGAACTTGCTGCAGATCATCGCGATCAAACGCCTGTGCCGCGAGGCCGGGGTCGAGCGGGTGGAGGCCGGGCCCAAGGGCGCGGTCATTGCGTTGCGCGGCAATCGCTTCGCCAACCCGGCGGGTCTCGTCGAGCTGATCCAGAAACATGCGGGCTCGCTGCGCCTGCGCCCCGACCAGAAGCTGGTCTATCTGCGCAACTGGGAAGACGAGGCGGCGCGGCTCAAGGGTGTCTCGGGACTGCTGCAGACGCTTGTCAAAATCGCTCGTGCCGGAGGCGCCGACCCCCCACGAATGCCGCCGCCGACCCCGGAGTTGCGAAAACCGCAGGTCGCGCGCCGGGCATAACGGACTTTACCGAATGAGCGGTTTCGCTCTTGATGCCCGGATGAGCGGATCGGTGTCGGCAGAGCATTCGGTCGAAGAGATCGCGCAAATCCTCGGCGTGCTGCCGCTCTTCGCGCGGCTGGACCGCGCCTCGCTCGCCGCGATAGCGGCGCATTGCGCCGTCACCGAATTCCGCGCCGGCGACACGATCATGCAGCAGGGCCGCATGAGCACCTTTGCCGACGTGATCCTCGACGGCGAGGTTGACGTATTCGTCGACACGCCGGCGGGACAGGTTCGCGTCGCCACAGTGGGCCGGCACCAGATCGTCGGCGAGGTCGGCGCGATCGCGGCGATGCCGCGCACCGCCACGGTCGTCGCGCGCACCGCGCTGTCGGTTCTGCGGATCCGGCGTGGCAGCCTGATAAACCTCACCGGCCAGCATCCGGCGATCGCGGCGGCGATTGTCGGCGAGCTCGGCCGGCGCCTCTACGGAATGAACCGCTCGCTTGCCTACCTCACATACGCGGCCAACGCGCTCGGCCGCGACGAATATGATCCGGCCATCCTCGCGGAGATCACTCGGCAGCCCGGCGAACTCGCCGAATTCGCCCGTGCTTTCGCCAGCATGGCGGCGGAAATCGAGGCGAAGCGGCGCCGCCGCGACGAGATGCACGCCGCGGCCGAAATCCAGCAATCGATCCTGCCGCGACCACTGCCTCGCGAGGGTGCGCTCGCTGCGGTCGATCTTCATGCCGAAATGCATCCCGCGCGCGAGATCGGCGGCGATTTCTACGATTTCTTCCCGGTCGGTAACGACTGCCTGGCGGTGACCGTGGCGGACGTCTCGGGCAAGGGCATCCCGGCGGCGCTGTTCATGGCGGTATCGCGTACGGTGCTGCGTTCGATCGAGAATGGCGGCGAGGACATCGGAGAGCGCATCGCCCGCGCCAACCGTCTGTTGTCGGCTGACAACGCCACGGCGATGTTCGTTACCGCCTTTCATGGCGTGCTCGATCTGCGATCCGGCCGGCTGCGCTATTGCAACGCCGGGCACAATCCGCCCCACCTGTTGCGCGTGGGTGGCGGCACGGAGCGCCTGCCGGCGACCGGCGTGCCGCTCGGCGTTGACGCCGATCTGCCCTATCGCCTGGCCGAAAGCGCACTTCGGCCCGGGGACACGCTCTTTCTCTATAGCGACGGGATTACCGAGGCGTTCAATGCGCGGGGAGAGGAATTCGGCGCCGCGCGGCTCGACGCCGCGCTCGACGAGGTGCGCGGTCGCGGCGCCGCGGCCCTGGTCGGCAACGTGCTCGCCGCGACGACCGAATTCGCCGGCGGCGCCGAGCAGTCCGACGATATCACGGCGCTGGCGCTGGTTTACCGCCCTTAGCTGCGCGATTTCTCCAGCCTCAGCCGGTTTTCATCCCCGGCACGGCGGTATTCGACGCGGTCGACCATGCGGTGGATGAGCATGATACCGAGGCCGCCGGGATCGCGGTCTTCGAGCGGCAGCGATAGATCGGGCTCGGGCGCTGCCGATGGGTCGAACGCGCCCCCGTTGTCGATGACGGTAGCGACCACACTTGGATCGGTGATCTCAAGCTCGATCGCGATCCGATACGGCGGCGGCTGGCCGGTGAAGGCGTGGCCGATGACGTTGGTCACTGCCTCGTCGAGTGCAAGGGCCAGCCGGAACGAGAAGTCGCTGCCGATGCCCGCTTGGTCGCAGCAGCGCTCCACCCAGTCCACGAGCCGGGGGATTTCGCCGATCTCGGGTTCGATCGCGAGGCGATGGCGGGCCATATCACCTGCTACCGCTTCGGCGAGCCGCCGCCAAGGCCGTTTGCGCAGGCGGCCTTCTCTTGTTGCCTGGCCGCGCACCGCCATGCAAACTCGCTGGCAGGATTTCGGTACAAATCAAAGGAATCGCCGATGGAGATTTCCCGGGAGCGGGACGGCGAGGTCGTCATCGTCCGGCTGGCGGGCCGGCTCGACAGTAGCGCAGCGTCTTCGGCGGAAGATGGGCTGCTGGTGGCGCTTGGCGGTGTGCCGCCGCGGCTGGTGGTGGATATGACGGAGCTCTCCTATATCAGCAGCGCCGGGCTGCGGGTCCTCCTCGTGGTCGCCAAGAAGGTGCAGCAGCAGCGCGGCAAGCTGGCGCTCTTCGGCCTTACGCCCAATGTCCGCGAGGTGTTCGCGGTCAGCGGCTTCGATACGATCTTTTCGATCGCCGCCGATCCCGCCGCCGCGCTCGCTTCGGTTCGGTGAGGCGCCGGCGATGCTGAGTTTTGTCGAAGAGACTGTGCTGCTGCTGCACGACGAAGACAGCGGCGATTTCGTACAGCTGCCGCAATCTGTGTTCAGCGTCGTCATCGCCGGTGCGGCGCTGATGGATCTGGCGATCCGCAACCGCATCGATACCGATCTAGAGCGGCTGACGGTGGTCGACCCCAGGCCGACCGGCGACGACATCCTCGACGATGTGCTTTCGGCCATCGTTGCCACCCAAGACAAGGCCGCGGCCGCGAGCCAGTTCGACATCTCCGAAGCGCTCTACAATGCCGCGACCGACGCCGACATCTACCGCGAGCGCGCGCTCAAGCGGCTGATCCAGCGCGGCATCCTCAAGGAGGAAAACGGCCGCCACCTCTGGGTCTTTCGCTCGCGGCGCTACCCGCTCATCGACAATACCGAGCAGCAGGAGGTCAGGGAGCGGTTGCGGCACATCCTGCTCAGCGACGAGATCCCCGATCCGCGGGACATCGTGCTGATCTGCCTGGTCGACGCCTGCTCGCTGTTGCGCTTTGTCCTCGGCGCCGACGAGATCGGCGCCAGGGCGGCGCGGGTCGAACAGCTGCGCAAGATGGATTTGATCGGCCAGGCCGTCACCAAGTCCGCCTCGGAAACCGACGCGATCATCCACTTCGCCGCGACGACCATCTAGCCAGCCCGAGAGCGCGGGTTTGTGGGAGACGCATGCGGGTTTGCTTAATAAGCGAGGCTTACGACCTTGCCTTTGGCTGGAGGCTGCGCCAGCATGGCTCAGCCTCTCCGGGGCGAGCTCGCACGGGATAATCGGACCCTAGCGGGCAGTTGTCAGATGGAGGAGAAATCAACGATGGCGCGCACCTACAAGCGGATCGATTCCGACGGTCACATTCTCGAGCCGGTCACATTGTGGAACGACTACATGGACCCGGCCTTCCGCGCCCGCGCGCCAAAGCTGATCATCGACAATGACGGCAAGGAGAAGCTGTTCCTCGAAAACCAGGTCCTCGGCAGCCAGCAGGGGATGGGCGGCATCGGCGGCGTCGGCGCCCGCCAGGGCGAGATCAAGGCCGAGACGATGAAGTACGAGGACGGGCGCCCGGGCGGGTTCGACCCGCACAAGCGCATCCCCGACATGGATTTGGACGGGATCGACGCGGCGTTCCTTTACCCCAGCATGGGCCTGTTCTCCGGAGCGGTGCACGATCCGGCGCTCGCCGGCGCGTTGTGCCGCGCCTACAACCGCTGGCTCGCCGATTACTGCAAGCCGTATCCCGACCGCCTGTTCGGCATCGCGATGTTGCCGATGCAATCGGTCGAGCACGCGATCGAGGAGATGACCTTCGCCCGTAAGGAATTGGGGATGCGGGGCGGTTTCCTGCGGCCCAACCCCTACAACGACCGGCTGATCCACGACCCGGCCTACGAGCCGTTCTGGACTGCGGCGGAAGACCTCGATTTCGTCATCGGCTTCCACGAGGGCGGGTCGAGCGGCATGCCGACGGTGGGCATCGACCGCTTCAAGGGCCGCGCGGCGCAACACATCATCAGCCATACGATGGAGATGATGCTGGCTTGCCTCAGCATGATCTGGGGCGGCGTCTGCGAGCGCCACCCCAAGCTGCGGGTCGGTTTCCTTGAATCGGGCGGCGGCTGGATCGCGCCCTGGCTTGACCGGATGGACCGTCATTTCGACGACCAGGGCTTCAACGACAGCGGCCTCAAGAGCCGGCCAAGCGACATCTTCCGGCGCCAGTGCTGGATTTCGTTCGAGCCGGTCGAAGGCAGCCTCAGCCACCTGGCCGATTATATCGGCCCCAATAAGATCCTGTGGGCGACCGACTACCCGCACCGCGACGGGTTCTTCCCCGGCGCGCCCGACATGATCGAGAAGCAGCTCGACGCCGCCGGGGTATCCGCTGCCACCAAACAGGGCGTTATGGCTGGCGGCGCGATGGCGTTTTACGGGCTGCAGTAACCCTCACCCGTCTCGCGTCGGCAGAGCCGCCGCGATCCACCCTCTCCCGCTTGCGGGAGAGGGAAGGGGGCCGCGCCGAAGGCGTGGGAAGGGTGAGGGAAACACGGAGAAACGCAAATGCCGCGCCAGTACAATGTCGTCGACGCCGACGCCCACATCCTCGAGCCGCTCGATCTGTGGGAACGCTACATCGATCCGGCGTTCCGCGACCGCGCGCCGAAGCTGATCACCGATACCGACGGCAAGCAGCGCCTGTTGATCGAGAACCGGGTGATCGGCAGCTCCAAGGGGCTCGGCGTTGCCGGCGCGATCGGCGCGCGCGATGGCGTCGTCTGCGACGACACGATGGAGTACAGCCAGGGGCGTCCCGGCGGCTTTGATCCGCACAAACGCATGCCCGACATGGACATGGACGGGATCGACGCCGCGTTCCTCTATCCGACGCTGGGATTGTCGAGCGGCGCGGTGACCGACCCGCCGCTGGCCGCCGCCTGCTGCCGCGCCTACAACCGCTGGCTCGCGGATTACTGCAAGCCCTATCCGGACCGGCTGTTCGGGGTGGCGATGCTGCCGTTGCAGTCGATCGACCTGGCGATCGAGGAAATGAAGTTCGCCCGCAAGGAGCTCGGCTTCCGCGCTGGCTTCCTGCGACCCAACCCATACAACAACCTGCTGATCCACGACCCGGCCTACGAGCCGTTCTGGAATGCCGCCGAGGACCTCGATTTCGCCATCGGCTTCCATGAAGGCGCCAGCGCCGGCATGCCGCAAGTCGGCGTCGACCGCTTCAAGACGCGCGGCGCGCAGCACATCATCACCCACACGATGGAGATGATGCTGGCGGCGCTCAGCATGATCTGGGGCGGCGTCTGCGAGAAGCACCCGAAGCTGCGCGTGGCTTTCCTCGAGTCCGGCGGCGGCTGGATCGCGCCGTGGCTCGACCGGATGGACCGCCACTTCGACGACCAAGGCTTCAACGACAGCGGGCTGAAGACGCGGCCGAGCGAGATTTTCCGGAAGAGCTGCTGGATCTCTTTCGAGCCGGTGGAGGGCAGCCTTAAATACCTGGCCGACTATATCGGACCGAGCCGAATTCTCTGGGCAACCGATTACCCGCACCCCGACGGCTTCTTCCCCGGCGCCCCCAAAATGGTGCAGGACAAGCTTGCCGGTTGCTCGGCCGAGACCCGGCAACAGGTCATGGCCGGCGGCGCGATGGCGTTCTACGGATTGAACTGACGACTGAATCGAGGGAGATGGACATGGCGCGCACCTACAACGTCGTCGACGCGGACGGGCACATCCTCGAGCCGCTGAACTTGTGGCTCGATTATATCGAGCCGGCGTATCGCGACCGGGCGCCGCGACTCGTCACCAACGCCAACGGCAAGCAGCAGCTGCAGGTCGATGCCGCGCTGCTCGGCAGCGCTGAGCGGGGACTGGGGGCGATCGGCGCGATCGGCGCGCGCGACGGTCACGTCATCGCCGACGGATTTGAATACAGCCAGGGCCGCCCCGGCGGGTTCGATCCGCACAAGCGCATCCCCGACATGGACATGGACGGGATCGACGCGGCGTTCCTCTATCCCAGCATCGGGCTGTTCGTCGGCGGGATCAAAGATCCGGGTCTCGCGGGCGCGACCTGCCGCGCCTACAACCGTTGGCTCGCCGACTACTGCAAGCCCTATCCCGACCGGCTGTTTGGGGTGGCGATGTTGCCGATGCAGGACGTCGACCAGGCGATTAAGGAGATGACTTTCGCTCGCAAGGAGCTGGGCATGCGCGCCGGTTTCCTGCGGCCGAACCCGTACAACAACCGGCTGATTCACGACCCGATTTACGAGCCGTTTTGGACGGCGTGCGAGGAGCTCGATTTCGCCATTGGCTTCCATGAGGGCGCGGCGCCGGGGATGCCGCAGGTGGGCATCGACCGCTTCAAGGGCCGCGGCGCGCAGCACATCATCAGCCACACGATGGAGATGATGCTGGCGGCGCTCAGCATGATCTGGGGCGGCGTCTGCGAGCGCCACCCGAAGCTGCGGGTCGGGTTCCTCGAGTCGGGCGGTGGCTGGATCGCGCCGTGGCTCGACCGGATGGACCGCCATTTCGACGATCAGGGCTTCAACGACAGCGGCCTCAAGATGCGGCCCAGCGATATCTTCCGGCGGCAGTGCTGGATTTCGTTCGAGCCGGTCGAAGGGAGCCTGCACTATCTCGCCGACTATGTCGGGCCGAATAAGATCATGTGGGCGACCGATTACCCCCATCCAGACGGGTTCTTCCCCGGCGCGCCGAAGATGGTCGAAAAACAGCTTGAGGGGCTCTCAGCCGGCCACTAAGCATGGCGTCATGGCTGGCGGCGCCATGGGGTTCTACGGGTTGCACTAACCTCGACGGAGAACCATCCCGGCGCAGGCCGGGGTGGCTCCCTCCTAGAACCCGCCGTAACCGGCGACCCGTCTGCCGACGAGATTGACGCCGGGGTCGAGCGCTGGGGTCAATGCCCCGGGCTCCTGCGCGAAGGCACGGTCATGTAGTTCGATCTGCGCGGCGTAGTTGTCGCGGTAGCGGCGATAGGCGTCCTCGTGCCGGGCGATCGCCGCCGGATGAAACTCGCCCTCGGTCGGCGGCGGCAGGATGTCGAAATTGCCGCCGATGTTTTTGCCGCGCACCAGCGGGGTCAGCATCCGCACCGACGAGGTGATTCGGCAATGCGCCGGGATGTAGCTGATGCCGATGCCGACGCGGCGGTGATTGGACGGTTGGGCGCCGAGCGGTGTGTGCACAGCGTATGGTGCAGCGAGAAGCTGCCGGCCGGCACCGTCATCATCACCGTGTCGCGCTGGTCGAATTCCTCGACCACCGACTGCCCGCCGCCGTTGATGCTGTCCTTGAGGCCCAATGCGGCATGATGTAGCTGCCGCGCCGCGCCGCGCGACGGGACCACCTCCATGCAGCCGGCCTCCTCGGTCGCGTCGGTCAGCGCCACCCAGGCGGTGACGTGTTCGTAGGGCTCGATACCGAAATAGGTCGCGTCCTGATGCCAGGCGGCGAAGGTCGGGCTGTGCGCCTCCTTGATGAAGAACGTCGTGGTGAAGACCAGGATGTTCGGGCCGACCAGGTCTTCGACCGCGTCGAGGATGCGGGGATGGCGGATCAGCCTGTCGAGCCAGGGCAGGAAGGCATAGGCCGCCGAGCGCCAGCGCCAGTCGCCCAGATTGACCGGCTTGCCGAGCCAGGCCTCGTAGCGGGCCAGACCGTCGCGGCACTCGGCAAGTTCCGCCTCGCTCAGCGCCTGGTGCGGAAACGAGTAGCCGTCGCGGTGGTAGGCGTCGATCTGTTGCGGGGTCAGCATCGCGGGCTCCCGGGTTGTCGTTAGGAGCCTAGCGCCGGTCCGGCGCCAAGTCGATATTGAGGTCAGCTGTTCGACTGGATAACGGCGCGCACGCGGGGATAGACCTCGGTCGCCCAGCGCCGCCCGCTGAACACGCCGTAATGCCCGACCCCGGTCTGCAAATGATGCTGCTTGCGCAGCGGGTGCAACCCGGTGCACAGCTCCTGCGCCGCGAGCGTCTGACCGATCGAGCAGATGTCGTCGTTTTCGCCTTCGACGGTGAGCAGCGCGGTGCGGCGGATCGCCCGCGGCTCCACCTTGCGTTCGCGCGACACCAAAACGCCGCGCGCCAATTCATGTTTCTGGAAGATGCGGTTGACTGTCTGCAAGTAGAACGACGCGGGCAAATCCATTACCGCAAAATATTCCTCGTAAAAGGCGCGGTGCGCGGCGACCTTGGGTTCGTCGTCCTCGACCAGGTTCTCGAAGTGCCGGGCAAAGGCGCTGGATGTGCCGTTCGAGGTTCATCGCCATGAAGGCGCTGAGCTGGAGGAAGCCGGGATAGACCTCGCGCGATGTGCCGCCGAGGCCCGGGGGCACGCGATAGATCAGGTTGGCTTCGAACCACTCGATCGGGTGTTGCATCGCGAGATCATCGACCTTGGTCGGGTTGATCCGCGTGTCGATCGGCCCGGCCATCAGCGTCATGCTGCGCGGCTGGCACGGATTGCCCGATTGCGCCATCAGCGCCACCGCGGCGAGCACCGCAACCGCCGGCTGGCACACCGCGACGACATGCGATCCTGGCCCCAGATGCTCGAGGAAGGCGATGACGTGATCGATGAAATCGTCGAAATCGAAATCGCCGGCCGAAAGCGGCACGTCGCGGGCGTTGTGCCAATCGGTCAGGTAGACGTCGTGCTCCGGCAGCATCGTTCGTGACCGTACCGCGCAGCAGCGTCGCGAAGTGTCCCGACATCGGCGCCACCAGCAGAACCTTGGGTTGCGGTTGGGGCGTGTCCTTGGCGAAATGCAGCAGCGTCGCGAACGGCCTGATCCAGGTCTTCTCTTCACGCACCGCGACCGCGCGGTTCCCGACCTGTCACGCTGTCGATGCCGAATTCCGGCCGGTGATGCTGAAGCCGGCCCGCGGCGAAGAGCTCGCAAGCGGCGGCGATGCCGCGCTGAAACTGGTTCTCAGGAAACCCCGGCCAGCCGCGCCCGACGACGTGGCCGAAGGCGGTCGCCATACCCTGGAAGGGCGCGATGGCGTCGGCGTAGCTCTGGTAGAGTTGGTATAGCACCGTGCGCTTTCCGCTCCGAACGCTTGCTGCCGATGGGATCGCGCGGGAAAACGCTATCGGGGCCGTCGAACAGAACCGGAGCAATAAGATAGTGTGGGTTGCGCTGCAGTGCGAGATGATTGTGCTCGTGCAACATTGCAATTCTGTGGCGCACGGCGGTCTGTCTGGCCTGGGTTTTGCCGGCCCGAGAAAGCCTGATAGATTGAGCCGCGCTCTCCCGAGGTTGCCCCCATGGCGAAAGCCATTCTGACGATCAGCAGCAAGAACTATTCGTCGTGGTGCCTGCGCGGCTGGCTGATGGCGAAATGGGCCGGGCTTGATTTCGAGGAGCAAATCGTCTCCGCCGACGACCCATCGGTGCGTGCCGAACTGCTGCTGCAATCCTCGTCAATCCGAGTGCCGACCCTGATCCATGACGGCGTTTCGGTCTGGGATACGCTGGCGATTGGTGAATATCTCAACGAGCTCAATCCGAAGGCCGGATTGCTGCCGACCGAGCGAGAGGCACGGGCCCGCTGCCGCTCGATCTGCGGTGAGATGCACTCGGGGTTCGCTGCGCTGCGCTCGGCGCTGCCGGTCAACCTGAAGAGCGTCAAACCCAATTTCGTGGTCTGGTCGGCGGCGCAGGCCGATATCGATTGGATCCTCAAGATCTGGCGCGACTGCTTCGCGCAGTGGAAGGGGCCGTATCTGTTCGGCAAGAAGCTGACCATGGCCGATGCGATGTATGCTCCGGTCTGCACCCGTTTCCGGACTTATTGCGTCAAGCTGCCGCCGGAAGCGGACGAATATTGCGAGCGCATCCTGTCGCTGCCGGCGATGCTCGAATGGATCGAGGCGGCGCAGCTCGAGCCCGAGGAAATGCCCGAGCTCGACGCCGAATTCTAAGCCTGCCGCGACGAGCAGGCAGTTGAAGGGAAGAATGCCATGGATTTCGCCGACGCCCCCGAGCATGCCGAATTCCGCCGCGAATTCCGCTCCTGGCTGGAAGCCAATCTAACTGACGACCTCAAGGTCGAGGACGCCTCGGACTCGCGCGTCGCGCCCGACCGCGAGACGCTCGAAAAGCGCATCGCCTGGCAGAAGAAGATGTATGCCGCCGGCTGGGTTGGCATCTCCTGGCCCAAGGAATATGGCGGGCGCGGCGCCAGCTTTATCCAGCAGGTGATCTTCGACGAAGAGTATTTCCGCGCCCATGCGCCGATCCTGCCGGGGCACAGTGCGATCGGGCTGTTGGGCCCGACCCTGATCCAGCTCGGCACCGAGGCACAGAAGAAGCGGCACCTGCAGGCAATCCTCGCCGGCGACGAGCGCTGGTGCCAGGGCTTCTCGGAGCCGGGCGCCGGCGGCGACCTCGCCAGCCTCAGAACCCGCGCGATCGACAAGGGCGACCATTTCGTCGTCAACGGCCAGAAGGTGTGGACCTCGGGCGCGCATTTCGCCGATTGGTGTTTTCTGTTGGTGCGCACCGACCCCGACGCGCCGAAGCACCACGGCATCACCTATCTGCTGGTCGACATGAAGACGCCGGGAATCACCGTGCGGCCGCTGGTGCTGCTCAACGGCCACCGGCATTTCAACGAGGTGTTCTTCGAGGACGTCGTCGTGCCGAAGGAAAACGTCGTCGGCAAGATCAACGAGGGCTGGAAGGTCGCGATCACCACCTTGATGTTCGAGCGCGGCGGCGCAGGCGGGCGCGACCACGCGGCGCAGATCGCCCGTCTCGTCGAGCTGGCGAAGCAATTCCCCAACCGCCAGGAGCCGTCCTGGGACCAGACCCATGTGCGGCAGATGCTGGCGCAGCTCGCGATCGAGGCGCAGGCACTTAAGGTGACGCGGCTGCGCGGCCTGACCCGCCGGCTGCGCGGCGAGCCGCCGGGACCGGAGGGGTCGATCCTGAAGCTTTTCGGCTCCGAACTGGCGCAGCGCATCGCCGATGCTTCGTCGACCCTGCTCGGCCCCTACGCGACGATCGAGGGCGCGACCGAGGCGGTGCCCGATGCCGGGCGCTGGGCGCACCGGGTCATGGGCGCGCGGCAATACGCGATCGCCGGCGGCACCAGCGAAATCCAGCGCAACATCATCGGCGAGCGCGTGCTCGGCCTGCCGAAGGGGTGAGCGGCGATGGATATCCTGATGATGGGCTTCCCGCTGCGAGCCTTCGCGGTTGCCACGGCACTCCTGACGGCGGTGTCCGACAATGCCGTCATTCTCTTCGACAGCACTGTCGACCCGGGCTATGGCTTCGATGCCATCTCGAATGCCGTTCCCTTGAATGCATCGTTTTCGACGGGCGCTGCTGCGGTGGCGCTGAGCGAGGTGAAGCTTCTGTTGCGCAAATCCGCGCCCGGCAATGGGACCATCAACGTTTCACTGTTAAGCGATAACCAGACGGCTCCGGGCCCGTTGCTCGAAAATATTGCCAGTATCGATAGCGGTGCGCTCTCGCCGGACGCTCGACTCGTCGAGATACGAGTGGCTTCTCCTCACACGCTTTCAGCCAACACTCGGTATTGGATCGAGGTGTCGGGATCGGGCAATGCCGGCGAATGGGCCTATTCACGCAGCCATGATGGCAACGGCATAGCGTCGGAATTCTATAAGAACAGCTTTGGCCTTCATGCCGATATTGAGACCGGCCCATATGTCATGCAAGTCAACGCCGTCGCCGCAGCCGCGGTGCAACACTGACAGCTGTAGCCTCGTATCGGCCCTGAACGGGATCAACTGCTGGCTTCGGGATTGGCTCGGTCGGCAAAGGTCTAGGGGAGAAGCGCATGGATATCGGCTTCAGCGAAGAGCAGGAGCTGCTGCGCGACACCGCGCGGAAATTCCTCGATGCCGCCTGCACGACCAAATTCGTGCGCGAGCGCATGGCGACGCCGGAGGCGGTGACCCCGGAATTCTGGTCGCAGATCGCCGAGCAGGGCTGGCTCGGCATCAACTTCGCCGAAGATGACGGCGGCATCGGTCTCGGCCTCACCGACCTGGTAGTGCTGATGGAGGAGATGGGCCGCGCGGTGATGCCCGGCCCCTACCTGGCGACGGCGCTGCTCGGCGGCGCGGCGATCCGCGAGGCGGGATCGGCGGCGCAGCGGCAGGAATATCTGCCGCGCATCGCCGCTGGCGAGCTCAGGGCGACCTTGGCGTCGACCGAGCCCAACGCGCGCTGGGACGCGTCGGGCATCACGCATGAACGCGCAGCCGATGCGCGGCGGCTTCACTCTGTCGGGAAGCAAGCTCTTCGTGCCCGACGCGCATCTCGCCGATGTGATGGTCGTCGCCGCGCGCACCCGCGACGGCAGCACGATGGAGGACGGGGTCAGCCTGTTCCTGGTGCCGAAGCGAGGCGCCGGGGCTCGCCGTGCTCGCTGATGCCGTCGATCGATGAGACTCGCAAGCTCTGCGAGGTGCGGTTCGACAACGTCGCGGTGCCGCAGACCGCGCTGCTTGGCGAACTGCATGAAGGCTGGCCGGCGCTGGCGCGGGTTTACGACGGCGCCGCGGTGGCCCTTTCCGCCGAGATTTGCGGCGGCGGCGCAGCGCGTGCTCGAAATGACGGTCGAATACGCCAAGCTGCGCGAGGCCTTCGGCAAGCCGATCGGCAGCTATCAGGGCGTCAAGCACAAATGCGCCGACATGCTGGTCGAGGTCGAGAACGCCAAGTCGCTGACCTATTACGCCGCCTGGGCGGTCGACGAGAAGCAGGCCGACGCGCCGCTTGCGGTGTCGATGGCGAAATCCTACGCGTCGGACGCGAGCCGCAAGGTGTCCAACGCCGGCATCCAGCTGCATGGCGGCATCGGCATGACCTGGGAGCACGACCTCCACCTCTACATGAAGCGCGCCAAGGCGAGCGAGGTTGCGTTCGGCGACGCGACCTGGCACCGCGAGCGTGTCGCGTCGCTCTTGGGAGCATGACCGGAACGACTTGACCCCCGACGTAGGTGTCGGAAGGATGCCGGACATGAGCGGCCATCCTTATGACGCGCCGCATCTCGCGCGCAACGCGGCGAATTTCACCGCGCTGACGCCGCTCAATTTTCTCGCCCGCGCCGCCGCGATCTATCCCGACAAGACCGCGGTGATCGACGGGGCGCGGCGGTTCACCTATCGCCGAGTTCTACGAGCGCTGCCGGCGCTTTGCCGATGCGCTGCGCCGCCGCGGGATCGGCGAAGGCGACACGGTCGCGGTGTTCGCGCCGAACGTGCCGGCGCTGCTCGAGGCGCATTACGCGGTGCCGATGGCGGGCGGGGTGTTGAACGCGCTCAACTACCGGCTCGACGCCGCCTCGATCGCCTTCATCCTCGGCCATGGTCGAGGCGAAGCTGCTGATCGCCGACCGCGAGTTCGCGCCGGTGGTGAAGGACGTGCTGGCGCGGCTCGGCAGCAAAATTCCCGTCGTCGAAATCGCCGACGCGCCGCGGCCCGCTGCAATTCGGCGAGATCGAGTACGAGGATTTTCTCGCCGAGGGCGATCCCGGTTTCGCCTGGTCGCCGCCCGCCGACGAATGGGCGCCGATCGCGCTCAACTACACCTCGGGCACGACCGGCAACCCCGAAGGGCGTCGTCTATCACCACCGCGGCGCGTTCCTCAACGCGATGGGCAACGCGATCCTGTTCGGGCTCGGGCCGCATTCGGTCTATCTGTGGACCCTGCCGATGTTCCATTGCAACGGCTGGACCTATACCTGGGGGGTCACCGCGGTCGCCGGGACGCATGTCTGCCTGCGCCGGGTCGATCCGGCGCTGATTTTCGATGCGATCGCCGAACATCGGGTGACGCATCTCTCGGGCGCGCCGATCGTGCTCAACATGCTGGTGCACGCGCCCGACGCGGTGAAGCGCCGCTTCGACCATGTCGTCGAGGCCTCGACCGGCGGCGCCGCGCCGCCCTCGCCGGTGATCGAGGCGATGGAGCGCATGGGGTTTCGCGTCACCCACCTCTATGGCCTTACCGAAAGCTACGGACCGACCACGGTGTGCGCCTGGCAGGAGGAATGGGACGAGCTGCCGCTCGCCGAGCGCGCCGGCAAGATGGCGCGGCAGGGCGTGCAGACCATGACCCTCGACCGCCAGCGCGTCGTCGATCCCGGCGACGATGCGGGACGTGCCGGCCGACGGCGAGACCATCGGCGAAGTGGTGGTGCGCAGCAACACGCTGATGAAGGGCTATCTGCAGAACCCCGCGCGCACCGGCGAGGCCTTCGCCGGCGGCTGGTTCCACACCGGCGATCTCGGCGGTCATGCACCCGGACGGCTATGTCGAGATCAAGGACCGCTCGAAGGACATCATCATCTCCGGCGGCGAGAACATCTCCTCGATCGAGGTCGAGGAGGTGCTGTACCGCCATCCGCAGGTGATGGAAGCGGCGGTGGTCGCGCGGCCGGACGAAAAATGGGGCGAGACGCCCTGCGCCTTCGTCACCCTGAAGCCGGATGCCGAGGCGGTCTCGGAGGCCGACATCATCGCCTTCTGCCGCGCCAACCTCGCGCATTACAAGGCGCCGAAGGCGGTCGTGTTCGGCCCGCTTGCCAAAGACCTCGACCGGGAAAATCCAGAAATACGCGCTGCGCGAGCAGGCGAAGGAGATCGCAGCCGTGACCGAACTGCCCAGCTTCGCGGTCGCCGGTCAGGTCGCGCTGGTGACCGGCGCGTCGAGCGGGATCGGGCTGCATCTCGCGGAGATCCTGGCGCTGGCCGGCGCCAAGGTGGCGCTCGCCGCGCGCCGCACCGACCGGCTCGAGAGCGGCGTGCGAAGCGATCCGGAAACGGCGGCGGGACATGCCTGCCGGTCGCGCTCGATGTCACCGACGCCAAGAGCATCGCCGCCGCGCTCGATGCAGCCGAAGCCGAGCTCGGGCCGCTCTCGATCCTGGTCAACAATGCCGGGGTCGTCGTCTCGAAACCGTTCTTCGAGCACACCGAGGAGGATTGGGACCACGTCGTCGACACCAATCTCAAAGGCGCGTGGATGATGGCGCGCGACTTCGCGCATCACCTCGTCGGCAAGAAGCGCGGCGGCCGGATCGTCAACATCGCCTCGGTGCTGAGCTTCCGGACGATCGCGCGGGTGCCGTCCTATCTCGCGGCGAAGGCCGGGCTCCTCCATCTCAACGGCGCGATGGCGATGGAGCTGGCGCGCTACGACATCCTCGTCAACGCGATCGCGCCCGGCTATGTGGTGACCGACTTCAACCGCGATTTCCTGATGAGCGAGGCGGGGCTGAAGCTCGCCGGCGCGGGTGCCGATGAAGCGGGTCGGGCAGGTCGAGGATCTCGGCGGCGCGCTGTTGTTTCTGTGCTCGCCCGCCAGCGCCTATGTGACCGGCGCCTGCATCTCGGTCGATGGCGGCCACGGCGTTGCCGCGATCTGAAATCGGGGCCCGCCGACCATCAGCGCTCGCTCGCTCGCTTCCTCGCCGAAGCGAGCGGCGCGCGACGCGGTCGAGATTGGCCGCATCGCGCTGTTGCCGGGCGGCGCGATCCAGGAGAATTGGGCGCATCGACGCCGAGTTTGACGGCGGCAGGCTGCGGGCGCGCAGCGTCTGGTGCTGCGCTGCGATGCCGCGACCGGGGTGCCGTCGAGCCTCGGCCGGATCGAGGAATTCGCCGTGCTGCAAGCGGCGTTCGGCGCGGGCGTGACGGTGCCGGAGCCGCTCTTCGCTTGCGCCGATACGGCGGTGCTCGGCAAGCCGTTTTTCGTGATGCGCCGGGTCGCCGGCAGCGCGCTGGGCCGGCCGATCACGCTCGATCCGGCGCTGGAGCCGGCGCGGCCGGCGCTCGCCGAGCGGCTAGGCCGCGAGCTGGCGCGGATGCAGACGATCCGCCCGCCGCGCGCCGACCTCGATTTTCTGCCGTCGATCGGCCCGGCCGAGCACATCGCCGAATTCCGCGCCTACCTCGACCGCCATCCCAACCCGCGGCCGGTGCTGGAATGGGCGCTGCGCTGGGCTCGAGACGCATCTGCCCGAGCCGCTGCCGCCGGTGCTGTGCCACCGCGATTTCCGCACCGGCAATTACATGCTCGATGGCGCCGAAGCTCACCGCTATCCTCGACTGGGAATTCGCCGGCTGGGGCGACCCGGACGAGGATATCGGCTGGCTGTGCTGCAAGGGCTGGCGCTTCGGCCGGCTCGACCGCGAGGCCGGCGGCATCGCCGAGCGCGCGCCGTTCTATCGCGGCTACGAAAGCGAGAGCGGGCGCCGGCTCGATCCCGAGCGGGTCAGGTTCTGGGAGGTGATGGCGAATTTGCGCTGGGCGGTGATCGCGATGCAGCAGAGCGACCGGTTCCTGCGTCGGCGGCGCGCGCAACCTGTCGACCGCGATCACCGGGCGCCGCGCCACCGAATGCGAGCTCGAGCTGTTGATGCTGCTCGATCCCGCGGGCGCGGCGGGACGCGTCCCATGCGTGATCTGCCGGCCAGCCGCGACCTCCTGGCGCTCGCGCGCGAATTGCTGCTCGACGAACTGCTGCCGCTGCTGCCGCCGGAGCGCGAGCGCGACGCGCATCTGATCGCCACCTCGATGGCGATTGCCGCGCGCGAGACAGCCGCGCGCGAGGCGTGGCCGGCGGAGATAATGGCGCTCTTGAATAGTTTTATGGCGAGACCAATTCCGCATCTGCTCCGCCGCTTCGCCGCCGATCTGCGCAACGGAGCCTTCGAAACTTCCCCGTCGCGCGAGCAGGCGGCGCGCGCGATATTATGGAGGCTGACGATCGAGAAGCTGCGCGAGGGGAACCCGCATTTCCTCGCCGCTAACGGGTTTCGCAGCGTAGCGGGAAAGGCGAGTAGAGCGTGCCGCAATCTGTCCGGGAAGC
The DNA here is from genome assembly GCA_963773625.1 of uncultured Alphaproteobacteria bacterium. Classification (GTDB taxonomy): domain Bacteria; phylum Pseudomonadota; class Alphaproteobacteria; order ATCC43930; family CGMCC-115725; genus DATARH01. Next base: position 183,550 of record CAVZCJ010000011.1, on the reverse strand, counting down.
GATCGAGGCCTTCGGCCGCGGCGAAATCGTCGTCGTCACCGACGACAACGACCGCGAAAACGAGGGCGACCTCATCATCGCCGCGGTGCACGCGACCCCGGAGAAGATGGCGTTCATCATCCGCCATACCTGCGGCATCGTCTGCGCGCCGATGACCGGCGAGACGGCGCGCCGGCTGTCGCTGGCGCCGATGGTCGCCGACAACGACGCGATCCACGGCACCGCCTTCACCGTCTCGGTCGATTACCGCCACGGCACGACGACCGGCATCTCGGCCGAGGAGCGCACCGCGACGATCCGGGCGCTCGCCAACGGCAATACCGGGCCGCGCGGATTTCGTCCGTCCCGGCCATATCTTTCCGCTGATCGCCAAGGATGGCGGGGTGCTGATGCGCTCGGGGCATACCGAGGCGGCGGTCGATTTGTGCAAGCTCGCCGAGATCGAGCCGGTGGCGGCGATCTGCGAGCTGGTCAACGACGACGGCACGGTGATGCGCGGCAAGGAGGTCGCCGCCTTCGCCGTCGAACCACAAACTGAAGCGGATCGCGGTCGCCGACCTGATCGCCTACCGCCAGGCGCGCGAGAAGCTCGTCACCCGGGTCGCCGAGTTCAAGGTGGATTCCGAGATCGGCGCGTTCACCGGCTACGTCTATGTCACCCCGTTCGACGAGGTGCATCACTACGCCTTCGTCTACGGCAAGATCGGCGACGGGCGCGACGTGCCGACCCGGCTGCATCGCGCCAACGTCGTCGAGGACGTGTTCGGCGGCGCCAAGCCGATCCATGCCTCGTTCGAGCGCTTCAAGGCGGCGGGGCGGGGCGTCCTCGTCTATCTGCGCGCCGGCGTGTCCGGCGTGCCGACCCGCGTCGTCGGCGAAGGCACCGCTTCCGAGCAGGAGCGCAGCAAGCAATGGCGCGAGGTCGGGCTCGGCGCGCAGATCCTGCGCGATCTGGAGATCAGCTCGATCCGCCTCTATGCGACGCGGGCGCGCACCTATGTCGGGCTCGCCGGGTTCGGCATCGAGATCGCGGCCACCGAGACGCTCGAATGAGGCGCACGGGCGAGCGGCTTCATTACGCCTGGGTTATCGCCGCGATCACCTTTGTGGTGATCCTGATCACCGCCGGCGTGCGTGCCGCGCCCGGCGTGCTGATCGTGCCGCTTGAAGACGAGTTCGGCTGGTCGCGGGCGACGATCTCGTTCGCGGTCAGCGTCAACTTGCTGCTCTACGGCGCGATCGGCCCGTTCGCCGCGGCGATCATGGACCGGTTCGGCGTGCGCCGGACCATGTGCCTGTCGATGACCGCGACCGGCGCGGCGGTGGCGCTGTCGCCGCTGATGCACGAGGCCTGGCAGCTGGTGCTGCTGTGGGGGGTTGTCGTCGGGCTCGGTTGCGGGTTCATCGGCGCGTATCTCTCGGCCTATATCGCGGCGCGCTGGTTCCGCGCCCGGCAGGGGCTGGTGATCGGAGTGTTGACCGCGGCCAATGCCGCCGGCCAGCTCGTCTTCCTGCCGACCATGGCGACTTTGGCGACCCACGCCGGCTGGCGGATCATGGCGGTAGTGCTGGCCGTAGCGATCGTGGCCTTCGTCCCAGTGCTGGTGCTGCTGATGCGTGAGAGCCCGGCCGATCTCGGCCTCGCGCCCTATGGCGCGACGGCTGTCGTACCGGCAGCCAAGCCGGCCGGGCAATCCGGTCTCGGCCGCGTTCAGCGCGCTGTGGGTCGGCGCCCGCTCGCGCGATTTCTGGCTGATCGCCGGCGGATATTTCGTCTGCGGCGCCTCGACCAATGGCCTGATCGGCACGCACCTGATCCCGGCCTGTGTCGACCACGGGCTGACCGAGGTGGTCGGCGCCGGGCTGCTGGCGGCGACCGGTGTCTTCAGCTTTATCGGCGGCACGCTGTCGGGCTGGCTCAGCGACCGCTTCGACAACCGCTACATGCTGTTCTGGTATTACGGGCTGCGCGGCCTGTCGCTGATGTATTTGCCGTTCGCCTTCGACATGTCGTTCTATGGCCTGACCCTGTTCAGCGTGTTCTATGGGCTCGACTGGATCGCCGGCGTGCCGCCGACGGTGCGGCTGCTGAGTGGGGTGGTCGGGCAGGAGCGCACCGGCATCATGGTGGCGTGGATCACCGTGATCCATCAGGTCGGCGGCGCGGCGGCCGCGTTCCTCGCCGGGCTCTTGCGGATATCCTACGGCAGCTACCTGCAGGCGTTCATGCTGTCGGGGATCTTGTGCATCGTCGCCGCGCTGATGGTGCTGTTTATCGGCGCCGGGCGACAGCGGCGAGAGCCAGAAGTGATCGCGGCGCCGGCGCAGTAACCGGCTTTACCGTCGCGCGCTGAAATAGCTGACCGCGAGCGCGGCGCCGAGCAGGATCAGCGCCTTTGCCGCGATCTCGGGCGCGGCGAAACTGTAGATCACGCAAAATACCCCGAAACCGCCGAGGACCGCCGCCAGCAGCGACATCGCGCGCTGCATCAGAAACGCTTGCAACATCGCTCCCCCGGTCCTGCTCTCCTGCGGCATTACCGGCAGTTGAGCATTGGAGCGGAGGACAATCCATCAAATTTGAGGTTAATTTCCCAGGCGTTTGTGGAATACGGACCAGAGCGTGGCTAGAGCCGCGAAGGTGACCCGGCGCGCAGCGGCAAATGGTGCAGCTCGGCGCTTGCGAACCGGCGTGGCGTCGAGGCTTGGCGCGCGGGGCGCTACCAGCCAGGCGAGCGCAGCGGCCGCGCCGCGGCCGAGCCGGCGGCAAACCCTGCGCAGCGCCAGCGCGAAGCGGCGAGACGCGGAACCGCGCGCGCAGGCGACGACGATGATCTCGCGCGTGCCGATATCGATCGAATAGCGCGGCACCATGCGGAACGACACGAACTCGCGCCCGCCGATAACGCGATAGCGGAACTCGTCGAGCTGACGGGCGCTTTCCTGGCTCGCCCAACGCAAGCACATCAGCACTGTCGTGCACGACGAGGCGCATCCACTTAGTCCGAGTCATGTCATCGCTCCGGCGCGCGCCTCGCGGCGCTGATACCGAAAGCGTATTGAGCTAATAGTTATTTTCCGGTTAGCAGCGTCGGCCGATGCGGGTGAACAGCCGCATTGCGTGGTCTTTCGCCTTGCGGCACCGTTCGCGTCGAACCTCTAGCATCCGTGGCTCGATGCCAGCAACGCTGTCGCCTTGGGTGATCTTCGCCGCGATCGCCTGTTTGGTGTTCGCCGGCATCGCGCGGGCCGACGACACCCCGGCCCCTTCCGACCTGACCGAGGAAGTCGCGCGCAGCGCCTGTCCGCCGGGCCCGACGCTCGCTCCGGATTCGCACTGCGCCGTTGCCGGGTTCGGGGTCGTCGGCGAGGTTGAAGGCCGCGAGCTGCTCTACGGTCTCTATTCCGACCAAACCTCGAACGGCGACTATACGCTGCGCACCGCCGTCGTGGTCTACGAGCGTCAGCCCGGCGGCAAGCTGCGGGCGCTGATTGCGGCCGACGACCCCGGCGATATTTTCAGTGAACCCAAGCTTCTCCGTCGGGCCGGCCGGGTATTGCTGCATCTGCCCGGCTACGAGGACGGCACCGGCAATTTCAACGTCGAGCGGCTCTATGTTTGGCGTGACGGCGCCCGGAAGTCTGTCGATCTCGACGCCTGGCGCAAGGATCTGGCGCGCAAGCTGCCCGCGGGATACGAGATCTGGAATGGCGTTTTCCCCGACTATGTCAAGATGACCGCGGCGACGCCGCTGTGGCGCGCCAAGACCGACGGGAATTGCTGCCCGACCGGCGGCCGCGCCGATCTCGTGCTGGCCTGGCAGGGCGACCGGCTCGTTCTCAAGAGCGTCAAGGTCAAACTCGGCGCCAAATACGCCGGGCAGTTCTAGGGGGCAGGGCGATGTGGGACATCCTGATCCGCGGCGGCACGGTGATCGACGGCGGCGGCACGCCGGGTGAACGCGCCGATGTCGCGATCGAGGCCGGGCGGATCGCTCGGATCGGCCCCGATCTTGCCCGCGGATGCCGAGCGGATCGTCGATGCCGGCGGGATGGCGGTGACGCCGGGCTTTATCGACATCAAGACCCATTCCGATTTCGTGCTGCCGATCAATCCCAAGGCCGAGAGCAAGGTGCGCCAGGGCGTCACCACCGAGATCATCGGCCATTGCGGGTTCTCGGTGGCGCCGGTGCTGCCGGGCAAGACGCAGCTTCTCGCCGATTATCTTTCGGGCGGCGCGCCGTGGCTGCCGTTCCGCGAGGTGAGCTTTCCGGAGTACCTCGACACGTTCCCGGCGGCTTCGGTCAATGCCGGGATGCTGGTCGGCCACAACACGCTGCGGCTGATGGCGATGGGGCTCGAGGACCGGCGCGCCGAGCGAAGCCGAGTTTCAGGTCATGGCCGCCTGCTCGACGACGGCCTCAAGGCCGGTGCGCTCGGGTTTTCCTCGGGCCTCTTCACCCCGCCGGGCAGCTTTGCCGCGCCCGACGAGCTGATGCGGCTGTGCGAGACCGTCCGCCGCCACAAGGCCGGCTATTTCACGCATATCCGCGACGAGTCGGACGGGGTGCTGGAGGGGGTCGAGGAGGCGATCGCTGTCGCCCGCGCCCACAAGATCCATGTCGAGATCGTCCACCTCAAATGCTCGGGAGTGGACAATTGGGGCAAGGCGGCGACCGTGCTCGAGATGATCGCCCGGGCGCGCGGGGAGGGGCTCGATGTCGATTGCGACGCCTACCCCTACGCCGCCGGCGCCAACCCGCTGAAGAATTTGCTGCCGCCCTGGGTGCAGGTCGGCGGCAACGCGGCGATGCTGGCGCGGCTCGCCGAGCCGCAGATGCGCGCCCGCATCGCCCAGGAGATCGCCGAAAGCGGGCTCAACAATTGGGGCCGCATCCCCGATTGGGACTGCGTGCAAATCTCGATCTCGCCGAATCGGCCGGAGACCGCCGGCAAGACGGTGGCGCAACTTGCCGCCGCCGAGGGCAAGGACCCGATCGACCAACTCTGCGATCATCTGATCGCCGATAATGGCGCGACCCGGGTGCTGATCACCTCGATCGGCGAGGACGATATCCGCACCATCGTGCACGACCCGACCGCGCTGGTCGGCTCCGACGGCAATTGCGTCGCCACCTACGGCACGGTCAGCCAGGGCATGCCGCACCCGCGCTTCTATGGCACCTTCCCGCGCGTCATCTCGCGCTATGTCGGCGACGAGGGGCTGCTGCCGTTGGAGGCGGCGGTGCACAAGATGACCGGCGCCACCGCGAAGGCGCTCAAGCTGCGCGACCGTGGGATGCTCAAGGAAGGCTGGCGCGCCGACGTCGCGATCTTCGACCCGGCCGATTTCCGCGACCTCGCCACCTATGCCGACCCGCACCGTTATCCGAGCGGCGCGCGCACCACGGTCGTCGTCAACGGCGTCATAGTGGTCGATAACGCTGTGCATACCGGCGCTACGCCGGGCGTCGTGCTGCGCCGGGGTCCGGACGGCAGCGTGGGTTAGCGCAGGATTAGCTTTTTCGCAAATGCTTTATTGACAAATCCGGATCGATTCACCACCTGTACCTACATTGGGCAGGTCAGGTCGAGCGCGCTACTCGATCGCCGCGTGCACCAGATTGCTGATCCGGTCGAGCCGAGCCGAGTGCCACGGGTCGGGCTGAACGAAATTGGTCAGATAGCTGAACGACACGCCCGAATTCGGGTCCGCCCAGGAATACGATGTGCCGGCGCCGCCATGCCCGAACGTATCGGGATGCGCCATCAGCCCAAGGCCGCGGATGCGGTCGCTGATGCCGCGCACATGCGGGCCGAGGCCGCGGTGCATCGGGATGCCGGCCATCGCCTCGTCGGGCCGCTCGCCGGTCCAGTTACGGGTGACGAACTCGATGAGCCGCGGCGAGAACAGCCGCACCGCGCCGAGTTTTCCGCCGTGCAGCATCATCTGATAGAACGCGGCCATCGCCCGCGCCGTGGCGAAGCCGCCGCCGCTCGGCAGGCCGGCGGCGCGCATCTCGGCGCTGTTGTCGCGCGGCGGCTCGCTGTCGAGCCCGAGCGTATCGGCGCACCGGTGCTGCGCCGCGTCGGGCACGCCGACATAGAGATCGTCGCCGATGCCGAGCGGGCCGATCACCCGCTCGCGGATGACGTGACGGTAGTCCTGGCCGCTCACCGCCTCGATCACCATCGCCAGGGTCAGATGCGCGGCGCGGGCGTGATAATGCAGCCGCGACCCGGCGGGCCATTCCGGCTTGAAGTCGCACACCTGCTTGCGCATCAGCACGTGGTCGGTCCAGGTCTCGCGAGTGACATCGGCCGAGGGGTAGCCCGCCTGGTGCGTCGCGACCTGGAACAGGGTGATCTCGCCCTTGCCGTGCGCGGCGAACTCGGGGAGGTGATCGGCGACCCGGTCGCTGAACGACAAGGTACCGTCCTCGACGAGGCTCCACACCGCGGCGGTGGTCAGCACCTTGGTCTGCGAGAACAACAAAAACAGCGTGTCCGCGGTCGCGTGGACGCCGGCGCGCGCCTCGCCATAGCTGCGGAACAGCGCCAGCTTGCCGTGCCGGGCAAGCGCGATCTGGGCGCCGGGATAGCGCCCTTCCTCGATGTGCCGGTGGATCAGCCGGTCGAGGTCGTGCAGCGGCTTCTCGGCGAAGTGGAGTTCAGCCGGGCTGCTTTCGGTCAGCGGAAATGCGCTCGGCATGGGACAACTCCTCGAGGACGGCGGCCGGCATGTTACGGCGTTTGCCGCGATCGGGCCAGAAGCGGGCAGCGCGGTCGCTGCAGACCCGAACCCGCTGGACAGGCGAAAGGGGGTTCCTTTATAGAGGCGCCTCGCTGGTGCGCCCAGGTAGCTCAGCTGGTAGAGCAACGGACTGAAAATCCGTGTGTCGGTGGTTCAACTCCGCCCCTGGGCACCATTTTTTTCAATGACTTACCTGATTAAATCGACCACGCCATGTCACGCCTGGTGCAATTTTGGTGCAACATGGTTCGCGGGGCGTTCTAGGGCGGCAATGGCCTTGTCGATATGCTGGCCGTGGATATGGGCATATCGCAGCACCATCGAGAGCGTCCTGTGGCCGCTGATCTGCTGAACCGTGGCCAAGTCAACCCCGGCTTCGACGAGGCGGGTAATGGCTGTGTGCCGCAACGTGTGCGGCGTCACTTGTGCGGGATCAAGCCCGGCGGCAATCACGGCCGCCTTGAAGGGTTTCGTCATCCGATCGAGAGTCGCGCTATTGCCGCGTCTCCGCGCCGGAAATATCCAGCCGTCGCGGTCTTGGCGCATCTCACGTTCGCGCGCGAGAGTTTCCGTTAGAGCCTTGGTGATCGGCTGCTCTCGCTGGCCCGCCTTCGCCTCCGGGATGTAGAGCCGCCGCCGGGCAAAGTCGACGCGGTCCCAACGAGCGCCGAGGATTTCGCGGTGGCGCATCGCGGTGTTCAAACCGATCTCCATAAACAACCACAGGTCGGGATCGGCGCTCGCGTGCGCAGCCGCCGTCAGCCGAGCACACTGCGCATCGTCGAGAGCGATGATGCGGCGCCTATCGTCGTTGAATTTCTTAGGCCGAACCGGCAGCCGGTCGATCCATTTCCATTCTACTGCCCGATTGAGTAGGTGCGATAGCGTAGCAAGTTCGCGGTCGATCGTACCCGTTGCGGCGCCAGTCTTTCTCCGCGCCGCCTTGTACCGCTCGATGGAGAACGGCGACAGCTGGTCAAGGCGCTCCGCACCGAAGGTCGGCGTCAGGTGAAGCTTCAATTGCCGACGCTTAGCGACGAGATTCTTGCCCTCAGATTGTTCAAGTCGCTCAATATATTCCTGCGCGGCGCGGCCGAATGTGAGCGCCAACTTGCGCCCTTGCGGTAGATTGAGCCGACCTCGACGTGCATCGGCCCGCGCTTGGTCTAAAAATTCCTGGCACTCGGCAAGGCTGGCGAAGCCGCGCCGGTGAATACGCTGGCCGTCTACCATCGCATTGACGGAGATATGAATGGCTGCGGCTGTGCGCTCGGCGGTGATGCCGCCCTGGCTGATCCGTTGGCCGATGCGAAGCTCCCTTAATGCCGTCCGAGTGAGCCGGGCCATTAGGGCTGTTCCTCGCCAGATTTGACTAAAATCATGCCGTCTCGAACTTCGATCCTCGGATTGGGGTCGATCTCGCCCTTAAAGAATTCCTCGGACGGCGGCTTGTCGCATAGCCGTGTAGCGATCGAGCCGAGTGCCTCGCGAACGCGCCCAGTCCAATGCGATGCCGTGCCGGTCTCACGACCGGTCAACTGCTCTATGATCCCGTTGGCAACCTGTTCGCCCATCACCCCGGATAGCTCACCGAGCCTGCCGGTGGTGAACTCGCCGTGAGGAGCGGGCTCGCCGTAGGGTCTGGCAAGCTGGAGCACGTGCAGCGCTGCTTTGACGGCTTCACCATACGCGTATGGATCATCCTGCCAGTTCCGACGCCCATGCCCCGCGACCGCGTTAATACCGGTAATCGCCTTGCCGGCGTCGGCCATCGCTCGCGCCAGCAGTTCGCCGAGCGCTGCGGTTTCTCCGCCGTAGTCGGTTTCGGCGTAATGAGCCTCCAACCCGGCCGCCACCATCGCATTGATTGTGGTTCCCTTCCGGTGGGCGTCGCGTTCAAGCAACCGGCGGATTCGCTCTGGCAGTCTGACCTTGCTGAGCTGGATCGTACCGTTGGGGTCTCTGGTACGCATTATCGGGCACCTCCGCAAAGTATGATGCGGTAAGCCTAGGAAAGATTACGCACATAAGCAAACCATAATTGGTCTCCTTATCTTATTTCGGTGTTGACAACCGAATTTGGCACAAAGATGATCTCTAAAACCATTTTTGGTTTGGAGGTTCTGATCATGGCCGCAGAGGTGGATCGCGTCCGCGTCCGGGTGCTTCCGGACGGCCGGATGAATCGCAAAGATGCCGCAGCCTATCTCGGTATCACGGTTCAGACCCTATGCAACTGGGCGAATCTCGGTCGCAAGCCGCGCGTAGTGGTGATTGGCTCCCGCGCCTTTTATTACCAGACAGATCTCGACCGCTTCATTGCCTCGGAAGTAGCGCGCCCAGCCGGAATGGGCCGGGCGAGGCGAGCGCCGGCCGACGTGACCGCCTAACTGGCGCAGCTATGGCGGAGCAGCAGCCGGTCGAAGAGATCGTCGTGGTAACGATGCAAGACGGATATACGATAACGGCTGCTGAGGCGTGGGAACACCGCCCCGGTGCGGTTCCGGCGCTCCACGGAATAACGCTTCCGGGACTGATTGATCGAGCGGCCCGAACGATCGCCGCCGCCAGAGATGACGCCGCAATCCTGGAAGTCGTCAAGGCCTCTGCCGACCTTATAGATGCGGCCGAAACCATGGCCGAAGTCATGGCAGCAAGACAGATTGGTCAGCTAGCGGCCCATCACGCCAAGCTGACGAAGGCGGCAAATGAGACCCACGCCGATTGCCTTCGGATCATGGTCAGGGCTGAAAGCCGCATGGCGCAGGAAGTTGATCGGGCACAGGCGGCCGGCGAGGTGGCCGGAGCCGGTCAGCCTCGTAAGGATATTATCCGAAGTGCGGATAATACTTCTGCGGCGCCGGAGCCATCCGGGGGGCTGCACCGCCCGGCTAGCCTTACCGAAATAGGAGTGTCTCCGCAAAGGCTTCAAGAATGGCGCAAAAACGCCGCGAAGCCGGAAGCCGTTGAGGCCGCCATTCAAGCCGCCATTGATGAAGACCGCGCTCCGACGCGAGCGGACATCAACCGGGCAGTGACAGGCGCTCGCGGGACCTATGGAACCGGCGAAAATGAATGGTACACACCAGCCAAATACATCGATGCGGCCCGCGATGTTTTAGGCGGCATCGACCTTGATCCGGCAAGTTCGGAGCTGCCGCAAGGTTACGTACGGGCCGAGCGATTTCATACCATGGTCGATGATGGCCTAAAGCACGAATGGCATGGCCGGGTGTGGCTTAATCCGCCGTATGCGCAGCCGTACATCACTGATTTTGTGCAAAAGATGGTTTGTGAGCGGAGCGCCGGCCGCGTCAAGGCGGCAATCATGCTCACGCACAACTACACCGACACCTCATGGTTTCACGAAGCGGCAAGCGTGGCCGACGCCATTTGCTACACGCGCGGTCGTGTTGCCTTCACCGATCCGGAAGGAAAGACGGCAGCTCCGACGCAGGGGCAAGCATTCTTCTACTTCGGCGACGATACGGAACGCTTTATCGAACGGTTCGCAAAATTTGGATTCATAGTTGAGCCCGTTAAGGTCAAGGCTCGTCGCGCCATCGATGGCGGCGCCGATGTATGACTTCAACACCGCCGGGCGCCAGTCCGCGCTCGCTGACAATGAATTTGTCGGCCAGGAAGAGGCGTCAAGCTGGCTGCGGGATCACGCCGAGCAATGGGTTCCGGAGCTATTTGCACAAGGCCGGATCGATCATGCCGAGGGTGTGTTGCGCGTGGCCGATATCAGTGGGCGGCCCCCTCGCAAGCAAGGGAGCTGCGTCGTCTACTTGCGCGGTCATCATGCTGGCTCTTGGCATGAATTCGACGGCGACAGGGGCGGCGGCCCAATATCGGCGGTGGGCGAGCGGCTTGGACTGAGTGGCGACGCGCTGTTCGCCGAGATCAGGCGAATGATGGGATCGCGGCCCTCGTCGGCCAGTACGGCGCCGGCCAGGAGCCCGAAAAGGGATCACTCCGTCGAAATCCGACATACCCTCGCGCACACGGTGCCGCTCTCTGGCACCCTCGCCGAGACCTATTTCCAGGCCCGTGGTGTCGCCTTGATCCCGGACTGCGCCGACTTGTTGTTCAACCCCAACACGACGCATTGGCAGAAGAAGACCGGCGAACCGGCCGTGATCGCCCGGTTCCGTCACCCTAACGGTACTGAGACCGGCGGCATACACCGCATCTATCTGAAATCCGACGGCTCGTGGCACGACGGCAAGAAGATGCTCGGCCCTGTCGAGGGTGGGCTTGTCATGCTGGCGCCGATAGACGCCGAGGGACGGCTTGGTGTTGGCGAGGGTATCGAATTCGACCTTGGCCGGGATGCAGATATATGGCCTCCCCGGTTGGGCCGCTGGATCTGCCAGCAATATGAAAAAGTTGGGCGACTTCATCAGGGCTTACGGCGCCGACCGTATTAAACACCTCACCATATTCGCCGACCGCGGGCAGGCGGGTGAGGTGGCGGCGCAGCACTTGGCGCGAGCCGCCTGCAATGCCGGGGTCGATGTTGTGATCCGGCTGCCGAACGGGCCCGACGACTTCGCAGACGACCTCGCCAAGGGGTTGGCGCCGAGCGAGATCACCTTGCCGGTCGAGCCGACATCAGAGGCCCGACTTACCCACAACATGCCGCGAACCACTTGGCCAGATCCTGCCGCGGCGATACGCGGAGCCGCCGGTTCGCCGATCCAGATCGGTGGCGGGATGTTGCCCTACGCGGCGGACGAAGCCGAGGAGCGGTTGATCGCGCGTGGCTTCCCCATCTTCCAGCACAACGACCGCCTCGTGCGGGTCGCGCGGGGCCCGGTAAGCGTCGCCATCAATCACCAGAAGCAGGTGATCGATGCGACCCGTATTCTCGACATGACCAATTTGACGATGCGGGATTATCTGAACCAAGCGTGCGGCTTCGAGAAGTACGACGCCCGCGCAAAGACCTACGTGCCGACCAATGCGCCCGAAGACGTTTCCCAACTCCTCATCGACCGAAAGGGCCTCTGGCGCTTTCGTGTCCTTAACGCGGTCATTCACACGCCAGTCATTCGCCCCGACAATAGCGTGCTTTGCGAGAAGGGATACGATGAGATCACGGGTCTATTTTTTGATCCGGGCGATACCGAATTTCCACCGGTGCCCGACCATCCGACCCGCGAGGACGCGATCGCCGCAGTAGATTCGCTCCTGGCTCCGATTGCCGAGGTTCCCTTCAAGACCGACGCTGATCGCGCCGTGGCGCTGTCGGCCATCCTCACTGCCATACATCGCCCTCTGCTGGATTTCGCGCCAGGTCACGTCTTTGATGCCGCGCAAGCTAGAACGGGTAAGGGACTGACCGTCAATTACACGGCTATCGTCGGAACCGGCAGTCCAGCGCTGGCTTTGCTCGCCACCAAGAACCCAGAGGAGACCGAAAAGTCGCTAGTGGCGATCCTGCGCACTGGCGCGACGCTGATCTCACTCGACAACCTTGTTCATCCGCTCGGCGAGAGCGGGGTGGTTAACCAGATACTGACCGAGGCCATCCTCTTCCCGCGCATTTTGGGGCTGTCGGAAACGTTCAAAGTCGTCAACCGGCACCTTTTGCTGGTGAATGGCAATAACGTCGAATTGCAAGGCGATCTCGTTTTTCGCTGTTTGCGAGCCCGCCTCGACGCTGTGACCGAGCACCCGGAGCTGCGGGCCTTTAAGACCGAATTTCCACTGACCGTTGCTCGCCGGGAACGCGGCAAGTTGGTAGCCGCTGCCCTTACCATCCTCAGCGCGTTTCGCCATGCCGGACAACCCGGTCACGGCAAAAGACCGCTTGGCGGCTTTGCGGATTGGGACCGGGAAATTCGCGGTGCACTGATATGGGCTGGTCAAGCCGATCCCGTCGATACCCAGGCCTCGCTCACTGGCAATGACCGCAAGCGCGCCAACAACGAGCTTCTCGTTCATGCCTGGTTCGCCGAGCAGCCGAAGCAGCCAGGACGTGATGATCGTACCGTGCCGCTGACCCTAAGGGCACTTGCCGAAGCGGCCACGATGATGACCGCTGCCTACACCGATACCGCCGGCATCTGGCACCCACCCGTGCCGGCATGCCCGCGGCTCCGCGAGATCATATCGGACGTCGCCGACGACAGGCGAGGAGGAGTGTCGGCACATCGGCTCGGCCAGATGATCGCGACGATCAAGGATCAGGTCTTCGACGGGCTCCGCATTGAGGAGGGCGGCAGAGATGCCGAACGGATCATGACCTGGATCGTTCGGCGAGTTTCGAGGTGAGTAAAGCGAGCAGAGTGAGGAGAGGAAAGGCTCTGACCAACCCGGAGATGTCAAAGAAAGAGAACCGAAAGTGACCGAAATAGTGGATAGAGATGACAGTTTGGGTAGGGACGGTGGTTTTCAACTGCTCGCTCTACTCGCTCTGCTCGGAAGCGTGTCTTTAAAATTAGAAGCGCCTGACGACGCGTATGACGTAGACGACACCGCGACCGGCGGTCTCCGGCCATCAACGAGGAGTGAGGATCGTGAGCAAGGACAACGGGGGGGGGGGGAGGTTAAACACTTGAAGGCAGATCGCATCACGACTGCAGCTGGGGTCATCTGGAAATTTTTTCTTGTGGGAATTTTTGAACTTGGAATTTCGCGCAGTGGTCTGCGCAACATTCGAGGGGAGAAGCGCGATGAGTAGCCGACTGACAAACTCTGAATGGCTAATGATTATGCGGCGTTACGGCGACGGGCAGAACTCGTCCGTGCGCGAAATTGCAGCCGAATTCGGCATGGCCGAAAGCACGTTACGCAGTGAAATCGCGCGCGGTGACGGATGGACGCGCGATTGGTTGAAACATCAACTGCACTGTATGCGCCAATTGGCCAGATTGATCGATAGTGATCTCGCCGAAGCCGAGGAGGAGTTGGCAAAGCTACGCGCGCGATCGGCTAAATGATCACCGCGAAGGCCGCGCGCACTGGGCCGGTCTGCGGACGGTCAAGTGGCAGACGTACGAGGGTTGGGCGGGGGTGTTTGCCATGAAGCCAGCGATCAGGATGAGGTGACATGCCGGTGGCTTGCCGGTCGTAATCAGGCAGCTTGCTCGCATCATTCGCGGATGGATTGCAGCCCGATAAAGTTTGGTCGCCGCTCCGGGCCCGCGATAAACTCGCCCCGCACTTGCTGAGCCATCATGCGAGTACTCCGGAGGTCCTCATCAATCAGTCTAGCATGCCCATCATCCACCCCGAACTTTGCCGCGCCGCATACTGCAGGTCATGGAGAAGGGGATGGCAAGAGGGTGCGGTCATCCGCATAAGTTGGGTGTTTCGGTCCTATCACCATCGGTTGCCGAAACAGTCTGCCGTATCTGCAGTGGGTCATGTGGCGGCGTTGCCGCCCCCAGCCGTCCGAATTGCACGCCATACCTTTTCGGCGGTTGCGGGCATCTCGATGGCGGGAGCGCCGACCCGCGCCAGCGCATCGTTGACCGCATTCATCACCGCCGGGATTGCCCCGAGGGTTCCGGCCTCGCCGACGCCCTTGACCCCGAGCGGGTTGCGATCGGTCGGGCTTTCGTTCTTGCCGAGCTCGAAGTGACAGAAATCGTCGGCGCGCGGCATGCAGTAATCCTGGAACGAACCGCTGAGGAGCTGGCCGCTCTCCGGGTCGTAGACGATGTTCTCCATCAGAACCTGCCCGATACCCTGGACGATCCCGCCGTGGATCTGTCCCTCGCACAGCAGCGGGTTGAGAATCCGGCCGCAATCGTCGACCGCCGTGTAGCGGGTCAGCGTCACTTCACCGGTCTCGGCGTCGATCTCCACCTCGCAAACATGGGCGCCGCTAGGAAAGGTTGCCGACCCCGTCGGCCCAAAATTTGAGCGTTCGCTGAACCCGGTCTCGATGTCGTTCGGCAGCATGGCTGAGTGGAAGGAATGCTTGGCCACCTCGGCGATAGTGACTGAGCGATCCGTCCCGGCGATGACGAACCTCCCGGCTTCGAAAACGATGTCGTTCGATGCCGCCTCCATCATATGCGCGGCGATGCGGCGGCCCTTGTCGATCAGCTTGTCGGCGGCACCCACGATTGCCGAGCCGGCCAGTTGGGCTGAGCGCGAACCAAAGGTACCGATCCCCATCGTCACCAGATCGCTGTCGCCGTAACGGTAGCGGATCAGATCGGCGTCGATGCCGAGCTTTTCTGACAGGACTTGCTTGAAGGTCGTGGCATGGCCCTGGCCGTGATCCATGCTGCCGGTCAGCAGCACGACACCACCCGATGCGTCGAACCGGATTTCGGCGTGCTCGTAGTCGCGCCCGCCGGTGGCCGCGACCGCCGTGGCAACACCAATGCCGAACAGCTTGCCAAGCGCCCGTGCCGCGGCTGCGCGTTCGGCAACCTCACCGTAGTCGCCTAACGCCAGGCAGTCGTCGAGGTTTTTGATGAAGTCGCCGCTGTCATAGATCTGCTGCATCGACGTTTGGTAAGGCATTGCGCTGACCGGAATCGTGTTGCGGCGGCGCAATTCGGCCGGCTCGATGCCGAGCTGACGGGCGGCTTTCTCGATCACGGACTCGGTAACGTAAATCGGCTCGGGACGACCGCCGCCGCGATAGGGGGCGATTGTCATCGTATTGGTCAGCGCGGCGGTCACCTCGACATGGACCGCCGGAATTGAGTAAGTGTTGACCAGGCAACCGAGCGCGACCGTCAACGGTATCGTTGGCCGATCGGTAGAGTAATAGGCGCCGATTGCCGCCACCCAGCGGGCCTGCAGGCCGAGGAATTTGCCTTGCCCGTCGAGCGCCAGCTCGCTCTCGATGACGCTGCCGCGGCTCTGCTCGTCGCTCATCAGGCCTTCGCTACGCTCGGCGATCCACCGTACCGGCCGGCCGGTGACCTCGGCGCCCCATAGCGACAGCGCATATTCGGGATAACACCCGCCCTTCATGCCGAAGCCGCCGCCCATATTGTCGCAAACCACGCGCACCTGATGATGCGGTACCTTGAAGATCTGCTCGGCAAGCGCCGCGCGCGTCCCGTGGACCGACTGGATCGTGCAGCGGATCGTGTAGCGGTCCTCGTCCGCGTTGTATTGGGCGAGGCATCCGCGCGGCTCCATGCTGTTGGCAGTAATGCGGTTGATCACCGTCTTGTGGCGCACGATGTGGTCGGCCTTGGCAACGGCCGCGTCGACAGCGGCCTTGTTACCGGCTTCGTGAAAGAAAGCCTCGTTGCCGGGATTGCTTTCCCAGACTGCCGGTGCACCCACAGCCACCGCGGCCTCGGCGGTGATTACTGCAGGTAATGGCCGGTAATCGACTTGGATCAACTCGGCGGCGTCTTTCGCCTGGTTGAGGGTTTCGGCGATGACGAAGGCAAGAGGATCGCCGACATAGCGGACGAACTCCTGGGCGAGGATCGGCTGCGGACAGACGAAGGCACGCGAGCCGTTGCGGCGCTTGCGCGGCACCAGCGGGCGCAGCGTACCGAGCCCGCGGCGCGCGAGGTCGTCGCCAGTCAGAACCGCCAGCACGCCCGGCGAGGCGAGGGCGCGGCTGGCGTCGATCGCAACGATTTTCGCATGCGCGTGCGGCGAGCGCAGCACGTGCGCACGCGCTTCGTTCGGGGCCTTCATGTCGTCGACGTAGCGCCCTTTGCCTTTGAGCAGGCGCGGGTCCTCTTCTCGCCGTATCGCCTGTCCGATTGTTTGCACGCTCATTTGTGCGCTCCCTTCGGACGGCACTCGGCGCCCGGCCATTTACCCTGGAAAGGCGGGATCGTATCGCGACTGGGGAAGGTGGAGACAGTCTCTCATGGATTGGCGTAGCAATATGCGGGTGTGATCGACGCAGTGTCCAACACCACGCGAAACTAGCCGCGCTACGTAAATCAGCGCCGGACGCCATGTTCCTCCACTCCCGGCCTCTCAGCCGTCGAGGCTGGGGTAGTGGCGGAAAATCCCCTCCTGGTTGAAGGCAATCCGGCGGTCGGATGCGAGATAGGCGGAGATCCGCGGGCGCGCGGTAACATGGTCATGGAGGATGCGCACACGCGGGTAGTGCCGCGACAGCCGCCGCATCGCGCGCGGAAAGGCGAAATCCAGCCCAGCGATCACCTGGAACATCGACAGGTCCGCGTAGCTCAGCGCGACGCCGGCCAAATATCGGTCGCCGGTCGGGTTCCGTTCGAGGACCCGCTCGAAGTAGCCGAGATATTTTGGCAACCGATTATTGCGGAAATCGGTGGCGCGCCGGTCGGCCTCCTCCTCCTGGTCTTCGTAATAGAGGCTCGAGGCGATCGGATGATGGGTGTCATGCACTTCGTCAACGAGATCGGCGATGGTCAATTGCAGCTGATGGGTCCATAGCCTGCCGGCTTCGTCTGGTGGCGTCAGGCCGTGGCGCGGTCCAAGAAACTGGAGAATGTTCGCGGTCTGGCCAATCACCAGATCGCCGGCGCGGAGGAAGGGCGGCGCGAACGGTGGGCAGGGCAATTCGTCGCCGTCGAGGAGTTGCATCATCGCGCGGACGCCGCCGCCCTTCTTCGGGCTCCGGGCCACATCGACATACTCGGCCCCAGCCTCTTCCAGCGCCAGTCGGACGAACTCGCCACGCCCCTGGATCGTCGGCCAGTAATAAAGCTCGTAGCGCATCGGCACCTCTGAGGGTACAGACCGGCCCTAAGCCGCCCAACGCGCGGCGCGCCGGCTGGAGAGGATTGCCGGTGAGATTGGGTGGAATTGCCCGGAGGGTCAACCTTTGTCGGGGCAGCAGACAGGTGACTCTACGGAGGCCCAATTGGCTGGGCCACACGGCCGCACGCCGCGAGGACGTCGCTTGGGCCGCGATCATGAACATCCGCTCGTTACCCCAAGTATCGTGCGCGTGAGGCTTCCCGCGGTGACGGCACTGGTCGGACGCTTCTCTGGTTACGAGCTGTGGGCTGAAGGCCGGTTAATCGCTGAATACAGGCCGGTCAAAGAAGGTAGTACGAGCGGTCTATAGAACCCCCATTATCGCTCGCGGATTGTCCTGCTTACCGAACTGGCGGCAATAGACCCTGATTGAATGCCGACGCTTCTTCCGATTGCCGGTATCCTCATCCCAGCTCCATTCAACGTGCGACCCTCTAGTCTCGTAGTCGCTTTGGACCGCGGCCGATACGGCGATCGGATTGGTGGACAAGCGAACTGTCGACATCGGCGCTCGAGTTGATCTGCATCAACGCACCGACAACCGAAGACCATCAGCATATTTAATGGGCCAGAAGGAATTGGTGCGCGCCCGTCTGGCAACCTATCGGAGCCGATATGCTTATCCAGGACATGACCCGCGAGATGAGTGTCAATCTATTAAAGCGCACGCATATCGGCCGTCTGGGATGTGCCCAGGGTTTGCAACCCTATGTCACTCCTATGTCGTTCGTGCACCATCAGGAATTCATCTATAGCTTCGCCACGATTGGACAAAAGATCGAATGGATGCGAGCCAACCCGCTGGTCTGCGTCGAAGTTGACGAGATTGTCAGCCGCCAACAATGGCAAACAGTCGTGATCTTCGGCCGATATCAAGAGCTCCCCGACACGCCAGAATTCCGCGGGCCACGATTGGTCGCGCACGACCTCTTGGCTAAGACCGCGATGTGGTGGGAGCCTGGCTACGTCAGGGCGATTCATCACGGCGAAGAACGCCGCCTTGAGCCGATATATTTTCGGATTTCGATCAGGAAAATCTCAGGCCATCAAGGCGTTCCTGGCGGTTAGTGCACACAGGGTAGTTCAGTGTCCATTGTCCTGCCTCCGAAGATTCGTGACCAAGTCCCTCGCCTCCTAGCTGAAATCGAATAGGTAGACGGGGCGTGGGCCCGGACCGCATTTCCGGCATCTCGCTCTTACTCAAGCGATGTGCAGGGCTCAAAATTCGCGCAGCCGCGGAAGAAAGGCCAACTTGATCTCCTCGATCTTTCGCGCCTTCGGACGACATCCAGCCGCGTCCCCTTGGGATACTGAAGACGCCATCCGCGAGGAGCTTTTCAGTGTCGAGCGTCTGGAGGAGCATGCCAAAAGCCTCGCGACCGCCCAACAAATTGCCGAGAGGCCGATGCCGCGCCGATCCCTCGCGCTTCGGCTGAAGGACAACGAGGCGGTTCTCTTAGAAGCATATCACACTATCGGCAGCGCCGCTGGCGTAAGGCACGCCGTGACGCCGGCTGGCGAGTGGTTGCTCGACAACTACCACCTCGTCGAAGAGCAGATCCGCGATATCCGTGACGATCTGCCTCCAGGCTATTATCGGCAGCTGCCGAAGTTGGCCGATGGACCCTTCTCTGGGTATCCGCGGGTGTTCGGCATCGCGTGGGCCTTCGTTGCGCATACGGATAGCCATTTCGACCCCGACATGTTGTGTCGGTTCGTGCGCGCCTACCAGCGCGTCCAACCGCTGACGATCGGAGAGTTATGGGCGGTCGCGATCACGCTACGAATCGTGCTCGTCGAGAATCTTCGACGGGCGGCTACGCTGATCGTAAGCGACCGAGTAGCGCGCCAGGAAGCAGATACCTTGGCCGACCGCCTTCTGGGCGTGAACGGGCACGCGGCCGAGCCAGCCGCCCGGGCTCTGCAGAGGTACGAGCACGCCCCTTTGCCGGAGGCCTTCGCGGTCCAACTCATCAAACGGCTGCGCGATCAGGATCCGGATGTTGTGCCGGCTCTGATGTTGCTGGGAGAGCGCCTGACGGCGCAGGGAACGACCCCTGACGAGATCGTGCGTGTCCAGCATCAACGGCAGGCTGCGACAAACGTAACGACCCGAAACATCATCACCAGCATGCGCCTGGTTTCCGACGTGAATTGGAGGGAGTTGGTCGAGAGCATCAGTCTCGTTGACGACGTGCTGCAGTCCGGCACCGACTTTACAAGCATGGATTTTCCGACGCGCAATCTCTACCGCACGGCGATCGAGGAGCTGGCACGCGGCTCGAAACTGACGGAACTGGAAATTGCGCGAGCAGCCCTTATTGCCGCTGCCGATCCGACGCGGCAGACGTGCCGAGCGGGCGATCGGATCGACAGTCGCGAGCGTGATCCCGGTTATCACCTGATCGCCGGCGGGCGTCCCACCTTTGAGAAAACGGTCGGATTTCGGGCGCCGATGCGGGATTGGTTTGTTCGTTGCCGAACAAAAATCGGCATCGGCGGGTATGTCGGCGGCGTCCTCATGGTCACCGCGATCGTTCTGCTTTTCCCGATGATCGCGCTGGGGGAGTCGCCGATCGGCGGCTGGGGGCTAGTTCTCTTGGCGCTCCTTGGACTGATCCCGGCGATGGATATGGCGATCGCAATCGTGAACCGGGTCGTGACGAGCGGGTTCGGTGCGACGATCTTGCCGGGCGTGGAACTCCGCGATGGCGTGACGGTGAACCTGCGCACGATGGTCGTCGTCCCGACCCTGCTCACGACGCAGGCCGCACTTGCAGAGCAGATTGAACGTCTGGAGGTCCACAAGCTTGCGAGTCCGGAAGGCGAGTTTTATTTCGCGCTGCTTTCAGATTGGACGGATGCCTCTACCGAGCACGCGGAGGGAGATGACATTCTTCTCGATGCCGCCGCCGAGGGTATCGCCCGTCTCAATAACCGCTACGGACCAGCACCGGGGGGTGACCGTTTTCTCCTGCTCCATCGTCGACGGGTCTGGAACGAGGGACAGAAGCAGTGGATTGGGTGGGAACGCAAACGCGGCAAGCTCCACGAGTTGAACCGGCTGCTGCGGGACGCGGGCGATACGACATTCATGCCAATCGGGGGACGGCCGCCCGTCGTGCCTTCCGGCGTTCGTTTCGTCATCACGCTCGACAGCGACACACGGCTCCCTCGGGAAACCGCCCGAAGGCTTGTCGGCAAGATGGCGCATCCGCTCAACCACCCGCGCTTCGACGCCACTACTGGACGTGTCGTCGAAGGGTATGCGGTGCTGCAGCCGCGCGTCACACCCTCTTTACCGATCGGCCGCGAAGGCTCGCTGTTCCAGCGCATCTCCTCCAGCATGGGCGGCATCGATCCCTACGCGTCTGCCGCGTCCGATGTGTACCAGGATCTTTTTGGCGAAGGCTCCTATACCGGCAAGGGCATCTACGAGGTGGATGCCTTCGAAGCTGCACTTGCCGGCCGCGTACCGGAGAGCACGCTTCTCAGTCACGATCTTTTCGAGGGGACATTCGCCCGCGCCGCCCTGGCTTCCGATATCGAGGTCGTCGAAGAGTTTCCGTCACGATATGACGTGGCCGCCGCGCGCCAGCACCGCTGGGCCCGCGGCGACTGGCAATTGCTGCCCTGGATATTCGGTCGTGGCGACGCGTCTGTCGCTAATCGGGGCATGAGCGCGCTTCCGCTGATCGGCCGCTGGAAGATGCTCGATAATCTGCGACGGACGCTATCTGCGCCGGTAAGCGTCATGGCCTTGCTGGCGGGATGGACCCTGTCCTTCCATTCCGCCGCCGTCTGGACTTGCTTCATCCTGTCGACGATCGCCGTGCCGGCCTTGCTTCCCGTGCTCGCCGCGGTCGTACCACGGCATCGCCGAGTCATGGCTTTGAGCCACCTGCGCACCTTCGGCGCGGATCTTTGGCTTGCTTTTTCCCAGACCGCATTGGCGGTGACATTCCTGGCACATCAAGCATGGTCGATGACCGATGCGATTGGCAGGACATTGTTTCGTCTGGTGAGACGAAGACATTTGCTCGAATGGGTCACAGCTGCTCGCG
The DNA here is from genome assembly GCA_963773625.1 of uncultured Alphaproteobacteria bacterium. Lineage (GTDB taxonomy): Bacteria > Pseudomonadota > Alphaproteobacteria > ATCC43930 > CGMCC-115725 > DATARH01. The sequence continues at coordinate 162,036 of CAVZCJ010000011.1, read as the reverse complement.
CGAAGTTCAGCCTAAGGCTCGGCCTCCTCAGCTCTTACCGCCTGATGGCCGGTGGCGTCGTCATCGGCATCGTTGCCGCGATCGTCGTTTGGTGCGCCGGCGACACCGGTTGGCCGGTGGCGGCGCCGTTCGTGGTGCTATGGATCGCATCACCGGCTGTCGCTCGATGGACAAGTCTATCTCCGCTCGTGGCGGGTCGGTTATCGATCTCAGAGGCTGACGCGCGCGCCTTGAGGCGGGTCGCGCGCCGGACGTGGCGCTACTTCGAGACCTTCGTCACGGGTGCGGACCACATGCTGCCGCCAGATAATTTCCAGGAAGACCCAGCGCCGGTACTCGCCCGCCGGACCTCGCCCACCAATCTCGGCCTCTATCTTCTCTCCGCAGTCAGCGCTCGCGACCTGGGCTGGGCAGGAACAACCGAGACTATCGAGCGCTTGGAAGCAACGCTCGCAACAATGAGCAGCCTGCAGCGCTTCCGTGGCCATTTTTACAATTGGTATGACACGGGAGATCTTCGTCCGCTGGATCCGCGATACGTCTCCTCAGTCGATAGCGGTAACCTCGCTGGACATCTGATCGCCCTCGCAAATGCCTGCCGCGAGTGGGTCGACCGCCCGCTTGCGACGTCTCGGCTATTCGCTGGCATCGACGATACGTTAAGTCTGGCAAGTGACGCCATTCGAACACTTCCCGACGACCGGCGAACGCAGTTCGCCACAGCACAGGAACTTGACCGTGCAATCGGTGCCCTGAACGCGGCGCTCGGCAGAGATCATTCCCTGCCCGAGGAGCTTCCTGCGCGGCTGACCGACCTCGCGCAACAGGCCGCGACCGTAGTCGATATCGCTCAAGCACTGGCCGCCGAACGCGGGGACGCAGTCGGTGTTGAAATGCTGTTCTGGGTGCAGGCGACACAAAGATCAATCGACAGTCACCGGTGCGACGTGACCCAGACCACCACAATTGCCCAAACGCTGAACCAGCGCCTTGCGGCGCTGGAGTCGGCGGCGCGGTCGATGGCCGAAGCGATGGAGTTCGGTTTCCTCCTGGACCCGGATCGAAAGCTCCTCTCCATTGGTTATCTCGTCCCGGTAGGCAAGCTCGACCCGAGCTGTTACGACCTGCTCGCCTCCGAGGCGCGTCTCGCAAGCTTCGTGGCGATCGCCAAGGATGACATCCCGTCTCGGCACTGGTTCCGGCTCGGACGACCCGTCGCCTCGATCGAGCACGGCGCCGCGCTGATCTCCTGGTCGGGATCAATGTTCGAGTATTTGATGCCATCTCTGGTGATGCGCGCGCCGGCCGGCAGCCTGATCGAGCAGACGAGTCATCTCATCGTCCGCCGGCAGATTGCCTATGGCGCTAGCCTGGGTCTTCCGTGGGGCATTTCGGAATCCGCCTACAATGTCCGTGATTTGGAATTCACCTACCAGTACTCGAATTTTGGTGTGCCGGGGCTGGGGCTGAAACGGGGCCTCAGCGAAAACGCCGTCGTGGCCCCTTATGCGACGGCTCTCGCGGCGATGGTCGAACCGGCGGCTTCGATACGCAACTTCGTTCGGCTCGCAGCGGCGGGCGCGAGCGGTCGCTACGGTTATTACGAGGCATTGGACTACACGCGCTCGCGTCTGCCCGAAGGCGAGGACTACGTGGTCGTTCGCGCCTTCATGGCACACCATCAGGGCATGACCGTGGTCGCCATCGCCAACGCTCTCCTGGACGCGGAGATGCGCACCCGGTTTCATGCCGAGCCAATTATCCAGGCCACGGAACTTCTGTTGCAGGAGCCGGCACCGCGCTATGTCGCGGCCGCTCCTCCCAGGGCGGAGGAGGTCAAGGCGCGTGCCACCGGCCTCGGCCTGGAGGAACTCCCGACAGTACGCCGTCTGCGCTCCGCGCACGCCGCAAAACCTGAGGTCCAGTTGCTCTCCAACGGCCGGTACACGGTGATGCTCACGGGAGCAGGCTCCGGCTACAGTCGATGGCGTGATCTGGCGATCACTCGCTGGCGTGAAGACACCACCCGTGACGATTGGGGCGCCTATATCTTTCTACGCGATACCCGCAGCGGCGACGTATGGTCCGCGGGCTACCAGCCGAGCGGCGTCGAACCGGCCGGCTACGATGTCAGGTTCGGCGAGGATAGAGCCGAGTTTAGGCGGCGCGATGGGACGATCACGGCGGTGCTTGAAATCGTCGTTTCTCCGGAAGACGACGCCGAAGTTCGCCGACTCTCCGTATCGAATACGGGCAACCGGGTCCGGGACATCGAAATTACCTCCTATGCCGAGCTCGCGCTGGCTCCGCCCGCAGCCGACGCGGCGCACCCGACCTTCTCAAAACTTTTTGTGCAGACCGAGTATGACGCCAGGCTCGGCGCAATTCTGGCGACGCGCCGCCGCAGAGCCCCCGCCGAACCGGAGATCTGGGCGGCGCATCTCGCCGTCGTCGAAGGCGAGACCGTTGGCGAGACAGAGATCGAGACCGATAGAGCCCGTTTCCTCGGCCGTGGGCGCGAAGCTCGGGCGCCGATCGCGGTGATGGATGGCCGACCTCTCTCCAATACCGTTGGAACCGTCTTGGATCCCGTTTTTGTACTTCGACGCCGTGTACGGGTTCAACCGGGCGCGACGGTGCGCATCGCGTTCTGGACCGTCGTCGCATCATCTCGCGCCGAGGTCCTGGACTTGGTCGACAAGCATCACGACGCCAATGCCTTCGCGCGCGCCGCAACATTGGCGTGGACCCAGGCGCAGGTCCAGCTGAGGCATCTCGGCGTTGATGCTGAGGAGGCAAGCCTGTTCCAACGCCTCGCGGGCCATGTGGTTTACGTCGATCGGTCGACGCGTCCGTCGTCCGAAGTCATTCGTCGGGGAGGAGGAGGTCCAGCGGGGCTTTGGGCCCAGGGCATTTCTGGCGACATCCCTATCGTTCTGGTGCGGATCGCCGATATCGAGGATATCGCCCTCGTCAACCAGTTGTTGCGCGCGCATGAATACTGGCGGATGAAGCAACTCGCCGTCGATCTCGTGATCCTGAATGAACGCTCATCCTCCTATGTTCAGGACCTCCAAAGCGCCCTGGAGACAACGGTGCGGACGAGCCAATCTTATGTGGATGGGGCGCGCGGCTCTGTATTCGTCCTGCGTACCGATCTCCTGTCGCAAGAAACGCGTGGTCTTCTCCCAGCGGTTGCTCGGGTCGTGTTAGCCGCGTCCGACGGAAATCTCTCAGACCAGCTTGACCGTTTCCGGGAAGCGAACTCTGCCGCCCCACCTCTATCAAGACGCCTGCAGTCCACAGGGGTGCAACCATCCCTTCCCGGAACGCAGGAACTAGAATTCTTCAACGGGCTCGGCGGGTTCGCTGAGAATGGCCGGGAATATGTGACAGTTCTAGGTGCGGGCCAATCGACGCCGGCGCCGTGGATCAATGTCATCTCAAACGCCTCGTTCGGCTTTCAGGTCGCGGTCGAGGGTGGCGGCTACACGTGGTCGGTGAATAGTCGGGAAAACCAGTTGACCCCCTGGTCGAACGACCCGGTGACCGATCGGCCGGGCGAAGCGATCTTTCTGCGTGACGAAGATACCGGCGAGTTATGGGGACCCACCGCGTCGCCGGTCCGGGACGAGGCAACCCGCTATATCGCTCGGCACGGCCAGGGATACAGCCGGTTCGAGCACGCCGCCCATGGAGTTGAACTCGATCTCCTGCAATACGTCCCCCTCGATGATCCGATCAAGATTTCGCGCCTCACGATCCGCAACACATCCGGGCGGGCGCGGCGGCTTTCGGTCACGGCCTATGTGGAGTGGGTGCTGGGTTCATCGCGGAGCGCATCGGCGCCGTTCATCGTGACCGAGATAGAGCCCGATACGGGCGCTCTCCTTGCGCGCAATCCCTGGAACGCGGCGTTCGGCTCGCGGGTAGCCTTTGCCGACCTGGCCGGACGACAGACGAGCTGGACCGGCGACCGGCGCGAGTTCCTCGGGCGAAACGGCACGCTCAATAACCCGGCGGCGCTCGCGGCAGCAGCGCCTCCGCTTTCCAAGCGAGTGGGCGGGGGGCTCGATCCCTGCGGTGTTCTCCGGGCCCCGTTGCGACTGGGGCCGGACGAAACGGTCGAGATCGTTTTCCTGCTCGGCGAAGCCGCCACCGCGGCAGATGCACAGGCCTTGGTTTTGAGCTATCGCACGGCCGATCTGGACGCGGTCTTTCGCGATGTTGTGCGCCACTGGGACGACGTGCTCGGAGCCGTCCAGGTGACCACGCCCGACCGCTCGATGGACATCATGCTCAATCGCTGGCTGCTTTACCAAACGCTGGTTTGCCGGATATGGGCACGATCAGCGTTTTATCAGGCAAGCGGCGCCTATGGCTTCCGCGACCAGCTTCAGGACGGGATGGCCCTGACGCTATCTAGACCGGCGCTGACGCGGGAACATCTCTTGCGCGCCGCCGCTCGGCAATTCGTCGAAGGCGATGTTCAACATTGGTGGTTGCCGCCACTCGGCCAAGGTGTCCGTACGCGGATTTCGGACGACCGGATATGGTTGGCTTACGCCGTTGCGCACTATGTCGAGACGACGGGAGACATCGCGGTTTTGGACGAGCCTGTGCGCTTTCTCGAAGGCCAGGCGCTGCGCCCCGGCGAGGACGACTCCTACTTCCAGCCGGCGGTCGCAGACGAGACCGCATCTCTCTTCGAGCACTGCGCACGCGCGCTCGATCAAAGTCTTGGTGTCGGCGAACACGGCTTGCCGTCGATCGGCACGGGCGATTGGAACGACGGCCTGAATTGGGTTGGCGAGCTCGGCAAGGGCGAAAGCGTCTGGCTTGGTTGGTTCCTGCACGCGACGCTGTTGGCCTTCGCGCCTTTGGCAACGGCGCGCAAAGAGCAAGCCCGCGCCGCGACGTGGCGAACTCACGCCATGGCGCTGCAAACTTCCCTTGAGCGCGACGGGTGGGATGGTAGCTGGTACCGGCGTGGATTTTTTGACGACGGGACGCCATTCGGCTCTGCCGCGAACGAGGAATGCCGGATTGACTCGATCGCCCAGTCCTGGAGCGTAATCTCTGGGGCAGCTGATCCCGCCCGCGCTGCGCGCGCGATGGCCGCTGTCGATGATCAGCTGATTCGGCGTGAGGCCGGGCTGGCTCTGCTCTTTACTCCCCCCTTCGACCACACACCGCTTGATCCGGGTTACATCAAGGGCTATCCGCCCGGCATCCGGGAAAATGGTGGCCAGTATACCCACGCCGCCGCCTGGTCGGTGATTGCCTTCGCAACCCTTGGTGATGGAGATAAGGCTGCCGACCTATTCTCGCTTATCAATCCCATCAACCACTCCAGGACGCGGACAAGTATCCAGCGTTACAAGGTCGAGCCTTACGTCGTGGCCGCCGATGTTTATTCAGAGCCGCCGCTGGTCGGGCGCGGGGGATGGACGTGGTACACCGGTTCGGCCGGGTGGATGTATCGGGCGGGCATCGAATTTATTCTTGGCCTTCGTCTTCGGGGAGCGTTCTTGCTCCTCACCCCCTGCATTCCCAAGCACTGGCCTCACTTCGAAGTCGTGTTTCGCTATGGCTCTACGCGCTACGAAATTGCTGTCGAGAATCCCCATGGCGTCTGCCGTGGGATCACCCATGTGGAGTTGGACGGCCAACCTTTATCCGAGGGACCAACCCGGGTGCCCCTCCGCGACGACGGTACGACTCATAGGATACGCGCGGTGCTCGGTTAATTCACGCTTCGGCCGCCCATGGCGTCCGTCGTACTCAAACTGGGCGCCGCTTTCGGGTGCTCGTGGTTGTCGACGACTTCACCCGCGAGGCCTGTCGCCAGTCGTCGACACCTCGATCTCCGGCCTCTCGGGCCGAGCACCGATGTGGTTAGGCATCGCGAGGAAGCCGTGTAGGGGTGGGCAAGAACGAGTTTACACGGCACCGCGGGCAATTCGCATCACGCGGCCCTTCGCATTTGGTCGGTCGAGCAAGGCATGAATGCAACTCAAGTGTCATTTGACCTCAACCTCGATCTGCTTAAAAGCCGAATTGTCCGGGCCTCATTCAAAATGAGGGCTTTTGTAAGGGCTACCTTGGCTCCAGTAGGAGCCTTCTGGCTCGCGCTGGTGATCCATGTCTTTGCGGCACTGCTGCTGTCGGGATGCGCGGGCGATGGAAAGTCGACCATTGGCAAGCCAGTCGATGCCGTATCCGCTCCGCGGCCGGCCGCTGCCCCTCCAGTCCCTACCGCGGCTCCCACTCCGGCGGCCGGCCCTGCGGCGGCGCCGGCTCGATCGGTTGATCTCCCGATCCTGGTATATCACCATGTCCGGCCTGGCTCGACGAGCACGCTTTCTGTCAGCCCCGAGGAGTTCGACAAGCAGCTCAAATATCTCCAGGACAACGGCTTTCACACCACTTCCTTCAGCGACCTGGCGGACTATCTCGAAACAGGAAAGCCGCTGCCTCCGCACCCCGTGATCATTTCTCTCGACGACGGCTGGGAAAATCAGTTCGAATATGGCTTTCCGATACTGCAGAAATACCACGATACCGCGACGTTTTTCGTGGTGACCAATTATCTCGACCATGAGAACTTCATGACCACCGAGCAGCTGAAGGCGATGGTCGCCGCCGGCATGACCATAGGCTGCCACACGCGCTCCCACCCGTACCTAACGTCCCTCGGTCAGGAGCGCGCCTGGGATGAAATCGCCGGGGCCAAGGCGATCCTCGAAGCCGACGGGTTCAAGATCGATACGTTCGCCTACCCTTACGGCGCGTATGACAAAAGGGTCGTCGATATGGTGGAGGTGGCCGGCTTTCACAGCGCGCGGACCGATCATGCCGGCGTCCACGCGACCGCTGACGAACTCTGGACGCTACCGGGCATGACGTTTCAGACGTTCATTAAGTTCTACGGCAGCCAGGTAACGCTGACATCCGCCGAGGCGCCGCGCTAACCCCAGCCTCTACGCGGCGCCGGGAATCGACTTGGAGGTATCCCGCCGCCTGTTCGACGGAAAGCCGTCGTGCTGGGCGGTGATCGGAATCACGACTCTCGTCACCCTTACCATCGATCTGGCGCTCGGACTGCTTCTCGGATAGGTCGTGGAGCTTGCTCGGGCGGCACGCTCTGCGAATTCCCGATACCAGGCAACAAGCTCCCGAGCTTGTCTGGATCCTGCATCGGTCTCTCCCTTGCGGATCAGATCGTCAACATCCATCGGCACTGGGCTGCAACACCTGCGGTATGCTGTTGGGCACTAGTCCTGTCGTCTAGGCGGCAGCGAGATCGGCCGGCATGTTGAGCGCCCTGGCGGCGGCGAGAATTGCCTTTCGTAGCTTCTCGACGGCGCGCACTTCGAGCTGCCGAACCCGCTCGCGCGAGACGTGAAAGCGCTGGCTCAGTTCTTCCAGGGTCAACGGCTCATCTCGCAGACGACGTTCGAGGACGATCTCGCGTTCGCGCTCGTTGAGCTCCGCTAGCGCCCCGCCGAGTAGCTTTTGCCGCCGCGCCCGTTCGTCGGCCTCGGCAAGCACCAGATCCTGGGTCGGGCTTTCGTCGACTAGGCGATCGAGCCACTCGGTTTCGCTATCTTCCGCTGTCGTCGCGTTCAGCGACACGTCGGCGCCGCTCATTCGCCGGTTCATCTCGACGACGTCATTCCCCGGCACATCCAGCGCGATGGCGATCGTCTCGACTGTCTCAGGCGACAAATCGCTCCGCTCGTGCTGGTCTAGTCGGCTCTTCATCTGGCGCAGATTAAAGAAAAGCTTCTTCTGTGCCGACGTGGTGCCCATCTTCACGATCGAGCTCGAATGCAGGATGTATTCCTGAATTGCCGCGCGGATCCACCACATCGCGTAAGTCGCGAAGCGGAAGCCGCGGTCGGGGTCGAACTTCTGCGCTGCCTGCATGAGACCGACATTGCCCTCCGCAGCCAGGTCGGCGAGCGGCAAGCCGTAGCCCGCGAAGCCCCGCGCGATCTTGATCACCAGGCGCAGATGGCTGCCGACGAGCTCTCGCAGCGCTGCCTCGTCGCCGTGGTTCCGCCAAGCCTGGGCGAGCGCCTGTTCCCGCTCGGGGGTAAGCATCGGGAACCGCTTCGCCTCGGCGAAGAAATGGGTGAGGGCGTCCCCCCTGTTTTCGATCATCATTGTCAGTGTGGTCTCGTTTCGGTTTGAGCCCCCGCACGCAAGAACCGCCTCCGGAAAACCTTCCGAGGGCAGCGTCATCGCATTGCAGCAGGGATTTGCTCGCGCTGGGCGCTTGATAGAGATAGTGAACATAGGGAGAACTTTCAAGACCGAAAAGTAGCTAAACCCGCGAACTAGCGCGGCGCTCCTGCACGAGGGCGATATGCTTCTGCACGACATAGCCGTGGTTTCAGGCCAGGTCAGCGAAGCGAAGGGCCATTACGACAAGGCGCGCCTTCTCGACCATCCGCAAGGCGAAGCGGTTCGCCACGCTTAGTGCCGCGTTGCCGAAGGCCTTGTGATGCCGAGCCGTGTCACCGCGGCGCTATCCGAGGCCAAAGCGTTCTTAAGGAAGCGATTTTACGGGTCATGGAGGGCTCATGGCCAAGGCTCTCGATGCGCCTTATGGAGCTGGTGCGCGCGGCCGCGCCTAGCTCAAGATCAAAGAGGTGATCACGCTCGACCTAGTGGTCCTCGCAGCCGAGTGGGGTCATGGGCGCCGCCGCGCCTGGCTCAGCAATTTGCATCTTCGGGCGCGCGACACCGCAGCCGGCGGCTTCGTGATGCTAAAACGTTCAAGGGCCTAACCGACGAGATGCTGGCCTGGCAGACTCGCGAGCTGCAAAGGCTCGCCGTTGCCTGCGCCGCGTACACGGTTTACGTCCGGCCGAGGTTGGTCGCCGGGATCGCCTTCAACAACATTCAGGCAAGCTCGCATTATCCCGGCGGCCCCGCCTTGCGTTTCGCGCGGATCAAAACCTATCGCCCCGATACGCGGCCGGAGGAGGTCGACGATACAATCGAGACCCTAAGCTCGCTTTATTAGCGGCGTTTCGCCACCGAGGAGGTGAGCAATGACCGCGGAGTTTGAGCCATGGCTGCCGCTCTCCTTTCAGGGTCGCGGCACCCGCTTGCGGCGCGCCCATAAGTGGCGGCTTGCCAGACGGTGCGCGCGTCGCAAGCCCGGCGTGCTGTTTCGCGGCAGCAATCCGAAAGCTACCGAATAGCGGTGCGCGAACGCGATCGCTTCGGCGAGCGCATCGGCCGGCAGACGAGCTGTTTGCTGGGGCCGATAGCCCCACTCGATCGCGGCACGTCCGGGTTGTCGGTCTCAACAATGATCGACACCGACTCATCGCCGGGTTCGACCAGTTGGGCAGCCGATTTCGGCTCCGAGGACATAGCCGCCGACCTGGGGCAGGTTGCGGCTCCCTCGGCAAGCACGCGGCCATTGCACGACTGCCGCGGCGCAGGCGCATCGCCGCCCGCTGCATGCGCCATCGACGCTGATCACGAGAGCAGGCATCGCTCCGCCGGGCGGGTGCATTATATTGCCGCGCTCTGTGGCGGCTTGACGTGGATCAAGGAACGCTATGGCGGACGACCGGTAAGCTCCTCAGCGGCGTAAAGCCCTTCAGGGGCGGCAGGCTTCCTCGGCATCACTTGAGACAGGAGATCGGCATTATGCCTGAGCATACCGTCAAGTCGTATGAGGAGGAGCTCGTCCGCCTCAAACATATGGTAACGGGGATGGGCAAGCTCGCTGGCGAGCAGCTCGAGGGGGCGATCGGCGCTGCCGAGCATTCGGATGTCGAATTGGCCACGAGAGTTATCGAGCGCGAGCCTGAAGCTGATCGCATGACGCTTGATGTCGAAAATCTGGTGATCCGCATCTTGGCATTGCGCCAGCCAATGGCGATCGATCTGCGCCAGGTCTTGTCGGCATCGAAGATGGCCAGTGAGCTCGAACGCGTCTGCGATCATGCTAAGGATCTATCACAGCGCCTGATCGCGCTATGCGGGGCGCACAGCGAGCCGCTGCCCTCGCTTACCGATCTCGGGCGGTATGCGATCACAATGATCAACGACGCGATGCACGCATACACGGAAATGGATGGCGCTGAGGCGCGAGCCGTCTGGCACCGGGATAGCGAGCTCGACGCCCGGTATACTGCTCTGTTTCGTGAGATCCTGACCCACATGCTGGAGGACCCGCGGCAGATCTCGGCTGCCACGCAGATGCTGTTCATGGCCCGGACGATCGAAAGGATCGGCGACCGAGCGACAAATATCGCGGAAATCGTGCTCTATCTGGTGGGCGGGACCCCGGTCGGGGAAGAGCGCCCGAAGGCCGACGCGACAAAGTCGATGATGCTGTCCGAACCGTCGCCACGACCGGCGGCGTTTCGCTGGCAATGAGAGAGGCGGCCATGCTCCATGAAATCGAGATCCTCGAGGCGCGGCGGATCGCGGAACTCTCGGCGGCGGCGCGCGACGCTCGCGACCAGGCCTTGAGGGCGATACCGGACGCGGAGCTCGGCGAACCCCAGTCGGCGCGCGGCGAGCACCACCCGGCCGGGGCGCTGTCGTTCGGCGTGCTGCCTGAGGATGCGCCAACGCGCCGGGCGTTGCGCGAGGCGATCGAAGGCTTGCCCGCCGACATTCGCCGCAAGCTTTGGGTGGTGATGCGGATCGGATGCGGCGACTATGCGCGGGGCAACTGGGACGAGGCGCTAGCGCTCGCCGACACGGTGTCCGATGACAGCATCATCAGTGACCTCGCCGAAGAGGTCGATCTGCACGACCGGCTGATGAAGGGCCTCTACGAGATCGGTGTTGCCGAACCGTGGAACCCTCCGGCCTAGGTTCGACACGGTCGACAAGATCAAGGAATTAACATGAAAACAGGCCATATACCGCACCGCCCTGTCGTCGGCGCGCACGACCGGCGCATCGCGGGGCATGCCCAGCAGGATCACATCCTCGATCCCTATCAGGGCAAGAAGAAGCTGCTTGACGGGACGGTTTGCCCACAATGCGGCGCCGTCTACCACGACGCGCGCTGGCAGTGGGTGGCGAAGGGCACGGGCGCTGTCGAGGAGCTATGCGCGGCCTGTCACCGCATCAACGACAAATATCCTGCCGGCATCCTGACGCTGCAGGGCGATTTCGTCCTGCAGCACAAGGACGAGATCCTGCACCTGGCGCGGCATCAAGAGGAAGTCGAGAAAAAGGAGCATCCGCTCAATCGCATCCTAAGCATCGAGGAGGATGCGAAGGGGATCGTCATCAATACGACTGACATCCATCTGCCGCGCCGCATTGGCGAGACGGTCAAGCGCGCCTTCCATGGCGAGCTCGAGACGCATTTTGAGGAAAACGGATATTTCGTGCGGGTGAATTGGACGCCGCCAGCCTGATCCCGGCCAGGACCGCAGCGCGCACGAAGTAGGTCCTAATTTGGGCGATGTTCCCCTACTTGACAGTCAAGTCCGGGAACATCGCCTAATTTGGCGGCGCAGGCGGATGGGCAGAGCGATTGTCCAGTCGATCAACATAGCGCCAATTGCGCAGATCGATTGTGGCCCACCGGCGTAACCGCCCTAGCCCGTTTGGCAACAACGCCAGCTTCTCGGCTGCCTCCACAGCTTCGCGGGCTCCCTGTTCATATCCGCGCCTGTAAGACGCTTCCGGGTCGTCCCGGTCATTCGAGTCGCTCATTTTCGTTCGCTCTATGCTGTGCTACGGGCCCGCCGATGGGGTTCCAGATCAGCCAGTTACGCGACGCGCGACAGCGACGTTGGGGTGCGCCCGACAGGCGACGCCTCCAGGGCCTTTGCGAATGCCGAAACACGTTCGCGGTAGCGTCCGGAAGACACCTCCTTGGCCGTCACGGCGCACTGCGCGCGCGGTGTTTTACCGGTGATACCCTGCATCTGTGCGAAGGCCCTCGCACTGCCAGCGCCCCCGAAGGTGCAGAAAAAGGCCACGTCAGACAGTCGCGCCTTCATTGTCATCAGATAAGCGCGAACAGGCGAAGACACCGACCACGCCCAAATCGGCGTGCCTACAACGACCAGATCGTAGGAAGAGGGATCGCGTTTTGCTGCTGCGATTGCGGCAGGGCGCGCTTGCCTTGCTTCTACCACCGACCGAAGATAGCCGAAAAAGCCCATGCGGCTCTTGGCCTCGACGATTTCTTCGATGTCGCAGGCAAGAACCTCGGACAGAGCCTCGACGACCTTTCGCGTTGTCCCCGTTCGGGAATAGTAGATTACAAGAATGCGTTGGTTCGTCATGTCAGCGCTCTCCGGAGAGCCATCGAACCAAAATTGATACGCCCAGACACGACTCGGTCCGTTGATCCAGATCAAACTGTCGAAATCGGCGCGGAGATGGGTCGGTCTGGCCGCTTCATATGAAGGTAGGGTGCCCCAGGCAGTTGGCGCACTCAGCGGGTCAGCACGCCCGTTTTGGAGTGCCGGCGTATCAGACTGCTTCCCGGAAACCTGGGCGAAATTTACCAATTCGCCCGAGACCCAAGCGTTGACATCGGGCTTCCTTTTCTGTGCAGAAAATGCGCGCAGAACGAATGGGCCTTTCCGACACGACCTAGCCTTCGGCGATGACGGCGGCACCACCTATCGTCGTGTTCAGCTTATCGCTGGGCCGCCCTTCCAGTCACCCTGCACGCCGTAGCGCCGCGCGGGAGGCCGCCACAGCGCGTTTCTGCTCGGAGGACATCGATGAAGTAATCCCAGACGGGGACCGAGTTCCTACCAAACCCCGCGATGAACCAGTGCGTCGAGCGCTCTGCGTTGCGGCCGCTCCGGCGCCTCGGCGGGATAGCCGAGCGGCATCAGCGTGACCGGGCGAAGCCGCGGCGGAGTGCGCAGCACGGCGGCCACGCGAGCCTCGTCGAACGAGCCGACCCAGCATGAGGCAAGCCCTTGCGCCGTCGCAGCGAGCTGGGCGTAACAGGCCGCGATCGTAGCGTCCTGGATGCAATAGAGCGACGCTCCGCGTTGTCCGTATTTGCTCTCGTTCCGTCCCGAGTCCGCGCAGAAGACGAGCACCACGGCTGCTTCGCCGACAAAGTCCTGGCCGAGCGCCGCCGCGGCAAGCGCCGCCTTCGGCCTCGCCTCATCGATGACGACGATTTGATAGGCCTGGAGATCGCCAGCCGACGGCGCGAGCTTGGCCGTCGCCAAGATCGCTTCGAGCTTTTCGGCCTCAACTGGCGTCGCGGTGAAGGCGCGCACCGACACCCTCTTCTCGACGACGTCAAAGAACTGCATGACGGCTTTCATACATGAATGGCTAGCGGAAGCATCTATCGGCTTTTACCCTGGCACCATTGATCGAGATCAACCCCGGCGAAATTGTTGCTGCCAAACTCAGCCAGCTCGATCGTCTGGCCCAGGGGGCATGTTCCTCTATGAGCTGGACGGCTCGTGCCGGTAAATCGGCAGGTTCGCGGCGGGCCGAGTAAACCCGTCGGCGTCGAGCGGAAGCGCTTCGTGGCTGCCCAGTACGAGCCAGCCGCCGGGTCGCAGGCGTTTCCGTAATTCCCCGGTAAGGCGGCGTTGCGCCGCGCTGTCGAAATAGGTGAAGACAAGATTGCGGCAGAGGATCAGGTCGAGCGGACCATCGGGCATGGATTTCCGGATATCCTGCAATTCGAACCGGACGTCTCTGCGTAATTGCGGAGCGAGGCAAAACAACGGGCCACGCCGAATGAACGCCCGCTCGACCCATTCCGGCGGCAGGTCTTTGAGCGAGCTGCGGCTGTAGCAGGCTGCTTTTGCCCGCTCGATCATCACCTCTTCGGCGTCAGTCGCGACCACGGTGAAGGTGAGGGCCGGCCAATCGGTCGCGACGCTGAAGTGCCACGCCATTGCCAGGGTGTAGGGCTCTTCGCCTGAGGCGCATCCCGCACTCCAGCAGCCGACGACGTTGTCGTTTCTCGCGGCAGCCAGAGCCGCGGCTTCCGGCAGGAGTTCGCGGCTGATCGCGTCGAATACAGCGCGATCGCGGTAGAAGCGGGAGATCGGAATCCGACACAGGGCTCCGAGATGCGCCCACTCCTCCGGATGAGCGGTCAGGAAGGTGCGATAAGCAGCAAGGTCGGCAAGGCCGAGTTCGCCGATGCGGCGGCTGAGGCGCTTGCCCACGAGGCGACGAACTTTGCGATAGCCGGGCCAACGCAACCCAAGTTGCGGCAGACACCACTTCAAGAATGCGACGCGCGCTTCGTCCGCCATGTGGTGGTCTTCTAGATTTCGCAGCGGAAAGCTCGATGTTGAGCTCTAATCATGATGTACCTGAGCATCCGCTCGCGGCGTCAGCCAAAGACTTCTGTGCCACCCTTGCGCAACAGCCGATCGGCGATCCGGACGAGCGGGGCGTCGCCAACGCTTCGCCGCCAAATCGGCGTTTCACAAGTTTTCGATTTGGCAATGCGGGCAATAATACGCGGTGCGCCCGGAAAACTTGACCGTGCGGATCTCGCCGCCACAGCGCGGGCACCGGCCACCCTTCCTGCGCTGGGGCAAGAGAAATGAGCCCGGCAAAGCGCTCGGGGCCAGCTCGGCACTGGCGCCGCGTTCGACTGCCGTCTCCAGGACGCGCTTGACCTGCCGAAATAGGCGTTTGCGGGCATCGCTATCGAGCCGAGCGGCCCTCGCCTTCGGGTGGATGCCGGCCTGGAACAGGATTTCGTCCGAGTAGATATTGCCGATACCCGCGATCGCGGTCTGGTCCATCAGGACCGATTTGATGTCGCGTCTCGATCGCGACAGGATCTGTTCTAACGCCGCAAGGTCGAAGTGCGGGTCGAGTGCGTCCGGCCCGAGTTCCGCGGCGGCAATAAGGCTGTCGGCGTCGTCGACGAGCCCGACGGCTCCGAGCCGTCGCGGGTTGATGTAAGCGAGGTGACTCCCGTCGGCGAAATCGAGCCGGATCCGGGTGTAGGGCGGCTCCGCCTCCGATCCGTCCAGATGCCGGAGCGCGCCGTTCAGGCCGAAATGCATGGTAAGCCAGCCGGCGGGCGCCAGCCTGACCAGCAGATGCTTGCCGTAGCGCCGCGCAGACAGGATGCGAGCGCCTTTTAGCCTCGCCGTGAAAGCGTCGATCGCGATACCGCCAAGCATTTTGCGGTCATTGATCGCGACGTGCCGGATGACGCGGCCTTTGCAGGTCTCGTCCACGTGACGCCTGAACAATTCAACGTCCGGCAGTTCCGGCATAGAGCCTCAATCGGTTTCCCGTTCAAGTACGCAGCAATGCGGCGCGTCCACTGCCGCGTCTCCACCCTGAAGTAACGCGCCGCGCACTGGGTTCGGACGATAGGTCGTGCAGCCTTTCAGACCTTTGTCGTACGCCGTTTCGAATATCTGACAAAACGCCTCGAACGAGCATTCCTCGGGCACGTTCACGGTCTTCGAGATGGCATTGTCGACTTGAGCTTGTAATGCTGCCTGCATCTCGAGGTGGGCATTTATCGCAAGCTCGCCCGCCGTCACGAAGGCGCCCGGCAGAGCAGGGGCGAGATGACCCAGCTTCCGCCAAAGACCCAGCGCGTAGTCGGTAAGTTCGAATTCGCGCACAGCACCATTCTCGTCAAGTACCGGGCGACGGTAGGTCGGCGCGAAGATTGGCTCTATACCGCTTGATACATTGCCGGCGAGCAGGCTGATGCTGCCGGTCGGGGCGATCGCAGTCAGATGGCTGTTGCGGATTCCGTGCTCGGCGATCCCGGAACGAATATCGCCCGGCAGCGTGCGAACAAAGGCACCGTCGAGAAATTTGTCCCGGTCGAAGAACGGGAACGCCCCTTTCTCGCGGGCCAAGCCCACTGAAGCTCGGTAGGCGCTGTGGCAGATCCGCCGCATGACCTCGCCGGCCAAGGTAATCGAACGCTTGCTGTCATAGCGAAGACCGAGCATGACGAGCGCATTGGCGAGCCCGGTGATGCCGAGCCCGATCCGCCGCGAACCGTGGGCATTTTCCTCATGCTGGGGCAGTGGAAATCGAGACACATCGATGACGTTGTCGATAAAGCGGACGGCGGTTTCCACGATGGTCTCCAACGCCGACATGTCGAGCCGTGCCCCGATGGTGAAGGGTTCTTCAATGAAGCGCGTCAGGTTGATGGATCCGAGGTCGCAAGCGCCGTAGGGCGGCAGGGGCACCTCTCCGCAAGGGTTCGTCGTCGCGATCGCCTCCCGATACCAGAGATTATTCATCCGGTTGATGCGATCGATGAAAAGGACGCCCGGCTCTGCGGTCTCATAGGCGGTGCGCAGGATCTGATCCCAAAGGGCGCGGGCGGGGATACGGCGCACGACGGCGCCGGCAAATACCAGCGGCCATTCCGCGTCACTGCGTACCGCCGTCATGAACGCGTCTGTGATCTGCACCGACAGATTGAAATGCCGCAGCCGTCCTGGCTCGCGCTTGGCGTTGACGAAGGTTTTGATGTCGGGATGGTCGCAGCGCAGGCTGCCCATGATTGCCGCGCGGCGGGGCCCCGTCGACATCAGCGTTTCGCTGAGCGCATCCCAGACCATCATGAACGGCACCGGCCCAGAGGCGATCGCGCCGGTGCCTTTCGCGCGCATTCCCTTCGGCCGCAACGTCGAAAAATCGTAGCCAATGCCGCCGCCTTGCTGCAGCGTCACGGCCCCTTCGCTGAGCGCGCGCAGAATGCCCGGCAGGGAATCCTCGATGACCCCCATCACGAAGCAGTTGAACAGCGTCACCCGGAGGCTGGTGCCAGCGCCGGCCAGGATGCGGCCGCCGGGCAGGAATTTGTATCCGTCGAGAAGGTCGAAGAACCGGGTTTCCCACATCTTCCGATCGCGGCGCTCGACGGCGGCGAGCGCGCAGGCGACCCGGTGCCAAGTGTCCTCGACGCTGCGATCGTGAACGACGCCGTCTTCAACGTAGCGGTATTTCGTGCGCCAGACGTGTTGCGAGATCTCGTCCATGGGACTTCGGCTGCCTTGCCTTCCAGCCTCAATGGAGGCTCAGGCCATTCGATGCATTGACTTATCGCAACGAGGCGACCGGTTGATCCAAGTCCGCAGTTGCTCCCTTTGAGGCGGCCCCCTCAAAGGGAGCGGTTAAGCTGTGGATTAGTGGCTAGCCCCAGCGGGCCGATAACCTGCCGTCGGCATCGGGCTCCACCGTGATACCGAAGGGCTGGCTCAGGCTGCCAAGGTTTTGCCGCAGCCAGATCGTGTCGGCAGGCGACGCGCGATGAAGCCGAAATTGCGCGATCCGGAATGGCACCAAACACAGTTCGATCAGCCGTCCCGTCGCCGCGTGCAATCGGGGCAAATACATCAGGCTTAGGTTGCCGCGGAATTCTTCGTAGCCCGAGATACCCTCGTAGTCGTTGAGGAAGTCGCCGCAGCCGTAAAGGATCAGCCGGTCGTGATAGACCTCGATCGCTTTCGGGTGATGCGACGAATGACCGTGGACGAGGTCAATTCCCGCGTCATCGATCAGCCGGTGTGCGAAATCCCGTTCTGCAGCGGTGATCTCGTATCCCCAATTGTCACCCCAATGGAGCGAGGCGACCAGCAGGTCCCCAGACTGGCGTGCTTCAGAAACCCGCCGCGCGACATCCAACAGCGTTCGTTCCGAAAAATCCGGGAGCAAATCGATCCCAGCGGTATCCGACCCGGCAGCCCAATCCCAGGGAATCCCGCTGCTCCGGTGGCCGAAGGCAAAAACCAGCACTCGTCCACCAGCCGGGAGGTCGGTAGCCGCCGGCGCGCGCGCCTCGGCCACGTCGCGGCCGGCGCCAGCAGTCTTAATGCCGGCCTGCCGCAGCGTATCCAACGTTTGGACGAGCCCGGTTCGACCGAAATCGAGCACATGGTTATTGGCCAGAACGCAGCAATCGATGCCCGCGGCGGTGAGACAAGCCACATTCGCCGGGTTCATTTTGTAGTTGATGCCCTTCGGGGCATAACCGGTCGACGTCGTTACGCTCGTCTCCAGATTGATGATCCGTGCGTGCGGCTTGGCTCGCGCCAATTCGGCAAGGGCATCGCCCCAGATGTACTCCGGGGCCGCGGTGCGCGGGATCGGTCCGTTCGCCGCTTCGGCGAGCTCGACGTACTCGATCGCTGAGTGCACAAGTGGTTCGTGCAGGTGAGGATCGCCGGGACGAGCAAGTATCTGGTCGATGCCACGCCCAAGCATCACGTCGCCGCAGAGGAAGAGCAGAACCGAACAAGGGGTCTTCGTTTCGGCGGCTTGCGCCGGCGGCGCGGTCATTTCTATTCATCCTTTGCGTTGTCGGTAAGGCTCGCATGCGGCCGGTGTCGCCTCGTTGACCTGCATCAATTCCGGGGGCGGATCGGCGCGCTAACCTTCAAACTTCCGATGCGCCTCCGGCACGAGGCCTGCGACGCTCGGCATGAGGGGAACTGTCGTGGTCCTGGCTACACCTGCGCGGCGGGAGCGGACCCGCAACATCATCATTGGACCGGTCGGTCTCGAAGGCATTTTGGCGCTGCCGGCGGCAAGCGCCGGCATTGTCCTCTTCGCTCACGGCAGCGGCAGTGGCCGGTTCAGCCCGCGTAACAATTTTGTCGCGCGGGCCTTGCGCGATGCCGGGATCGGCACCCTCCTGTTCGACCTGCTCACTGAAGCGGAGGCGCAAGACCGCGCCAATGTCTTCGATATTCCGCTGCTAGCCGAGCGCCTGCTGCAAGCGACCGCCTGGGTTAAGCAGGATCAAGAGACTGAGGCGCTGCCGCTCGGCTATTTTGGCGCCAGCACTGGTGCGGCGGCGGCCCTCGTCGCAGCCGCATCGGCGGCGTGGCCGATTGCGGCGGTCGTATCACGCGGCGGCCGCCCCGATCTCGCCGGGTCTGCCCTTCCCAGGGTGACCGCGCCGACCCTGCTGATCGTCGGCGGCGCCGATGAGACGGTGCTTGATCTTAACCGCCTGGCGCTAGCTGAGCTGCGCTGCGAAAAGCACCTCGCGATCGTCCCCAGCGCCACCCACCTCTTCGAGGAGCCAGGCACGCTCGAGGCAGTTGTCGATTTGGCTGGCAGCTGGTTCGCATCGCATCTGGCGACAGCGGCCGAATGAAGTTTCGCGACCGCAGCGAGGCCGGGCGGCGGCTTGCCGACAAGCTACAGCATCTGAAGGACAACAAGCCTGTGGTGCTGGCCCTGCCGCGTGGCGGGGTGCCGGTCGGGTTCGAGGTTGCTGCCGCCCTCGCTGCACCGCTCGATCTCGTATTGGTGCGCAAGATCGGCGTGCCGTGGCAGCCCGAGCTCGCGCTCGGCGCCGTGACTGATGGCGACCATCCGCAGACCTATATCGACAGCGAATTGGCCACCGCGCTCGCCATCCCGGAGGATTACGTGAAGGAAGAGACGGCGCGCCAAGTGGCAGAGCTGGAGCGCCGCCGGCAGGTCTATTGCGCTGGCCGTGCACCAGTCGATATCGCCGGTGCTACTGCGATCGTTGTCGATGACGGGATCGCAACCGGCGCCACGATGCGGGTCGCACTGCAGGCGGTGCGGCGGCGCAACCCTGCCCGGGTGGTTCTTGCCACGCCGGTTGCCGCCGAAGAGACAATCTCCAAGCTGCGCCCGCTGGCAGACGAGGTCGTGTGCGTCGACATGCCGGTGGGGCTCGGTGCGATCGGCTTCTACTACCGTGACTTCCACCAGATCAGCGACGCCGAGGTGACCGATATCCTCGCGCGCGCTGCGCCCCCGGCCAACGCGCCGGCGTCCGCACCGGCCAAGGGCACAAGCTGATCCAAGTGCATCGTCGGCCGGCTTTAGAAAGCGGGATCGAGAACCTGCGTCGGCCCGTGCAGCTCGTAACGGGGGTCGTCGACGGCTTCAGCCTTGACCAGCGAGGCCCGTGTCCAGGGCGGCACTCGCACGGCCGCGCCGGGCGGGAAGCGGGTCGCGACATCGAAGGCCTTGGCTGCTGCCTCGCGGGCAGTGGCCTCGTCAGGGGCGCGGACGATCGCCGGGCCGCGATGCGCGCTCGCCTCCCAGTTCGGATCCAACAGATCGATCGGGGTCAGCTTCCACACAGTCATAGCCCTCTCCTGATCGTCACTCGTCCTCAGTTCCGTTTCGGAGTCCCTGCCAAAGAGCCAGGGGCGGGATCTCGCACAGCCGGTGCGCGCCGGGACCGAGCAACGGAAGCGCGCGCGCCGCGGCCACCATGATCTGAGCGGTTATGGAGGCAAAGTCGAACCGACCTTCGAGCAGAAAGCGCTGATGAGCATCGCCTCCTGCAAGCCCCAGCCGTTCCAGTACGACCCCATGGCCTTCGTGTTCGAGCTCCGCGAGGCTGTCGACCGGAACCACCACCGTCTCTTCGTCCGTGAACAACGAGTCGGCCTGCACCGCCTGCGCCGCGGCCTCCGCATTCGCCCCCGGCTCTAGCTCCACATAGACGTAGCGTTGCATCCGGCCACCTTCGGCGCGCAATTCGGTGCACAGCGCATCCTTGATGCTCGACAGCGCTCGTGCAGCCAGCGTGTGGTGCAGACTGACACCCGGTCGGTCGCGCGTCTCGGTCTGGCCCTTCGGCGTCATCATCGCAAACAGACCGCAGAACACCGACAGCATGCCAGGATCCCATCCGGCCTCGGTGACGGCCGCAGTGCGATGGTGGTGGGCGACCTTGTGGATCGCCTCGTTGGCCGACAGCCGATCGGCGTTCGGCAGGATCGCGGACTCGACGATCGGAGTCCGATGCTGTAGCAGGTCGGTGGCGGTCTCGAGGACGAGCCGCGGCGGCAGGCAGATCAGTGCCGCATCGACTTGATCGATCTCGCTTGGATCGCTCGCGACCCGCACACCTTGCAGCGGCGGCGGCAAGGGCTGGATAAGGCTACCGGGCCGCCGCACGATGCCGGCGACCGCGAGGTCCCCGCTGGCAGCGATGGCCTTGCCGCAGGCGAGGCCGACCTTTCCCAACCCAATGATGACGAGCCGGCGTCGTGTCACCGCGACCCCGCCTAGGAAGTGCCAAGGAACGGATAGCGATCAAGATCCTCGCGGCGCCACAATGATAGGCCAGCCCGATGATCGATGGTCTCGACGTGAATGACATAATCGGCGGCGTCGAAGCTGATCCGACCGGGCGTGCCACCGGCGCTCGCGGCCTGCAGCAGCGCGTCGTCGAGAAAACGCTCTTCCTTGGGGGTGGTTAGAACCCCCTTCATCCCGCGGCGGTGCAGGCGGACGTGAAACCGCTTGCCGGCGAGGACCGGCGCCCAGGGCAGTGCGATGTCGCGCGCCTTCTGCTCGAATTCAGGCACGGTGGCAAAGTCGAATGTGCGCTGGGCCGGGAAGACATGGGCGATGAAATTCAAGATGCCTGGCGTCGCATCGACCGCCTCGCCAAATTCGCGCAGAAAACGATCCGGATCGTCGACCCTCATCACCAGGACATGGAAATAATCGGTGCGAAAGAGCCGGCCCCACGGTCGCATCACCCGCCGCGCCTGCGGCGCCGTGGCCTCCGGCAAGGTGACGACAACATTCCAACCAGGGGCGGCGGCTGAGGTTTCGTCTATTGGCCGCGAGCCTGCGTCAGCCATCTCTGTACTCATGGCGCCGTCGGTGCGCGGGTTCGCAATCACGCCCATAGCGGCTCTTCGCCTTCACCCGAGCGTGCGAGCTGGGCAAATACCTCACGCAGGTTCGCCCGGGTGACCGGGTGCACTAGGTAGGTCCCGCTCTGGCGTGAATACCGTGCCAATGGTGCAGCATCGTGCATCACCGGCTTGAGAAGGCGCTTGATCGCGTCGAAGTAACGCCGCAAATGCCCCGAGTTCGTCGACCTCCAGCATTCGCGTGAGGCGGTCCGGGCCGGGCGCGTCACCGTCTTTTTCGTAGGATAAAGCTTCCAGCAGATCGTGCAGGCCCTTCAGCCTGTGCCCGAAGCTTACATTTCGGATAAGCGCAATCGCCTGGCCGGAATCAAGAACCGCTAGGCCCGCTAGCTTTTCGCTTTCGGCCTCCCCGCGCCGTCTACTGGTACCCGGCGGTGAACCCTTACGGCGCGTTGCTAGATAAGCGAGCAGGTCCTGCTTTAGCGCCATAGGCATCGCGGCGAGATCGGATGCGGTCAAGATCAGTTGCATGGCCATTCATTCTCCGCAGCGGTATCGAGCATAATGGGTCATCCGACCGCTATCCGGTTGACGACATTCTCAACGCCGAACACGTACCACGCGTCGTGCTCGGCCATGTCCCGCTCGGACTCCGTCGGCGCCAGTCCTTCAAGAATGACCGTGGCGTTGCTCGTGGTCACCCGAACCTGATCGGGGTTGACGAAGGGGTCCTTTTCCAGCACCAGGCGGACAGCGTCGGTAATCTCCGCGTCGCTGTCATCTTCGGGCGGGTAGACACCAAGCCCATTGATCACGTCGCGGCTGCCGGGCACCCACCAGGCAAGCGCTCCGGCGAGCCGCTTGTGGCCGAGCCCAGGAACCTCGCCATCGAGTGTGA
Organism: uncultured Alphaproteobacteria bacterium; assembly: GCA_963773625.1. Lineage (GTDB taxonomy): Bacteria > Pseudomonadota > Alphaproteobacteria > ATCC43930 > CGMCC-115725 > DATARH01. The sequence goes on along the minus strand of CAVZCJ010000011.1, from coordinate 139,530 downwards.
CGACACCCTCCGCCACACGAATATCGATTGCGCCGCTGGCGGGTCTTGGATCGCTGATCAGCTCCGGTTGGCCCTTGACCCAAAGCCGAATGCGGCAATTCGCGAGGGCGGGCTCTTCGATCAACGCGTCGCGAACCAGGTCGCCGATCATGCCGTCCGCCATCGGCTGGGCCGGGCATACGTGGAGGCGATCGACGATTGGCCGCGTTGCGATCACCGCGGCGGCGGTGCGCAGCATGCGGCGCTTGATCGAGACGTCGGCGACCTCGCCGTCAACCAGGAGCGCCCCATCCGACAGCGCGAGGACGATCGACTTGTCGTCGAAGTGGATGCGGGTGTCAGCGCGCAAGGTCTCGCGAACCCGCTCAAGGAGTGCAGTTTCAGCTGTCATGAAGCGTATCCGTGATTGACCAGGTAAATGGGGGCGCCGCTGCGCCCCCAGCGCAACGCCCTCAGGCCGCCTTAACCTCGATCTTCTTCTGCTGCTTCTGCGCCTCAGCGGTCTTAGGCATCGTGACCGTAAGGACGCCCTTTGACAGCTCTGCGCCGATCTTGTCGCGGTCGACCCCAGGGGGCAGCGAGAACGACCGCTGGAACGAGCCGAACGACCGTTCGGACAAATAATAGTTCTCGTCCCTCTCTTCCTTCTCCTGGCGCTTCTCGCCCTTGATGACGAGCATATCGCCGCTGACCGTCACCTCGACGTTGCCCGGCTCCATTCCCGGCAGTTCGGCTGTGACTTTGTAGGCCTTGCCGTTCTCGGTGACGTCGATCGCCGGCGCTGTAAAGGTAAAGGTGCTCTCGATCTGGTGGGCCGGAGCGAAGTCGAACATACGCCGAAGAGACGGCATCGCGAACGCACCGGAAAACCGGTCGAACACGCGCTCCATTTCGTTGCGGAGCGAGCTCCAAACATCCGGAGTGCTGGGCGCCGGCACGGCGGCAGGAGTCGTCGCGGGAGCCGTCTTCTTCACTTCGATCGCGGTATTGGCCATGGTTCTCTCCTTCAATAGAGGGGACCCAGCGATCCTGGCCGCCTTCCGAAAGCGCTGCTTTGACGTATGTCAATTTACCGGCAGTAATCGGGGCCCGCGGCTCGAGAGCAGGGGGCGCGCCACCATTGACGTGAATCAATGACACTCCATCGGGCCAGGGTTACAGATTTTCTAAGCAGGGGCGCCGCTCCTCTTGCAAAGCATTGCCATGACGAAACGGAAAACTCCTATCTCTGCCGCGCTCGCGATGGGCGGCATCGCCTTCGTATTGATCCTGCTCCTGGGCGCCCACACCAATTCCCCGGGCATCGCCGGTCCCCTAATCCTGGCCTCGGTTGCGGCGGGTCTTGTTGCCATTTGGATTGCGACACGAGCGGCCTCGGTGAGGGCCGCCTGGGGGCGCGGTTGCTTCGTCAACGGACTGCTCAGCATGGGGGTCGGCATCGGTTTCTGGATCCAGGAAGAGCCTTGGTCCGGGCGACCCGCATATCCGGACGAGCTCTACCGCGCGATCGGGCCCCTGACAGATTTCATCTGGCCGATTGTCGCATGGACTGGGCTCATAGCCTTCGTACTAGCCGCCGCTCTGCTGGCACTCAGTTGGTGGCTTCTCGGCCCACCGCACCGCCGTGCGTAACCGCTGTTGCGCATCCCGGGGTCGAGCGCCCCTGCGTCGCGGGGCTCCACTTTGCGAAAAATCGGCCCTGTTTGATCTGCATCAAGGGCTGTTGCAGCCATCAGGTTGCACCATCACTACGGGACCCGCCGCAGCCTAATGTGGCGATATGGAGGAAACGATGCAGACTTTCATCATGTTGACCCGGCTTGTACCGAGCCAAATGCCGTCGCCGGGAGCGCTCGAAGAATTGGAGCGGAAAGTGGTGGACCACATCCGCACCGATTGTCCGGGGATCCAGTGGGTCGGCAGCTATGCCGTATTTGGACCTTGCGACTATCTGGACATCTTCCATGCCCCGGATTGGGACACCGCCGCGAAGGTCTCGGCGATCGTGCGCAGCTATGGCCACGCCAACACCGAAATTTGGGCGGCCGCAGAATGGGCGCATTTCAAGGAAGTGATCCGCGATTTATCTGCGACCGAAGTGGCAGCTACGGCCCTCGGCTACGCTCGCAGTTAAGGAGCTCAAGACGCCCCCTCGCCAGCCCGTCCCTCCAAACGCGCGGAGGGTCAGGAAATCGATAATCCAACCGAGTTAAGGAACCGGGCGGCATGGTATCGCGAATTTGCCGCGGGCGCTGAAAATCGGGCGGTTGGGCGCTCGCGGCTGCGTAAGGCCGAAAATCTGGAAATCGAGGCTGACCGCATAGACGCCGAACCCGCGTCCAAGCCGCAGAAAACGTGACCGTCGGGGAAAGTCCGTAACGCGGTATGGTGCAACCTGCTTCGTCTCACCGCCCTTGTTGCAAATCCAACGGAGTGGGGACAGAGCGATCTTGTCCACCATCGACCGGTGACACTGTCAGGATCAGCCCTTGATGCAGATTACCGGTTCGAGCGCGGCGACCTTGCGCGATAGGCCAGCTTCGTGTGCCGCATCGACCACCGCGGCGCTGTTCTTGTAGGCGCCGGGCGCCTCTTCGGCGACGCCGCGCATCGACGGGCTTTTGATGATGATGCCGCGCTGACGCAACTCGTCGACGACTTGACGGCCGCGCCAGTGCCTTAGAGCCTGGTGGCGGCTCATCTGCCGCCCGGCGCCATGGCAGGATGAGGCGAAGGCGTGTTCAGGGCGCGTTGCCGGCCCGACCATGATCGCCGACATCGTGCCCATGCTGCCGCCAATAAACACCGGCTGGCCGGTCGCGGCGAAGGCCGCTGGCAGATCGGGATGGCCGGCGCCGAAGGCTCGCGTCGCGCCCTTGCGGTGTACGAACAACCGCCGCCGCTTGCCGGCGATTTCGTGCTCCTCCTCCTTGCAGGTGTTGTGCGACACGTCGAACAGCACCGGCAGGGTCGCTTCCGGGAAGAAATGCGCGAACACGCGGCGGGTCAGATGCGCGATGATCTGGCGATTGGCGAGCGCGCAATTGATGCCGGCGCGCATCGCGCCGAGATAGCGCTCGCCGAGCTCCGAGCGGATTGGCGCGCAGGCGAGTTCGAGATCGGGCAAAACGATGCCATGTGTTGGCGCTGCCAGCGCCATCTCGCGCAGAAAGTCGGTTCCGATCTGGTGACCGAGCCCGCGCGACCCACAATGGATGCTGACGACGATATCGCCCAGCGCCAGGCCGAAGCCTGCGGCGATAGCCTCATCGAATATCGCGGTGACCTCCTGCACTTCGAGATAGTGATTGCCCGACCCGAGCGTGCCCATCTCCTCGCGCTGGCGGTGCCGCGCCCGTTCGGACACGGTGTCGGGCTGGGCGCCGGACATCTTGCCTCCTTCCTCGATGCGGTCGAGATCCTCGGCGCGGCCGTAGCCTTGCTCGACTGCCCAGCGGGCCCCGCCGGCGAGCATGCCGTCCATCCCGGTCTCGTCGAGGCTAATCTTTCCGGTACTGCCGAGACCGGCTGGGATCGACCGTGACAGCGAGTGGGCCAGGCTCTCCTTGCACGGTTCCAGATCGGGCCGCTTGAGCCCTGTCAACAGCGTGCGTACGCCGCAGGAGATATCGAAACCGACACCGCCAGCCGAAATGACCCCGCCCTCGTCGGGGTCGAAGGCGGCCACGCCGCCGATCGGGAAGCCATAGCCCCAATGCGCGTCCGGCATCGTATAGGCGGCGTCGACGATCCCGGGCAGACAGGCGACATTGCCGATCTGCTCAAGCACCTTATCGTCCATCTCTGCGATCAGCTTCTCGCTGGCATAGAGCACCGCCGGCACGCGCATGGCGCCGTGCGGTTCCAGCCGCCATTCGGTCGCGGATACTTTCTGCAGATGCGAGAGGTCCATGCCTTCCTCCCAACCTCAGACGTCGACGACGCACTGGGCGATCCAGGCGCCGTCGTTGCGCTTCTCGACCTTGAGTGCCGTGAGGGTCGCCCCTTTCGGCTCGACCGCAGGGGAATGTCGCCGGCGATTTACCTGCTCTCCCCAGGCCTTCCCTTGTAGCCGCTGATCCTTGATCTCCACGGCAAAGCGGCCGAAAACCAGCCGGCGCACGGCCATTTCATAGATCAGTGCATTCAGCCAATCGACCAGAAGAAGGCTCTCGTTCGGCGCCTCGCAGACGATGTCGATCGCTGTTTGCGGCGCGATGCGAGCTGGATCGGTGACCGCCCTCGTCAGTGCGAGCGCCGCCTGCTCAAAAGCGGCAGCGGGCGTCGGTCCGATCCCGCGGACGCCGATATCGGCTCCGTGCGCAAACAGCTCCGCGTGAAGCTCAATCGGCAGTGGCGAAGGCACCTCGTGCCCGCCACTCAGCGCTTGGCAAATCGCGGTTGCCCGCGCGGCGGGGCGGCAGCGGTCACCGTTTTCTCGCGAAATGTGACGCGGCCCTTCGAGAGATCGTAAGGGGTCATTTCCACCGTGACGCGATCGCCCGCCAGGACCCGAATATGCGCCCGCTTCATTCGTCCCGATATGTAGGCGAGTACTTCGTGCCCGTTGTCGAGTTCAACGCGATAGCGATTATCCGGGAGCACTTCCAGGACCGTGCCTTCGAAGTGGATCAGCTCTTCCTTGTTCATGTGGAGCACCCCGCGACCGGATGTCGGAGTGTTCGGGTTCCGCCGGCGGTGCGCTTTGATCCAGGTCAATCTTGGACCACGGAGGATGGCGCTAGCGGATAACGTTACCCAGGTGGCGTCGCTCCAGCCGCGTCACGGTCGCCGACTAGCTCCAGTTTAACCGACAGAAGCTCCACGAAGTCGCGCTGGGAAATGACCCCAACCAGCTGACCGGCACGTACCACAAAAAGATGGCCTCGCCCCGTGGCGGACATCTGCGCGATTGCATCGAGCACCCCCGTTTCCGGGACGACCGTGTCGGCAGGTGTGCATGCGACCGTCGCCTCGGCGACCTCGGTGCGATGCCAGAGGCTGCGATCGACCGCCGAGACCTCCTTAGTGCCGACTCGGCCGAGCAAAGCCCCAGCGCGCACCACGGGAAATTCCCGGTGGTGATAGCGGTAAATGTAGTCGTCGACGAAACTGGCGATCGGCAGATCGGGCGGGACGGCGATCGGGTTCGGGGTCATGACCTGGGCTACCGAAACCCCGGCCAAGAGTTGCTGCGCCATCGTTTGCTGATAGCTCGCGGAAGCGGCCGAGCGCAGGAACATGCCGATCAGGAGCTGCCAGACGCCGCCGATCAGATTGCCGCGCAGGACCGCGAGGACGCCCAGCACGATCAGCAGAAATCCAAACCCCTCTCCGGCGCCGGCGGCAATTCGCGTGGCGGAGCCGATATCGTGGCGCCACCCCCAGAGGGCCGCCCGCAGCATGCGCCCGCCGTCGAGCGGAAAGGCCGGCAGGAGGTTGAAGACGCCAAGCATCGCGTTGAGCGAGCCGAGATACCAGAGGACCGCGATAAAGGTTTGAGGGCCGCTCAACGCGCCGATCAAGCCCGAAAGCCCGAATAGCGCTGCCGACAGCAACAGGCTGGACACGGGGCCGGCGAGCGCCATCAGGAATTCAGCCCGGGCGCTCCTCGGCTCTCCCGCCATCTGTGCGACACCGCCAAAAACGAAGAGGGTGATGCCTCGGATCTCGATGCCAAACCGGCGCGCGACCAGCGAATGGGCGGTCTCATGGAAAACGATCGAGAACAGCAACCCGATCGTCGCCGCGACACCCATCGACCAATAGGTCGAGGTCGAAAGACCGGGTAGAGCGGCGGGAAATACTGCGCCAGCCAGCGTCCAAGTAACCAGCGCCGCTATCAGAAGCCAGGACGCATCGATCCAGACCTGAAATCCAAAAAGAGCGAACAGTTTGAGCCGATGCGAAAACATCGCTCCCCCGAGTGTCGACTTCGCCATTGCTGTTAGATGTGGGCGAAAACTCGGAATCACGCCTTGATACAAGTCAAATGGCCGGCCGCAGGCAGCGCATCAGACCCAACTGGTCCCTGACGCGTAGTCGATGCCGCTACGACGACACATGGTCCACTGATGCCTTCTGGTTTAGCACCCAGTGGATTGAACCTGACGAAAGAGCCCGTGAAGACAGTCTGTAGACCTCGAGGCGGAGGCGGAGCGCATTGACCGCGTCGCAAGCAGGCCGACACCTAGCCGAGCCCCTTTTGCTCGCGTGAGCTCGCCGCACTGACCTGAAGCACTAAATCACCCGGACGCAAGCCGAGAGGTTGCAGGTGAAAGGTCAGCGCTGCCGCACAGCGATCGTGGAAAGATCGGCGTCGGCGGTCACAGAAGGCGTTCAACGACACTAACCGCGACACCATAGACCTGCGCGACCTGAGGGATCGTCATACCGTATCGCAGCCAAGTTCTGATGCGCGGGATGTGCGACTCCGGTATCGAACGAGCCATCCGCTTCACGCGGACTATCGGTAATTCGATCTTTTGCGGGGGAACGGGGATCGGCGCCACCGCACTTAGAACGCGGGGTTTGCGAACAGGCTGATCAACTGGCGATGAGGACTCCCTAGTCTGTTGTTCGGGCGGATGTCCTTTTGCCCTGAAAAGCGCCTCCGCTGCATGGCGGGCGCTGGTAACTTCCTCGCGGACATCGCCGCGAAGATGATGCTGTTGCTCTCGACTGGACAAGCGTGCTGCTCCATGGATTTGGCTGCTCGCGAGAGCCAAATCGACTTCCAAAACAACTTCTGCGAGCTAGGCTCTGGAAGCTGGGGGCTTATTTGAACGTTTCAAGAACGCTGCAACTCCAAAAACATAAAAACCTTAGGTCTACAGGTCGCTCAGCGCGGGACCACCGGTGAGGCAGCCAATTGGCGACAGGCTGCCACCTTCATGGCAATGGCGGTTATCCTGTCCTCGTCGTGCGCTGATGCGGCCGATCGTGGCGCGTAGCGGTAGACTAGAACCGAGGGAGATTAATATGCTTACGATTCCGCTCGAAAAGCTGGCCTTTATCATCATCAAGGCACGCGAGTACGACGCCGAGGTGCCGTCAGTCGATGAGGATTCGGGGTCCAACCCATCCGATGACGCCGATCGGGACGTGCTGGAGGAAAGCCCGGAAAACCCAACTCTTCAGGAGCTTGTGGACGCCCTTAACAGCTTGAGCGAACTGGAGCGCATCGAGCTGCTGGCGCTCACCTGGTTGGGCCGCGGCGACTACAGCAAAGAAGAGTGGCACGACGCGCTGAGGGAGTCCCAGCGGGTCCACGATGCGAAGGAAACGGACTACCTAGTCGGCACGCCGCTGCTCGCCGCTTATCTTGAGGAAGGCTTGTCGCAGCTGGGGTACTCGATCGGGGATTACGAGATCGGCCGCTTGTAGCGGGCAGCACGAGCATAGAAGCCGATAAGCTCTCACGATCTCGCTGACTGTCGCGACCTGCAATTTCTTTCGGTCCCCTAGAATTGCAGTCGGAGCGTCCGCGTGCTATCGGCCAGCACTGCTGCCAGAGCACTTGGACGAGAACCCGATCGGATACTATTTGAATATTAGGCGGGCGCAGTTCAGCGGTCGGGTTCGAAACCCTTGATCCCCAGTCGAGCTGCGCTCGAAGCCAGCCCCCTCTATTCCGAAGAGCTCGGCATCGATCTCTCTGTACAGACCGACGAGCAGCATTTCCGCTGGTTCCTCGCCAGCCTGCTGTTCGGCGGGCATATCAGTGAGACGGTCGCTCGACACACCTATCAAGCCTTCCGCCACCATCGCTTGACGACGCCGCGACGGATCCTCGCCGCCGGATGGGACTTCCTGGTCAACCCGATCATGCGCGAGGGTGGCTACGTGCGTTACGACTTCAGCAAATCGGACCAGATCCTGCGTGACTGCCAAGTGCTCGTCGATAAATACGACGGCAGCCTGTGGCGGCTTCACGAGGCATCCCATGACGCGCGTGACCTTGAGGCGCGCCTCCTAGCGTTCTACGGCATCGGCCCGGTCACGATGAACATCTTCCTGCGGGAGTTGCGGCCCTTCTGGCCCAAGTCCGATCCGGCACCGCTGCCGGTAGTTGTCTTGGCGGCCGCGAGCCTCGCTATCGATCTTGCCCGATACGAGCGCAAGAGCCTTGCCTTTGCCCGAGTTGAAGCCGGGCTGATCCGCCTGCGTCATCAGCTCCGTCGCACAATGAAGGGGCCCGCCAGCGACCTTCGTCAAAGAGAGTAAAGAATGGGCTTCTTCCGGCGTAGTGCGTGGCCACTCTCTGCCGAACAGAGGCTCGTCATGCCCCAGATCGCCGATGCTTCGCGTACCAACGCCGTCCGAGCCACTCAATCAGAGGGAATAATCGGAACTGGAAAGGCACCGGGGCGAGCCAAGGTCTCCACTTGTCTCGTTCCGACGGCAGATATTTCACCTTGCGCTCGGATGCGAGAGTCACTTCGGCCACGATCACGCCCTCCTCGTTCCCGAGCCGGCACAATTCCCGTCCATCACTATCGGCGATGTGGGAGAAGCCCGGAAAGGTGGATTGCTGCGCGGGCCAAAAGCTGGGCAGTGTTGTTTGCCACGCCCCGCTCTTGTTCGCCATCACCGTAGGGATGCCGAGGAGTTTGGCGTATTGCGTGGCGGCATCGCGGAACGACGCGTGGTAGGCGTCGATGTTTCTCCGCGTGCGGTACAAGGTTGGTGCCGAGAAAGGCAACAGCAGGATGTCGGCCCCTTCTTCAATCACATCGTCGGCAACCTCCCGCAGACTGCTGTCATAGCAGATCATCACGCCGATGCGTCCGAGTTCGGTCTCAATCACCTGTCGGCCTTTCGCCGACGCGAAGATGTAAGCCTCGATGCTGCAAGGATGGCGTTTGCCCACGCGCCCGGACACCATTCCCTGCGGCGAGGCCAAAGCAAAGGTATTGTAAAATTCTCCACTGCGCGCTTCGAGATAACTACCGCCAACGTGCAAATTGAATTGCTGGGCGGTACCGCACAGCCACTGCTCGACGCGGCCACCTCGCGGCTCAGCAGTTTCCCACGCATGCTCGTTAAGCTCGAAACCGGCGGCGAACAATTCCGGCAACAGGGCAAGCTGCGCGCCGTGTTTCGCCGCCCCTTCGACGAGGTGCTCCGCTCGCCGCAGATTGGTCTCGACAACCCGATTGACCGATGTCATTTGAACGGCAGCCACACGCAATATCCTACAATGCACAACATTTCTCCCGGTCGATGCGTTGCGGCTTGGCAGAGAACGGGCACTTTCCTCAAACGCTTCCTCGCAGAAGCGAAGACCTGACCGACGGCACGCAGGTTTGCCGCCGACACCTGGATTAGGTAGTCTATCCCTCTTGATTTAGGCACCAGGCCGTTGGTGATCCGCGAGCCGGTTCGCGCATCCAGCTCTCAAAGTCCGCTTTTAGTGGCCTTCCGCCCATGCCGCCTTCCCACGCCGGCGCGGACCTAACTGTGAGTATGATCCGTCTGATTTGATCCACTAGCAGGGTGTTGAAGAAGTCGGTGGCATTGGCGGCTGAGGCATGATTCTCTCGACGCGGGTTGCGCGTTGAGGGGACCAATGCGGGGATCGGATCAGGGTTCGGGGGAGCTGTTTTCGTATGTGGACCTTGAGAAGCGGGTGCGACCGGATCATCCGCTGCGCGCGATACGGGCGCTGACCAACACGGCTCTGGAGTCGCTAACGGGCGATTTCGCGGTGCTTTATTCCGGGCTGGGCCGGCCATCGATTGCGCCCGAGATGCTGCTGCGGGCGATGCTGTTGCAGGCGTTCTATTCGATCCGCTCCGAGCGTCAGCTGATGGAGCGACTGGAGTTTGATCTGCTGTTCCGATGGTTCGTCGGGCTCGGCATGGACGACCTGGTGTGGGACCACTCGACCTTCTCGAAGAACCGCGACCGACTGCTGGAAGGCGAGATCGCCGCCCGGTTCCTGCGCGCGGTGCTGACCCAGCCGCGAGTCAAGCGATTGCTGTCCAGCGAGCATTTCTCGGTTGATGGCACGCTGATCGAGGCGTGGGCCTCGATGAAGAGCTTCAAGCCCAAGGAACCGCCGGATGTGGGCGGCACGCCCAACGGCGAGAAGACGGGCGGCCGGCGCAACGCACCTGCAGACTTTAAAGGCGAGAAGCGTTCCAACGAGACACACCAGAGTACAACCGATCCGGATGCACGGCTTTACCGCAAAGGATCGGGGATGGAGGCCAAGCTGTGCTTCATCGGCCATGGGCTGATGGAGAACCGCTCCGGCCTGATTGTCGATGCTCGCCTCACGCGCGTCTCTGGTCACGCCGAGCGGCTGGCGGCGCTCGACATGATCGAAGGCTTTGCCGATCGCCCGCGCGCCATCACACTCGGGGCCGACAAGGGTTACGACGCCGCCGATTTTGTCGAGGAACTGCGCACCATCAATGTGCGCCCGCATGTCGCGCGCAATACCAACGGCCGGCGTTCGGCGATCGATCGGCGTACCACCCGCCATCCCGGTTATGCCAAGAGCCAGCGCATCCGCAAGCGGATCGAGGAGGCCTTTGGCTGGAACAAGGACTCTTCAAAGCTGCTAGCTACATCACAATCGCCCGATCAGCGGTGGTGCAGCAGCGCGGGCGCCCTGACGCCCTCGAGTGACCGCCAGCCCGCAAACTCCGCGCTTGCGTCTCGAAGATTCACGGCACTTCGTCGTTATCCGTCGCTCAGGGCGTGTTCTCGTCCAGTGGGCCGCAGGCTTCGAGCGAGGGCCGGCGGACTGGAGCATGCGCGTTCGGGTGATGTGTCGTAACGCGTCGGTGCGACATTCGTACCGGGGTCCTCCCGATCCTCGGTTGCCGCGGGCTCCTCGAATTCCTGCTCAGGCGGTTGTGCGGTTTCGTCCTTTGATGCGTCGAAATTGGCGTCACCAGAAGCAACGGACTTTTCCCGCTTTAACGGGGAGCTGGCGACAGCCTTGCGCATAGAGCGCGGTTTCATGCTGTTCCATCAATCGAGAGAGCCTCAACCTCTGCTGCCGAGCCGGTGGATCTCAGGCTGCTTGCGCGGGACGCGGGGCACGGCTCTCTTCGGATATCCGACTATGATCGGGGCGATCGGCACGTGCGTTTCCGGGATCCCGAGCTCGGATTTCGTGTCGCCGAGATTGAGCCACGGACGGGCAAAGCCGATGCAGCACGTGCCGAGGCCCATACCATAGGCAGCGAGCATCAGGTTTTGTGCCGCCATGCAGCAGTCCTCGGCCGACTGTGCCGCATCGGAGGTCGCGGCGATCACGATCAGACCGGGTGCCCCATAGAAGATGTCGAAGGTCGGGTCCGACAGCTGCTCGCGATATTGGGAAAGTGGAGAATCGGGGCCCATTGTCTCGACAAGGTACCGCTTGGCACGCTCGGCGTATCGTGAAAGGGCATCGCGGCCCTCGATGGCGAGGAACGCCCAGGGCTGGAGGTTCATTGCGCTCGGCGCGTGAACGGCCGCAGCAATGAGGGCATCGATCACTTCGCGCGGAACGGCATCAGCCTTGTAGTCGCGGACCGATCGTCGATGGTAGATCGCCTCGATGATGTCCATGGCGCTACTCCGATCTCCGAATGGTGATCAGATAGGCCACGAATTGCCGCTGTCCCCCTTGATCCAAATCAGCTTCCCGGATCAGTGGGGAACCCAATGCTGCTGACTTTTGTCGGGACCCGCGCGAACATCAGCAAGAAAAACCAGCGGCACCAGCGCCACAGTGCCTTGCTCGTCAGTGACGCAGATACGCGAATTCTAATTGATTGCGGCGCCGATTGGCTCGGTCGCTTCAAGGCGCTGCAGCCGGACGCGATCGTGCTGACGCACGGCCACCCCGACCATGCGTACGGGCTTGCTGGCGGCGCTACATGCCCGGTATATGCCACGGAAGACACTTGGCCGATGTTGGCCGCCTATCCGATCGCGGTGCGCCGGATCATGCCGCTGCGCACACCCACTGATCTGGGAGGTATCGCCTTCGAAGCCTTCCCCGTCGAGCATTCGCTGCGTGCTCCTGCAGTGGGCTACCGCATCGGCATCGGCGGGCGAAGTGCGTTCTACGTGCCTGACGTGGCTGCGATCCGCGACGAGCAGGCGGCGCTGCGCGGCGTCGACGTCTATCTCGGCGATGGTGCTTCTGTGACCCGGCCCATCCTCCGGCGCGGTGAGGGGGGCCTGATCGGGCATGCCCCCATCCGCTCACAACTCGATTGGTGCCGGGCACAAAGGGTAATGCGTGCCCTGTTCACTCATTGCGGATTGCAGATCGTCGGGGGCGACGAGCGGGTCCTAGGTGCGCTTGTCCGGCGTCTCGGGCGCGACCGTGGGGTCAAGGCCCGGATAGCCCATGACGGCATGGAACTGAACCTCGATTAACCCAGGGCAGACAGGGCGTAAATACGTGCCCCGGGGCAATGGGCGGATATGAGCAAGACCGGGCCCACTTGCGAGATCGAGGGCAGTTGATCAGGATCAACGCACCTACTCGTGTGCCGCGATAGCCCTTAGGCCTATGAGTAGAGCCGAAGAGAGCCCAGCACTGGTCTCTGGACGCCGCCCGGAAGACGAAGCTCCGGCCTCGCGCGCTGCGCCCCAACCACTTGAGGTTGGTCTCGTTGGAAAGGAAAGAGGCCGCGAAAAGCTGGTCGCTCGTAATCTAAATTTCTATTACGACAAGACCCAGGTGTTATTTGGGGTCAATCTTATATTTTATGAGAGAAGTGTCACCGCCCTGATCGGTCCGTCGGGTTGTGGTAAGTCGACACTGTTGCGCGTTCTAAATCGGATATACGAGATTTATCCCAGCCAGCGCGCGACCGGTGAGGTTCTGCTCGACGGGCAGAACATCCTTGATCCTGCAATCGACGTGCGGCAGATCCGAGCTCGGATCGGGATGGTGTCTCAGAAGCCTATGCCCTTCCCGATGTCGATCTACGAGAATATTGCGTTCGGCATCAGGCTTCACCAGCGCCTTCCACGACGCGAGCTCGGCGAGCGCGTCGAGCATGCGCTCCGCCGAGCTGCATTGTGGGACGAGGTCAAGGATATCCTCGGCAGCAGTGGGGTGTCGCTCTCGGGTGGTCAGCAGCAACGGCTGTGCATTGCCCGCACCATCGCGATCAACCCCGAAGTCCTCTTGCTCGATGAGCCATGCTCGGCGCTCGATCCCGCATCGACGTACCGCATAGAGCAACTGATTGCCGAGCTTAGGCACGACTACTGTATCGTGATCGTTACCCATAACATGCAGCAAGCTGCTCGCGTTTCGGACCGTACCGCGTTCATGTACCTCGGTAGGATCATCGAGTTCGATACAACCGAGGCAATATTCCTCCATCCGCGGGAGCAGCAAACAGAGGCCTATGTGACCGGCCGATTTGGCTAGCTTCGCCTTCTGCTCGCCGGCATCTCTCACAGACTCGATCGGACAACCTATTTTTGTCTGGGCTGCCGCCGAACCGCCAGACTGGCTGCTTCTGACCGCGCGGAGCCGAGATTCAGGGAACGATCACCAACTGGCAAGGAGCCAAGCACGCGAGCTTCTGGGAGACGCTACCGAGCAGCAAGCCAGGTAGGCGGCCCCGCCCACGCCTACCAACAAAGATCGCCGCCGCCCCGATTTCGCGCGCGGTTTCGAGGATTAATTCCGTACAGTCACCCGACCGGGATCGCAGATGAATGGTTTTGGCTCCGAACCTTTCTGCGCGTGCCCTAGCCTCGGTCAAGATGCGCTTCGCGCGCGCGTCGAGCGCGTCTCCCACCGAGGTTCCCTCTGCCCGAGTGAAGCGCACCAGTTCCTCGTCAGGAAACCCGTCCATTACGTTCAAAATCCATAGGTCGATATTCAGCTTGCCGGCCAGATCCGCGGCTGCGTCTACGGCATGGCGAGCTCCCTCGGAACCGTCGGTAGCGACCAGGATGGGCTTCATCGATCATCTCTCGTTCTAATGGGCCTCGAGATCGGGTTCACCGCAGGCTTTGAGCACGACGGCGCGGGCGGCGTCGCGCAGGCGGGCCGCCTCGGCGAGGGAACCATCCCGTGGCGCGATGGCGTCGCCGATCGTCACCTTGATCCGGCCGTGCCGCGGGAACCATTGTTCGCCGCGCAAGATCGAGCGTGTACCCTGAAGCGCGACGGGAACAACGGCGAGCCCGGTCGAGGCGGCAACCGAGAATGCACCGAGCTTGAACGGCATCAGACCGGGGGCTCGCGCCAGCCCACCTTCCGGGAAAATCACGAGGCGCTTTTTGATGTTAGCCGCCTCTGAAATCTGCCGGATATCTTCAAGACCCTGTTCGATATTGACGCGTTCGACAAAGAGGGTCTCAAGCCTTTCCAACGGCCATCGCGCGATCGGTTTGTCGATGAGTTCGCGCTTGGCGATGAAAGTCAGTTCGCCGGGAAACGCCGCCGCCAATGCGAGGGGGTCGATGTAGCTAGCGTGGTTGCTGACGATCACTGCCTTCTCCGGGAGTTCGCCGCGGCGTTCCACGGCGAAGCCCGTTCCCGTCAGTCGGAACGCCAGCCGGGCCGCAAGCCTCAGGGCCGTCCAGCGCCACGAGGGCCGCGGCAGCAGCATCACAAGCGCCCAAACAACTGGCACCAGCAGCCCGATGACCGTCCACCAATAGGAGGCGTAGAGAAGCGCGGCAGTCGCCCGCAACGCGCGACGCACTGCCGGCACGGCGGCGGACATCCCTAGAGCGAGGATCTGCTGACGCAATGATCGGCGGCGTTCCAACTCGCCCGCCTCGTACAGTTCGCGGGCTGCGCTGCGGCGCAACTTGCCGCTCGCCGTCTTTGGAAGCGTGCGTGGCGCGATGAAGGCGATCTCTTCCGGGGGCGCGTCGAGAGCGCCGATCGTTGCCGACGCGACCCGCGCCCGAAGTTCGGCATGGTCCTCACGCGGCAGTGGGGTCTCCACAAGGATGACCAACCGCTCGGTCCCGGATTGCGGGTCGTGGCTACCGAAGGCGGCGACCCCGCGCGGCTCCACGCCCGCAAGATCGCCGACGGCCTCTTCGATGTCGCTCGGGTGGAGATGGCGGCCGCCGCGAATGATGATGTCCTTGGTGCGACCGGTGACGTACAACTCGCCTCCGGCGATGTAGCCAAGATCGCCGCTCTCGAGCCAATCGCCATCGAACAGCGCACGGGTTTTTGCCGCGTCGCGGAAATAGCCGCGGGTTGCCGAAGGGCCACGAAACTGAACCCGCCCTTCGTGGCGTTCGGGGAGCTCGTGCCCGGTGTCGTCAACCACGCGGATCTCGTGTCCAGGAAGCGGCTGGCCGCAAGAGACAAGCTCGATTGCCGGCTCCTCGTTGTGGGCAGCTTCGGCGAGTCCCCGCTCGCTGAGGCTCAGCCGCGTTATCCGATCGATCAGCGGTGGCCGACCCCGGGGCGGCAACGTCAGAGCGACGGTGCTCTCGGCGAGACCATACCCGGGCGCCATCGCTTCGGCGCGGAAGCCATACCGCGTGAACCGCTCGGTGAAGCGCCGCAGCGTGACGGCGCTGACCGGCTCTGACCCGTTCGCCACGAACCGCAGCGATGACAGATCCAGACCATCGATCGCCGCGTCATCAATCCCGCGGACGCAAAGATCAAATGCAAAATTTGGGGCTGCGGACAGTGTTCCGCGGTGGCGGTGGATGGCCCACAGCCAGCGTTCCGGCCGCAGCAGGAAGCGCTGCGGCGGCATGAGCACCAGGGGCGCGCCATAATAGAGGCTGCCAAGCCACGCGCCGATCAATCCAAGATCATGATAGACCGGCAGCCACGAGACAAAGATGTCAGCCCCGGACACCTCCAGGGCCGACCCGAGTGCGCGGACGTTGGCGAGGATGTTGGCATGGCTCAACACGACGCCCTTGGGTGCGCCGGTGCTGCCTGAGGTGTACTGGATAAGCGCCGTCGCCTCTGGTTCTTCGATCCGCGGCAATGCCATTTCGGCGGCTACGGGAAGATCATCGATGCTGGTCACGTGTGCGAGGCTCTCCACCAGCGAGCGCAGCACGCCACCCGCACCACGCATGTCAGGTGAAGTCAGCAGCAACTTAACCTCGGCATTGCTGAGGATGCCGGCTTGTCGACGCAGGTGCTCTTCAATCTGGCTTGCTCGGGCCGGCGGGTAAATCGGCACCGGGATCGCGCCGGCGTAAAGCGCGCCGAAGAAGGCGACGAAGAAGTCGACGCTGGTCGGCAGCATGATCGCCACGCGGTCACCGGCGGCGATATCCAGTTCCCGCAGACCGCCCGCCGCGCGGCGGGCACGCTCCGCGAGATCGCGATAGGAGATCGGCGCAGCTTCCGCGTCGCTTTCTTCAAGGATGATGTGCGGGCGGGCGGGATGGTTCTCGGCATGCCAATCGAGCGCCGCGCAGAGTGTCCCGGCATCTGCCGGCGCCGTCACCGCGCGCGAAATAGCTGGCGCGCGCGCCGCCCGAGATTGCCGCCCCGTGTCGGGCTTTTCGCCTTTTAGAACAGCTTCCAGCAGATCACGAGGCGTCTCAGCCTCGGCGAGCGTGCGCATGGCGAGCGTGACGCCGAACGCGCCTTCGATACGAAGGACGAGTTCCGCCCGCCCGATGCTGTCGATGCCGAGATCCCGGTCGAGCCGGTTATCGAGCAAGGCGACGGGTGCAGACCGTGACGGGTTAAGTTCGTGCGCGACCTCTTCAACAAGGCGGAGCAGCCTCGTCTCAGCCTGCGACGTCGCGGAGCCGATTTCAGCTTGCGAGCGAAGGGTGGCGATCGGCTCCGACACTTCCTATTGCCTCCGTTTGCGCCTCGGCGGGACCGGGGAAGCATTCCGCCTCGCGGCCGCGGACGACGCGACTTCCCCTATGCATGCCGCTCCGTTCGGTCACGATCGTGCGCTGACCTTCCGGCCACTGATCCTTGTGGAAGTAGATGACAACCCAGTCGGTCACACGACCAAGCTGATGGGCGCGGGCAGTGTTGGAGTAGAGCGCGGTGAAATGCCAACCGTCGCGAACGGTATGGAGAACAGGTAGCCAGGCCTCCCTACTCGGGTTAAAGCGCTTGGGAGCAATCTTGATGAGATCGCCAGCCGCGGTGCGTTGTCGATATTCGCGGTCAACATCGAGCAACAGATCGACTGCCGGCTCCTCGGGGGGTGAAGTCGGTGAGCGGCGAACGCGGCCGAGCATTTCGGTGAGGGCGGTGCGCACCATCGCCACACGCCGTGGCCCAAATCCCGGCACGGTCTCCAGCTTGTCGCTATGAGCCGCGGCCTCCAGGGCTTCGAGCGTATCGATCCCCAGCTCTTCGCACAGCCGGTGCGACAGCGCGGGGCCGAGCCCGGGTATCGCTTGGAAGAGGTTTTCAGGGTCGGCGGCACCCTTCAGATGTTCGAGAAAGCGCCAGCGTCCGGTCGCCAGCATCTCGGCGATAGCGCTGGCGATCGAAGCGCCGACTCCCGGGATGGCATCGATTGCTTTGCGGCCGCCGCGCTCGGCAACGAGGCCAAGGTCTTCCCACGATGTCAGAACCGATTGGGCAGCGTTGCGATATGCGCGGACGCGAAACGGGTCCGCCGCCTGCGCCGCCAGAATATCGGCAGCCTGGCGTAGCTTGGCGGCGATAAGGGCGTTGGTCCCGCTGACGCCCGCGGAATCGCCCGCCGCGGCGGAAACCGCGGATTCCAGCCTCTCGCCTTGCGAGGCAGCGAGCTCGACTGTGGAAAGAGCCATCGCGAGTTCCTAATCGTATATCGAACAGCATGCCGGCAAACCCGCCGGGGCGGATTGATCTGCGTCAAGATCGCCGGGGTTAACGAAGGATGATCTGAATCAAGGCGTCTCTATCCAGGCAAAGCGATGCTGCGCGTCAACGATCGCTTGGGATTTCGATGCCCGTTTTAAATTCCGATATCGCCCGGAGCCTGGAAAAGCTCGCCGATCTGATCGAACTTGAAGGCGGCAACCCGTTCCGCATCCGCGCCTATCGCAATGCTGCGCGCATCGTTGGCGAATTGCCGCGCAATGTGCTGGCGATGACCGCGGCGGGCGAGGACTTGGCCGAGCTTCCGGGCATCGGCAAGGACCTCGCCGACAAGATCGAGACACTCGCCGAGACCGGTCATATCGCCGTGCTCGACGAGATGGAGCACAAGACGCCGCCCGGCTTGCTCGCCTTACTCGATGTACCCGGTCTGGGCCCAAAGCGGGTACAGTTGCTTTACCACCACCTCGGCATCCACACGCTAGCCGACCTCGCGACGGCCGCTAAATCCGGCAAGATCCGAGAACTGCCCGGCTTTGGTGAGAAGACCGAGAAGCGCATTCTGGAAGAAGCCGAGAAACGGGCTGGGGTTACGCTCCGGATCAAGCGCCCGGTCGCCGAGGACGTTGCTGAGCCGCTGCTGCGTTATCTCCGCGCCGCGAAAGGCGTCAGCCAGGCCGCGGTTGCCGGCAGCTACCGGCGACGTAAGGAAACCGTTGGCGATCTCGACATCGTCATTGCGGCGACGAGAGGCCCTGAAATCATCGAACGCTTCGTCTCCTATGAGGACATTGCGCAAGTGCTGGCCCAGGGCCCGACCCGATCGTCGGTCGTGCTGCGAAATGGCATGCAGGTCGATCTGCGTGTCGTCTCGGCCGCGAATTACGGTGCCGCCCTGATGTATTTCACCGGATCAAAGCCGCACAACATCGCCTTGCGGGGGATCGCCGCGGCACGTGGACTCAAGCTCAACGAATATGGCCTATTCGACGGGACGCGCCGCATTGCCGCGCGCACTGAGGAGGAAATCTACCGGGTTTTCGATTTGCCCTATATTGAACCCGAACTGCGCGAGGACCACGGCGAGATCGAAGCCGTGCGGCGGGGCACGCTGCCGCATTTGGTAACGCTCGCCGACATCCGCGGCGATCTCCACGCCCACACGACCGCCAGCGACGGCCGGGCCCCGTTGGTTGAGATGGTGAAAGCGGCGCGAGAACGCGGATATTCCTATTTGGCGATCAGCGATCACAGCAAACGGGTTACGGTCGCGCATGGGCTCGACGCCAAGCGCCTGGCCCGGCAGATCGATGAAATCGCGCGGCTCAACGAAACTCTACCCGATTTCACGGTGCTGAAGTCGGTCGAGGTCGACATTCTCGAAGATGGCCGGCTGGATCTCCCGAACAACATCCTGGCGCGGCTCGATTTCGCGGTTGGCGCGGTGCATTCAGCCTTCGATCTGCCGCGCGACAAGCAGACGGCCCGGCTGTTGAAAGCAATGGATAATCCGCATCTCGCCGTACTGGCTCATCCGACCGGCCGGCTGATTGAGGAACGCCCCGGATACGATATCGACATGGAACGCGTGCTGGCCGGCGCACGCGAGCGCAGCTGCGTGGTTGAGGTCAACGGCCAGCCGGACCGGCTCGACCTCAATGAATGGCACTGCAAGCTCGCGAAGGAGATGGGCGTCAAGCTGGTGCTGTCGACCGACGCCCACAGCGTCGCTGAACTCGGTTTTATGCGCTACGCCATGGATCAAGCGCGGCGCGGCTGGCTCGAACCCACTGACATCATCAACACCCGCGACCTTCCCAGCCTCCGGAAAGCACTCCGGCGCTGATCCCAGCGCAAGGTTCACGCCGTCGAGTGGCTGTAAATGCAGCTCGGCGGGATAAAGGCATGCTATTGGCTGCTTTGCAGCTGATCGCGTTTCAACCCGCGGCGCCCAGTCGTGCCGGTGTCGCGTGCTGAGTTTGTACCACGGAGCCCTTTCGGCGACAGCACGAAGCTCTATGGGGAGGTCACAGCACCACGAGTGCAGGATCGTCTCGCGCCATCAGTCGATGGCCTTGGGCAAGCAGATGGCCGACTATTCCCAACAATTCATCCGGGTAAAGCGGCTTTTCCGCGGTTGATGACGCGCCCGGCAGCGTTGCCGAAGAGTACACGCCGGACACCGCCAATATCGAGATCGCGGGCACTTCGCGGCTCACCTCCCTGACCGTCTCATGCCTTCGACGTCCTCCATGACGATATCGGTGATAACCCAGGTGGGCCGTGCCGGCGAAATAGTACGAGACCTTCTGGCTCCACCTTGCGTTTCAGGCGCTGGCCCAGTTTAGGTAGAAATTATTTACGTCCCGAGCGCACCGCCCAGTCGATAACATTTAGTCCCGGGCTCACTGCCCAGCCGATAGAGGAGAGCGCGATGCCGCCGCACGAGGACGTCATCTGGAACAACATCAGTGCCACACCAGCCAACTTCCAACTCGGTGGTGGCAGCTACGAAATCGACACCGCCCGGCTTAGATCATTTGTCCAACCGCCCCGGTTATGTAGGCACAGTCGCCCGGCACGCCCATGCGACACACGCGAAGGAACGAGGGCCATCAGGTTGACCGCAAAGATAGCCCCGCCGCACATGCTCGGTCAGCACCGCTCGGGTAGCTTCGGGAGAGATTGGCGATGAACTGTCCCGGCGGGCCTTCGCCCCTGGTGAACGGAAGCCAGTAGTCGTCGAATGAGGAAAACTCCATTCGGATTAAAAGGCTGGTCTGCTCGACATTCAGGAAACCAAGCTCTCGCCATGTCGTCGCCATCGTTCGGTGGCTCATGGCCCGAACACGCGCCGGACAACGGCTGGATCGAGCGCAGCGGCCATGTCCCATATCAGTCGGAAGTGTGGGAGACCGCTGTAATCGTCCCATACGGCAGCCGTCACCGTCCCTCCGGGCCTGACGACGCGACGCATTTCAGTCACCGCACCAGCCGCATCCGGGATGAATTGCAGCACCAGCATCGAGAAGGCCCGGTCGAAGGAATTGTCCTCGAACGGTAGGACACGGGCGTCGGCTGACTGGAAACTGATCCGAGGATCGGTGTTATGGGCACGCGCGAATTCCACGAAGGGTTCGGTCAAATCGATGCCAGTGACGGCCGCAACGTTGGCGATCTCGGGCAGTGCGAAGGTCAAGCTGCCGGTTCCGCAGCCGACATCGAGCACGCGGTCTCCATCCGAGAGACCGCCAAATCGGATCAGCAACGGCGCGAGCCGCTTACTCCAGCGTCCCATTATGCGTTCGTACGCTTCAGCGTTTTGGAAGCTGGCGGCGGAGGCAGTATTGGGTTTGGGCATCGCTAAACTCCCGAACGATCCACTTTCGGCGATAGACATGTGGCATGAAGCGTAGCACTCGGCGACCGGATCAGAGAAAAATCGCCGCCGTAGCTGTTCCATTTCGACCTTCAAGCAGATGGTACCTTCGTAGGAAAGGCCGGTGGGGTGCTCGTCGAGGGGCAGACGGAACCACAAAAGGATGGTTGACAGAGCGGCGTAGCGATATGGAGAAGCCTTAAATCATCGCCTAGAATTGACCGGGATGGTATATTGGTTCTTCCAACAAGGGGACAACAAATGCCAGACGAGCCGCCGGCCATACCAACCAATCAAGAACTCACCTCAGAAATAGTTTCCGCGTATGTACGGCGCAATCAAATTGCGACTGATCAACTCGGTTCGTTAATCTTGACCGTTCATCAGGCGCTCGCCAATCTCGGACAACCGGCAGCGGAAACCCCTGATGAGCGAAAGCCTATTGTGTCGGCCCGGCACTCCCTTCACCGCGAATGTGGTCTCTGGATTGAGGCTATCGCGGCCATCTACTGCGCGGCACCTGACCAACTCACGGGCTGCCACGGCGAATATCGCGACGGTGGTCTACACTCGGATCAGCCGTCCGTTCCGGGAGTTTACCGAGCTCGTTCGCAATGGCAAGGCAGATCGGTCTCGTCGCCGCCAAACCGTCTCTACTGAAACCGTCGCTATCCCCGAAACGAAGACGGCAGCGCAGCCGCGTCCAAAACGACCTGCAAAGCCCCGGACAAAAGCGAACTCCGACCGAGACGCCATCAGAAGCGTGATCTTCGGCGGATGCGGCCAGAAGCCCCGCGAGGGTCGATTTCACCGATCAGGCACGGCGGTTCGGTGTGCCGCAGCCGCTCTCCACCGCCCGTTTTGCAAAACCAGTGTGGCGGTGAAGAGTATCCTCGGCGCGATGGGTTGACCTCGGAACGCTCCAATCGGGGTTTTCAGTAGCTCGAAATAGTCGTTCATAGAAGTGTAATTTCCTCAGTAAGTGTAATGGCGCTTACGCCGTTACTGAGGAACTAGCCCGAAATACTTTCGGGGTAAGTCATAGCCGGAAGCAATTATGCAGACAGGTAAAAGAACCTCGTCGCGCCACTGATCGGCTTGATCTTTGGCATCTGCGCTTTGGGGATAATGCGCTGGCCTTGCTCGCCGCCCCACGCGACCGTCAAATAGGTATGGGTATGGGTATAAGGGAAAACCCACAAATGCCGAAAGCAAGCGGGCGGCGTGTTCGCCGTTCATGCTTTCAGCCACGAGGATGCGGGGTCCGAGGGCTCCGATGCTGCCCGAATTATGCGGCGAAACTGTGACGGCTGACCCGACCTCGAAAGCGGCGAACCACAAAGACCACCCCCGACGCGCGTGTCTCAATCACCCCCGTGGCGGAATGTCGCACCTCGTGATACGCTGCTTCAGTCATGCACGGTTCGGAGGGCGAGAAGATGATCTTCCCGAGCCTACAGTGTCCGGTAGCGAAGACAGGTCCACGACCGCGTCTATGGCTGAAGCTCCTGCGAGTGCCCGAGGAGTGGTGGGATGACAAGTCTACAGTCACCACATCGGTCGACAAACCTATGCGGGTTACCGATCCCGCAGGGGAAGCTGCGGCTGGGGTAGCAGCGACTGACGTGGTCGCGGGGGCGGCAGTTCGTAGAGCGCCATAGGACCGCGTAGGAGGCCGCTGGAGGCCCGTTTCGCCCCAAGCTGCAACCCCCACACACACGTGGATGACTTTACTGCGCTTCAGCATGCCCCCCAGCCGGATACGCGAGCAATGGCGCTTGCAACCGCCTAGGGCGAGCGTGAGATGTGGCTATGCCACTTGGGGGCGAGAGCATGGACCCCGCACGTCGAGCGAAGATCAGCGCCGGGTTGAAGAAAAAGTGGGCCGACCCGGCATGGCGGGCAAAACTGATGAGCAAGCACACCGATCCCGCCCAGCGCGAGAAACGTGCTGCGCTGCTCACGGCCCGGTGGGCTGATCCAGCGGTGCGGAAGAAGCTGATCGAAGCGATGAACGCAAGGAAAAGACGCCGACAGGATGCAGGGGTAATCCCCGAGTGAACGATCCTGCTCCCTGGGAATAGCGCGAACGCCCTAGACTGATCCTGAGCCTTCAAGTCGGAACTGAAGGCTGCTTTCCCTGTGAAACTACGGCTTGACCGGCTCTCGGAACGCCCTCGCTAGCCCAACGCTGCGGGCTATCGCCTCGAAGCGGGCAGCCATTTGCCTGTACTTGTCGGCAACTTCGGGATCGTCCGCTTCTTCCGCAAACTCCTTCGTAAACCGTCGTTGCTGTGTCATCGAGTTCCTCATTGCTCACAGGGAACTCTCCACTTTCCCGAAGCAAGTCCAAACTCGGGCTTGGACGGCTTCCCGGCGACATCGTGATCGAGCGCGGAGCGTTCCACTTCTACTTCCCGATCGTGACGTGCCTCGTCGTCAGCTTGGCCCTCTCGTTGATTTTGTGGCTACTCAATCGCTGATAAACTGGTGGTTCAACAACGCGTTAGTCGAGTCGAGCAGAGCCCTCGGCGCGACAGGCGAAGTCCACCGACGATACAGTCTCGTAGCCGCGCTGTGCAGGTCGCCGCGGCGGATGTGAGGGCGAACCTCTCTATGCCCTGGTCATCTTCGGATGCTCGTGCAAAAACCCATTTTGCGGACACACCCGAGTTACAGTCGCTATGGGCTGCGGTCGCGAACAAGACATTAGAGGCCACAGGTGACGAAGGCCGGGCAATTCGCGAGGCCAATGCTGTCGTACATCGGCAATGGGTTAAAAACCACGGTGGTTGATTTAGTGGTGATCGGCCCGGCTTCCTCTCAGGCAGTAGATGCCGCTTTTAGAGAAAGGGCGTTACACGCCGGGCAAAAGGCGAATGATGCCTCTCCCCATCTTAGCTATTGTCGATAGTCTTCGGCACTGTCCGCTTGGGGGCCAACAAGGGCCATCCATTGGCTGGCGAAACGCCGGCCGGGTTCGAACCTCAATGGTCATTCGGGGCTGCGCTAGCAGACGGTCGGGTCGGGCGAGAAGCGGACATTCGCAACTGCGCGAGGCCGAGTGCGCGTTTCGCTTAACTCGATGGCTCCGTTGAAGACCATATCAGATCGGGCCGTAATCACGACGGCCGATTGACCTGGATCAAGGCTTCTCCGGGCGCGGTCGCTTAAGCAAACCCTGACCTCATCCCCAAGGATGGAGACAACGATGGCCAAGACTCCAGTCGAGGTGAAGAAGGCAGCGGTGCCGACGCAGATGCCGGATGCGTGGCAGCCGTTCCGGAACGAGATGGACCGGTTGTTCGACCGGTTTTCCGATGGCTTCGGGATTCCGTCACTGCGTCGGATGTTCGAGCCCAAACCGAATTGGCTCTATGAAGGGTCGTTCAGCTGGTCGCCGCCGGCGATCGACATAACCGAGGACGAGAAGGCATACAAAATCACAGCCGAGGTGCCAGGCCTCGAGGAGAAGAATGTCGACGTCACCGTCTCGGGCGACGTGCTTACGCTCAAGGGCGAGAAGCGTTACGAGAAGGATGAGGAGGGTGAAAACCGCTATGTGTCCGAGCGCGGCTCCGGCTCGTTCCAGCGCTCTTTTACGCTGCCCGACGGCGTCGACCGCGACAAGATCAGCGCCGAACTGTCGAAGGGGGTACTGACGATCACCCTGCCGAAGACGGCGGAGGCGCAAAAGCAACAGAACAAGATCGCGGTCAAGGCTGCAGGCTGAGCCGATACTGTTGGTTGACGCCTTGGAGACATGGGAATGCCAAACGGTCAACTCGAAGCACGGATGTGGGCCGAGGCCTGCGCCACAATGGAGCGGGCCGAGCGGCTACACCGGCAGTTTTTTCATCACGTGGGCCCGCATTGGCAGGCGCCAATCGACGTATTCGAGACCGGTGATGGCTTGACTATCCTGATCGCCCTCCCCGGCGTCGAACTCGAACACATCAATGTCGTCCTGAGCGCTGGCGTCCTCGTCGTGCGCGGCGAGCGCCCGCTGCCAAGCGAGGTGCAAACGTCCCGGATCCTGCGCATGGAGATCCCGCATGGGCATTTCGAACGGCGCATCGAGCTGCCTGCGGAACCCTTCGAGCTGTCGGGCCGGCATCTCGCGAATGGCTGCTTGATGCTGCAGTTGCAGAGGCGGTCTCGGTAGATCGAGGAACAGTGTGATGCACCCCGACGAACATCAATTGGACAGCGCGGGCGGCGGCGTATCAGCACCTCCGACGTCAACCGCTTCGGCGGTGCCGGGCGCCGCCGAAGCGCTTCCGGCAGACGCACTAGTGCTCATTTCAACTCGCAATCTTGTCCTGTTTCCCGGATCGGTGTTGCCCATTACCCTTGGTCGGCAACGCTCGATCGCGGCGGCACAGGCGGCGATCCGCCTTAATCGGCCAGTCGGGCTGGTGCTTCAGCGCAATTCTACCGCCGACGACCCGCTGCCCGCCGACCTCTACAGCGTCGGCACCGAGGCGAACCTGTTGCGCTACGTAACGAGCCCGGACGGTGCCCATCACGTCATTTGCCAGGGCGAGCAGCGGTTCCGCATCGTCGAGTTTCTCGACGGCTATCCGTTCCTTGTTGCACGCGTCGAGCGCCTGGCCGAGCCGGAGGAGACAACGAAGGAGATCGACGCGCGGTTGATGAACCTGCGCAACCAGGCGTTCGAAGTCCTGCAGCTGCTGCCACAAACTCCGGGAGAGCTGGTCAACGCGGTGCAGAACGTCACCTCGGCGCCGGTGCTAGCCGATCTGATTGCCGGTTTCATGGACATCACCCCGGTCGAAAAGCAGGAGATCCTTGAAATCGTCTCGATCGAGCGCCAACTCGAACGTGTCTCGGAACTTCTCGCTTACCGGCTCGAAGTGCTGCGCCTGTCGCGGCAGATCAGCGATCGCACCAAGGAGACGATCGATGTTCGCCAGCGCGAGTTTCTGTTGCGCGAGCAGCTGAAGGCGATTCAGAAGGAGCTGGGCGAAGGCGAGGATGCCAAAAGCCAGGAGATCGCCCAGCTCGGCAAGAAGATCGCCGACGCGAAGATGCCGCCCGAGGTCGATGAGCACGCGAAAAAGGAGTTGTCGCGCCTCGAACGTATGCCAGAGGCATCGGGCGAATACTCGATGGCCCGAACCTATCTCGAATGGCTCGCCGAATTGCCTTGGTCGATCGAGTCGGCGGGCATAATCGATGTCGCCGAGGCGCGCCGCATCCTCGACGAGGACCATTACGGGCTCAGCAAGGTCAAACGGCGGATCCTCGAATATCTGGCGATCCAAAAGCTCAACCCGACCGGGCGCAGCCCGATCCTGTGCTTCGTCGGGCCGCCCGGGGTCGGCAAGACCTCGCTCGGCCAGAGCATCGCCCGTGCAACCGGCCGCAAATTCGTCCGTGTCAGCCTCGGCGGGACACACGACGAGGCGGAGATCCGCGGCCACCGCCGCACCTATATCGGCGCCTTGCCGGGCAACATCCTGCAAGGCATCCGCCGCGCCGGAACGCGCGATTGCGTGATGATGCTCGACGAGATCGATAAGCTCGGCCAAGGCATCCACGGCGATCCCGCCTCGGCGCTTCTCGAAGTGCTCGACCCCGAGCAGAACTCGACCTTTCGCGACAACTACCTTGGCATGCCGTTCGACCTATCGCGCGTGATGTTCATCACAACCGCCAACCTTCTCGACAACATTCCCGGCCCGCTCCAGGACCGCATGGAGGTAATCGACCTGCCCGGCTACATCGAGGACGAGAAGTTCGAGATCGGCCGACGCTACCTCGTCGCCCGTCAGATTGGCGCCAACGGGCTAAAGCCCGAGCAGGCCGAGATTACCGACGAGGCGTTACACGCGATCATTCGCGACTACACGCGCGAGGCCGGGGTGCGTAACCTCGAGCGCGAGATCGGCACGGTATTACGCAGCGCGGCGATGAAGATCGCCGAGGGCAGCGCCAACTTTGTCCGCATCGCTACAGAGGATCTGCACGTTATCTTGGGGCCGCGCCGGTTTGAGGGAGAGGTGGCGATGCGCACCAGTATCCCCGGCGTGGCAACCGGGCTTGCCTGGACTCCGGTAGGCGGCGACATCCTTTTCATCGAGGCGACGCGCATTCCTGGCAAGGGCGCGCTGATCCTGACCGGCCAGCTCGGCGAGGTGATGAAGGAGAGCGCCCAGGCGGCTCTGTCGTTGGTCAAAGGCAAGGCCGCCGGCCTTGGCCTCGACCTCCATCTCTTCGACAATAGCGACATCCACATCCATGTGCCAGCGGGGGCGATCCCGAAGGACGGGCCGAGCGCCGGGGTGGCGATGTACACGGCGCTAGTCTCGCTGTTGACCGGCCGCACGGTTCGGAACGACACCGCGATGACCGGCGAGATCAGCCTGCGCGGCTTGGTGCTGCCGGTCGGCGGCATCAAGGAAAAGGTCGTCGCCGCAGCGCGCGCCTCGCTCCGAACGGTCATCTTGCCTGCACGCAACCGCAAGGACTACGAGGACATTCCCGAAGCCGCGCGCAATGCGCTGAGCTTCGTCTGGGCCGACCGCGTCGAGGACGTGATCGAGGCCGCGCTCGAAGCCGCACCCGCACATGCACTCGAACCAGCCGGGTGAGGAACCGAGAGACCAAGAGCGGTGCCTGTGCTAATCGATCCCGCCTCCCGGATGGCAGCATGACCCTCAGCGCTCTGCGTCTCTTGCTGAAACCTCTGTGTCCTACCAGCCTTGTTTTCAGAGGAAATGGGTAAATGGGTTGCGAAGGCTTAAGCCCGTCGCGATCATCCGGGTCGGCGGGGGCACCGAGGTTGAAGTCAAGGAGCGCAAGGACCGCGTCGACGACGCGATGCATGCAACCAAGGCGGCGGTCGAGGAAGAAATCGTCGCCGGCGGCGGCGTGGCGCTGCTCTTTGCAAGTAAAGTTCTGGCAGGCCTCACCCCGGCGAACAATGATCAGAAGGTCGGGATCGAGATCGTCCACAAGGCGATCCAGTCGCCGGTACGGCAAATCGCCGAGAATGCAGGCGTCGACGGCTCGATCGTGATTGGCAAGCTTACCGACAAGAACGATGCCAATTACGGTTATGACGCCCAGGCCGACGAGTACAAGGACATGGTGCGCGCCGGCATCATCGAGCCGACCAAGGTGGTACGGGTGGCACTGCAGGATGCGGCCTCCATCGCCGGCCTGCTGATCACCATCGAGGCGATGGTGGGTGACAAGCCGGAGCCCAAGGCTGCCCCGGGGATGCCGCCAGGTGGTGGCATGGGCGGTATGGGCGGCATGGATTTCTAACCGCACTCGTGCTGCCAGGTTACCCGCTTCCATTCCCGCGTCTCGCTGCTGATGGGACGCGGGTATTGCACACTTAAATCCCAGGTCTGGAGGCAAATATCTCTGGAACTGCTCGTGCCCGAGACCGGCACTCGGCTGGCGCTCGTGCTGATCGGGAACGGATGAATAGAGTCCGCTAGGCCGCGAGGATCTGTTTAGGCCAGCTGGACGTTGCACGCGCAGCGGGGATAACGCCTGTTCCTTATCCCCGGGTCACCCGACCGGCAACCGCCGCGGCGGCCACGCATCGTATCGATCCAGCCGGCGTGCGTCCTCCGGATCGTACCGTTGATTGGAGCTGGCGCTCCGCCCCAACCGGTGTGGCGGCGCGACTGGCTTTAAAACATAAGGGCTATTGATGGATAACAGCGCGGCGAGTGTTGGCGACGAAGAGAAAGCGGGAGAGAACCCGGCAAATGGCCTTTCCCCCGAGCCGGGCTACGGCGTGACCGAAGGCCTGCTGGCTCGGGGCAAGGAGCAGGGGTATCTGACTTATGAGGAGCTGATTAGCGCGCTACCGCCGGGTAGCGCCTCGTCGGCGCAGATTCAAGACACGATGACGGCCCTGTCCGAGCTGGGGATAACCGTTGTCGAGAACGAGGAGAGCGAAGACGCGGCGGCCGATACCGACCAGGTCGAGGCACGCGGCAATTTAAACGACGACGACGTGATCCGTACCGATGATCCGGTGCGCATGTATTTACGTGAGATGGGCTCGGTCTCGCTGCTTTCACGCGAAGGCGAGATCGCGATCGCAAAGCGCATCGAGGCAGGCCGCGATATGATGATCAGCGGCATCTGTGAGAGCCCGCTGACTGTGCGCGCGATCATCGGTTGGCGTAACGCCCTCGACGACGGAAAGATGCTGCTGCGCGACATCATCGATCTCGAAGCCACCTATCGCGGTGGTGGCTTCGATCAGATTGGTGAGGCCGGCATCGCGCCGACGGCGCTCCCCGTCGATCATGGTAACGGCACGGATGCGGTGGACAATGTCGCCTTGACTGCGGAGGTCGAGAGCGGGCTTGGCGACGAGGAGGGCGAGGACGAAGACAATTTGATCTCGCTCGCAGCGATGGAAGCGCAAGTGCGGCCGAGCGTGCTCGCGACCTTCGAGGCCATCGCCGATCTAGGTAGAACTCTGCAAGAGCTCCAGGACCGACGGATTGTCGCCTTGCGCGAAGGCGCGGCATTGGGGCAGGCGACGGAGCGGCGCCACGACCGGCTCAAATCGAAGGTTATCGAACTCGTTAAGCTCGTACAATTCAACAATGCCCGCCTGGGGCATCTCGTCGAGCAGCTCCATGAGGTAAATCGTCGTCTGGTCCATGAGGAAGGACAGCTGTTGCGCCACGCCGAGGAGGCCGGGGTTAAGCGCGCCGAGTTCCTGCAGAACTACATTGGCGACGAACTGTCGACCAACTGGCTCGAGCGCATTTCGGTGCTGCCGGGACGCGGCTGGGCCCGCTTCGCTGAGAAATATTCAAGCGAGATCGTCAAACACCGCACCGCGATCGCTAGCGTCGCGATGGACTCGAAGCTGCCGATCACCGAATTCCGCCGCGTCGTGCAGACGGTGCAGCGCGGCGAGCGCGAGGCCGGCCGGGCCAAGAAGGAAATGATCGAGGCGAACCTGCGGCTCGTGATCTCGATCGCGAAGAAATACACCAACCGCGGTCTGCAACTCCTCGACCTGATCCAGGAGGGGAACATTGGGCTGATGAAGGCAGTCGATAAGTTCGAGTACCGCCGCGGCTACAAATTCTCGACCTATGCGACGTGGTGGATCCGCCAGGCAATCACCCGCTCGATCGCCGATCAGGCACGCACGATCCGCATCCCAGTGCACATGATCGAGACGGTGACAATGTTGATGCGGACGTCGCGGCAGTTGGTAAGTGAGATCGGCCGCGAGCCGATCCCCGAGGAACTCGCCAAGAAATTGGGGATGCCGCTCGAAAAAGTGCGCGGGATACTGAAGATTGTCCGGGAACCGCTCAGCCTCGATATGCCGATTGGCGAGGAGGAGGACAGCGGCCGGCTGGGTGATCTGATCGAGGATCAGAATGTGGTTTCGCCGATCAACTCCGCGATCGCGGCCAATCTGCGCGAGGCCACCACCGAGGTGCTGTCCTCGCTCACCGCGCGCGAGGAGCGTATCCTGCGCATGCGCTTCGGCATCGGCATGAATTCCGACCACACGCTCCAAGAGGTCGGCAAACACTTTTCGGTGACCCGGGAGCGCATCCGCCAGATCGAGGCCAAGGCACTGCGCAAGCTTACCCATCCAAGTCGGTCACGCAAACTGCGCAGCTTTCTTGATGTCTGAGCATTAAGCTTCCTCGTTTGCCTATCGCGGAACACTCGGGAGTCTGACTTCAGCTGCCGCTTGAGGAGCGCAAGTCTGATGCCCTATCGGACGTCTCCGGAAGCCGCTCGGCTACGTGGATGCTGAGGCGCGGCCGGCGACCAGAAGACCGGCGAGTCCGAGGCTTGGTATCGCCGATCAGCGCGAGACCGGCCCGCGAGCCGACTTTCGCCAAGGACAAGGATCGGCTCGACCCCGGATGCAGCCACGAGCGCAAGTAGCGCTGCGGATCAAACACCGTGATTCGAGGCAGGGTGAACAGATCGTCGCCCGGCTGCACCAGCCGCCGGGCGACACCGAACGCAGCGACGTGGCCGCTGCTCGAGCCCAAGCATCGGCTTGAACTTCTCGGAGAGCACCTGGAACTGCACGAAAAACCAGTTGGATAACTCGGCCCGCTGCGAGGCCATCCTCGTTCGCTCTGAAAGCGGTGGCAGACAGTTCCACTGACGCAGATCAATGCAGGCCGAAGCGGGACCGGGTATCGGCCCGTCGTCACCGAAGGACGCCGGACAGGAGGCTGCACGATGCCGTTATTCGCGCCGAAGCTGAGGCGGCGACTCCGGTCAGTCGCCTTTCTTGTCTCCGTCTTGATCGCTTATGGGGCCGCGGCTCAGTCGCCGCCGCCAGTCGTGAATGGCCCGCCCATCCCAGCCGGGCAAGGGCGAGTATGGTTCTACCGGGTTTTCTTTCCCGAGGACACCGGCGGCATGCCGCCCGTATCGATGAACGGTCAGCTCGTCGGCTACGCCCGCGCCGGTTGGAGCTTCTACCGCGACATGCCGGCCGGCGCTTATCATGTCACCGTCGAAAGCTATCTGCCGGGCTCTGGCTGGTCGAAGGACATCGTGTTGCAGCCGGGGACGCAAGTCGCCTTGGCGATCGATTCCGACCCTACCTACATCTCGAACCTAAGCGGGTTTCGTCGCGGCACTTACGACGTGGTCGCCGAGCCGGGTGGCGCGGCCTACCTGCACATCATGCAGACGCAGTTCGGCACCGGCTACTGACCCACTGCCCGGGTAGTTTGATTAAATATTGGTGAGCCCGTCGGAAGGAGCGCAATTACGGCAAATCAAAGACTTAGTTTGGCGAACCGGCATCGGCGCGCATTGATCCTAAAGGGCAAGCGGATCGGAGAGCTTCGACCGCGGCGCGCCGCTTTTGCCGAGCGCCTAGCTGACAAAGACGAGGCGATGCTCGACGCGCCGGTTAGCGGCGGCACGCACGGCGCCGCGGCTGGAACCCTATCGGTGATCGTGGCGCTCCGGCCGAGACCTTTGCCGCCAGCGAGGATCTGTTCCGCGCAATGGGCAAGAACATGTTCCATCGACCTGGGCCGTGGGCTGGCGATGAAGCTGATCAACAACATGCTCGGCCAGATCGCCACGGTCGGTGCCCGAGCACCGTCATTGCGGCGTCAGCCACACGCGCCCTGCTTACCGAAAAATAATCCTCTTCATACAAAGTCTGCCTTATCAGGGATTCGCAATCACGCCGAAAGCGGTCTGCGATGCTCACCGACGCAAAGGCCATCCCTACATCCATGGCCCGCCCGCAGAAATCTCCCGACGACCGCGCCTCGGCAGCATTTCGCATCCGGCTAACGGCGGCCGAGCGCGAGCTGCTCGACGAGAAGGCGGCCGCCGCCGGTGTCACCCTGTCGGCGTTCATCCGCGTGGCCGTGCTTGGCTACCGCTTGCAGCCCGCGCTGGCCTGGCGTGAAGCAATGAACGAGCTGAATCGCATCGGGATCAACCTCAACCAGATTGCCCGCCACGCGGACGCGACAGGGGCTTTGCGCGGCGATCTCGGCGAGACGCTTGCCGAAGTGAGGCAGGCGATTTCACGTATCCTCGGCATGGGGTGACTTCAGAGCGCACTTAATCAACTCAGATTGGAGGCAACTCCGGACAGCCCTTAATCCACCCATACCAGGTAATGACGCTCTATCGACTGCTCGTACTACTTTCTTTGACTGGCCTGTATTCCGCGATTATTCGGCCTTCAGCCCACAGCTCATAACCAGAGAAGCGTCCGACCCTCATCATAAGGTTCATAGCTTCTCGGCGCGCTTCGAACTCATCTTGGGCGCCAAGAATTTGAGTTCTCACCGGTTGATTGTCCTCACCGAGGAAGCAGCATTCATATGTGGGCATGGTTCCCTCCGAAGCCGACATTGGGGTAGGTGCCTTGCGTGAAGGTCAGAACCACAGTCTTTGGGCGTCAGCGAGCATCTCATCGATGGCTTTTCTTTGAGGCTCATCGGTGAGCCCCCCCTTCAGCATGTTTTGATAGCGCCTAATATTCATTTCAATGATCTCAGGGTCTTCCATGGAGTTTGCAATTGCCTCGGCGCGCTCGGATAATCGAAGCGCGCGCTCGGCTAATTCTTTTTTCAAATGAGTTTCAGAAGAGTTGTTCGCCGTTTCAATTAAACGGCGCGCTTCAGCGCGAAGTTCTTCTACCAGTGATTTCATTACGCGGTCTCCTCGCTGGGGGCGGGAGGAAAGCCTACTTTAACGCGATAATTAACTTTTCGTCGAGATTTTTGTACCACAGCCAACTACGCTGACAGCCCTTCACGACCGGGGAGACCATTGCGCTTCGTCGCGTTCGCACGACCCGACTAGTTCATGGGTGATCGTTGAGGCCCTGCGTCAAAGGCTGCGACGGTCACGCGCGGGCCGGCGGAACGTGGCTGTTCGCCTCCAAGCGGTCGGAGCCGCTGATGAACGTGCCGTTCGAGACCGGCTGGGCCGAGGCCCGGTTCGCCTAAACCGGCTGCTCGAGCGACGTCCGCTAGAGGCTGCGATTATGTCGTGATCGGCGCAGGCGCCGCCAGCTGCGTCGTCGCCGGCCGTTTGTCGCAAATGCTGCCGGACGCCCGCATTGCCCTGATCGAGGCCGGCCGCGAACGTCTGGGCCTAACGACCAGGGTGCCGGGCATCGCGTTCATCGCCAGTACCTTTCCCCGGCAGAACTGGAACTACCAGACCGAGCCGGTGCCGGCCCTGAACGGGCGCAGGTTATCGTGGTTTCAGGGCCGCATTCTCGGCGGCTCGAGCAGCATCAACGGCATGCTGTACCTGCGCGGGCACTCGCTCGAATACGACCAGTGGGCGCAACGCGGCTGCCAGGGGTGGTCGTTCGACCAGGTGCTGCCTTACTTCAAGAAAGCCGAGACCAACAGCCGCGGCGCCGGCGAGTGGCACGGCGACGACGGCCCGATGGCGGTAAAGCAATCGCGGCTCGATCTGCCGATCTGCGACGCGTTCCTTGCCGCCGCCGGCGAGGCGGGATACCCGGTCGTCGATGACCTCAACGCCGATGTCGCTGAGGGCTTTGGCCGGATCGACACCAACATCGCCAATGGTCGCCGCGCCAGCACGGCGGTGGCCTTCGCACAGTCGGGAAGGCGGCGCGGTAATCTCGACCTGCTGTCGGATTCGGTCGCGGCACGGATCGTCATCGAGGGTGGCCGGGCCAAAGGCGTCGAAATCATCCGGCGGGGTGTGCGCGAGACGGTTTGGGCGGAGCGCGAGGTCATCCTGTGCGGCGGAACCGTCAACTCGCCGCAGCTCCTGATGCTGTCGGGCATTGGGCCGGCCGCTCATCTCGCCGCGCCTCGGCATACCCGGTGGTGCTCGATGCGCCGGAGGTCGGGCGCAATCTGCAGAACCACCCGTCCTATTCGCTGCGTTATGCGTGCTCGCAGCCGGTAACCGCGTACAAATACCTGAACCCGGGCGCGGCGATCGCGATGGGGCTGCGCTACGCGCTGACCGGCGGCGGCTCGCTTGCCGAGAGCTATGTCGCGACCGGCGGGTACATGCGCAGCGATCCCTCACTCGCCGTCTCGGATACGATCGTTGTGATGATCCCGGCGCTGGTGACGCGCAGAGGTGTCGGGTTTCGCGCTGGGCGACCTGTTCCCGGAGCGCCACGGCTTCACCGTGATGGTGGGGTCCGGCCGGCCGCTTAGCCGCGGACATATCCTGTTGCGCAGCGCCGACCCAACAACGCATCCGCTGATCTTCCCGGAATATTTCTCCGAGCCCGAGGATTTGCATGCACTGGCGCGGTCGGTACAGCGGATGCGCGACATGATGCGCGGGTCAGCGATAAGCCACCTGATCGAAGCAGAGCTCGCTCCCGGACCGATCGCCAACGACCACGCGTCGATCGAGGCGGATATCCGCGCCCGCAGCCGCGACATACTTCCATCCGAGCGGCACCTGCCGCATGGGTGCCGAGCCGACCGCGGTCGTCGATCCACAGCTGCGCGTCAACGGCGTCGAATGCCTGCGTGTCGTCGACGCTTCGATCATGCCGGCAGCACTCAATGCATGTACGCATGCACCGACGATCATGATCGGCGAGAAAGGCGCCGCGCTGAT
The DNA here is from genome assembly GCA_963773625.1 of uncultured Alphaproteobacteria bacterium. Classification (GTDB taxonomy): domain Bacteria; phylum Pseudomonadota; class Alphaproteobacteria; order ATCC43930; family CGMCC-115725; genus DATARH01. The sequence continues at coordinate 104,287 of CAVZCJ010000011.1, read as the reverse complement.
CGCCGGGAAGGTCTGAGGCGTTGGCTGCCCAGCGGTTCTCCGTGAGCTCAGGCGCAGAGGTCGCTTTGTTGTTGCCCACAGCTGGCCATCCAGCTGTGGGGCCTGCAGGATAAAGCTGGTCAGCACCTCGACAACGCGTGGGCTGGATGGAGGAGATCGCCGCATCCATTCGCGCAATCAGTGTGCCGCCTGCCGGCATCGTCGCGATCCGGACAAAAGCGTACGGCCGCGGGTTTTCCGACCTCGAGGCTTCGGCGGACCTCCTGCATCAGAACATTCCACGCGTTCACCGGCGGCGGGGGAGGCTCGTTGTGCGGTCGAAGACGTATCCCCGGTGGTCGTTTGGGTAGCTGAAGCTCTTTCATCGGCACGGAGAGACAACGCCGCCGCGCTCTAGCGGACACGATACATCATCGTCAGGTACTCCTGTTCCTTCGGATCGAAGGGGTAGTAATGCCGATTTTCGGCTAGCCAGTCCTCACCGGACGCGATCGTTTTCACGGCATGGGCGTACGGTTGAAATTGAGAGAGCAGCCGATTCCAAGAAGTCAAACAATCCGAAAATGTCCCGTGCCACTCATCGTCGAGTACTGTGAGTTGGCGCGTGATGGCTTCCGTCCGAGCGTCGCGCTGAGCGCCGTCCAAACACTCAACCGCGTAGCCGACAACCGCGAAGTCGAGTTCGGACGCGGCAATATTCACTAAGTGTTTGCCTTGCACCGCCGCGTCGAAGTTCCAGCCCGCCCAGCGTTCATACGCACGCGACCATAACAGGCTACGCCGCGGCAAGTCCGCGACCTGCCCAAAGGACCGGCAGCAATCCGCCACGCACTGGCGAGTTTGGGGCGTCATGACGCTCAAGTTAATTGCGTCGACGTAACTCGCGACGGCGACATCGGGAACTACTACGAGCGCCCGGCCGAGCGGGACATGGAGCGGCGCGAACCAGGTCGGAAGCCGATTGAATGCCTGCATCCAGCTGCGCCACCGATCGGCGTCGCCTGCCACCTTCGTCAACAAGTCGGCCAGAAGCTGCTTTTCCGGCGACGATAGCTCGGAAGCATTTCGCTGTTTGAACACCGTTTGAAAGACACAGCTGAACTGCGCGTAGGGATTGTCGCTCGCGATGCCCAATTGGAGACGGTCCGCCACAGACAGCGCCGCCGCTATCTGGTTTGTAGCTACCGTTTGTCGCAGATTTGCGACTGCGGCCAAGAGCTCCTCGAACCCATACCGGTTCACGCAGCGCACCGTCTGGTTTATCAGCGCTGACGGAAGCATCGGGCCGGCAAAGCGCGTCAGGGAGTTGCAAACCGTGGCCCAATCTCCTTCCGCGTCGGCTTTTGTGAAGCGCTCGATTTCCTCCTTTTGGGAGATTGATGGACCGCGACCGCCGAGCGTCGAAAGGTGGATATTGATCCCGCTTACGAAGTCGGCCATCGCCCGAGTCAGGTCAGTGCCGTCGCCCAGGTCATCCCATAACATGCTCCAGAATGTGTTGTCCCAATCGCAGCTCTGCGCTGCCACGATCACGGCGATAAGCCGGGCGCGCTTAGGATCGTCGGCGCGTCGCCAAGCCCGAAATTCCGCGGCGATCCAGCGGACGAGCGCGACCCACCGGTCTACGTCCTCGAGCGAGTACGGCTGCCGCCATGTCCTTTTGATGTTGATGAAGCCAAACTGATTGTTAAATGCTGCAAAGAGTGCGTTCCCCTTGTCGTGGTCGGAAAGCGCCGCCACGGGATTTTCCTCATCCGCCAACAACGCCAATAGTTCGCACGGGGCCGCGAGCGCTCCCGGCTCCGCGGCTGCGGCAACGATCTCGCTCAATTGCACTACGGGACTTTCCATATCAGATGCTCCGGCCCGGAAAGCTGATCCCAAAGCTCTTTAAAAGCGTCGGCCACCGGCTGACCGTCGTCGACGCGCTGCAGAATGTGATGCAGCTTCCCCAACGAATTGACCGACGCGCCCAACGACCAAGCGAGGGTGCCCCCATCCGCCCTCGGAAAAATCAAAAACCGGTCGTGAAAATCCCAACCCTTTGGGCCGAACCGGGCTCGATATTCGAGCCGTAGCCCCAGCCTGTTCCCACCTGCGTCAGTGAATACGGCGCGTTGCCGCTCGGCATAGCCAGCCCGGGCCCCCTGACCTTTTCGCGGTTCACGTGCTGCACTCAGAGCACGCAGTTCGGCATTGATGAAGCTGCAGTGAAAGAGCGTCTTCAGGATGTCGTGGGCGCTCAAAAAAGGATCCCAGAGCCAAACACCTTCCTCGCCATAGGTGTTGATTAGAGCCTGGACATCCGTCAACGCGTCGTCATGCTGCTGTTGCGTTTTTCTGCGCGCGGGCTTGTATTGGACAAAGCGCCTTTCGCCGACTAAGCGCCCGATTTCCTCCCGGTACATTCGCTTTTGGGTCCAACCGCCGTTATCGTCGGCATGGGCCTTGCCGACGACGCTTTTTACGAGGTTCACCAAACCAATGCGCTGCTCAGCGAACGAGCCGTCGGGCTGCTTGACAAAGAAGACCCGCGGTTCGGGCGCCAACATCGACATGTTGAGCCCAACACTCGAGATGAACGAACTCGGCGAGGTCGCGGCGAGCACCACCTGGTTTTGTTCGTCCCACACCACCCCCCGATGCGGCCCTCGCGGCACCGGCAGTGTCAACGTCGTCTGGCGGCCGTCGATTTTGGCCGTCGCGAAGCCGGTTATGATGCCGTCGAATTCAAGATTGAGAACGGCGCGCAATGGCCGCGGCGGCACACTCGGATGCCAGGCAAGCTGCAACACAAAATCACGGCCGTTCTGGTGCAGGCCAAAACTGGTCATCACGGCGTTAGCCGGGATCTGCACCACTAGATTGCCCAGGCGGTCCGAGAGACTCGCTATCCCAATCGGCACCAATTTTTGGATAGCTGCCGACAATTCCTGCAGCCGCGGCGGTTGCTCAAAAAGCGGTCCGAACGCGCCCTTTTCGGTATCGGCCCACTCCAGCACGTGAGAACCGTTCCAGAAGTTGTTTTTGAGAACGCGGTTCAGCGGCGCCGGCTCCAACGCATCGGGCGGCACGAAGATTGGAGGCATCGGCGCGAGCTTACCAAGCGCCAGCGGCTCGCCTGATTGACGCCACTCGCCGGTCGCGTTCAGCTGCTCGATAGCGGGCGCGAGATCGTCGATCGGTCTCGTGTAGCGCATGATCCCAAAGCGCCAGCCCTGAAGGGATTTCAATGTTATCGGCGTGCGGTTGAGAAAACCTCCCGCTTCCGGTGGTCGCCCCGTGCGGTGCTCTGCAACAATCACCGCAAATAGATTGACCGGTTGCTGCCGGTTCGGCGGAAAGGCGACAATCTCTGTCGCCTGATAGTGCGTGTAGACGCCAACCACTGTCGGCGTGAGGAGCTTCTTCAGCGCGGCCTGCGTTTCCTCAAAAGACCAGGCTTCATCCCCCGTAGCGCCGCTCGTCCGCATCCCTGCCGCGGCCTTTCATCGCATTCCGAGGTCGGCGTACGCCCTCGCCAACTCGGCGTGATCGCCCAGCCAATCGAGCTCGAAAAGGATCCGACTGTCTGCCGACAACTCGAAATCGGGACGTCCGATTTTCACCAGCAGATAGCAGGTCGCGTAAACCACGAGAGCGGCATCGAAGGTCAGCTTGATCGCCATGTTGTTATAGACCGGACCGTTACTCTGCCAGAGCGCGCCGTCGCTCGAATCTGGACGGGAATGGGTAAACCCGCACAGCCGCCGGTACGTTCGCGCCGGCACTTTGTCGCCTTCCAGAAGCCAGCTGCCCGCTCGGCCCTTAACGGCGTCCAAGATCGCCTTGCGGGCGGGGGTGAATGTCAACTCCGCCTTACCCTGCTTCCAACCCAAATATCTCGGGCTCGTCGGACAAAGGTTGCCGTAAACGCTGATGGCGACCAGCTCGAGCGCCGACCGCAAGTTCGCCAGAGCCGCGCGGTAATAACCGTGAAGGAAATCGAACGTTGTGCACTGAAAACAGTCGGCCGCGTCGAGCATGCCGCCAAACAGGTTATCGGCGTTGTCGGGGTCACCTATCGCCCCAAGCCAGTCACCCCAAAGCGAATACAAGAGCCCAAGCCGGTCGCCGTTGTGATTTGAGATCCTGATGGCGACATCGTCGGGCAGATGAACGATGCCAGCCCAGATCTCCTGCTCCACGAGATCGGTGGGCGCGACTTCCTCGCCTCCGGTCAAATATTCATGCTCTTCGAGCACTTGCCGCACTGCGCGAAAATCGGACAGGGGGAGGGGCTTTGTCATCCGGCTCGGCTCAGCTAAATGATCTGGTTATATCCAGGTGATCCGCGGACGAATTTGCGTTGCCCTCGGTGCGTGACCGCGGGCGAAAATCGTCAACGAATGACTAATCCACCATAGCCGCAGCCGAACGATCAGCAGCGCCGCAAAGCTGATGGCGGAATGTGCTTCCTCCACCATCTCGGTCATAGTGCGCATGTCGTCGACACTGGGGCGGACCGAATACGAAGGATGGGAATGCCACTCTCCCAAGTAATTGAACCTGGCGAAATCCTGACCAGTGCGCTGGAAAAACGCTGCGAGGGCCTGCCGGTGGGCAAGCGGGTCGCGGCGGAAGGTGGCGTGAGACCCCGAAACTGCATCGACCGAAAAGTCCACTATACGAAACCGGCCCGGGGCCAATTGCTCGGCGAGCAGCATGCCGCCGATTTCTCGTTTTCCGGCTTTCCGCAGCTCGTCTCGCAGCCGCGGCTCGAGCTCATGCGCCAGGTCGATCCGCATCCTCGCCCTTCTCAAACAGCGACGACAGGAATTCGACCGCTTCGTCGGTCTGCGCCTTCGTGATCAGGCCTTGCCATTGCCCCTCGGCGACAAAGTTGATCGGCCACGTATCGAACGGCTCCTCGAAGATCCACTCGCTCCGGAGTCCGATCACATAAGCCGGATAGGGAAATCCGCTCGCGTCGGGCCGTAACAGGACGTCGGTCGCCATGCGGCTGGCATGCGCTGCGATCACCGCCACCTCGGCATCGTCGGCAACAGCCGGAAGGCCGTCCGCTAAACGGCCGCCATAATCCCGATCTTCGCCCTCCCAGGGCACGCCCTGATTATGGCACCACGCCAAATACTGGCGCCGCGCCGCGTGCGGCGGCGGTTCTATGTCCGGGCGCACGCGGGCAATAAAGCCTCCGATGCCGCCGGCATAAACTTCTGCCCATACCATCGGCCGCCGAGCGCTTCTCGCCACGGAGGCGACAAAGTTGAACGCTCGGGGATCGGCGGTGGCATCGATGAGGAGATCGCACTTCCCTAGCTCGTCAAGCACCGAGGCGGTGCCGCCTGCCGAACTCCTGACCGCCCAGCACCACCCGCCAGCCGATCACTTTGACGCTGGGGGCGACCGCGTCCAACCGCGCTCTCAAGCCGTCGGTCTTGTGGGCGCCAAGGCCGCCGGCGTCCAGCTCATGACGCCTCAAATTCCCCGGCGCCAATACATCATCGTCCACCAGCACGAAGCCGCGGACCCCGCTCCGCGCCAAACTCACGGCAATTTTTGACCCGAGCGACCCGCACCCGACAACCCCGACTGTCTTGTCCGCCAACCCCGCATAGCTCTCCGGCAGACGCCCGCCGTGATCGGCGCTCAGATCGACGGTCCGGTAGGGGATGACATCCCATCGGTCGTCTTTGGGGTAAGTAAAGAAGAGCCGTGCGGACCCGGCGTCGGCGACGATCGTAAACCGCGGTACGGTGACCTCGCCAGGCGGTCCTTGCGCCTCTAGGGTCGTCCGCGTTGCGGAGATCAGCTGCTCGATAAAGCTTCTGTCGGGCATGGCGGGAACGTCGGATAAAGACGCAACTCGAACGACGATGCCTGGTTCGACGACGTTGGCGCGGTCAGGGATGTCGGGTTCCCGCCACTCGGGCGCATCCGCCGGCCCGAGCGCCGAGACATACGCCACCCACATGTCCTTGACCGCGATGATCTCGCAAATTCCGGCATCCCGGTAGGCGCCCTCCGGCATCGCTGCCGCGTGCGCCAGAAACGATCTCGTCAAAAGAAACCGGCAGTGCCAGCCGCGCAGCTCCTGCCCGAGCGACGTGCTATGTGCCGACGGCACGATCACCCGTCGGTCCAAGTCTGGCCGCTCGCCCGAGAGGAGGCGGTACGCGCTCTCGATCATCATCACGCCCGTCACCGACGGATCCCAGTTGTCCGAGCGGAACTCCAAACAAAGTTCCCCGCCATCGCCGTATTGATGTTCTGACAGCCGCTGACTGTCGCGCGGCACGACCGACGGCGGCGTACCTGGGAAAAGAGCCGGATACTCGAGCGTGAACGGATAGATCTCGCTATTGATGATGAGATCGAAGTCGAACGCGAACCTGAAATCCTTGCGCAGCCGCGGCTTGGCGCTGAGGAGCCATCCGACCTGCTCCTCAAGCGCCTCGACCCCGGCGACCTCCTGCTTAAGGCGATCGGGGTCCTTCAACCACCACATCGGCCAAATCCACGGGGCTTATCGTCAACGCGCGGCACGCTCGGGAAGGAGAACGGACCGGCCGCAGGCGCGCTGGTGCCCGCTCTCAGCAGAGTGCGCTCGACTTTCGCTGCGCCACCCGCGCGGTCGCCGAAAAAGCTGGTCGCGAAAACCTTGTCCCAGCATTTCAGCGTCTGGTCTCGCGTGCAGTTCATGTCGAAGAGCGGAGCCAGGGTATTCATCGCTTCGGTCAGACGCTCGCGCAGGAAGCGCGCCCGCGCATCGTCGTTGCCGTTAGTGATCGTCTCTTTCGGCGTAACGGGATGCACCACCACGAGGCTTCCGTTCAGCCGATCGCGCATTGCCCGCATCGTGTAGTAGAGAGCCTTATCCTCGCGGACTGAATCCCCACGGAAGCACTCCGTCACCAGCTTGGTGATGCCGAAGCCGTTGAGGATCTGACCCTTCCAGCTGTCCCGGCTACGCGCGAATTTTTTGATGTGCCTGACGACGCGGCGAAGCTGCCGGCCATTGCCGGCATCGGGACTCTTGTCGTTGTTCTCCTTCTCGAACCAGTTCGTCACGTCGCGCGCGTCAGAGCGCTTCCAGTCGCTGCTCGCTAGCTCGTAGTAATAGCTCTCGCCGCCCCAGACATTCCGGGTGGTGATGCGGCGGTACACCGGCATGTCGACGTGATACCCGGCAGCGTAATAGACCCGGACGCAATTTCGGCGCACCTCGGGCGCGGTCTTGAATGAGCCGTCGTCGATCGCGTCGCGAACCATTTGTCGCGCCTGCAAAGCTGACATCTCGGCCCCGCGCTCTCCGATCAGCCGCTCTTTGTCGAAATACGCGCCGTCGTCGATGTCGTAATCCTTCGCCGAATGCTGCGTCATCGTCTTCATGGCGTAGCTGCCCTGCGCCACGAACTCGCGCGGCGCCGGTTTTTTCCTGTCGGCCAATCCTTTCCTTAGCCGGTCGCGGTTGGCGTTCCGCCGGTCGCGCATGTCGGTGCGCTCCACTTGCGGCAACGTCACCCACTGATCGTGATGCGCGACGACGTCGCCCGCGCAGTCAAACATGTGTCATCTCCTCTTCGTGGCTACTGACAGCCCGGCCCATTTCGGTCTCGCGTCGCTCGGCGGGAGACGAGCAGTTCCGCCCGCGCGGGCATTGAATTAAATAAGGCGCAGATCAACGCTGCGTCCGAGTCGCGATCGGCGTATTCGCATTTGCTGTTGGTCATATCGGCGTCCGCTCTAGCCTGATTGACCAAGGCCTCGATTGCGTCGGAACGCGCGTCGTCCAGTCCGAGATAGGGGATCAACGCGGCCGGCACCTTTTCACTCGGAAAGCGGACGACCGAGCAGTTGCGGTCGACGTGGCGCGCCAGCTTCTTCGCCATCTGGTCAAAGGCAAATTGCTGCGCGTCGATCGAAAGACCAGCGGCATTGCCGCCCATCTTCCATCCCAAGAGGCCTCGATCGACGCCGGTTTGCGTAATCTGTTCGCCGGCAGGTAGCGGGCAGGTCCCCAGCGAGAAGACGTGTATTTCTTGACCGGGCTGCGTCATATCCAGCGCCTCGATCAGACCGACCAGGACTGGGTTGTTCGCCCAAAGACCGCCATCCACGAAGACGTTGTAGCCGCCGTCGTTGCCAGGGTGGTCCACCGCCGCGAGCGAGCGATAGACGGGCGCCGCCGAGGTCGCCAGACAAACATCGACCAGGCTGTAGCCGTCGTCGCGATGGTTGGAACCAGTCAAATGCGGAGTTTTGAAGACCCATGAGCGGTGCTGGCTCATTTCCACCGTCGGAATAGCCAAGGCGATACCGCGCCGCTCGTAGATCTCCCCGAGCGTTGTCGCGCCAAGCCGCTGCGTCAGCGCGTCGCGCAACACGGCCGTGCCGGCGGCCAGGGCGCCTGGGCGCTTAAAGTGATCGACGACCACGCCGCTAAGCCCGGTCGGCAATTCGCGGAGAAAGATCGAGCGGCCATGCTCCTTATAAAGCGCAACGACATCGGCCGGCCGTACACCAGCCGCCAGCGCGCAGGCGATGATGCCGCCCGTGCTCGTGCCGACGATCAGATCGAACGCCACGCCGATGTCGAGCTCGCCGACATCGCGGCGATGCGCAAAACCGGACGCAACGCGGTCGAGATACGTCGCTGTGTAAGTGCCGCGCATGCCCCCGCCATCGAGGCTCAGCACGCGGAACGGCGGCGATTCTTGGGTCATCGTCTCGATAGTCCGTTCACCCGTCTCTGAACCTCTTTGCTCCCCCGCGCGTCGGCGACAGTTGCTCGCCGTCATTGCTAAAACTCGACATGCGGGTTATGGCTGGTATTTAGGAAGGCCCGTAAAGGTCGTCAAGTTAATCATGGCGAGATTTTCTCATGAGCGATGAGCGCGCCCCATCAGACGTGTTTCAGGAACGGCTAAAGGCCGCGCGCAGCCTACGCAAGTGGAGCCAGGAAGAACTGGCAGCAAAGGCCGATATGCCTCCGAGTTCGATCGGCCATTACGAATCGGGCTCGCGCAAGCCTTCGTTTGATACGCTACGCAAGCTCGCCAACACGCTCGACGTCACGACCGATTATCTTCTCGGCCGCGCCGACGAACCGGGTCTCGCTGAAGCCGGAGATCCGCTCTATCGCGATGTGGGCAAGCTGACCGGTGCCGATCGCGAGTTTGCCAAGGATGTCCTCAAGATGCTGGCCGCGCGGAACCGGGCCCGGAGGAAGGCGTAGGGTGATAAGCCAAGTTTTCCGCCTGAAAATGGCCAAGCAGAAGGCCGAGGCGCTCCTGAAAGAAGAGGGAATGACCAGTCTCCCGGTCGATCCTTTTGGGCTGGCCGCCAGTCGCGACATCGTAGTCGAGCCCAAGCCTGATACGGCCGATGGCGTCTCAGGGATGCTGCTCCGGCACGGCGATTCCTTCGGTATTCTCTACGCGACGTACATCCCGAGTGAGGGATTCCAGAGATTCAGCGTCGGTCACGAGCTCGGGCACTACTTCCTGGACGGGCATATCGACCACGTCTTGCCGAAAAGCGGATTGCACGCGTCGCGCGCGGGGTTCATCTCGGGGGATCCCTACGAACTCGAGGCCGACAATTTTGCCGCCGGCCTTTTGATGCCCGCCACCCCCTGCAAGCGGTTGATCGCGCACCGCGATCCCGGTTTGGCTGCGATCGAGGCGCTCGCCGGCGATTGCCGCACCTCGCTCACGGCGACGGCGGTCCGCTTCGCTGAGCTGACCGACGATGCGGTTGCGGTCATCATTAGCACCGGCCGCACAATTGATTACTGCGTCATGTCCGAGGCAATGAAGTCGCTGCCGCAGCTCAACTGGCTTAAGAAGGGATCGCCGGTGCCCATGGGCACAGACACGGCGCGCCTATTCGCGGCGCCAGAGCGGGTCTTGAAGGGCGACCGCGCCGTCAACGAGATCGACGTCATGGACTGGCTCGGCGGTACCCGGTCGGTGCTCATCACCGAGGAAGCCGTCGGGCTCGGTCGCTACGGCAAGATCCTGACGGTATTATCGTCGTCGCGCATCGGCCATGAGGAAGATGGCGATGATGATGACGACGAAGAAGACATGACCGAGCGCTGGACGCCCCGATTTCGGCGGTGAGACTTCGGTGCCCCGCATCGCCGGGTTCTTAGCCGTTTGCGGTATGCTCTCGAGGCCACAGACGAGGTGTTTTCGACATCAGATTAGAGATTCGAGCGATTTTCGACCGAGATCAATGGATTTCGACAGGTGGCCAGTGTAGCGTGGAATTCGACATTAGCGCTCCATAGAGGGCGATTTTCGACCCGCGCAAAGGTTTTTCGACATGTGTCCATCACCGACCCCCGTTGTCATCTTCCAGGAGAAGTCGCTTCCCGAGGGCGCCATCCTCGCCGGCTGGTCTGCGCTCGTGCACAGGCTTGCCATACAGGCTCCAGTGCGGCAGCCAAGCTGCGTCGCCGAAAGACATGTACGCGGCAGCCAGCGTCGGCAAGAGCCCTGGATCATCTTCGACCGGCGCTATTGGCATGGGGATAGCCTTGCCGATCAACTGACCTTCGCGCTCCGGCACGAGTCCATAGATCTCCTGATCTTGAAGAGGGTCTTCGACGCCGCCCCCCAGGTGGAGATCGAGGCGATGATCCGCGCTGCCCCGACCGGCATTCCGGCGCGCCGCGCCTGGTTTCTCTATGAAACCTTGACCGGCCGTACCCTCGACGTCGACAACGCGCCCAGAGTCCAGGCCACCGACCTGCTCGATCCCAAGGCATACTTCACGGCTAAGCCGCACCTCTCCAGCCGCCATCGCGTTCGCGACAATCTGCTAGGCGATCGTCGGTTCTGCCCGGTCATTCGTCGCACCAAGGCGTTGACCGATTTTCTCAATCGCGATCTTGCCGCAAAGGCACGCGAAACCGTCGGCCGGACCGGCGCACACCTCGTCGCGCGCGCCGCCAGCTTCATGCTTCTCGCCGACAGCCGGGCCAGTTTTGAGATCGAAGGCGAGCGCCCGCCACGAAACCGGTTGGAACGATGGGGTCGCGCGGTCATGCAGGCCGGACGCAATCGGCTTACACTCGACGAGATCATCCGGCTTCACGGCGTCCTCATCGAGGACAGCCGCTTCGTCCACCTCGGGCTACGCATTGACGGCGTTTTCCTCGGCGAGCGGGATCACAACGGCGATCCCTTGCCCGAATTCATCGGCGCACGTCCGGGCGACCTATCCGAGCTTATGGGCGGCCTGATCGCAGCCAACGACCGCATCCGCGAAAGCGAGCTCGATCCGGTGCTACAAGCGGCGGCTACCGCCTTCGGCTTCGTTTATGTCCACCCTCTCGAGGACGGTAACGGACGCCTTCACCGCTGTCTGATCCACGGCGTTCTGGCGGACCGGAAATTCACGCCCCCTGGGATGGTGTTCCCGGTCTCTTCCGTCATGCTCGACCGCATCGACGACTACCGGCGTATTCTTCAGGCCCACTCGGGACCGCTGATGGATTTCATCGAATGGCGGCCCACGCCAGCCCGCAACGTCGAGGTCCTGAACGACACCGCCGACCTTTACCGCTACTTCGATTGCACCGATGCGGCAGAGTTTCTCTATGCCTGCGTCGCACGTACGGTCGAACATGACCTGCCGCGTGAGATCGACTATCTTCGACGGCACGACGATGCGATCCGACGGATCATGGACACGGTCGAGATGCCCGACCGGCTGGCCGAAAACCTCCTGATGTTCGTCCGTCAAAATAAGGGGACGCTCTCGAAGCGGCGGCGAAATCAGGAGTTCAAGGACCTACGCGATGACGAGATCCAGCTCCTTGAGGGAATTATTCACGACGGGTTCGAGGGGTTCGACGAGGACGCGACCAGCGATCTGGCACCCGCAGACTGACGTTATGCGAGACCGCCTATGAAGCAAGAAGGCCACCTACGCCGTTGTTCAGGCCGACAACGGCTCGCTCTTTTGCGTAACACATTAAGGACTTATGTTGCTTAACGGGGAGGCTGGGAATCGCTGGTGTAATTTTGGTGCAAATCCGCCGGGAATTGGCGGTAGTTGGTCGCCCAAGGACTACCCCCAGGCGTCAGCCTAACTATCTAGCCGATAAGCCAAAAGTAGGATCCTGGACATTCCGGTAATCCAACGACCAGAACCTGAAAATCCGTGTGTCGGTGGTTCAACTCCGCCCCTGGGCACCATTTTCAAAATCAGCCGTTATGTCTGCTCGCGGCAAGGGGGCCGGCGCCGATGCTGGGCCGATTCCATCTCCCGCGGACAGGGCAAGCGCTGGTGTGCGCTGGCGACGTGATCCGGCGGCGGACCAATATCAGCCGCGTGGTGCGGTCGGCATGCCCCCAGGCAGTCTGTAGGCGCTCGAACAGACAATTGAAGGTATTATAGGATCCGCAAAAATCGACGCTGCCGCTTGAGGTGACGCATGGCGCTCGGGCGCCACCCGCAAGGATGTTTGGCGCGATCGATGGGAGGGGATGGGTCACCGTGAGAAGCTTGTCAAAACTCCTATGCTGTGGCTTGGCCTTGGTCCTTGGCGGCTGCTTCTCTGCCGACAAATTCTCGAGTACGTCAACACAGCACTTCAAGGTGCCGGCGGGGTATGACGCGGACGTCAGCCTGCACCCGTACACCAGCGGCATCGGTCCATGTCCGGAAGGGGCACAGCCGCAGACGGGATGCTCTCACCCCACTCGGCTGATCCCGCCATCGATCTATGAGCGTCCACCTTTCAATCAGTCGAGCCGTGCGGAACTCGGCGAAGTGGTTCCACCAGGTGAAACCGCGGCCCGGCGCACAATCCTTAACATCAGCGGTACTGCCGGGCGGAAGCACATCAGCAGTACTGCCGCGCGGAAGCATCGTGGCCGCCAACTGCCGCTTAGGGCAGCTCAAGGCGCTTTGACGCATCGTCCCTATTTTGGTCAAAGCTCGGTCGCCGGGCAGCAAGACGGCGGAAAGCGACCATCAAGACAAACGGGATAGCCGCGCTCTTAGTATCGGTAAGAACTGTGGTTGCCCTCGATAGACAGCGCAGAATTTCGCCACCATCGTGAAGAGGAGCGAGTTCGTCGCTGCTCGGGCGGTCCAGCGTTCAGTCTGCGCCAACAGTGTCTCGAACAGGCTGGATCAGTGAGGATTTGGCGATCCGGCCGGGGTAGTCGCGCAGCTTGGCGCTGGGATCGCACTCCGGCGTGGGAACTCGCGCTCAATGCCGCGACGGTAGAGTTTCGGTTCGATGCAGATCATTGCCGCCCGCCCGCAAGCAGTCGTGGCCGCCACAACAATCGTCGCCCCTCGCGGATATCGATCGAAACGCCAAGAATGGCGAGCGCAACGGAGATGGCCTCCTCTTCCCGAAGGCCGAAGACGACAGGATGTTCACCGCGATCAATTTCGAAAAGCATGCCCGCCTCTTGGTTTTCGAGGCGTGCCTGGCGGATGCTAATTCCTACCGGAAGGTCGCAACTACTCACTCGCGGACTCCTTAAAAATAGAGCAGCGGTCGTCAGAAAAGAACGGGACACAAAAAACACTGTACGGTTTCGTACTATCGCATTATTTTTGATAATTATCGATAATAAACGCCGGAGTCCTGTGCGGAATTTGAACGATAGTTCTTTGTTTAAAAAGGATATGTTAAAATTGGTTCCAATATCTCAATCGTTCATTTGAATGACCAACTATCGCTGCCTGTTTACCTCGACTGCTAAGGGGGCTGCCGACAATGGGCTCACTTCACGGTCGGAAGGGTAGGGGGACCGGCAAGAACAAGCTGCTCCCGAAGTACACCGGAACCCACACTTCCGGCCGCCAACTGCCATTGAGGCAGATCAAAGCGTCTCGGTTCGGCGCCGGTATCCTCTCAGGGTAAACTGCCCGCGGGGCAGCAGGATAACGAGGCATTTCATGCTCAAGACATCGCTGGAACAACTCGCCTATATCATCGAGAAGGCGCGGGAATTCGACGCCGAGACCGCGCCAGTTGACAGCGACTCGGGCTCTAACCCGAGCGACGACAAGGATGTCGCGATCCTCGAAGACACTGGCGACAACCCGACCGAGCAGGAGCTGACGGCGGCGCTCGATGCGCTCGATGACGAGCAGCGGGTCGAACTTCTTGCGCTGATGTGGCTTGGGCGCGGCGATTTCGAACGCGGCGAGTGGCGCGAGGCGCTGGCTCGGGCGCGCGAAGTCCACAACGAGGCGGAAACTGGGTATCTGATCGGCACGCCGCTTCTCGCCGACTACCTCGAAGAAGCGCTCGATGCCCTCGGCTACTCGCTCGAAGAGTACCGGAAAAATTGGCTGTAACCGCCGGCTGACGGAGTCAGGCATGTCAATGCACCCGATCGTTGACAAGGGTGAAGTCGCCATCGATTTTCCCGAGAAATATTACAGCGGCGGTTTCGGCCGAGATTGCAGCTTCGAGGCCCGCGCGGAAGACGAGGGCGTCCTGATCCGGCTCGTGCGGGGCGGCAGCGACAAGCGCGCGGTGGCGATCCACCTGCATCATTTTCTGTTCGCCGGTATCCTTGAGGAGCTGGCCCGCTCGCTCGGCGAGCGGGCGCCGATCGACGCCACGCATCGAGAACTGCTGCGGGCCGCCGCTCGCGGTCTAGTGGCGGCGCTCGAGCGATCGACCCCAACGCCGGCGGGCTAAGCGAATGCCTCGGATCGTCACCCTGACGATGAACCCGGCGCTCGACATCGCGACGGCGACGGAAGAGGTCGTCCCGACAGTGAAGCTGCGTTGTGACGAGCCGCGCTACGATCCTGGCGGCGGCGGAATCAATGTCGCGCGCGCGGTGCATTTCCTCGGCGGCGACGCGCTTGCGGTATTTCCGGTTGGCGGCCTCTCCGGCGAAATGCTTTGCAGGTTGCTCGCGGATGAGGGCGTCCCGCACGATGCCGTGACGATCGCCGGCCTCACCAGGGAAAGCCTCGCCGTCGTCGAAACGCAGCAGCGGCAAACAGTACCGTTTTTTGTTGCCGGGCCCGACGCTCGGCGAAAAAGACCGGCGACGTTGCCTCGACACGCTCGCCACATGCCTCGCGGGGGCTCAGTTTCTGGTCGCCAGCGGCAGCCTCCCGCCCGGCGCGCCGATGGATTTCTACGCCGAGGTCGGAGCGCTCTCGCGCCGGCATGACGTGCGCTTCGTGCTCGACACCTCAGGGCCAGCGCTCGCCGGGTCCGGACCCGACATCTACTTGCTGAAGAGCAGCCGGCGCGAACTCGAAGAGCTGAGCGGGTATAGCCTGCCGACCACGGCGGACGAGGAGCGCGCCGCGCGTGAGGTCATCGCCAGCGGCCGGGCGCAGATCCTCGTGGTCTCGCTCGGCGAGCGCGGCGCCCTGCTGGCGACGGGCAGCGATACCCGCCGCTTTGAGGCGGTCGAGGTCGAGGCCGTCGGCAGCGTCGGCGCCGGCGACAGCATGGTGGCCGGCATGGTCCTCGGCCTGACCCGCGGCCGGACGCTGATCGAAGCCGTGAAGTTCGGGATGGCCGCGGGCGCGGCGGCGCTGCTGCGGCCGGGAACCGAGCTGTGCCGCCGCGAAGACACCGAACGCCTCTATAGAACCTTGGCCAACACTTAGTTTCTCCCGCGGCTTGTCGCGCAGAGGGGCAATTTCGGATTGCGGCGGCGAGATGCGGCGTGATCGCCCGGCCGCCGCTAGGATCAGTGTCATGTCAGACGACCATATGACGAGCATGGGACGCCCACCGACCGAAGCCGAGGCCGAGCACGTGGCGCCGGCTGTTCCGCTCCCCGTGCCGGTGTCGGCGAGCCTGCCGGCGGTACTGCCGCCGCGGAAAAAGCACCGCCGTTGGCTTCGCTACGTCCTGTTGCTGCTGGTGCCGGCCGTGATCGCTTCCGGCTACTGGTGGTCTCACGCGGGCAATGGGCTGCCGGCTGGGTTTGCGATGGGCAACGGCAGGCTCGAGGCCGATGAGATCGATATCGACACCAAATTTGCCGGCCGCATCGCCCAGCTCAATGTTGACGAGGGCGACCTGGTCAAGCCCGGCCAGATCGTCGCGGTGATGGACACGCGCGATCTCGAAGCCTCGCTCAAAAAGTCGCAGGCGCTGGTCGAGCAGGCGCGCAAATCCCTCGATGAGGCTGAGGCCAACCTTGTGCAGGCACAAACCCAGGTAAAATTCGCCCAGCAGGAACTCGACCGTACCGCGGCGCTGGTGCCGAAAGGCTACGCGACGGTTGAGCAGCTCGATCAGCGCACCCAGCAGCACAACGCCGCGGTCGCGACTGGAGAATGCCGCCGCGCAACGCGTCGCGCAGGCGCAGCACGCGCTCGACGCCGCGACCCACGATGTCGAGCTCTACCAGGTCAACATTGCCGACAACTCGCTTCTCGCGCCCAAAGAAGGCCCGATCGAATACCGCGTCGCCAATGTCGGCGAGGTGCTGCCGGCCGGCGGCAAGGTGTTCACGATGCTCGACGCCTCCTATGTCTACATGGACATCTATCTGCCGACCGAGCAGGCGGGGCGAGTGCGGATCGGATCCGAGGCGCGCATCGTGCTCGACGCCTATCCGGGCCATGTGATCCCGGCCGCCGTGGTGTTCGTCGCGAGCCAGGCGCAGTTCACCCCGAAAACCGTCGAAACGAAGGAGGAACGCGACAAGCTGATGTTCCGCATCCGAGTGCGGATCGACCCGCAGCGCCTCGAAGGGCGCGCGGCGCTCGTGAGGACCGGCCTGCCGGGGGTCTCGTATGTGCGCACCGATCCGTCCGCCGCCTGGCCGCCTTCTCTGCAGCCCAGCCCGGCCCCGAGCGTGCCGCCCCCGATCCAACAATGATTGGGGAGCAAGGCACGGTCGCACGCCTCGACGGCGTTACTCAACTTTACGGAAAGGTTGCCGCGCTCGATGCCGTCACGCTGGCCGTTCCAGTGGGCTGCATGGTTGGGCTGATCGGGCCCGATGGGGTCGGCAAATCGACGCTATTGGCCCTCGTCGCCGGCGCCCGGAAGATCCAGTCCGGAACGGTCTGGGTCCTCGATGGCGACATGGCCAATGTCCGGCACCGCAGCGCGGTTTGCCCGCGCATCGCCTATATGCCGCAGGGCCTCGGCAAGAACCTCTATCCCGATCTCAGCATCCGCGAGAACATCGAGTTTTTCGGCCGCCTGTTCGGACAAGCCGCCGCTGAGCGGCAGCAGCGCATCGGCGAGCTTCTCGACAGCACGGGGTTGACGCGGTTCGCCGATCGACCGGCGAAAAAGCTGTCGGGCGGGATGCGGCAGAAGCTCGGCCTCTGCTGCTCGCTGATCCATGACCCCGAGCTCTTGATCCTCGACGAGCCCACGACCGGCGTCGATCCGCTGTCGCGCCGCCAATTTTGGGAACTGATCGCGCGGATACGCGCACGACGAGCCGGAATGAGCATCATCGTCGCGACTGCCTACATGGAAGAGGCCGAGCGGTTCGATTGGCTCGTCGCAATGAACGGCGGCAAGATCGTCGCCGCCGGTACGCCGGCCGAACTCAAAGCCGCCGCCGGCGCCAGCACGATCGAGGCGGCGTTCATCCACATGTTGCCGGCGGCGATGCGCGCCGGCCACCGCGCGTTGCAAATCCCGCCTCGCCGCGCTGTCACGACCGAACCGGTCATTGTGGCGCACGATCTCACTCGCCGGTTTGGCGATTTTACCGCTGTCGACCATGTCAGCTTCGCCATCGAACGGGGCGAGATCTTCGGGTTTGTCGGCTCGAACGGCTGCGGCAAGACGACCACGATGAAGATGCTGACTGGGCTCTTGCCGGCAAGCGAAGGCGAGGCGCTGCTTTTCGGCCGGCCTCTCGACGGCAACGACCACAACGCGCGCATGCGCGTCGGCTACATGTCGCAATCGTTCTCGCTTTATACCGAGCTGACGGTGCGGCAGAACCTCGACCTGCACGCGCGCCTATTTCACCTCCCGGCGCAGCGCGCCGCGACGCGCATCGCCGAACTGATCGACCGCTTCGGCCTCGCTGAACACGTCGACCAGCGCGCCGAGAACCTGCCGCTTGGCATTCGCCAGCGGCTCTCGCTCGCGGTCGCGATCGTGCATGAGCCGGAGATACTGATCCTCGATGAGCCGACGTCGGGGGTCGATCCGCTCGCGCGCGACCGCTTCTGGGAATTGCTGATCGACCTCTCGCGCAACGAGGGCGTGACGATCTTCGTCTCGACCCATTTCATGAACGAGGCCGAGCGCTGTGACCGGATTTCGCTGATGGATTCGGGCCGGGTGCTGGCGACCGACACACCCGGCGGGCTGATCCAGGCGCGGGGTGCCGCGACGCTTGAGGAAGCGTTCATCCTCTATCTCGAAGAGGCGACCGGAGCGCCGGCGGCGGCCGCCGAAGTGCCCCCCGCCGCGGCTGAACCTCCGGCAGCAGCGCGCGCACCCGCGACCGGCGGCGCATCGTTCAGTCCGCGCCGGCTTATCGCCTGCACAATCCGCGAAACGCTTGAGCTGCTGCGCGATCCGATCCGGCTCGGTTTCGCCGTGATTGGCACCACATTTCTTATGCTGCTGCTCGGCTTCGGCATCTCGACCGATGTCAACTCGCTCAGGTTTGCCGTGCTCGACCACGACCGGACCCACGAAAGCCGGGCCTATCTCGAGGAACTGCGCGGATCGGCCTATTTCGTCGAGAAATCGCCGCTGATCAATTATGCCGATCTCGACAATCGGCTTGCGGACGGGGATATCGACGTCGGCATCGAGATCCCGCCCGCCTTCGGCCGCGACATCGCGCGCGGCCGGGCGGTCTCGGTCGCTGCTTGGATCGACGGCGCAAGGCCGTTCATCGCCCAAACGGTCCGCGGCTATCTCGAAGCCATGCAGCAGATCTATCTGACCGACCCTGCGGTCGCGGCCAGGCAGCCATCGCATGGTCCGCCCGCGAATATCGAGGTCAGGCTCAAGTACAATCAGAATTTCGAGAGCATCTACGCGATGGTGCCGGCACAGTTCGCGTTTCAGCTCGCACTGTTCCCGGCAATTTTGATGGCGCTCGCGATCGTGCGCGAAAAGGAGCTCGGCTCGATCATCAACCTCTACGTAACCCCGGTCACCCGGCTCGAGTTCCTGATCGGCAAGCAGATCCCCTACATCGCCGTCGCGCTGTTCAATTTCGCCGTAATGTTCCTGCTGGCGATATTCGTTTTTCGGGTGCCTCTCAACGGCAGCTTCGCGGCCTTGCTGCTCGGCGCGGTGATCTATGTCACCGCAACGACGGCTTACGGCATGGTGATCTCGGCCTTTGCCCGCACCCAGATCGCGGCGCTGTTCGGCGCCGCGATCCTTACCGTCCTGCCGGCAACGATGTTTGCCGGCATGATGGTTCCGGTGTCGTCCCTCACTGGGGTGGCGCGGATCATGGGGCGCTTGTTCCCGATGACCTATTTCCTGCCAATCAGCGTCGGCACGTTCACGAAAGGCCTCGGTTTCTCCGATCTCGCGACAAACCTCGCCGCGCTAGCGGCCTTCGTTCCGGGCCTGACGATGCTAAACCTCGCCCTGCTCCGCAAGCAGGAGCGCTAGGCCGTTCGATGCGCGCCCTCGCCAACATCTTCTGGCTCGGCACCAAGGAATTGCGCAGCTTCATGCGCGATTACGTCCTGCTCGGCCTCGTCATCTACGCGTTCTCGCTCGCGATCATCGCCCAGGCGCAGAGCAGCTCGCAGGAAGTGCACAACGCTTCGGTCGCGATCGTCGACGAGGATCATTCCGAGCTGTCGCGGCGGATCGCTCATGCGTTTCTGCCGCCCTATTTCCAGACGCCGCAGCCGGTCGCGGAGCGGGACATCGTGCCGCTGATGAACGCCGGCAAATTCACCTTCATCATCGACATCCCGCCGAATTTCCAGCGCGACGTGATCGCCGGGCGCACGCCCGGCCTGCAGATCAATGTCGATGCGACGGCGATGGTGCAGGCTGGTCTCGGCGCTAGCTATGCGCAGCAGATCATCACCACCGAAATCGCTAACTTCTTGTCGCGTACGGAAGCGGTGTCCGCGCCGCCCGTGAACCTCATCGTCCGCATCGCCTTCAACCCGAATGTCGAGACGAGCTGGTTCACCAGCATCATGGGCATCATCAACAATGTCACCATGCTGGCGATCATCCTGGCCGGGGCGGCCATCGTGCGCGAGCGCGAGCACGGCACGATGGACCATCTCTTGGTCATGCCTCTGTCCCCGTTCGAGATCGCCGCGTCGAAGATTTGGGCGAATGGTCTTGTCATCATCGTTGCTGTCGGGTTGTCACTTTATCTCGTCGTTCGCGGATTGCTGCACATTCCGATCGCGGGATCGGTCCCGCTGTTTCTGGTTGGGGCCACGGTCTACCTGTTCTTTGCGACGGCGATCGGCATCTTTCTTGGAACGATCGCCCGCTCGATGCCCCAGCTCGGCCTCTTGTTTATCCTGGTCCAGGTACCGCTGAATTTGCTCTCCGGCAGCAATACGCCGCTCGAAAGCATGCCGCCATGGCTGACGGCGATCGCGCAGATCTCGCCGACCGCGTATTTCGTTTCCTTCGCCCAGGCGATCCTCTACCGCGGCGCCGGTTTCACGGTGGTGTGGAAGCAGTTTCTTGCGGTCGCGCTGTTCGGCGGCTTGTTCTTCGCGCTGGCGCTGCTGCGGTTCCGCAAGGTCGCCAGCGCGACAACCTGACGCTCCGCTCAGTGCTTGCCGCGAAGGCTCAGGATATAGGCCACGACATCGGCGAGGTCGCGCGGCGCCAGGTCCGGGTACGGCATGTTCGCGTACGCGTGCGTGTGGGACAGAAAGGCCCGCAGCGACGCCTCGGTCGTGGTCGGCTTGTTGGCGATATCGAAGAAGCTTGGGGCGTAATTGCCGATCAGCGGCCGGAGCTCCTGGTTGACCGCGACGATATGGCAAGCATCGCAATTGTGGAGCGCGACCTCGCGGCCGGCGGTGGCGGTGCGGGCCGCGATAGGGGGCCTGTTGGGCCGACGCGGCATCGGCTGCGGCAACACACAACGCCAGCGCCGCTGCCGCGACACATCTCCTGCGCATCCGCGCGCGGGAAAAACCTTCGGCCATGGTCATGCTCCTATCATCAGGTTGCCTGATCGTGTCAGCAGCGAACCCCGGCTTCCTTGATCAGGATCAAACCGGCCCGCGAACCGAAAGCGTATAAACCACCGGCGATGGCGCAATCTTCGGCATCTGACCTCCCTCCCGAACTCGCCGCGCTGGGCGACCTCGCGCTCGACTTGCGTTGGACCTGGAGCCATCAGGCAGACGCGTTGTGGCAACGGATCGACGCCGATGTTTGGGAGCGCACGGCCAACCCTTGGACGATCCTGCAAGATATCTCGCCGGCGCGGTTGAAGGCGCTCGCCGGCGACCCGTACTTCACTGGCGAGTTGCAGCGTCTGGTGGCGGCGCGGCGGCGTTATCTCGACGATCCGGGCTGGTTCGCTTCGGTCGGCGGCGGCGCGCCGCCAAAAGGTATCGCCTATTTCAGCATGGAATTCGCGCTTGGCGAGGCGCTACCGCTTTACGCCGGCGGACTTGGCGTTCTTGCCGGCGACTATCTGAAGGCCGCGAGCGACCTCGGTGTGCCGATCGTCGGGATCGGCTTGCTCTACCGCGAAGGCTATTTCCGCCAAACCATCGATGCCACGGGCTGGCAGCACGAAACCTATCCCGCCAACGATCCCGGCTCGATGCCGATCGCACCGGCGCGCAGCCCCGATGGCGCTTGGTTGCACGTCTTGCTTCGGTTGCCGGGACGCAGCCTGACGGTTCGTGTGTGGCAAGCCCAGGTGGGCAGGGTGGCGCTCTACCTTCTCGATGCCGACCACCCCCTTAACAGCCCGGTCGACCGCGGGATTACCGCGCGGCTCTATGAATCAGGCGTAGAGACGCGCCTGCTCCAGGAGCTGGTTCTCGGCATCGCCGGATGGCGAGTTGTCGAGGCTGTTGCGCCCGATATCGAGGTTTGTCACCTCAATGAAGGCCACGCCGCGTTCGTGGTGATCGAGCGGGCGCGCTCTCTGATGCGCCGCTCGACCCTATCGTTTCGGGAAGCGTTATGGGCGACGCGCGCCGGCAATGTCTTCACCACACACACACCGGTTTCCGCCGGATTCGACCGGTTTTCACCTGCAATGATAGAGGTTTACGCCCGCTACCTCGCCGAGCTCAGTTCGGAAATTCGCCTGTCGGTGAAGGAGATTTTGGCGCTTGGCCGCGCCGACGCGAGCGCCGATTCCGAACCGTTCAACATGGCCTATCTAGCGATGCGCGGCTCGGGACGCAGTTGCGGCGTCAGCCGCCAGCACGAGGCGGTGAGCCGCCAGATCTTTCAATCGCTCTTCCCGCGCTGGCCCGAGCAGGAAGTACCGGTCGGACATATCACTAACGGTGTCCATGTTCCCACCTGGGACTCGGTGGAAGCCGACCGGCTATGGACGGATGCCTGCGGCAAGGAGCGATGGCGCGGCGTTCCGAACTCGCTTGCTGAACAAGTGGCGGCGCTCACCGACGACGCCCTCTGGGCGATGCGCTGCGACGGCAGACAGCGGTTCGTCCACAGCGCCCGGGCGCGTTTGCGCCGGCAGCTTGCCGCGCGCGGGCTGGAATTGGATGCGGCTGATCGCGCACTCGATCCCAACATCCTGACCCTGGGTTTCGCTCGCCGGTTCACCGGCTACAAGCGTCCCAACCTGCTGCTCGCCGACTCGGGCCGACTGCGCCGTCTGTTGACCGACCCGGCCCGGCCCGCCCAGCTTGTGCTCGCCGGCAAGGCGCATCCCGCCGACGACGAAGGCAAGCGGATGATCCAGGAATGGATCGCGCTCGCCCTGGAACCCACATTGCGCGAGCGCATCGTCTTCCTCGAGGATTACGATCTCGGCTTGGCTCAAGAATTGGTCCAAGGTGTCGACGTGTGGATCAACACGCCCCGCCGGCCATGGGAGGCTTGCGGTACCAGCGGCATGAAGGTGCTGGTCAACGGCGGCATCAACTTGTCGGTGCTCGATGGCTGGTGGGAAGAAGCCTACGCACCCGATGTCGGATGGGCAGTCGGCGATGGCGACCGCCTCGACGAGGCCGCCCGCGATCGCCGTGATTCGATCGAACTGTTGGAGATTTTGGAAGACCGCATCGTCCCGGAATTCTACGCGAGGGATGAGACCGGCTTGCCGCGGCGTTGGCTGGAACGAATTCGCGCCAGCCTCTCGAAATTGACCCCGATCTACAGCAGCAACCGCATGCTGCAGGAGCACGTCGAGCAGCTCTACCTGCCGGCGGTAGCCGAGTTTCGCCGGCGGACCGCCGGCAAGGCGGAAGGAGCGACATCGCTGTGCACCTGGGAGGATCGGCTGCGTAACGGTTGGGCTCACCTCCATATCGGCGAGTCGACGATCGCGCGCGACGGGGATACTTGGCGATTTTCGGCGCCGGTTTATCTCGGCGACATCTCAGCCGAGGATGTCCGGGTGGAGCTTTATGCCGAGCCGCGCGGCAAAGCCCCGGAAGCGATTGCCATGGAGCCTTGTTCTCCGATTCCAGGCAGCGTCAACGCCTATATTTACGCCGGCGCGATTTCCGCTGAGCGAGCGGCCGAAGACTTCACGGTTCGCATTGTCCCGGCGCAGGAGGGCGCTCTGGTGCCCGCTGAGATAGCACTGATTTTTTGGCAGAAGTGACGTTCGCGGGCGATGCTAATCGCCATCAGCCAGCGAAATCCGATGCTGGCTCTACCCAGGCTAAGTGATTGCGGACGGCCTTGACGCCTGGAACATTCTCGGCCGCAACTGCTACCGCCGTCCGCTCGCGGTCATCGTCGACGGCGCCGTGGAGATGAACCGTCCCGTTTTCCACGTCTACATCCACGCTGAACCGGGGGCCCCATAGCTCCTTGTCGAGGATCGCGAGGATGGCATTGCGAATTTCGGTGTCGTTCCGCTTCACTTTGGCGGGCAACGCTGTTCGCGCCAAGACGCGAACCAACGCGCGCACAAGGTCGGCGCGGCTGACGATGCCGACAAGACTGTCGTGCGCTACCACGGGCAGACGTTTCACCCGATGCTTTTCCATCAGCTCGACGACGCCTTCCAGCGGCTCTCGCGGAGAGACTGTCACGACCTCTGGCGTCATCACATCGGCAACCTTGCGGGCGTGAACATCGACGTAATCTTGCGCCAGCCGGCCGGGCCCGAGCAGCAACTCAAGCCAGCGCGAGCGGCGCCCTTCCGTTCCGATTTCCGCCCGGCGCAGTAGGTCGCCCTCGGTAATCATGCCCATCAGCGCGCCCTTGCTGTCGGTAACCGGCAGTCCGCTGATGCGATGCTCCAGCATCAACTGCGCCGCCTCGGCGATCGTCGCGCCGGGAGCGACGGTGACTGGTCGAGGGGTCATGATCTGTCCGGCGAGCATTGGCGCTCTCCTGAGCTTGACGTCAGGCGGCGATGGCACGGTTCCAGGTCTGGCGCGCTTTTTCCTCACGCAGCGCTTCCAGCCGCTCGGCGCGCTGTCGCAGCGCGGCGCGGTCGGCGGCGCTGCCCGATGCATAGGTTGGCGCAGCGCAGGCGGTGGGGCAGCGGGTGATGCCTCTGGCCCGGATGAAAGCGGCGATTTCGGCCTCATAGTTCTTCTGCGACATGGTTCGCTCCGTCGTGACGCCACCCTTTGGTGACATCCGATGATCGCAACTGGCCGGTAGTGGCGAAATCCGGTTTGTTCCTAAGGAAAATTCCGTAAGGGAGATTACCTAGAGCCGAGCGGCGTCGCGCCGGCGGCTGCTCAGGCGGGCGGATGCCAGTCGACCCGGGCGAAGTAGCCGTTGTCGTCGAAATGCACGTCGAGCTCGCCGTGAAACGCGCGCTTCAGCGCGTTGCCGAGGCGGTGCGGCAAATGAATATCGGTGGTATGGACCACCAGCGCCTCGGGCGTGTGCTCGATCTCGATGATGCGGTTGAGCGGATGCTCGCGCTTTTCGGCATCCTCCTCATTACGCAGCAGACCGATGATTTCGACCTTGCGGTTCTCGACGAAGTCGCTGGGTAGCGTCACTTGACCTGCGGGCAAATGGTCGGCAATGCGTCGGCAGGCGGGGCACTGGTCGCCGTGAGCGCCGCTCGGCGCCTGTCCCCATTGCCAACGCCCCTGATGGTACAGGGCGCCGCAGCCGGTGCAGACCGTCGGCTCGTGCGGCTTCCGTTGCGCTTGGTAGGGGTCGTGGATGTGATCTTCCTGCGAGCGTCCGAAACGGCGCCGGGTAGAGTAATTGGACATGCGGTTACCCTTTCGGTCAAAACGGTCGGTAGACCTTGATCCATACGCTGAGCTCCCCGAGGACGAATTGATGTCGATCAACGACAATCGCTCTACTCAGCCCCCCAATGCAGCGATGACACAATCCCTGGCACCTAGCCGCCGGCGCCAGCCATTGCCGGAGCATCATCCGAAGCCCGGCTCCGAGGATCCCGATGCGCCGGCGCGAATCGCGGCGATTGTCGAGAACCCGAGCTATCGCGAGGCCGACCAGGATCCCGACTTCCTGCGCCGCGAGGACATGCGCGGAGTCCGGCTGGCGCTCGACTACGCAAAACCTCAGCAGCTTCTTGCAGAGCACAATGTCGCCCACACCATCGTCGTCTTCGGCAGCACCCGCATACCGGAACCGGCCGCCGCTCGCCGCAATCGCGAGGTGCTCGCCGCCGCCGTCGCGGCGCGCCCCGACGATCCGGCGCTCGGCGTGCGCCTCGCCATCGCCGAGCGGATCGAGGCAAAATCCCGCTACTACGAGATCGCACGCGAATTCGGGCGCCTGGTTGGTCAGCTGCGGCGACAAGGCCATTGGCGGCCGCGTCATGGTAATGACCGGCGGCGGCCCGGGGATCATGGAGGCGGCCAATCGCGGTGCACGCGATGCCGGCGCCGGATCGATCGGGCTCAACATCGCGCTGCCGCACGAGCAGTTTCCCAACCCCTATGTCAGCCCCGGGCTGTGTTTCAGCTTCCACTATTTCGCCATGCGCAAACTGCATTTCCTGATGCGGGCGCGGGCGCTGGTCGCATTTCCAGGCGGCTTCGGCACCCTCGACGAGCTGTTCGAGGTCCTGACCCTGGCGCAGACGCGCAAGATCGATCCGGTGCCGGTGATCCTCGTCGGCGAGGAGTACTGGCGCCGCGTCCTCGACGCCGACTTTCTCGTGTCCGAGGGCGCCATCGATCCCGAGGACCGCGAGCTGTTCTGGTACGCCGAGACGGCGGTCGACATTTGGCGCGACATCCTGCTGTGGTACGAGCTGCGTGGGTCGCCGCTGCTGCCGCCCGATCTGGCCGCGGAAATCTGCGGCCCCGCGAAAGCCGCCGGCGAATGAAGCTCTCCTTCCACGGCGCCGACCGCGCCGTAACCGGCTCGTGCCACCTGATCGAAGCAGCAGGCCGAAGCGTCCTCGTCGATTGCGGCCTGATCCAGGGCAGTCGCGAACTCGACGAGGAGAATGCCGCCGAGTTCGGCTTCGACCCGCGAGCGATCGACGCCGTGGTGCTGACGCACGCCCATCTCGATCATTGCGGTCGGCTGCCGCTCCTGGTGAAGCGCGGGATTCCGCGGCGAGATCGTCGCCACCGCCGCGACCCGCGACCTGACGCGCCTGGTTTGCTCGACGCGGCCCATCTGCAAGAGGAGGACGCTCGCCGCCGCCAGAGCCACGCCCGGCGGCGCGGCAGTTCAGAGGGTGGAGAGCCGCTCTACACGTTGCTCGACGTTTTCGACACGCTGGACCGGTTCGGCCGGCCGCTCGCCTATGGCAAGCCGCTCGATCTTGTGCCGGGCATCCGGGCGACCGCGTTCGACGCGGGGCACATTCTCGGCTCGGCCAGCATCCTGATCGAGACCGCGGAAGCAGGCGCGCCGCCATCGTGTGCTTTTTTCAGGGGACATCGGCAATTCCGGCCGGCCGCTGCTCGCTTCGCCCTGCGTGCCTAACGCCGCGGACATCGTCGTCATGGAATCCACCTATGGAGACCGGCTGCATCGGCCGTTCGATGCGTCGGTCGAGGAGTTCTACGATCGCCATCGCCGACGCCTTCGCGCGCGGCGGCAACGTCATCATCCCGACCTTCGCACTCGAGCGCGCGCAGGAGCTGCTCTTCGTGCTGCGGCAGGGCATCGAGCAAAGCCGGTTGCCGCCATCGATGATGGTGTTTCTCGACTCGCCGATGGCGATCGCCGCGACCGAGATCTTCCGCCGCCATCCCGAGTGCTACAGCCCGGCGGTCGGCGAGCTGTTCGCTCACGGCCGCGATCCGTTCGCCTTTCCCGGGCTGCGCTTCACCCGCGAGACGGGCCAGTCGATGGCGATCAACCGCATCGGCGGCGGCGCGATCATCATGGCCGGCTCCGGCATGTGCACCGGCGGCCGCGTCCGTCACCATCTGCGCCACAATATCTGGCGCGAGGAAGCGAGCGTGATCTTTGTCGGCTTCGCCGCGAGCGGCACCCTGGCACGCCGTATCATCGACGGGGCGCGCGAGGTCGAGCTGTTCGGCGAGCCGATCTCGGTGCGCGCCCGTATCCATACGATCAACGGGTTCTCGGCCCATGCCGATCAGCGGGAATTGGTCGAGTGGCGCGGCCGGGTCGGCGGCGTTGAGACCACTTTTCTTGTCCATGGCGAGGAGGCGGCAATGTCAGCGCTCGCCGGCAAGCTTCCCGACAGCCGTATCGAGATGCCGCGTCTGCACGAGATTTTCCCGTTCTGAGGCGGGAGACAAGAAGTTGATCCACCTCAATTCGCCACCAGCTTAAGCTGGTAACCTTGCGATAGAAGCAGCGCCGGAAACGATTGATGAAGCGGTTGCCCCTAGTCCCGACCGTTATCGGCGTTGGCGTCATCGTCTTGATCGGCCTGATGCTTTGGGCTAGCGGCGGCACGGCGCCCACGCGCGTGTCGTATAGCAGCTTCGAGAAATCGCTCGCCGACGGACAGGTCAAGAGCGCCGCGATCACCGGCGATCAAATCCAGGCGACGCTGAAGGACGGCTCCGTCGTCATCACCAACTGGGTGACGCCCGAACTGGCGGCCGAGCTCGACAAGCACGGTGTCGAATACACCGGATATCCGGCGTCAAGCGGCGGCGGATGGACCTGGCTTCTGTGGCTGCCGATGCTGCTGCTGCCGTTCCTGTTCATGCGCGGCGGGCTGGGCGGCGCTATGGGGCCGGCGGCGGCGATGACCCAGAGCAAGGCGAAGGTCTTCGCCGAGACCGACACCAAGGTGAGCTTCGACGACGTAGCCGGCGTCGACGAAGCCAAGGAAGAACTGAAAGAGATCGTCGCCTTCCTCAAGGACCCGCAAAGCTATGGAAGGCTCGGCGCGCATGTGCCGAAAGGCGTGCTGCTGGTGGGGCCGCCAGGAACGGGCAAGACCTTGCTGGCGCGGGCGGTCGCGGGCGAAGCCGGCGTGCCATTCCTATCGATTAACGGCTCCGAGTTTGTCGAACTGTACGTCGGCGTCGGCGCCGCCCGGGTGCGCGACCTGTTCGAGCAGGGACGCGAGAAGGCGCCGGCGATCATCTTCATCGATGAGCTCGATGCGCTCGGCCATGCCCGCGGTGCGTCCGGCCACCTTGGCGGTAACGACGAGAAGGAGCAGACCCTCAATCAACTCTTGTCCGAGGTCGACGGGTTCGACCCGACCGTCGGCCTCGTGCTGCTCGCCGCGACTAACCGGCCGGAAATTCTCGATCCGGCGCTGCTGCGGGCCGGCCGTTTCGACCGCCAGGTGCTGGTCGATCGTCCCGACAAGATCGGCCGCATCCAAATTCTCAATATCTACCTCCACAAAGTGAAGCTGGGTCCGGACGTCTCGGCCGAAGAGATCGCCGCGCTGACTCCGGGCTTCACCGGCGCCGACCTGGCGACGCTGGTCAACGAAGCGGCGCTGCTGGCGACGCGCCGCAATTCGGCGAATGTCGTCGCGGCCGATTTCACCGCCGCGATCGAGCGCATCGTCGCCGGGCTCGAAAAGAAGAACCGCATCCTCAGCCCCAAGGAGCGCGAGATCGTCGCCTACCATGAGATGGGCCATGCGCTGATGGCGTCGGTCCTGCCGGGAGTCGACCGGGTGCAGAAGATTTCGATCATCCCGCGCGGCATCGGTGCGCTCGGCTACACGATCCAGCGGCCGACCGAAGACCGCTTCCTGATGACCGAGGACGAGATCGACAACAAGATGGCCGTGCTGTTGGGCGGGCGCGCCGCCGAGCGGCTCATCTTCGGCAAGGTGTCGACCGGCGCGGCCGACGACCTCGCCAAGGCCTCCGACCTGGCGCGCAGCGCCGCGACGCAATTCGGCATGGTGCCGTCGCTTGGCGATGTTGCCTACGACCGTCAGCACTCGCTCCTCCTGCAGGGCGCGCAGCAGCCGCCCGGCTGGCTCGAGCGCAGCTACTCCGAGCAGACCGCGCGGGAGATCGATTGCGCGGTGCGCGAGATCGTCGCCCGCGCAAGCGATCGCGCCTTTGCCGAACTCAAGTCCAGGCGCGACATCCTCGAGCGGGGCGCCAAGCAGCTGCTTGAAAAAGAGACATTATCCGGTGCCGATCTGCAGGAATTGCTGGCGTCATCCAAGGCGGAATTGGCGGCAGCGAACTGAGATTCGCGTCCGCGCGGCGGACAAACCACTCGCGGAGCCCTGTCGATACCAGCGTTGCCCGCGCGAACGGCAGCGGTCGGTTCCGGACCACCGGTGTTGATCCATCTCAAGGCATTGAGAACGACGCTCCGTATCATGTAGCCAGATAGCGGTCGAACCGGGCGGAAATGATGAACCTCACAGCAGGCGACAGGCGCGATGCCCCCGTGATCCGGGTCCGCGGCTTGGTCAACCGCTTCGGCGCGCAGGTGGTCCACGACGGCATCGATCTCGACGTCTTCCGCGGTGAAGTGCTCGGCGTCGTCGGCGGGTCGGGGAGCGGCAAATCAGTGCTGTTGCGCACGATCATCGGGCTCAATAAGCCGGCGGCTGGGTCGGTAGAGATCTTTGGTCGGGACGCGATCCACATGACCGAGGACGAACGGCTCAAACTCGAAAAGCGCTGGGGCGTGCTGTTTCAGGACGGGGCGCTGTTCAGCTCGATTACCGTTGCCGAGAATATCCAAATCGCACTTCGCGAGAACCTCGGGATGCCGGAAAAGTTGTCGCATGAGATTGCGCTCTCGAAAGTTGGCTTGGTCGGATTGCCGGCGGATGCCGCGGAGAAATTCCCGGCGCAGCTGTCGGGCGGCATGCGCAAGCGCGCCGCGCTGGCTCGCGCCCTTGCCCTCGACCCGGAATTGCTTTTCCTCGACGAGCCCACATCCGGCCTCGACCCGCTCGCCGCCGACGGTTTCGACCGGCTGATCAAGGATTTGAAGACCGCCCTTGGCCTCACTGTTTTCCTGGTGACGCACGACCTCGATACTGTGTTCACGATCTGCGACCGCGTCGCCGTGTTGGTCAACAAGAAGGCGCGGATCGGCAGCACCGATGAGCTGTTGCGCGACCCTGACCCCTGGGTCCGCGAATATTTGAGCAGCCCTCGCGTTCGCGGCGCCCAGGACGTGGCGCGGCGGCAGCGCGAAATCTGGGCGAGTCAGTCCGGCTGAGTCGGCAACCGTCAATTCTTGCGCGAGGATTGACCTAGATCATTCGGTTCCTCAGCACGCCCCCTATTCTGCGACGCAAAGAGGGGAGCGTAGCCAATGGAGAACCCCGACAAATTGCGTGAGTTGGCGGCGTGGTATCGCGAATTCGCCGAAAGGGCCGGCAATTCCGCGATCTGGGATGCCCGTCTGCGCACCGCCGAGAACCTTGAGGCCGAGGCCGACCGCATCGAGCAGGTCGGGCCATCCACGGCGTCAATCCGGGCTTAGGAGGCGCATGGTCATGGAATACATCCAAAGACTGCGCGAACTTGCATCGTGGTATCGCGATCTCGCCGCGCGGACCGAGAACCCGCCCATCCGGCAGGACCGGCTGCGCGCCGCGGAGTTCCTCGAAAGAGAAGCTGCCTGCAGTCAACTTGCTTTCGCCAGCCCGACGGTGAAGTTGCGCGCCGGGGGTGTGCGGCCGTTGAGCTAGATCAAGGTTTCGCCGCCGGGGCTCGCCTATTGTTTTCGCGGCATCAACCACACTGATGGAGGTCAGCAATGGCTAAGAATGAAGTGACAGTAAAGAAGGGCGTTCCCGCCAAGACGGGGGACACTTGGCAGTCGTTCCGCGAGGAGATGGATCACCTGTTCGACCGCTTTTCCGGCAATTTCGGCCTTCCTTCGCTACGCCGTCTGTTCGACGCCGAGCCGGCCTGGACGTTCAAGAGCTCGTTCACCTTCCCGACGCCGGCGGTGGATGTGACCGAGGACGCCGCCGCCTACAAGATCACCGCCGAATTGCCGGGTCTTGAGGAGAAGGACGTCAATGTCACTGTCGCCGGCGGCATGCTGACGATCAAGGGCGAGAAGAGCTACGAGAAGGACGAGAAGAAGAAAGACCGCCACGTGTCCGAACGCGCTTACGGTTCGTTCCAGCGTTCGTTCACGCTGCCGGACGGCGTTGACGACGACAAGATCGCGGCCGATCTGGTAAAGGGCGTTCTGACCGTCACCCTGCCGAAGACCGCGCAGGCGCAAAAGCAGCAGAAGAAGATCGAAGTCAAGACGGCCGCCTAACCCGCAACCGCCGGCCGGGTGGTAATTGTCGATCTCCTACCCGGCCGGCGGATGGCTCCCACGGAACCGATGCCGCTTGCAGGCGCTATGTGATCACGGACGAAAGCGCTACACCTAGCTGGTGCGAACACCTAGCTCCATTCTAATCACCGGCGCGAGCAACGGTATCGGCGCGGCGCTCGCCGAGGCCTACGCGACGCCCGGAAAGTATCTGGCGCTGAGCGGGCGAGATTTGGCGCGTCTGTCGGCCGTAGCGGAACGCTGCCGCCGGCGCGGCGCGACCGTCTCCGAAACTCGAGTCGACGTCACCGATGCCGCCGCGGTTTCCGCCTGGGTCGAAGCCGCCGATCGCGCCGCCCCGCTCGATCTCGTGATCGCCAATGCCGGCATCCAGGGCGGCCCGTTCCGCGCCGGAGGCGGCGAGACGCGCGAGGAAGCTGAGCGGGTGATGCAGGTCAATTTCGGCGGCGTTTGCAACACCGTCTACCCGGCGCTGAGTGTGATGCGGCCACGCCGACGCGGGCAGATCGCGCTCATCGCGTCGCTTGCCGCGCTGCGCGGGCTGCCGGTTTCGCCTGGGTACTGCGCAAGCAAGGCGGCGCTTAAGGCTCACGGCGAAGCGTTGCGAAGCTGGCTGCATTCCGAAGGCATCGCCGTTGCCGTGGTGTTGCCCGGCTTCGTCGAAACGCAAATGTCCAATGCCGTCATCGGGCCAAAGCCGCTGATGATGTCACCCGAGCGGGCGGCGCGAATTATTCAGCGCGGGTTGGCCCGGGGCCGCCGGCAGATCGCCTTCCCTTTTCCGCTCTATCTGGGCGTGCAGTTGCTGCGCGCCCTTCCGGCGGCGCTGGCCGACCGGCTTTTGCGCAAGTTCGACGTGGATATTGCCCCTTACGAGTGAGGTGGTTGGTTGAGGCGATAGGCCAACTCGGCGTGACGCGAGGACAGCTGTGCCGCGCGTGCCTGATAGCGCGAAAAATCGTCAATCATCTTCAAGATCAAAGGCCGCATAACAGGGAATTGCGATTTGTATTGATCCGCTGCTGCCCGCTTCTTGGCCGCCCGGGCGTCGTCGAACCCGAGCCAATGCGGTGTCGCTGCCACGCCGCGCTGGTTTTCCGGGATGCCAAATTTCGTGAACCTCAACGGCGCCAAGGTCCGACGGCGCAGTTCGAGATAAGCGTAAGGCTGATCCTGGTAAAGCAACAAATCCATATCGGGCAGCTCACCGGCCCTCCACCGCTCGATGACGGAGTCCGTCACCAGGCGATGGTCGGGATGCCATGCCGATGCCGGGCTGAACACGTTGACCGGTCCGCGATGACGCCGAACCGCCTGGCATAACGCCTCGGCGACTGTCGAAGGCAGACCGGTGATCGGAGCCTTGTCCGCGCGGTATTGTCGGTCGAGGAAGTCGAGATTGATGATGCCGGTTGGCGGGACATTGAGAACAGCGAGCGCCGCTTCGTTCTCCAGCGCGCGGGCGCGCATCGCCTCCACCCCGCTTTTGAAGCCCGACCGTCGGTCCCAGCGTCCGGCGACGCCCTCCGCGGGCGTTCCGGCGAAAATTGTAATGACGATCGCACGCTCTGGCGCCGTCGCGATGAGGCCGCCCAGCGAAAATACCGCGTCGTCGAAATGCGGTGACAGGATGATGTTGAGCCGGTCATCCATCAGGAAGGATAGGCAGACGGCCGCGCCATCTTATTATTCGGCCGCTCCGGCTCGGCGGCCGCTGGCAAGCGTCGCCGCCGCGGAACGATCGGCGCGCGCGGCGCGCCATAAATCGCGCAAGCTGGTAACGAGGCCACGTCCCTCGGTGCGGCGATAGGGAGAGCCCGCCGGCAATAGGCGCAAGAGCCGAGCATGGGCTGCGGCAAGGTTGTGGTAGGGGATGCCCGGGAAGAGGTGGTGCAGCGCGTGGAAGCGCAAGCCGACCGGAGCCCAGAGCTCGTTCAGCCAGGCTTGGCGCGGGTAATTGACCGAGTTCGAGCAGTTGCTCCGTCATTGCCATTGACGCTCCGGCCGAGCGGTAGCGATGCGCCGCCAGCGTCCGCAAGCTGTTGAGAAGCATCGCCATGCTGGCTATGAGGTAGAGCAACAGCACCCAGCCTGCAGGGACCGGACCCGTCAGGACCCCGACGAAGACGGCGCAAAGATAGACAAATACGACGGCTTCGTGCCTGCGCCAGCGGCGATCCTGGGCCGGTGTGGGCAGCGGGCGGCGATAGTTCATGTCGACGGCGAGTGAAGAAGCGCTGGTCGCCACCCGCCTGCGTAAGACCGGGCTGAGCCATGACAGCGGTCCGAGAATCCCAAAGCGCACTGCTCCGGTCGGCAGAGCGAGCAGGTTCGACGTCACGAAAAACAGGATGGCCGGGCGGCCGCCGGGCCTACCCCATGGCAGATACTCTCCATCATCGGCCGTCCCATACGCGGTCCGCCGATGGTGGTCGACGTGCGACTCGTACAGAAAATCGGGCATGAGTATCGGGAAGCCGCAACAGAGGTTCCAGGCCATGCGGAAACCAGGCATCCGCCCGGGCGGAAAATGCGCCAGTTCGTGGATGAAGAGCCCCGCGCGATAGAGACCCAAGACCGACACCGCGAAGGCCCCGAGCTTCAGGGGAAACGCGAGGGGCGCCAAGGCGACAATCGCGAATCCGCCGTAAAAGCACAACATCGACGCGAGAAAGTCGAGCCAATATTGGACAGGATTTGGTACGAATAAATCGTCAAGCGCCTGTCGTAACTGCGGGACCGGCAGCGCGTCGTCTTCCGTCACGGATACGGCGCGGCCCGTGTTTTCCGGATCGGCTTCCTTACCGGCAGGCAATGGCGCTTCCACCGATACCTCTTCGATGCCCAGCTTCTTTTAGTGTGGAATTTCCGCTACGGTCCATCCCGCAGATGATAGTTTCGCGTTATGGGCATCGCCGGCCTGAGCCTTGCTGTGCCGAGTGACCCAGATCTGAGCTCGCGCGTCCAGACGGGGTCCGCGTCTCCAGCGGTTCCTTATGTGCCCATTGCGCCAGATCGGGGAGCGGCGGAAAGCGCCGCAATCGAGGTCGTCCCGTTGCGCGGATCCGCCGATCGCCGGCGCTTCGTCGATCTTCCCTATAGACTGCACCGTGGCGACCCGAACTGGGTGCCGCCTTTGCGGCGGGATATCCAGATGTTGCTGGATCGCCGCCGCAATCCGTTCTTCGACCACGGCGAGGCCGAGTTTTGGTTAGCTTGGCGTGACGGCAAACCGATCGGTCGCATAAGCGCCCAGATCAACCGCCTTCATCTCGAGACCCACCATGACGAGACTGGCAATTTCGGCATGCTCGAGGCGATCGACGATCCGGCGGTCTTCACTGCATTGCTGGAAACCGCCGAGGCTTGGCTGCGCGATCGTGGCATGCGCCGTGTGGTTGGACCTTACAATCTGTCAATGAACGATGAGATCGGGGTGCTGGTCTCGGGCTTTGATTCGCCGCCGATGGTCGGCATGCCGCACGCGCCGCCTTATTACGGCGAGCGGCTTGCGGAAGCGGGCTATGCCAAGGCTAAGGACCTGCATGCTCTGAGGGTGGGCGTAGGCGAGCTATTGACCGAGCATCTCGATCAGGTCGAGCGCGTGACCGCGCAGTTGCGCGCCGCTGGCCGGATCGGACAACGCTTTCTCGATCCGAAGCGATTTGCGGAGGAAATGCGCCTCGCGCTCGAGATTTACAACGACGCCTGGACCGAGAATTGGGGCTTTCTGCCGGTTGGGGAGCGCGAAGCGAAGGCGCTGATCGAACAGCTCGCGCCGATCCTGCCGCCCCAGGGGGTGATCTTCGGGCTCGTCGACGGGGAGCCCGCGGCGATGCTGGTGGCGCTGCCGAACCTCTACGAGTTGCTCGCCGATCTCAACGGCCGGCTGTTCCCGCTCGGCTGGGCGAAGCTGCTGTGGCGGCTGCGCTTCCGCCGACCCAAGGCGGCGCGGATCATTCTCGCCGGTGTGCGGCGGCGCTATCGCAGCTCGGCGGTCAGCATGGCGCTGGTCACGCTGATGTTGGGGACGCTACTCAAGGTCGGCCAGGAACGTAACGTCGAAATGGTCGAGATGTCGTGGATCCTCGAGGACAACAAGGCCTCGCTCGACGGCTGCAGGGCGATCGGCGCCAAGCCGGTCAAGCTCTACCGCATCTTCGGCAAGAACCTTTAGGCGCGGCTATTCCGCCGCAGCCGGAAGCAACACCGCATCGGGGTTCGTTTCTCGGGGGAACCGGCGGGCGTGCAGCCCGCGGATCAGCCGGTCGTAGTGGTAGTGGAGTGCGCATTTGATCACGTACGCCCGCAATACCGACAGGCGCGGCCGACGCCTAATGACATTCCATAGCCGGCGTCGGTATTCGCGCCGAAGCTCGAGGCTGGGCACGAGGAACATCAACTTTACAAAGACGTGGATTGTCTCCGTCACCGTCCAGGCGCGTGATTTGAGCCACCACCAGGGATGGCGGCGCAGGTAGTGCCGCCGGCCGGCATTGGTGCGCAGCTTGCCGTCCAGATAGAGCGCATCGAGCCGCTCGAAATATGCCTCGGGGGTATAGAGCGCGTTCATCAGGCCGAGGTAGCCCTCACACAACGCCTCGCGGCTTATCTGCGCCGGGATGATGTTGGTGGCGGCCGCCCCGCTCCAGTCGTCGTCGATTTTGCCGAGCCGACCTTCCTTCGCCAGCCGTGCGAAGAGCGGCGTTTTTGGCAAGGCGAAGAGCACGTTGACCATCGCCAAAGCAATCCGCGAGTCGCGGATGAACCGGCGCTGCAATGCGAACACGCGCTCATCGTCGGTGTCGAAACCGACGATCATGCCGCACCAGACTTCGAGGCCCAATTGCTGGATGTGGTGGACCTTATCAAGGATGGTGCCGTTGCGGTCGGTGAGGTTTTGGATCTTCTTTGTTTCGCGAAGCGCTTCTTCGTTCGGCGATTCGATGCCGATGAAGACGCTCTCGAAATTGGCCTCGACCATCAGCGCAATCATCTCGTCGTCCTCGGCGAGATCGATCGAGGCCTCGGTCGTCAGATTTAACGGATAACCCCTCTTGCGCTGCCAGGCGATGATGTCGCGCAGAATCGGTTTGATCGCCTTCTTGTTGCCGATCAGATTGTCATCGACGACGAAGGCATCGTGTCGGCCGGCGGCGACCAGCGCATCCAACTCGGCGATGACTTGCGCGCTGGTTTTGAGGCGAGGGCGCCGCCCAAACACGACGATGATATCGCAAAATTCGCAGGTGAACGGGCAGCCGCGCGAAATCTGCAAGCTGCCATAGACGTATTTGTGCATCGGAAGCAGGTCGATCCGCGGCAGCGGAACGGCGGTCATATCCGTCTTGTCGGCCTGCTCGTAGCGAGTCCCGTGGCGGCCTTCCTCCCATTCGGCAAGGAATTGCGGCCAGGTCTGTTCCGCCTCACCGATAAAGATCACGTCGGGTGGATCGGGGAAATCATCCGGTTGGATGGTAACCCATGGGCCGCCGAGCACCGTGAAGATGCCACGCCGCTTGAGCTCGCCGATTATCTCGTGGATGCGATGGCGTTGCACGATCATCCCGGTCACGCCGACGATGTCGGCTCGCTGGCAACGATCGAAATCGATTTCTTCGACGTTCTCGTCGATCAGCGTGATGCTGTGTTGGGGTGGAGTTAGCGCGGCCAATAGCGGCAGCGCCATGACCGGTAGCATCGCCTTCGCGTCGAAACAGGGCATCGAGTAGTCGACGCCCCAGAAGGACGGCTCGAATCTCGGGCTGATCAGGACGATGTCAGCCATCGCGCCCGCTCAGACGGTCAAGCTGGAAATGCGGCGCCATTCCTCGTCAATGATGTCGATTGCCCGGCGGATCTGCTCTTCGCTGTGGGTGCGGTTGATGAAGAACCGCAGCCGCACCGCCCGCTCTTTGACCCCTGGATAAAGGATCGGCTGCACGTCGATACCGCGGGCGAAGAGCGCATTGGTCAGCGCTACGCATCGCTTGGTATCGCCGACAATCAGCGGGACGATTGAGATGCCCATGCTTTGGCCAGTCGGCAGCTCGCGCTCATTCGCCAGCTGGAGGAACAGCGCACCGCGCTGGTGCAGCTCGGCGACCCGCTCCGGCTCCGCGGCCATCACCCGCAGCGCCGCTAGCGCCGCTGCCGTGTTTGCCGGCGGCAATCCCACACTAAATACGAACCCCGGGGCGTTGAATTTGAGGTTGAGAATCAGCGCACGGGAACCGGCGATGTAACCGCCGCAGCTCGCCAGCGACTTGCTGAGCGTGCCCATCCAGATATCGACCTCGCTGCCCTTGAGGCCGAAATGCTCGCGCAGCCCGTGGCCGCCTTTGCCCATCACGCCAAACGAGTGTGCCTCGTCGACCATGAGGATGATTTTGTGGCGCTCGCGGATTTCGACAAAGCGCGGCAGGTCGGGATAGTCCCCGTCCATGCTGTAGATACCTTCAAGCACCACCACGACCCGCTCATAGTCGCGGCGATAGCGGCGCAGCAGGTCGTCGAACTCGCTGCCAATCGTTGTGGCGGAAAGCGATGCGCCGCGCCCCTGACAGAAGCGCCCCGGTTTGAATGCTGTTATGCGCCAACGAGTCGTGCAAAATCAGATCGTTCGGCCCGAACAGGTGCGCGAGCGTGGTGACGTTGGTGCCATAGCCGCTGACAAAGGCGAGGCAGGCCTCGGTATCGAGAGCCTCGGCGATCGTGCCTTCGAGTTCGACGTGAAGCGGCCGCTCACCACCGACTA
Organism: uncultured Alphaproteobacteria bacterium; assembly: GCA_963773625.1. GTDB lineage: Bacteria > Pseudomonadota > Alphaproteobacteria > ATCC43930 > CGMCC-115725 > DATARH01. Next base: position 65,762 of record CAVZCJ010000011.1, on the reverse strand, counting down.
GGCGGCTAGCCGAGACCGACGTGCCGTAACGATCGATTGCTTCGGCAACCGCGGCCTTCAGCGCCGGATGGCCCGACAGACCGAGATAGTTGTAGTTGGAGAAACTGATGCACTCGCGTTCGGCAATGCGGGTCGTATCGCGGGCAAGTCCCTGATGAGAGCGGAAGTACGGTACGCCGCCGATCTCAGGCGGATCGAGCTCGTGCATGCGCGCCAGCAGCTCGAGGTAAGCGGGATGCTGATCAAGCCGGTAAAACGCCTCGGGGATGGCGTCCGTATCGTTGGCATGCAGCCCCAGCGGCGCGTGGTTGGCGCGCTGCCGCAGCAGCCGATTGGCCAGCTCGCGCTTCTTGTCGGAGGCGATATGCTTCGGGACGATTTCGACTAGGCTCAAAGCGGGCGCTCCTTCGCTCGATCCAGTTCTTGCTCCAAAATGCGCCCGAGCGTCAACTCAAACGCTGGTTCCGGTTCAATTGGGATCGGATTGAGATCGCTGGCGGAGGCTTCGGCCGTCGTGGCGCTCGTGGATGCACTGCCGATCGCGTCGACGATCCGTCGTCCGAGCTTCTCCACGGTTGCCAAGTCCATGAGTTCAAGGGTCGGTATGGCAATTCCAAACTGCTTGTCGAGCCCAATCTGCAGCTCGACCAGCATCAGCGAATCCATCCCAAGATCGGTCAGCGGCTGGTCGACGGGGATTTTTGCCGACGCTGTCCCGACGACGGCGGCGATGTGCTTGGTCAACAACTGTTGCACGGCGGCGATCGCTTCCTCACGGGGAAGCCCGGCGAGATGGGCACGTACTTCTTCGGCGCTGGTGCCGCCTGTTTCGCCGGCTTCCTCTGTCATCAGGTCGCGCATCCCGGCGTATTTTGTCGCCCTGCCGATCGCCGGCAGCGCCGCGAGCCGCGACCAGCTCACCTCGGCGAGGGCGACGCAGTCGGCGCCGGCGGCGAGCGCGTCCACCATGCGGTCGAGTGCCCGCGCCGGGGACAGCAGCCGGACCCCGAGCCGTTCCTTGACCCGCTCGGTCAGCGCCGCGTGACGCGCCATGTGGCCGACATCGGAGATCGCGCCCCACCCTACCGCCAGGCCTGGCAGGCCAAGGCCGCGCCGATGCGCCGCTAATGCCTCCAAATACATGTTCCCCGCCGCGTAATTCGCCTGCCCCTCGTTGCCGAACAGAGTAATCGCAGACGAATAGAGGACGAAGAAGTCAAGTTTTTCGCCGATCGTCTGGCGGTGCAGGTTCCACGCACCGGCCATCTTCGGCCGCAGGACGTCATGAAAAAGCGCGTCGGTCGTATTGACGAGGGCGACATCCTGGATCATCGCTGCGGCGTGGATAACGCCGCGCAACGCGGGCATGTCGCGGCGAATCTCGCCGAATATCTTGGCGAGCTGAGCCTCGTTGGTGACGTCACCTGAAAATTCGCGGGCTTCCACGCCGTCCTTGCGCAAGCGGTCGAGCGCGGCGGCGGCATCCGACGCTGTTGTTTGACTGCGCCCGATCAAGGCGAGGTGACGGGCGCCCCGGCTGGCGAGCCACTCGGCGGTGGCAAGGCCAAACCCGGCGCGTCCCCCGGTTATAAGATACGTGGCGTCGGCGGATAATTTCAGCCCTGTCCCGATGGGAGCCACCCCAGCCGCCGCCGCTCCGTCTAACGAAATGACGATCTTGCCGATATGACGCGATTGCTGCATTGAGCGAAACGCCTCGCCGGCGCGCGCGATTGGGTAAACCCGGTGCGGGAGCGGCGAGAACACCCCGCCATCGAGCAAGGGCGCAAGCTCCTCGAATAACTCGCGGGCGAGCACGGGCCGATCGACCAGCAGCGTATCGACGTCGACGCCAAAGAACTGAATGTTGTGGCGGAACGGAGACAGGCCAAGCTTGCTGTTAGCGTAGAAGTCACGCTTCCCGAGCTCGACGAAGCGGCCGTAGGGCCGCAGGATCGAGATGCCTTTGTGAATGGCCTCTCCTGCGAGCGAGTTGAGCACAACGTCGATGCCCTCGCCGCCGGTAATCGCGCGGATATCGTCAGCGAAGGCCAGAGTACGCGAATTGACGATGTGCTGCACGCCAAGACGGCGCAACAGCGCCCGCTTTTCCGGCGTGCCGGCCGAGGCGAAAATCTCCGCGCCGACCGATTGGGCATACTGTACGGCAGCGAGCCCCACGCCGCCGGCGGCGCCGTGGATCAGGATGCGCTCGCCCTTTGCCAGCCGCGCCAGGTGATGCAATGAGTAGTAAACTGTAACCGCCGCCACCGGCAGCGTCGCCGCTTCGGTGACACCCATCGTCGGCGGCTTCCTGAACAGGCAAAAGGCCGGCGCGACGAGATGCGAGGAGAACGCCTTGCGGCCAAAGCCGAATACCTCGTCGCCGGGGCGAAACCGATCGACATCCTCGCCGACCGCGATGACTTCACCGGAGAACTCGAGGCCCATGGTCGGGCCGGCAAAGCCTTCCTCAAATGCCTCTTCGGGCAAGAGACCGATGCGCTGCAGCACGTCGCGGAAATTGACCCCGGCGGCGTGCACTCGCACGCTGACTTCGCCCCGACCCGGGCGCGGGATGGCAATCGGGTTGAGTACCGCGCGGTCCGACGCGTCACCCTGCCCGAATGCGAGGGTGAAACCGCCCTCCGCCATGGTTAGGTTGCTTATCGGCTCGGTCAGTCCGCGCGCCAGACGCGGGGCGTAACGGCCACCCTCGTGTAACAGGACCTCGTTCTCCGCATCTGGATGGAGGAGCTCCCAACATAGCGCCTCCATCGCCGCATCGGTCGTGACCTTTGGATCGAGGTCGATCATCCGGCAATCGATATCGGCTCGTTCGTTCATGACGGTGCGCCCGACACCCCAAAGCGTCGCTTGCCAGGGACGGGTGACGGCGTCCGCGGGTCCCATTGCGCCCGCCGTCGCTATCGTCAGCTTGGTAGTCGAGGCGACTGCGGCGTCGACAGCCCCTTGCACCAGTGTCAGCAGGTCGTAACTGACCGACGAAGTGAGAGGGTCGGGCGGCTCGATCTCGCCCAGCCCGCGCAAGTAAGCGAGATGAAGCCGATCTGCGCCGTCCTCGGCGAGAAGTTGCAACAAGCGTGCGTAGCAGCCACGGTCGCCTCGCGGAGCGGCAAAGCGATTCAGTCCGAGCCGCTTGAACTGGGCGGCTTCCTCCACGATGACGACCCGCTGGCCCAGCGCTGCGAGCCGTGTGGTCAAGACTGCTGGATTGATCTGCGCGCCCGTAAGCACCACCCAGCACTGCTCTTCGGCCGGCTCAGCCGGCGTTACCGCAACCGTGGAAGCAACCGTGGAAGATTTGCGCGCGACGATGATCGCGTTCAATGAATCGAGGGCCCCGGCAAAGCTTGGCGCCGCGAACCCCGCATCCTTCAGTGCGCGCGGCCAGTCGGTTTCGGTCGCGGACAGGAACTCGGGAGCCGCGGCGGCCGCAAGGTCGAGGAACCCGCCGGCTTGCGGGGTCGGCAGCATCAACAGACCGCCCGGCTTCAACAGCGTCGCGATCGCGGCGAGGTCGCTGCCGAGCTGCGATGTCGTGGCGAATGCGGGACCCGCGATGACGACGTCTTGCGACGCCGGCGCGACGCCTTGCTCGGCGATGTTGCGGCCGAGGTCGAGAACAGTGCAGGACAGGGCATTGAAGCCGGAGAAGCGGGCCGCCGATGCGCACGACCGCGCCTTCATCGGGATCGCTGAAGACATACGCTAACTGCGCGGCTGGCAGGGCCGCGAGCAGGGGCCCGGTTAGACCACCATTACCTCCGGCGACCTCGATCACCCGTAACAATCGCGTCTTCGGCACCGCTTCTGAGAGCCGTCGCAGCATCGCCGCCATCACCTCGGCGGGACCATGAAACAGCGGATCGGCGTCGTAGAGCGGCTCGAGCACATCGCCGACCTGGCGCGACCGCGTCTTCGTCATGCGAGGCGCCATCGTGGCCCAAGACTGTCGTCAGGGATTCGCCGCAGCGTGCGATCAATTGCAGGCTTGGCAAGTGAACGGGCCAGCGTGCCAGCGCCTCCCGCCATAATTCGACTGGGGGCCGGGCGCTTGCGGTGAAGCGCCATCCGGCGCCCTCGCGGGTGGCGAACCCCGCCCGCTCGACCAGGGCAAGGAGTCGCGCGACGACCCTTGCCTGGGTTGGCGGGCCGGCGCCATTGGTCATTGCCAGGGGCGGAGTGTAAACGCCTTCGGCGTCGGCAAGACCGGCAAGTCCGGCGTGCGCGTAAGCCGCGGCAAGCCGGTCGAGCACGGCGCGAATTTCACTGCGGCTCTTGCTACCTTCGCGCGCGATTGCCGCCACCAAGTCCTGCGGATTCGGGAGATCGCTGGCATCCGCCGATTGATCTGCGCTGGCCACAAGCTGGTAGCGCCAGTGATACGCCGGGATCTCGGCCGACCCGGCGAGCGCGACGCGGCGAAAGCGCATGCCGTCGATCTCGGCGACCGTCGTCCCGTCTTCGTCAAACAGTGTGAACGAGCCGATGATCGATCGGGCGCCGGTCCGGGTCACGTGCATATGGCACCAGGTGACCTGGCGCTGGCTGTCGTGAACGCGGATACGATCCGCTTTGCTGGGGACCAGTGCAGCCTGAGTGTCGACGTCGTCGTCGGGCACCGCCGCCAACGTCACTTGCAGACAGGCGTCGAGCACCGCCGGGTGGATATAATAATCGCCAAGCTCGCCGACGATGGATTCGGGCACCTCGATCCGCCCGAGAGCTTCGCCGGCTCCGGCCCAGGCTTCTGCGACTGCCTTGGAAAGCGGCGCCGTAGTTCAGGCCATGGGCCTCGAAGCGACGGTAGAGGTCTTTGCCGTCGATCTTCCTATCGAGCCTGTTGCGGATCGCCGCAAGTGGCTCAGATGCTCCGCCAGGGCTTACCGCGAGCGGCAGAGCGCGAGCGACGACGACGGCGGGCGCTCCGCCGGCTGCTTCGCCGGTGAGCAGCCGGAAATCGCCATCCTCGACCGAGAAGCTCGTCTCCACCGCCGCATCACCGCCGGCGGCAATCACGACGGGCCGGCGAATTTCAAAGTCTTCGACCTCGATCGCCTCGGCGCCGGTCTCCATCGCCGCCGCGGCAAGAGCCATCTCGATGAATGCCGCGCCCGGCACGACCGTGCTTCCCTGCACCACATGATCGGCAAGCCAGGGAAGGATCGCCGGATCGAGCCGGTTCTTCCAAATCGCCTCGGCAGTGGATTGACGTTTGCCGAGAAGAGGATGCTTTTTCGGGCGAGCCGACGCTGGGACATCGGTCTCGCCGTCCGAGAACCAGTAGCGCTCGCGCTGCCACGGATAGGCGGGCAGCGCCACAAATCCCGTCTTCTCGGGATAGAGCTTGTCGAAGTCGATCGCGACCCCGGCGGCATAGCATCGCCCGAGGGCTGTCCACAGCGCTTCGCGTTCTGGCTCACGCCGCCGCAAGGTGGCGAGCGCGACGCCGCCACCGCCAATTGCCCTCAGGCATTCGCGCAAATAGCCATCGAGAATCGGGTGAGGACCGATTTCGAGGAACGTATTGAAGCCGTCCTCGGTGAGCGTCGCGATCGCCGGCGCGAACTGCACAGGCTTGCGGATATTGTCCCACCAGTAGGGCGCGCCGAGTTGGTTCGCCGGCGAGATCGCCGCCGGTAACGGTCGAGATGAAGCGATGGGTCTCCCGCTGCGTCTTTAGCTCGGCGAGCCTGTCGAGCAGTTCGCCGCTGTACCGGGTCCATGGCGCGGCTGTGGAAGGCATAATCGAGCGCCAGCTCGCGGTAGAAAGTGCCGCTATCCTTAAGCTCGTCGCCGAGCGCCTTGATAGCGTCAGCGTCCCCAGCAATCGTTACCGAATTGGGGCTGTTGATCCCGGCGATCGTTAGCCGTTCCTCGTAGCCTTCGATCGCGGCGAAGGCCGCCGCCGCCGACAGGCCGAGCGCGGCCATGCGACCGGCTCCAGCGGTGCGCTGTTGCGCCTGGCTGCGCACCGCGATGACGCGGCACGCCTCCGGCAGTGACAAAATCCCGGCGGCGTAGGCGGCGGCGATCTCGCCGACGCTGTGGCCGAGCATCGCCTCCGCCTCGACCCCGTGCGCCCGCAGCCATTCGAGCACCGCGACCTGGAGCGCGAACAGCGCTGGCTGGGCGTATTCGGTGCGATCGTAAAGGTCTTCGGGCTGCGAGGATTGCAGAACCTCTTTCACCGACCAGCCGAGATGAGGATGCAACGCCGCGTCGACCCGCCCGATCCATTCGGCGACAAATGGGTCGGCAAGCAGCGTGCCGCCCATGCCGCGCCATTGCGAGCCGTTGCCGGAAAAGACGAAGACGAGCCGCGCCGCGTTTGCCGGGGCTTGGCCGGCGACGGTAAGTGCCGCCGTTTCGCCCGCCGCGAACGCATCGAGTTTGGCTTCAATCTCGCCGCTGCTGGCGCCAAGGACTGCAAGCCGCTGCACATGGTGCGTGCGTTGTGTCGCCGCTGCCCGGCACAGCGCTGGCAGCGGCGGGCTTCCGACGACCGCAGCAATTCGGCATAGCGCGAGGCGAGTGTGCCCAGAGCCTCGCTATTGGCGGCCGAGATCAGCAGCGGCTGGATCTCCGCTGTTTTGGCCGTCGGTCGCCGCTTTTTGCGCCACCGATGCGGTCTCGAGGTCGGGTTGACGCAAGATGATATGCGCGTTGGTGCCGCCGAATCCGAACGAATTGACCCCCATGACGAGCGGTCCGGGCGCCCAGCATCGTTTCCTTGGTGACGACGGCGAGGTTGAGTTCGGCGAATGGGATTTGCGGATTGGGCGTCGATAGATGCAAGGATCGCGGTAGTTCGCGATGGCGCAACGCCAGGAGAACCTTCATCAGCCCGGCGATGCCCGAGGCCGGCTCCAGATGCCCGACATTGGTCTTGACCGAGCCGATCCGGCACGGATCGTCGGCAGGCCGCGCGGCGCCGAAAACATGGCCGAGCGCGGTGCATTCGACCGGGTCGCCGACGCTGGTGCCGGTGCCGTGCGCCTCGACATAAGCAACGCTCGCCGGATCGATTCCCGCGTCGTGATAGACCTGGCGAAGTAACGCCTCCTGCGCGACCGGGTTGGGCATCGCCAGCCCGGTTGTGCGGCCGTCCGAATTGACCCCCGAACCGGCGATGACCGCCCAGATCGGGTTCGCCGTCGGCGATTGCCTGCGCCAGTGGCTTCAGCAATACGACGCCGCCGCCTTCGGACCGCACATACCCATCGCCGGACGCGTCGAAGGCGTGGCAGCGGCTGGTCGGCGACAGCATGTGCGCCTTCGAGAACCCGATGAACCCCGAGGGCGACAGGAGGGCGTTGATGCCGCCGACGATCGTCGACGGTCGACTCGCCGCGCCACAAGCTGACGCAGGCCTCGTGCACCGCGACCAGCGATGAAGAGCATGCGGTATCGACCGCGAAGCTCGGCCCGTGCAGGTCGAAAATATAGGAGATGCGGTTGGCGGCGTTGCTGACCGCGCTGCCCGACATGACGTAGGCGTCGACATGGTCCGGGTCTTCGCGCTGAAGCGCCGCGTAGTCGGAAAATGAGATGCCGACAAAGACGCCGGTCTGCGACCCGGCGAGCCGCGCCGGCACGATGCCGGCGTTCTCCATCGCGTCCCAGGTCAGCTCCAGCAAGATCCGCTGTTGCGGGTCGATGCGCCGGGCCTCGCGCGGCGAAATCCCAAAGAAGCTCGGCGTCGAATTTGTCGATGTCGGCGATGAACCCGCCTTCGCGAGTGTACATCTTGCCTGGGCGGGCCGGGTCGGGGTGAAAATTGCCGGCGACGTCCCAGCGCTCCTCGGGCATCGGCCCAATCGCATCGGTTCCGGACGCGCAGCAGCGACCAGAACTCGGCGAGATCGCCGGCACCGGGAAATCGGCAGGCCGCGCCGATCACGGCGATAGGGAACACTCCGCTACCCTGTACCCGCATATCAGCCCATGCCCCCGGTCGCCCCCAACTATCCCGTCTACCACGGGACGGACCTCCCCGGGTGCCGTCCACCGAGCTCGGCGGTCTCTTTGACGCCGAAGCCATCGCCAATTTTTAGGCGATAATCTTAGCCAAGGATAGCCGACCTGCGAAGCCATGCGGTTGATTGCGACGCGAGGACCCGCTATCCGAGGGCCGATGCGGCCGTTGCAAATCCCTAGCCGATCTATCTTTTGGTCTTGCGCTGTGGGATCATTTTGCCGCCTGCCGAAAGTTCTGAACCTTTAGCACCAGATGTCCGAGACAAGCCTGCAGCATGACTCACGAGGGCGGGAGGCCACATCCGCGCGGCGCGACGTGCGCCTGGCCGGCCTGGCGATCATCGCTGGACGGTCTTGGCACCCGTCACGATCGCATGGCATCACCGCGAACTGATCCTGGCCGTGCTGCGGCGCCAATTGGCGGACCGGTTCAGCGGGAGCCTGTTCGGCTGGGTTTGGGCGATTGCCTCGCCGCTGGTTACGCTGGCGATCTATACCGTGACCTTTGCCGGCGCGCTTCGGCTCCCGGTCGCCTCGGCACGAGGCGGCGCAATCAATTATGCGCTGTCGATTTTCGCCGGGTTGATCGTTTTCAACCTCTGCGCTGAATTGTGCTACCGCGCACCGCTCTTGCTGCACGAGCATTTCGCCTACCTCAAGACCTCGATCTTCCCGAGCGAAACCCTGGCGTGGACCGCCGTACTCCGCAGCCTGACCTATGCCGGCATCAGCCTTACTTTGCTGCTGATTTTTTTGCTGGGGATCAACCGAACCTTGCCGGCGACGGTGCTTTTCCTGCCGTTCTTGGTTGTGCCATTGGTGCTGCTGCTACTCGGGTTGGTCTGGTGTCTGGCGGCGCTTGGGGCCTTCACCCGCGACATCGCCTATCTGATGATTACGATTGTGCCCGTGCTGATGTTCGCGACGCCGGTATTCTACCGGATGTCGGATATTCCCCAAGCGTTCCGCACATTCGCCTACCTAAGTCCGATCGCCACCGCGATCGACATGCTCCGCAACATCCTCATCGACGGCGTACTCCCGCCGCTATGGCTGTACGCTGGATTTGTCGTTGTCGCGCTGCTGGTGTGCCGTGGCGGCTACGCCGTGTTCGAGCGCTACAAGGGGATACTGGTCGATGTCATCTGACATCGCGATCCGCTGCACTGGCGTTGGCAAGGCCTATCAGCTCTACGCGCGGCGCACCGACCGGCTGAAGCAGATCGCGTTCGGCAGCTTTCGGCGCTTCTATCAGGAATATTGGGTTCTTCGCGACATCAACCTCGAAGTTCCGCACGGCGAATGTCTTGGCATCATCGGCCATAATGGCGCCGGCAAGACCACTCTGCTGCAGCTGCTGTGTGGTATCACTCGTCCGACATGCGGGGAGCTGGAGATCAACGGCCGCATAGCGCCGATCCTGGCGTTGGGCTCGGGCTTCGTCGGCGACATCTCGGGTCGAGAGAATGTGCTGATCGCCGGCGCGATACTCGGTTTGCGCCGAGCCGAGATCATGAAGCGCCTGCCGACGATCGGCGAATTTGCTGGCATCGGGCCGTTCATCGACCAGCCTGTCCGGCTTTATTCAAATGGCATGCGCGCGCGTTTGGCGTTTTCGATCTGCGCGCACGCCGACGCCGACATCTTGGTGGTGGACGAGGCTCTCGCGGTTGGCGACGCGGTGTTTCGCGAAAAATGCCTGCGCTTCATGGAAACCTTCCGGCGCTCCGGCACACTTGTGGTGGTCTCGCACGAAGACGATCAGATCGCCGCGTTGTGCGACCGAGTCATCTGGGTCGATGACGGCCGCGTCCGCGCCAGCGGTGAGGTGACGGAAATGTTGCGACTCTATCGCACCGAGACGGCGGGAGCGGTAGACGACGGGTCGCGCTTTAGCTTCGATAGCGCCGCTCACGCGCCGCCGAGCTGACGCGGCGGGAGATCGCCCGGACGCGGTTGCTCTCGCCGCATTTTTAGAGGCGGCGTTTAGGCTTGGATGTATCGGCATAGATCAGGAGGGGAGTGGCCCGCGGGATGTTGTTCGGTTGGGTCTTCGGCTTCTGGTGGGGGGTGGCGCTTTCAGCAATTTGGCCACTGTCGTGATGGGGCTGTGGCCGCGACGGCCGCTTCGCCCCGCCGACACGCTGCCCGCGGTATCGGTCATGGTTCCGGTCAAGGGCGCCGGCCCGCCCGTCGCCCCCAATCTGGAAGCGTTGTTTAACCAGGACTACCCGCTGTTCGAGGTCGTGTTTGCGGTCGCGGACGAGGATGACCCCGCTATCCCCCTGCTCCAGCGACTGATCGCCGCGCATGGAAACGTGCCGGCGCGGCTGACGACTGACCCGACACCGGGATCGGGTAATCCAAAACTCGACAATCTGCGCCGCGCCTGGCGCTTGGCGAGGCACGAACTGATCTTGCTATGCGACGTCAATGCCCGGTTTAGGCCCGACGAGCTGCGCCGACTCGTCGCGCAACTCGTGCCGGGGATCGGCCTCCTGAGCGTGGTGCCGGTCGCGACTGAACCGGAAGGATTTTGTGGCGAGCTCGAGGCCGCATTCTTCAACACCGGCGGCGCGCGGTGGCTGATAGCGGCGGCTCGTCTCGGGTTCGGCGGCGGCGTCGGCCAGACCATGCTGCTGCGCCGCGGCGATCTCGAACGGATCGGCGGCTTCGACGCCATGGCGGCCGCCGGCGCCTGCGAGGACGCGGTTCTCGGCGAGGCGATTCGCCGCGCTGGTCTTGGCTGTCCGGATGGCGCGCGATCCGGGATGGCACCCTATCGGCAGTCGACGTTTCAGCGATTTTTGGCAACGTCAACTGCGCTGGATGTGCTGCCGCAAGTATCATGCCCTGCCGGTGTTCGTGCTCGAGCCATCCGGGAGCCCGTTGGCTACCGCGATCGCCGGTGGCATTTGGTGGGGCTGGTTTGCCGGCCTGCCGGTGCTGCCGCTGATTGCGGGACAGCTTGCGGTTTGGTTCGCTATCGAGGGCATCTACGCTCGCGCCCAGGGGTGGCATTTGTCGTGGCTCTCGCCGGTCGCCTGGCTGGTGCGGGAGGCGATGATCCCGGCGCTGTGGTTGCGCGCGGTGATCGCCCGCAGCCTGATTTGGCGCGGACAGCGTATCGATTTGCCGCCGGTACTGGCGGTACGCCGGCAGCGATGAATGAGCGGCGCGGCGAAACGCACCGTCGCGGTGCGAAAGGCGAGGTTGCGGCCGCGGTAGCGTCCGCGCGGTGCCGCCGCTAGGATGGCGGCATGAGGGGACATCAGGGGTGAACGTGCTCGGCATCGTTGGCCGGATGACCGACATCGTTCTCGTGGCGCTATTGCTGTCACAAGCGTTGCTCGGATTTCAGGTCGTCCGAACGCTGGTCCAGCACATTCGGTATCGCCGAGAGGGCATGCGCCGCGAGCGGGAGATGCTGGCTTGGCCGCTTCCCCCCGATGAAGAACTGCCGGCGGTGCTGGTGCAGATCCCGACCTACAACGAAGGGATGCTGATACGGCGCGTGCTCGATGCCGTCGTCGCGCTCGATTGGCCGCGCGATCGCCTTGCAGTCCAGGTGCTCGACGACAGCACGGGAACGAGCGCCGAACTGGCGCGCTCGGCTGTCGCCGAGTGTCGGGCCGAGGGTCACAAAATCGAGCTGTTGCAGCGCACCGACCGAACCGGCTTCAAGGCGGGCGCGCTCAAGGCCGGGTTGAGCGTGACCGATCAGCCATTTATCGCGGTTTTCGACGCCGACTACGTTCCGCCGCCGGATTTTCTGCGCAAATGCCTGCGCCCGCTCCTGGCTCAGCCCGACTTGGCCTTTGCGCAGGCGCGCTGCGATTTTCTCAACGCATCGCAGAATTGGGTGACGCGCGCCCAGGAGGTGATTCTCGACAGCCATTACGCTGTCGAGCAGCCGACGCGCAGCTGGACCGGAGAGTTCTTACCGTTCAACGGAACTTGCGGCGTCTGGCGCCGGAAGGCGATCGACGCTGCCGGCGGTTGGCACGGCGACACCCTGACCGAGGATCTCGATCTCAGCTATCGCGCCCAATTGGCCGGGTGGCGAGCGGTGTATCTGGCGTCGGTGGCGGCGCCCGGAGAGCTGCCCGACGTGCTGGCCACCTGGCAGCGGCAGCAGCTGCGCTGGAACAAGGGTTTCGCTCAGACCGCGCGCAAGCTGCTGCCGGATATTGTCATCCGCAGCCGCCTTCCCTGGCGCGACCGCGCCGTCGCCGTTCTGCACCTAGGTGGGTGTACGTACGGCGTGCTAATGGGCTGCACCATCGCCGTTTGGCTGCTCGATGCCGCGCTCGGCACCATCACCTACCCGATCGTGGTGCCGCTCGCGGTTTTAGATAGTTTGCAAGGCTGCGTCGGCGCTATCGGCCTCGCGGTGGCGAGCCGCACATTGCTTCGCTCGCTCGGGGTCAAGCGGGCGACCGAAGGTTTGCTGCCGGTGATCAAGGTCGCTCTGCGCACCCTCTGGATGCATGCTTATGCCGGGTTCATGACCGCGCGTGGCGTGCTGGAGGGTGCTCGCGGTCGCCACTCGCTGTTTGGGCGAACCCCAAAACGCGGTTCCGGCCTCGATGCCGACGACGGCGGAATCGGCAAGGATGCCGCTGTGACGAGTCGCGCGCTCGCCTTCATGGCCAACGACAGGTACTTCGAGTGGGCCAAGGCATTTCTCGAGAGCGTTCGCTCGAGAGATCCGGACCTGACCCTGTATTGCATTCCGCACGGCGGGGCGATGGAGGGCATCAATAGCCTGCGCCCTGTCTATCGCTTTGAGTTTTTGACTGACGGGCTCGAGCGGCTCGACCGCCTCGCCAGGCGCCTCTACCCGTTTGCGCGCGCGCGGCATCGCGCGAATTTGCGCAAATACGTCGCCCTCAATCTCCCTGTCGACGAGATCGCCTATTTCGACATCGATTTGGTCATGCTGGTCGACCCAGGGCGGATTTTTGGCCATGTCGCGGCCGGGCGTGCCGATCTCGTGTATTTCTCCACCAGCCCGGAGTGGGTTTACGCGGCGGGGAAACTCGACATGGCGCGCGAGATGTTTCCCGACATGCGTTTGATCTCGGCGGGGGCCTTTCTGACCAGCCCGCGGACGCTGACGATGGACGAGATCATCGGCACGATCGAGGACAACCGCCAGCTCTTCATGTCGCTGCGCCGCTCGCAAGTCTATGACCAGCCGGTGCTGAATTTTGTGCTGCACCAGCTCGGCAAGCGCGCCCGACATATCGCCGAGCTCGATCCCGGGCTCTGCGGCATGGCGTCCGTTCGCAATCCCGATTTGCGCTGGATCGAGGGCAGGATCGTTCATGCGACCATGGGCTGCGAGGTTCTGGCCGTACACTGGGCGGGACCGGCAAAATCCCATCGTGAACGGCACACACCGCGCGCCATGCCGATGCAGCGGTTTCTCGATTCGCTGCATCAGCAGGCTGACGAGCGCATCGGCGGCCTGGGGCGGTGAGCAACGAACGCGCGCGTTATTGCAAGGATGTCTGGCGAGCCTGAGCAGTTGATCCCTGATCCGACCCGCCGCGCTGCCTCATTTCGCTCTATAACCCGACCAGTCTCGCGCTTTCCTGCCACAGCGCTTCCCCCAGCCGATCGTCGCGCGCCAATGGATCGGGCTCGGCGACCGCCTTGCCGATCACATAAGCGCCATGAAACGGCACGGGATCGGCGACGGTCGCGAGAAAGATCGAGGTTGCGGCGCCCTTATCCGGGCCGGCGAGAAACGGCCGCAGCAGCCGCCAGCCGAATCCGGCCAGGCTGCCCGCGCGATTGCCGATATCGGTCGCGATGACCCCGGGATGCAGGCACGCGGCGGTGACGAGCGCCGGGTCGAGGCGGCGCGCGAGCGCGCCGGTGAAGAGGATGTTGGCAAGTTTCGAGCGGCCGTAGGCGGAAAGCGGCGTCCAGTTTGCCGGCTTGGTCATCGACGCGGGGTCGAGTTTCGCGCCCTTGTGCGCGATCGAGGCGACGGTGACGATCCGCGCTGGTTCGCCTTTCCGGCCCGAGGCCTTGAGCCGGTCGAGCAGCAGATTGGTCAGCAAGAATGGCGCGAGGTGGTTGACGGCGATGGTCAGCTCGTACCCGTCGGCCGACTCGGCGTAGCGCGGCGAAATGAGTCCCGCATTGTTGACCAACACGTCGAGCCGCTCGTGCCGTCCGAGAATATCCGCGGCCAGCGCGCGCACCGTCGTGAGACGGGAAAAATCGGCGAGCGCGGTCTCGACCTGTGCGCCGGGCGCTCGCTCGATAACAAAGCGTTGCGCGGCTTCGGTGCGTCCCGGGTCGCGACCGGTGACGATGACTCGCATCCCGGCGCGCGCCAGACCAAGCGCTGTGTGGAGGCCGATCCCGGCGGTGGCGCCGGTGACGAGGGCGACCTTTTCGGAGGCCAACCTATTCGGCCGCCAACTCGTAACGCTCGGGCTGTTCAGTTGTCATGATCAGACCGCTGACCGTCGTGCGCTGCATCAGCCGCTTGTGCCCAAGGGTGTCGTACGCGGTGGCGCGATGCAGCACCGCGCGATTGTCCCAGATCACCAGGTCGCCCGCGCGCCAGGCGTGGCTGTAGCAAAATTGCGGCTGAGTCGCGAATTCGTTGAGCCAAGCGATGAACGTGCGGCCTTCCTCGCGCGGCCACCCGATCACGTGCGAGCAATGCGCTCCGGCATAGATTGCCTTCCGATGATTGACCGGGTTCTCGCGCACCATGGTCTGCCAGGCGCCCGGCAGTTCGGCTTTCATCTCAGCGGTCAGCGCGCCCGTCGGCGTGACGGTCTCCCGCGAATAGACGAGGCTGTGCTCGGCGACGAGACCTTCGAGCTTCGCCTTCACATCGTCGGGGAGCGCGTCGTAGGCCGCGGTCATTGTCGCGAACTCGGTGTTGCCGCCGACCGGCGGCACGATCCGCGCCGAGAGTAGCGAGCACAGCGACGGCACCGGCTTGAACGAACTGTCGGTGTGCCAGAGGTAATTGCCCTTCTGGTAGATCATCCGCCGATCCTCGGCGGGATCACCGCACCGTTCTCGATGTCGAGGTTGGACTGACGGGCGAACGGGCTGCCGACGCCAGGATTGGACTTGCCGGCGGTCTCAAGTGGCCCGAAGCGCCGGCTGAACGCGACTTGGCGCTCGTCGTCGAGGCTCTGGTCGTGAAAGATCAGCACGCCGTACTCGTCGAGCGCCGCGCGGATTTCGGCGAAGGTCGCATCGTCCATCGGCGCGCCGGTATCGACGCCGCCGATCTCGGCGACGAACAGCGGGTACAGTTTCTTGATCGTGATGGGCACGGTCGCTCCTAGATGTCGTCCAGTCCGTTCGACCAGCGCCGGCACAGGTGATGGGCGATGGCCAAAGGCTGCGGCAGAGAGATTTGCGTTGGGTCGTCCTCGCCGCTGGCGGCGCGCGCGACCATCGCGCGAATCTCGTCGCGCTCGAACCAGCGCGCCTCGGCCAGTTCCTCGGGATCGATGGTGATCTCCTCGCTGATCCCTTCGGCGATAAAGCCCATCATCAGGGTCGAGGGAAACGGCCAGGGCTGCGCCGCCAGATATTTCACCCGGCCGACGCTTGATCCCGCTTTCCTCGCGCACCTCGCGCCGCACCGCTTCCTCGGGGGTCTCGCCCGGCTCCATGAAGCCGGCGAGGCAGGAGAATCGCTGGCCTGGACGCCGTTTGTTGCGGCCCAGCAAGGCCCGCTCGCCGCGCACCACCAGCATGATCGTGACGGGATCGGAGCGCGGATAGTGGCTCGCTCGGCAATTCGGGCAGCGGCGCGTCCAGCCGGCCGAGGAAACATCGGTCTTGGCGCCGCATTGCGCGCAGAAGCCATGGCGTGCGTGCCAATCGATCAGCGAGCGCGCCTCGGCGAGTATCGCCGCCTCGCCGGCGGGGATCAGCGGCGCCAGCGCGCGCAGGTCGAGATTCTCCGTAACCGCGTTGGATCCGGCGTCAGACCCGGTCGCGTCGATGGCGAAATAGGCGCGGCCGTCATCGATCCCGAGAAAGATGCAGATGGCGCCAGCCTCGATCCTCGCGCGCCAGCGGTCGATGGGCTGCCATTCGAGTGCCGGCTGCGTCAGATCGGCGATCGCCGGCTTTAGATCGTAGAGCGGCAGGATGCGGCTCGTCGGATCGGCGAGGAGCCCGCCGACCCATTCCTTGTCGCGCCGGCGCTCGCTTACCCGGTCGAGCGGATTGCCCGCAAAGCAGTAGATTTCTTCCATGATTACGAATGCTAGCGCATTTCGCCGACCGCGGCAGCTAGCGGCGAACGATGGTCATTGCGGTTTGGCGGCCTCGGCGATCAGCGAGACCTTGGCAAATCCCGCCGTGTTGACGAGGCCCAGAAGGTCCATCAGCTTGCCGTATTCGAGGGTGCGGTCGCCGCGGACATAGACGATGCGTGCCGGATCGCCCTGGGCGAGGGCGGTAAGCTGGGCCTTCAACTGGTCGCGCGCCACCTTGTCGTCGCCGATGAAATATTCGCCTTGAGCATTCATCGACACGATGATCGGCTTCTGCGGCTGCGTGATTTCGGCGGCGCTGGTCTTCGGCAGGTTGATCGGCACGCCGACGGTGAGGAGCGGGGCCGCCACCATGAAGATCACCAGCAGCACCAGCATCACGTCGACCATCGGGGTCACGTTGATCTCGGCGAGCGGAACGTAGCTCTCGCCGCCCGGGTCGCCGGAAGGGGGAAGCGATACAGCCATGCCTTAAGCGCCGTCTATCGTGACGCGGCTCAACAGCGCGCCGCTGCGGCCGATCAGCCCCTGCATGACCCCGGCGAAGCGCCCGATCTCGACCGTGAACTTGTTGTAGAAGACGACCGCCGGGATTGCCGCGGCCAGACCCATCGCGGTGGCGAAGAGCGCGTCGGCGATGCCCGGCGCGACGACGGCGAGGCTGGTGCTGTTGGCCGCGGCGATCGCGTTAAAGCTGCGCATGATGCCCCAGACCGTACCGAACAGCCCGATGAACGGAGCGGCCGAACCGAGCGTCGCCAGAAACGGGAGGCGATATTCGAGTTGCCGCAATTGCAGGCTCAGCGCCAGCCGCATCGCCCGCTCGATGCGGTCGCGCCGCTCGGCGAGGGTTTCGGTGCCCTCGCTCGACGGCGGTCATGCACTCCTCGACCCCCGCGGCGATGACCGCGCTCGCCGGCTGGTCCGGAATCGCCGCCGAGGCGCTCACCGATCAACTCCTCGGCGCTGGCGGCGCCGCTGCCCGATCCATCCAGGCGCCGGCCGAAAGCCGAGCCGCCGCGCAGCCGCACCCACTTGTCGACGACGACCGCCCAACTCCACACCGACCCGGACAACAGCAGCAGCAACACAACCTTGACGACGATGTCGGCATTGTCGAAGAGCGCGATGACCGACAGCGAACCGGGTGCATTCACGGTGAGATGAGCCCTTTCGCTGAAACACGTACCGCCCTGGGCGGTACGACAATAGCGAAAACGCAAGCCACTCGCATGGCGAATGCGCTATGGGTGGCCGCGGCTATTGGTCCAGCCAAGCATCCTCGAACCGCCAGCCGTTGAAGATGCTGTTCACCATGGTCGTGATGTTGTGCACCCGCGGATAGTGGCAGGTGGCGAGGTTGTACCGGTAGACGATCGGCCGAGCGCCGTCCTCTGTCAGAATCTTGTCGATGTCCCAGACGATTTTCTTGCGCTTCGTCTGGATCCGGCTTCTTCCGACTGCTTGACAAACAGCTTTTCGACATCGGGATTGCAGTAGTTGGTGTAGTTGCGCTCCGAGCCGCAGGCGTAGTGCTCGAAGAAATAGGCGTCGGGATCGTCGACGCCGCTGCCGGTCAGGTTGCCGGCGACCGTGTAGTCCTTGCGCGCGATGCGCGGGAACCAGTTCGCGGTCTCGACGACATCGAGTTCGCCGTCGATGTAAATCTGCTTCAACTGGTCGATCAGGATGATCGCCGGATCGCGGTATTGGGCGATGTTGCGGGTCTGCACCTTGACCGCAAGTCGGTTGTTCGGGGCCGTAGCCGTGCTTTTCCATCAACGCGCGCGCATCGGCACGGTTCTTTTCGACGTCGGGGCCATAGCCGGGCATGGTCTGCAGGATGTCAGGCGGCAGGCCCCACAAGCCCGGCGGCGGCGATTGCATGGCGCCGCCGATCTGTCCTTGCCCTTCGGAGATGATGTCGAGAAAGGCCTTGCGGTCGATCGTCAGCATCATCGCCTGGCGGATGTCGGGATCGTTGAAAGGCGGTTTGTCGCGATTGACCAAGAGGTTGAACGACACCATCGTCGGGTCGATTTCGCAGATCGCGCTCGGCGCCTGGCTCTTGATGTCGTGCACCATTTGCACGGTGACCTCGTACGGGAAGGTCATGTCGAACTGGCCGGCGATAAAGGCCAGCGATTGCGTCGCCCGATTGGGGATGATCGTCCACTCGACACCGTCGAGATAGGGCCGGCCCGGCTTCCAGTAATCCGTGTTCTTCGTGAACTTGATGTATTCGTTGGGCTTGTAATCGACGAACTTGAACGGCCCGGTGCCGATCGGATGGGTGCGCATCTGCGCCGCCGGCACGTGGCACGGATAGACTGGGGAGTCGCCGGAAGCCAACAGCATCAGGAAGGCTGGCTGCGGCCGCTTCAAAACGAAGGTGACGGCATAGTCGCCCTCGACAACCACGTCGTCCAGGTTCTCGTACCAGACTTTGCGCGGGTTGAGGCGAAGCTTGTCGGTCGACTTGCCGGTCAGCAGATCCCAGGTGCACTTGACGTCCTTGGCGGTGAAGGGCTGCCCGTCATGCCATTTGACGCCTTGGCGCAGCTTGAAGCTGAGCTTGGTGTAGTCGTCGTTCCAGCTCCAGCTTTCCGCCAGCTCCGGCTCGATGAATTCCGGCCGGTTCTGCTTTTCGTGCTGGTTGAACAGAACGAGGTTGTTGAACACCGCCATCGCCGGCGCGATCGCCGAGATCGTGGCCTCCTCGAGGATCGACAGGCTTCCCGGGCTGTCGCGGTGATAGAGCTTGAGGATGCCGCCCGATTTTTGCGCCATCGCCGGTGCCGCGCATGGCAAAAGCAGGACGCAGACAAGCAGCGCCACAGCCGCGAAACGTCCCCTTCATGGTCTTCCTTCCCCGTTCAATCGGCCGACGATCCGCCAGTCCGCGCTGCTAAATCCGCTTGCTGGCCCCACCCGTAGCAAAGCGGGCGGGGTCCAGCAAACCTTAAGTGCAGCTTACAAGCTATTTTCCGTCACGTTCGAGCGCGGCCTTGATGTCCGCCGGATCGACCTTGATCGTTACCCCGGCGCGCTCTTTCTGCAGGTTCATCGCGACCCGCGAGTCACGGCCCTCCCAACCACGGTTCAGCGCCGCCGTCAACTCGCCGTGCGCCAGATTGCGCCATCGGCATCGGCACCTTCAATTCGCGGGCAAGCTCGGTGGCGAGGGTCACGTCCTTGTGCGCCAGGCGCAGCGCGAAATCGGGCGGGTCGTAGCTGTCGGTGAGGAAATGGTCGCCGAGCGCGTCGAAGGTGCGGCGCCGGCCGCCGGCGCCTTGCCGCACCGCCTCCCACAAGCGCCAGCGGTTCGACCCCGGCCTTGACCCCCATGGTGAACACTTCGGCGAGGCAGGTCTGGATCGCGTAGCCGGCGCAATTGTGCACCAGCTTGGCGACCGAGCCGGCGCCGATCGGGCCGATATAGCGGGCGGCGTCGCCGATCGCGTCGAGCACCTTCTTGTGCCGGTTGAACTGCTGCTCGTCGCCGCCGATCCACAGCGCCAGCCGCCCCGAGGCGGCGCCGCGCGGGCCGCCGCTGACCGGCGCATCGAGCATGTAGACGTTCTTCTCGGCGAAGGCGGCGTTGATCCGCCGCACGACCGTCGGCGAGTTGGTCGACAGGTCGAAATAGGCGGTGTCCGGCTTCATGCCGGCGAGCAAGCCGTTGGGGCCGAGCGCGACCGCCTCGACCTCCGGCGGGCCGGGGAGCGAGGTAAAGATCACCTCGCATCTGCTCGGCCAACGCCTTGGGGCTGTCGGCCCACGACGGCGCCCGCCGCGAGGTGACGCTCGGCCGCCGCCCGGCGGATGTCGTGGACGACCAGCTCGTGCCCGGCCTTTTGCAGGTTCGCCGCCATGCTGGCGCCCATCGTGCCGAGCCCGATGAAACCGACTTTCATTGCATTCTCCTCGATACGGATTTTCCGGTCTCGTCACCCCCGCGAAAGCGGGGGTCCAGGAGCAACTGGATTCCCGCGTGCGCGGGAACGACGAATGGACGTCTCAGTGCTTGTCGAACACGTCCTTGGCCACTAGCGCCGCGGTCATCGCCGCCGGCCAGCCGGCATAGAAGGCGAGGTGGGTGATGACTTCGGAGAGCTCGGTCTTAGTAAGGCCGTTGTTGAGCGCGCGCTCAAGATGGCCGACAAGCTGCTTCTCGCGGCCGAGCGCGATCAAGGTGGCGACGACGATCAGGCTGCGGTCGCGCTTCGATAGCTGCGGCCGCTCCCAAACCTCGCCGAAGAGCCACTTCTCGGTATAGCCGATGAGGTCGGGAACAACGTTGCGCACCGCGTCACGGGCCGAGCTGGGTTGTGACTGAGCCATGGATTTCCTCCGATTTTCGCTGGGGGGACAGAGATCGCCGGGAACGCTAGCACGCGGCTCCTTGCGACGGCCACTGCCAAGCCTGCATATTGGCCCCTCCAGTCGCATCCAGTCAGGAGTTTCCGATGTCGTTTCGCTTTGCTGCTGTTGTCGCGGCATTTGCGTTTCTGGTTTTCGCGCCGCTCGCGAGTGCCCAGCAAGGCAAGACGGTCGAGCTTGCCCGACGGGCTCAAATATACCGACGTCAAGGTCGGCGACGGCGCCGAGGCCCAGAAGGGCTTTGTTCGTCGAGGTTCAGTACACCGGCTGGCTCTATAAGAATGGCGTCAAGGGCGCGCAATTCGACAGCTCGCGCGACCGCGGCAAGCCGTTCGCGTTCAAACTTGGGCGCCGGGCAGGTCATCACGGGCTGGGACGAAGGCGTCGCCGGAATGAAAATCGGCGGCCAGCGCACGCTGATCATTCCCCCGGAGCTCGCCTACGGAGCGAAGGGCGCGGGTGGCGTGATCCCGCCCAACGCGACGCTGATCTTCGACGTCGAACTGGTCGGCGTGCGATAGCCGCGGCTGGCCTCAGAACGACATATTGAGGCCGAGCAGTCCGCCATAGGCGGCGACCCGGCTTTGGCCAAACTCGCCGGTGAACGATCCGAGCGCGGTCAGGTTTGGCGTCAGCTTCCATTTGACCCCGACCGTGCCGGTCCCCCAGTCGGTGCCCACGTCGATTGCGGGCATGGAAAAGCCCGGCGCCACGATGGTGGTGAGCGACGCCGTTACGGTCCGATTGCCGGTCGAGGCGAATTCGTGGTTCCACACGAGCTGGGCGAACGGCGTCAAATTGCCGATATCGACGCTGGCGCGATAGCCGAGTGCCGCGATAGCGGAGTCTCGCGTCTGGCTCGCGAAAGAGAGGCTGGTGAAGGAGCCGGTCTCGGTGAATCTGTCGACATCGATATGCTGCGCCGTCAGCCCGACAATCGGTCCGTGGGTCAGCGCGCCATTGACGAAATCATAGCCGCCCTCGACGGCGATCGACACATCCCGGCCGCCGGTGTTACCCGGATTGTGTTGGATGGTGATGCCGATCGGGACGGCGCGGTCGATCCTGTAATCGAGCCCGCCATAGGTCCCGATCACATCGCCCCACCATGGCTCGGCGCGAAATCCAGCGTAGATGCTGCCGGCAATCTGCCGCTCGGTGAACCCACCGCCCAAAGTGAAATCGGGGCTTTGGCTGCCGATGCTGAGGGCGGCTCCGACCAGGAGCCCGCCGCCCAAATGATGGTCTATCCCCACGCTGCCCGAATAGGCGTTGCTTGGGTCGCCGGGAAACCCGGTCGAGTTGGTGAAGCCGTAGCGGGCGATATCGCCAACGATCCAGGGATTGAAGCCGAGCGCCCCGACATTTGCCTGGGATACCGCGATCTGCTGCTGGATGCCGGTGATTGCCTCGCGGCGCATCTCCAGCGCGTTTTCAGGCAGCAACGAGATTTCGCTCGGCGCCACCACGAGGCTGTAAAAATAGTCGCCGACGATCTTCTGGCCGGCGGTCGTGAGGTGTTGATCGTCGGCGAACAGGTAGACCTGGTCGGCGTTGGGCGCGACCAGCTGAGACGGTGCGCCGGGGTTGGGTGAGCACAGCAGCGACCAGGCGCTGTCGATGTTGGCGGGCTTGGTGCAGGCGGTATGGCCCGCGGCATTGCTGGTTGAAATGAACCCAAAGGAAAGCGGGTTGGCCTGGATCGCCAGGCGCACCGCGTTGTAATCGGCGGGAATGAAATTGACCCCCGACGCGGCGAGATCGGACCAGAGCGCCTGGCTGTAGAGCAGCCTGGCCTGTTGGGTCGTCGGATCGTTGAGCGGGAAAGAATACGGCAGGTCGGGAACGATGAAGAAGCGGCCGCCGGCGTTCCGCAGGCCGGCGATCGCATTGGCGAGGTCGCCTGCCGCGCCGAGGAGATAGGCGTTGGGGTCGGCCGGGTAGGGGCCCCCGCCGGTTTGGCCCAGGGCATAGCTGACGTCGTTGCCGCCCGACCCGATAAGAAACAGCGTATCGCTTCCAGTGCCGTGGTTTGCGGCGAGGTAGTCCGCGATCTGCATTACCGTTGGAATCGCCGCGGTGAAGCCGCCCGTGTGCAAATCGTTCGTCGTCACGTTTTTGGCGCCGCTGGTGGCGTAGTCCGTGCCGCCCGGCTGGTTGGCGGGAAACGCGGTCAACCCGAAATAAGCGGCGAGCACTTGCGGGCTCATCAGCCCGGGATTGGTCGTCGGCGCGCCCGCGCCGGCGGCGACCGCGGCCGGCCATGCCAAATCGTAATTCAGGCCGCCGCCTGGCGCCGGAAGCAGCTTGTAGTAGCCGCTGTCAAAGCCGCTATCGCCGAACGTGACGACATGTTTGACGCTCTGCGCCGCGGCGGCTTGCGCCAGCAGCACCAGCCCCGCAGCCCATATGGCAGCGCGTGCTCTCATTGGCTCCCCCCGCGCAACCCGACTTCCACGCGTTCCGGTTGCTCGACGCTCTAGCTGATTCTGCCTTTCCGCTAGTTCATCGGCAAGCGCCATAATTTGCTGACGGCAGCACGGGCTCACCGAGCCGCCGCAGCCTCAAGATCGCGGATTCTTCGCAGATAGGAACGAAATGGGAACTCGATCCGGACTGTCAATCGACCGGCGCGAAAATTCTAAGCGCTCAGCGCCTCGTCGAGATCGCGGATGATGTCGTCGGCCGTCTCCAGCCCGATCGACAAGCGCACCACGTCCGGGCCGGCGCCGGCGGCGAGGCGCTGCTCGTCGGTCAATTGCCGGTGCGTCGTCGAGGCCGGGTGCAGGATCAGGCTGCGGGTGTCGCCGATATTGGCGAGGTGCGAGAACAGCCGCACGTTCTCGACCAGCTTGACCCCGGCCTCGAACCCGCCCTTGACCCCGAAGGTGAACACCGCACCGGCGCCCTTCGGCAGGTATTTTTGCGCCAGCTCGTAATAGGGGCTGTCCTTGAGCGAGGCATAGGAAACCCAGGCCACTTTCGGGTGGACGGCGAGAAATTCGGCGACCTTCTTCGCATTCTCGACATGGCGGTCCATGCGCACCGGCAGGCTCTCGATGCCGGTGATCGTGAGGAACGCGTTCATCGGCGACTAGGTCGGGCCGAAATCGCGCAGCGCCACCGCGCGCGCCTTGGTGGTGAAGGCGAAATCGCCGAAATTCTCGAAGAATTTGAGCCCGTGATAGGCCGGCTCCGGCTCGGTCAGCGACGGGAATTTGCCGCCCTGCGACCAGTCGAATTTTCCCGATCTCGACCACCACGCCGCCCAGCGCATTGCCATGGCCGGACGAGAAACTTCGTGGTCGAATGGACGACGATGTCGGCGCCGAAATCGATCGGCCGGCACAGATACGGCGTCGCCAGCGTGTTATCGACGATCAGCGGGATGCCGGCCTGCGTGCGCGATCTCGGCGACCTTGGCGATATCGACGACGATGCCGCCGGGATTGGCGAGGTTTTCGAGAAAGATCGCCTTGCACCTTCGGCGTGATCGCCTTGCGGAAATTCTCCGGCTCGGTCGGATCGACGAAATGGCAGGTCCAGCCGAGCTTCTTGAATGACAGGCCGAACTGGGTCAGCGAGCCGCCGTAGAGGTTGCGCGAGGCGATGAACTCGTCGCCCGGCTGCATCAAGGTGAAGAAAATCAGGAACTGCGCGGCGTGGCCCGAGGCCGCCGCCACCGCGGCGCGGCCGCCTTCGAGGCTGGCGACCCGCTCTTCGAGCACCGCGACGGTCGGGTTGGTCAGCCGCGAATAGATGTAGCCGAAATTGTGCAGGTTGAAGAGCGAGGCGGCGTGGTCGACATCGTCGAACACATAGGCCGTCGTCTGGTAGATCGGGGTCGAGCGCGCGCCGGTGGTCGGGTCGGGCGCGGCGCCGGCATGGATCGCGCGGGTCTCGAACCCGTAGGTCTGAGATTGCGCGGAGCCGGCGCGGCCGGTCCTTGACCCGGCGCGGGCGGGGCGGCACCGGCGCGCGGTTCTGGATGATGCCGCTATTGACCCCGCTCCATGAGAGCTCGCCGCCGAGCCGGCCGAACTCGATCTTCGGGCAGCGGTTCATGATCACTTCGATGCCGGCCGCCTCGGCGGTCGCCGCCGCCTCGTCGTTGCGGATGCCGAGCTGCATCCACACCACCTTGGCGCCGATCGCGATCGCGTCGGCGACCACCCCCGGCGCCTCGCTCGGCGGCGCGGAACATGTCGACCATGTCGATCTTGTCGGGAATGTCCCTGAGCGAGGCGTAGACCTTCTCGCCGAGCAGCGTCTGCCCGGCGGCTGTCGGGTTGACCGGGATCACCCGATAGCCCTTGCCCTGCAGGTACTTCATCACGAAGTAGCTGGGCCGGTTCCAGTTGGTCGAAGCCCCGACCATCGCGATCGTGTGAACACTCTCCAAAATATGACGGATTTTCTGGTCAGAATAGGGAATTGGCTCTAAACCAGCCATGTTCTCTCTCCGCTCCCGAGAAACCTGTTGTAACCCCGTTTGGCACCCATTTGGCACCCGACTTTTCTTGCACCATGCGCTCGCGGGTGCCATCTTACCAGCAGCGAGAAGGAGCCGGCCTTGGCGGCGTACAACATTCAGTGGCGATCGAAACCGGATGCCGGCGGCTTCCGCACAGCCAGGATCAAGGTCAAGCGCGGGAGTAAGCCGCATTATAAAACGATCCGGGCGAGAACCGAGCGCGAGGCGCACAAGATCGCCGCCGCTTTCGCCGCCGATGTTGATCAGGGCAAGGCCGCACTTGCACCCGCGAGGCTCTGGTTCAGTACCTTCCTCGATCAATGGTTGGCCGGTCTAAACGTGGCCCCTCTCACGAAGATCAACTACACGTCTGCTGTGAATTGCCATATCAAGCCGGCGCTTGGATCGATCGCCTTGCGGTCTCTGTCGCCCCTCGTGATCAAGCAGGCCTTCGCCGGCTGGGCCGGGAAGTTGAAGCCGAGCAGCTTGCGCCAGTTGCGCAATGTGCTGGCCAGTGCGCTCAAATCTGCCGAGAAATTCGACCTGATCAGCGCATCGCCAATGCGGAAGCTGCAAGGCGAGTTGCCGATCGGCAATCCCGAAAGAGCTGTGCCGGTGAGCGCGGACAAGATCACCGAGCTGCTGCAGGATGACACGGCCTACGGCGTCGCTGTCATGCTGTGCGTCGCCGCCGGGCTGCGCCGCGGCGAGGCTTGCGGTCTCCAATGGCGCGATGTCGATTTCGACCTAAGCGCCATCCGGATTGAGCGGCAGTTGCTGCCGCTTCTTGGGCCAGATGGCAACGAACTATTTGGGCCACCAAAATCGAAATATGGCGTTCGCACGATCCGCCTTCCTGCTGCGGCGATGGATCGGTTGAGAGGTCACCGAAGGAAGGTGACTGAGATTCTGTTGCGCTACGGGAAGCGACTAGCGGGCGAAATGCCGGTGGTATGTTCCGATCGCGGATATCCGATCGATGTAAAGTTGCTGACCGCTTGGGCTGGCCGACGCGGGATCAAGCTCCATAATCTGCGACACTGGCATTTGTCGGAGCTCGTCAATTCCGGTCGCCCGCTCGCCGAGGTTGCCAAGATCGCGGGTCACAGCAGCGCCGTGATCACAGCGCGAATTTATCTTCATGCTCCTGAAGATGAAGGCAAGGCAGCCGAGATTATCGGGAAGGCGGTGTTCTAACCTTCTCGGCCGAGTTCGTCGGCTGAGACCGCGCGCACGATCACGGCCAGCTCGCAGTCGATCACGTCTTCGTCGCAGTCAATGCAGCGAATGTTTTTTCGTAGCGTCGAGCCAGTTCAAGAACGCGTCTCGCTGCCCATCGTGAGCTCCGCGAACCGACGCAGCAGCCCAGACACCTCGCTCGCCGGAATCGCGTGCTTGGACGCCTTCTCCCCGGCCCCAGGAGACAAGGGACGTGATCAGCCAGGCCCTGCGTGACAGTTTCTTCGAGACAAAGATCGCTCCAAGATCGGTGCGGATAGCGGCCCGCGCAGGCGGGGTGCATCTCCAGCCATCGTCGCGTCCAGAGTGGATGGGGCAGCAACCTCACTCTCCAAAAGGGCAGGTCGCTGGCCAGACGCCCATGGGATCTGTCGACGCTTGGCGACCGCCGACGCGTAGTAAGGGATGGTCCGCTTCACAGCCCAAAGCGGCACTTCATTTTTTTATGGGCGCCTAACCCGGTCGAAACCCGCTGCTGTCTCCGGTTCTGTGAGGTTCCACGCCTGGTTAAAGGACGCCTGTTGGCTTGGGGACCCGGTGGCAACTCTTCGGGCCGTCGGTTTACGATTCCTCAGCAATGGGCGGCGGCTCGCAAACGCGAGGATCAATCAGTTTTGCGATTTTTATCGAAGGGGGCCACGCCTGGCAAAACTTTTGGCGGTAGTGGTCGCATGGCGAACGGGCTATTTTTGGCCAACCCCTCCGCGATGGCCTGTTTTTCCTCTTTTTTGCCCATCGGCCTACCGACTGATGCATCAATCAGCAACTTCGCCGCGCCGGCCAAGCCTTTTGCGGTCAATGCCCGCGACGGCGACCTGATGTCCTTTTGGGCTATCGCAGCATCGAGTTCGCCTAGCAATGCTTCGACCAAACCGCGTGCATGTTCTACGAGTTGTTGTGGACCTGATTGCTTCACTCTCTGGAGCACCGCGGCTCCATCGTAAGGCTCAGGTTCAAGCCGCTGTCGCGGCAGAGACCCGCGCGGGATCGGCGCCGACGCAACGACGTCCCCAGTCAAAGGAACGGGCGCCGCTTCGTCTGGCGGGTGGAATTTGACCCAGCGACGTTTGGCGGCTCGCTTTTGGATCGCGGTGTGACTTACCCCATGCAGGTCTGCGATCCCGCGAACGGACTTATCGGTCTCCGTATAAAGGATTTCGATGGTCGCCCAATTTGGTGTGGGTCTCGCATGCTGGGTTGCCATGGTTTCCATCAGAGTTTCCAGAGATGTTCAAAATTATAGCATTATAAACCAATAATTTAAGAGGGAAAACGTTGCCACTCTAATCGAAAACAGGAATCCTCCGAAAATATTTTCTCTCTGCATCAATTCGGGCGAAGTCGTAGCGCCTAACGATTCTGGAAATATTTAACTCCCCCCCCCCTGGCCTATAACCTTCTCATCGAAGGTTGGCCAGCACGAACCGCCACTTCCGAACCGCATTCGTCTTGACCTTATGACAACTTCGGCATCGCAACATCACGTTCGACTCACTGAACGGCTTGCCTCCGTCGCTTACCTCTTTGATATGATCAAGATCGATCCTACTAACCGGCATGTCCGGCTTGTGATGCGGATCACAACAACGCTCGCCGAACTTAGCCACCATCCTGGCTTTAAGCTCACGCCATTTTGGGTTGGCGTAAACCCAAGCGTTC
This sequence comes from uncultured Alphaproteobacteria bacterium, assembly GCA_963773625.1. GTDB lineage: Bacteria > Pseudomonadota > Alphaproteobacteria > ATCC43930 > CGMCC-115725 > DATARH01. The sequence continues at coordinate 37,727 of CAVZCJ010000011.1, read as the reverse complement.
GGGTTTGGTGGTGGCCTTTGTGCTGGGTTGATATAGTTGTTGGCTTGTTCGTTCGTGCGCTGCTCTCTGTCGTGATCGTGTTCCGCGATAGATCATCGCGGGTTTCCCAACTCAGGGTTTTTGCATAGCGGCAAAACGATTTGGAAAATGCCAATGGGTTCGAGTTCGACTGCACAAATTTCAAAGCCGATCCGAAACGTTGCCTACGAGATACCGGCCGGCTGAAGGCGCTCCTGGTACACTACCCAGCCGAGGGGCTGGCCATGTGCCAGCGGATAGACCCGCCGGCAACGTCAAAAACAACGACCCGCCGCTGATAGAACCGATCGCCTCTTTTGTTGCGTAGGCCATGGCGAGCGAACGACCGCTCCTGGACCCCGAAGCGGTCGTCCGCTCTGCTCGATTTGGATGTCGCGGAAGCGCCGAAAGATCCCATGGGCGTCTGGCTAGCGACCGTCGCCCTTTGAGAGTGAGGTTGCTGCCCCACCCACTCTGGAGGCGACGATGCCTGAAGACGCACCCCGGCCTGCGCAGGCCGCTATCCGCACCGAACTTGGCGCGATTTTTGTCTCGCTGGAACTGTCGCGCAGGGCCTGGCTGATCACGTCCCTGGCGCCTGGGGGCGGGGAGAAGATGTCCAAGCACTCGGTTCCGGCGAGCGATGTGTCTGGGCTACTGCGTCGGTTCGCCGAGCTCAGGCGCAAGGCTGCGGCGCGGACCGGCCGGGACTTCCCGATTATCGTCACCCAGGAGGCCGGTCTGGATGGCTTCTGGCTCCACCGGGTGCTGCAGTCCGAAGGGATCGAGAGCCACGTGGCCGACGCCGCGTCGATCCTGACCTCGCGCCGGCGTCGGCGGGCGAAGACCGACAAGATCGACGGCGAGACCCTGGTGCGCACCCTCATGGCCTACAAGCGTGGCGAGCCGCGGGTGTGTTCGATGGCCAGGGCGCCGACGCCGCAGGAGGAGGATCGCCGGCGTGTCTGCCGTGAGCGCCGGACGCTGGTGGGCGAGCGGGTGAGGCACGTCAACCGGATCAAAGGGCTGCTCTTCGCCCAGGGGGTCTTTGGCTACGAGCCGCTGCGCAAGGGTCGGCGTGAGCGGCTGGAGGACCTGCGGACAGGCGACGGCTGGCCCCTGCCGGTGCACCTGAAGGCGCAGATCATCCGCGAGCTCGATCGGCTCGAGGTCGTGCTGGCGCAGTTGAAGACCGTCGAGGCGGAACGAGACGCCTTGCTGACGCCGGCGAGTGAGGAGGCGGCCTCACCGGCAGCCATGCTGGCGCGGTTGAAGGGTATCGGCCCCGAGACCGCCGCCGTCCTCTGGTCGGAGGGCCTGTTTCGCCAGTTCGACAACCGCAGGCAGGTAGCCGCCTACGCCGGTCTGGCACCGACGCCATGGCAGAGCGGCTCGATCGATCATGAGCAGGGTGTGTCCAAGGCGGGCAACCCACGGCTGCGGACAACAATGGTCGAGCTGGCCTGGCTCTGGCTGCAGAACCAGCCGACCTCGGCGCTCAGCCTGTGGTTCCATGAGCGGGTCCGCCTTGGCGGGCGGATGCGCAAGACCATCATCGTCGCCCTGGCGCGCAAGCTCCTCATCGCCCTGTGGCGGTACACCACCGCCGGCGTCGTCATCGAGGGGGCCGTGATGAAGGCGGCGCCGGCGACGATCTGACCACATCCGCAAGGACTGATAAGTCCTGCCGGATCCAGGTGGCCGAACCGAGATGGCTGCTGGCCTCAACAGCCGACCGAAAGAATGGTCCCGGCCTCCTGAGCCCCACCCGCCGGACGCGGGATGTTGGTGCAGCCGCAACAAACGGCGACCGTATGTGAGCTTGATCTGGTGCAGCACGCTCATCGGGTCATGGAAACGGGCTCAGACCTTGGATCCGAACCAACGGCCGGAGAACCGCCTATGAACCCCTAAACCTGACCCTTGACTGCGAACATGCCCATGTGAGCAGCCATCCGCGGTGCGAAGTTAGACCGATCTTGGACGTTCGGCGCCTGGGCACCTTCGCGACTATTCCTCCGGCAATCCGGCCATTCGCAATCCTTCGGCTAGGCGGACGATGATCTCTGGCGCGAGGCCCTTCGGATAATCGCTCGAAATACCGGAAATCGTCGGCTCGGAATGTATTTCGTTCAGACGGAGCAAACATTCCTTTGCTTCTTCCAGCCGTCCCAGATGGCCGCAGAGGCTTAGTTTGAGGCGAAGCGCAGGCATCCCACCGTTTTCACGCAATGCCTCTTCTGCCCAGTGCAATCCCGTCTCGTAACGGCCCGCAGCCAGGTGCGCGATAGCCAGGCCTGGCAAAAGGCAAAAGTGCCGGGGTCGAGCGGGCTCAGGCGCATCGCCTGATGCGCCGCAATGGATCGCCTCGTCGGGTCGATTGAGATACGCCAGAACCAACGCGCGGTGGCCGAATGCGAGGGCAAAATTGGGGTTGAGGACGATCGCGCGGTCCATCGCGCTGAGCGCCGCATCGTTCTCTCCGGCAAGCAGCGCAAGCGCCAAACCGGCCCAATCCAGCACCCAGGGATCATCCCCGGCGGCCGCGATCGCCTGCCGCGCCATGCGATGCCCTTCATCGACCTCCGGGCCAGCGGCCGGGATCCAATTCCGCTGCCGCTGCATACCCCGACTCAGGGCAATTCTGCGACATCGCCGGCGCATAAGCGGGATCGAGTTCGAGGGCCCGATGCGCCAGCCTGAATAGACTCGGCCAAACTTGCGCTGGTTCTCTTGTACGCCTGCGCCACCGAGCGCGCAGGTAGAGGTCGTAGGCGTCGAGGCTGTCGGTCGGCTTGCGGCTCGGCGCGCTCGATTTCGGCAAGGCGCAGCCGCGGCTCGATCGCACCGACAACGCCGCTCGCCACCCGATCCTGCAATTCGAAAATGTCGTCGAGGGTGCCATCGAAGCGGTCGGCCCAGATATGCGCGCCGGTCGTCGAGTTCGATCAACTGCGCCGGTGATGCGCACCCGGTTGCCGGCCTTTCTGACCGAGCCTTCGAGCACGTAGCGGACGCCAAGTTCGCGCGCCACCTGCTTCACATCGACGGCCTTGCCCTTGTATGTGAAGCTCGAATTCCGCGCGATGACGAACAGCCACGGAGAGCGCGCGATCGCGGTGGTGATCTCCTCGACCATGCCGTCCGCGAAATACTCCTGCTCGGGGTCGCCGCTCATGTTCTGGAATGGCAGCACCGCGATCGATGGCTTATCGTCGGCGGTACCGGCCAGACGGTTTGTCCGCGTCGCACCATGGCGATTGTCGGCACCAGCTCGTTGGCGTTTCCGTGACCTCGCCGATGAAGCGGACGCCCTTGCGGGTGAAGGTACGGATCAACCGTTGTGCCGCACCGTCGTCGCCGAGCGCCCGGCGCACCGCGTTGATCCGCGTGGTCAGCGCCGACTCCGAGACGATCCGGCCGCCCCATACCGCCTGCAAGCAGATCGTCCTTGCTGACCACCCGGTCCCGGTGCTGCACCAGATAGGCCAGCAAATCGAAGACCTTGGGTTCGACGTCAATCAGTTCGCTGCCGCGACGCAATTCGCGGCGCTCGATGTCGAGCCGGTGGTCGCCAAACGCCAAACCACGCCCGCCCCCGGAAGCCTCCCACGGCTCCGCGAGCGAAATCGTAAGACCACCGTAAGGAAGAAGAAAGCTGGCCGTAAAGCGTTTCGGCCGCATTTCAGTGCACGTATGGCGCTTAAAGACAGGCGGACGCAACAGTGCCGCTCAACACCGGTCTTCGCGCAACAGGGCGCGGAATTGTTAGCCAGGGAGGATCAGATCCGATGAGGCGCAAGGTCAAGCGCGTCAGCCTGAGCATTTTCCTGGCGAGTCACATTCTCTGATTTTTGCTGCGACAGTTCAAGCCGCCGACATTAAGGTCATGAGCGACAGTCCCCTCGCTCCTGCGTTGACCAAGGTCGTCGATCTCTATCGCCAGCAGACACATAATCAAGTCAGCTTGGTGTTCGACCCATCCCCCGCCGTGAAGAAGAGGATTGAAGACGGCGAAACAGCCGACGTTGTCATCGTTCAGCCGGACTTTGTCGAGGAGCTTACAATTCCGGCAAGGTGAGCGCCGGAGACAGACCGATAATCGCACACGTTGGCGTCGGCCTTGGCAATCGCAAAGACAGCCCGGCATATGACATTTCAACTGTTGAAAAATTCAAAAACACTCTGCTTGGCGCAGACCTTCTTGTCTTCAACAGTGTCAAATCGGGCGAAGCCTTTGCAAAGGTTCTTGACCGGCTGGGCATCGCCGACACGCTCAAACCCAAGATCGTCCGCACGACGCCCAATGGGATTTTTGAACCTGTGTTGAAAGGCAAAGGCAACGATATGGCGGCGGGCACGATACCGCTCATCGCGACGACACCCGGCATAAAGCTCCTTGGCCCGCTACCGGGCGATCTCCAGAGTTCTCTCTCGTACACCGCTGCGGTGATGACGAACACCTCACAACGCGATGCAGCCGAAGACTTCATCAAATTCTTAGCGTCGGCGAAGGAAAGGAAACCTTTGCGGCAAATGGCGCGGGAGTAAATTGAAGGCGGTCAAACCTGCCCCCAATCGGCTGAGCCAGCGCGATTTCTTTGCGCAGTCCCGAACGGCCGCTTCGGGGCGATTGTGTTGAAGAAGTCGGGGATTGCGTCGGGTCTGGGGTGCCGATTTACTCTGGTCGTTTAGACTGGAGTGCAGTCGATGATGGGGGAACGGCAGGTCCGGCAAGACGCCCTGTTTTACGAGTTTTCGCTCGAACGCCACGTGCCCGAGACGCATTTGCTGCGGGCGATTGACCGGTTTGTTGACCTCGGCGCAGTCCGGGTGCACCTGGCGCCCTTTTACAGTGACATGGGTCGGCCTTCGATCGATCCGGAGCTGCTGATCCGGATGCTGCTTGTCGGCTATTGCTTCGGCATCCGTTCGGAGCGGCGGCTGTGTGATAAGGCTCACCTGAACCTCGCCTACCGCTGGTTCTGCCGGCTCGGGCTCGACGGTTCGGTACCTGATCACTCGACCTTCTCGAAGAACCGGCATGGCCGCTTTCGCGAGAGCGACCTGCTGCGGCGCCTATTCGAGACCGTGCTGCAGCGCTGCATCGACGAGGGGCTGGTCGGGCCGGCGAGGGTTTTGCCGTCGATGCCAGCTTGATCCAGGCTGACGCCAGCGACCGCAGTCGCATCGAGGGTGCCGCGGGCCTGCCACCGGATGCGGCCGGCCGGGCGGTCGAGGAATACCTCGCCGTCCTCGACGATGCCGCGTTCGGCGCAGCAAGTGAAGTGACGCCCAAGTTCATCGCGCCGTCGGATCCGGCCACACGTTGGACGGCGGCGCATCGCGGACCGGCCTTCTTCGCCTATTCGACCAACTACCTGATCGATGTCGACAACGCCATCATTCGTCGATGTCGAGGCGACAACCGCGATCCGCCAGGCCGAGATACTGGCGGCAAAGCGCATGATCGAGCGCTCGATGGAACGCTTCGATCTTTACCCCGCCCGGCTGATCGGCGACACCGCCTATGGGGCCGCCGAGATGCTCGACTGGTTGGTCGAAGATCGCGGGATCGAGCCGCACGTGCCGGTGTTCGACAAGTCCCAGAGAACCGACGGCACCTTCTCACGCGAAGACTTCACTTACGATCACGCCAGCAACACCTATCGCTGCCCGGCCGGAAAGAGCCTCCAGCATTATCGTCGGCGGTTCACGACGCCACGCACCGGCGTGATGAAATACAACTCGATGCGCTACCGCGCCAGCAAGCGCGACTGCGAGCTGTGCCCGCTGAAGCCGCGCTGCTGCCCGAATGCTCCGGCTCGCAAAGTCCCGCGCTCAATCTACGAAGGGGCACGCGATCTCGCCCGTGACATCGCCAAGACCGAGGCCTACCAGACCTCACGCTGCCAGCGCAAAAAGGTCGAGATGCTATTCGCCCACCTCAAACGCATCCTAAAGCTCGATCGGCTCCGATTACGCGGGCCAAACGGCGCCCGCGATGAGTTCCATCTCGCCGCCACCGCCCAGAACCTCCGCAAACTCGCTAAGCTGATCCCCGCACCGGCACCGATCCTGCCCACGTCAGGGGCAAGCCACTCGTCAGCGACGTTCGTGACCACTCAGCACGGCTCGCGCCATCATTCAAAAACCGACTTGTTCAACGGAATTCGGGCATGACCGGAAGCCCACGACAGCGATGACCAATGACCGTAAAGGGATCGCAAAACGGTCACTCGAAGCGAGAAACGCGGACGGCTGCATAGCGCCGATTCCGGCCGTTCGACCTGAGGCCAGAGCGATGAATCTCTCCTCTGCTGCTTGCCCCTGCAATCTTTGTGAAAGGTAAGATCGGTGCGGTGATAACCGAGCGCTGCCAGGCTCGCCTGGTGGCGGCGAGGAGTGGGTCTAGTTCATGTCGGAAACGACCGCGGCGCCAAAATCGGTCATTTGCCGCTGCTCATTCGATCACCTCGTCAGCCCGGGGCGAGGATCAACTGCGGCACGGTGTACCGAGGCCGATCGAGTTACTCCCCTGACGCCCCGAAGCCTATTTTGTACCCTTGATGCTGGCCAGATAATCGATGATCGCGGCGACGTCGCTCTCCGCCACCGGCGCCTTGTAGACGTTGCGCATCTTGTTGACCTCGGCCTCCCACGCGGCCTTCGGCATCACCGGCTGGTTCATCACCATGCCGACCGAGTGGCAGGCAGGCAATTGCCGTTGACGGCATCGACGCCCGGGCCGGCGGGAACGTCGCGGTGCTCTCCGGCAGCGTGACGCTTCATCGACTTCAACACGACGTGGTCTTTGCCTGCGCTTCACAGCCGGCAGCGCCGCGACGGCCGCGACAAGCGAGGAGCGGTAGCCATTCGTGCGGCATCTCGTGCCCTCCTCACGCGGCCGTGACCGGAGTCGCTTCGATGCATGTTGCGCATGAACCCGGCCGGGTTCCAGTTGGGCTGGTCGGGCTGCGCCACGCCGTTGGCTGTTGGTGCAGCGGACCATCAGCGTGTAGCTGCCCTTCGCGGCCGGCGTGAAATGCGCCTCCCAGCGGCGGAAGCTGTACTTGCCCTCGTCCTTGCCGAGCCTCGCGGCATGCCAGCTCTTGCCGCCGTCGGACGGAGAAATCCACCCGCTTCACGCCGCTGTCGCCGCCGAAGGCGATGCCGCGCACCAGCGTCGGCTTGCCGGCGTGGATCGTGGCGCCCGCTTTCAGGTTGGTGATGAAGGAGCGCGGGACCATGCGGTTGATCGGCACCATCGTCACGCCGGCTCTGGCCCGGCTTCATGTCGGCGTGCGGCGTATCGGGGATGGTGTAGGCCGTCTTCATCCAGAAATTGGCGTCCGGCTGATCGAGCACCTCGATGTCGTTCAGCATCTTGATCCAGTAGGTCGCGTACCAGCCGGGCACCACCAGCCGCAGCGGGAAGCCGTTGAGCAGCGGCAGCGGCTGACCGTTCATGGCATAGGCGATCATGACCTCGCCGTCGCGCGCATGATCGACGGCGAGCGATTTCATGAAATCGGGCCCGTCCGCCACCACCGGCTCGTCCAGGCCGTTGAAGCGCACCTGCACCGCGCCCGCCTTGACGCCGGCCTTGTCCAGCACGTCCTTGAGCCGCGACGCCGGTCCAGCGCGCATTGCCCATCGCGCCGTTGCCCCATTCGCCGCCGGCGACGCGCGGCTGGAAAAAGCCGCGCGAATTGCCCGAGCACTGATTGACCGCCGCCATCTCCACCTGCGGCAGGCTCATGATGTCCTTCAGCGACAGCGAAAGCGGCTGCTCGACATTGCCGTGCACGGCGAGGCGGAACTTGTCGACATCGATCTCGGTCGGGATCACCGCCCAATGCCAGCGCACGAAGAAGCGGTCGTTGGGCGTGAACACGCCGCTGATCGAACACCTCGAACGGCGTTTCCAGCAGCGGCGGGCGGGTGCGCTGCAGGATCATCGCGCCCTTCTGCGGAAACGCGGTGGTGATCGGCCTGTCGCCAGGGCCGCCGGGAAGGCCCAGATCGATCGTCTGCCCCCAGGCCGACGGGTGAGCGCGTCGGTGAGCCGCCCGCTGTTTTGCCCGTTCATGACCCCCTCCCCGTTATTTTGATCGATTGGGCCCGATGTCACGTCATGCCGGCGGGTGTGTCAATGACGCCACGATCCAGCGAGCGCTGACTGGCTTCACAAGATTCGCGCCTTACACCGGTATTCCTGACATCGGGCCGAAGCCGAGATTGTTTTCGACCGACCTCACGTCCGGCAAGGTCTTCGCCGCACTTTCGGCCGCTGCAGCCTCCTCGGCGTTTTCGACCACGCCCCAAAGCCGGACATTGCCGTCGTTCACGGTGACGTTGACGAGGACGGTATCGAGCTTGTGCTTCTCCAGCAGGATTTTCATCAATTGGTTGCGGAGTTTCCGGTCCTTTGCCGCGCCGGGTTCATGATGTTCGACTATCGTGTTGGCGAGCCCGTGCAGCAGGTTGGCGCGGCTGACGATACCCACGAGCCTGCCGTCGCTGACCACCGGGACGCGCTTGATGTGATGGCGCTCCAGCAGTCCGGCGATTTCATTGAGCGGTGTGTTCTCGTCCACAGTGACCACGTTTCGCGTCATCACCGCGCCGGCGGTGCGACCCTGCGCCTTTTCATAAGCCACCGTCGCGCCGGCGAAGACCGCCTCCAGCCACCAAGGACGCCGCGTCCGAGCGCGGCTCGTCCCTTCGGGGCGCAGCAGGTCACCCTCGCTGACGATGCCCACGACCTTCCGCATGCCGTCGATGACCGGTACAGCGCTGACCCGGTACTTCAGCAGCAGGCCCACCACCTCATGGATAGGCGAATGTTCAGAAACTGAAATGACGTTTTCCGTCATGACATCCTTTGCCTGCATGGACCGATCCTCCTTTATTGACACCGAGAGCTTCGATGACATCCGTTAGCTAGTTCGACCCGCTACGCTTTGCTGGCCTTGACCGCTACAAACGCAGCACCGAACGTGGTCAGCTCGCCAAGAACAGGGTCGATCGGCGCCATCAACCTCGCGACGAGGCGAGAGCGGGGATAATAGATCGCGCCGGAGACATGCTCGACGCGAAGCTTTGCCGCCTGCACCAGTGTCCGCAATTCACTTGCCGATCTGAACTTCGCCGCGTTCCACATCTTCGCACCGGACCAGCCGCGCAGGCGTCTGCGACGCGGCCCACAGGCTCCATTTGCCGAGATCGCCGATGGCGAGACGGCCGCCGGGCTTGAGGACGCGCGCCATTTCCCGAACGGCCGAGATCGGTTCGGGCACGAAGGCGAGCACAGTGATCGCGGTGACGAGGTCGAAACTCTCGATCGCGAAACGGCAAAGTTTCGGCGCGACCGACCGCGTAGCTGATCTTCGCGCTCTGCTCCGCCGCGCGCGTCACCGCGCGAGCGATCATGCGCGGATCGACGTCGCAGCCGACGACCGGGGACGCACCGTTCTGCCAGCACGCGAAGGTTAGTGCGCCGTCGCCGCAGCCGACATCCAGCACAGCTTGGTTCCTCAATTCGCCGGCCAGGCGTCGAATGAGTTGCCTTTCGAGGTCTTCGGTGATGGTTGCCGAGCGAGGTCGCGCGCCACGTTCTATAGGCGTCGGGTCCGAACTGGCCGGCGGGGTCCGAAGCGTTGCGGCTGGCTCTCATACCGCGTGCAACCATCTTCAACCGGGATCGGGCAGGCATTCGAGACGGTGATCGTCATCACCACCTCGCCCACATCCGCCGCCTCAGCAAATGCTTCGGCAAGTGCGGCGAAGATCAGGTCACCTTCGCCGACCACATGCGTGCTCATCGGGCCGATTTCGGGGTTCAGCCCGCGGGACTCGAAGCTGCTCGCACCGTCTCGATGGCTGGGCCAACATGTTCCTGCTGCAATGGGTACATACTGACTTGTGTGCTCGCTATCTTAGCGGCTCCCTCTTGAGCGGTCTGGCGAGCTTCGAGAGGCGGGCTGTTGCGGGCGCTGCGTCTCAGGCTCCTCGGCTCTTTAGGGTCAGATACATGAGCACCAGGTAGACGCCCGGCACCGCGATCAGCACCATGAACTTGTGCAAGTCCCGTCGCCTCGCATTTCGTCGCGTAAAACAGGTAGCCAATATAGGCGTCCACGACGGCGATGATTAACAAGCCAATCCACCACGGCAGGAGAGGGTTGCGCCGATTTGTGACTGCCATTGGACCTCTCCGTTTTGCTGCATCATGCCCCTCGATGCCGGTTGGATCATCTGGCCGGCGATACCGCGTGACGCTCTAGGCAGCGATGGAATGCCGGCAGGTGCCGTGTGCGCGAGGCCTCCTGCAGCCGCTGCATCACGGAGCGTATCTGTGCGTCGGTAACCCGATCGAGCAGACGGTCATAGAGCGCGTCGTTTGCGATCTCGGCCTGCACCGCCGCTGCGCAGGCCTTCGCCAGCGTTTCGGGAGCCTGCACTCGTTCGGGCCAGGTATCCGCAGGCGGCTTTAGGCCCAATCGGCCGAACTGAGCCAACAACGCCGCGATATGGCGATTTTCCGCTTCGACGATGTTGACAAAGGGTTTCACTGGCCCGAAGCGCTCGATCACCTTGCGATAGGTGGCACGCGCCAGGTATTCGTCCTCCAGCGCCTCCGACAAAGCACTAATTGTTGGCTGATCGTTCATTGCGATGCTCAGTGTGTTTTCTCATGTTTGAGTACATTAGACCTTTCGCTCTTTTGCCGCCTTGATCCAGGTCAATGGATACGCCGGCATATGTTTGCCGCTTACGACATCGAACTGACAGACTACCTCGACCCCTCGGCACCCTTGTCGGCCGGACCTGCGGCGCTGAACTGGTCGAAGGCCTCGACCGCCTGAGCCGCATACATGACCGAGGGTCCGGCGCCCATATAGATCGCCATACCCATGGTCTCCATCATTTCCGCGCGGGAGGCGCCGCGCTTGACAGCCGACTCGGCGTGAAAAGCAATGCAGGCGTCGCAGCGTATCGCGACCGAAATAGCCAGAGCGATCAGCTCCTTGGTCTTGGCGTTAAGAGCGCTTCCCTCAAGTGCCGCGCGCGCGATCGCCGAAAATCCCTTCATCACCTCAGGCGCGCCGCCGCGTAGTTCCTTGAGGGCGGGGGTCAGCCCAGCGGCCAGTTCCGGCCAGTGTTTGTGCATATTTCTGTCCTCATTTGACGATGCGATACTCGCCGCAACGGAAGTGCTCGGCATTGAGCCATATCAAGGCGCCGCTGCCCTCAGGCCGCTATCCAACCGGCAAGCAACTCGAAAGTTGCGTAGGGCTTGATCTGCGAAGGCTCAGGAAGGGTCCTGTGCCGGCGCGGCACTCACTGACGGTCGCGGTAGCTACGGCTATCGGTATTTTCACTTTCGAACGGAGCGAGGCGGTTCATGGAGTTTCACACCCGTTTCCTCCGCGATTGGCGGGGCGATAATTGGGCTTTCCGCCGCAGTGCTCTGGCTGACAAACGGTCGGATTGCGGGGATCAGCGGCATCGTCGTAAACCTGTGGCCACCGCGAATGGACGATATCGGCTGGAGGATCGCGTTCCTCCTGGGGCTTGTTGCCGCGCCGTTACTCTATCGGCTGGGCGGGGGCGACTTGCACAGGATCACGCTTGATGTTTCGGCCCCGATCATCGTCGCTGCCGGATTCCTGGTCGGGTTCGGCACGCGTCTCGGTGGCGGCTGTGCTAGCGGACGTGGCGTCTGCGGGATGGCCCGACTCTCGCGTCGTTCATTGGCGGCGACTGCGATCTTCATGGCTACAGGCGTTGCAACCAGTTTTGTCCTCCGTCATCTGCTCGGAGCCTAACCCTCATGCCGTCCATCATTGCCGCGCTCGCTGCCGGCCTGCTCTTTGGCCAGGGCCTCACCGTTTCGCAGATGATCAATCCGGCCAAGGTGACCGGCTTCCTCAATATTTTCGGCGCTTGGGATCGGAGCCTGGCGCTGGTAATGGCGACCGCGATTCCGGTGGCGGGGCTGGGGTATGCTCTCGGACGCCGACGCTCTGCACCGTTCTGCTGCCTGGCCTTCGCGAAGCCCACCCAGTCACACGTTGATTGGCGCCTGATTCTCGGCGCGGTGCTAGGGTCGGCTGGGGAATGGTCGGCTACTGCCCCGGCCCGGCGCTTGCTAGTATCAGTCTCGGCAATCCTGGCACAGTTCTGTTTGTCGTCGTCATGCTCGCCGGCATGGGGCTTTATCGCGGCACTCAGTCATTGCTCGGTCACGTGCCGAGACGCGCGTCGACCGTATTGGCGCCGCTCACCATCCAGACTGGACGAACCGTTGGATCGTAAGGGATGGGTTTCCCGTCATCGTTGCTCACGCCCAAGCTCGGCCCTGGCCTTCGTATCCTGGTATGGATAGGCGAACACTTGGTCTTGAGGTTCATGCCGGACGAAGCCGCGAACCTTGTCGGGGCGGCAGAAAACCGGAAATTTGTGCTGGGTTTTACAGGTTCGAAGCACCGGATCACGTCAGCCGATCGGTGTCTCCGCCCCTTTCTGTCAGTCCCGCCGCCGCCACCCTGCTACATGCCAATTGCCGGCTCAGGCGGCGTCGCCTTTGAAAGCGGTATTATGTCTGAGAAACCATTCATGGCCCTTGAGCATGTAGTTCCAATAAAAGAACGGCAGTCCGGTGACCTTGATCCACCAGCAGAGCCACAGCTCCTTTGCCGGATCGAAGGGTAATGTCGGCGTAACTTTGCCGCCATAGATGAATTCCGCCATGATGACCTTGCCATAGGCAGTAGTCAGCGGGCACGAGGCATAGCCGTCGTAACCAGCCTCCACTGGCGTTCCCGCAATCATTCGCAGCAAGTTGCGTACGACGACCGGTGCCTGCTTTCGTACAGCCGCCGCGGTCTTGGAATTTGGCGCCGAGGACACGTCACCCAATGAAAAGACGTTCGGGTAGCGGACATGCTGCATCGAGTTCTGATTGATGTCGACCCAGCCAGCCGCGTTTGCCAATGGGCTTCTCGCAATCGCTTCGGGTGGGCTTTGCGGTGGCGAAACGTGCAGCATGTCGAACGTGACGGTCGTTCTCTTCCCCGTGTCGTCGCCGCCCACGGCCTCGAATGTAGCCGTCTTTGCTGCGCCGTCGACCGCCACCAGGTTTTGCTGGAAATGCGCCTTAATCCCATAACGCGTGACAACTTTCATCAGTTCACGCGCGAAGAACGGAACGCCAAACACCACGGGAGCATGCACGAAGTATTGCAAATCGCACGCCTGCAACGTGCCGGCGCGCCGCAAATGATCTGCGGTCAGGTAGACTATTTTCTGCGGCGCGCCAGGGCATTTGAACGGTAGTGGCGGCTGCGTAAACACAACGCGGCTGTCTGGCTTCAATCCTTGGATGCATTGCCACGTATAGGGCGCGTACAGGGGCGAATAGTTGCTGCACACGCCATTCTCGCCCAGGGTCGCAGATAAGCCGTCGATCTTGTCCCAGTCCAGCTTCACCCCGGTACAGACGACAAGGTAGTCGTAGGTAAAAGTGTCACCGTTGTCGAGAACGACGCTTTTCTTGTCGGGGTCGAAGGATTGCGCGGCTCCGCGGGTCAAGGTCACGCCCGTGGGAATAAGGCTCCGTTCGGGCCGCTGGGCCTTGGCCATGTCATAAGCCCCTGCACCGACCAGCGTGAAGCATGGCTGGTAATAATGCGTCTCGGACGGTTCGACGATGGCAATGTCAAGTGACCTCGGGCCGCGGCGGCGCAAACTTGAAGCGACGGTGATACCGGCGGTTCCCCCGCCAACAATTAGTATTTGGTGATGCTTGGTGTTAGCCACCGGACTCTCCTTTTCCCCGGCCGAAGCGGTGCAGCGACCGAGGCCGGCAACCCTCACCAACGACAGTATCCCGCCGCGTTTCGGCCTTCCAGTGGCAGCGCCGAATAGGCGCGGCGACCGATGTAACCGTTTCGGGCGGTGAATGACAGTTTTGAGGCATGGGCAGCGCTGGTCGGTAGATCAGGAACGGCATCATTCCGCCCACCGGTGATTCACCCCGGGCGCGCTGGAACATCGCGTTTTGCGGCATTCCGTCCGCTTGCCACGCCGCCATCGAACCGCGGAGGTCAATTCTTTTCTCACCTTCATCCGAACGAATGGGGCGCCCTAAGCTGATGCCGACGATCCTGGGTAGGCAACAGCACTGCCTGCATCCTAAATGATGACCATGAACAAGGCCGTCTCGTCGGCTTGTCTCCAGGCTGCCATGCATGGCATAGAATCCTACTCGCGACGCAGGAAAGCACGGGAGGAATAAATGGCCTACACGCTGGAGCAGCTGAGCGCAGATATCCGCCACGCCCTTAAGGCGGATGCCGGGCCGGCCGGAAAACAGGCGGTGTGCGCGCTGGTATCGAAAGTGCTGCTCGACAAGGAATTTGTCGCCAAACATCTGACGGCGGATCAGTGCCGACCGCGTAAGGTGTTGTATGAGGACCCGGAGCTGGGCTTTTGTGTCTGCGGGCATGTCTATGAAACTCCGGCGCTTGGGACGCCGCACGACCACGGCTCAAGCTGGGCGATCTACGGCCTCGCGGTCGGTGATACCGAAATGACTGACTGGCGTATCGTGAAGCCGGGCGACGGCGCCAACCCGACTCTGGTCGCGCCAGAACGGACCTACGTCCTGCAGCCGGGCGAACTCGCACTTCTACGATATCGGTGTAGTACATTCGCCGAAACGGGATGGCCTGACCAAGCTGGTGCGCATCGAGGGTACCAACCTGGATCACGTCAAACGCTCAAACATCAAGGCGGCCTGACCACGGCGATCCGCTGGCCAGGGTTGGCGGAGGACAAAGCTATCCCTGGCCTGCCTTTACATTACGCCGCGGATCTTGCAAAACCGCATGGGGCGGACTCTCAACCGCAGCCGGCCTGTCGGCCTGAGCTCGGCGACTTCGCGCAGACATTGATTGCGTGACATCGCTAAACAACGCATACGGCGGCCAGCACGTAAGCTGGGACCGGTCCATTGGACGTGCATTGACAGCCAATATGCGGCGGTTCACGGTCATTTCGAATTGCAGGTGGAGGAAGCAGCCAAATGGTGTCGTCCCCCCAACAGACCGCCGATGCGAAGGCGGAGCGAACCGTCGATGTAGCGCCCCTCACCCTTCACATCGGTGCGGAAATCAGCGGTGTAGACCTCACCAAACCATTGCTGCCGGATCAATTGAAGCAGGTGCGGGATGCCTTCTTGAAGTGGAAGGTGGTTTTCTTTCGAGGGCAGCATCTCGATCACGCGCAGCACGTGGCCATGGCGCGCCAGTTCGGTGAGCCGACCATTGGCCATGCCGTGTTCGGCCACGTCGAGGGCTTTCCCGAAATCTACTCCGTTGCCAAGAACCGGACGGCTAACGAGAACCGGACGGCGATCATGGTGACGCCCTGGTCGGGCTGGCATGCTGATATTACCGCGGCGGTGAACCCGCCTATGGCCTCGATCCTGCGCGGCGTGACGATACCGCCTTACGGCGGCGACACGTTCTGGACCAACCTCGCCGCCGCTTACACCGGCCTGTCGCCGAGGATGCGCGAGTTTGTCGACGGGCTGCGCGGCATTCATAATTTCGCACCGCGCGAGCGCACCAAACCTGGCAGCGAGTACAATGAACGCGTCAAACGGCGCGTATTGGAGAGCGAACATCCGCTTGTGACGGTCCATGCCGAGACCGGAGAGCGTGTCCTGTTCGTCAGCCCGTCCTTCCTGAAGTCGGTCGTCGGGCTGACGCCGCGCGAGAGCCACAAGATCCTCGAGATGTTATGGGAGCATGTCACACGCCCCGAATACACCGTGCGCTTCAAGTGGAACGAAGGCGACATCGCCTTCTGGGACAATCGCTCGACCGCGCATCTCGCGCCGCGCGACATCTTTGAATCCGATTTCGACCGCCAGCTCTATCGAATTACGCTGGTCGGCGAGCCGCTTGTCGGTGTCGATGGCAGGCCCTCCCAGTCTATCGAGGGCCTTCCGATCCTGTCTGCCGCAGAGGAGCTGCGGATTATGGCGGCGGAGTAGTCGCACCTCTTGCCGAAGCCCGGAGTAGCGAGGAAGGCCTTAGAAGATGTCTGACGGTCTTGGCGATCGTGCAGCTTCCTCGCCTGCCGCGTTCTCTAATAGCCCGCTTTCTCGCGCCCTCCGCCAGCCGCTCATCCTCGGGCTCTTCCTGCCGGTGCAAAGCGGCGGCTGGTCGGCGTCGCTGCTGCCGCGCACGACGGATTGGCGGTTCGAGTACAACGCGACGCTAACCAAGCGAGCCGAACAGCTGGGGTTCGACCTGGTCTTCGGTCTCGCCCAATGGACGAACAAGGGAGGCTATGGCGGTGTTTCAAAATACCGCGAAGACTCGCTCGATCCCTTCACCACGGTAGTCGCTCTCAGTGCGATCACCGAGCGGATCCTGCTGATCTCAACCATCCATGTGCTATTCGGCCCATGGCATCCGCTCCAGCTCGCCAAATTCGGGGCGACGATCGACCACATCTCCGGCGGACGCTGGGGGATCAATGTGGTCACCGGCTATGCGCCGCGCGAGGCGCGTATGTTCGGCGGGGCTCACATCGAGCACGATCGCCGCTACGAGATGGCCACGGAGTTCACCGACATCCTCACCCGGCTGTGGAGCGAGACCGAGGATCTGACGCTGCAGGGCAAGTTCTGGTCCCTCGAGAAGGCCTTCGTCACGCCAAAGCCGCGGTACGGGCGGCCGATTCTGGTCAATGCGACGGGCTCCCCAGCCGGCATCAACTACGCTGCGGCCCATTCAGATCTTGTCTTCATCACCAGCCCCGCCGGGCACGAGATCGGCGCGGCGCTTGCCGCTCTCCCCGCGCACAATACCCTAATAAAAGCTGCCGGGGCCGAGCGCGGCCGGGAACTGCGCACGATCATAAACCCGATGATCGTCTGCCGCGAGACGGACCGCGCGGCGCAGCAATACCACGCAGCGATCCTCGATGCCGCAGACCAGGGAGCGGTCGAAGGCTTCGTCGCGCATCAGCGTAGCGGCGACGCGGTCGCCTGGAAGGCTCATGGCGACAAACACCGCGCCCTCGGCGGCAACATCCAGATCATCGGAAGCCCCGAATACGTCGTTGACAAGCTAGTTGGGCTCAAGCGGGCCGGCTGCGATGGGATACAGGTCGCGTTCTTTGACTTCGAGCCAGATCTCGAGTTCTTCGGCGAGTCGGTCTTGCCGCTGATGCACCAGGCTGGGCTGCGGGTATGACCGCCGCCCGACGCCTCGCCGATGTGTGAAGGTCCGCTTCTCAGGTCGGGAAATCAGGGATGACGCATTTCCACCCGATGCGGCAGTTCGCCTAGGCTCGCGTGAAGGTCCGGAGTGGGGCACGAAGAGTAGTCCCCGCGGCGGCGGTCAAGTGTCGGCAATGAGTTCAGCAAGCAGACCTTCGCCAACATGCTCGGCAACGGGAGCGATGCGCCGAGAGCGGCCATCGACGAACCGTCGCCAATCCGACTGCACGCGACCCTCAGGAGACCTTAGGCATAGGCGGCCGCAATACCGGTAGGTGCCCCCAAGCAGACCTTGATGGTGGCCGGCTTTGGCTGCCGCAGTGGGTGGAAACCCGTCGTTCAATCCGTTAGGCGGCCGCATCGGCGAGTTGACGCAGCTGCGCTCTGAGTTGATTGAAATCGACCGGTTTGGCGAGGAACTGGTACGCACCTAGATCGCTGGCCTGCCGCTTCCTCTGATCATCGTCGTAGGCGGTCACCATCATTACTGGCAGCTCGGGAAACCGCTGCCTGATTTCGCCGAGCAACTGCAGCCCGTCCATCCCCGGCATGTTGATATCGGACAGGACGGCGACCAGTTGCGGCTCAACCTGGGTGCCGAGAAAGTCAAGCGCACCCTCACCCGAATTGGCGAAGTGCATCACATAGGTGCCGTCGTGCACTTCGCGGCGAAAGCATAGCCGGAAGAGCAGCGCGACGTCGGCCTCGTCGTCGACCACCAGGATGCTGACGCTCATGCGCTTGCTACCGTCAGATGATGGTTGCGCGGCAGCCGGATGGTGAACTCGGTGTACGCCCCCGGCTCGCTCTCCACCGTGATCGTGCCGCCATGCTGTTGCGTGACGATGTCGTAGCTGATCGACAGGCCCAGCCCGGTGCCTTCGCCGGTCGGCTTGGTGGTGAAGAACGGCTGGAACAGCCTGTCCCTGATCTCGGGCGGGATGCCGGTGCCGTTGTCGCGCACCCGCACCTCGACCGCGTCGCCCGTCTCGCGCGTGCGCACGCTGAGCACGGGACGAAACGAACCCCCATCGTCGCGCGCCCGCTTGTTGGCGGCATAGAACCCATTGCCAATGAGGTTGAGGAACACCCGGGTCATCTCTTGCGGCGCCAGCTCGATCGGCTTCAGGCTCTCGGCGTAGTCGCGCTCCAGCGTGATGTTGAAGCTCTGGTCCTGGGCGCGCGCGCCGTGATAGGCGAGGTTGAGGGCTTCCTCGATCACCCCGTTGAGATCGACCTCGCGCCGCTCGCCCGAGACCCCGCGCGAGTGCTCCAACATGCTCTTGACGATGTTGTCGGCCCGCTTGCCGTGCTCGGCGATCTTTTCCAGGTTCCCGGTCAGCAGCTCCATCGTGTCGTCGACATCGGCGCGCCTGTCGTCGTCGAGCGCGGCGAGAGCGGGGGCGGCGGTCTCCTTCAGCTCGTCGAGCAGCTCGACCGAGAGCGAGGCGAAGTTGTTGACGAAGTTGAGTGGGTTCTTGATCTCGTGGGCGATCCCGGCGGTGAGCTGGCCGAGCGAGGCCATCTTCTCGGCCTGCACCAGGCTCGCCTGCGCCGCCTTGAGATCGGCATAGGCCGCCTCGGCGGCGTCGCGCGCCTTGCGGATCTCCTCCTCCGACCGCTTGCGTTCGGTGATGTCGCTGTAAATCACCACCACCCCACCATCCGGCATCGGGTTGTTGCGGACCTCGATGACCGAGCCATCCGGCCGCGTTCGCTCGAAGCTGTAGTGGTCTCCCAAGCGGGATCGCAGCCGGACGATCTCGGTTTCGGGCTCGCGCTGGCCGAACTCACCCCGCTCGGTCAAGTAGCGGATGTAGGTGTCGAAGGCGGGACGCTCGGCGAGAAACTCATCGGGCACCTGGAGCAGCTCTTGGAAATTGCGGTTCCACGCGGTCAGACGTAGCTCCTGGTCGAACATCGCCACCCCATCGGCCATGTTGTCGAAGGTCACCCGCAGCTCGGCCTGTCGCTGCTGTATCTCGCTTAGTAGCCGAGCGTTCTCGATGGCGATTACCGCTTGGTCAGCGAACGTGCGGACCACCTCTATCTGTCGCCCGGTGAACGGCGCGACGTACTGGCGAGCAAGATTAAGGACGCCAATCGGTTCGCCCTCGCGCAACAGCGGGACGCCGAGGATGGTACGGATTTTCGCGAGGGTCACCGCTTCCGGGAACTTGTACTCCGCATCGGCGGTGAGATCGGCGATCTGCACCGGCCGACCTTCGGCAATCACGCGCCCCGTAATGTTTCCTTGCCCGGGAACAATAGGGTTAGTGTCGAGGAATTCCGTTTGGAACCGAAGCGCATCGGCCGTCCCTTCTGGCGTGGAGCCCACAGCCGTTACGTAGCGAAAGACGTCGCCGTCGCGCCGCGAAATGAAGGCCATCTCGGCTTCGCATAGCCTCGCCGCCGTTTCGGCTACCGTGGCCAGCACAGGCTCGAGATCGAGGCTTGAGCGACTGATGACCTTGAGCACATCGCTCGTCGCAGTTTGATATTCGAGAGACTGCTGCAAGTCCTCAGTGCGCTCGCGCAGATCGCCAAGCAGCCGCGCGTTCTCCGTCGCGATCGTCGCTTGCGCTGCAAAACTCTGAAGGAGTGCGATCTGTTTTTCCGTAAAGGCCCGAACCTCCTGCCGGTAAAGATGAAAAAGGCCGAGCAGCCTACCATCCTTGACCAAGGGAACGCCGACAAGGGTTCGGACGCCCCCAAGCTCGACCCCCGCTACCGCCAACGCGGCCCGTTGTCTGTATGCTTCCGCCTCGGCGGCATCGAGCCAGTGCACCATTTTGTGGTCGGCAATTACCTCCGCTAAGGCAGTTCCCGGTTCCGGTACCAGCGGCTCCCGCAAAAACAGCGCAAATTCCCTGGGCACGGCACGCAGGGCAGCAGCGTGCAGAGCCCCCCTTCGTAAAGAAATAAGCAGCCAAACGCCGCCTCGCATAGCCGCATCGCCTTTTCGAGCATGGCGTCGAACACCGGCTTGAGATCGCCCGGTGAGGAGTTGATGACGCCGAGCACCTCAGCCGTTGCGGTCTGCTGATCGAGGGCCTCGGAGAGCTCCGCCGTGCGCTCGTCGACCTTGCGCTCGAGTTCTGCGTATGATTTTTGCAGATCACCGGCCATGCGGTTGAACTGATTGGCCAACGCTTCCAGTTCATCGCCGCTCTTGATGTCCAATCGCCGGTAGAGGTCACCAGCGCCGATGCGCGCCGCACCCTCCTGCATGACCCGAATAGGCCTGGTCATGCGACGCGCGAGAAAGAGCGCCGCGAGGGTGGCGGCAATGAGCCCAAGCATAAGCAGCAGTGCGCTGCGGATTGCAGCGCCATAAAGAGGCGCGAAAGCCTCGTGGAGTGGCACCTCGACAAAAACGCAGCCAGCCGAGCGGGGTGATCGTCGCGTCCGCTGTCAGCACCGAACGCCCGTCGCTATTAAGTGCGGTGGACGCCACCGGTGTTTCGGATGCTTGCAGCGCTGCGGCCACCTGCGGCAAGTGTCCGAAGTCAGTTTCTCGAAGCACGAGGCTGAGGTCCGGATGGCGCTATCAGCTTCCCGTTTGCGTCGACCACATAGGCATAGCCGCCGTGACCAAGCTTAAGTCCCGTAATGACGTCCCAGATCAGCTTCAAGTTTACCTCGGCGACCGTGACCCCAGCATTGCGTCCGGCGCGCGCCACGGCCAAGCTCATATACGGTTCCGATCCCCTGCGGAAATAAACGGGACCCAACCACACGTGATGCGCGCGCGCTTCGACAAATGCAGGAGTTTGCGACTGATCTTTGAGGCTGCTGACAACATCCACTGAGAGGCGCGATACCCTAAGGCGCTCCTTCCCGTCGCCATCAAGTTCCGAAATCACCGTAATCGCCGGCACCTGGGTGAGGAGCCGCGCGTAGTCCAACCGGCGCTGGTCAAGCGGGGTCGCCGACCACTCAGCGTGTGTGGTCCAACCGATCTGACGTTCGATCTCTGCCAGGAATTCCTCGATGCGCTGGGCCGCCGCGTTTGCCTTTTCCTGCTGGACGCGGATCAGCGCCGCCTTGTTCTCCTGGTACCCGAACCAAAAATCCAGGCCGCCGTTGACAACCAACGCTGTGCCGACGAGACCGACAAAGAATAGAGCATATTTGCGGAACAGACGCCCATGCGGCGCTTGCGGTGCCGCGTGCAGAGCATCTTCGGCAGGACTGGCAGCCACCGGCTGCAGCGGTCTGAGGTGTTCGCTGCTCATTGGATCACCTCGTCGGCCTGCGCCAGCACCAGCGGGGGCACGGTGAGGCCGAGCGCCTCGGCGGTATTCAAGTTGACGAGGAGCTCGAACTTGGTCGGCAGCTGCACTGGCAGGTCGGCGGGCTTACCCCCCCCCCGGAATATAAGATCAATGTAGGATGCTGCCCGACGGAACATGTCGGCCGTATTGTTGCCAAAGGAAATCAGCCCTCCGCTTTCTACGAAGTAGCGATCGCTGTACATGGCGGGCAGACGATATTCGGCCGCCAGCTGGGCGATCAGAGTGCGATTACCCAACGTCAGAGCATGTGGCGCGACAATGAGGCCCTGGCTGAATTCGGTAACCTTGCTAGCGGCCGGTTCGTGGATGAACATTGACACGCAGCGCTCTATATCGGCCGCATTGCGGGATGCAAGCGGAACCACGGTGACCCGAAGAGAGGGCGCGGCAGCTTTGGCTGCCTCGAAGAAGCCGACATTTGGTGCCGCATCCGGGTCGAAGATGAAGCCGACGCGCTGTAAGATTCGGCACAGCTTCTTGAAGCAGCTCCACCCACTTGCCGCCAATAGTGTTCTCAAAATTCGCAAAGCCTGTGATGTTCCCACCCGGTCGCGACAGGCTGGCGGCGAAGCCGCTGCCAACCGGATCGCCGACATACACGAACACGACAGGTATCGTCCGCGTTTGGTGCTGGACGATCTCTGTCACCTGATTGGTGCTGGGGACCAGCACGTCAGGCGAGAGGTCAACAAGTTCTTTCGCGAAGACCTTTGCCTTTTCCGGATCGCCGCCTGCCCAGCGAAAGATGATTTGAATATTCTGCCCTTCCAGCCATCCCAGGGCCCGTAACCCTTGTCGAAGTGCGACGGCATTAGCCTGAGCTTGCGGGTCGAACTCGGGGTAGCCCATCAGGACAGCGATCCGCCAGACCCGATCTACTTGTTGCGCAGCGGCTGCAAGCGGCGATATCAACAGGCCGCCCATGAGGCCGAGGCAAAGATCGCGCCGCCTCATGAAGCGTCTCCCCCTGCAAAGTCTTCCGCCGAGTGTTCTCGACTAGCGTTGGCGTCAGCTCTTGGCGGGGCCGGAGAAACATCTCCGGAACCCATTTGAGCAATCCTGCCGCAAAATAACCGGGCGGAAAAGCGGTGGCGGCGTGGGTGTTAAGCTCCCGACGATGAGTTCAGCTAGATGACCGCAAACGGCGCGATCTCGTTGTTCCCTGCTCGGTCCGCGAATGACCCATTTCCACCCACTGCGGTAGCCCAAGCTGGCCGCCATCAAGGTCTGCTCCGGGGGCATGACCGGAAACCCACGATAGCGATGACGACTGGCCGGTAAGGGATCGCAAAACGGTCATTCGAAGCGAGGTGCGCCGCGTCCGCATAGCGCCGACTCCGGCCATTCGCTCGACGGCGAAGGAATTACTGAGGTCAACCCACAGGCGACGTTCGCGGTCTGCTTAACCCGGCTACGTTCCCGGCAATTGAACCCGCTAGGTATTTTCCGAACCTTGTCGCGATCGAGGATTCGATGCATCCGGCTTCGGAAGGAAGTGGGAGTTTTGCGGTGAGCTTGGTGATCCGGTACCGGCATCCGCGCCGGCCCGACGAAGCGGGCATGACCGTCGTCGTGGACAAGGCGAAGATCTTACAGATGAAAGACCAGTTGGAATCTCGGGGCTTTCTCGTCATCGAGATTGTAACCCCAATGTTTGCCAAGCCTACCCACGATCAGTCTGATTGACCCCGAGGAGTATTGCGATGACGAAGCGCCAGTTTGTCCTCATCGTGGTAGACCGGGACGCTGGCGAATTTAGCGTGGAAGGCCCGATAAGCGACGATCGACCATGGAATAGCGCGGTGGTCAACGCTCAGAGGATCGGCCGAAATATCCGATGCTTCGGTATGGGAGACATCGCGCCGGATGTCGCTGCGGCCGAATGGCGATCGTCTTATGGCGGTCGCAGGATTGCGTCTGGCTCTATCGTGTGGGCCGCTCACCAGATTATGCACTAGCAACCGCGCCCGCTCGTTCGGAGCACCTGGCTCCCCTGGGCCGTCACTCGGCGCCGAGCAGGCGATCGAACTCCTTTTTGGAAACGCCGTAGCATTCGCACGAGCGCTGCTCCAGGCCGTGGCGATCAATGATCGTCACGTTGCCGCGTGTATAGCGGATCAGCCCGGCACGCTGCAGCCCACCTGCCGCAACTGTAACCCCCGCCCGTCGCACGCCGAGCATCATCGCGAGAAACTCCTGAGTCAGTGGAAATTCATCCGAATGCATACGGTCGCGGGTCATCAGCAGCGAGCGACAGCAGCGTTGTTCCAGCAAATGAAGGCTCGCGCAGGCGGCCGATTGGGCGACTTGATTGAAGAAGGCGTGCGCGTACTGAAGCATCGTCGCGCGCATTGGGCCGCTTCGCCCAAGTTCCTTACGGAATGTTTCCGCTTTCATTCGCAGGCCCACGCCGGGCACTTGGACATAGACGCTCGCGGGTGCTCTGTCGTCACCCAGCACCACCGGCAGTCCAACAAATCCCTCATTGCCGATAGTTCCGACCTCCGCCGCCCGACCGTTCGCCATCGCGAGCATCAAAGTGCCGACGCCGCTTTCGATGAAATGCACGAACTCGATCGGCTCGTTGGCGTTGTAGAGCGGGCGTTTGTAGTCCAGAACTACCGGTTCGAGATGCCGACGAAGGCGCTTCTGATCCTTGTCTCGCATGAGAGCCAGGAGCCGGTTCGAAGCGGCATCTTCCGGATTATTCAACGATGTCATCGTTGCCTGCGTACTTGCCTGTGGATCGACATTGCCGGCGCTGCGTTCGAGACTTAGGGCACTCCGCGCCCCGGCCTCCCGCATTGACCTCGATCAACGCAGGGCTGACGTCCGTGCCTGGCGCGCAGAGTAGTGGCTAGCCACGCAGATCGTGAACCGCCGACCTCCCCCCATCCGGCGCTTCAATGATCTGGTCTCGAATGACGCATTTGGGGCACGAAGACCCGTTCCGGCCACGCCGGCCGAATGCCCGCTGAGGGTTCTGTCAGCAGACCTTCGCCGGGACGCGCGGGAGCCACGGGAAAACGCCGAGAGCAGTCGCGTCCATTTTTGGATGCACGATGGCCCGTGTTCCGACCTGAGCGTTGGAACGATGAGCTTGTCGGAATGTTTACATGCGACCGGGTTTTGGCGGCGAATACCGCAGCGGTAATCCGACGGGGGACGGCATCGTGGCAAGCGAATGGAAAACAACAATAGTGCGCGTGGAGTGTCCACCTATGGTTTCGCTCGCGGAGTTTCTCGCGACCATGCGGACATGGCTGGATCATCACTGCATCGTGCTGGTGGACGATCTAAAGCCGGTCACGGTAACGGGTAGAGAGGGCGTGTTTGACGCTGAATTCGACAACCCTCGGGATGCCCGCCTTTTCGGATGCCGGTTCGCAAATCAGCCAGTTCCGAACCCACAGGATCGCACCGGCCTAAAATCCGTACCCCAGCGTAATTCGTCCGCGCGAAAGTTGGCCAAGATGATCGGTGCGTGGGCGCCCGCCGAAGCAGCGGCGCGATAGTAGCAATGGGATCAAACAAGGTGACAACGGTCGATGTCGCCGTAGGCACACGCCTGCGCGAACGCCGTGTGGCGCTCGGGTTAACGGGGTTTCAGCTCGCCGAGCTGATAGGTGTCAGCTATCAGCAGGCTCATAAATACGAGCGCGGTACCAACCGGATTTCGGCTGGGCGTCTGTATAAGATCGCAGAGGCGCTGGATGCGCCTCTCGCCTACTTTTACGAAGAGCTAGAGGAGGAGGCGACTGCAGTCGCACCCAATGAGCGGGCGGTGCTGGAGATCGCGCGTAATTTTGTAGAATTCCCCGACGAGAAGTACCAGGAAGCGTTCGGTCAGCTCGTTCGTGCTCTGGCGGGTCGGTAGAGCGCGCGTGGGAAGTGCGCGCAATATGGCAGACCGATCTAGCATACGCTCTGTATAGCGTTGCAACGGCCGGCGGCGATGTGAAGCCCAATCTTACGGAGGCTTTGGCGATCCTGAAGCGGCTGGACGCTGAGGGGAAGCTGACCTCGGATCAGAAAAAATGGATCCCGATGATCCAGGCGGAGCTGGCCAAGGCACCCTGAGAAGAGCGCCGCACGCCGAATGGACCGTCGCTGTTCTCCCGCGAGCGACCGCCTTGGAGCCTGACCCGCTGTTGTCAGCGACCGCAGCGAATGGCTGCTTCTCTATCGCGGCCAGTGTCAAGCTCGCACTGATTTACTCATGCAATCGTCCTTTTGCGCTTCGGGTAATCATGCCACACGGGGCTCTCGCTTCTCTTCGAGGTCGGCGCCAAGCCGCCTCATGATGGGATGAGAAGGATGGGGAGGTACAATCTTAGGGGCGCCCTTGCCGCTGGTCAGCGGCAGGATCGGCAGCCATTACGAACTCACCCCACCCGTCGTCCCCGTGAGGACATTTTTCTGCCGAAGCAGAACCCGTTATCTCCTTGCCGGCAAATTCTCCTGTGTCCTGCGCTGCCGGTTCAGGCAATCGCAGGAACCGCGGCGCTGTCCTTGCTCCAGCGGAACTCGCTACCATCGACCCACATCCGGTGCAGAACCACGGCCAAGCGCCTGGCGACCGCGACGATGGCTCGACGTAGCCCGCGCCGCTGAGCCACCCGCAGGCCCCACGCCTTCAGCCACGACCATTTCCCACTGTGGACGAGCAGTACCTGTGCGGCCTCGTAGAGCATCGTGCGCAGCAGGGCGTCGCCGCATTTGGACACCCCGCCATCATAGTCGGTCTCGCCGGACTGGTAGCGCTTCGGCGTCAGCCCGACATGCGCGCCGACCGCCCGGGAATGGACGAAGCGTTGCGGCTGGTCGACCGTCGCACGGTAGGTCAGCGCAACCACCGCGCCGACCCCTGGAGCGGTCATCAGCCGTCGGCACACCGGGTCATCGCGGACCGTGTCGAGCAGCATCTTGTGCAGGACGGCGAACTGCTGGCGCATGACCCGGCGGACGTTGAGCAGCGGCTCGGCGATCGCGGCCAGCCGAGGAAAGCCCTCGACGAGCTCGCGGATCCGTGCCTCGTATCGACCGCCACCGACGACGCCGACTTTCAAACCGAAGTTGCGCAGCGTGCCGCGCAATTCGCACTCCAGGTCCAGCAGTTTGCGCTGAAGCAGCTTGCGGCTGGTCAGCAGCATGCGCTGCTCCTGGGCAACCAGCGTCTTCACATGCACCGGCTTGAACAGCCCGACCCGCATCATCTGCGCGATCCCGCGCGCATCGTTGCGATCTGTCTTGTTGATTTGCTGCGCCGTCAGCAAAGCCTTCATGTGCCGCGTCTCCACGCAGATCACCGGCAGGTCGGCCGCCGTCAACGCATTGACCAGCCACTGCGACAGCGGCCCGGCCTCGATCCCGATCCGGCAGAAGCTCACGCCGAGCGAGCTCAGAAGGGCGATGATGTCGGCTGGCTCGGTCGGGACCTTCTGCTCCAAGATCACCTTGCCGGCGTCGTCAACAACGCACACCGACGTTTCCTTCACCGACACATCAAGACCGACGAAATGCGCCATCTGATCGCTCCTTCCTCGATGCGCGAGGTCACGCCGACCTCGATCCAATCATCGTCACAGAAGGGGATGCACGCTCATCATCTATGCTGAGCCGCAGCCGCCGCGATACACCATCTTCGGGGCATGACCGGCCGGCTAAGACCCCTACAACGAATGGCCGTTTAGAGGTTATGAGCGGACCCTCGCTGGCGGTTCGTCCAATGACGACTTGGCGCCGAAAGCGGTCGCTCGCTATGTCGAGCGATTAGCTCAATCACTCCATGGATGATGAAGCTGGATAAATAATCCCTCACCCCGGTTTTCCACCGCGGGGAACCCGGCGGGCGTTAGCGGCGGGGGCTACTCTTCATGCCCAAATCGGCCCCTCGCGCCTGGAATGAAGCTCGCCGGATCGCGGGTTTGCTCCAACTCTCAGTTGATATGCACGTTTCGAGGTCCGCGCACCGATGAGCGAAGGACGGGTTGAGCGACGCCTCGCGGCGATCATGGCCGCTGATGTCGTCATATAGCCGCCTAATGGGCCGGGATGAAGCGGGCACGCTGGCTCGTTTGAGAACGCTGCGTCGCGACCTGATCGATCCGAAGATCGCAGAGCACAGGGGACGCATCGTCAAGACGACCGGCGATGGCATTCTGATAAGGATGAGCGCACTCTGCTCGAACGATCCGGTCTGTGCTCAGCATGAGCCGGGGAAGAGCCTTGAGGGCCGCTGGCACCATGGCGCCGCCCTTTTGTCGATGACCTGCTGAACCGCGAACGCCGGGACTGCGATTGACCGGCTAGCGGAGCGCCCTCGCTAGCTCAACGCTCCGGGCTATCGCCTCGAATCGGGCAGCCATTTGCCTATACTTCTCGGCAATTTCGGGATCGTCCGCTTGGTCCGCGAACTCGCGAAGTTGCTCTGCTTCCGCGCGGAAATCGTCGGCTGTGGGGAAACTCATCGTCGCCTCGAACCTGCTTTACATCCGCTCAATTGAAGGGCGCAGTTACGTCGTGGGTCAGCAGGTACAGAAGACCCAGGATTGCGATCACACTCACCAGCACCCAGCGCATGGCGGCGATCCCTCGGCCTAGTTGGCGGCACATCACAAGATGCCTGAACTCGTTTAAACAGCGGTTAACGGTATGGCCGGATGTCGCAGCGGTTGATAAGTTCGCCTCCACGATCCCGCTACGGAAATCTCGATATGAACACCGTAGAGTGGGTAGTCGCCGGTGTCATCGTGACGGCACTTACCCTGGGCACAATCATCGAGCTGTTCGTCCTCCTTTGAGGATCAACAGCAGTGTCGGCTTACCCCTGCTAGCTACTCGGCTTCGCCGCAGTCGCATGGCCGGTCGCCGGCGGAACGCAGCAGCTGGCCTTGCCGGTGGTTCCCCACAGCGCCTCCGCCAGCCCCAATTTGCACTGATCGGGGCGGTCCTGCGCGTCCATTTCTCATTACTCCGGTAGCTGACCTTCGCGACGGCGCTATTTGCTCGGCGAGCATCACTGACCTATTTTTCACGTGC
Source organism: uncultured Alphaproteobacteria bacterium (assembly GCA_963773625.1). GTDB lineage: Bacteria > Pseudomonadota > Alphaproteobacteria > ATCC43930 > CGMCC-115725 > DATARH01. The sequence continues at coordinate 9,065 of CAVZCJ010000011.1, read as the reverse complement.
GTTAATGCCAATTCGGCGCCGCAAGACCCTGTGGTTTTGCGTCAGAAATTCTCAATACCGAGTTTAAAAACAATGAGATAGTCAAGATACAAAATAATAGTGTTTGTATTTTAAGGTACCATGATCCTCGGCTGAGGGTACATTGGCAGCAGGATCGTAGCAATGAGAAGAATTCGTGATATCGCGAGATCACGGGCCGCAAAAATGAGATGGTTAGACCCGAATTACCGAGCAAAAGCTCGTGAGTCCGCCAAGGCCCGCTGGGCCGATCCGGCGATGCGTGAAAAGATGATTACTGGCATGAAGGTTACCGCAAGGCACAGGAAGAATAAGGCTATAGCTCACCGAGAAAAGCAGGCTCGGTCGGCACTGGCGTTACCCGTGCAGTGGCGATTTGAGTGAGCACGTCGAGGTACCCTCGGCAAAGTTAGTTCGGTGGTCACGGTGATCTCTTTGATCGAAGTGGACCTGCGGGGCTCTGCCTCTGATGAACCTGCGGTCCGCCGGGGAGACCCGGTGCAGCCGTGTCAGACGGGGAGGCATGAAGCATGGTGCGCGGCACAGCGGTCAGCTTGGGGGCATGACCGGAAGGCCGCGACCGCAACGACGAATGACTGTTCAGGAAACCGGTCGTTCGAAGCGAGGTGCGCCGCGTCCGCATAGCGCCAATTGTGTTGAAAAAGTCGGGGTTGTCGGGGGTTGGCGGTGCTGATTCAATCCGGTCCGGGGGACTGGAGTATTGCCGATGATGGGAGAACGTCGGATCGGGCAGGAGGCTCTGTTTTATGAGTTTTCACTCGAACGTCATGTGCCGGCGGAGCATCTGCTGCGATCAATCGACCAGTTTGTCGAACTCGACGGGATACGCTGCGAGCTGGTGCCGTTTTACAGCGAGATCGGGCGGCCCTCGATCGACCCGGAGCTGATGATCCGGATGCTGATCGTGGGTTACTGCTTTGGCATTCGCTCGGAGCGGCGTCTGTGCGAAGAGGTCCACCTGAACCTCGCCTACCGCTGGTTTTGCCGGCTCGGGCTTGACGGCGCGGTGCCCGACCACTCGACCTTCTCGAAGAACCGGCACGGCCGTTTCCGCGACGCTGCCATCGAACCGCTGAGGTCGATCCAACGAGGACATTTCCTCGTGGGGCCTCGATTTAAGCGGCCGAGTAGTGACACAGAGGTAGTGCCGTCTCAATTCAAGCAAATACCTATGCAGCAGTCTCGGCGGGAGCTCTGGCTTCATCCGTGTTCGTACAGGTAATTCGAAACTGGAACACCACTTGTAGGGCAGCGGATTAGGTCACCAATCGGTTTGGCGGTAAAATAGTTGCGGCAAGCTTCATTTCGCGTCGGGGGGCGCGAGGGGGGGAATTTGCAAGATCATACAAATCACCAGCGCAGCCTTGGCTTTGCTGTGATTACACTGTTTATTGCGGCGCTCGTTACCGGCTGCACCAATCCATCGACGCTACAAGGTTCGCAAGCCATCGATTCGCCGGCCTCTCTGAAAGATAAGGGTTCGCTTGTTACCGGCGTACCGGTTGACCAGCCGCCCTCAAAACCGCGTTACACCGTCGTCGCGCACGGTCAATCCCTGAACGGGATTGCACATGCTCATCACGTGGGGCCGGCCGCGCTCGCGGCCGCTAATCACTTACGGCCGCCGTACAAGCTAAAGGTTGGATCGCGGTTGGTGCTCCCCGCCTCGGGACCACCGCCAATTCAGCCGGCAAATGCGTCGAGTGCTCCTGCTTCTCCAGCGCCATTGCCGCCGGTAACACCAACTGCATCGCCACAGAAGGATCAAAAGACGGTTGCGGCAGCGCCGCAGCCGGTGCCGCCTTCCGCGGCGCTGCCGGACGGGATTCCGAAGGAAAGCATTGCTCCCGAGCCGCTGCAGATGCAGGCGCAAGCAGCAGCGTCCGTCTTGCCTCCGGCGCCTCCGGTACTACCGCCGCGCAATCCGGCTGCCGCGTTGCCGCTACCGGGCGAGCCCGCTGTGTGGCCCACTGGTAGTCCCATCGTGAATAAGCCAAGCGAAAGTCCGACGAATTAGTCTCCGGCGTCCGACCGCGCGACAAGTCATCGCTTCGAAGGACACCTGACGACCGCTCACGCGACGGCCGATCGCTGGCGAACGGTCCATGACGGCGCTTAGGGGCAACGAAAGCCAACACCGGCGTAAGAAGGACCCGTTACTAGAGCATTTTCAGATTGAGGCTGCGTAGCCCGCAGCTCGGAGATAGTTGGCGCATTCATCTGGGGTGAACTGGTCGAGCAGGTCGCCGATGCGCCGCCACAGACCATCGCGGGTTCGTTCTGGAGCCTGGCGCAGCAGCGTCTTGAGTTTGGCGAAGGCCATTTCGATGGGGTTCATGTCGGGTGAGTAGGGCGGCAGCAGGAAGAGTTGAGCGCCGGCGGCAGTGATCGCGGCGCGAACCGCGGCAATCTTGTGGGCCGGCAGGTTGTCCATCACGACGATATCGTCGGGTTGAAGCGTCGGGATCAGCACCTGCTCGACATAGGCGAGGAAAGCCTCGCCGGTCATCGGTCCGTCGAGCACCATTGGCGCCGTCAAACCATCGCACCGTAGCGCGGCGACAAAGGTCGTGGTCTTCCAATGGCCGAACGGCGCTTTGGCCAACAGGCGCTGGCCACGCGGGGCGCGACCGTAGAGCCGGGTCATCTTGGTGCTGGCGCCGGTCTCGTCGATGAACACGAGCTTATCGGCATCAACAAAGGGCTGCGCCGCCCGCCAGATGCGGCGCCGAGCAGCGACGTCCGGCCGGTCTTGTTCGGCGGCGCGGAGCGTCTTTTTTTAAATGACAACCCAAGGCGGTCGACTGCCGACCACATCGCCCCGTTGCTCAACTGCGCCCCGTGCTCGGCCAAAAGCCAGGATCGCAAAGCCGCCAGAGTGACGTCCGGGTAAGCCGTGATATGGGCCGCCAAGGCGGCCTCCTGCGCCGGCGTCAATTTGCGCGGCCGGTGACCGCGCCGCATGCTGGCGCTCACCTCGCCGGTCCGCCGCCGGCGGATCAGCGCCTTGTAGATGTAAGACACGCTGACCCGGAAAACCGAGGCCGCCAACCGCGCCGCCATGCCACCGTCGATCGCCGCCAGAACCCGCGCCCGCAGGTCCTCCGCATAGCTCTGCCCCTGCCGCCAAGCCATCATTGCCCCCACATCTTGCGGTCAGGTCAGCGAATCACACTTTATCTGGTCTAGAAACCCCTTTCAGCGATTCCAGCCAATGCGGCTATGCTCTAGGTCGCCAGTAGATGTACGCCCATGTCCGACACGTTCTCGAAGATAACCGGCGTCACCACAGTCAGCCGACGGGACGACCGATTGTTGTCGCGACCGAAGGACGACTAGGAAGTTTGGAGAGAGCGTCGAGAAACGCTCCTCGTTTCTCAGTTGGAATAAGTTCCACCGGCAACCGCGGCACCGATCCTTCAATGCGGTCGTTGGTCGCGCCCGGTGGCGCATAGGCGCAGATTAGCCAGCATATCGTCTGCGTGCTCGCACCGGCGCGCAGCTTGGCTCTTATCGCCGCACGCATCATTTCGGGCGTGGCACGCCCCGAGAGTGCCGTGACTCGCTCTAGGATTTTGGTCACAGTGTTCCCTCTTGAATTGAGGTTTCAGCTGCTACCAAAAGGAAGTTAGTAAACCGTAACCATCTATCACCCGGGCTCCGGCGGAACAAAGCGGACGCCGAGCACTTCGCCGTTTCGCCAGATGACTTCACAGTCACGTGGGGGATCGGAGCGACTTCTGAGGACGAATTTGTTTGGACACAAAGGGATATCGACGGGCCGTAGCAACGCACCCGTGTCAGAGATGTTGAGGATTTGGCCGCTCATGGAGCAAATACCGCCACAGTAGATGATCTGCGCCGCTAGGAGGGTGCGACGGCGTGGCGAACCTCGGCGTTCGACAATAAGCGCGGTCAGGACATCGGACATGCCGCTCATGGGGCGGCAATTAAGCACGGCCACCGGTTACTGAAACACTAATCCCAACTCATGTTTGTCTGTTTCGTTCTCCAGCACTTCTAGAGCATTTTCAGAATAAGCCGCCATATCCAGCGGCTCGGAGATAGTTGGCGCATTCGTCAGGGGTGATACCCGCCGTTCCACATGGAACGGGCCTGGCAACAAGATCATGGCGCTCGCTCAACGCTTGGCAATAGATAGCAATATCTGCCGCCGTTCCATGTGATGGGGCGGACGCCCCCCGACGGCATCTGCGTGCTTGGTGTTGCGCGGGTTGGAGACGGTTGATTCACTCTGGTCAGTGGGGGATTGGGGTGCGAACCGATGATGGGGGAACGTCGGATTGGGCAGGAAGCCCTGTTCTACGAGTTCTCGCTCGAACGTCATGTGCCGGCGGAACATCTGTTGCGGTCGATCGACCGGTTTGTCGACCTCGACAGGGTGCGGTACGAGCTGGCGCCGTTTTACAGCGAGTTGGGTCGGCCTTCGATTAATCCGGAGCTGATGATCCGGATGCTGATCCTCGGCTACTGCTTTGGCATCCGCCCGGAGCGACGGTTGTGCGAGGAGGTCCACCTGAACCTCGCCTACCGCTGGTTTTGCCGTCTCGGGCTCGACGGTGAGGTGCCGGACCATTCGACCTTCTCGAAGAACCGGCACGGCCGTTTCCGCGACAGCGATCTGCTGCGCAAGCTGTTTGAGACGACCGTGCAGCGCTGCCTCGACGAGGGGCGCCGAGGTTCAATGAATTGGAACTTCCTTGTGGAAGAATGTGTTGCATCCCAGTCTGATAGTCCCGGCAAGTGCGATTGGGCAGAGATCGCCGGCTTTCGATCGCGCGGCCTTGGTCAGGTGTTTAGGCCATGCGTGCCCTAATGGTGGGGGAGGTGAGACGAATTGTTCAACCGCTGGCGACGACGCGACTGAAGGTTTGGTTGCGTCTGCAAGAAGCGGCGGAGTGGTTGAAAGAGCCCCACGCTGAGCCGACGGCACGGTCGCCTCGGCGACCGATGAGGGGAGAGCGAGCGGGAGCGGGGCCTGCGCATCGGCGAGCGGGTTTGTTGGTGCGGGAGGGGCTATATCGGGGAGTGGTGACGCGGGTCCAGTAGCTGCCGCACTCGTTGCAAGCTGTGTCGGCGCAGAAGCCGCTGCGTCGGCTCGTGACTGCCGAAAATCTTGATTGGCAATAACGAATGTGGAGCACGCCAGCAAAACGACAAAAACGAATGACCACAAAACGAGTCTCATGTCGGCTGGAAGCTTTTCATCCGATAGTAAAAAAGGATTTTGTGGTTGATCCTTTTCAATAAGGCTACCGGCATCCGGAGCACGATTTTCGACCGTTTGATTGACGTCGGATCGGGGCTTGATTTCCGGATCGATTTTAGAGTCTGACATCTTCGCCAACGATCTCTAGCTGATTCGAACAGCCAGACATTCGAATCAAATACTTAATAAATTGATAAGCAATGTTCTACATTTGTACAGTGAGGATGATTGGTGAAATCTACCGGATCGCTGATGTGGTGGACGGCCCCTGTCGAACGGCATCAGACCCTGGCTGGTGGCCCACCCGAGGACGGTTCAGCGCCGAACCGGACTTTCGAGAGGGAGACCGCGAACTTCGAGCGAGTACGAGGTTTTCTGGGCTTGTGCTTGCGGCAGGCTCAAGCCAGCACGGCGAAACGCTTTCATATGAGGGCGTTGTGAACAGACCCGGTTAACCGCGATGGCCGATTTGACCTCTTTGGCCTCGAGCTTCTTGCCGAGATATTCGGGCGTGCGTCCGACCATGAGCCCCGCGCAGCACGCTGCCCGTCACCACGCCCCGCCGCATCGCCACGTTGTTGAGCGCGAAGGTGAACGCGCCGAGAGCGGCGTAAAGGATGCCGAGCAAGAGACGTTACCCCCTGAACCACCCGCCATGGCGGCATACGCCATTTTTGAGTGAGCACGCTGGGCGTGGCAACTAACTGTACGCCGCCCCCTTAGCGAACGGCTCCTTTTGGGGCATGACCGGAAGCCGACGACAGCACAGGAATGTCCGCTACCGGTCCGAACAGCTGACCCTTGCTGGCGAGCCGCCCGATGAGCGCCCTTGGCGCCGAGAGCCGCCGGTTGTGCACTAGCAACCCGTCCGACCGCAGAGGCTTTTCCGGTGATTACGTGCAGGTGCCTATCCGGACAAATTTCCAGGACCCTAACGGGCGCAATGTCGCGCATGGGGGGCCACCGTCCTTGTCCCACACCAGCGGCGGAGTTGCGCCGACAACGGACCTATCGGCGGGCGCCGATCTGCCGACCGGGATCGACCCAAAGAGCCATTCGCGTCAGTCCACGGCAACGCGAGGCGATGCCCCAAAGCGGCGGGATGCTGAGACGCAGCGGCACGCGCGAAACCCGGGATTATCACGCTGAGAGTGCTAAGCTTAGCGAGTTGATTACTGGCATTTTGAAAATTATCTGTCGTAGGTCTTTGAGAATTATCTTGCGCGCCGGGAGGCTATGCCGATCTCCCTGCAGCGGCGCACGCTGGGCGGTCTGGCTGTTCGCCGGACCGTCCGCGTCGATCGTCGCTAGCGCTTGATCCCGGACAGGCCGTTCTCGATCCCGGCCTTCGCCCAGGGACCCCACGGCATGGTGAAGAACTTGAACCCCTTCTGGACGAAGAAGTTCGGGTCCATCGCGGGCGGGATGAAATACATCCCGGCAGCGACACCGTGCTTCGCGGCGGTCGCCGCGATTTTATCGAGCGCTCGCTGATAGATGTCGCACTGGTAGTCGAGTGGCACCCCCAGCTCGATCGAAAGATCGGACGGGCCGATCAGCAGGACGTCGACGCCCGGGACCGAGGCGATGGCATCGAGGTTCTCCAGCGACTGGTTCGTCTCGATCATCGGCACGATAACGAGTTCGTTGTTCACGGTGTCGAGGTAATCGCGGTAATTCTTGAACTCGCCCCACTCGCCGCGTACCCCAGCGTTGCTGCGGTTGCCGAGCGGATAATAGCGGCAGGCGCGCACGGCCGCCTCCGCCTCCGCTCGGGTGTTGACCATCGGCACAACGATGCCGCGCGCCCCGGCGTCAAGCGCGAAGCAGATCTGATAGGCTTGGTTCGCGGCGACGCGCACCAGCGGTGCCGCCTGCTTGCCGCGCATCGTCTGGATCGACGGTTGCAGCTGCTTGATTTCCCAGGCGGAGTGCTGGGTGTCGAAGAGGACGAAGTCGTACCCAGCTTCGGCCAGGATCGACACGTCGACGTTCGGTCCCGCGGTTGTCCCAACGACGGTTCTACCTGACTTGATGGAGTCTTTGATGGCGTTCATCTGACGTCAATGCCTCCCACAGTGGCTCTAGCACCGGTTCAACCGACCGACGGTGACGGGCGCGTTGGCGCGGCATTATCACACATTGGTGGGAAGCCTCCGCGCCGCATGGCTGTCGTTTTGAAAATTATCGGCCGCAGGATTGAGATTTATGGCGCTCCGCTCCTGCTCCCTGTCGGCGGCGCCTGGGCGTGTCTGGCAAACGGCCGATGAGCGGTCATCACGCACGAGATGTCCGGGAATCTTGGGCTGAGGACGCCAAGCCGGACTCAATGATTGCCGGACAGGAAAGCGGATCAGGAACGTCATGCCGGCAGAACCGGCGCCGGCCGCGCCACATACGTTCAAAGAGCACCGCCAGCGGCGCGCTGAAAGAGACGCGGTGCCGTGAGGCGGTCAATGACCGTTTCGGAGCTATCGACCGTCGCCAGTCCGACAGATCGGGAGACCCGCTTACCACCGGTCCCGCCCGTTCCCACGAACGACCGCAGTGGGGCATGAGGAGAGTGGACTTGCCCCGCTTTAGTGGAGAGGCATTGGCTCATTTGGCGGCCGTTTTTTCGAACTGAGCCGGGCTTGTGAAGTCGAGGGCAGAATGGCGCCGAACGGGATTGTAGAACCCGTCGATGTAGCGGCCAATGGCCTGGTCGGCTTCTTGGCGGGTGTAGAAGACGGTGCGCCAGACGAGCTCGGATTTCAGGGTCTTGAAGAACGTCTCCACCATGGCGTTGTCGTAACAATTTCCCTTGCCGGACATCGAGATCAGGATGCCGTGCCTGCGCAGTTCGGCCTGATAATCGATCGAGCAATACTGGCTGCCGCGATCCGAGTGGTGGATCAGCCCTGCTGCCGGACGGCGCATGGCCAGGGCTTTGCGCAGAGCGGCGAGAGCCAGGTCGCGATGCAGCCGATCGCCGGTGCCCAACCGACGACCCGGCGTGCGAACAGGTCGATGACGACGGCGAGGTACAACCAACCTTCGCGGGTCCAGACATAGGAGATGTCGGCGCCCCACTTCTTGTCGGGCCCCGTTGCCGTGAAGTCCTGATCGAGCAGGTTGGGCGCGACCGGCCAGGCGTGATGGCTGTCGGTGGTTCGCTTGAACCGCCGCCTCTGCCGGGCCCGCAGGCCGTTGTCGCGCATCAGTCGGGCGATCCGGCGGCGACCGACCGTGAGGCCGATATCCTGCAGTTCCCGCGTCATTCGGGGACTGCCATAGGTGCCGTTCGACAGAGCAAAGGCCGACCGGACATGCGCCAGCAACACCATGTCGTCGCGTTGGCGGCGGCAGGCCAGCCGACCTCTCCAGGCGAAATAGCCGCTTTGGCTGACACCGAGCATCCGGCACAGGCGATAGACGGGGAATTGCGCTTTCGCCCCATCGATGAGCGTGAACCTCATCGACTTCCCTCCCGGGCGAAAAAAGCGGTGGCCTTCTTCAGGATGTCCCGCTCCTGGCGAAGGATCTCGTTCTCCCGGCGCAGCCGCTTCAGCTCCGCCGTGACATCGCTCTGCGCTGCCATCTGGGTCGACAGCCGCCGATCCCGGCTCCGCCCGATCCAGCGGACCAGCGTCGATAGGCCAATCCCAAGATCACTGGCGATCTCGCGCTGCGTCCGCCCGCTGGTCTGCACCAGGCGGACCGCTTCTTCCGCAAACTCCTTCGTAAACCGTCGTTGCTGTGTCATCGAGTTCCTCATTGCTCACAGGGAACTCTCCACTTTTCCGAAGCAAGTCCA
>CAVZCJ010000010.1:0-255424 GCA_963773625.1 uncultured Alphaproteobacteria bacterium | reverse complement strand
GTGGTGGCTGATCCCCTTGAGGCTCGGGATGAACATCATCTCAAAGAACCCTTCGAGCCCATCCGGCGATGTCCGGACTTCTCTTTCCGACCAAGACCTACGAGGCGAATTGTTCGTGACAGTCCGGGCGGGTTTGGAGAAGTTCGGCGATTTATGTGGGCAGTTTGTGGGCAATCGCGACGTTTCATTTCGAGCACTCAAAACCCCGCCCCGCGGGGCCTTTGTACCTCTATCACCGCAGGGTATCGAACTAAGGCGGCGGCCACACCCGCGCAGGCGATAGGCAGATCGCCCTAGCTGGTAATCAATGGGGTACGCCGTCGAGATTTGTCGTGTTCGCGTGGCGAAGCGCGGCGATCGATTGCCCGATGTGGGTAGCCGGCCAGTTCGCCAGACGGGCGCGCATGCTATTGTCCAACGGGACCAGACCATCGGACGATCCATGGATCGAATTGGGAGCAAGCCATGGCTGAAAAGCAAGCCGACTTAGAGAAGCTCAAGGCGGCGGTCCGGGCCTGGGACGACACCAAGGGGAAAAGCATCGATACTTGGCTCGACCTCATGGCCGATCACGTCGATTGGCGCTCGCTCGCTGACGGCGTGCAAGCAGTGCCGTGGACCAAAACGCGCAAGACCCGGTCCGAAGTGCAGGGCTACCTCGTCGGATTGACCTCCGCGTTCGCAATGGATCACTACACTGTCGAGCAGTACGTCTGCGATGGACTTGCCCCGCTTTAGTGGAGAGGCATTGGCTCATTTGGCGGTCGTTTTTTCGAACTGAGCCGGGCTTGTGAAGTCGAGGGCAGAATGGCGCCGAACGGGATTGTAGAACCCGTCGATGTAGCGGCCAATGGCCTGGTCGGCTTCTTGGCGGGTGTAGAAGACGGTGCGCCAGACGAGCTCGGATTTCAGGGTCTTGAAGAACGTCTCAACCATGGCGTTGTCGTAACAATTTCCCTTGCCGGACATCGAGATCAGGATGCCGTGCCTGCGCAGTTCGGCCTGATAATCGATTGAGCAATACTGGCTGCCGCGATCCGAGTGGTGGATCAGCCCTGCTGCCGGACGGCGCATGGCCAGGGCTTTGCGCAGAGCGGCGAGGGCCAGGTCGCGATGCAGCCGATCGCCGGTCGCCCAACCGACGACCCGGCGTGCGAACAGGTCGATGACGACGGCGAGGTACAACCAACCTTCGCGGGTCCAGACATAGGAGATGTCGGCGCCCCACTTCTTGTCGGGCTCCGTTGCGGTGAAGTCCTGATCGAGCAGGTTGGGCGCGACCGGCCAGGCGTGATGGCTGTCGGTGGTTCGTTTGAACCGCCGCCTCTGCCGTGCCCGCAGGCCGTTGTCGCGCATCAGTCGAGCGATCCGGCGGCGACCGACCGTGAGGCCGATATCCCGCAGTTCCCGCGTCATTCGGGGACTGCCATAGGTGCCGTTCGACAGAGCAAAGGCCGACCGGACATGCGCCAGCAACACCATGTCGTCGCGTTGGCGGCGGCAGGCCAGCCGACCTCTCCAGGCGAAATAGCCGCTTTGGCTGACACCGAGCATCCGGCACAGGCGATAGACGGGGAATTGCGCTTTCGCCCCATCGATGAGCGTGAACCTCATCGACTTCCCTCCCGGGCGAAAAAAGCGGTGGCCTTCTTCAGGATGTCCCGCTCCTGGCGAAGGATCTCGTTCTCCCGGCGCAGCCGCTTCAGCTCCGCCGTGATATCGCTCTGCGTTGCCATTGGGTCGACAGCCTGCCGATCCCGGCTCCGCCCGATCCAGCGGGCCAGCGTCGATAGGCCAATCCCAAGATCACTGGCGATCTCGCGCTGCGTCCGCCCGCTGGTTTGCACCAGGCGGACCGCTTCTTCCGCAAACTCCTTCGTAAACCGTCGTTGCTGTGTCATCGAGTTCCTCATTGCTCACAGGGAACTCTCCACTTTTCCGGAGCAAGTCCAGAGCGCTGTGGCAATGGTCCAGAGTTCGAAGCGAGAGGTTACGTCATTTGACTCCCGGCACGAGACGCTCGTAACTGACTTCAGCTCAATATCCGACCACCACAAGCCTGTAAGGCATCCGAATTCGGCTATGACCGAAGAGGGCGTCTGTGACGGCCAAGGTATTCTCATAGTCTTTGCTGATGGTTGCCCGGCCGCTGCTCTGATAGCGATAGCTATTCGGCACGGCTAAAACCAGGTGTTCAAGGTCCACCATGACTAATGCTTGAATTAGGTCCCGATAAACGGCATTTCCCATCCACGCTCGACCAGCCTCCACCTCCAAGCCGCATCGCCATTCCGCGTGGAAGGCGTCGATCTCGTACTGCAGGTCGGGAATGCCGTTCTCACCGAAAAACACCGGCCGCTTGATCTTGGCCTTCGAGGTCTTGCCAAGTTCGACCGCAAATCCGAGTTGGCATAGGTCGGGTCGGAGTTCGGCAAGTACCTCATCGCTGGTTAACCCCTTCGCAAGCGCCAGCGCGGAGATCAGCGGTTCATGCGCGCGAAATACTTCAATTACCGCGGGAGCAAAGGGTGGCGGAGGTTCGGTGTGTGGGAAGGTGGAGAACCTGACCTGAGACATCAGCGCGTTGTAGGGATGATGTTGCGAGCTTGCCGCGCGGAGCGCCATACAAGCCTCTCCTGAGCCGAGCGTGTAGCAGGGCGCTCGCTGGCGCGCGCCGCTGAGGAGCCTTCGAGTGTCTACGCAAAGCGTGCACGAACTTCATGCCGGGCTGTTGTACGCGTTCGCAGACTGGCCCAAGACCCCCGTCCCAACCTTCGGTGCTGGCGTCTACACGATCTGGCATCGAGACGGTCGCTTCATCTATGTGGGTATGTCTGGCCGAGGAATGACCGCCGATACAAAGCGGCGAAATACCCCACATGGCATCTATACGCGGCTTCAAAGCCATGCCAGTGGACGCCGCAGTGGTGATCAGTTTTGCGTCTATGTGGCCGACCGATTTGTCCTTCCCACCCTCTCGGCAGATAACATTGCGGCTATTGCTTCGGGACGCCATCAAATGGATGCGTTCGTGCGGCAATACATTCACGAGAACCTCAGCTTCAGGTTCATGATGGTGCCGGATGGGGCAGCGGCATTCGCGCTTGAGGCCTCGATCAAAAGCGGCACGTGGGGGACATGGCCGCCCCCTCTTAAATCCCGGGAAGTAACCAACCGCTGGGGGAAATCCAAAATTTGTTGAGATTTTAGCGGCCACGATACCCGAGGGCCGGGGCCGATCTCCTGTTGCTATCCCACCCCCTATGGGGGTCTGCCCAATTCGTAGTTAATTTGACTTGCTTTTGTTGAATCTGCCGCCGCGAAGACTAGCCTAGATCGCACCTTCCTACGTGAAGGTCTTGGAGGTGAAGAACGTCGGCGTGTGAAGCCTTGGCCGCTCTCTCTCCTGGCGGCCAAGGTTTCACCGAGAGGGGCGTGTAGCTCATTGGTAGAGCGCCGCTGCAACACGGCGGAGGCAGGAGGTTCAATTCCTACTCGCGCCCACCAACCGTACCGGGCTGAACGGCTCGATGCTCGCCCACTCGCTGACCCGGCTTGCACGCCACAGGACCGCCACAGCGGTAGGAGCGCCTTAAATCATCCTCCCAGAAAAGGGCGATGTTGGAGATCATAGAATTCCTTATTTGTCGGCAAGGGCGCGATATGCACCGGATAGTGCGTCTCGACAACACCGTGAACGGCGCATACCTCAATAAAGAGCAGGCTCTGCTCGACGCCGTCGACGCGGCGCGCGATGCGGCGCAATCGGGCCGCGAGGCGCGGGTGCTCTTGCGCGAGCGGAGGATCGCCGTCCGCATCTACTGACTTGCGCCAGCGGCCCTTAAAGCGGCCCCTCGAATTCCTACGCATCGTAAGGGCGCTTGACCTTGACCCGCGCACCGTATTCGGAGAAGTCGCCGACCGGGCCATCGAAAGTCACACGGGCACGTCGTCGAGCCACGCTACAGGGTCAAGCGCTTAATCGTCTGCTTTCGACCCCTTAGCGGCCATCGCTCACGACCGCGATCAACGGCTCAATTTGCCCCATTCCGGCCATTGCCCGACGCTACCCAGGTTATCGGGCTCGGAGCTGGTCGTATCCTTTTGCCCGGTAAACCAGAGTCGAAATCAGCCAGCTCGCGATGAATATACCGACGACCGCGAAGCCGAAATTCGTCGAGATTGTCGTTCAGACTGCCGACCAGACCCCAGAACCCACCCTTGAGGCCAAGCTTGTCGCCGATCAGCCCGAGCGCCTCGATGCCGCCGATGAAGATGGCGACGACGACGGACGCCGCCGTGATGGTCAGATTGTACCAGAGCTTGCGGATCGGATTGACGAAGGCCCAGCCATAGGCGCCGCGTCATCAGCACGCTGTCGGTCGTGTCCATCAGCGACATGCCGGCCGTGAACAGGGCGGGGAAGACGAGGATCGTCCAGAAGGACATGCCCTGCGCAGCCTGTGTCGCCGAGATGCCGAGCAGCCCGATTTCGGTCGCCGTGTCGAAGCCGAGCGCCGAACAGGAAGCCGATCGGATACATGTGCCAGGAACGAGAAACGACCTGGAACATCGGGCGGAAGATGCGGGCGAGAAACCCGCGCCCGGCCAAAAGCGTATCGAGGTCCTCGTCGACGATCCGCTCGCCGCGACGCGCCCGCACAAAAGCTGACCAAATGCCCTTCAGGATGAAGAGATTGGCGACACCGATAGCGAGAAGGAACATCGCCGAAATCGGCGTTCCTATGACGCCGCCGACATCATGGAACGCGTCGAGTTGGCCCTGCATGGCTGCCGCCGTCGCAGCAATCGCGAGCGAGGCAAGCACGACGATCGTGGAGTGGCCGAGCGAGAAAAAGAACCCAACAGAAAAGGGCGTCTTGCCTTCCTGCATCAGCTTTCGGACGACATTGTCGATCGCGGCGATATGGTCGGCGTCGAAGGCGTGCCGAAGGCCGAACACGTAAGCCAGAAAGGCAGTGCCCAAGCAGGGCAGGCCGATCGGCGAACGCGACCCATGCCCAGAGCCACGCCGCTGCGTTCGCGGCAATCAAGACAGCGTAGGTCGCTGCCGCCTTGGACTTTACCCCGGCTGGTCGGTCATCAAATAGGTTCGATAGCACCCTCTTGTCCTCTCCCCACGTCAGCTACCATGCTGGCACGTGAAGGGGGGCCCCCGCGATAGCAAATGTGCAACCGAACCGGCCGAGAAACCCGGTGCGAATGTCCCCTCTCGGCGCTATGCAGCCGTCGGCGCGCCTCGCGTCGAACGACCGGTTTGCAAACCCTGAGCGGACGTTTGTGATTACGGTCTTACCCGGCCGGTCATGCCCCATTTCAGACCTTCGCACCGCTTAGACGGGAGGTCGCACGGGGTGGTTGAGCCGCCGTTCCTGATCTGTGTCACGGTTGACGACTCTCGCTAAAGCCGACCTTCGCACATCGACGACGAGGATCGCGGCGAAAACGGCACGATCATCCTCATCGTAATCATTCGGCTGATTACAGCACGCTGCGTCACGCGGCTTCGTCTAGCCCGTGGCTGTTCTTGATTTGGATCAATGTGCCCTAGCGAGGCAAGTGGAGAATTGCCTGATTCTGGGAGGCTTTTCGATGCGTGCAGCAGACGTGATGACAAAGGAAGTGCTTACGGTCGACGCCGGCAAAACCGTGCGGGAAGTCGCCGCCCTTCTTTCCGAGCGCGGGATTAGCGGGGTTCCTGTTGTCGACGGGAGCAGCCACGTCATTGGCATCGTAAGCGAAGGCGATCTCCTGCATCGCGCCGAGATCGGGACGGAGCGTCGCATCAAGCGACGCCGCTCATGGTGGCTAAACTCGCTCGCCTCCAACGTTGCTCCCGACTACGTCAAGTCACATGGCCGCCACGTCGCCGATGTGATGACCCGCGAGGTCATCTCGGTGAGCGAGACGGCCGAGCTTGCTGATGTTGCCATGCTGCTCGAGACCAATGGGATTAAACGCGTCCCGGTCATCAACAACGGAGCGCTCGTTGGCATTATTAGCAGGGCGAACCTTGTGAGGGCATTGGCCGCGACAGAACCTCCGGCGCCAAGCGACGCCGATGACGAACAGGCCATTCGCAGCAGGGTCTTGGATGAGTTAATCCGAAAGCGGCTGCTCGACGAGCTGGGCAGGTTGCAGTGGCCTAACGTATGGGCCGATGACGTCATCGTGAAGGATCAGGTGGTGCATCTTTGGCTCTGTGACGACCGCCCGGCCGATCAGCGGCAGGCGCTGCGGATTGCGGCAGAGAACACCGCCGGAGTGCGCGGCGTCCAAGAGCATATCGTTCCGGGCTCACCGATGCCGGCGTTTTAGGTGCACGGAGAAGGTGCGCATTTAACGTCCCTAAAAGCGAGCTGATCAAAAGATTTTTTTGCAACCCCCTACCGGTTTTGACCCAGATCAATGAACACATTGGCTCAGCAGTTCTACCGTAGTTGTCCGTAGCTCTGGTCTTGCCAAGTATCGGACAACCAAGCCCAGGAGGATGAACTATGGCCATGCTGTCCCCCGACGCCTTCGGCACCTTTCTCCAGTTCCAGCAGGCTCTCGATGCGTTGCGCGCCAGCAGATGGCTGGAGCCGAGTATCAGCGGCAGCGGTGCTTTTCCGCCGCTCAACGTGTTTCGTAAGGGCGATGACATAGTCATTCTCACCGAACTGCCCGGCATCCGAAAGGCCGACTTGCAGATCCAGGTCAAGGGCAGAACGATCCACCTTGCCGGCACCAAGCCGGTGGAATATGGCGAAAAGGCCAGTGTTCATCGCCGCGAGCGACTGGCCGGGAGTTTTGATCGGGCGGTGACCCTCCCAGTCGAAATCGACGCGGACCGCGTCAAGGCCGAATACCACGACGGGATCCTGGCTCTTTATCTCCCACGCGCGGAGCGGGATAAGCCGAAAGCGATCACCGTGGCATAGCCCGCATCGACTTAAGAGATGGAGAGGGAAAATGGCACAGTCTCAAGCAGCAAAATCTCAAGAGCTCGCGGTACAGGAAAAGAAAGAACTGGTCTCCAAGGAAGAGAGCACAGTTCCTGCCCGCTACTATGTCCAGAATACGGACATCTACGAAACCGACGACGCCTTGATCGTCGTGATGGAAATCCCAGGAGTCGAAAAGAAGAATGTCGACGTGAATATCGAAAACGACGTGCTCCGAGTCGAAGGGCGGATTGACTTCGCCAAATACGAGGGGTTGGAGCCGCTCTACACCGAGTACAATGTCGGCCATTTCGCCCGCTCGTTCACGCTGTCGAACAAGATCGACCAGCAGCAGATCACCGCTCAGGTCGATGACGGCGTCCTGACCCTGACGCTAAAGAAGGCAAAGGAGGCGATGCCGCGAAAAATCGCGATCAATTAAGCGCGATCGTTTTTGGAGGGGCCATCGACCGAGGGCGCGGTGCTCCTCCTGAGGATGCCGCGCCCCGGCGCAGCACCGGTAAATTCAAACTGGAGAGGAACCCCATGAAACAGCCTGGACTTGATCAGCGTCATCGCGACAAGAACGGCGAGATCAGCAGGAAGCACGGAAATACCCTCGTCCATACGTTACGCAGGGTCCATGGCCAGGATTTTGCCGAGGGATTCAAGGACACCGACAAACTCTCCGACGTGCTGCAAACGCTTGACGAGCCGTCCCTCAGCAGATTGGTCAGTGACCATCAGGCCGGAACGCTTGAAAGCAAGATCAAGCAACATTCCTGAGGAGACAGTTCACCATCGCGAGTGCCATGGTTCCCGCCAGTCTTCTCCCTAGCAGGAACTCGCGCCCCCGTGAGAAGGTGGATAGGAGGTCAGAATGCTGCAGGGCTTCAAGCAGTTCATATTCCGCGGCAACGTGCTCGACCTCGCCGTCGCGGTCGTGATGGGCGTGGCGTTTGGCGCCGTCATTGCCGCGCTGGTGAAGGATTTGATCACACCCTTGATCGCGGCGATTGTCGGGAAGCCGGATTTCTCGGCAATCGAGTTCACTATTAACGGGAGTAAGTTCCCGATTGGTGACTTCATCAACGCACTCGTCTCGTTCTTACTGATCGCTGCCGCCGTATATTTCTTCGTCGTGCTGCCAATGAATGCGCTTCTTGCCCGAATGCGGCGCGGAGAGGTCACTCCCGACCCGACCACCAAAAAATGTCCGGAATGTCTCAGCGATGTGCCGATTGGGGCACGCCGTTGCGCCTTCTGCACCTCGCCGCTCACAGAAGCTGCCAAACACTGAAGAGCACGCCACGGTGAAGATCCGCTCAGCGTCGATTTGAGCCGACTGATTCGTCGTCACGCGAATGGCCGAAATCGGCGCTACTTCGCCGTTGCCGTTCGTCGGGGCCAAGAGGCAGAACCCACGCCGATCGCGCCACTAAACACCGACGGCTCAACTTTCGATAACCGACTTTCGCGTTCGGGAGGAATCGGCCCATAGCGGGCCGCCGCCGCATGGGGGACGAGGCTCGGTGCGCTAGGCGTCGCTGGAGATCGGCTCGTGCAGCCAGCGCGTAAGGAGCCCGGCGATCACCGCCCCGGCGATCGGCGCCACCCAGAACAGCCAGAGCTGCCCGATATATTCTCCGCCGGCGAATAGCGCCGGCCCGGTGCTGCGCGCCGGGTTGACCGAGGTGTTGGTGACCGGGATCGACACCAGATGGATGAGGGTCAGCGCCAGCCCGATCGGGATGCCGGCGAAGCCGACCGCCGCGCCCTTCGACGTCGTGCCGATGATGATGAAGAGGAAGAAGAACGTCATCACCACTTCCATCAGGAAACAGCCGCCGAGCCCGTATTTGCCGGGGCTGAGATCACCGTAGCCATTCGAGGCGAAGCCGCCGGGGACCCAGCCGGCATGGCTCGACGCGATCACCCACAGCACCGCTGCAGCCGCGATCGCCGCGATCACCTGGGCGATGACATAGGGGATGACGTGGCCGCTCGCACAGCGTCCGGCGGTCCACAGGCCGATCGTTACCGCCGGATTGAAATGCCCGCCCGAAATGTGGCCAACGGCATAGGCCATCGTCAACACCGTCAACCCGAAGGCAAATGCGACACCGAGAAAGCCGATCCCCAGATTAGGGAAGCCTGCGGCGAGCACCGCCGCACCGCACCCGCCGAACACCAGCCAGAACGTGCCGAAAAACTCGGCGGCGATCCGCCGCCCGATGTCGCTGTCCATCGTCCCCCCTCTCGCTGCCGGATCGCAGCGGTTGAATTGGCCGCGACAATCTACCAGGAGCGACTGCGGCGACGTGAGGTTTTATCAGGCTGAGCCGAAGTCCGCCCTCATGGGCCGCCAGACCTGCCGTGTTCGATTTTACGCGGGTGACCCTACATTGGTGCTGGTTGGTGAGCGCGCCCTTAACCTCCCTGATCGTCGCGCCAGATGCCCAATAAAATGCGCGCGCGAGTTGCCCGATCGCGCCCTTCGACGGCAGTGCAACCGATACCCGACCTTCGCCATCGGCAGGGGCAGAGCGTACAACGGTGTGGCCCGGGCAATCGATTGATATGGGTCAAGGCTAACGGTTTGGGCCGTGGGCAAACTGCGCGCCGTGTTAGCGAGGTGCCCCATGACGAGCTTTACATTCACTCCCGAGCAGGTTCGCTCAGCCCCGCCCGAAGTTCGGCGCTGGATTGTGCACGAGATCGCCCAGGCGCTGGCTGCCGTCGAACGCCCCACCCACGACCCTTCACAGGTCGAGAGTGCTGCGCTGGCGGCTCTCGCCTCCGAAGAGGCGGCGCATGTGTTCGCGATGATCCGCGACAATTTTGTGCTGTCGCAGGTGTTTTTCGAGCTGGCTCGCGATGCTGCGCCGGGCCCGCGTGTACCGCCGCTCCATGCGCTGAATACCGGCGACATCCTGCGTCATACCCGCCTGGCCGACGGCAATGGCCTCATCAAGTGCCTTTCTGCGATCAACGAAGCGTTCCGCCAGGTCCGCCGCGATCCCGAGGCGACCCTGTTCGGGTTTGACCAGCACGGTCATGTCTTTATCCATGAAACAACGCATCTGAGCATCCGGCAGCTCTGGGAGCAGCAACTCCGACCTGTCCCCGCCGCGGTGATCGAGGGGGCGGATGCGGCACCCCGGACGATGGGTTTTACGCCGCCCTATCTCGGTCCAAGCGACGACATCGCCACCCACGCAGCTCATCAGCCGGACGGACCAAACTCTTAAAGGGTTACCCAGCTCGCGCCCAGTGCAGAGTTGCGCGTGGATGTCCGCTGCTCTACCGCGGCCCGTGACCGTTATCGGCGCCAAGACGTCATCGGGCGGACT
The DNA here is from genome assembly GCA_963773625.1 of uncultured Alphaproteobacteria bacterium. Lineage (GTDB taxonomy): Bacteria > Pseudomonadota > Alphaproteobacteria > ATCC43930 > CGMCC-115725 > DATARH01. The sequence goes on along the minus strand of CAVZCJ010000010.1, from coordinate 245,124 downwards.
GCCAGCGAGGGTCCGCTACTCGATCCTAAACGGCCATTCGGTGTTGTGGTCTTCGCCGTCTGGTCATGCCCCCTAGCCGACCTTCGCGCCGATGGTCTTAGACGGCACAGTTCGGATGGATGACCTGCTTTTTTTGCGTCGCGGCGTGGTTGGGCACCAACGAGGCATCGTCGAATCTACGCCTCTTGGATCGGGTATTTCGCGAAAATCGCTTCGGCCCGCTTAAACGCCTTGTCGATGGCCGCTTCCGTCGCCATCCCCTCTTTTATCACATCAAACTCGGCGACGCTGAAGAGATGCTCGGCGTTGACCTGGGCGATGGCCGGGTTGAACACCTCGTGCATCGGGAACGTCGGATCGAGTAGTGCCTGCTGGGTGTAGGCGGCGCGGTGCGGGTCCTCTTTGAGCCAAAACGGGTCGCTTCTGGCGATCTCGGGCACCGGTATCATCCAACGGCCGAGCCCGCCTTTCAGATACTTCGTTCAGCACCTTCGGCTGATCGCGTATCTGATAATTCCTTGGCCACCGCGACGTTCTTCGCCCCCTTCGGGATCACGGTGCCATTGACCTTAATTTGGCTCGGCAGCTGCCTGCCGTCGTTGCTCGAGGGGCAGGCGCGACGGCATCGATATCGTCGTATAGGTCCTTTTTTTCGATGCATCGCGATCTCGGTCGAAATGGTGCCGTCGAAATCCATTACCATTAGCTTGGAGTGAAAGGCGTTGTTGTCGTCCGCGTCGTTCCAGTTGATGCAGCTCGGCGGTACGTAGCCTTCCTTGAAGGGGGTGGTCAGCCGCTCAACGCCTTGATTGCCGCCGCGTGCACCTGCGGGTCGTCGGTGTGGAGTTTGCCGTCCGGCGTGACGAGGTCCTTGCCGCCATAGGCGATCAGGAACGCGTGAAGCGACCGGGTCGACACCATTAGCAGTCCGCGATAGCCGTAGGCATGGATATTGCGCATTCCCTGTGCTGGAATTTGTCCTGCACCGGGTTGAAGAAGTCGAGGAAAGCATCCCAGGTGTTCGGAATATCGGAGATCTTGTAGCCCGCCTTCTCGACCAGCGACCGCCAAATATGGAACGGAGAGCCGTGCTTTATCGGCACCATGTAGTAGCCGCGCTTTTTCGTGGCGTTGTTGTAGAGATGCGCAGGGGCAAGGCGATCGGCGAATTGCGCTTCTGCGTTTCGACGATGTCGCCCACATCGACGAGTTGTCGTCCCAGGCATTCAATGGGGAAAAACTCGAGATCGTCAGACCTCCATCACATCCGGGACGATACCGCTCGCTATCGCTGAAACCTGCTTCAGGCGCAGAGGCTCGAACGGTATGATGGTGTAGTCGATCTTGTTGCCGCTCGTCTTCTCGTATTCGGCGACCATCCTTTTGAAGCGTACATCCTCCTCTTTGGCGAAGCCCTGCACCCACCACACCTCGGCGGTCGTCGCCGCGGCATTGGCGATATGGCCCGCGCCAATGTCCCGGTCGCGCCAATCGCAAGGGAGCCGCGAAAAAGCAGCGAACGCCGTGTCAGAATGGTCATTCCCGTCGGTTTTCCCCTGCTCAGACGCGCAGCCTCCGGGCGCATTTCTTGCTGAATTTCTTCTTGCGGCACGTATAGGATGCCGACTTGAGGCGACAAAGTTATAACAGGCAACGTCAAGGCACATTCGAATGATCTCTTTCCAGAGCCAACTGGAAACTACAGAGATCGATGTCGCCCTGGAGGCATCTTTCAGTCTATTGATTCCGATCCGTTCTGAAGGCCGTCGTTGCGAAGATCGGCCTGAAGTAGGCTGACGTGACGACGGGTGCAGCACAGTCAGATTTAATTCCACCGCGCCGATCGACTGATCGGCCAATCTCCATTTTGCGCAGATTTATTCCCGGGCTGAGAGGACGGCTGCTCCTCGCATTCATCGTGATCAGCCTATTCGTTGTCGCCCGCCGGCGCGCGCGGGCCTCTACGCGCTGGGCGAGGTCGAGCCGGCCTTGGACCGAATCACCTAGTACCTGCCGGTGGCCTCGATGCCAGAGGCTTGGCGCGAGAGCGAGAAAATCATTGGCATCGGCTCCGCGCCGCTGAACGCGAGCGATAGAGAGGAGGGCGGATCACTATCGAGCCGGTTACGGGACGAACTTGCGGACACCTTGTCACGATCCTCGCTTGGACTGAGCGCAACGGATCTCAACCTTGGGCCAATCGAGGAGATCGGCGATGTGATGGCGCAACTAAACAAGAACCTGGATCTAATGTGGGTGTCGTGGTCCGACGGGATCGCGGCCGCCGATCAGAAGAAGCAACAGGTTAGCGAGACTTTCTCACGGCATACTGGCAGCTCGCCAATATCTGGCAGTCCCGCGCCGTTTACGGATTGACGGCAAATATCGATCTTCAGCGGGCAATGACCTCGCCTGGTACGGGGCCTGAGGACCGGCACGCAGCCCGCGACCAATCTATAAGGCCCAGGTTACTATTCTGGCGCTGGACCAGACCCAACACGTAGGCGGGGAGTTTTGTTCGAACTGATCAATCGAGCCGCCAACGCCTCGAAAACCACCGAGATCGACATCTTGGAGGCTCCAGGCGCAGGAGTTGTCTATGAGTACGATAGACGAACGTGTCCCCCGATTTTCAGCCGGATATCTCGTCGGAACTGTCCACGCCGCTCAGCGACCTACGCAACGCTGTGATCGGTGATGTGAGCATCTTCACCTGGGCCCGGCGGGAAATCGAAGCAAAGAGGGTTAGCCGGCATCTGATTACCGAGAACGAGGCGCTTTCGGTACGGTTGAAGGCTGCAGTCGACCAGATCGTCGCCGCCTCACGGGGAGAGATCGCTCAGCGCGAACGGCGACGCGGCGCGGGTGCAAGTCCTTGGGCGGAACGTCCTTCTTGCTGTCGCGGCCCTGAGCCTGGTGAGTTCTTTTTTTGATTGTTTGGCTTTATGTCGGCCGCAACATCGTCTCACGACTTCAGACTGGGCTCAGCGGCGGCATGGCGGCGATTGCCGGCGGGCGGCGCGATGTGGTTATTGACACAAAGGGCGCCGACGAGGTGTCGGCGATGGGCCGGGCAGTCGAAATTTTTCGGCAGAATGCAATCGAACTCGACGAGCTTCTGTCGAGCGTGGCGAGGCCGCAACGGCTCGAACGACTGGTCGAGGAGCGCACGGCGGAGGTAGCACGACAGCAACGTTGCGCGTCACCTTCGACAACATGGCCGACGGCGTCGTCATGTTCGACGAGGAGCTGCGGCTCGCGGCGTGGAACCGCAACTTCCAGGAGATCCTCGACCTGCCCGATGCGTTTCTGGCCGAGCCGCGGACCTACGCCGATATATCCGCTATCTGGCCGAGCGCGGCGAGTTCGGCGACCGAGCGACCCCGATGCCGAACTGCGCGCGCTTCTCTCGAGCTGGCGACCAGGACACTACGCCTCGAGCGCACGCGGCCGGATGGCGGGTCATCGAAGTCCGCCATAACCCGGTGCCCGATGGCGGCTTCGTGCTGATCTACAGCGACATCACCGAGCGCAAGCGCGTCCGAAGCAGAAATCCGCGCGGCTCGGGACGCGGCAGAAGCAGCGCTATGCGCGACCTGAAGGCGGCGCAGGCCAATCTGATCCAGGCCGAGAAGATGGCCTCGTTGGGCCAGCTCACCGCCGGCATCGCCCACGAGATCAAGAACCCGCTCAACTTCGTCAACAACTTCGCCAGCCTCTCGGTCGAGCTGCTCGATGAGCTGAAGGAGACGACGGCCCCGGCTGTCGCCGCGCTCGATGAGGACAAGCGCGCCGAGGTCGACGAGACGATGGAGCTGCTGACCGGCAACCTGGAAAAGATCGCCGAGCACGGCAAGCGCGCCGACAACATCGTCAAGAGCATGCTGGAGCACTCGCGCGGGGTCATCGGCGAGCGCCGCGAGGTCGATCTCAACGGGCTGGTCGAGGAGGCCCTGAACCTCGCCTACCACGGCGCCCGCGCCCAGGACCAGAGCTTCAACATCACCCTGGAGCGCGACTACGCCGCAGAGCCTCGAAGCCGATCGAGCTGGCGCCGCAGGACATGACCCGGGTGTTCCTCAACCTCTTCGGCAACGGCTTCTACGCCGCCAACAAGCGGGCGCGGGAGAATGGCGACGCGGGCTTCCGCCCGATGCTCACGGTCGCGACGCGCGATCTCGGCGATGCGGTCGAGATCCGGGTGCGCGACAACGGCACCGGCATCCCGCCCGAGATCAAGGACAAGCTGTTCCAGCCGTTCTTCACCACCAAGCCGACCGGCGAGGGCACCGGCCTGGGTCTCTCGATCAGCTACGACATCGTCACGCAACAGCATGGCGGCACGATCACGGTCGAGAGCGAGCCGGGCGCGTTCACCGAGTTCACCATCCGCCTGCCACGCCAGTAGCCAGGCGAGCACCTCGGGGGAGAGCATGAGCGTCAGCATTTTGGTCGTCGACGACGAGCCCGATGTCGCGCTGCTGTTCCGCCAGCGCTTTCGCCGCGAGGTGCGTGACGGCACCTATGTGATGCACTTCGCCAACTCGGGCGAGGAAGCGCTGGACAAGCTCACCGAGGGGATCGAGCCGACACTGATCGTGATCCTGTCGGACATCAACATGCCGGGGATGGACGGGCTGGCAGCTACTGGGCGAGATCAAGCAGCGGTTCCCCGATCTGCCGGTGATGATGGTGACCGCCTATGGCGACGACGAGCGGCGGCGCGCGCCAGCGAACTGGGCGCCTGTGAGTTCCTCACCAAGCCGGTCGATTTCGACGCTCTGAAGGACAGCTGCGGCAGCTACCCGACCGCGGCGGACTGAAAGCCGCTGCTGCATGTCTGCTATCGCTATTTGGTGGAGTGTCGCGACTCCAAACGTAGACTTAAGGGCTGATTTGAACCGATTGATCGCCGGCTCGCGAATGGCCGGAATCGGCACGAAGGCGTCATTGGACCGACTAGCAGAGGATGGTCCGCTCACCGGCCCGAAGCGGACATCAGCGGAAATCCCAAATTTGCTGAGATTTTAGCGGACCCGTTAACCTAATGCCGGGGTTTATCCCCTTGCCGTCCCCCACCTCCCGCCCCCATTGGCCATCAGTGAGCCGTTGCGGGCAACTGCCGCGATTTCTCGCATGGTGGTAGCCATATGGTAGCCAGAAATGAATAGCCGATGATTTCGACTAGTAATTAATTGAAAAAATTGGTGCCGGGTGAGGGATTCGAACCCCCGACCTTCGGTTTACAAAACCGCTGCACTGCCACTGTGCTAACCCGGCATTTCCAAGGGCGCGCCGCGCCTTTTTATCCCCGTCCGCGAGGGCCTTGCTAGAGCTTCCGCTGCAAGGCCGTGGCCGGATCCGCTCACTGTCCTCGCAGGACGTTCACGTGGTCGTGGCCATTGACCAACCACAGGACGACGAGCACCCCCACGAAGCAGCAGAACCAGCCCCAGCGGCGCGCATAGACGAGAGCAAGCCCGATCAGCAGGGGAAGCGTCGGAATATACCAAAACCACATGCCGCCAGCATGACCGCGGGACGTTACGCTGCCTTGCCCCGCCGCGCCGCTCATTCGTTTGAATGAATGATGCGCTGTCGGGTTGACCTAAATCAACCGCCAGTTTCTGACCCGGTCAACATGCTGGCGGACGATTGATGGCGTCAGTTCGCGTTCGCGATCGTGTGTGTCCGCTCGCCTGAGGAGCAAGGACCTGAGGAATGACGCCTGACAAGCCCGTTATCGCTCACCGGCGTCACCTAGGGCAGCTCATCCCGCTGATGGTGGCGGCGGCGCTGGCGGCCGTCTGGGCCTTGGGCGCGGCCTACATGGTCTCCGAACGGGACCATATCCTCGAACGTGCTCAGACCCAGCTTGCGGCGACCGTCGCCACCTTGCCGACCTTAACGAACTTGCCGAGATGGCCTCGGGCAAGTCACTCGAGAGCGGCAATGCCCAACGGACAGCCGCCATTTGGCGAGCCTTACTGCAATACCCCACAGCGAGCATCTGGGTCGAAAGCGACGGAACGATAACCGCCGGGCAAGCGCCGGGCGGTGACCTCAATACTTTTATCGTGGCCGATGAGGCGCGGACGAAGTTCACCGTGCACGCCGCATTGCCGAAGACCGACGTTCTCGCCGAGTGGCGCCAATCCACCTGGCGGGAGGGGGCGATCCTCGGGTTTTTCACGGTAGCGTTTCTGGTGTTGGCCAAGCTGTTGGCCGACGCGCTGCGCCGCCGCGCCACCTCCGAGCGGGAGGCTGCCGCCGCCGAGGAGCGAGCGACGCAGCTTGCGCATTACCAGGTGCAACTTGAAGAGACCGTGGCGCAACGAACGTTGGAGCTGAAGGACGCCAACGGGCAACTTCACACCGAGCTGGTCGAGCGCAAAGACCGCCGAGGCGGCGCTGCGCGAGCACGACGCGCTGCTCAAGGCGGTGACAAAGAGCGCGGAAGAGCTGCTCGGCGCGCACAGCTTCGACAACGCCATCCCAACGGTTCTGGCGATGATCGGCCAGACGGTCACGGCGAGCCGAGTCTATATCAGCACGGTCGCCGCCGACGCGAACGGTCACCTGCGGTCCCGGCTCATTCACGAATGGGCGGCGCCCGGACTGACGTCGCTCTCGTCGAACAAGACATTCGAAGATTTCGATCTGACCGCCTATCTTCCCCAACTTTGTGGCGCCTACCCTGTCCGGCAGCAACTGCGTCGGTGTTTGCCGAGGAGGTGGATGGCCCCCTGCGCCGCGCTCTTCAAGGAGGCGGGAATTCGCTCGCTTCTCCAGGTCCCGGTGATGATTGGTGGCCAGCTCTGGGGGAGCTTGAGCTTTGTCGACGCGGCCGCGGAGCAGCGGCAGTGGAGCTGGGCCGAAACCGACACCCTTACGACGCTAGCCGGTCTTATCGGCGTCGCGGTGGCGCGGGCGCGTTACGTGAAGGAATTGGCCGACGCCAATGTGATCGTCCAGAACAGCCCGACAATTCTTTACCGACTGCGCGGCGAGCCTTCGCTGCCGATGATCTATGTCTCGCACAACATCACCAAATTCGGCCACACGCCCGAGGAGCTGCTCGGCGCCGCCAATTGGGCGCAGTGCCTTATTCACCCTGAGGATCAGGCCAAGGTTGGCGTCGCGATGGCGCGACTGCTCGAAAAGGGGGCGGAAGCGTCGTCGATCGAGTTCCGCCTGCGCGACGGGTTCCGGCCGCTATCGCTGGGTCGACAACCGCTACACCCCGGTGCGCGACAAGGATGGGCGGCTGGTCGAGGTCGAAGGCATCATCATCGACATCACCGAACGCAAGGCGGCGGAAGAGAAGATCGCCCTGCTGGCGCGCACCGACGGCCTGACCGGCTTGGCAAACCGCGCCACGTTTAACGAGCGGCTCCAGCAGACCTACGCCGCCACCCGGCGCGGTGGCGCGCCCTTCGCCGTGTTGTACCTCGATCTCGATCATTTCAAGAACGTCAACGACACGCTCGGCCATCCGGCCGGCGACCAGTTGCTTTGTCAAATGGCGGACCGCCTGAGGACCAGCATACGCGAGACCGACCTGGTCGCCCGGCTCGGCGGCGACGAATTCGCGATCCTGCAATCGGACATTTCCGACCTCGCGAGCGCCGGTACCTTGGCGGCGAAAATCTTGGAAATGTTGAGCCAGCCCTACGTGATCGACGGGAACGAGTTGCACCTCACCGTCAGCATCGGCATCAGCCCGTTCCTGCCCGGGACCGCGAGCCCTGACGTCATGATGTCCCAAGCCGACATGGCGCTCTATCGCGCCAAGGATGAAGGCCGTAATCGCTACCGCTTCTATTCCAAGGCGTTGGACGAGCAAATGCACATCCGCGTCGCGCTCGTCGATGAGCTGCGTGCCGCGATTGACCAGAAGCAGTTCGTCCTCCATTATCAACCGCAGATAGAGCTGCATTCGGGCAAGATCGTGGGGATGGAGGCGCTGGTCCGCTGGCGGCATCCCACGCGGGGGATGCTATTTCCGACCCAATTCCTTCCCGTCGCCGAGCAGACCGGGATGATTGTCCCGCTCGGCCGCTGGGTGCTCGGAGAAGCTTGCCAACAGATGAAGCAATGGCATGAACTCGGCGTCGCTCCGCCGCTGATCGCGATCAACGTTTCGCTGCAGGAGCTGAAGAACGACAAGGATCTTGTCGCCGCGGTCGCCGCCACGCTCGAGAAGATGCGGTCTTGCGCCTCGCGCAATTGGAGGTGGATGTCACCGAAGCGACCCTAGCGCAAATTACCTGGTCGCAAAGCGATGTTCTCACTCAATTGCACCGGTTGGGAGTGGGCATCGCGATCGACGATTTCGGCACCAAGTACTCCTCATTCGAATACCTGCGCGCCTACAACGTCAACCACCTCAAGATCGCGCAATCCTTCGTCGCGAGCGCCGTGAGCGATCCCGACCGCGCGGCGACGATCCGCGCCACCATCAATCTCGCGCGCGAATTCGGGATCGATGTTATTGCCGAAGGCGTCGAGACCCGTGAGCAACGCGACATGCTGCTCGCAACAGGGTCGTCGAAAGCGCAAGGTTTCTACTTCAGCGAGCCGGTCGAGGTGGGGCGCGCCACCGAGCTTTTGCGCCAAATCAAGATCGACCCCGAAGCCAGACACCAGCGGCCGTGGCCGAGAGCCAGGCCTCCGCCGCCGCCTCGAAGGGCCGCAACCCCGCTCCCGTCGCTTAGCGGCCGGGGCGGCGGGGGAAGATGATGGGGCGCAGGCGGGCTGGTCATCCTCACGGCAGCGATGCTCGGCGCAGCCATGAATGCGATGGCAGCCGTGTCCGAAAGCGATCTTCAGATTGCTGCCCGGGCCCTGAGCTTCATGACCAACGCGCCGGTCGGCACGGTTCGTGTCGGCATTGTCTTCAATCCCGCCAACCCGCAATCGACCGCCGATGCGGCGCAGCTGGAACAATTGATGGCAGGCGGACTGCGCGTGGGCAATGTGACCTTGCAACCAATACAGGTGCCGATTGACCAAGTCGGCGGCGCGCAGGTCGGATTGTTCTTCTTAACCGAAGGGACCGGGCCGGCGGGGCGGCTTAGTGAAGTCGCCAATTTGAAGAAGCTGCCCTGCGTCAGCTTCGATCTCGCCCAGGTTCGCAGTGGAGCCTGTGCCATCGGTATTCATTCGGGGCCGAGGGTCGAGATCCTCGTCAACCGGGCTGCGGCGGAAAGCAGCGGCGTCTCCTTTTCGACTGCCTTCCGCATGTTGATCACCGAGTTCTGACCGCAACAGCTAACCGGGCCCGGGCCCGGCAGAACTCCGCTGGAGGATGACGCCGATGAAAACCGGTTTGGCAACTGCGATCGGCGCCTCGCTCGTGATGGCCGCGGGTTCCGCGCACGGTCAATTGATGAATTACGGGGCGCTCGAACAGCTATTTGGCGAACCGGTGACGACCAGCGTCACCGGCTCTCCCCAGCGGGCGAGCGATGTTCCGGCGACCATGGAGATCGTTACGGCCGACGATATTCGCCGCTCCGGCGCAACCGACATCCCCGGCGTGTTGCGCCATGTCGCCGGTATCGATGTGCTGCAATCGACCAACGACCAAGCCGATGTCAGCGTCCGCGGCTACAACCAGCCCTACTCGCCGCGCCTTCTTGTGCTGATCGACGGCCGGCAGGTTTATGCCGATTTCTATGGCTTCACGCCGTGGAGCACCTTGCCGGTCGAGCTCTCCGCGATCCGTCAGATCGAGATCGTCAAGGGTCCGAACAGCGCCCTATTCGGCTTCAACGCCGCCGGCGGCGTGATCAACATCGTCACCTACAACCCGCTTTACGACGATGTGAACACCGCCTCGCTGACCGGAGCCACGCAGAACTTCGGGCAGGGCTCGCTGGTAACCACCATGAAATTGGGCGAGCAAGGCGCGATTCGCCTCATGGCCGGCGGGCGGTTCGACGACGACTTCACCACCCCGGCCGGGGTGCCCTTTCTCGGCCTCCGGCGCGATGACGATCGCGGCTCGTTCGACCTGAACGGGGTCGTCCGCCTCGATGAAAAGACCATCCTTGACCTCGAGGGCAGCCATATTTCGCCAAACAAGATGAAATCACCGGTGGGTTAATCCCGGTCATTCACCAGGTACGAAACCAACTCGGTCAAGGCGCAATTGACCTCCGACACCGACACCGGGCTGTGGCAGGCGACCGCCTACAGCAATTGGATCACCACGGCCTACCAATTCGGCGATGTGGCGTTCGTCCCGGCTCCAGACTTTCACAACAACGTAACCGTGCTCCAGCTCCAGGATTCGGTGAAGGTCGGGACCGATCACACGCTGCGCGCCACCGTCGAATATCGTCACAATACGGAAGGCACGACGACCGATCGGCGGCGCGGACGTCTTCTATGACGTCGTCGCCGCCGGCGGGATGTGGCAATGGCAGATCGCGCCCTCGCTGGCGCTCACCAACGCGCTGCGTATCGACCACCTGATGCTCGGGCGCAGCGGCGCGGTTCCGCTTGGCTATCCGTTCAGCAACGCTTCCTGGGACCGCAGCGCGACGACGGAGAGCTTCAATAGCGGTCTGGTGTGGAAAGCCAGCTCCGAAGACACCGTACGGCTGACCGTCGGCCGCGGGGTGCAGCTTCCCAACCTCGCTGAATTGGGCGCGCTTGCTGATTAATTCGCCCTTGGCAAACTTCACCGGCGTCCCAACCTTGCAGCCGACCGTTGTGACCAATTATGAGCTTGGCTGGGATCACTATTTCGAGGCGCTCAATGCCCATTTCCGGGCGAGCGCGTTTCATCAGACCACCAATGAGATTTCCAGCCTGAGCGGTGGCTTCCTCATCGCTCCGGGAGGCGCCTTCTTTACCTCGGCGAATGTCGCGAGCTCGCACGCGGAGGGGATCGAGCTGGCGGTGAAGGGCAAATTTCTCACCGACTGGCGCTGGGGGCTAAGCTACACCCCAGAGGTTGTAACCGACCGGTTCAATCCGGGGTTGACCAACCTCACCACCAACACTGACTTCCAGCATACAAACCCCGTTCATGTCGTGAACGCCAATCTCGGCTGGTCGCACGGGCCATGGGAAATCGACGGGTTCCTGCGGTACGAATCACGCTTTTTTGGGTTTGTCCCCGTCGTGGCGGGTTTGACGCCAACCTTAGGCGCCGATCAACGATTATGTAGCGATCGACACCCGCGTCGCCTATCAGCTGACGGACCGGATTACCCTGGCTCTCTCGGGACAGAACATCACCCAGGCGACCCAACGCCAAACATCCGGGCCGAATGTCGAAAGGCGGGTCGTCGGAACAATCACCGTAAAGTTCTGAACGCGGATTTTACCGCCGCTGTCCGGCTACGCTTCGCTCAATGCGGCCGGCCACAGCTTATTGTCGGCTCCTTTCAATCAACAAATAATTAAGCATAACCCGCAGACAATACACTTCCAATTAAGGATCAATTTTATTGAAATATCGCAGGCATTCGGCGAACATTTGCCTCGTACCGGGCAGGGAGTACACCGATGCTTGTAGCGCTTCACCGAATTCTTGCTGACGAAAGTGGCGTCACCGCCATCGAATATGGACTCATCGCCTCGCTGATCGCTCTCGCCGCCGTCGGAGTCCTCAACACGGTCGGCATCAACCTCAGCGGCACCTTCGATACGGTCGCGAACAATATGTAAGCACCTTGCCCTTTAGGTGCTGTCCCCCACGGGGTGGCGCGAGGGTCGAGAGGCTGGCCGGTCGGGGCTGACAACCCCGGCCAGCCTCTCCCGCAAAAAAGCCGGGCGAGCCCGGCTTTTTGACTGTCTGCGTGCTGCCGCGGTTCGGGCTAACCGCCTTCGAGCTTGGGGATGAAGAACACCTCGCTGCCCTGCCGCAGCTTCTGGAAATAGCCGGGCGCATCGTGAATTGCGCCGTCGATGGCGACGGTGGTCTCCTCCTCAAGGTGCTCGCCGAGCCCCGGATACATCTTATCGAGCGCCTTGATGACGTCGCGCAGGGTGCGCGCCTCGATCTCGAATTCTCGCCGCCCGCCGGTATAGCGTCGGCTGAACCCGCTCGTGAGCGTCACCTGCGCGGTGGTCATCTGTTCGCCGTCAGTCCGCGCTGTGGTCGAGCGCCGCGCGGATCTTCGGCGGCGACATCGGCAGCTCGGTTAGCCGCCGCCCGATCGCGTTGTCGATCGCATTGGCGATCGCCGCCATCGGCGGGCAGATATTGACCTCGCCGACCCCCTTGGCGCCATAGGGGTGAACCGGGTTCGGCACCTCGACCAAAAGCGCCTCGATCATCGGCAGGTCGCTGGCGACCGGGCAGCGGTAATCGAGGAAGCCGGCGTTATCGAGCTGGCCCTTCTGGTTGTAGATGTATTCCTCGTTGAGTGCCCACCCGATGCCCTGGACGACGCCACCCTGAATCTGCCCCTCGACGTAGGAGGGGTGGATCGCGGTGCCGACGTCCTGCGCCGCGATAAAGCGCAGGACAGTCACCTTGCCGGTCTCCGGGTCGACCTCGACATCGCAAAACTGCGTCGCAAAGCCGGGCGCCTGGCCGCCGGCATTAACCGAGGCCGCGGTGGTGATTGGCCCGCCGGTCGCTGCCGCCTTGCCCGCGAGCTCCTTCAGCGACATCGGCTTGAAGTCGCCGACATTGCTCGAGGCCGGCTTGGCGTGGCCATCCTCCCAGACGACGCCGTCGACATCGACGTCCCAGATCATCGCGGCGCGGCCGCGCAAATCGTCGATCGCCTTTTTGGCGGCGTCGACAACCGCGGTGCCGGTGGCGAAAGTGACGCGGCTGCCGCCAGTCACATGGGTGTAGCCGACCGACGACGTGTCGGCGACGATGGCGCGCACCTGGCTGTAGTCGATGCCGAAGGTCTCGGCCGCCATCAGCGCCATCGAGGCGCGCGAGCCGCCGACATCGACGCTGCCGGTGGCGACGGTAACGGTGCCGTCGGCATTGACCTGGATCGTGGCGCTCGATTCGCCGCCGCCGTTGAACCAGTAGCCCGAGGCGACGCCGCGGCCCTGATTGGGGCCGAGCTTGATCTGGTACGCAGGGTGGTTCTTCACCGCCTCCAGCGTCTCGATGTAGCCGCCGTGCCCGAGCTTCGGCCCGTAGATCATCGGGGTGCCAGGCTTGGCCGCGTTCTTGAGGCGCAGCTCGACCGGGTCCATGCCGATCTTTTTGGCGCACATGTCCAGCACGCTCTCGACCGCGAAGGCCGAAATCGGCGAGCCGGGCGCCCGGTAAGCAGCCGATTTCGGCCGGTTGCAGACAACGTCGTAGCCGACCGTGTGCTGGTTCTCGATCTCATACGGGGCGAACGCGCAGAGGCAGCCGTTCATCACCGGCGAGCCAGGGAACGCGCCGGCCTGGTATTTGAAGATGCCCTGCGCGGCGGTGATCGTGCCGTCCTTCTTGACGCCGATCTTGACAGTCATGGAGGCGCCCGATGTCGGGCCGGTGGCCTTGAACACCTCGTCGCGGCTCATCGTAATCTTCACAGGCCGGCCGGTCTTCTTCGACAGCAGTGCGGCGACCGGCTCGACATAAACGACCGTCTTACCGCCGAACCCGCCGCCGATCTCGGCCGGCGTCGCGCGCAGGTTGCCGACGGGGATTTCAAGCAGCTTGGCGGTCAACGCGCGGACGACGAAATGGCCCTGGCTCGACGACCAGATCTCGCCCTGACCGTCAGCGTCCATCCGAACGCTGCAGGCATGCGGTTCGATGTAGCCCTGGTGGACCGCCGCGGTCTTGAAGTCCTTCTCGATCACGACGTCGGCTTCCTTGAAGCCCTTTTCGACATCGCCGATCGCGAATTCGAGCTTCTTGGAGATGTTCGACGGCTTGGTGGGCGCCGGCTCGATGCCGCGAGTGATCATGTCCTCAAACAGCAGCGGCGCGTCTTCACGCATCGCGTCGTCGACATCGATCGCATGCGGCAGCACCTCGTAATCGATCTCGAGCAGAGCTTCGGCCTCCTCGGCGACCTCCTTCGAGATCGCGGCGATCGCGGCGACCGCGTGACCGTCATAGAGCGCCTTTTCCTTGGCCATCACGTTGCGCGACACGTGCCAGAAATTGACTGCAACGCGCTCGGGGCCGATGTACTCGAACTTGTGCTCGGGGAAATCGGCGCCGGTGATGACCGCCTTGACGCCAGGCAGCGCTTTCGCCTTCTCGGTGTTGATCGATCTAATGCGAGCGTGGGCGTGCGGGGAGCGCACGATCTTGCCATAAAGCGCGCCGGGCATCGCCAAGTCGGCCGCGTACATCGCGCGGCCCGTGACCTTGGGCACGCCGTCCGGACGGATCGGCCGAGTTCCCACCCACTTGTAACGAGACGGCGCAACATCGTTCACGGCGGTGTCTCCTCATTCCAGCAACGGTCTGAGGAGAGTTTAGCCCCCGCGCGCCGCGCAGACAAATGAAGAGCGTTAGAAGGTAAACATGGTCGCATCCGGCTCGAGACCGAGCAGGATTCCCCCGACCGTCTCAAAGTGCCTCTGCGCGCCCTGCATCTGTTGCGCAATGGTGTTCATGTCGCGGAAGCGTCGCTCGAAAGGCTGTTCGTCGAAAATCGCGGTGGCTCCCGCGGCGTGGTAGAGTTCGTTGACTACCTCGCGCGCCTGTTTGATGGCCCAGGTCGAGGCGAGACGGATTGTCGCAGTCTGGTCGAGGTTAACCTCTCCGGTCTCGCCCACCGAGTCCCAGATCTCTTGGAGAGAGGTGAGCAGGAAGGCGCGCGCGGACCGCAGCCGGGCGCTCGCCTGCGCCACCTGCGACTGCACCACCTGATCGTGGCGCAGGGTGCCCTTGGCGCCGCGCGGAGTCTTGTCGGCTGCCAAGGCGACAAAGCTATCGTAGAAGGCGCGGGCGACGCCGAGCGCCAGCCCCGCGAAACCCGAGGCGTATAGGTTGCTGAAGCTGAAGCGGTAGAGGCGGCCGCCGCTGCGCGGCGGCACCTTGCCGCGGTCGTGCAGCACGGTGTGGTCGTCGGCGACGAAGAGGTCGGTGACGCTGTACATGTCGCTGCCGGTGCCCTTGAGGCCGAGCACGCGCCAGATGTCGGTCATCTGCGCCTGCGCCTTGGGGAACAGCAGCGAACGGAGGATGGTGCCGCCGTCGGGCCGCCGCACCGGCTCGCCATTGGCGCCGCGTTCAACGATATGGGCGCCGAGCCAGGTGGCGTTGTGGCTGCCGCTGGCGAAGTTCCACGAGCCGGTAAGACAGTAGCCGCCCGGCACCTTGCGCGCCTCGGCCGAGCTGCTCGGCGGGCCCCAGGCGAGAATCCCGTCGTCGGGACCGAAAATCTCCCGCGCCACGACGGGATCGAGCAGCGCCGCCGACATGCCGCAACCGTTGCCCTGGCCGACGCACCAGGCGGTGCTGGCGTCATGTCGGGCGATTTCGCCCATGATTTCGGCGAATTCCATCGGGGTCAGCTCGGCGCCGCCGAGCTCGCGCGGCTGCAACAGACGGAAAAGGCCGGCGTCCGTCAGCTTTGCGACGAGGGCGGACGGTAGCTCGCGACCCTTTTCCACCTGATCGGCGGCGGCGGCGATCGCCGGTCCCAGCGCCCTAGCGCGCGCCATCAAGTCCGCCCGATCCTGGCCCAACCCATCCATGTTCTCTCTCCTTGCCGCCGCATCATCTCGCCTGTCTATGGAAGCGCCTGCGCTGATGCAGATCAATGCCGCTGCGGCGAGAGAAGGGTCTGGCGGCCGGGCGTTAACGCTGCGGACGGAGATTTTTGGTTGTAGCCGGCGGCATCACGCCGCAGAATCGACGGACGCGGGATCGGGGAACCGCCATGCAGAAACGGCTGCCTCTCTTTCTGCCGAAGGATCGCCCGCTGGCGGTTTCGATCGCCGCGGCGCTCGCGGTGAAGGCCGTGGCGCTCACGGCGCTCTATTTTGCGTTCTTTGTGCCGCCTCCGGCTTTGCTCCCGCTCGCCGAACAAACCGCCACGGCGGTACTTGGCCTGCCGGGGCGCTGAGCCATGATCGACGCCACTGTCGTCGAGCTGTCGCGGCTGCAATTCGCGCTGACGGCGCTTTACCACTTCCTGTTCGTGCCGCTGACGCTCGGCCTGTCGCTGCTGCTGGCGATCATGGAGAGCGTCTACGTGATGACCGGTCGCCCGATTTGGCGCGAGATGACCCGGTTCTGGGGCGTCCTCTTCGGCATCAACTTCGCGATGGGGGTGGCGACCGGGATCACCATGGAATTCCAGTTCGGCACCAACTGGGCCTACTACTCGCAATATGTCGGCGACATTTTCGGCGCGCCGCTCGCCATCGAAGGGCTGATGGCGTTCTTTCTCGAAGCGAGCTTTGTCGGCCTGTTCTTTTTCGGATGGGACCGGATGTCGCGCTTGGCGCATCTTTCGGTAACCTGGCTCATCGCGATTGGCGCCAATCTGTCGGCGCTGTGGATCCTCATCGCCAATGGCTGGATGCAGAACCCGGTCGGCGCCCAGTTCAATCCCGCGACGATGCGGATGGAGCTGACCTCGTTCTACGATCTCGTGTTCAATCCGGTGGCGCAGGCGAAGTTTGTCCATACCGTTAGCGCGGGCTATGTCACGGCTCGATGTTCGTGCTGGCGGTCAGCGCGCTCTACCTGCTGCGCGGCCGGCATGTCGCACTCGCCCGCCGCTCAATGACCGTCGCCGCGAGCTTTGGCCTTGCTTCGGCGCTCTCGGTCGTCGTGCTCGGCGACGAGAGCGGTTACACTGCGACGATCAACCAGAAAATGAAGATCGCCGGCATCGAGGCGGCATGGCAGACCGAGCCGGCGCCGGCGGCCCTTACCGTGTTCGGCTTTCCCGATGTCGCCGCCCGGACCACGCGTGACGCGATCAAAATCCCCTGGGTACTGGGGCTCATCGCCACCCGCTCGCTCGACACGCCGGTCGAGGGGATCGCCGATCTGGTCGCCGAGGGCCAAAAGCGCATCGCCGACGGGCTCAACGCCTATCGCGCGCTCGAAACGCTGCGGCAAAACCCTGACGATGCGGGCGCCAAGGCGTCGCTTGCGGCGTCCCAGCAAATCTCGGCTATGCGCTGCTGCTGCGCCGCTACCGCGCGGATATCGGTGCCGCGACTCCCGGACCAGATCGCCGCAGCGGCCAACGACCTCATCCCCAACGTGCCGGTGCTGTTCTGGGGGTTCCGGGTAATGGCGGGGCTCGGCTTCTATTTTATCGCGCTGTTTGCCGGCGCGTTTTATTTCGCCTCGACGCGAACGCTCGACCGCCGCTGGTTCCTGCGCCTGGCGGTTCTGAGCCTGCCGCTGCCCTGGGTCGCGATCGAACTCGGCTGGGTCGTCGCCGAATATGGCCGGCAACCCTGGGCCGTCGAAGGCGTGCTGCCGACTTTTCTCGGCGTCTCGTCGGTGTCGGCCACGACCGTCCTCGGCTCGCTTGTCGGCTTTGTGCTGTTCTACAGCGCGCTGGCGGTCGTCGATCTGGCGCTGATGGTGCGCACGATCCGCCGCGGCCCGGCGCTCAGCGCATGACCGGCGCGCCCATCCCCTACGATATCCTGCGCCTCATCTGGTGGGCGCTGCTCGGCATCCTCTTGATCGGTTTCGCGGTGCTCGACGGCTACGATCTCGGCACGGCGATGCTGCTGCCGTTTGTCGGGCGCAACGACGCAGAGCGGCGGCAAGTCCGCGAAACCGTCGAGCCGAACTGGGAGGGCCACCAGGTCTGGTTCATCCTCGGCGGCGGCGCCTCGTTCGCCGCTTGGCCATTGCTCTACGCTGTGAGCTTTTCGGGGTTCTATATCGCGATGTTTCTGGTGCTGCTGGCGCTGATCGTCCGGCCGGTCGGGTTCACCTTCCGCGACAAGCTCCCCGACCACCGCTGGCGCGAGTTCTGGGATTGGGGACTGGCGGTCGGCGGGTTCGTGCCGTCGCTGGTGTTCGGCGTCGCCTTTGGCAATCTGCTTTTGGGTGTGCCGTTCGGCTTCGATAGCGAGCTGCGGCTGATCTACACCGGCAGTTTCTTCGGCCTGCTGAACCCGTTCGGGCTAATCGCCGGCATCTTGAGCGCGGCGATGCTGGCGATGCATGGCGGAACCTGGCTGGCGATGAAGACCGACGGCGCGGTCGGCCGGCGAGCCGGGCAGGCGGCGCGGGTTTTCGCGCTCGTTGCCGCGATCGTCTTCGCGCTGGCCGGGTGGTGGGTGGCGGCCGGGATCGACGGCTATGTGCTGGGTTCGATCGCGCATGCCGGGCCGTCGAACCCGCTGGCGAAGAACGGTGACCCGTGCCGCCGGCGCCTGGCTCGCAAATTACCGTCAATACCCCTCGTTGTTCGCCGCCCCGGGGATCGGCATCGCCGGCGCTGTGCTGGTCGCGCTGATCCCGGCCGGGCGCGCGCGGGTGCTGGCCTTTCTGCTGAGCGCTCTGTCGGTCGCCGGGATCATCGCCACGGCGGGACTGGCGCTGTTCCCGTTCCTGCTGCCGTCGTCGACGCATCCGGAAATGAGCCTCACCGTCTGGGATTCGTCGAGCAGCCAGGCGACGCTGTTCCTGATGCTGGTGGCGACCGTCATCTTTCTCCCGGTCGTGCTCGCCTACACCGCCTATGCGCTGCGGGTGATGCGCGGCAAGGTGCGGATCGCCGAGGTCGCCGGGCGGGAAGGCCATTACTGAGGAGGCTGTCGGCCGATGTGGTACTTCAGCTGGGTGTTGGGACTTGGCCTCGCCTGCGCTTTCGCGATCCTCAACGCGATGTGGCTTGAGGTGCGCGAGGACGATGCCGGCCGCGACGGCTGAGGGCGTTCAGATTCCCAACCGCGCGCGAGTCTCGGTCGAGCGATCCCAGAGGTTCGGCGTCAGCCGGTTGGCGTAACCCGAGACGAACGGCTTCGCGGCGCCGGTTTCAGGGACGAACACGTGACGCGCCACCGCGCCGATATTGGCGCCATAGGCGTGGATGCTGATGGATGGCCGGTCGGCGAGAGCGTTCTCGACAGTATGGATGTCGCCGATGCGCGGCGAGACCGCCGTCACGTCGCCCGGCCCAAGCCGGCTCTCGCGACCCGGCACCAGCCCGCGCTCGGGATCGAGCACGTAGTCGCGCGAGATCTCGGCGCCGCGCAGCATACCAACGAGGCCCCAGACGGTGTGGTCATGGATGGGTGTCCGCTGCCCTGGCCCCCAAACAAAGCTGACGACGGAAAAACGCTCCCATGGATCGCAATAGAGCAGGTACTGGCGGTAGTGCTCAGCACTGGGCTCGGCGAATTCGGGAGGCAGCCAATCGTCGACTGCCACAAGGTTGCGCAACGCGGCGGCGCCCTGTTCGATGATTTTCGCCTCGTCCACATCGCCCTCGACAAGGCGGGTGAGTTCACCGATGAACTGTCGCAGGCGCTCGATCCCGTCCGTCACGTTTCCTCCTTAGGAATGAGAGTGGCGACCAAGATCCGATGAGCTTAATCAGTAGTAACGCGCGGGTCATTAGCGATTTGAATTCGATTTCGGCTGTGAAATGCAAAGAAACACATATTTATTGAGCCAGCGGTAAATAAATACATTGGTTATTTGTTATAAGAATCTCTTTTTACAATTCTTTTGGCACAGACCGCCTCGGCTGCCTGCGTCGGCGAGCGCGTCCAGCGCCAGCCGAGCGTGAGCTGTAGCGCCACAGCGAGGCTGCCGTCGACGAACAGCGCCGGGCGCAGGCCGACCAGGTGGATCGCGCCGCCGGTCGCCAATCCGCCGATGGCGATGCCGCCGCGCATCGCCAGCATGTAGAGGCTAACCGCCTGGCCACGAACGCGGTCGGGCGCGTGGATTTGCAGGAGGGTGTTAGCCGAGGTATTGCTTGCGGTCATCGCCAGGCCGGCGAACACCAACACGATCGGCAGCGCCCAGAACCAGGGGTCGAGCGCCGCGAGCGCGGTAAGCGCGCCGTAGGCGATCGCGAACCCCGAGGCGAGCGGCCGGCGGTCGCGCGTCGCGGCGATGGCTAGCAGCCCGCCTGCCCCGACGAGGCCGCCGATCCCGAACGCCGTGACGGCGAGGCTGAAGCTCGTGACGTCGCGATGGAAGGCGTCCCTTATCAGCACCGGGCAGAAGGTAATGAGCGGTCCGCACAGCGCGCTGGTCGCGAGCACGGTCGCCAGCGCGCCGCGCAGGAGCGGATCACGGGCGACCGAGCGGGCGCCGGCAAGCAGGCGGCGCCGATCCGAGCGGTCCCTCGCCGCTACGATGGGGCCGCGGCGCGGCAAAATCCATAAGGCGACTCCGATAAACGGGATGTACGAGGCGGCGTTGAGCGCGAAGCAGCCGATGGCGCCGATGCTGGCCAGAACCGCACCGGCAACTGCGGGGCCGAGGATTCGCGACAGGTTGAATTGCGTCGAGTTGAGGGCCAGCGCCGCGGGTATCTGTTCGCGCCGTACGATGGACGGCGCGATCGACTGAAACGACGGCATCGATAGTGCGTCGGTAACCCCGACGACCAGCGACAGAGCGATGACGATCCACGGCGTAACTCTCCCCATCAGCAACAGCAGCACCAAGGTTGCCGGGCACAACATCTGGAGTGACTGGAAGATTGTGATGATACGGCGGCGGTCGCGGCGGTCGGCCAAGACCCCGCCGACCAGGGTGAGAAGAAAAACCGGCGCGCCGGCGGCAAAGGAATCGAGCCCGAGCAGAAACGACGACGCGCCGATGCTTAACAGCAGCCACGGCTCCGCCACCTGCTGCGCCCAGGTGCCCATGTTCGACAGCAGCGACGCGACGCAGAACGTCCCGTAACGCCGGGTTGCGAGCAGCTCCAGCGACGCGTGCAGGGCGCTCTCCTGGCGCGGCATGTCGGATGGCGTGGCTCATCGCGCCTCTTCATACGCCCCGCGCGCCGGCCGAGCCGCAAATTCTCGACCGGGATGCCGAGGCGGCGCTAGAATCCGCACCAACCTAACGCCCGGAGGAAACCATGGCCGCGAAAATCCAGCACTACGACCGTGACGCCGAGGATCTCGGCAATATCGTCGGCCTCGAGCACGTCAACCTACAGATCCCCGACCAGAGCCAGGGCGACCGCGTTCTACATCTCGGGTTTGGGTCTGACCCGCGACCCTTACATGAACACCGGCCTCGCCAACATGTGGGTCAATGTCGGCAAGAGCCAGTTTCACCTGCCGACTGGCGAGCCGTGGGTGCTGCGCGGCGCGATCGGCCTCGTCACCCCCGACCGCGACGCGCTTTTGAAGCGGCTCGACAACGTCGAGAAAGACGCTCGCCAGCACCAAGTTCAAGGTGTCTGCGAACAACGACTATGTCGAGGTCACCTGCCCCTGGGGCAACAAGTTCAACATGCATAGCCCGGACGAGAAGCGCGTTCGGCGCGGTCAGCCTCGGCATGCCCTATCTCGAATTTGACGTGCCGATGGGGACGGCAAAAGGCATCGCCAAGTTTTACCGCAAGATCTTTGGGGCGCTGACGTCGGTGGAAGGAAAAGGCGAGGGCCGGGTCGCGCATGTCGGCGTCGGCTACCATCAGGAATTGCGCTTCCGCCAGAAGAAGGATGTGCAGAAGCCGTATGACGGCCACCACATCCAGGTCTATGTGCAGAACTTTTCTGGGCCCTACCACGAACTGGTTAAGCGCGAGGTGCTGACGGAGGAAAGCAACGCCTACCAGTATCGCTTCGAGCACATCGTCGATGTCGACACCAACGAGAATTTGTTCGAGATCGAGCACGAAATCCGCAGCATGACGCACCCGCTTTATGCGCGGCCGCTGGTCAACCGCAACCCGATGCAAAGCCAGCAGAGCTACCAGATGGATGGCGACGAATGGTTATGGGAGACCCGCCGCCTCAACCCGCGCCTCCCCGGCGTGCCGGCGATCGACACGCCGCGCGCCCAGGCGCTGAAAGAGCGCAGGGCTGCGCGAATGGCGCGGGCGATGTAATCGAGGTTTTTCGCTGGATCAGCAGCCCACGCCGCAACGGTTGCACTCAATGCGGGGACGCGGCCAAGTGACTCGAGAGATTCAGGTTTTTAATCTCCGATTCGCGTTTCTTTGGGATGGGGCGATGTCGCCGGTTCAAGCGAAGGCCGCAGCGAGCGACTCCACCTCGCACGCGGCGTGCGCCTTGCGCACAAGGCCGATACCATCGTCGGTATGAGTGCGCCGCCGCCATACGATCCCCGCGGGGTAGCCAACCTGCTACTCGACATAAACTCAATGAGACAGAACGGGGATTAGCGCGCCATCTTAAGTTATCGACAAGGGAATCACGCTAAGACCGGTGCCTGCACCGCGACTTGTCAGGACACCATGGGCTTCGCGTCGAGGCGTGTTTCCATTGCGGCCAAGCTCGCCCGCGAACTCGGCGGGTTTTTTTGCACGCGGCCGGCCAAGATCGAGTGGCCCGGCGGGGTGGTCTCTTTCACTTTCGACGATTTCCCGCGCTCGGCCTGGATCAATGGCGGGGCGATCCTGGAAAAATTCGGCAAGCGTGGGACCTATTACGCGGCGATGGGCCTCGCGGGTACGGCGGGTGACCTCGGCCCGATGTTTGATGCCGACGATCTGTGCGCCGCGCATGTCCAAGGACACGAGATCGCCTGCCACACCTATAGCCATCGCGATTGCTGCCGCGCTTCGCCCCACGACATCGCCGCCGAGATCGCGCGGAACGCAGCGGCCTTGGCGGAATTCATCGACGCGCCTTTCGGCAATTTCGCGTATCCGTTCGGCGGCGTGTCGCTGACGGCGAAAAACGCGCTTGCTAGCCGGTTCGCCTCGTGCCGCGGCACCGGGCGCGGCCTAAATCAGGGTACGGTCGATCTCGCCGATCTGCTCGCCACCAACATTTATAGCCGGGATTTCGACCGCGATTTGCTGTGCCAGATGATCGATGACGCCCAGGCCGCGAAGGGCTGGGTCATCTTCTACACGCACGACGTCTCCGACCCTCCGTCGCCATTCGGCTGCACTCCGGCACAATTCCAGTCGATCGTCGCCTATGCGGCGGAGAACGTACCGGTACTGCCGGTGCGCGACGTACTGGCCGGGCTCGACCTTGCCGAAACTCGGCCGACCTCGACCCAGCGCGCGGCGTGACGCATCGGCGTTAGCGGCAGTAAGGCAGAACCAGTCGAAAGAAACCGGCGAGGTGACGAACCGCCGGCTCGATCTTCCAGCGATGGCCGTGCAGGACCGCGACGAGCACGACGCCGCAGAGCAGCATCCATCCGAACGGTAGAGAGGGCGCCTCGAGGCGGCCCGCCGCCACGGCGAATACGGCGACTGCAGCGGCGCCGACGGCCCAGCCGATGACGATCTCGGGTACGTTGTGTTCGTGCAACACCACCCGCGACAGCGCGATGGCCGCGATCCCCGCAAGGGCCGCGGCATAGATAATGTAACGCCGCGCGGAGGGCAGCCTGCTCCCGGCCAGCAGCGCGAGGGCGCCATATATCGCGGTGCTCATCGCGGTATGCCCGCTCGGGCTGATAATATGCCCACCGGCGATATCCGCGCCGCAAGCGCCGAACACCAGCTTCAGTCCGCCGATGACGATCGCGCAAGAACTGATCGTCAATACCCAGGCACAGCCGAGGCGACGCTGTCCGGCGAAGAGAAGAAAAATTAGTACCAGCAGCGCCAGCGGCAGCGTCACCGCGCTGTCGCCGCAATCGGTGATGAAAACCCAGATTGTGTGCAAGCGCGGGACGGGAAGAGAGGTCAGGCAGCCGGAGCGCGATGTTCCGCTTCGATCAGTTCCTCGACAACTTCGAGATTGGAGCGGAGATGCGCCTCATCGAGCATCGAGCATAGAACCACGTCGACCCCGGCCGAGGTCAAGGCATGAGCCAGCATGGCGCGATGAACGTCACCGTCGCCGCCGCGACGCGAAGTATCGGCTCCGAAGAACGGGCTGTGCGCGATGATCCGGCAGCCGCTGCCGGCGACGCGCTCGGCGTTGCGGACGGCTAGGCTGTTGGCGAACTGGTAGATCAGCCGGCCGCCATGCGCCGCATTCAACGCGACGACGGTGTCGATGTCGGTCGCGACGCCATAGGCGCGGATTTTCCCGGCGCCGACTTGCCTGTCGAGAAAGCCGACAAGCTCGCCGCCGAGATCGTCCTCGCCGCAATCGTGCAGGAACAGAATGTCGAGATAATCGGTTCTGAGCGCAGCGAGGCTCTGGTTGAGCGATGTCTCCGCCGCCGCGACCGAGAACCGGTCGGCCGGCGCGCTGGCGCCGCCGACGAACGAACGCAGCGCGCCGCGCGCGCCAGGCACGGTCGCGACGAGCTGCTGGGCGATGGGCTTCAGGACGCGCAGCGCGCCGGCCGAGCGGGACGGGTTGAGGCCGAATTTGCTGGCGATTACCACCTTGTCGCGCTTGCCGCGCAGCGCTTCGCCGACCAGCGTCTCCGCTTCGCCATAGCCATAAGAGCGCGCCACGTCGAAATGCGTGATGCCGGCATCGAGCGCCGCGGCCATCGCGCGCCGCGACGGGGCCCGCCCGACCCTGCCCATGACGCTGCCGCAGCCAAAACCGAGCCGGGACGAGGCGGGTAGGCCGGAAGCAAGGGTTACGTAATCCATCTGTGTCACGCTGCCATCGGTTCAAACAAGCCGTTGCTTACACGATGATCTGTCAAGAAATCCCTTCCGAGCCGTCGCCCGCGCCGGTGCTCGTCGTCGGCGCCGGCCCCGCCGGCATCGTCCTGGCGCTTGAACTGCGCCGGCGCGGCGTCGAGGTGACCATGCTGGCCGGCGGGATGGATGGCTTTCGCGCCGACTTCCAGACGCTGGCAGATGCCGAGATTGCCGACCCCACCCGCCATGCGCCGATGCAGATCGCGGTGCGCCGCGCGCTTGGCGGGACCTCGCTACTTTGGGGCGGGCGGTGCGTTCCGTTCGACGATGTCGATTTTGCCGACCGGCCGCACGTGCCGCTCGGCGGCTGGCCGGTGAGCCACGACGACATTCGCCCCTGGTACGACGTCGGCATGGGTTATCTCAACGCGGGGACGCCGGAGTTCTCGGCGCCGGTGCCCTCGGCCGCCGGGCTGGCCGGATGCCGGATCGATCGATTGGAACGGTGGAGCGAACGACGCAATCTGCGCGAATTGCACGGCGCGGCGCTGACCGGCGATCCCGGTCTCACGATTTTGCTCGGCGCGGTCGCGACGGGAGTTGAGATCGATCCGGTGAGCGGCCGTGCCGCTGGGGTCGTGGCGGCCTGGCCGTCCGGAGAACGCACGACGTGCGAGCGCGCGCCATTGTCCTCGCTTGCGGCGGGCTGGAGACGGCCCGTTTGATGCTCGCGTCGCGGATGGATCAGCCGCGTCTCTTCGGCGGCGCGGAAGGGATGCTCGGCCGCGCCTATATGGGGCACTTCGAGGGCCGCATCGCGGATATCTTGCTCGGCCCGGCGCTGCCCGACCACACGTTCGACTTCTTTATCGACCCGAGCGGCCGCTATGCGCGCCGCCGCATCACGATCGCGGATGATGCACAGCAGCGCCACGGACTCCTCAATATGTGCGCGTGGCCCGACAACCCGTTCCTTGGCGACCCGGCGCATCGCAGCGCGATCCTTTCGCTCGCCTATCTGAGCCTCGCGACCCCTGGCCTCGGCAGTTTGCTGGAGCCCGAAGCAATCCGCCGGAAATATCTGGAGCACGGCGTACGCGACGTGACGAAGCATCTGCGCAACATCGTCTGCGGGCTGCCTGAGGCGATGCGCGAAACCGCGAGCTTTCTCTATCGCCGCTACGGGACCACGCCTCGCCTGCCAGGTTTCTTCGTTGGGAACAAGGCGCGCCGTTACGCGCTGTTCTATCATGCCGAGCAGGCTCCCAACCCGGCGAGCACGGTCAGCCTCTCCGACGCGCGCGACGCGCTCGGCATGCCGCGATTACGCATCGATCTGCGCTATAGCGCGATTGACGCCGCGTCGGTGGTCGTTGGCCACGACGTCATCGACCGCAATCTGCGCGAGGCCGGGCTCGGCCACCTCGAGTACTATATCCCGCCCGAGGAGCGCGCGGACCGCGTCTGGGACCAGATGACCGACGGCTACCACCAAATCGGCACTGTGCGGATGGCCGACGACCCGAAGCGCGGCGTCGTCAATGCCGATTGCCGGGTCCACGGCACGCCCAACCTGTTCGTCGCCGGCAGCGCGGTGTTCCCGACGTCAGGACAGGCCAACCCTACCTTGCTGATTGCCGCATTGTCGGCCCGGCTTGCCGCCCATGTCGCGCGCCTGCTCGGCGAGTTGCCCGAGCCGAGGTCGCGAGAGCGTGAGAGGGTTACGCCGGCGAGCGTCGTTATCCCTTCGTTTACGAGTGGCGCCGAGACTGCGCCGATAGCCATGGCCGATTGATTCCGGCCCATCCCCGCTCGCCTAGCGAGCCGTCGGCGAGGAACGATTAAACGTGTCGCGCAAGAATGTTGTCCAGGCGATGGCCCTATGCGTTACGGCCCCATCCTCGTCCAGCGCCATGTCGCCGGCGTGTCTGACAGTCGGATGAACGAACCCCTCGTCCGGACCGATACGACCCTGCTCTTTCGCAGTATCCGTGCCGCGCGAAGCTGGTTGCGCAGCGGTCCGGCCGATGTCGGTGCGCCGGCGATGGGCGGTTGTATTCCGATCAAGTCGGGCAATGGCAATACGCCCTTGTTCATGATTCCCGGCGCGCCCGGGAGCATCCTGCAGCTCGGCCCGATTGCGGCGGCGATGAAAATCCCCGCGCCGGTTTACGCTATTCGTCCGCGCGGCATGGCCGAGCCCGAACTGCCGTTCGAGCATCTGGCTGAAATTGCCGACTACGCGATCGGCCAAATGCGCGTCGTTCAACCGCGAGGCCCTTATCTGCTGGCGGGCTATTCGGCCGGCGGATTGGTGGCGCTCGAGATGGCCCAGCAACTAACGGCCACGGGCCATCAGGTGCCGCTTGTGGTGCTGCTCGACACCTATCCGAGCCGAGCGGTTTGGCCCCTCGCCTGTCATCTCGACATTCTCGCTCGGCAGGCGCTGAACGCGGTTCGGGCGTTGAGCAAATGCACCCCCCGGCAGCTCGCGCAAGAGGTCGCACGCCGTCTGCGCAGCCTATTTCAATATTTGACCGCGAGCGGCCTGAAACTGGTCGAACCGCCGCCGCTTGTCGCCGAAGGGACGGACGCCGCGTCGCGCCGGGTTCACGTCGCGACCTATAATGCCGGCGAGGCCTACCGGCCCCGGCCTTACGGCGGAAAAATTGTCTTTATCCAGCCGGAGGAGACCCCGGGATTGGAGCCGCGCAAGCCGCGGCAGGTTTGGGGCAAGTTCCTTCATGACTTGGATATCCGTCGCGTACCCGGGTCGCATCTCAAGATGGTCGAAGAGGCCGCTGCCACGGCCGCCGAGATCGACCGCTCGATCGCCGGTGTACTCGGCCCGTAGCCTCGACTCCATTTCCACCGCCGGTATACTGCCGGATCTCGGCGACGCATTGATTTCCCGGATGGGCGGCGATGACCAGCGTTTACGACGCGCTGCAGCGGGTACGGCAAGGCGGCCGCGATGTGACGCTGCCCGGCGAACGGCCGCTGGCGCGCCTATCTCCCGAGCCTCGGCCAGTGACGCGCGCGCCGGGGCCGATCACGGCTGAGCTGACGCCGCTCCTGGCGGCGGTGCGGCCCTTGCTCGACGGCGGCAAGGGCGCGGTCGTGCACTTCGTCGCGGCGACGACGGGCGAGGGCACCTCGACGATCGCCCGGGAATTCGCGATGCTCGCGGCGACGACGGGGCGACGACGGACGCTGCTGCTCGATGCCGCGCGCGGCAATCTCGAGACCGCTCGCTATTTCGACTGCGATACGTCGCGCGGCCTCGTCGACGGCGTCTGGATCGGCGCTGACGAAGCCGAACGGGAACGTCCGATCACCGGAACCTCGCTGACGGTCGCCTGTCTGACCGGTGAGCGCGGCCAGGGTGTCGCCGATCCAGCCACCTTGCGCGCGCTGTACGATCATCTGCGCGGCCAGTTCGAGCTGATCGTCGTCGACTGCGCGGCGATGGAGCGCGGCGAATACTCCACTTTGCTCCCCGAGGCGGCGGACGGCATTTTTCTGGTGATACGCGCCGAAACAACCCGGCCGGCGGTGATCACCCATGCCAAGTCGCTGGTCGAGCAGGCAGGCGGCCGCTTCCTTGGCGCGGTGTTGAACCAGCGGCGCAACTACATCCCCGGCTTTCTCTACCGCCTGCTGTAGCCCGGATTTAGGCTTAATTCCGCCGATTTTATCGGTTAGTTAAGCGCTCGCCGGCAGTGTGTCGGCATGACCTCGGACCTTGGCGTTCTGAGCGGGTCGCGCTGGCGGTTTCTCGGCGTTTTCGCGCGTTACCGCTACGCCGTCGCCGCGCTCGATCAGGCGGCGCTCAGCGTCTTCGGCTTCGCGCTCAACATCTGCCTGCTGCGGGCCCTGTCGGCGACCGATTACGGCGTCGTTTCGCTGTGGATGACGATGGCGCTATTCGCGGTCAGCATCCAATGCGCGTTGGTCACCGGACCGCTCAACATATACCTGCCCGGCGCCGAAGATCAGGCCGCCGCGAGCCGACTCGGGTCAGCGTTGGCGACGGTCAATCTGGTTGTGGTGCTAGCGGCTGCGGCAATAGCCGGTGTTGCCAATCTCATTGGCGATGCCGCATGGGCCTCGCACGACTCCCTGACGGTGGTGGCGATCCCGCTCTTCGTCGGCGCTGGAATGTACCGGGAATATTACCGTAGCACCGCCTTCAGCCGTCGCGACATGACGATGCTGCTATGGGTCGACGTACCCTATCTCGCGGTCACCACTTTCTGTCTTGGCGCCATGGTTTTATGGCCGCAGCGCTTCGCGGACCTTGCGGCGGCATTCCTCGCGATGACGATCGGCTGCCTCGTCAGTCAGCTCTGTCTGCGGCTGCGCGCCGCCAGCATGCACGGTGGAGCCGAGCTGCGGTTGTTTCGCCCCGGCTGGATCGGCACGTACCGGCGCATCAGCGGCGAAATCGCCTGGTCGCTGGCCGGCGTGTTCGCCAACCACATTCAGGGCCGCAGCTACGTCTATATTGCGACCAGCCTCGCCGGTGTCGCCTCGCTCGCGACGATCAACGCGATCGGCTTGCTGTTCCGCCCGGTGAGCGTGCTTGTCAATGCCTGGGGTGCCTCGGCGCTGCCGCATCTAGCGTCGGCGCTCGCCAATGGGCGGCTTGGCGAGTTCGACCGCACGCTAGCGCGGGCGCTGGCGGGCGCTGCGATCGGCAGCATCGCCATTGGTGTCGGGCTTTGGTTTGTCTGGCCGCCGATCGATCGATATTTGCTCGCCGGGAAATACAGCGACGGCATCCTTTTGCTGGTGCCGTGGGCGGCGGCGTCCGGGACGAGCGTGCTGCGCTATGTCGGCGGAATCGGGCTGCTGGCCGCGCGCGAGTTCAAGTTTCTCGCCACCGCGCAGATGATTTGCGGTGCCCTAGCGGCGGCAGCCACAGCTGGGTTCATCCTCTGGCAGGGCTATATCGGCGCGATGTGGGGCATCGTGATCGGCAACGGCGTCTGCTTGATATGGGAATTGGCGCGCCTGCAGCGCGTGCGGCGGCGATACCGCGCCGTTGCTGCGACCGCTCAACCAAGCTGATTTGGACAAGGAGAGACTATGCCGTCGCCACGAGGCAAGGTCGCGATCCTCAACCACGGTTACCTGCCGCACTATCGCGTGCGCTTTTACGAGCTGCTCGCCGAGCGCGGCGGTTTCGAGTACGTGGTCTTTCACGGCGCGCCCCCGTCTTGGGTCGGGACCGCCGAACTTGAGGGTCCGTTCGCGTTTCCCCAGCGGCGGGTCGAGAACCACGAGTTCCGGGTCGGGCCGCTGACCCTGATCTATCAGCCGGTGGTATGGGAGATCCTCACCGGCGGCTACGACGCGATCGTCATCACCACCGAGAGCAAGTTCATCTCCAACCTGCTGCTCGCGCTGCTCTGCAAGCTGCGGGGCACCGCCGTTCTGCATTGGGGGTTCGGCTATCACCCGCAACGCGGCACCCGCGAGAGCGATGTTCCGCACCGGCTGACCGGGGTGACGACCGCCATAAAGAAGTGGTTCACCACGCTGGCGGACGGTTTCATCGCCTATACCAAGAGCGGCGCGGAAAGGCTGATCGAAAGCGGGTATCCGCGCGACCGCACGTTCTTCGTCCAGAACACGATCGACATGACCGAGCAGGTTCGGCTCTACGAGGCCGAGCGCGATACGGATGACGCGGCGATCCGCCGTGAATTTGGCCTCAAACCCGACTCCGCGGTGTTTGTCTTCGTCGGCCGGCTGGTGCCGATCAAGCGGGTCGATCAACTGATCGACGCGGTGCGCCGGATCAACGAGAACGGTCTCTCCCGCCGGCCGGCCGAGGCGCTGATCGTCGGCGGCGGAATGTGCGAAGCGGAGCTTAAAGCGCAAGCGGCCGACGTTCCGGGCATCCATTTCCTCGGCGCGCTGCCGCCGGACGAGCGCGTGGCCCGCTGCCTCAAGGTCGGCTGCGCCACCGTCGTCGCCGGGATGGTGGGACTGGTCGCCAATCACGCTTTCGCCCACGGATCGCCCGTGGTCACCCGCGATCTCGAGACGCACAGCCCCGAGGTCGAATACATCGAGCACGAGAAGAACGGCCTCGTTGTGCCCGGCGATCTCGACGCATTCGCGGCAACCCTGGCCCGCTTCGCCGATTCCGACGAATGGCAGGGGCGGCTGTCTCAAGGAGCGTTGCAAACGCGCGACGCGCTGCGCATGGACAGCATGGCCGAGCGCTTCGACGAAGCCACCCGGGTCACCGTCGCCCGCAAGCAATCCGGCCGACGGCTTGGCGTCGCGCGGCCCCAACCCGACCGGACGTGAGGGACCCATGACCGCGATCACCAGGCGCGAGGTATTGGCGGCGGCTGCGGCTGCGGCGGCGTTCCCGACGGCCCTCGCCGCGGCCGCGCCGACGCCGGCGACACCCGGGCTGCGCAATGTGGCTGCCAAGGTTGGGCTGCTCTACGGCAGCTACATCGATCCGTGGGAATTGAAGGACGAACCCGACTACGAGACGGTCTGCGCGCATGAATGCGGGCTCATGGTCGATGGCCGGATGGATTGGGACCACCTCCAACCGACCCCCGACCGCCACGACTTCACCGGGGTCGACGCTGATTACTCCTGGGCGGTTGCCAACGGAATGAAGTTTCGCGGGCACACCCTCGTCTACGGCGAGCGGGCGCCCAAATGGTACGCCACCTTGCCCGACCGCAAGTCCGCTATCGACGCGCTGGAGAAGCACGTGACCGAGACCTGCGGCCACTTTGCCGGCCGGGTGCAGTCGTGGGACGTGGTGAACGAGGCGATCCTCATCGCCTCACCGCGGCCGGACAAGCTGCGGCCCCACGTCTTTCTCGACAAGATCGGCCCCGACTACCTCGATATCGCCTATCGCACCGCGCGGGGGGCCGATCCCAAGGCGCTGCTCGTCTACAACGAGTTCGACATCGAGATGGAACAGCCCGACCAACTGGAGAAGCGGCGGGTGATGTTCGAGCTGATCGACGGCTTTCAGAAACGCGGCGTGCCGGTCGACGCGATCGGCCTGCAGAGCCACCTCTTCTACGAAGACATGAAGCATTTCGATGAGAAAGCTTTCAGCCGCTTTCTCGACCAGATCGCCTCGCGCGGACTGCAAATCATGCTGACCGAGCTCGATTGCGTCGATAACGGGGCTCCGTCCGACATCGCCGCGCGCGATGCGGCCGTCGCTTCGGTCTATCGCCGCTATCTTGACGTGGCGCTGGCCCACCAAGCGGTGACGTCGGTCATCACCTGGGGTGTCAGCGACCGGATGAGTTGGATCGTCTCAGTCGGCGATCCACGCACCAAGCGCCCCGACGGCCTGCGCCCACGGCCGCTGCCGTTCGATGCCGATATGCGCGCGAAGCCGGTCTATTGGGCGATGGTCGATGCGCTCAAGAACGCCCCGTCCCGCCCCGCCGTGATGCAGCGCGCCGAGGGGCCGCGCAAGCGCTGAGCGCTCAGGTCTTGATCGCGACGATCGACTTCACCAGGCCGCAATAGCGTTCGAGCACAATTTCCGCGTCGGGAAACAGCTCCCGCATCTCCCTGATCGTCAGCAGGCGGAAATCGGCCTGAACGTGCTTGATCCAATGGCGGCCGGCTAGCGCCAGCAGCTTGATCTGCCAGCGCCGCGGCAGCCAAACGATGAAGAATGGCAGAAAGCTGTGCGGTTCGACCGGGAAATACTTGTACGGCGTCTGCACGAAATAGCGCTTGCCGATGCGCCGCAGCTCGGCGGCGAAACTTGCCTGCGCCGCCCGCGCCGATTTGGCGAATTGTTTGCTGTCGAGAATGTCGAAGATTTCCTCGCGCGGGCCGGTGATGTGCTCAATCACCGACGAGCAGAACACCACGTCGTATTCCTGGTCGGCGATCGGGAACGTCGCCGAGCCGTCGAGGCGAACGGTGCCGAACCCATAGGTCTCGGCGGCGGTTTGCAGCATCGCCGGGTCGACGTCGGCGATCGTGACATTCCCGCGATAGGCCAGAATGCCGGCCAGATAGCCGCCTTTGCCGCCGCCCAGATCGATGATCTTGTCGGCCGGCTGTCGGTTGCAGCCGTTCGATGAAGAGCCGCGCCCGATTGACCCGGCAGCTTGGCTCGACCGTACCGCGATCGCGCCGGAAGAGATTGCCGAGCCGCGTGGCGAGACGCCGGCTCGGCGCCGCTCTGGCCCAGCTTGGCGAGCCGATCATCGCCAGGTCGGGTGTTTTCGGCGTGGAAACATCGCTCCCTGAATCGGCAAACGCGCCGGCCATTCGCAGACCCCTATTTTCTAGCGCTACACGTTGCGGGGGTTAAAACCGAAGTGAGACGCTCTCTCGTTACCGAACCAGCCGACCCGCAGATCATGTATAAAATTCGGTTCAAAAACGTCAAGTTTTCGCATTTGGAGATCGTCTATTTTAACGATCTTTTCAGAAAATTGGTCTGAGCGACAGTTATGGTTATTTAAATATTAATTTGTCGCTTTGATTAGAGTTTTGGCGACGTTGCTGATTTTGAATTGACTTTCCCATTGTGCCACCAGACGGCGACCCACTCGACCTCGCCAAAGCAGAAGCGATCGCGCTCGCAACCCGGCAGATTGGCGAAATGCCGGTCGAGCACGCCGGCGTGGCTCTTCGTAATAGGTCACCAAGCAGGTTTGCCCGAGAGCCGACATGCACTCGATAAACCGCGGCAGTATCCTTGACGTAGTAGACCACCTCGCAAGCGGTGACGAGATCCAGCACCGGCGGTATGTCGGCGAAACGGAAAGCGTCAATTGGTCGCCGGTCGCGAAGCTCGCCCTCGGGACAGCGCTGCCGCGCCCGCTGCACTGCGCGGGGCTGATGTCGATGCCGTAGAGCCGCCGGCAGATCCGCGCCAAATATTGCGACTGGTGGCCTTCGCCGCAGCCGATCTCCAGCAATGTCTCGGGCTGCGGCAGGTGCGCGGCGATCACCCGGTTGGTCCAGGCGAAGCGCGCCTGTTCTTGCGCCGAATCCATGCGCCACGGGATTCTCCACCCGGTAAAGCAGGTCGAGCTTGCGGGCGCGGTCGGCGTAATGCACCCGGCGCAAACCCCAGCGCACCCAGCAGTCGCGCAGCAGCGGCGCGTGGAATGGGTCGAGAAGGCTCATGGCGCGACCGAAACGCTTGCCGGCGCGTAGGGCGGTCGCTGGCGGCGGCCGCGCGTCACGGATCGCCGCGCCGCGGCGCTGGCGGTGCGGAACAACGTCAATTCGCGGCCGAGATAGACCAGCGCGGCGACGAAGAGAGCGAACATCAGCCGGCCCGGCCGGAAGAACTCGAACTCGCTGAGGTTCTCGAAGAACATGCCGGCGAGCAGCGCGAGGCAGAAGGCGACGTGCTCGGCATGCGGCGCGGCGGCGACGCGCAGCGTGCGGTAGATCGCGGCCAGCCAAGCGAGCGCGGTCAGTCCTATCCCGAGGATCCCGAGGCCGAGCCCCAGTTCGAGCCAGCTATTGTGCGCGTGCGGCGTCTTGAACCCGACATCCGCCCAGATCAGGTTGGCCGCCGGATTGTCGGCGCGAAAGAAGCTCTCGTAGCCGTAACCGAGCCAGGGACGCCGCGCGATCCATTCGAGCGCGAGCTGCCAGATGCGGGTGCGGTTGGTGAAGGTCGGGTCGCGGCCGAGCGCCGCCAGAACGTCCTGCCAGCCGACGGCGAGCAGCGCCGTTCCGACCATGCCGAGGACGAGCAGCACGTAACCGACGATGAGCCCCGCGCCGCTGCGCCGGCGCAAGGCCAGCACCACGAACGCGGCGTAAAGCGCCGCCATCATCACCACGAGCGGTGTTTTCGACTCCGAGCCGTAGAGCAGAACGATGAACGCGGCGATGACGAGACCAGACAGCCAGCGCGGGCCATAGCGGCGGCGATAGGCGTAGGCCGAGAGAATGAGCGCCTCGGCGCAGGCCATGCCCAGCTCGTTCTTGTCGGTGAAGGCGCCGCGCCACGCGTGCGTGTAGTAGTCGCCCGTCACCGTCGCCGCCTGCGGCAACAGGGCGATCGCGATGAACGAGGCGATGGCGGCGATCGCGTAGACCTTGACCAGGCTCGCGACCAGATCGCCAAGATCGCCGCGCGCGGCGAGGTAGACGCCGAACAGGGTCGTCGCCGTCACCGTGCCGGCGCGGCGAACCACCAGAGCAGGAGCGTCCGACCAGAACGCGCTGAGGAAGGCGAAACACCGCCAGCGCCAGCACCGGCCAGGCCCAGATCGCCAGCCCCGGCACGTCGCGCCGGTACGCGAAGAAGCCGAGGCCGAGAAACGGCAACAGCAGGGCGAATTCCATGAAATCCCAGATGTTCGACGCGCCCTGTGGGGTCAGCGCCTCACCGCTGAAATAGGTGTCGGGCGGCCACATGATCCCGGCGAAGACGATGAGGAACAAAAAGGTCGCGCCGCGCTCGGCGAGACGGGCGGTCGCGTTCATCGCGCGACCTCGCGCGATCCCATCTCCGCGGCGACGGCGTTGCGCCCGGCGCGCGCCAGTGACAGCTTGGTACCGGGATGCGCATCAAATCCATTGTCATGGCGGCCGCGCTTGTCGGCCTTGCCGCGCCCGCGCTTCGCCGACGGCACGGTGCTGCGCGCCAAGGGTTGCGGCGACAAGATCTTCGTCGGCTCCGAAGACGGCTATTCGGTGCTGATCGCGTCGCAGCCAGGCGCGGCCGACGATGGCGATACGGTCGTCGGCGACCTCAATCGGATCGGCTTTGGCTCGTTCTACGACAGCAAGTCCGGGCGGCGCTTCACCGCCAGCATTGACGAGCGCGGGCTCAGCAAATCCGAAGTGAGCGTGCGCATCGCCGCCAGCTGCCGCTCGCAGACCGCGTACAATCTCACCAGCGGCCAGGTCGAGCACGCCGAGGGCTGCGGCAACAAAATCTTCGTCAACACGCCGCAGGGTTACGCGATCCTCGAGCGGCTGTCGGGAGGCATCATCGCTAACGGCGATACCCTTACCGGCGAATTCAACCGGGCCGGCCGCGCCACCGTGAAGAACCCGCAGACCGGCGCCGAGTACGTCGTCTTCGTCGATGATTTCCGGATGCCGAAATCGGCGGCTGCCCGCAAGATCGCCGAGAGCTGCCACTAGGATTCGATCCACGGTGGCGGCCCGGATCATTCGGCGATCACCGGGTCGAGAATGCGGCCCAGCGCCTCACCGCCGGCCGCCAGCGAGAAATAGCGGCGATAGCGCTCATAGGCGGCCTCGCCCATCGCCGCGGCGGCCTTGGGATCGCGCTCGATGCTGTCGATCACTGCCGGGCAGATCGCGCTCGATATCCTTGACGAGCATGCCCCAACTCACCGCCGACGATGTAGCCGCTGAACGCTGCCGAAATCGGTGGCGATGATGGCTTTCCGGTTGCGCATCAGGCGCAGCATGACGCTCTGCCCCGACGCGCCGGTATCGTGCTTGAGCGGGATGATGCAGGCCTTGGCGTCGCGGAGATAAGTGTCGAACTGATCGCCCGGCAGGTCGCGCAGGATCGTCACGTTCGGGGGAATGTCGAGCGCGTCCAATTCCTTGTTGAGCGCCGAGCAAACGATAAGGAGCTGTGCCGGAATCTTGCGGAACGCGGCGATCAGCGCCGGGTAGTCGCGATTGCTGTAGCCGCCGGCGAAGTAATAGTCGCCCGCATCGGTATCCGGCGCGGCGGGGCTTGCCGGCTCGTCCGACGCCCGACCAATCGCCGTAGGGCAGGAAATGCATGCGCTCGGCGTCGATGCCGAGATTGGCCTGGTAGAGCCCGATCTCCCACTCGCTGAAGACGATGTAGTGGTCGCCGCCAGAATCGAGCCGGCTCAGCGCACGGAACACCGGGAACCAGCGCGGCGAGCGGACATGCCAGCCGAGGCAGAAGGATTTTTCGTAGCGGATCAGGCGGAGGCGCTTCAGCAACTTGATCAGGTACGAGATTGGGCCGATGGCGATGACGACGCGGCAGCGCCTCAGGCGGCGTAGCGAGCGGACGAGATCGAAGGACTGCCAGATCAGGCCGCGCAGATGAGCCCATTTGCTCTGGGCGCGATGGATCTCGTAGTCGCTCAGCTGCAGCAGATCGAAGCCGAAATGCTCGCTGATATACGAGCTCATGTCGGGAAATGCGTTGCGGCCCGGCTGAACGAGAATTCGTGTTCCGGCGGCGTTTGCGGCGATGCTCATGACGGGCCGAATTTTCGGCCCGAGAGCTTAAGAAACGGTAGAGTGCCGGCTATTCGTCAGCGCGCGAAACCGGCCATTGCCGGGGCCGAGTTGGAGCGATGGGCCCGATGCCGCAAGCCGAAGCCGGGAGGCCGAGCCGGCGCCGGCGGAAACCCGGTTTGCCGGTCATCCCGACGAACTCGCGCACCGCACCTTCGGCGAGCTTGCTGCCGACCGGCTGCTGGCCGGCGCCGAGCCCGGCGATGAGCACGTTGTCGGCGAGGATGTTGATCGAGCGCGGGATCCCGCCCGACGCCTCGGCGATGCAGCAGGCGGCGCCCGGCGACATGATCTGCGCCAAATCCTCGGCGCCGCTCGCCAGCAGGCGATGCTCGATATATTCGATGCTCTCGGTGAGGCTCAGCGGCGCGAGCCGGGCGCGCATCGCGATCCGCTGGTTGACCTGGCGCATATCGCGCCGCGCCAGGGTGGCGTCGAGCTCGGGCTGGCCGACCAGCACGATCTGGATCAACTTTTCGCGGTCGGTCTCGAAATTGCTGAGCAAGCGGAGGAATTCGAGCGTCTCGGACGGCAGCAGCTGCGCCTCGTCGATCATCAGCACGACGGTGCGGCCGCTTTCGTAGATTTCGAGCAGCTTCCACGACAGCCGCGGCACCGCGGCGAAGACGCTCGGCGGGTCATCCTCGCCCAATTCGCGGCAGATATGGGTCGCCATCTCCAGCGGCCCGATCTGCGGCGTGAAGATGTAGATGATCTCGAAGCTGTCGCTGCGCGCCAGGTCGAAGAAGGCGCGCACCACCGTGGTCTTGCCGGTGCCGACCTCGCCGGTGCAGACGATGAAGCCTTTGCGGGTTTCGATGCCGTAGACGATCGTCGCCAGCGCCTCGCGATGCACCCGGCTCATGTAGAGAAGGCTCGGGTCCGGCGTCACCGCAAACGGCGGGCGAAACAGTCCATAGAATTGCTCGTACATCGGGGGCCTCATGCCTTGTCCGCCGCCGATCCCAAGCGGCGCGGATGGGGGAGGCGGTAGAGTATAGGCGAGAGTACTCGCGCGCCAGACCCGCGATACGCGGCGGCGATCGGCAGTTTACTCAGCTAGATCAACTTGCTCCGGTTGGACGCGGCCGCGGCGGCGAGAGACCGGGTGGCGGACTTTCGCCCAGGCGGCGTCGTAAGCCGCCAACAGATGCGGGACCGAATACTCGAAGGCAACGGTATTGCGCAGCCGGTTCTGGCCGAATGCACCCATCCTTTGGCGCAGCGCCGGATCGTCGAGCAGCGTGGCGATGCCCTTGGCCATCGCCAGCGCGTTGCCGGGCTCGACATAAAGCGCCGCATCGTCCGCCGACACCCGCGCCTCGGTCAAATCGCCGACGACGATCGGCAGGCCGAAGAACATGTATTCGAGCACCTTGTTCATCGTGCTGCGGTCCGACCAGCCGTTCTTCGGCAGCGGGTCGACGGCGACGTCGCCCGAGGACAAGATGCGGCACAGCTCCTCGTCGCTGACGATGCCGGTGAAGGTGCACAGATCGGCGACGCCGATCTCCTCGGCGTAAGCGGCGACGGTCGGCTGATAGGTGCCGCCGCCGATCAGCACGCAGTGGAAATCGTCGCGTCCGAACTCGTCGCGCATCGCCTTCAACGCGCGGATCAGATTGTCGACGCCGTCCTGCGGCCCCATCTCGCCGAGATAGAGCACGAGGTGCGGCTTGCCTTTTTTGAACGCCGGGTCGGGCTCGTAAACCTTGAATTGCGACAGCGACGGCGCCGAGCGGACGATAAAGATGTCCTCGGGCGCTTGCCGCCGCGCTCGATCGCGATCTTCTTGTAGCTCTCATTGGTCGCGACAACGATTTGCGCCGCCTGGAAGCTCAGCCGCTCGAGCAGCAAAAGCAGCGACATGATGAGGCCGTCGTCGGCGCCCAACTTGGCCGCGGCCAGCTCGGGCGAGAGATCGCGGTGGTCCCAGATGAACACTTTGCCGAACGCGCGCCAGAACCAGGCGATCGGCCAATAGATCTCGGGCGGGTTGCAGATGTGGAGAATGTCGAAGCCGCGGCCGAACAACGCGATGCGCAGCGATAGAAAAAAGGTCGCGAAAAAGCACCAGAGCAACTCGGCGATGAAGGCGAGCTTGCCCTCGCCTTCGACAGGGCGCCAGTAGCGGTAGATGTCGACCCCTTCGCGCTCCTCGCGCGACAGGTTGTAGCCGCGTCCTTTCGGGCAGATGAAGCTGACTGCGTAGCCGTTCGCCGCAAGCGTCGTCGCATGGAGCCAGGCGCGCCGGTCGAACGGCACCGGCAGGCCTTGCAAGACGTAGAGAACGCGGCGGTTTTCGGAGCCGAGGCTCATGACGGGGGCGGTCCATTAGGGGAGCGCGCGATTATCTCCCGCCGACTCTTAAGAACTGGTTTGCCGCCTGCCGTTTCGGCTAATGCTCCGGCGGCCGCGCCGCGACCGACGCGACCACCGGCAGCCCGATCAGACGCTCGACGCTTTCGACCGTGATCAGGGTCTCGCGGAAAACCAGGTAGTAGAGCAACAGCCCCCCGGCGCCCACGAGTCCGATGAGGATGCCGGCGAGCGCGAACGGCAGATGCCGCGGCCCGGCAGGCCTCGCCGCCGCGTCGGGATGTTGGATGACGCTGATGCTGACCACCCGATCGCGATCGAGATCCTCGTTCATCCGCGCTTCTTCGTAGCGGGTGCGGTAGGTATGGACCAACTCCTCCAGCACTCGCCGCTCGCGTTCGAGATCGCTGATCGCGGTGGCGCCTTCCTCGAGGTCGCGCAGGCGCGCCTCGATCGTCTGCGCCTGTTTCTCGCGCAGCTCGATCTGCTGGTCGAGCGGCGCGGCGTCGGCCATCGCCCGGTTGAGCGCGACGACCATGTCGTCGTAAGCGGTGTTGCGCTGCGACCACTCCTTGCGGTTCAACGGGTCGTTGCGCGCGAGAAACTGCTTGAGCTGGGCGATCTCGGCGTCGGTGTCCTGCATCGGCTTGACGTCGCCGACATAGCGATCGTGGAGTTGCTGCAATTTGACCTGGAGGTCGAGAAGCCGCGCCTTGGCTTGCTCGACGGCATCGGCCGCGGCGACGCCCGCCGGGATCAGCGGCGGCGTGGTCTTGAGCCGGTTGGTCAGGAAATCGATGCGCTGATGCGCGTCGATCGACTGGCTGCGCAGCTGTTCCAGGATCGAGGTGGTGGCGGCGCGGTCGTCCAACAGCTTGGCGCGCTGCGCGTCGACATCGAACAGCGATTTGGCGCTGCGGATCTCGGCCTCTTTCTTGACCACCGCGTCGAGCTGGTCCTGGTACTGCTTGGTCTGCACATCGAGAAATTTGTAGCGCGGGTCGGCGAACATCTCGGCGTGCTTCTGCTGATACAGCTCGACGAGAGCGCCGAGCGCGGCGATCGCGAGGTCGCGGTCGCGATTTTTGTAGCTGACGTCGATGACGTCGGCCTGCTCGACCGGCGATGACCTTGAGATCGCTCTGGAAACTGCGCAGCGCGGTATCGGCCGTGGCCCCGGGATAAAGCTTGTCGGCGCCGATGCGATCGATCACCGCCAGGGCCAGGTCGCGGCTGGTCAGGATCTGGATTTCGGAATTGACGATCTCCTGCTTTGTCGAGCTCGGCACCGCGACGACCGGCTGGTTCGGATCGGAGCGGGTCTGGAACTCGCGTCCGGTTTTGACGAGAAGCCGGGCCGTCGCCTCGTAATAGGGGGTCAGCAGATAGGAATAGCCCACCACCAGCGCGCACAGCCCGACGAACACGAGGATCAGCTTGAGCCGCTCCCGAAACAGGATGCTCAACAGCTCGCGGGTGGTCAGGTCGTAGGGATTGCCGGCCATGCGCCAATCTCAGGGGGACAGACGGTCGTCACATAGGCTCCGAATGATTATGGCGGAATGGTATAACTCACGTAGAACGGAATGTTTTTGACGTAATTGGCAAGAAAGTCCTGAACCGACCCGAACAGGTTTTTCGGCACGTAGACGACGTCATAGGACGAGAGTAGCGGGTCTTCGCCACCGGCGCCGCCATAATTTCCGAGCGCGACCTGATAATAGTGGACCATGCCGTCGGGGGTGCGGCGCAGCACCAGGATCGCGTCGGTATGGGCGCCCGTCTTGGTGCCGCCGGCCTGCGCGATCGCACGCGACACCGTCAACGGCACGTCGCTGCGCACCAGGCCCGGATTGGCGACCCAGCCGTCGACAAAAATCTGCTGCGGGGCATAGGCGCGCACGGTGATCGTCGCCTGCGGGTCGCGGATCACCTTGGCGTAGCGCTCGTTCAGCAGCTTGGTCGCGTCGGCGACGGTCAGGCCCGCCGACCGCCACCGTGTTGACGAGCTGCAGCGACAACCGCCCGTCCGGGCCGATCGTCACCCGGTCGTTGAGGTCCGGGTAGAATGGAAAGCGCAGTTCGAACTCGTCGCCCGGCGACAGCTCGTGCTCCGAGGTCAACGGTACCCCGCCGGCGACCACGTTGGGTCCGGTCAGGTTCGGCGCCGGCGGCGCGCAGGCCGCGACGAGGCTCAGTACCAGGCCGGCGATCGCCGCCAGCCGCGCTATTCTCACTTTTTGCAGCCCCCCGGCTCCGAGGATCGGGAGTATCGGTTAACCGGAACACCGCCCGCAAGCAACCGGTGAGTGACCGTGGCGAGGGCGCGCGCATTAACCGGACCGGCGGGCGGGGCCGTGGGGCCTTTCCGTGCCGCGCTACTAGGCGTGGCGCCGGCCAAAGACGATGAAGAGCGTCCGCAGCAGGATCCGGATGTCGAACCACAGCGACCAGTTGTTGATGTAGTCCAGGTCGTAGGTGACGCGGTCGTGCAGCGCGCGCTCGGTCTCGACCGGGCCGTGGTAGCCGTTAACCTGCGCCCAGCCGGTGATCCCGGGCTTGACGTGATGGCGCAGCGCGTAATCCGGCACGATGTCTTCGTTGAGGCGCTGCTTGACGCGCATGCTGACCGCGTGCGGGCGCGGACCGACCAGCGACAGCTCGCCGCGCAATACGTTGAAGAGCTGCGGCAGCTCGTCGATGCTCGAACGGCGCAGGAAACCCGCCGATCCGGGTGATCCGCGGATCATTGACCGCAGTCTGCTTTTCGCCGTTGGCGTCGGCGTGCCTCGGCCTTCATCGTGCGGAACTTGTAGACGCCGATCACCCGGTCGCCGAAACCGTAGCCGGTTCTGCCGGAACAGCACCGGCCCCTTGCTGTCGAGCTTGATCGCGGCGGCGACAAAGAGCAGCACCGGTGACAGAGCGATGAGGCCCACCGCCGCGGCAGTACGATCGAACACCGTCTTGATCAGGCTCTGGCCGAAGCTCAATGGCCGGCCATAGACGTCGAGCAGGGGCAGCCCGCCGAATTCCTCGTGGCCTTTGGGCGCCAGGCTGAAGCCGACCATGTCGGGAGCGAGGCTGATCTCGACCGGCATCTTGTGCAGCTTGCGCAGGATTTCGAGCAGGCGCTGTTCGGCCGAGTGCGGCAGCGCCACGACGATCCGGTCGATCTCATAGCGGCGCGACAGCTCGACAAGCTCGGCGGTGGTGCCGTGCCGCAGTTGGCGCAGGCATGGGCCGGGTACGCGGCGGGCGGAGCGGTCGTCGAACGCGCCGACGATTTCGACGCTCTCGGGGCAGGAAGCGGCGAGGCGCTCGACCAGCCTTTCAGCGAGATCGCCGGTGCCGTAGACCGCGATGAGCTGCTTCAGCCGCCCGTCAGCGCGCCAGCGGTGCAGCAGATGCCCCAAGCAAAGCCGCACCGCAGTGATCCCGCCAACCGCGATCAGCGCCCACAGGCAGAGATACTGGATGAGTGGCCCGCGCTCTTGGGCGCTCGGCTCGAACAGCGCGATCACGACGAGCAAAGCGAACGCGAACGCGGTGAATGCGTGCACCGCGCCGTCGACGATCAGGTTCGGCAGATTGCGCCGAAGCAGCCCTTGCGGCTGACGCGGCCCGGGTTCCAGGGCGCGCATCATCAACGCCAGCACCAGGCCGCCGGCAATCGCCGTCAGGTTGATCGGCGGCAGGGTGTTCAGCCGACTGCAGCGCCAGTGCGGCGCCGCCGGTTACCAGCACGACAAGGAAATCGACAAGCTGGAGCGACGACAGCAGCGCGCTCGGATGGATCCGCCGCGGCCGCTCGGCGTCGAGCGAAAAGGGCTCGGGTACGAAGGCCGGCGCGCTCTGCCGGCGCGCTACCGGGTCGGCGATGCGCTTGCCGCGCTCGCCCGGCGTGTCGGGGCGCGCGGCGCGCAGCCTGCCGAGATCGACGCCCAGCCCAGAGGCTGGCGGCAGCCGAAAATTGGCTATATTGGCGTTGCTAGAAGGCGAATTCGGCATGG
This sequence comes from uncultured Alphaproteobacteria bacterium, assembly GCA_963773625.1. Taxonomy (GTDB): domain Bacteria; phylum Pseudomonadota; class Alphaproteobacteria; order ATCC43930; family CGMCC-115725; genus DATARH01. The sequence goes on along the minus strand of CAVZCJ010000010.1, from coordinate 201,932 downwards.
TCACTATTGCGGCGATACCTGTCGGTTGGGCGATTGTCGCCAGCGGAATGCCGGGGCGCCCAAATGATCGTTGGGTCGAAACTAACTAGAACTTGATTTGAATTCACCGCCAATTGTTGGTTAATTCATAGTTGTTTACTTAACGGTTTCGATAACGATAGAGCTTTGCGCCAATCGGGCTCCCCAGTCGCGCATGATCGGGGCTAATCGTTGCACAATTCCTCTCCACCGGCGAAAATTTGGGCCCGCGCTGCTTTTTGCGCTGGCGCAAATGGTCTTGTTGCGGCCGGCCGCGGCGGACGAAGGGCGCCACGGGATGGTCGTCTCGGCGCAGCGATGCGGCAAGCGAGGCGGGGCTCGCCATCCTCAAGGCGGGCGGCAACGCGATCGATGCCGCAGTCGCGGTCGGCTATGCGCTGGCGGTGGTCGACCCGTGCTGCGGCAATATCGGCGGCGGCGGCTTCATGCTGATCCGCCGCGCCGACGAGCAGCACGACCTTCATCAATTTCCGCGAGACTGCGCCGGCGCGGCGACCGCCGGACATGTATCTCGACACCGCCGGCAAGCCGATCCGCGAGGCGAGCCTGCGCGGCTATCGCGCCGTCGCGGTGCCGGGCACGGTCAGGGGCCTCGACCTCGCGCTCGCCCGCTACGGGCGGCTCAAGCGCGACGCGGTGATGGCGCCGGCGATCGCGCTTGCCCGCGACGGCTTCGTGCTTGGCGAACCCGATGCGGCGATCGTCGCGCGCGCCGCCGTGCGCCTCGCCGCCGATCCGGAGGCGGCGCGCATTTTCCTCCATCCGGACGGCACGCCGTACAAAGCCGGCGAGCGGCTGGTTCAGCCCGACCTCGCCGCGACGCTCGACCGTATCGCCAAAGAGGGGCCGGACGGGTTCTATCGCGGGCCGGTCGCCGAGCGCGCATCGCCGCCGCCATGGCCGCGCATGGCGGGCTCATCACCGAAGCCGATCTGCTCGGGCTACAAGGCAACCGAATTGCCGCCGCTCACCTGCGGCTATCGCGGCTACCACATCGTGTCGGCGCCGCCGCCGAGCAGCGGCGGCACGACGCTGTGCGAAATTCTCAATGTCCTCTCGGGCTGGGATGTCGCCGCGGCCGGGTTCGCGTCTCCGCATGCGGTGCATCTGTCGGTCGAGGCGATGCGCCATGCCTTCTTCGACCGCAACAGCGCCCTCGGCGATCCGGCCTTTGTCGCCAACCCGGTAGCGCTGACTGCTCTCGGCCGAACATGCGGCGGCGATCCGCGCCGCGATCAACCCCGACAAGGCGACCCCCTCCGGCGCGCTCGGCTCGGTAACCGGCACATAGCGAGAAGCCGCAGACGACGCATTATTCGGTGGTCGATGGCGACGGCAACGCGGTCTCGGTCACCTACACGCTCAACGGCAGTTTCGGCGCCGCGGTGGTCGCGCCCGGCACCGGCGTCTTGCTCAACGACGAGATGGACGATTTCGCGGTGAAGCCCGGCGCCGCGAACCAGTTCGGTCTCGTTCAGGGCGACCCCAATTCGATCCGGCCCGGCAAGCGGCCGCTCTCCTCGATGACGCCGACGATCGTCGAGAAGGACGGCCGCGCGGTCTTTGTGCTCGGCAGCCCCGGCGGACCGCGCATCATTACCGCGGTGCTGGAGACATTGATGAACCTGGTCGATTTCCGCATGGCGCCGGAAGCCGCGGTGGCGTCGCCTCGCTTTCACCACCAATACCTGCCCGACACGGTGTTTTACGAAAAAGGCGGTCTGCCGCCGGAAACCATCGACGGCCTCGAGGCGATGGGCTACAGCCTCAAGGAGCAGCCTCCCTGGGGCGCGGTCGAGCTTATCGCGATTGCCCCCGATGGCACTTTGATCGGGGTCAACGACCCGCGCCGCCCGGCCGGCGCCGCGCTCGGTTATTGACTTCGGATTATTCGTCCTCGCGCTCGGCGACCCAGCCGGCGATCACCGCCTTGGGGATCGAGAAACTCTCGTCGAGCACCTCGGCGGTGACGATCCGGTCGGTGCGGAAGTGGCGGATGTCGTTGCGCAGCTCGCACCAGGCGCAGACCAGCGTCGCCTCGACGTAGTAGGCGACCGCGAAGGGCTGGATCACCCGGCCGGTGCGCCCCCCCTCGCCGTCCTCATAATCGATCCGCATCTTGCGGGCGTCGCGGATCGCGTGGCGGATCGTCGACGGGAGATCGCGCTGCTCGGGCACCGGCGCGCCGCTCTTCGAGACATAGACCGGCGCCGCATTGAGATAGTCGCGCAGCGGGTCCGGCACCACCAGCGTCACCTTCGACAACACGCTCTCGGCCGCCTTTTGCAGGCCGGGGTCGCCAGTCCGCGCCAGCATGCGTACCCCGACCGCAATGGCCTCCGCCTCGTCCTCGGTGAACATCAGCGGCGGCAGGTCGAAGCCGCGGCGCAGCACATAACCGATGCCGGCGGCGCCCTCGATCGGGACGCGGCGTGCCTGCATTGTGGCGATGTCGCGATAGACGGTGCGTACCGTCACCTCCAATTCGTCGGCGATCGACGCGGCGGTAACCGGCCGCTCGGCACTGCGTAGAATTCTCAGAATGTCGAAGAGCCGGTCGGCGCGGCGCAGCGGCATCAATCGCTCCTGACAAAACGTTGTCAGGAGAGGGAGCGTACACTCGCCGTCATTCATTGACAAGGAGAATGGCTGGATGACGGCGACCCGGCCGAGTTTCGCGGCGTTTCGTGGCCCGGCGGACCGCGAGGTCTTCGAGCCCGGTTTCAGCGAGTGGCGGCGAGCCAGCGCGCGCTGCGCCGGTTGTGGCGCGCCATCGTCACGCTGCCGGATGGCGGCAGCGATGCGACGGCGGATGACCTGCCGCCCGAATATTTTCGATTTCCGCCTTTCTAGGAGAGAAGCATGCCAAGCGTTCGAACCAGCCCCGACGATGTCGCCTGGACTCCGTGGACCGAGGTCTTCGGCGATGGCGCGTTTTATGAGGGCAAGCCGATCATCGAGCAGAAGACCCTGAGCGATCGGCGCGCGGAAGGCGGCGGCATCGCCTATTTGCTGCGGTTCCGTCCGCCGGCGGGCAAGCTGATCAAGATCGTTGCCGTCGCACGGTCGGATGAACACGTCTTCAATTTCGCCGGAGGGCGGGCGAACAAGGCCGGGCAGCCGGTCAGCGCCGGTGGATATTCGCTCAATCCTGACGGACAGCCGCACAGTGCGATGATCGCCGCGGAGATCACCGCGTTCGTGCTCTATACCGGCGCGCCGGACGAGGTGCATTCGGTTGAGGTGATCGACATCGAGCCGGCGGCGGGAGCGGCGGCGTGACTGGCGACGCGATGATCACTCTGGCGCTGGCCCGCGACCCGGAGGCGGAGGCCGTGGTCACCGGCGGGCTCGCCGACTACAACCGCGATGTTTTCGGGCGCGTCGACAGCCAAACACTCGACCTGTTGGTGCGTGACGATAACGGCGGCGAGATCATCGGCGGTCTGCTCGGCCATAGTTCGCTCGGGCTGTTCTTTCTCGACCTGTTCTACCTCCCCGAGGAACTGCGACGGTCAGGTCTCGGCAGCCGGATCATGGCGCGCGCCGAGGACGAGGCGCGGCGGCGCGGCTGCACGGCCGCGTTTGTCTATACCGTCACGTTTCAGGCGCCCGAGTTCTACGAGAAGCACGGCTATCGCCGCTTTGGCGAGATCGCCTGTCCGCCCGATGGCGCAACGCGCGTGTTTCTGAGCAAGATCGCTCGATTGATCGTTACCACACCGGCTGGAAGCACGGCCGGAAGACCGATTCGTTGAGCGTGTAGGTGCCGCACAACAGCCCGTTGTCGATATGCATGTCGGTGTAATGCGGACAATCGAATGTGTAACGGTCGTACTTGATCGAGCAGACCTTCGGGCGATCGTAGAAATACGGCTGGTAGCCCTTGGGCTGCTGTTCCTTCGGTAGCGGCTGGATTACCTGGCCGGAGATGTGGACATTGACCTGGGTCGACGACACCTGGTCGATCTGGAAATCGATCATGGTCCCGCCCATAGCGCCGCGCCATTGCCCGGCGTGGAGCGGCTGGCGGATGCCCAGCGGCCTTGCCGGGCCGGATGCGGTTTCCTGCGGCGTGCACGCGGCCAGCAGCAGCGCCGCGGCGATCAGAACTCTCGTTGTCGGCATGTCTACCCTGGGGAAATCTGCGAGGCCTTACCCAGACCGCCCGGCGCCGGGACCAATTCCGGGGCAAAGATCAGTGACCGGCATGGCCGTCCTTCGGCATCTCGGCCAGCTCGAACAGCAGGTTGCCGGTGGCCTTTGGATCGATAAAGGCGATGCGGCAATTGCCGTGGCCGATCACCGGCGTCTCGTGGATCAGCGGCGTGCCCTTGGCCTTGAGCTCGGCAAGCGCGGCGTCGATGTCCTCGACCTCGAAGCAGATGTGGAACAGGCTCTGGCCGTTCTCGGCGAGCCATTTGGTCGCGCCGGAATCCGGCGTCGTGCCCTGCAATAGCTCGATATAGGTCTCGCCGACCGGCAGCATCGCCAGCTTTGTCGTCGGCCGGTCCTCGGCATATTCGAGGTCGATGCCGAACTTGTCCTGCAACAGGTCGGCGACCTCCTTCAGATCCTTGACCGCGATGGCGATGTGCTCGATCCGCTTGATCTTCATCTGTGCGTCCCTCCTCAGCTCTTCGGCGCTTCGACCAGCACATTGACCCCGCGCGCCGCCTCGGCGATCTCGCGCCAGGTCTCGTCGTCGATCGGCACCCCTTCGGCGATGCGTTTTTCGCGCGATAGCCGCTCGGGGTCGCCGGGGATCAGCACCGGCTCGCCCGATTTGCGCGGCGGCGAGGCGGTGACGTATTCGGTCATCGCCGTGATCTCGTCGACGAGCCAGGCGCGGTCGGTGATCCGGCCGGGGTCGATGACGATCAGCAGCATGCCGTTGGTCACCGACTCGGCGTCGATCCGCTCCGGCCGCATCGTGCCGCTGCCGGTGATCGCGCCCGCCAGCATCTCGCAGATAAAGGCGAGCGCGTAGCCCTTGTGCTCGGCGAAGGTGAGGAGCGCGCCGCGCGGCCGCTTGTACATGACGTTGGGGTCGTCGGTCGGCTGCCCGTCGGGCGCCGAGCAGTGTCTCGGCGGCGATCTTTTCGCCCTTGTTGCGGGCGACCCGGACCTTGCCCATCGCGATCCTGCTCGTCGCCATGTCGGCGATGATCGGCCGGTCGGGGCTGGGGCCGGGCAGCGCCACGGTCACCGGGTTGGTGCCGAAGCGCGCGTCGCCGCCGCGCCACGGCGCCACCGCAGGGCGCTGGTCGGTGATGTTGACGAACGAGATCGACAGCAGCCCCTCGCCGGCGCACATCTCGCCATAGGTGCCGACCCGGCCGATATGGTGGGCGTTGCGCAACGCCACGACCGCGACCCCGTCGCGCTTGCGCCCGGGCGATGCCGAGCAAGGTCGCCTCGCGGGCGACGATCTGGCCGTAACCGCGCGCGCCGTCATAGACGATGAACGAGCCGCTGTCGCTGACCACGCGGCCCTTCTCGTTCGCCGCCGCCTTGCCGCCGTGGAGGTTGCGCAGATAGCTGGGGATCATCCCGACCCCGTGGCTGTCATGGCCCTTGAGATTGGCCTCGACCAGATGGTCGGCGATGATCGCCGCCTCGTCCTCGCTGCTGCCGGCGGCGGTGAAGACGCGCCGCCCGATGCGGCGCAATTCGGCGTGGTCGACGACGACAGACATGACTGCTCCTCAGGTCTTGGCGGCGCTATTTGTTATGCCGCTGGGGCGCGGCGGGGTAGACGCCGAGAATCTTCACCTCGTTCGAGAAGAACGCGAGTTCCTCGAGCGCCAGCTGCAGCGGCCGGTCGTCGGGATGCGCCTCGACATCGGCGTAGAACTGGGTCGCGGTGAAACTGCCTTCGACCATGTAGCTTTCCAGCTTGGTCATGTTGACGGCGTTGGTGGCGAACCCGCCCAGCGCCTTGTAGAGCGCCGCCGGCACGTTGCGCACGTTGAAGACGAAGGTGGTGACGGTCGGCTTGCCGCGCGGCGCCCGTTTCGCCGTCGCGCGACATGATGAGGAACCGGGTGGTGTTGTGCGCGGCGTCCTCGATGTTCTGCGCCAGCGATTCGAGGCCGTAGATCTTGCCGGCGAGCTCGGAGGCGATCGCCGCGACGGTCGGGTCGCGGCGTTCGGCGAGCTCGGCCGCGGCGCCGGCGGTGTCGGCGGCGACCACCGCGGTCAGTCTTGTGCTTGCGCAGGAAGTTGCGGCATTGCCCCAGCGCGTGGACATGGCTGCGCACGGTCTTGATCGTCTCGAGGCTGGTGCCGGGCAGCGCCAGCAGGTGGTGGTGCACCGGCTCGAAATGCTCGCCGATGATGTAGAGGCCCGGAATCCGGCATCAGATGGTGGATGTCGGCGACGCGGCCGGCGACCGAGTTCTCGATCGGGATCATGCCGAGCGCGGCGCGGCCCTCGCGCACCGCGGCGAACGCGTCCTCGAACCCGGGGCAGGGCAGGGTCTTCATCCGCGGGAACACATGCCGGCAGGCGAGGTCGGAGTAGGCGCCGGGCGCGCCCTGGAAGGCGATGAGGCGCGGGGGAGCGGCGGCCATGCTAGCGGCGTCCTTCGACCAGCGCGCGGGCGCGCTCGAGATCGGCCGGGGTGTCGACCTGAACGCCGAGCCGCGCCGGGTCGATCAGGCTCACCGACATGGTCATGCCGTTCTCCAGCGCGCGCAATTGTTCGAGCCGCTCGCGCTCTTCGAGCACGCCGCGCGGCAGGGTGACAAACCGCTCCAGCGCCTCGCGGCGATAGGCGTAGAGCCCGATATGCTCGTAATGCGGGCCCGTCGCCCCACGGCACGACGGCCTTCGAAAAATAGAGCGCCCGCGCCGGGCGCGCCGGGTCGGCGAAGCCGGCGACGACCTTGTTGACGCTGGTGTCGTCGAGCGCGGCTGGGTCGGTGATGACCGCGCCCAGCGTGGCGATGTCGATCTCGGGGTCGGCGAGGCCCTCGGCGGCGACCCGGATCGCCGCGGGGTCGATCGTCGGCAGATCGCCCTGGACGTTGACGACAGCATCGTGCTGGCCGTTCCGGGTCGAGGAGGGCGAGCGCGGCGGCGATGCGGTCGGAGCCGGTCGGCAGACCGGGATCGGTCAGCACGGCTCGCCCGCCCGCCGCCTCGACCGCGTCGGCGATCTCCTTGTCGCCGCAGGCGACGACCACCGGCCCGAGCTCGGCGGCGACCGCGCGGCGCCAGACATGGACGATCATCGGCGCTCCGCCGATCTGCGCCAGCGGCTTTCCCGGCAGCCGGGTCGAGGCCATCCGCGCGGGGATCATGACAATCGGGTTCTGGGGCGCGGTTCGCGTCACGGTTGGGTGCCGGCGGGGACGGGGAGCGACAACATGCCCGGTTCGTGCATTTGTCGGAAGCGTGATAATTGAATTGAGCCAGCGCGCCGAATCCGGTTTGCTGGCGAGAGACTTGCGCGTGCGAGCCACGGGGAGCGAACGGGCTGATGTCGGCTTTCGAGTGGAACAAGATCATCGCCTCGGTGCTGGCCGCGATGATCGTCGCGATGGTGACGGGCATCGTGGCGCAGGGGGTGGTCCACCCGATGCGCCTGGAAAAGCCGGCCTATCTGCCGCCGGGAGCCGAGGGCGAGACCGGCACCGCCCCGACGGCCGCCGCGCCGGCCCCGGCCGCGCTCGATCCGATCGGGCCCTTCATGGAAAAGGCCGATGCGGCGCACGGCCAACAGGTCGCCAAGGTCTGCCTGCAATGCCACACCTTCGGCAAGGGCGAGGCGAACAAGATCGGCCCGAACCTGTTCGGGGTTCTGGACGAGAACATCGCCAGCGTCCCGGGCTATACGTTCTCCGCGGCGCTGCTTGCAAGTACAAGGACAAGAAGTGGGACCCGGACGAGCTCAATCGTCTGGCTGTTCAAGCCGCAGGACTTCGCCAAGGGCACCAAGATGACCTTCGCCGGCCTGCCCAAGGAGCAGGACCGCGCCGACGTCATCAAATATCTGCAGACGCTCAAATAGGGAGCTTGTGGCCGCGCTCGACGCGTATCTCGCTCTCGCTTCCGAGCTGGCCGATGCCGCCGGCGCGGCGATCCGCCCCTATTTCCGCACCAAGCTCGCGGTCGACGACAAGGCCGATCTGAGTCCCGGTCACCGCCGCCGATCGCGCCGCCGAGGCGGCGATGCGGCGGCTGATCAACGCGCGCTTTCCCGATCACGGCATCTTCGGCGAGGAATACGGGCGCGAGCGCGACGATGCCGAGTTCGTCTGGGTGCTCGACCCGATCGACGGCACCAAATCGTTCATCAGCGGCGTGCCGCTGTTCGGCACGCTGATCGCGCTGGCGCAGGCGGCCAAGCCGATCCTCGGCATCATCGACCAGCCGATCTCGCGCGAGCGCTGGGTCGGCGCCGTCGGCCGCGCGACCACGCATAACGGGAGCCCCATTCGCTGTCGCGCCTGCCCGTCGCTCTCCTTGGCGACGATCTTCGCCACGACGCCCGACATGTTCAAAGGCGCCGACGCCGACGCCTTCGCCCGCGCCGCCGGCGCCGCCAAGCTGGTGCGCTTCGGCGCCGATTGCTACGCCTCGGGCCTGGTCGCGCTCGGCTTTGCCGATCTGGTCATCGAGGCGAGCCTCCAAGCCTACGATTTCGGCCCGATGGGGCCGATCGTCGAAGGCGCCGGCGGAATCGTCACCGACTGGCAGGGCGCGCCGCTCGGTCTGAGGTCGGACGGCCGGGTTGTCATTGCCGGCGACCGCCGCGCGCATGCCGAGGCGCTGGCGTTATTGAACGGGTGAACAGCGCGGCTCGACCGCAAGGAAACCGGTGATGCGCAGGATCAAATCGTTCGTGCTCGGCGCCGCGCTGCTGATCGCCGCGGCCGGCGTGGCGCAGGCAGTTGTCACCTACGGGATGTCGCTCTACGGCGAGTTCAAATACCAGCCCGGCTTCACCCATTTCGACTATGCCAACCCGGACGCGCCGAAGGGCGGCACGATGAAGCTGTCGACGATCGGCACCTTCGACACGCTCAACCCCTTTGTCATCAAGGGGGTGCCGGCCGCCGGGATCGGCCAGATCTTCGATACGTTGATGAGCCACAGCGAGGACGAGCCCGCGACCGACTATCCGCTAATCGCCGAGAGCGCCGACCTCGCGCCTGACCGGATGTCGGTGCTCTACACGCTGCAACAAGGCGGCGCGCTTTCACGACGGGACGCCGATTACTCCCGAGGACGTGGTGTGGACCTTCGGCATCCTGCGCGACAAGGGGCAGCCGCTCTACCGCTTCTATTACGGCGACGTGACTCAAGGTCGAGATCGAGGGCGACCACGGCGTCCGCTTCACGTTCAAATCGGCCGACAACCGCGAATTGCCGCAGATCCTCAGCGAGATGCCGGTGCTGTCGAAGGCCTATTGGTCAGACGCGCGATTTCGAGAAGACGACGCTCGAGCCGCCGCTCGGCAGCGGCCCCTACAAGATCGAGTCGGTCGATCCCGGGCGCTCGATCACCTATCGCCGCGTGCGCCGACTATTGGGCCAAGGATCTGCCGGTCAACAAGGGCCGCTTCAACGTCGATGTGATCCGCTACGACTATTACCGCGACGCCACCGTCGCGCTCGAAGCCTTCAAGGCCGGGCAGTACGACGTCCGCCGCGAGAATTCGTCGAAGGCCTGGGCGACCGGCTACGACGGGCCGGCGTTGCGCGACGGGCTGATCAAGAAGGAGGTCCTCCCCAACCGGAACCCAAGTCCGGGATGCAGGGGTTCGTCTACAATCTGCGCCGGCCGCTTGTTCCAGGACCCGCTGGTCCGCCAGGCGCTCGCCTATGCGTTCGATTTCGAGTGGTCGAACAAGAACCTGTTCTACGGTGCCTACACCCGCACCCGCAGCTACTTCGACAATTCCGAGCTGGCCGCGACCGGGGTGCCGCAAGGCGACGAGTTGAAGCTGCTCGAACCGTTTCGCGGCCAACTCCCCGATGACGTCTTCACCAAGGAATACGACCCGCCCAAATACGACGGCTCGGGCGAAATCCGCGACGGGCTGAAGCAGGCCGTGACCCTACTGAAGCAGGCCGGCTGGAGCTTCAAGGGCGAGCAGCTGGTCAACGACAAGACCGGCCAACCCTTCCAGTTCGAGTTTCTCAACGACGACCCGCAGATCGAGCGGGTGGCGCTGCCGTTTATCCAGAACCTGAAGCGGCTCGGCATTACCGCGACCATCCGCACCGTCGATGTGTCGCAATACCAGCAGCGGATGGACAATTTCGACTACGACATGACGATCGTCGTCATCCCGCAATCGCTGTCGCCGGGCAACGAGCAGCGCGAGTTCTTCGGCTCGGCGGCGGCCGACCAGCCGGGCAGCCAGAACCTGATCGGCATCAAGAGCCCGGTCGTCGACGCGCTGATCGAGCAGATGATCAAGGCGCCGACCCGCGCCGATCTGGTCACCCGGGTCCACGCGCTCGACCGGGTGCTGCAATACGGCTACTACCTGATCCCGCAATATCATCTTGGGCGCGTATTGGGTCGCCTATTGGAACAAGTTCCGCCACCCGCAAATCGGCGCCGAAATACGCGCTTCGGCCTCGAGACCTGGTGGGTCGACACTGGGGCCGAAAAGACGATCGAGCAGAAGCAGGGCGAGGGTCAGAAGTGATCGCCTACGCGATCCGCCGCATCTTTTTGATGATCCCGACCCTGTTCGCGATCATGGTGGTCAACTTCTTCATCGTGCAGGCCGCGCCGGGCGGACCGGTGGAGCAGATGATCGCCAAGTTCAAGGGCAACACGGTCAGCGCCACCGAGCGGGTCAGCGGCGGCGGCAACGAGACCGCGCCGGCGCCGCAGACGAATGCAGCGACAGCTTCTACCGCGGGGCGCGCGGGCATCGACCCGGCCCTCATCAAGCAGCTCGTGCACCAATACGGCTTCGACAAGCCGCCGCTCGAGCGCTTCGAGCTGATGATGAAGAACTATGTGATATTCGACTTCGGCAACAGCTTCTTCCAGGATCGCAGCGTCGTCAGCCTGATCCGGGACAAGCTGCCGGTGTCGATCTCGATCGGGCTGTGGACGACGCTGTTCACCTACCTGATCTCGATCCCGCTCGGCATCAGGAAGGCGGTGCGCGACGGCAGCGCCTTCGACGTGTGGACGCAGCTCGGTGGTGCTCGTCGGTTATGCGGTGCCGAGTTTCCTGTTCGCGGTGCTGCTCATCGTGCTGTTCGCCGGCGGCAGCTACCTGTCGATCTTTCCGCTGCGCGGCCTCGTCAGCGACAACTGGGCGAGTTTCGCCTGGCCGATGAAGATCGCCGACTATTTCTGGCACATCGCGCTGCCGATCGCCGCGCTCACCATCGGCGGGTTCGCGACGCTGACGATGCTGACCAAGAACTGCTTTCTCGACGAGATCAACAAGCAGTACGTGCTTGACCGCCCGCGCCAAGGGGCTGAGCGAGCGGCGGGTGCTCTACGGCCACGTCTTCCGCAATGCGATGCTGCTGGTGGTGGCGAGCTTCCCGGCCGCCTTTGTCGGGATCCTCTTCACCGGGTCGCTGTTGATCGAGGTGATCTTCTCGCTCGACGGGCTGGGGCTTCTCGGCTTCGAGGCGGCGATCAACCGCGACTACCCGATCATGTTCGGGACGCTTTATGTCTTCACCCTGATCGGGCTGGTGCTGAAGCTGATCAGCGACCTGACCTATATGTTCATCGACCCGCGCATCGACTTCAGCGCCCGCGGCGTTTGAGCGCACCCTCGAATAATATTCGGATAGTTCCCATCTACCCTGCGTACACCGAACAAGCCTAACCAAAGAATAAGGTATAAACAGGATAAGGTAATTCACGCCAAGAGGTTGAATTACGCTCCGGGGAGAGCGCCATATCTTTGGCATAGGAGTATGAAATGACACGATTCTTCCTTACAGCTGTTTCATTGGTGATTCTCGCCGGCATGGGCGCCGTCGGCGCTTCGGCCGCCAACATTGCCCAGCCGGCGCCCGGCACCGCCTTATACGGTCCCGTTCGGGCAACGCCGCCGGAGGGCATGGTCGCGCCGGTCGCCCCTCCGGGCTATCACGACGAGTGGGTCTACAGCTACGACCATCACGGCTACCGGGCGCATTGGGAGGCCGACGCGCAACTAATCGTAAGCGATCGCGCCAAATCACCCCGCCGGGCGGAGCATGATCGCCCGGCGGGGTTTTGTTTGCCGTGGCGGCCTTTGACGCAGAGCGCCAGGCGGCGGCACACTCGGCGCAGTAGCCAAGATATTCGCGCTGGGGAGTACGCCATGAGCAGTTTTCGCATCGCCCTCGTTCAGCCGATCACCGCGCCGCCGCCCGACGACGAGCGCAACGTTGCCGCGGCGGTCGAGTGGATCGCACGGGCGGCGCGCGAAGGCGCCGATTTCGTCTGCTTTCCGGAAAACTATCCCGGACCGTGGCGGATGCCGGCGACCTACGATCCCAGCCCGGCGATTGCCGAGGCTGCGGCGAAGCACGGCATCCACGCCGTTTTCAGCACGATAGAGCCGATCGATACGGCGAAGGCGACCGCCTACAATTTGACCTGCATGGCGTTTCCCGACGGGCGGCCGGTGGCGCGCTACCGCCGCAGCCACCCGAACGGGCCGTGGATCTATACCGGCGGCAAGTTTTGGGAATTCCAGTACGTCGCCGGCAACGACTACCCGGTCTTCGACACCAAGCACGGCAAAGTCGGTCTCGCGATGTGCAGCGAAGTCTACATGCCCGAGGTGACCCGGGCGCTGGCGCTGCGCGGCGCCGAGCTGATCTTCATGCCGGCCGGAATGGACAAGCGGCGGCTGTGGGAAACCTGGCGCACGCTGCTATGGGCGCGGGCGATCGAGAATCTGGCGCTGGTGGTCTCGACGCAAAACCTGGTGACGCATCAGAATCGCGGCCTCGCCATCGTCGCCGCGCCCGAATCGATCCTCTACGAAAGCCAGGTCGCCGGGATGGGCGTGGTCGAGGTCAGCCTCGACCGGGTGCGCGAACTGCGCGACGGGCGCGACGGCGGCGCCTCGTCGGAAAGCTGCGGCGCCAAGCAGGGCGTTCTCTCCGAGCAGTGGCAGCGGCCCGAGCTTTACGACAGCTTCTACCCGCGGCCGCTGAAGCAGGCGGCGGAATAGGCGCGCCCGCGTTCCCATTCCTCATATCAGCCAATAGTTTCGCGCCTGCCCGGTTCGGTTGACACCTAGCGGGGCCGGGTCTAAGTCAACCGGCAGTCAAAAAGACCCATTGGCGCACTTTCCGCCGGGACAAGAGCCAAGTCATGTCCGATCCGCGGCCGCTTTCGCCCCATCTGCAAATCTATCGCTGGCAGCTGACTTCGGTGATGTCGATCCTGCACCGGGCGAGCGGGATCGCGCTCGCGGTCGGCGCGATCCTCCTGGTGTCGTGGCTCGGCGCGGCCTCCGACGGGGCGGATTCCTACGCCGCGTTCCAGCATTTCATGGGCTCGTGGTTCGGCCTCTTGCTGCTGTTCGGGTGGAGCGTGGCGCTGTTCTACCATCTGTGTAACGGCATCCGGCATTTGTGGTGGGACACCGGGCGCGGCCTTGAGTTGAAGAGCGCGTATGCGCAGCGGGTACGCCGTTCTCGTCGCCACCGCCGCCCTGACCGTGATCGCCTGGATCGCCGGCTTGTCCGGGGGCAGCCACTGATGTCCGAGACCCGGCTTCGTTCCCCGCTCGGCCGCGCGATTGGCCTCGGCTCGGCTAAGGAAGGCGTCCAGCACTGGTGGGCGCAGCGCGTCACCGCGATCGTGCTGGTGCCGCTCATCTTGTGGCTGGTTATCGAAGTTATCGGCCTGGCCGGCGCCGAGCGCGGAGCGATCGTCGCCTGGCTGCACAATCCGATGCCGGCGGTGCTGATGATCGTGCTGCTGGTGGCGATCTTTTATCACACCGCGCTCGGGCTTCAGGTCGTCATCGAGGATTACGTCCATAGCGAAGCCTGGAAGCTCACCGCGCTGATCGCGATGCGCCTCTTGTGCATCCTCTTCGTCGTGCGCGGCGTGCTCGCCGTCTTGAAGCTGGCGCTCGGCGCCTAACCTGCGGAGCCTGTTATGCCTGCAGCCTATCCGATCATCGACCACGCCTATGATGTCGTCGTCGTCGGCGCCGGCGGCGCCGGTCTGCGCGCGACGCTCGGCACCACGGTCGAGGGGCTCAAAACCGCCTGCATCCCGAAGGTGTTTCCGACCCGCAGCCACACCGTCGCCGCGCAGGGCGGCATCGCCGCCGCGCTCGGCAACATGAGCGACGACGATTGGCGATGGCATATGTACGACACGGTCAAGGGCTCGGACTGGCTCGGCGACCAGGACGCGATCGAGTACATGTGCCGCCAGGCGATACCCGCCGGTCATCGAGCTTGAGCATTTCGGCGTGCCGTTTTCGCGCACCGCGCTGGGGCAGATCTACCAGCGGCCGTTCGGCGGGCACATGCAGGATTACGGCGACGGCGCGCCGGCCAACCGCGCTTGCGCCGCGGCCGACCGCACCGGGCATGCGATCCTTCACACGCTCTACCAGCAGTCGCTGCGCAACAACGCCGAATTCTTCATCGAGTATTTCGCGCTCGATCTGATCATGGACGACGAAGGGCGTGTGCCGCGGCGTCCTTGCCTGGAATCTGATGGACGGGACGATCCATCGCTTCCGCGCCCACATGGTCATCCTCGCGACCGGCGGATACGGCCGTGTCTATCGCACTTGCACCTCGGCCCATACCTGCACCGGCGACGGCAACGCGATGGTGCTGCGCGCCGGGTTGCCGCTGCAGGACATGGAGTTCATCCAATTCCACCCGACCGGCATTTATGGCGCCGGGTGCCTGATCACCGAGGGGGCGCGCGGCGAGGGCGGCTACGTCACCAACAGCGAAGGCGAGCGCTTCATGGAGCGCTACGCGCCGCACGCCAAGGACCTCGCCTCGCGCGATGTGGTCAGCCGGGCGATGACGATCGAGATCCGCGAGGGGCGCGGCTGCGGGCCGTTGAAAGACCACATCCTGCTGCACCTCGAACACCTGGATCCGAAGGTGCTCCATTTGCGGCTGCCGGGTATTTCCGAGACCGCGAAAATCTTCACCGGCGTCGACGTCACCCGCGAGCCGATCCCGATCCTGCCGACCGTGCATTACGACATGGGCGGCGTGCCCACCAACTACCACGGCGAAGTGCTGCGGCCGACCGACAGCGACCCCGACGCGGTTTGCCCGGGTCTGATGGCGGTCGGCGAGGGGGCGTGCGTTTCGGTGCACGGCGCCAACCGGCTCGGCTGCAACTCGCTGCTCGATATCGTCGTGTTCGGCCGCGCCGCGGCGCTGCGCACCGCCGAACTGGTGCGGCCCGGCGCGCCGCACGCGCCGCTCGCCAACGGCATCGAGGCGTCGCTCGACCGCTTCGATGCGGTGCGCCACTCAAAGGGGTCGCGCAATACCGGTTCCATCCGCAATGAGATGCAGCTCGTCATGGAGCAGAACTGCGCGGTGTTCCGCACCGGCGACGTGCTCCGGGAAGGCGTTGGGAAGATCGACACGGCGGCGCGCGCCTACGCCGATCTGGGCATTACCGATCGCTCGTTGATCTGGAACAGCGACCTCGTCGAGGCGCTGGAGCTGAAGAACCTGATGGAGCAGGCGGTTATCGCCATGCACTCCGCCGAAGCGCGCACGGAAAGCCGCGGCGCGCATGCGCGCGAGGATTTCCCCGAGCGCGACGACGCGAACTGGCTCAAGCACACGCTGGGCTGGCTCAAGGGCGATTGCGATGTGACGCTCGGCTACCGCCCGGTGCACCTCAACACCCTGTCGAACGAGGTGCAGACCTTTCCGCCCAAGGCGCGGGTTTACTAGATGGCCGAGTTCACCCTTCCCGCCAATTCCAAGGTCGGCGCCGGCAAGACCTATCCGCCGCCGGCGAACGCGAAAAAACCGCGGCGCTTCCACATCTATCGCTGGAACCCCGACGACGGCGCCAACCCGCGGATGGACACCTACACGGTCGACCTCGCCGATATCGCGCCGATGGTCCTCGACGCGCTCAACAAGATCAAGAACGAGGTCGACACCACGCTGACCTTCCGCCGCTCGTGCCGCGAGGGCATTTGCGGCTCGTGCGCGATGAATATCGACGGCACCAACACGCTTGCCTGCCTGAAGCCGATCGAGGACATCAAGGGCGACGTCAAAATCTACCCGCTGCCGCATATGCCGGTGGTCAAGGACCTGGTGCCCGACCTCAGCCACGCCTACGCGCAGTACCAGTCGATCCAGCCCTGGCTGCAGGCCGACAGCGCCGACGCCGCCCGACCGCGAGCGGCCGCAATCCGAGGACGAGCGCGCCAAGCTCGACGGGCTGTGGGAATGCATCTTATGCTTCTGCTGCACGACGGCGTGCCCGAGCTATTGGTGGAACGGCGAGCGCTATCTCGGGCCGGCGATCCTGCTCCAGGCCTATCGCTGGCTCGCCGACAGCCGCGACGAGAAAACCGGCGATCGCCTCGACGCGCTGGAAGACCCGTTCCGGCTCTACCGCTGCCACACGATCATGAACTGCACCAAGACCTGCCCCGAAGAACCTCAACCCGGCGAAGGCGATCGCCGAGATCAAGAAGATGATGGTGCAGCGGCGCTAGGTTGTGCTGTATACCGGTATCCGGTATAATTCTGAGTGATCAAATCGTTCGGTGATCGGCAAACGGAAGAGCTGTTCCACGACCGATTTGTTCGGCAGTTTCAGGGCCTTGGCGCGGCCGGCAAAGCGCAAGCTGGAAATGCTTAATGCGGCGAGCCGCCTTGACGATCTGCTGGTGCCGCCGTCGAACCGCTTGGAAAAGCTAAAAGGCGATCTTGCGGCATTTCATTCGATTCGGGTCAACGATCAGTGGCGCGTGATCTTCAAATGGATCGATGGGCATGCCGTTGAGGTACGCATCATTGACTATCACTGAGGCTAATCATGGATGATGAGTTTGTCCCGGTTACGCCCGGCGAGGTCCTTAAGGAGGAATTTCTTGTCGAGCTATGGGCTTTCGCAGGGCCGACTCGCGCGCGTGCGTTGGGATCTCGCCCAATCGCATCGCCGAAATTGTCAACAATCGGCGTCGGATCACCGCCGATACTGCAGTCCGGCTGTCGCTCTATTTCGGTAACAGCCCGGAGTTTTGGATGAACCTCCAGGCGCATTACGATCTAAAGATCGCCTCTCATAATCTTCCACCCGAGGAGGCGGAGCGCATCAAGGAGCACCGCGCGGCTTGACGCTGCAATAGCAGCGGGCCCTCGTTAAGCTGACAAGGTTATCAGATGCGGGGAGCGGTGATGGCTGGCGTAAGTCTTAATGGCAAGGTCGCGGTGGTGACCGGCGCGTCGAGCGGCATCGGCGCCGCCAGCGCGCGCCTCTTCGCCGAGGCCGGGGCGCGGGTCGTCGTCGGCTATAACCAGGGCATCGACCGCGCCAATACCGTCATCGCCGCGCTCAAAGGCAGCGGCCACAAGGCGATGCGCCTGCCGCTCGAGGACACCGCGCAGATCAACAAGGCTGCCGCCGCGGTCAAGGAAGAGTTCGGCCGCTGCGACGTGCTGGTCAATTCCGCCGGCTTCACCCGTATGGTGCCGCACGGCGATCTCGAGGCGCTTGACGACGATCTGATCGACCGGGTGCTGACCGCCAATGTGCGCGGCCCGTTCGCGACGATCCGCGCCTTCGCGCCCCTGCTAAAGGCGTCGGGCGATGGGGTCATCGTCAATATCTCATCGGGCGCGGCGCAGCGCGGCTCGGGCAGCAGCATCATCTATGGCGCGTCCAAGGCGGCGCTCGACACGATGAGCATGGCGCTGGCCCGCGCGCTGGGCCCCGAGATTCGCGTCGTCGTGGTCGCGCCGGGCATGGTCCATACCGGCTTCGTCCCGGGACGCACGCGAGGAGGCGATGCTGAAGGCGGCAATGGCGACGCCGCTGAAGCGGCAGATCGAGGCCGAGGATGTCGCCCTGGCGGTTTTGTCCTGCGTTACCCATTTGAAGTTCACCACCGGGTCGATCGTCAACGTCAACGGCGGTGGTCACCTCTAAGGGTCGACGAACGGCGATGGCGATCACCAAACAACGCGAGATCATCGACCGCCGGGCGCTCGCCGAGTCGTTGGCGGCGCTGGCGGCCGACTCGACACCGGAGCGGCCGGCGATCGTCGCGCTGTTGCGCGACACGCTGAACCAGGGGCGCGGCGAGATCCAGCGCCGCTTCGAGGCTGGCGGCAAGGCCGCCGATTGCATCGCCGAGCAATGTTTCCTCATCGACCAGCTGATCCGGGTGCTGTTCGATTTCGTCTCCGAGCACGTCTACCCGATCGCCAACCCGACCGAGGGCGAGAAGCTGGCGATCGTCGCGGTCGGCGGTTATGGGCGCGGCGAGATGGCGCCCTATTCCGACGTCGATCTGCTGTTCCTGCTGCCCTACAAGCAGACGCCGCATACCGAGCAGGTCGTCGAATACCTGCTCTACCTCCTCTGGGATTTGCGGCTAAAGGTCGGCCACGCCACCCGCTCGATCGCCGAGTGCCTGCGCTACGCCAAGACCGACCTGACGATCCGCACCGCGCTTTTGGAGGCGCGCTACATCTGGGGCGACCAGCCGCTCTTTACCGAGCTCAAGACCAAGTTCGACAGCGAGATCGTCAAGGGCAGCGCGGTCGCGTTCGTCGAGCAAAAGCTCGCCGAGCGCGACGAGCGCCACAAGAAGGTCGGCGACAGCCGCTATCAGCTCGAGCCCAACGTCAAGGAAGGCAAAGGCGGGCTGCGCGATCTGCACACGCTCTATTGGCTGGCGAAATACATCTACCGCATCGACGACGTCGCCAAGCTGGTCGAGCTGAAGGTGCTGTCGGCCGAGGAATCGCAGCGTTTTGACCGCGCCCAGGAATTCCTGTGGACGGTGCGCTGCCATTTGCACTTCATCGCCGGCCGCGCCGAAGAGCGGCTGACCTTCCCGCTGCAGAGCGAAATCGGCGAGCGCATGGGCTACCGCGACCGTGCCGGCAGCCGCGGCGTCGAACGCTTCATGAAGCACTATTTCCTGGTCGCCAAGGATGTCGGCGACCTGACCCGCATCTTCTGCGCCGTGCTCGAAGTCGACCAGAAGGGCCGGCGGCGCTTCGGCTCGTGGCTGCGCTGGAGTGGGCGGCGGAGCATCCTCGACGGCTTCATTCTCGATGGCGGGCGGCTGACCATCCCGTCGGAGGATTTCTTCAAGAAGGATCCCGCGGCCCTGCTGCGCCTCTTTCATGTCGCGCAGGAGCACGATCTCGACATTCACCCCCGCGCATTGCGCTCCGCCACCCGCTCGCTGCGCCTGATCGACGCCGAATTGCGCGAAAACCCAGAAGCCAACCGCCTGTTTCTGGAAATCCTAACGTCGAAAAAGGACCCGGAAAACGCGTTGCGGCGGATGAACGAGGCTGGCGTGTTCGGCCGCTTCGTCCCCGATTTCGGCCGCGTCGTGGCGCAGATGCAGTACGACATGTACCATGTCTATACGGTCGACGAGCACACGCTGTTCGCAATCGGCATCCTGCACAAGATCGAAGAGGGCCAGCTCAAAGACGAACTGCCGCTCGCCAGCGCGATCGCCCCGACCATTGTCTCGCGCCGCGCGCTCTACCTCGCCACCCTGCTGCACGATATCGCCAAGGGTCGCGGCGGCGACCATTCCGAGCTGGGCGAGCAGATCGCGCTGAAGCTGGGTCCGCGGCTGGGGCTCACCGACGAGGAGACCGAGACCGTCGCCTGGCTAGTGCGCTGGCATCTGCTGATGAGCGGCATCGCCTTTAAGCGCGATCTCTCCGACCCGCAGACGATCCGGGATTTCGTCGAGCGAGTGCAGTCACCGGAGCGGCTGAAGCTGCTCCTGGTACTCACCGTCGCGGATATCCGCGCCGTCGGTCCCAAGGTGTGGAACGGCTGGAAGGCAGCACTGCTGCGCGAGCTCTATCATAGCGGCTGGGATGTCATCTCGGGCGGCCTCGCAGTCGGCGCGCGCGACTCCCGCATAGCCGACGCGCAGGCGGCGGCTCGCGCGCTCCTGTCCGATTTCACCGACGACGACTTCGCCGCGGTCGTCGCCCGCGGCTACCCGTTCTACTGGCTCTCGTTCGACGCCGAGACCCATGCCCGCCATGCGCGGCTCATGCGTGAGGCCGACCGCAGCGGTGCGCCGCTGACGGTCGAGAAGCGCATCGATTCGCAACGCGCCGTCACCGAGGTCACCATTTATACCGCCGACCACCCGGGCCTGTTCTCGCGGATCGCCGGGGCTTTCGCGATGTGCGGCGCCAATATCGTCGACGCCAAGATCATGACCATGTCGAACGGGATGGCGCTCGACACCTTTTGGGTGCAGGACCATGACGGCGGCCCGATCGACCGCGCCGACAAGCTCGCGCGGCTCTCGGTTGTATTCGAGAACGTCCTGACCGGCGATGTCAGCGCCGATCGGGAGCTGTCGCGCCCGCCCGCGATCCAGAGCCGCACCAGCGTTTTCACCGTGCCGCCGCGGGTGCTGATCGACAACCAGGCGAGTCGCACTCACACCGTGGTCGAGGTCAACGGCCGCGATCGCCCGGGCCTCTTGCACGAGCTGACCCGCGAGCTAACCCGCCTCAATCTCCAGATCTCAAGCGCGAAGATTTCGACCTACGGTGAGAAGGTGGTCGACGTGTTCTATGTCAAGAACCTGTTCGGCCATCAGGTCGAGCACCCCGACAAACTCGCCGAGATTCGCGCTAGCCTCGAGGCGGTGCTGGCCAAGGGCAATCGTCCGCCTGCCGCCGCCCCCATCCGCCGCGCCCGCGAGGCCGTCGCGGCGAAGTAACGGTTCAACTCGGCCTCTCCAAGAGGAACGGTCGTCAGCAGCCGAGAAATATGGCGACAAGCGCCTCGCAGCCGGCGCGATCCTCGTCGTCGAAGCGGTTGAGGCTTGGGCTGTCGAGGTCGAGTACGCCGGTGACCCGGCCATTCTCGATTAGCGGCACGACCAGCTCCGATTGCGAGACCGGGTCGCAGGCGATGTGGCCGGGGAAGTCGTGGACGTCGGGCACCAGCACGGTCTCGCCGCGCGCCGCCGCGGTGCCGCAGACGCCATTGCCCCACGGGATGCGGACACAGGCCGGCTGACCCTGAAACGGGCCGAGCACCAGCTCGTTGCCTTGGGCGAAGTAGAACCCGGCCCAGTTGAGGTTGGGGAGGCCGTTGTAGATGAGGGCCGCCATGTTGGCGGCGTTGGCGACGCGGTCGCGTTCGCCGGCGATCAGCGAGGCGAGCTGGCGACCGAGGTCGCGGTAGAGGTCGGATGTAGCCGCGGACATCTCAGGCCAGCAATACACGCGACACGTCTTCGCCCGTCTCGGCGTCGCGAACCTCGAACGCGATCCCACGATCCCGCCAGCGACGTAGATCGTCGAGCGAGACATAGCGCGCCGCCACAGTATCGTAGAGACGGGCGCCGGCGTATCGCTTCACCAGAATGGGTTGCCGCATCGCTCGTTCCTCAATACCCTACCGCTATTCATACGGCGTGTCGCCGGCGATCTGGACCCGGCGCATCAAGCGGCGAAACGGACCGGCGTCGTGGATCGCCAGGTGCTTGACCGCGCGGTTGTCCCAGAACGCGACCGAACCCTTTTCCCAGCGGAAGCGGCAGGTGAATTCCGGCCGGTTACCCTGCTCGAAGAGATAATCGAGCAGCGGCTTCAACTCCTCCTCGGTCATCCCCTCGAAGCCGACCGTATACGACTTGTTGACGTTGAGGAGCTTGCGTCCGGTCTCGGGGTGGGTACGGACAACGGGGTGCACGTTGATCGTCTCGCGCCAGCTGTCGTCGCCGCGCACCTTGGTGGCGCGGAACTGGTTTCGGTTGCCCGCAGGACCGGCGACGAGCCGGTCGCTGTGCACCGCGCGCAGGCCCGACAGTAGCTTCTTCATGCCGTCGGACAGGCTGTCGTAGGCCAGGCACTGGTTGGCGAAAAGCGTGTCGCCCCCGTAGGGCGGCACCTCAAGAGCGTAAAGGATCGCGCCCATCGGCGGCTCCGCCATCATCGTCGTGTCGGCGTGCCAATCCTCGCCGACGATGTGTTTGTCGCCGGGCTCGCGGCGGATCATCTGGATCTCGTCGTCGTCCTGCATACCGCGATAGTTGGGGTGGACGAAAATCTTACCGAAGCGGCGGGCAAAGACCTTGTGCTGCTCGGCGTCGAACTCCTGGTCGCGGAAGAACACGACGCAATGCTCGTTGAGCGCAGCGCGGATTTCGCCAATGACCTCGTCGTGGAGATCGGCGGCAATGTCGGCGCCGTAAATCTCGGCGCCGCACCCTCCGGCGATGGGCTTCACCTCGATCCGGCTGTTGCGCATGGGGGTCTCCTCGTGGTGCGGCAAGGGTATGGCCGAGCCATCCTCGCGGCAATGGCATCAAAGCGATGCTTGAGATGATATCCTAGGGCGTGACCCTCACGCGCCGAAGCATTCTCACAGCCGCTTCCGCCCTGCCGCTCTCGCGAGTTGCCGATGCCATGGATTACGCCAGCTTGATCTACGAGAACGGCGTGCTGTCGTGGCCGGCCGGGTCGGCCCGGGCGGCGTGCGGGCTGGCTGGGGTGAAGAGCGACAAGCGCGAGGGTGACCACGCCAGCCCCGCCGGCACCTACCCACTGCTCTACGGCTTCTACCGGCCCGATCGGGTCAAATGGCCCAAAACCGACTTGCCGATGACCGGTTTGCGGCCGGATTTCGGCTGGTGCGACGCGCCCGACGATCCGCATTACAACACGCTCGTCACGCTGCCTTATCCGGCCTCGGCCGAGGTGCTGTGGCGCGATGACGGGCTCTACGATTTGATCGTAGTGATCGGCTACAACACCGACCCCGTGGTGCCGGGCAAGGGCAGCGCGATCTTTCTCCACGTCGCGCGGCCCGATTTCGCCGGCACCGAGGGCTGCATCGCGGTGGCCCGCGAGGCGCTGATCCCGCTGTTGGGCTTGCTCGGGCCGGGCAGCAAGATCACCATCGAAGTCTGACCGCCAGAAGGAGTTCGGCATGGGTCTCGCCGTCGCGATCCAGATGGATCCGATCCACACCATCAACATCGACGCCGACTTCGACCTTCGCGTTGGCGCTCGAAGCGCAGGCGCGCGGTCATGCGCTGTTCCACTATCTGCCGACCGCGCTGACCTTGCGCGATGGCCGGCTCTACACCCGCGGCCGCAAGCTCGAGGTCTTCCGCCGCTACGGCGACCACCACAAATTCGGTGACGACGAGGAGTTCGACCTCGAAGGCGTCGACGTGATCCTAATGCGTCAAGACCCGCCCTTCGACATGGCCTACATCACCGCGACGCATCTCCTGGAGCTGCTGCCGCCCGAAGGGCCGCTCGTCGTCAACAACCCGGCGGCGGTGCGCAATGCCCCAGAAAAGCTCTTCGTGCTGCGCTTCAAGGAGCTGATGCCGCCGACGATCCTGTCGCTCGACAGGGACGAGATCAAAGCCTTCTGGGACAAGCACGGCGAGATCGTCTTGAAACCGCTGTTCGGCAATGGCGGGGCCGGGATCGTTCATCTGCGGCCGGGCGACGACAATCTGAGTTCGCTGCTGGAGATGTACGCCCAAATGTACCGCGAGCCGGTCATGGTGCAGCGCTACATCCCCGAGATACGCCAGGGCGACAAGCGCATCGTCCTGATCGACGGCGAAGCGGCGGGCGGCGTGCTGCGCGTGCCGGCGGAAGGCGAGGCGCGGGCCAATTTGCATGTCGGCGGCCGTGGCGTGAAGACCGAGCTGACGCCACGCGACCTCGAGATTTGCGCGGCGATCGGCCCGACCCTCAAGGAGCAAGGCCTGCTGTTTGTCGGGATCGACGTGATCGGCGATTACATAACCGAGATCAACGTGACCTCGCCGACCGGCATCCAGGAGATCGGCCGGCTCAACAACGACAATCTGGCCGCCAAGATCTGGGACGCGATCGAGGCCAAAATCGCAGCCCGGGCCGAGCGCCGGCCGGCATAGCCCCATCGCGGCCTTGTCTATTGGCTTCCCGGCGTAAGCGGGGACCCAATCTTCGGCGCCAGCGACGGTTGCCAAATGGACCCCGGCTTTCGCCGGGGAGCGAGACAGGAAAGGGAGTTACCATATGCCCGATGCTTCCGGTTCCGATCCGCGCCCGCGCCGCGCCGCGCCGCGCAATGTCTATGGCGAGCGGCTGGACGAGTGCTGCACCAAGCCGCTGACCGGGTATTATCGCGACGGTGCATGCAACACCGGCGCAGAGGATTTCGGCGTCCACACAGTCTGCGCGCTGATGACGGCCGATTTCCTCGCCTTCTCAAAAGCCGCCGGCAACGACCTCTCGACGCCGGTGCCGCAGGCGGGGTTCGAGGGTCTCAAGCCCGGCGATTGCTGGTGCCTATGCGCGGCGCGCTGGAAGGAGGCGTTCGACGCGGGCCATGCGCCGCGCCTGCGCCTCGCCGCCACGCACGAGGCGACGCTCGACATCGTGCCGCTCGATACGCTGAAAAAATATGCGCTCGACCTGAGCTGAACGCCGTCTGCCCTCGCTTGAAACGCGGGGGCCGCCTCCTGATCTACCAGAGCGCACATTCAACGCCGGCAAGCTTCAGCCGGTTGGGAGGACGAGATGGACCCGTCGACGGTCGTTGGGCTGATGTTCCTGTTTATCGTGGTGATCGTTGCGCTGACTGTTTTCTTCGGCTCTTTCTTCATGGTCGAGCAGGCGCAGGTCGCGCTGATCGAGCGCTTTGGCAAATTCGCCCGCACCGCCCGCGCCGGGCTCAACATGAAGATTCCGATGGTTGAAAAAAAGGCGGGGCGGCTGAGCTTGCGGGTCCAACAGCTGAATGTGAAGGTGGAGACCAAGACCAGCGACAACGTGTTTGTCGATATCGTGGTTTCGGTCCAGTACCACGTCGTCGAGGGCAAGGAGTTTGACGCCTTCTACCGCCTTACCAACCCGGAGCAGCAGATTACCGCGCACGTCTTCGACGCGGTGCGCAGCCAGGTGCCGACGATGACGCTCGACCACGTGTTCGAGAAGAAAAGCGACATCGAGCAGGCGGTCAGCGAGGGATTGCGGCACAAGCTCAACAATTTCGGCTACGACATCGACGGCTCGCCGGTCACCGACATCGCGCCGGACGAGAAGGTGCGGACCGCGATGAACGAGATCAATGCGGCGAGCCGGCTGCGCGAAGCCGCCGAACAGCAGGGCGAGGCGGTCAAGATCAAGACGGTCAAGGCCGCCGAGGCCGAGAAGGAAAGCAAGAAACTGCAGGGCGAGGGCATCGCCGCCGAGCGCATCGCCATCGCCGAGGGTATTCGCGACTCGGTCGCAGCGCTCTTGTCGGTCAAGGATGGCGGGGTGTCGCCGGAAGAGGCGATGCGCACGCTCATCCTCACACAATATTTCGACACGCTGCGCGCAATCGGCGCGCAGAGCCGCGCCACCACCGTGTTCCTGCCGCACTCGCCCGGCGGCGCGGCCGATCTGTCGCGGCAGATCAGCGAGGCGATCATGGTTGGTAACCAGGTGCCGCACGATCCGTCCCCGCCCATGCCGCCCGCGCAGCAACCGGGTAGCGTGCCGCCCTCGGCGCCGGCGCGCGCGGCGTAGATGGCCGGTATTTTCGGCCGTCTCTTCAACAGGCCAGCGCCCGAGCCGCGCTGGGTGGAGGTCGACGAGCTGCGGCGGCGCCTCGCCGGAACGGAGACGCCGCTTGTCGTCGATGTGCGCGGCGCCGACGAGTTCGTCGGGCCGCTCGGCCACATCGACGGCGCACGCAACATCCCGCTGCCCGAGCTCGGCGCATACCAGGCTGAGCTCCGCGCCATTGCGCGGCCGGTGGTCTGCGTCTGCCTCACCGACAAACGCTCGGCCGCCGCCGCGGCGCAACTGGCCGAAATCGGCGTGCCGGATGTCGCGGTGTTACGCGGCGGGATGAAGGCTTGGCGCGAGCGTTGACGCGACCATGCGGATCACAATTTGCGGCATCCCCGAGCTCGGCGAGCATTGCGAAGCCGGGGTGACGCATGTGCTGTCGATCCTCGACCCCGGCTGGCCCGACCCGGTGGCTTTTCTCGACTTTCCGCCGCATCGCCGTGAGGCGTTGCGCTTTCACGACGTGATCGCACCGGTTTCCGACGCCACCATCGTACCGTCGGATCGGCATATCGCGGAGCTCCTGGAATTTGGCCGCGAGGTGATGGCGGCTGGACCGGAAGCGCATCTCCTCATCCATTGCCATGCCGGCATCTCGCGCTCGACCGCCTCGGCGGCGCTGCTGCTCGCCCAGGCCGATCCGGCGCGCGATCCGGCGGAAATCTTCGCCGAGATCGGGCGGTTGCGGCCGCGCGCCTGGCCGAATTTGCTGCTGCTGGAATTGGGCGAGGCGGCGCTGGGGCGCCATGGCGAGATCGCGCCCGCAGTTGCCGCACAATATCGCCGCGTCGCCGCGGCCGACCCGTCCTTCGCGCTGTTCATCCGCGATTCAGGCCGCCGCCGCGAAGCGATCCTGGCGGAGGGATCGCCCGTGCCTCAGCGCTGGTAAGCGACCCGCAGCACGACGAACCAGGGATAGTCGGTGTCGGTGACGAGGCCGGTGGGGCCAACGCGCACATGCTTCATCGCCACCGTGTTGTCGACATTGCCGCCCACGACATCGAGCGTGGCCGGTCGACGGGCGACGACAATGTCGCAATGCGCCGGGAAATGGCCGGCTGGCAGCTGCTCGAACGTCACCGGATGGCGCGCCCGCCACATGCAGATGAGATCACCCGGGAGCGGCGCGTATTGCGTCAATGGCACCGCGGCGACGGCGAGATCGGGGCGCTCGCGGGCAGCATTTATGTAGTCGGCGTGGCTCGGCGAATAAGGGAACCGCGCACCGGCCCCGGCCATCCGCATCACGTAGTCGATGAACGCCGCCGACCAGGCGAACTCGCCGTCCTCGCCGCGCGGGAACTCCATGCCCTTGGCGTCGTGCTTGCCGGTCCAAGCGCCGTCGGGCGCGCCGTAGTCGAGCCCCAGCCACCAATAGTCGCCGACCCGCTGCCACAGGCCGTCGTCACGCTCCTTGCTGTCGGCGCTGTCCGGCTGATCGGGTGACAGCACCAGCGACTGGCCGAAGGCGCGCCATTCGCGCAGCGCGATTTGCACCGCCGCGTCGCGCGAGAATGGCGCGTAGGGCCGCTTGGCGTAGGGCGGGATCTGGGTGTCAGGCGGAAGCGGCGGTACCGAGGGAGTGCCGATGCAGCCGGCGAGACTAGCCGCCAGCAACGCGCCGGCGGCCACCCGGCGCAGGCTAGAACTCATAAAGCCGGGCTGGATTGTCGACGAGAATCTTGCGGCGGGTCGCGGCGGTCGGCGCCCAGCGCGCCACCTGGTTCAGGGCAAGCCCATCGTCGATGTCGAAGGACGGGGTGCTTTCCATCTCTTTGCCCGGCTCGGCGTGATGCGGATGGGGCCAATCGGTGCCCCAGACGATCCGGTCGGGGTTGGCGGCGATCAGCGCCCGCGCCAGCGGCGCGACATCGTCGAAGGCTGGCGCCTTCACCGAGCTGCGGTAGTGGCCGGAGATCTTGACGTAGGC
Organism: uncultured Alphaproteobacteria bacterium; assembly: GCA_963773625.1. Lineage (GTDB taxonomy): Bacteria > Pseudomonadota > Alphaproteobacteria > ATCC43930 > CGMCC-115725 > DATARH01. The sequence continues at coordinate 174,195 of CAVZCJ010000010.1, read as the reverse complement.
CTTGCCCGAGGCGACCAGGCCTAGGAGCTTATCGAAGCCGGGTTGCTTGATGCCCCCGGCGGCCTGCGCCCCGCCGAAATGATCGAAAACGACCGGTACGGGAGAGGCGAGTACGTCGTCGTGCACCGCCTCAACTACCGAAAGCCTAGTGTAGACCTGGACGTGCCAGCCGAGCGGCGCGACGCGCGTCACCGCGGCGGCGAGATTGCGCCGCGACACGGCCGGGTCGCTCTGGCCTGAGGTTTCGAGATTGACTCGGACGCCGCGAATGCCGGCGGCGTGCATTTCCTTCAGCTCCCGTTCGGTGGTCTTGGCGTCGATCACCGCGACGCCGCGAGCGCGCTCCGGCCCCAAACGGCGCATGCCGTCGAGCGTGCAGGAATTGTCGGCGCCGTAGACGCTCGGCTGCACGATGACGACACGCGACAGATGCAGCGCGTTTTGCAGCACCAGCAGCGCGTCCGGGCTGGCCGGCGGCGGGGTGTAGCCACGGCGGGCGACGAACGGGAATTCCTTCTCCACGCCGAAGACATGGACGTGGCAGTCGCAGGCATTGGCCGGAACCGCGAAATTGACGGCGGTCTTCGGCTGCGACGGCGTGAGCGTACGGGCGGTGTGCGGAGCCGCCGCCACGCGCGGCCGGGCGGCGGCTGGCGTCTTGGCCTTCGCGGGTTTCGTCGCCGGCTTGGCCGCGGGTTTCGCCGCTGCGGGTTTCGCTGCCGCGGTTTGCTGCCGCGGTTTCGCGGTGACAGCGGCAGCGGCGGGAACAGGCGCGGCATCTTGTTCCCAGAGCCGGATGCCCCCGGTCAGGCCATCGCTGTTGGGGACGATGGTAACGTCGTCGGGCAGCGCGAAGTCGAGTTTTTTGGCGTTGCCGCCACCGATATAGAGATGGTCGAAATTGACCACGGTGCGCAGCACCGCGATAGCGCGCTCCACTCGCTTGTTCCATTTCTTCTTGCCCTTGGCCTCGAGCGCGGCGTTGCCGATGTATTCGTCATAGGTCTTGTTGCCGTGCAACGGGTGGTGCGCCAGTTCGAGATGGGGAATGGCGTTGCCGTCGGTGAAGATTGCGGTGCCGGCGCCGGTGCCGAGGGTCAGCACCATCTCTACGCCCTTGCCCTTGATCGCGCCGTAGCCCTGGACATCGGCGTCGTTCATCACCCGCACCGGCGTCTCGAGCTGCTTGGACAGCGTCCCTTGCAAGTCGAAACCAGCCCAAACCTCGGTGCCGAGATTCGGTGCGGTGAACACCTTGCCGCCGCGCACCATGCCGGGGAACCCGACCGAGACCCGGTCGAACGGGCCCAGCGACGCCGATGCGGCCTTAACCACGCGGATCAGTTCGTCGGGCGCGACCGGTTTTGGTGGAGTTGGCACCCGTACTGGCGCGCCGACGATTCGTCCGCCATCGTCGAGCGCCGCGAGTTTGATCCCGGTGCCGCCGATATCGACGGCCAAGGTGCGGCGATCGCTCATTTTTGGCCTCTGGCCTCGCTGTTCGAAGGCGTGACGATAGCGCAGGGCCGCCGCTTCGGCCATGGGTTGTGTCCGCGCGGCCACGCGCATTTGCACTCGCGCTAAATTACACTACATAATGGCGAATTCGTCGCCGAGGTTGGGCCTGCCGCCCGAAGGAGGTCCGGTGACACAACCGCGAGCTGCCGACGATTTCGAAGTGATCCGCGAGCGGCTGGAGGAGTTGCGCCGCGAGCGCGAGCAGGCCGAGAACGCCAATAAGACGGACGACGGCGCTCCCGGTGCCGGCGGCGACGCCAGTGATGGCGACAATGCCGACGGCGAGGCCGAGCGGGAGGCGCGTCGCCAGGGTGCGCCGCCCGCCTGGGTTCCAACGATCTTCCTGCCGCAACCGACCGACTAGATCCTGAGTCAACCCGCCCTTGCGGCGCGCCGAAGCGCTTGCGGCGGTTGACCGAAGGCGCGGATGAAGGCGCGGCGCATTCGTTCGGGATCGCTGAAGCCGCTGCGCGCGGCGACCAGCTCGATCGGCTCAGAGCCGCTTTCCACCCGCTCGCGCGAGGCTTCGAGGCGCAGTCGCTCGATCGCCTTGGCCGGGGTCATGCCGGTTTCGGCGGCGAAGGCGCGCGCGAAGTGGCGCGGGCTCATCGCCGCCCGCTCGGCTAGGCGCTCGACCGGCAGGCGCTCGTCGAGCCGTTCGCGCGCCCAGGCCAGCAGCGGCGAGAACCGGCTGCTCGACCGATCGACCTCGAGCAGCGCCGAGAATTGCGACTGCCCGCCGGGACGGCGGTGGTAGACGACGAGCTGCTGTGCGGCGCGCTTGGCTGCGGCCTCGCCGAGATCGTCGGCGACCAGCGCCAGCGCCAGATCGATGCCCGCGGTGATGCCGGCCGAGGTCCACACATTGCCATCGCGGATGAAGATGCGGTCCGGCTCGACCCGGATTTGCGGATAGGCGCGGGCGAATTCCACGGCGCGGGCCCAATGCGTCGTCGCGCGGCGGCCCTCGAGCAGCCCGGCGGCCGCGAGCACGAAGGCGCCTGAACAGACGCTGGCGACGCGCCGCGCGCGGCCCGCGGCGGCGCGGACATAGGCGAGAGTCTCGGGACAGGCTGAGGCGGCGCGAGTTCCCCAGCCACCGGCGACGATCAGCGTGTCGAGCGACGTGTCGCTCCAGCCCTCGGCGATCATCCGCACCCCGGACGAGCTCGTCACTGGCCCCGTGTCGCGTGCCACCACGCGCAGGCGGTAGGCGGACGCCGCACCCTCGCGGAACGACGCCTCATCCCCCGGCGGCGCACGGCCGGCGGTCTCGAATGTGGTGAGCGGCCCGGCGGCGTCGAGCAGCTGAAAGCCGGGAAAGATGAGAAACTCAATCGTGCGGGTCATGTCATTAATCAAGGGAAGTATGTCATTTAAGACCAAACGTAACGCCGCTACCCTCGCGGCGTCAACATGAGGAGAATGGAGATGAGCGAGCGCAATCCGGTGATCGTCTTCGCGATCTTCCCCGGCGTCACCCAGCTCGATTTCACCGGGCCGCATCAGGTATTTTCGGGGCTGCCGGGCGCCGAAGTGCTGCTGGCGAGCAGCGCCGGCGGCACGATCGAGGCCAGTGGCGGCATAACATTCGTCGGGCTGCGCCGGCTCGCCGACATCCGGGAGTGTGACATCGTCTGCGTACCAGGTGGTCGCGGAGCGACCGACAACGCGATGCAAGACGAGGCGTTCCTGCGCGAATTGCGCCGCCTCGCGGCTGGCGCGCGCTACGTGACTTCCGTGTGCACCGGCGCGCTGGTGCTCGGCGCGGCCGGGCTGCTGCGTGGCAAGCGCGCGGCGACGCACTGGGCCTGGCGCGACCTACTGGTGCCGTTCGGCGCGACCCCCGTCGCTGAGCGCGTGGTGCGTGACGGCAATGTCATCACCGGTGGCGGCGTCACCGCCGGCATCGATTTCGCGCTCTCCGTCGTCGCCGAGCTCGCGGGCGAGGAGACGGCGCAGGCGATCCAGCTTGGGATCGAATACGCCCCGGCGCCGCCTTTCGACGCAGGCTCACCGGAAACCGCGCCGCCGGCGATCCTCGCGCGGGCGCGCGAGCGCATGATGGGGATGGCGGCGCAACGGCGCGAGGCGGTCGAGGAAGCCGCGGCCAGGCTTGGAGCGGCGTGATGCTCGAGCTGCGGCCCAATTGCGAATGGTGCGACGAGGAGCTGCCGCCCGACGCCGCGGACGCGCGGATCTGCAGCTACGAATGCACGTTCTGCGCCGATTGCGTCGCGACGCACCTCGGCAATGTCTGCCCGAATTGCGGCGGCGGGTTCGAGAAGCGGCCGGTCCGGTCGAGGATCGAGCACCGGCCGGGCGTCTCGCTCGCGCATCAGCCGGCTTCGGCGAAACGCGTGCACCTCAAATACGACCGGACCGAGATCGCGGCGTTCGTCGCTGCCCTCAGGGCTATCCCGCCGGCCGAGCGCTAGCGCTCGGCCGCGGCCCTCGGTAGCGTGCCCTAGCGCGCCGGCGTGTGCTTGGCGAGGAACGCCTTGACCGTCGCCTTGGCCGTGGTCAGCGCCGGCTCGGTTTTCCATTCGGCGACGAACTCGCAGCCGGGGATGAGGTTCGACAGTTCCTCGGAGATCGGCCAGGGATGCGCCTCATCATTACCGGCGAGGACGAGGCATGGCGCCTTGATCGACTTCACGAAGTCACGGTCGGCGCAATAGACGAAGCCCGGCGCGTACAGGTTGTTGTTGAAGGCGTCGAGCACCGACTCGTTGACGTCGGGTCTGCCCTTCACCGTTTCGGCCCAGCCGTTGAAGTTGGCGGTGCGGCCGGCCATCGGCCCGACCCGGCCGATCGGCTGTGCCAGCACCGCCGCCCCAACCCGCTCGGGGGCTCGCTTCAGCATGTTGATGATGAACGACCCGCCGATGCACTGGCCGTAGAGATGGCATTTGTCGATGCGCAGATGGTCGAGCACCGCGAGATGGTCGTCGGTGTAATTGTCCCAGTTGTCCTTGGCGGAGATCGGCGCGCGCGATTGGCCGCCTGCATTGCGCTGATCCATCGCGATGACCCGATAGTTCGAGGCGAATTCGGTGGTCGGATTGATCGGCGCGGAGGGCTGGCTCCACACGTCGATCACCGACCGCAGTCCGGCCGGCGCAAAGGTCAGGATAGGAAAGCCGCTGCCGGACTCCTCGTAGCGGATATGGGCGCCATGATGATCGAAGCTGGGCATGCCGGGGGTCCTTTCGCGAGGCCGGAATTGGTGGCGGAAGAGGCAGGAGTCGAACCTACCGAGGACGCCTGAACGCCCTCCAACGGGTTTGAAGCCCGCGCGCCCCACCGGGAGCGGTACTCTTCCGAGGCGCAGAGTCGCTAGGTTTTTAGGCCGGGTCAACGGCGGTATCGAGGGCGGTTTTGCAAAACCGCCCTCGCGAGGCTGTCGAGCGCGGCGCCCCCCGTGAGTCCGTGTTTACGGCGGCGCCACCGGGCCGCGGGGATCGAGCACGGCCGCGGCCTTTTCTTGCCAATCTTTGGATTCTAAGGCAGCTTCACCCCAGGCGGAATCCGCCAGAGCCGCAAATCTCGCTTTGTTTCCACACAGGCTGCACCCATAGCAACCATTCGAGAGGTTCGCATGGCCAACTCTCGTGCGAGAATGTTCAGAGCCCTTGACGCACGCGAATGATCAGTTCGGAGGCGATCATCTCGATCGTCTCTGTGGCCAGACTATGGGGCATCCCCAGCCCATTCTGTGCTCATGACCAGGTGGTTGACGCCGAGCCGGCGATGGATTGTTACAATTTGTTCGGCGACTTCGTCGGGTGTGCCGATCAGGAAGCGGTCCGCGGCAAGGCTCGCGAAATCCTGTCCGAGCCCGCCATCGTCGGAGGGCAGTTCCTGAGCCCAGCTATGATAGGCGGCGTATTTGGCGCCGAGATGGGGCTGACACAAGCGAAAGGCCTCCTCGCGGGTCCTTGCAACGAACGCCTCTCGGCGCAAGGGCAACTCCGCCGGGAACGGCTTACCGGCGGCGTCGAGAGCGCGGCGATATAGCTGCATCTGTCGCGCGATGACGTCGATTGTGACGCTCGGACCAATATACCAGCAGTCGCCGAGGCGAGCGGCGCGTTCGATCGCCGGGTCTGCAAACGCACCGACCCAGATCGGCGGGTGCGGCTTCTGCACCGGCTTCAAGGAGCACGACGCACCGTCGAGCTCGAAATGCCGCGCCTTCATCGAGACCTTGTCTTCGGTCCACAGGCGCCCTATCGCGATCAAATTGTCTTCGAGTCGCCGAGCTCTCTGTGAGCGAGGGACGCCAAATGCCTTGAACTCGACATCGCGGTGGCCAAGCCCGACGCCAAGGATAATTTTGCCGCCCGACATCACGTCGAGCGTTGCGAACTCTTCGGCGACGTGTAGCGGCGACAATAACGGCAGCAGCACGACCCCGGCGTTGAGGCGCAATCTTGGCGCTTCTGCCGTGAACCGTGCCAGCATCGGTACCAACTGCAGCATCTGCCAAGGGTGCGCGCTGTAGTGGGCCGTCTTGGTGACCGAGTTGTATCTCATGCGGTTCGCAAGCCGGACCAGTTCAATCGTCTCGTCAAAGCGCTTCGTGATGTCCTCGCCGGCCTCGGCCTGACCTCGCACAACGAGACCGAATTGAAACTTCGGCGCCACCGATGATCCTCCTGTAATGGCGGGCATTCCGAGGTGAGCCTGTAATTTTCCTCATCGGCAAATCTGTCGCGGGCACCGGTTCTCGGAATAAGCTGTCCCGCGAACACGCACCTCGAAGGAGCCAATCATGGCCGTAACGCCCGCATCGCCCGGTTGCCTGGCCGGCATTCGCGTATTGGACCTGACGCAGTTCGAGGCGGGCACGACATGCACCGAGGCGCTGGCCTGGATGGGCGCCGACATCGCCAAGGTTGAACCGCCGCGCGGCGAGGCCGGCCGCACCGGCTTTGGCGATGCCTACTATTTCATGATGTACAACGCGAACAAGCGGTCGCTGACGGTCAACTTGAAGTCCGAGCGCGGTCTGGAACTGGTCAAGCAGATGGCCAAGAAGGCCGATGTCTTCGCCGAGAATTTCGCGCCCGGCGCGGTCGAGCGGCTGGGTCTCGGCTACGATGTCGTCAGCGCCATCAACCCCGACATCATCTATGCCCAGATCAAGGGCTTCGGCGCCGGCAGCCCATTCGAGAACGGGCTGGCGTTCGACCCGATCGCGCAGGCGGCGGGTGGCGCGATGAGCATCACCGGCGAACCTGGCGGGCGACCGATCAAGCCCGGCCCGACGATCGGCGACACCGGCACCGGTATGCTGATGGCGTTCAGCATCGTCAGCGCGCTGTTCGACCGCAGCCGCACCGGCAAGGGCAAGCGGCTGCAGGTCGCGATGCAGGATTCGATCATGCATTTCAGCCGTAGCGGCTTTATCGCGCAGGCCCGCACCGGCAAGGCGGCGCCGCGGCGGGCGGCGGCCCCCAACCCGCCCAGCGGCATCTTCCCGTGCAAGCCAGAGGGCCCGAACGATTATGTCTACCTCTTGACCAGCCGCGCCAACCCGGAGCACTGGCCGCGCCTGCTGAAGCTGATCGGCCGCGAGGATTTGATCGGCGACGCGCGCTTCGACACCTATGAAGGCCGGGTGGAACACGAGGCCGAGGTCAACGAGATCGTCACCGCTTGGACCCGGCAGCGCACCAAGCAGGAGGCGATGACGCAGCTCAGCGGCGCCGGCGTCCCCTCCGGGGCGGTACTCGACACCAACGAGCTCGTCAGCGAGCCGAGCTTCTACGAGCGCGGCATCCTGCAGACGATGACGCATGGCGAGCGCAAGATGGCGATGCCGACCTGGCCGGTGCGTTTCGACGGGGTTCCAGCCAAAGTCGAGGCGGCGCCCCTCCTGGGCGAACATACCGCCGAGGTGCTGCAAGATTGGCTCGGCCTCGACGAGGCAGCCGTGACGGTCTTGCGGAGTGACGGCATCGTCTGAGGGACTTGCTGACCCGACGGACCTGTCCTTTTAGGGGGTGTCATGGAGTTCTGGACAGAGCCGCAGATGGCGTCGATCCACAAGATGCTCAACCCGCGCTCCATCGCGATCGTGGGCGCGACGCCGCGGATGCAGTATGGCGGGCGATTTCTGGCCGCGGCGCTCAAGGCCAAAGACCGGGTGCGGGTTTACGCGGTGAACCCGCGCTACGACGAAATCATGGGGGAAAAGTCATACCCGAGCGTAACGGACCTGCCGGAGGCCCCCGACGTCGTGGCCGTCGTGGTGCCCTACGACCAGGTGCTCGATGTCCTTCAGGAGAGCCACCGCAAGGGGGCCGGATCGGCGATCGTGATCTCGGCGGGCTTTGCGGAGCGCGGCGTCGACGACCGGCGTGATTTGCAGGGGGAATTGGGTGAATTTGCCCGCGTCTCGGGCATGCGGATCAGCGGCCCCAACTGTCTGGGGCTGGCGAATGTCAAAGACGATATCTGGGCCACCGCTTCCTCGCGCGGGGCGTCCGGGCTGACCGGGCCGATCGGCCTGGTGTGCCAAAGCGGCGCGACGGCGTTCGGGCCGTTCCTGGTGCGGGCGGTGGAGAACGGCATCGGCTTCAGCTACATCATCTCGACCGGGAACGAAGCAGACCTCGATTTTACCGATTTCGCCCGCTATCTGCTGGACGATCCGGATACTCGGGTGATTGCCGGCTTTGTCGAAGGCTTCAAGCGGGCCGACAAGTTTCTCGAAGTGGCAAAGCTCGCGGCCGAGCGCGGCAAGCCGATCGTCCTCATCAAGATCGGGCGCTCGGAATTGGGAGCCAGGGCCGCAAGTTCGCATACCGCGGCGCTGACGGGCGAAGATGCCCGGTACGATGCGATCTTTGCCCAATACGGGGTGATCCGGGTCCAGGATTACGACGAACTCATCGAGGTCGCGCACCTCCTGGCCCACACCCCCAAGCCCGCCGTGCCCGGCATCGCGGTGGTCTCCCACTCGGGCGGCATCAGCTCGCTCACCGCCGACATGTGCGGTCAGGCCGGCCTCGACCTGCCGACGCTCGGTGACGCGGCGCGTGACGGCATCAACGGGATCCTGAAGGGCTTCGGCTGGGCGGCGAATCCCGCCGATGTGACCGGCTTTGCCAACAGCGAGTCCTTCCCGCAAATCATGGAGCACATGATCGCCGACCCCCGGATGGGGACGCTCGTCGTGGCGAGTGCCGGGGCGGACGCCCAGGCCCAGCAGGTCATCAGCCAGCGCGACCGGACCGACAAGGGCGTGGTGTTCCTGTGGACGGGAAGCCGGGACGCCAAATCCGGCCTACCCCAGCTCAAGAGCGCCCGGATACCGATCTTCTACACGCCGGACAAGCTGGCGCGCGGGCTGCAGAGCCGCCTCGCCTATCACACCTGGCGCGAGCGCCGCCTGGCCGACGGCTTTGGCACGGCCCCGGCGCGCACGGCGCCGCAGGATGCGGCCATCGCCCAGGCGCTCAGCCTCGGGCGTCCGACACTCTCGGAGTCCGAAAGCAAGCAGCTGTTGGCGGCCTGGGGTGTGGCGAGCGCGCGCGAGCGCCTGGCAAGTTCCGCCGAGGCCGCCGTCGCGGCCGCGGAGCAGCTCGGGTATCCGGTGGCTCTCAAGGCCGATTCGCCGGACATCCTGCACAAGACGGAGGCCGGGGTCGTTCGGCTGAACCTCGGCGATGCGGCGCAAGTGCGCACGGCCTACGCCGAGATCCTCGCTAGCGCCGAGGCCCATGCGCCACAGGCGCGGATCGCCGGCGTGTCGGTGCAGGAGATGGTGCGAGACGGTGTCGAAGTCATCGTCGGCGTGTCGTGCGACGCACAATTGGGCCCGGTGCTGCTGTTCGGCAGCGGCGGCGTGATGGTCGAGGTCTACAACGACGTCGCCCTGCGGCGCTGCCCGATCACGCGCTCGGAAGCCCAGGCGATGATCGCCGAGGTCAAAGGCGCCCGGCTGCTCCAGGGCTTTCGCGGCCGGCCAGCGGCGGACCTCGAGGCGCTCGCGGATACCCTGGTGCGCGTGTCGCACCTCGCCATGCACCTCGAAGGACATCTGGCGGAATTGGACATCAACCCGCTGATGGTGCTGCCGTCGGGCCGAGGCGTGAAGGCGGTGGACGCCCTCGTCGTGCTGCGCGACAAATAGTGCTCGAAACTGATCGCCCCGAACAGCCGACCGGAGGACACCCCCCATGACCAAATATTTGCACACCATGATCCGCGTCAGTTCGCTTGAAGACACCATCGCCTTCTTCGAAGTGCTCGGCCTCAAGGAGATCCGCCGCCGTCCGGACGAGAAAGGCCGCTACACCAACGTGTTCCTGGCCGCCCCCGGCGACGAGGAAGCGGCCGTGGAACTCACCTATAACTGGGATCCACAGCCCTACCCCGGCGGCCGCAATTTCGGACATCTCGCCTACGCCGTGGACAACATCTACGACACTTGCAACGCCTTTATCGCCCACGGCGTGACGATCAACCGACCGCCGCGCGACGGCCGCATGGCCTTCATCCGCACGCCGGACGGCATCTCCATCGAGCTGTTGCAGGCCGGCGAGGGGCTGCCGCCAGCCGAACCGTGGACCAGCATGGCCAACACCGGTTCCTGGTAGAGCGCGACAGGCCATGAAAGAAAACAGCATCCGGCGGGCGGTGCGCGAAGGCCGGGCGGCGCTCGGCACCGGGCTCAAGGAGTTCGCCTCGCGCGGCGTTCCCTGGATCATCGAGGCGGCCGGTTTCGATTACTGCGCGATCGACCACGAACACGGCGCGTTCGACATGGAGACGATCGCCAATCTGGCGAGCTGGTTCCAGGCGACGAACGTCTCGCCCATCGTCCGGCTCCACAAGGCGTTCGCGCATCTCATCCCCGGCATTCTCGATCAGGGCATCATGGGCATCCAAGTATCCGAGGTGGAAACCGCCGAGGAGGCGCGCGCGATCGTCCGCCTGGCAAAGTATCCGCCGATCGGCAACCGCGGCATCTCCGGCCAGGGGCCGCATACGGGATACAAGAGCTACGGTCCCCGCCACGCCACCGAATACGCGCCATGGGCCAACGAGAACATCATCCTGTTCCCGTCGATCGAGTCGCTGGAGGGTCTGGAGAATGTCGAGAAGATCGCGGCGGTCGACGGCATCGACATGATCGCCTATGGGCATTCCGACCTGAGCGCGCAGCTTGGGGTTCACCTCAACCTCGAACACCCGACTTTCAAGGCGGCGGTGCGGCGGATCGCGGCGGCGTGCAGCGCACACGGCAAGCTGGCCCGGGGATCGGCGGAGACCGAGGCGCAGATCGAGGAATATTGGCGGCTGGGGTGCAAGGTGCTGAACCTGCCGGGCAACGATGTGAGCACGTATCTTGACGGCATGAAGGCGCGCGCGGCCCGCGCCCATGCGCGGCTGAAGTCGATTGGCGTGCCGACGCCTTGAGGGCGGACGGCGGATGTCGAGGCGCTCGCGGATACCCTGGTGCGCGTGTCGCATTTCGCCACGCACCACGTTGAAGGGCACCTGACGGAGCTGGACATCAACCCGCTGATGGTGCTGCCATCAGGCCAGGGCGTGAAGGCGGTGGATGCCCTCGTCGTATTGCGCGGCGGCATCTAAACTCAAAGGCATGACGGCTAAAATCATCGATGGTGTGGCGATCTCGAAGGCAATCCGCGCGCAATGCCGCTTGGACATACAGGAATTGAACCGAAGAACGGGCATATCACCCGGTCTGGCGGTGATCCTCGTGGGCAACAATCCCGCTTCCGCGATTTATGTGCGCAATAAGATTCGCGCGTGCCAGGAAGTCGGCATCACGTCGTTCAAATTTGAATATCCGCACGATGTCGATCCGCAGACGGTCCTTCAAAAGATCGCCGATCTAAACGAGGACCCGAGCGTTCACGGCATCCTCGTGCAATTGCCGCTTCCCCATCAGTTCGACATGACCGCCGTGCTGCACGCCATCGACAGCACCAAGGATGTCGATGGCTTTCACCTGTACAACGTCGGAGCATTGATTACCGGCAACGCCGTCTTCCCGCCGTGTACGCCCTACGGTGTGATGAAAATGCTGGAGTACGAGGGTATCGGCCTGGAGGGAAAGAACGTCGTGGTGGTGGGCGCCAGCAACAACGTCGGGAAACCGATGGCGCTCATGCTGATGCAGCGTGATGCCACGGTCGCAATTTGCCACGCGAAGACACGCGACCTCGCTCAATTTACGCTGCTCGCCGATGTGTTGGTGGTTGCGGCCGGTCATCCAAATCTCATCCTCCCCCAGATGGTGCGAACCGGGGCGGTTGTTATCGATGTCGGCATCAATCGTCTGCCGACCGGCAAGCTTGTCGGTGACATCGACTTCGAAGGCATTCGCGAGAAGGCGTCGCATGTGACACCGGTTCCGGGCGGTGTCGGCCCGATGACGGTGACGATGCTTTTGGTCAATACAATCGCCTCCGCCATGCGATCGGCGGGTAGTGTCTCAGTTTAGGCGTGTGACCCCTCCTGGGCAGGAGCAGCACCAGCGGCAGCAAGCGGTCGTTCGACGATGCCATTGAACTCGGATCGCCCGATGGGGTCGAGTTCGTCATAGGATTTGTCGAAAGGCCGCCACCATCCATGATGCTGCCCGGCAGCATAAATCACTCTAGCCGCTGCGGTTACGGGATCGTCCATGCGCCCTCGCCTGCTTTGCCTCTAGATTTCAAACTGAGGCACTACCGGTCCGCGCCGGCGCACTGATCATCTACGCGGTTGCGCTACCACTTGTAGACTTGCTGCAACGTTCCTCCCATCAGCGCAGCCTTGTCGGTCGCGGACAGGTGTTTGGTGTCGTCACGGAACGGGGCGACGCCCTGCTCATAAGTCAGCATGCCGATCGTTCGTGTCCAATCGGTGCCCCACATGCAACGGTCCAGCCCGAACGCATCGATAACCCGCAGCACCGGCTCCCAGATGTCGTTGTAGGGGAATTGTTGGTGCGACATCGTGCAGGCGCCGCTGATCTTTACCCTGACGTTCTTGTATTGCGCCAAGTCGAGCAGCTTGGGGAGATCGGCCCAGACGTCGGCGGGGACCGGCGGGCGAGCCGGCTGCAGCATGCCGAGATGGTCGATAACGATGACCGTATCCGGGTGTTGCCGAATGTGGGGCAGCCCTTTGTCGATGATGCCCCAGCACAGCAGATTGACCGGCAAACCATGCTTGGCGGCAGCGTTGAAAGCGCGGTTCAAACCGGGATGGTCCGCATCCATCGGCAGGCCCTCGCGCATCCGTATGCGAATGCCGCGCGCACCTGGCTTTTTCGCCCACTCCGCCACGACGTCGTCGATCGCCGGATCGGTCGCGTCGACCGGCGTGACCACCCGAAACTTGTCCGGATAGGTGTTGTAAACCTCGAGCGCGTAACTCGGATCGTATTCGTAGGCGCTGAACGACGAGACCATGACCGCGCCGTCGACGCCGACACTGTTCATCGCGGCGACCATCTCGTCGCCCGTGGCGGAGTTGAGCCCGTGCGAGGGGCTGGCCCACGGCCGCTCGGGACGATTTCGATCGAAGGGATGAACCTGAACGTCGATGACTGGCATGGCCGTCTCCCTGCTTGTTCGACCGATTGTCACAAATAAGTGCCGCGCCTCGGTCACCTCAATCCGGCGACCTCGGCGTAGGCCCGCAGCTCCCGTTCCACATCGTAACCGCTGGTCCCGAAGATGATGCCGGTGGCGCCGCGGGCCTCGAGCTGGGCGAGACGTTCGCGCAACTCCTCGCGGGTGCCGGTGAAGGTCGTCTGTTTCGCGGCGGAGACGTCGACGAGCGCGTCATGGCCGTTCGAAATGTCGAGGTTGTGACCGCGGTGAACGGAGAGATGGCGGATTTTTTCGTCCGCGCGTTCGACGCTGGCCAGCCACGCCGCGCCGTTCGGCAGCGCCTTCACGCTCTCCGGCTCGGTCGTGTACCGATGGTGATAGGCGAGCGCGATCAGCGGTCTGACGGCGGTCGAGGCGCGCGGTGAGGTGACGTCCTCGCCATCATCGAGGACCGTGCCGCTGGTGGACACAAGACAGGTCTCAAACCCTTCGGCCGGGCCACCGAGGGAAATCAGGCCGTCGGCAATCTCTTTGGCGAGCGCGCGGGCCTTGGGGCCTTGGCCCGCCATGTAGATCGGCACGTCGATCGGACGGTCGGGCAGCCAGCCGTCGGACGCGAGGAACTGGGCGAGACCGCCGTCGATGTCGGCGACATCGCCGCGCAACAATGCCCCGACCTGCGTTATATGCGTGCGCATGCTCGCGAGGCTCAGGGGTTTCTTGCCCATCCCCGCACGGCCGGTAAAGCCAGTGCCGAACCCGACCATCAGGCGTCCCGGCGCGATCTGCTCGAGCGTCGCGATGGCCGAGGCCTGTGCCATCGGATGGCGATAGCTCGGGATCAGCACGGAAGGGCCGAATTTGAGGCGCTTCGTCTTTTCGGCGATGCGGGCGAGACTGACCCAAATGTCGTGGCCGAAGGCAGGAATCTCGGGACACCAGACCGCGCGAAAGCCTAGCTCTTCGGCCAGAAGCGCGTACTCGACGGTTCGGGGGCCTGGCGGCAGGCGAAAGTCATAGGTCAGCACGGGGCGTTCCTCACAGCGCCGTCATACCGCCGTCCACGAACAGCAGGGCGCCGGTGACGTAGGACGCATCGTCGGAGGCCAAGAACAGGATCGCGGCGGCGACCTCTTCGGCCCTGCCCGGCCGCTTCAGCATGGTGCCTTGCGCGGCCTTGGCGTTGTACTGCTCGACGGTTTCGCCGGCCGCCGCGATGCGGCGCTGATGGAACGGCGTGAAGATCGGGCCGGGGCCGACCGCGTTCACGCGAATGCCGTCCGGCGAGTGGTCGGCGGCGAGCGCCCGCGTCAAGCCCGCGATCGCAGCCTTAGTGGTGTCGTATTGCAGGTTGCCACCGCCTGCGACGACGGAACGTACGGAGGCGGTGTTGACGATGGCGCCGCCCCCGTTGCGGCGCATCAGCGGCACCGCCGCCTTGGCACAGAAGACGTAGCTCATCAGGTTGACGCTGAGGATTTCGTTCCAGCTCGCCGCGCTCGCCTCGTCGACCTTCTCGTATTTGCGGATGCCGGCGTTGTTGATGAGGATGTCGAGGCGCCCGAACTTCCGCGCGGCGCCGTTGACGAAATCGAGGCATGCGGCCTCGGTACCGACGTCAGCCTGCGTGAAGGCGATTTTGGCGCCGGCGCCCTCGAGCTCGGCCGCCACGCGCCGGCCGCGCTCGCCGTCCCGGTCGCAGAATGCCACGCTCGCGCCCTCGGCGACGAAGCGCCTGACCGTCGCCTCGCCGATCCCCGATGCCCCGCCCGTCACCGCCGCAACCTTGCCGTCGAGCCTTCCCATGTTCGTCACCTTTCAGTGCATTGCGAAACGCGCACCCGCGTGTCGGCGCCCGTCAGCTTGGATGTTTGCCGAACATGATCCAGCCGCCGCTGCTGGGGGTGGTGAAGGCCGCCAGTGCGGTCTCCGCCCGAACCTTGACCTGTCGCGGGCCGGCGGTGCCGCGGAGCTGCTCGATGCTGTCGGTGTACATGGCCGTGCGGAGGCGTCCGGTTCCCAGATTGCCGCCGCTCGAGCAGAGCGGGTGCGGTCCCTCGACCCGGATATCGCCGGCGTAGAACGCGAAGGCATCGCCGCGCTTGACGCCGTGCCACTGGAAGCCCTCCAGGAAAAACTGCGTCATGATCGAATAGCCGTCGTAGGGATTGAAGATATCGACGTCGTTGGGTCCGAGCCCGGCGCCCTCGTACATCCGCTTGGCGGCGCGGTCGGTCCACTCCTCGATCTCGTCCAAATCTTCCTGTGTGCTCCGCTTTCTGAAACTGTGCTGTGAGTGATTGAGCACATAGACCGGCGGCTGCTTCATGTCGCGGGCGCGCTCGGCCGTGGTGAAGAGATACGCGGTCGACGCGTTGACCGGCCGGTCGCAGTCCCACAGCCGCAGCGGGTTCAGGATGTAGCGCGAATTGAGGTACTCCTCGATCGTCAGCTGCGGCATGTTGTGGCTGGCATTGTACCCCCACGGCGTCAGCAGCCCGTTGCGGTGCTGGTTGACGACGAAGGGTGCGAGGTCGTCGTGCTTGCCGCCGTATTTCCGGCAGTACTGGCCGTGCGGGAAGCTGTTGATGAAATCGTTGCCGCCATGATTGCCCCAGGGCGCCACCCATTGGCGCGCGCCGCGGGCATAGTCGTCGGCGTTCTCGCCACCGCGGCGATAGCGGCCCGCGAGATTGCCGGTCGGGTAGATGACGAGACAGGTGCTGCACACGCCGTCGCCCACGGCCTGCGACGCCATGCCTACCATTTCGCCGATGGTCGGCACGCCGGTCGGCGCGAATTTGACGTTGGTGAGGCCCAGCTGCTCGGTCAGCCACTGCGCATTGATCAGCGTCAGCCCCAGCTCGGAATCATAGGGCGGGGCGAAATAGGGCCGCGGCGCCCATTGCGACGCGGTGCCGCCGCTGCCGCCGGCGATATGGCTGTCGCAGCAGATGACGCCGTCGATCTGGTCCGGCGTCACGCCGGCCTCGGCCATCGCCTTCCGGCAGGCCAGGATCGAGTAGGCGCCGAGCGTCTTGTCCATCGAGACTTCGTCCCAGCGGCGGTCGACCGGCGAATGCCCGACCCCAGCCACCGCGACCTTGCCGCGGTGCTCCCAGACGCCGAGCCCATCCTTGTCTCGCCGCCACTGATACCCGGCTGATGCGGCCATGGCTCCACCTTTCCTTTATGCTCTAGCAGTGCAGGTATGGCAGCGGCGAACTAGTCATCCAAATCTGATACTAGTAAGTGGATCTCGCTATGTCGCCAGTGCGAGACAATTCCCCGACTTTCGAGGCGTCCCGTATCGGCAAGCACCTGTATGCGCTCTGCTATTCGCTCATCTTCAATAGATTGGTTCACGTCTTCAAGCCTGCCCCCCACCTTTGCAATTATCATCGCGACCTTCTGCCAACGTGATTTTACGGTCGAGAGTATTAGGGCATCCAATTGGTCGCGCATCACGTGACGACTACCCCTTATTGAGGCCTTCGTCCGCTCCACACTCTCAGCGGACCAAGGGACCGCCACTAGGCCACGACCCGCCACTCGTGGATGAGCTGGCCTGGGGCCACCTCCTCGAACGTCACCTCGACGGCGGCGCCCACCGGCACCTTGTAGGGCGGGGTGCCCGGGAGGTTGGAATAGAAATTGACCCGCGGGTCGGCATCCAGCGTCACCATGGCGAGGTTGTATGGCTGGTCGGGCATGCGCCGGTTGAGACGGCCATCCTCGATCACGATGTAGGCCGCGATATGGCCTCTGCCCTCGACCTCTTTCCACGTCAGGTTGGAGGCCGAATTGCAGACCTGGCAGGTCTGCTGCGGCGGGTATTGCAGCCTGTCGCAGGTGGGGCAGTGCTGCGCGACGAGCCGCCTTTGATTGACGGCGTCCCAGAAGGGCTTGCTCAACGAATTGGGGACCGGGATCAGCTTGGGCATCGTTTCACTCCGCGCTCCGTCCAACCCGCTGGCCCGTTGACGGGGTGATCTCCGTTGCATGGAGCCGAGCCGTCAACCTCCGTGCGGGCGCACTGAAGCATACAATGATCAGCCGCGTGCCGTTTCCCAACTCTAATGCTGGGCACTAACGGAACGCGAATTCTCGGTAACCGCCTTTGGCGACCTCATCGGTCGTCCGCCGGAAATGCGCGC
Organism: uncultured Alphaproteobacteria bacterium; assembly: GCA_963773625.1. Classification (GTDB taxonomy): domain Bacteria; phylum Pseudomonadota; class Alphaproteobacteria; order ATCC43930; family CGMCC-115725; genus DATARH01. The sequence continues at coordinate 156,932 of CAVZCJ010000010.1, read as the reverse complement.
CGTTGCCGTTGTAGCCCAAAACCCGGCGCACGGTCCGGCCGTTGACGTTGCGATTGACGCCGTTCTGCCAGGAATTGACCTTGAAGGACAGCAGCGCCTCGCCGGCCTTGATCACCGTCTGCGTCCACTCGTCGACTTTTCCCGGGCGGGTCTGCACATGGGTGTAGTTGTGCCGTTGCATGAACCGCAGCATGTCCGCCTGGAATTCGACGCTGTGTGAGATGGCCTGGGTGATATTGCCGCGCGCGGTGTGGGGGCCGAGCACCATCAGCATGTTCGGAAAGCCTTCCGCGAGCATGCCGAGATAGGTGCGCGGGGTTTCGGCCCAGGCGTCCTTGAGCCGAAGGCCATTCTCGCCGCGGATATCGATCCGATCGTAGGCCCCGGTCACGCCGTCGAACCCCGTGGCGTAGACCAGGATGTCGAATTCGTGTTCCCGTCTCGCGGTTTTGATGCCGCGCGGGGTGATGCACTCGATCGGCTCGTCCACGAGAGTGTCGACCAGGGTCACATTGTCCCGGTTGTAGGTTTCGAAATAGCCGCTCTCCAGGGGCACCCGGCGCGTGCCGAAGCCGTGATCCTTGGGGATCAGCTTGTCGGCCACTGTTGGGTCCTTCACACGCTGCCGGATCTTTTTGGCGATGTAGGCGCTGATGGCGGCGTTGGCTTCCTCGTCGGTCAGGATGTCGCGGAAGTTGCCCATCCAGATGCCAAAGCCGGGCTCGCCGTAAAGCTTCTCCCAGAACGCTTCGCGCTCCTCGGGCGGCACGTCGAGGGTCTTGCGGGGGTCGGCCTGGTGAATGAACCAGCCCGGCGTCGTCGCGCAGTGCGCGTAGATTTCTTCATAGCGGGATTTGATTTCCGCCATCTCCTCCTTGCTGATCTTGGAATTATGCAAGGGCGCCGCCCAGTTGGGGCGGCGCTGGAAGACGGTAAGGTGCTTCGCCTGTTTGGCGATTTCCGGGATCGCCTGGATGGCGGTCGCGCCGGTGCCGATGACGCCGACGCGCTTGCCGGTGAAGTCTACCGGCGTGTGCGGCCACCGCGCCGGGTGATAGGCAGGGCCCTTGAAACTGTCCCGGCCCGGAATGGCCGGCAGTGTATAGGCCGAAAGGATGCCGATGGCGGTGAACAGGAACCGCGAAGTTGCCTGCTGCCCGCTTTGCAACGTCACGTTCCACCGGTTCGCCGCCTCATCCCAATGCGCGGCCGCGACCGTGCTGCGGAACTGCATGTCGCGGCGTAGGTCGAACTTGTCGGCGACGTAATTCAGGTATTCCAGCGTGTCGGGCTGAGGGGAGAAATGCTCCTTCCAGTCCCACTCCGACATCAGCTCCTTGGAAAAGGAGTAGCCATAGGTCCAGCTTTCGGAATTGAAACGCGCACCGGGATAGCGGTTCCAGTACCAGGTGCCGCCGACATTGGTACCAGCCTCGAAGACCCGTGCGGTCATGCCCAATTCGCGCAAGCGGTAGAGCATATACATGCCGGAAATCCCGGCGCCGATGACGATAGCGTCGTAGACCGCAAGCTGGTCTTGGCTTGGCCGTTCCGCCAAAGCGTGTGTGTCCGGCATGACGTGTTTCCTTGTTGCGACACGTGGTCAAAATTCGCGGCGAACCATCGGCGACTTCATCAAGGCAGCAGCTGCTTCATTTGACCATCGACCAGCGTAGCTCAACCCCCCGCTCGGCAAGACGAGCAAATGCCGCATACGGCATGGGCGTTGCTCGATACCGTGACTGGGCGATTGCCGATGAGGGGATGGCAATACGAGTGGCTGGTTTCAGCCGTCCCAACTGCCTGGCGGCGCAGCGTCGAAGGATGTATGACGCTCGGGTTGAGCGAATGGGTTCCGGCGCACAACTACCACTCATTTCAGTCGGCTTCAACGACGGGTGATGCCTCCAAAGCGGACCTCGCTTGGATGAAATGCCAGATTTCCACCCTCTCGGGGTTGCTTGCAGTTGTTGCGACCGCCCCGTGCCGTTTGCGACTTCGGCGGAACTTTAGGTAACCACTCGGGCGGCTTATCCCCGTTCGCCCCGCGCTGAGTAGAGTTTTGCAAACGGTCGGTGAGCCATTGATGTGCTATCGCCAAAAATTCGTCGAGCGATGCGAAACCTCATGGAAACTTCAATCGAGTCTCGCCCGCTACCACGCCCAAGTAGCCTCGGCGTCTGCCCATTGGGAAACCGGGAGCCGCACTCGGTTTAGGCTGAGCCGCCTGGGCGCTCCTAGTGGGAGCTGCGCGCCTTTTGTTGCACCCGGAAAAGTTGAAAAAACTAGTTGATATAATCTCAGTTAAATGCATATCTTTGTCGAAGTATTTCACGGATGACGTATCGAACGACGACGGCCCGTCCCTTTGGATCGTGGTCGCACCTCAGGATTACGCTCCCTTGGTCGCTCGCATCTTCCTCAAGACCCCGCTGAGAGAGATCCAGTTGCTGTTCGAGACGGCGAATCCAATCCTCGACGCCGCGCCTGACCTTAACGGCGCGCCGGGCCAGCATTGGCCAGTCGTGCGGCGCGACCCGAGCACCGGATCGCGTTTGCTCGATTTGATCTGCTGGGGCATGCCTTTCTCTTGGCCCAGGGATGGCCCGACCACGTTGCGTGTCAGCGTGAGGGGCGAGACGGTGGCGACGACGTCAGCCTATCGCGACGCGTTTGAGCGCCGCCGCTGCCTGGTCCCGGTGGACGGCTTTTGCGTGTGGCGAGAACTCCCGGATGGGACGAAACAGCCCCACGCCATCAGAAGCACCGACAGAGAACCTCTCGCGCTCGCCGGGCTTTGGGATGAATGGCGGGGCTCGGCGGAGGCGGTGCATACCTTCACGATCATTACGGTTCGGGCGAATGAACTGATGGCGCCGATCGATAAGCGAATGCCCGCGATCCTGCCCCGTGAGGAATGGCTGGGGTGGCTCGGCGAGCGGGAAGCCTCTGCCGAGATGCTGTCTGCGATTGGGGGCTTTACCCCGCTGAGCTGATGGAGGCCTGTCCGGTGAGCGAGCGGGTCGGGGGCGTGCGGAACAACGACGCGAGCCTAATCGAGCCGTTTGACCTAGCAACCGGGGCGCCCGAAGCGTGATCCCGCCTGCTCCTGAGATTCGAGAGCGGCAGGCGCACCGCTCTGCTCCGACTGGTGAGATTTGCCGATGACGCTCGGCGCGCTAGGTCATGCTTTAGCCTTGTATCAGCTTAAGTCGCAGTGGCTATTAATATATTTCTCATGATGAATTTCCATTAACGCTAAGACGTCATTTAGATTACTGAGATGTAGTCAAATAAAAACCACCGAAAATTCACAACGAAACCAGCTGCGGTTCGGAAAATTTGCGCTATAGAATTGCCGCCAATGACGACCAAGCGCCCCTCCGCTTTGGTGATCGATCGCGACGGCGACAGCCGCCGGCAGATCAAATCGCTGTTGTGCGATACTGGCTTCGCTGTCGCCGATTGCGCGCATAGCCGCGATGGCTTGATCGCACTGGCCCAGCGACGCTTCGATCTTGCCGTCGTCGCCGGCGAGCTGCGCGACGGCAGCGACGGGTTGGCGGCGGCTCGTCGGCTGCAGAGCAGGCAGAATGGTCTCAAGGTCGTCGTGCTGACGCCGGCGGGCGCTGTGTCGCCGGCGCGGAGCAATGATGATCTCCGCCTGATCGCGCAGCCCCTCGATGAGCGCCGCCTCGGCGCGGTGATCCTCGAGCTGATGGCCTCGGACGCGGACGTCGCCGCCGCCGAAGCCGGCGTTATCGAGGCCCAGCTCGCCTGCCTGCTCGATCGGATGGCGGCCGCCGAGCGCAGCGGCTCTCCGTATCTGGAACGCGACATCGCCCTTCAGATCCGCGATGCGACGGCGGCGCGCCGCACGCTCCGTCACGCGGGCCGCGCCGCGGTGGAAATCGCCTAGCGCGATTTGCTGGTGGGTCGCGCCGGTGCGCGCCCGCGCCGCTCCAGCTTCAATTCGATCATCGCCAGCACGTTGGCCGCGCCGTGGCGGCGGCACAATGTCGCCAAATCTTTCGGATTGAGCGGCTCCGGCGCGTAGTTGATCGCCTCGCGCAGCGCTGCGGGCAGCTCGTCGAACACGGCCATCAACTCACGCAGCAACTCGCTCCGGTCATCCGCGCGCTCACTCGGAGTCCTGTCGGCCATCGCAGTAAGATCGTCCCGTCGGGTGCGGGCCGCAAGACGAGCGAACATCTAAAACCGGTGGCTGTCTGATCCTCGTGTGAGGCAATGTACGGCAGCTGTGGGAGGCGGTTCGCATGGATCTGATTGTCAGAAACGTCCGCCGCGTCGCGGCATCCGGCGAGGGGCCGGTCGACATTGCGGTGGCCGGCGGGAAGATCGCGGCGATCGGCCCGGGGCTCGCTGGCGAGTGCGAGAGCTGGGATGCCGGCGGGCGCCTCGCTTGCGCCGGACTGATCGAGACCCACATCCACCTCGACAAGTCGCGGATCATCGACCGCTGCCCGCTGCCCGAGGGCCGCCGGGTCAACCCGGTGACGACGGTCGCGCCGCTGAAGCCGGCGATGAGCGTCGAGGACATCTACAGCCGCGCCGAGGCTACGCTGCGCGAGTGCCTGGTCAACGGCGCGACGCGAATGCGCACCCAGGTCGAGATCGACCCCGCCATCGGGCTGCGCGGGTTCGAGGCAATCAATGCGCTGGCCGCCGCCTACAAATGGGCGATCGACATCGAGCCCTGCGTCTTCCCGCAGGATGGGCTCACCAACTATCCTGGCACCGAGGAATTGCTGGTGGAGGCGCTGAAGGCTGGCGCCCCGGTGCTGGGCGCCGCGCCGCGCTATGACAGCGATCCTTCGGCGCAGCTCGAACGCATCTTCGCGCTCGGCCGCGAATACGATGTCGACCTCGACCTCCATCTCGATGTCGGCGACAGCACCGAGCACATGGACATCCGCAAGACGCTTGAGCTGACCGAACGGTATAAGCGCGGCGGGCGGGTCGTGGTCGGGCACATGGCGAAGCTGTCGCTGATGCCACCGCCCGAAAGCGCGGCGATGGCGCGCCGCCTCGCCGCTGCCGGGATCGCGGTGACCGTGCTGCCGGCGACCGACCTCTATCTGATGGGCCGCGACCGCGATCACGACGTGCGGCGTGGGGTCGCCGACGCCAACCACCTTCACGAGAACGGCGTGACCTGCTCGCTGTCGAGCAACAACATCCTTAATCCGGCGACCCCCTACGGCGACTGCTCGCTGATCCGCATCTCCAATCTGCACGCCAACATTCTGCAGGTGGTCGGGCCGACGCGGCTGCGCGAATTGTTCCTGATGCTGAGCGAACACTCGGCTCGGCTCTTGCGACTCAATGACTATGGGCTGGAGGTTGGCAAGCCGGCCGACATTGCGGTGATCGATGCCACGAGCGCCGAGCAGGCGGTCGCCGAGATCCGCCCGCCGCTGGCGGTGTGGAAACGCGGCCGGCGTACCGTGACGCGTCAGCCGCCGGTGCTGCATCATCCCACGTCGAGCACAGGCGCTCACGGCAGCAGTAGCGTCTCAGTTTGAGCTTACGCTACCGGAGCCGGCTCGCGAATGGGATGTCAGCAGCGGAGCTGCATTATTGAACCGAGCAGGGACGCAGCCCAACCCCGGTGCCGGCGAGCATGTTGTATACGGTGCCGGTTACGGTCACCTGAGCGCCGGTGGTCAGGCTCCGGAGTTGCGCCGGGCTGGCGACCTCGCAATTGACAGTGAACAAACGCGGGTCACCTAAACTGACGTAATCGGAATAAACTGCGCTTACCGTCCCGGTCACGCTGATTGTCTTTCCGAAATACTTGTCCTTGAAGGCTGGCGGATTGGCTTGGTACTCCGCCATGACCTGACGGATGTCCGCCGCCTCGGCAGAGCCGGCCGCAGCCAGCGAAGCCAGCAAGATCGGGACGCAGATAAGACGGGACACGATTTGGATCTCCTACGAAGCTGACGCTGTAACCCTAATCCGACATTCGCTAGATTCCCGGCGATTGCGTGGCCAGGGTCACTCTTTTGACCGGCTTGGGCAACTGGATACCGGGGCCCAGCGGCGGCAAGAGGCGATAGAAGCTGGCGGTTGACGGGACTGCAACGCCGACGCATGCGCCGCTTTGATATCAGGGTCAAGGCCACTTTCCCATTTAACGCGGTCTTGAGAAAAGCTCGCTGTTGCTTGGAAATTTCCCAGCAGAAGCAGGCTAACGACACGCGGTGGATGCGTTTCCTCCTGTCTGCCGGCGCCTAACGGGCTATTCTGGAGCATGTCCGTGCAAGCGCGAACTACTGCGACCTTATGGACAACACAGCTCGACCGCGCCTCGCCGGTGCCGCTGTCTCGCCAGCTTGCCGGGGCGCTGCGCCAGGCGATCGGCGAAGGCCGTATTGGCGCCGGCGCGCGGCTGCCCTCGACCCGGACGCTCGCCCGCGAGCTCGGCCTGGCGCGCAGCACCGTGGTCGGTGTGTTCGAACAGCTCGCCGCCGAGGGCTACATCGCTGGCCGCGTTGGCTCCGGTTATGTCGTCGCCGCGCCGCTGACCGAGCGGGAACCGCATGGGCGCAACGAACCGACAGCGGCGCGCCCGTTGTCGCGGCATGGCGAAGCGCTTCGCCATTACACGCCGCAGGCACGCGGGCTGCCGCGTCCGTTCGAACCCGGTCACGCCGAGGTCGATAACCGCTTCGTCGCGACCTGGAAGCGGCTATCGGCGCGAGCGCTATCGGGCCGCTCCCGCCTGACCTGGGGGTACGGCGACCCGCAAGGCGAACCCGATTTACGCCGCGCGATCGCCGACTACCTCGCGGCCGCGCGCGGGGTGCGCTGCGCGCCCGAGCAGATCGTGCTGACCTCGGGGACGCAGCAAGGGTTGAGTCTTGCCGCGCGCCTTCTGATCGATCCCGGCGACGCCGCCTGGGTCGAAGACCCGTGCTACCGCTCGGCAATCGACATCTTGCAGGGCGTCGAGGCACGGATCGTCCCGGTGCCGGTCGACGCGCACGGCCTCGACATCGCCGCCGGACCGCAGGGCCAACCGCCGCGTCTCGTCTACACCACGCCGTCGCGACAATACCCGCTCGGCATGGCGATGCCGCTCGCCCGTCGCGTCGCGCTGCTGGCCTGGGCGGCGGCCGGGGTCTGGGTGATCGAGGACGATTACGAGAGCGAATTCCAGGCGCCCGGCCGCATGCTACCGTCGCTGCAAGGCCTCGACCGCGCCGGCCGGGTGATCTATCTCGGCACCTTCAGCAAGCTCCTGTTCCCGTCGCTGCGGCTCGGCTACGCGGTGCTGCCCGAGGATCTGGTGGCGCCGTTCGCGGCCGCGCGCCACCTCGCCGACCGGCAAAGCTCGGCGCTGATCCAGGCGATCATGACGGAGTTCATGGAGGGTGGTCATTTCGCCCGCCATCTGAAGCGGATGCGGGCGCGCTACGCCGAACGGCAGCAATTCCTCACCGAACAGGTGACGCGCCGGCTCGGCGGGCTGCTCGATATTCGTCCGGTCGAGAGCGGCATGTATCTCGTCGCCTGGCTGCCGCCGGGCCGGAGCGACCGCGCGGCGTCGGCAGCGCTGGCCAAAGCCGGAATCGTCGCTGTGCCGCTGTCGTCGTTCACCCTGGAGACCGAGCGCGAGCCAGGTCTCGTGCTCGGCTATACCGGACACGGCGAAGCGGCGATGGCCCGCGCAGTCGAGCGGATGGCGGCGGTGCTGGAAAGCAAACCGGTCTGATCGATCGATCTAAACTGGAGCTTTGATAAGACCGCTTTGGCGATTAGCTTCGGCGGCGACTCCACGGAGCGCCGCCATGCCCGACTCTTCCCACCTCCCGTCCTTCGCCCGGGCTCCGCGCAGTCGGATCAAACGCCACCCCGAACGCGCGCATTACGACCGCGAAGCCGTGTTCACGATCCTCGATGCGGCGTTGATGTGCCATATCGGCTACATCATCGACGGCCAGCCCTACGTGACCCCGACGCTGTTCTGGCGCGAGGGCGAGCGGCTCTACTGGCACGGCTCGTCGGCGAGCCGGATGCTGCGCAGCCAGGCGAAGGGCATCCCGGTATGCCTGACCGTCGCCCATGTCGACGGCCTCATCATGGCGCGTTGCGCGTTCCGCCACTCCTTGAATTACCGCGCGGTGATGGCGTTCGGCAGCGCCGCGATCGTCGACGATCCGGCGGAAAAGGAGGCCGGCTTCAACGCCTTTATCGAGCGCATCTATCCCGGCCGCACCGGACACATGCGCGCGATCGCGCCGCAGGAGCTGAAGGCGACCTCGCTGATGGGCATGACCATCGAGAACGCGTCGGCCAAGATCAGGAGCGGCGGGCCGCTCGACCTGGAGCAGGATTACGCGGCGGATTGCTGGGCCGGCACGGTGCCGATCGCGCAGGTGATGGGCGCGCCGATCCCCGATCCGAAGGTACCGCCCGCCGTGGCCCCCGAGCGCGACATGGGGCACTTCCCCGAGGGGGCGCGGTTCGACGATATATTGCTGGCACTGAGCCGCGAGGCGAAACCCTATGGATAAGACCCCACAGCCGCTGTCGCTGTCCGCCGCGCTGGCGCTGCCGCTCCCCGAGGGGCGGCGATCGAGCGAGATCCTCGTCGATGGCGACCTCGAACTGCGGCTCTACGCGCCCAAGGGCTACGACCCGCAGACGCCGCACGACCGCGACGAGCTCTACATCGTCGCGCGTGGCAACGGCAAATTCCGCGCCGGCGGCCGGGTCGAGGCGTTCGCGCCCGGCTCCCTCATCTACGCCGCCGCGCACGAGACCCACCGGTTCGAGGATTTTTCCGACGATTTCGCTGCCTGGGTGATGTTTTACGGGGCGGTAAAGAAGTCGCCCGCCAGCGGCCGCACTTACTGGCAAATGCCGCTCGCCGCGGCCCACTCGCTGCCCCTGCCGCCCGGCCGCGCCTCGGCCGAGGCGTTGGTCGACGGCGACATCGAGGTCCGCTTCACCGCCCAGCCAACGGATGGGATGCAGGTGCCGCACGAGCGCGACGAGTTCTACGTCGTCGCCACCGGCACCGGCCGCTACCGGATCGAGGACAGCGAGGTTCCGATCGGCCCCGGCGACCTGCTCTTCGCCGCCGCGCACGCACCGCACGGGTTTGTGGCGCGCAGCAACGATTTCTCGGAGTGGATCGTGTTCTACGGGCCGGTGAAGTAGTCCGGTCTATTCGGCCGCGGCCAGGGCCCGCCGCCGCGCCGAGCGGCGGTCGCCGATCAGCGCCACCACCGCGACGGTGATCATCACGATGACGCTGGCGCCAAACACCCAGCGCGGCGCGCCGTGATCCATGATGAAGCCGAACATCAGCGGCCCGACCATGCCGCCGATATTGAAGCCGCTGGTCACCACGCCAAAGGTTCGGCCCATTGCGCTTGGACTTGGCGCGGCGGCGCGCACGAGCATGTCGCGCGAGGGCATGATGAGGCCGCCCAAAAGCCCGGCGCCGCCCATCGCCGCGAAGAGCGGCAGGGCGCCAAGGCCGAGCGTGCCGATCGCCAGCACAATGCAGGCATTGACCGCATAACCGACCGCCGCGACCTCGGCATGGCGTTTCGTCATGTCGGCGATGAAGCCGCCTGCCAGCACGCCGAGCGCTTGCATCGACAGATAGACGGTCAGCGCGATGCTCGCGGTAGAGAGCGGCGTGTCGAAGGCGCTGCGCAGCGCCACCACCGAGAAATTGCTGATGCCGCTGCCCGACAGGCTCAACAGGGCGAAGAACCCGGTGAGGCCGATGATCGTCGGGGTGAGGACTGCGGTGAGACCGATCTTCGGTGTGGCGGCCTGGGCGACGTGCGCGGCGGGGGCGCGGTTGTCGATGCCGCGAATCAGCACCAGCGGCAGCGCCGCGACGAGGGCTACGCCGCCCGCGGCGAAGAGCGCGAAGGTGAGCCCGAAGCTCATCGCGATCGGCAGAATCGTCACCGGCGCGATCGCGTTGCCGAGGAAGCCCGAGAAGGTGTGGATCGAAAAGGCGCGGCCGACCCGCGCCGGGGCGATCTGCGCCGAGAGCAGGGCGTAATCGGCGGGATGAAAGACGCTATTGGCAAGGCCGAGGAACCCCATCGCGATCAACAGCCGCGGATAGCTCGGCGACAGGCCGAAGAAGATAAAGGCGAGGGCGCTGACTGTAAGGCCCAGCACCAGCATCCGCCGCGAGCCGAGATGGTCGACGAGGAACCCGACCGGCAATTGCGCCGCGACCGACACGATATTGGCGACGGTCAGCGCGAAGCCCAGCTCGACAAAGCCGATCCCGAGCGTCGCCTTCAGGAACGGAAACAGCGGCGGCAGGACGAGGTTGTGGAAGTGGTTGACGAAATGCGCGGCCGAGACCACGGCGATGGCGCGGTATTCCCCGCCCTTCTCGCCGCCTTTGCCACTGCGCATCTGATCGCCGGCGCCTGGGATGGCCGCCGCGTCCGTCGTCATCGGCGTTCCGCCTCCCGGGACAGTGTGCCTAAAATAAGGGCGAGCCTCGCGCCGCTTCAAGCGCCGGTTTGGCAACGCTGGCCTGTTTGGCTGTCGGCGGGGCAACGACCGCCGGTTGACATCCGCACGCCCCACCCTTAAGCGCAATCGATGATCAAACGCCTCGAAGCGCTGATCGCTGCGCGTTCTTGTTGCCAGCCGCTGGCTGATGGCGCCGCTCTATATCGGGCTGATCGCGGCGCTGATCGTTGTCGGCGTCGAGTTCTTCCGGGAGCTGGTCCATACCATCGCGGGGTTCGCGGCCCTCGACACCGACGGCGTCATCCTCGCGGTGCTGAAACTGATCGATTTGGTGCTGATCGCCAATCTGGTGCTGATCATGATCAGCGCTGGAGTCGGCACGCTCGGTACTGTGGTGTCGGGTGTTGAGCACGACGGATGGGCCGAATTCGTCGGCAAGGTCGATTTCAGCGGCCTGAAGCTAAAGGTCGTCGCTTCGCTGATCGCGATCGCCGCGGTCGATCTGCTGGAAAGCTTTATCGAGATCGGCACGATCAGCAAATCGGATGTGTTGTGGCAGATCGCGATCCTGATGGCCTTCGTGGTCTCGGGCGTGTTGCTCGCCTGGATGGACCGGCTCGTCGCCGAACCGCATGAATAGGAGAGGTCGATGCCGACGACACGGATGACCGGCGGCGCCGCGCTCGTCGAGATGCTGCGCCGGCACGGGATAGACACGCTGTTCGCGCTGCCCGGCGTGCAGAACGACGCGCTGTTCGTCGCGCTCTACGACGCCGGCGAGGCGATCCGGGTGATCCACACCCGGCACGAGCAGGCCGCCGCCTATATGGCCTTTGGGTATGCCCGCGCGACCGGCAAGCCCGGCGCCTTCGCCGTGGTGCCGGGGCCGGGCTGCTCAACACCACCGCCGCGCTCGCCACCGCCTACGCGACCAACGCGCCGGTGCTGTGCGTCAGCGGGCAAATCCCGTCCGATTTGATCGGCCGCGGCTTCGGCTTGTTGCACGAGATCCCCGACCAGCTGGCGATCCTCAAGGGCCTGACCAAATGGGCGGCGCGGATCACCATCCGAGCGAAACCGGCAAGCTGGTCAACGAAGCGTTCCGGCAATTGGCCGACGGAAGGCCGCGCCCGGTGGCGCTGGAAATGCCGCTCGACGTGATGGCGCGCGAGTATGCGCTGAGCCTGCCGGCGCCGGGCGAAGCGCCCGCGCCGCCGGAGCCCGACCCCGATCTCGTCGCCGATGCGGCCAAGGCTCTCTCCGAGGCGAAGGCGCCGCTCATCTATGTCGGTAGCGGTGCGATGGCGCCGGCGCGACATCCTCGCCCTAGCCGAGCGGCTGCAGGCGCCGGTCGTCACCTATACCGGCGGGAAGGGCGTCGTCAGCGACCGGCATTACCTGGCACAGAACCTGCTCGCCGGTCACGAATTGTGGAAGACCGCCGACGTCGTGCTGGCGATCGGCACGCAGGCTCAACCAGCCGCTGACGCGCTGGGGCACCGACGCGAATTTGAAGCTGATCCGCGTCGATCTCGATCCGGTCGGAGATCACCCGCATCGTCGCGCCCGGCGATCGGCATCGTCGCGGACGCCAAGGAGGCTGCCGCCGCGCTGCTGCGCCGCGGTCAAGGGCGGCCCGTCGCGGCCGTCGCGCCAGGCTGAGCTCGACGCGCTCAAGGCGAAGACCGCCGCGACGCTCGCCGAGCGGCTGGGGCCGCAATGCGAATACCTGGCCGCGATCCGCGCCGAATTGCCCGATAACGGGATCTATGTCGAGGATCTGACCCAGGTCGGCTATGTCGGCCGGCTCGGCTTCCCGGTGTACGAGCCGCGCACCTATATCCACAGCGGCTATCAGGGGACGCTCGGCTATTCCTACGCCACCGCGCTCGGCGCCAAGGTGGCGAAGCCCGATGTGCCGGTGGTGTCGATTTCGGGCGATGGCGGGTTCATGTACAACGTCCAGGAGCTGTCGACCGCGGCGCTGTTCGGTATCGACGCGGTGGCGGTGGTGTTCGCCGACGGCGCCTACGGCAATGTGCGCCGGATGCAGAAGATGGATTACGGCAATCGCCTCATCGCCACCGAGCTGCAGAACCCGAACTTCCCGAAGATGGCCGAGAGCTACGGCATCGCCGGGGTCAAGACGACCAGCCCCGATGGGTTGCGCAAGCGAACTCAACGCGGCGTTCAAGCGCAAGGGACCGAGCCTCATCGAGGTCGCGGTCGGCGAGATGCCCGACCCGTGGCCGACGCTGATGATGGGACGGGTGCGGGGCGCGCGCTAAACCGGCTCTAGCCTGCGGCGCGGCTCCGGCGGCATTTCGACCTCGATCGCGTCGCCCGGCTTGATTTCGCCGCCGGCAAGCACGATGCCCATCACCCCGGCTTTGCGGATGAGGTTACCGTCGCGGTCACGATCGAGGGTCGCGGCCATCAGCCCGGGCTGGATCTTGTTGAGCTGAGCGCAGGGATTGCGCAGCCCGGTGATCTCGACCACCGCCGCCGGCCCGAGACGCAGCCGAGCGCCAGCCGGCAGGCCCAGAAGATCGACCCCGCGCGTCGTCACGTTCTCGCCCATGATCCCCGGCGCGATCGGCGAGAACCCCGCCGCCGCGAGCTCGTCCATCAGCTCGGCGTGGATCAGATGGACCTGGCGGAGATTAGGCACGGTCGGGTCCTTGGCGACGCGCGAGCGGTGCTTGACCGTCTTGCCCATATGCGCGTCGCCCTCGACCCCGAGCCCTTCCAGAAGGCGGATGCTGCCGTCGTTCGGCTTCGACAGCGTGTGGCCGGGGCTGCGGCTGACGGCGATAACGGTTCCGGGCATCTCGGCTGCTCTACGGCTGCGCGGTGTTGGTCGTGAGGATCAGGACCGCCAGATCGGCCGGTCGGATGTAATCTGTGTAATGCACCTGGAACTGGGTCGGCGACAGTCTTCTTGACCCCGGTGCCGCAGAAGCTGATCAGGTTGTCGGGCTCGCCCTTGTCGACGGTGAGGGTGAAATCGGCGATCGGTCCGGACCAGTTGGCGCCGGTCTTGAGGATGTAGTCGATCCGCTTTTCGCCGACAAAGTGTCCTTGCCTTGTTCGCTTGGCCTTCTGCTGCGCGCCTTGACGGCGGCGGCGATAAAGCTCGGGTCCGTGCAGTATTTCGCCGTGTTGGCGGTAGCTCAGCGCGCGTCGGGCGATTTGCGGGTTGCCGATCCCGGTACCGACGCTGGCGCCGACGCTCGGCTTGTACTGGTGCTCGATCACCAGCTCCTGCTTGCGGCGGAAAGGTCTGCTGCCAGTAGTACGTGGTCTTAGCGTCCAGCGCGGCTCGAGATGCTGTTCGCATCTTGCCATCGCGTTGTGCCGTACTCGTACGTCTCGGCCATGCCCGAGATCGATCAGCTGCCTGCCACTTGTCCTTGGGCAGCGCGTCGAGCGCGTCGTAGGTCGCCTTCGATTGCGGCGCCAGCGGCATGCCAGGCCTCTGCAGCATCGCGGTGCGGTCGACCCCCATTGGCGAAGGCCTTCTGCTCCACCTCGGTCGCCACCGGCTGGCCGTTCGCCTGGGTCGAGAAGGCGAGGAAATTGACCGGGTCCTCGGTCGGCACCGACGATGTTCCAATCCGGGTTGTCGACGGTGATGTCGGGCATCGGAAAGGCGACGAGATTGGTGACCGGCTGATCGCTCGTGTTGAAGAAATGATAGGTGACGCGGACCTGCTTGGTCGAGACGAAGAGCTGCTCCGAGCGCATCTCGACGCTCGGGTTGCGCACGAAATTCGAGACCGCCCGCGGCAAGTTCGGCGGTGGTATCGTTGGCGAGCGCGGGAGCGCTCGCCAACGCTCCGAGGAGGATCGCGGCTACTGCGGGTCGCCTCAATGTATGGCGGCCCTGCGCGCCCGAGTGGCGGCGCTCGCCACCGCCTTCAAGGAAGCGGTGACGATGTCGCTGTCCATGCCGACGCCGTAGAGCGTGTCGCCGTCCCTCGCCGCCGATCTGGACATAGGCGGCGGCTTGGGCGTCGGCGCCGGCGCCGACCGCGTTCTCGTGGTAGTCGAGGAAGGTGAATTCGACGCCGCAATTCTTGCGGATGGCGTCGACAAAGGCGGCGATCGGCCCGTTGCCGACGCCCTCGATCTGCCGCTCGGCGCCGTCAACCACGACCTTGGCCGAGATGCGCCGTTCGCCGGCCGCGCTCGGGCAGAGGCTGTAGTCGATCAGCGAGATGCCGTCGCGGCCGAGATAGGTCTCGTTGAACAACTCCCAGATATCGCGGCTGGTCATCTCCTTGCCGGTGCGGTCGGTGACTTCCTGGACCACCTTGGAGAACTCGATCTGCAGGTTGCGCGGCAGGTCGAGCCCGTGATCCTCCTTGAGCAGGTACGCGACCCCGCCCTTGCCCGATTGCGAATTCACCCGGATCACCGCCTCGTAGGTGCGGCCGAGATCCTTGGGGTCGATCGGCAGATAGGGCACCTCCCAGAAATCGTCGTTGCGCTTCTGGAGCGCGTCGAACCCCTTCTTGATCGCGTCCTGATGCGAGCCCGAGAACGCGGTGTAGACCAGCTCGCCGGCATAGGGGTGGCGCGGATGCACCGGCAGCTGCGTGCAGTATTCGGCGGTGCGGACAATGTCGTCGATGTCGTGGATTTCGAGCTTCCGGGTCGACCCCCTGGCTGAACAGGTTGAGCGCCAGGGTGATGACATCGACATTGCCGGTGCGCTCGCCATTGCCGAACAGCGTGCCCTCGACCCGCTCGGCGCCGGCCATCAGCGCCAGCTCGGTCGCCGCCACCGCGGCGCCGCGGTCGTTGTGCGGATGCAGGCTCAAAATCAGGCTGTCGCGGTCGCGCACATTGCGGGCGAACCATTCGATCTGGTCGGCATAGACATTGGCTGTCGCCATCTCGACCGTGCCGGGCAAGTTGACGATCATCCGCTTCTGCGGCGTCGGCCGCCACACATCCATCACCGCCTCGGTGATCTCGACCGCGTAGTCGAGCTCGGTGCCGGTGAAGCTCTCGGGCGAATACTGATAGATCACCTCCGTCTCCGGCATCGCGGCGGCGAGTTCGCCGATCTGCCTCGCCCCGGTGACGGCGATATCGGTGATGCCGTCCTTGCCGAGGCCGAACACGACTCGGCGCTGCAGCTCCGAAGTCGAGTTGTAGAGGTGGACGATCGCCCGCTTGGAGCCGCGGATCGCCTCGAAGGTCTTGTCGATGAGCTCTGACCGCGACTGGGTCAGCACCTGAATCGTCACGTCGGCGGGGATCAAATCCTGCTCGACGAGCTCACGGACAAAGGCGAAATCGGTCTCGGACGCGGCGGGAAATCCGACCTCGATTTCCTTGAAGCCCATCTTCACCAGCATGTCGAACATGCGGTGCTTCTTCTCGGGGCCCATCGGCTCGACGAGCGCCTGATTGCCGTCGCGCAGATCGACGCTGCACCAGGTCGGCGCCTTCTCGATGACCCGCGAGGGCCATTTTCGGTCGGGCAGGTTTACCGGCGGGAACGGTCGGTATTTGTGGATCGGCATCGTGGACATCGGAAACTCCTGGCGTGGGCCGCGCCCCTCAGGGTCGACGGCCTTGGATACGGGATCGCTACGAGCGGCCGGCGGATCGATGCCGCCGACCGGCGGTAAGTCGCCAATGCCACGAAAAGGCGCGAAAGCCCCGACGAGTGCTGGAAACCGAAACCATGGAGTCACCACTTGCGCAAATGCCCCATGCGGGGGGCGAGGACGAGCGAACCGCGCGCCGGTTAGGGCGCCAGGGTGGTAAGTCGCAGCTCGTCACGCGCAAAGGTCATGGCCAAAGAGATAACAACCTCGCCGGAAAAGTCAATTCACCAGGAGCGAAGCGGCCGAGCGATCGGGGCGGCACGGAGCCCGGTCCTAGGCTTCCCGGTTCCCGGCATCGAGAATGCGCGCCGGACCCGTCGACATCGGTCTTCGAGGACACCGACGCTCCAATTCCGCGGGCGGCCCGCATATCCGCCCTTTTGGTTTCGGCCATCGCCATTTCGCGGGCCTGTTGCTCGCTCTCGGCGATCAGCGTCACGTAATAGATGTCGCCGATCCCCATCATCGTGCAGGTGTATTTGTTCATCCGTGTGCCCTCCGCATTCGCCATCAGAAATTCTCCATCCACGGCCGCAGCTCGATCTCCCAGGCCCAGGCGCTGCGCGGCTGGCGGTGCAGCGACCAATATGTATCGGCGATCGCGTTGGGGTCGAGGAGCCCGTCCGGGCCGCGTTCGTTGGCGCGGGGGTCGGCCTCCTTGGCGATGCCGCCATCGATCACGATATGGCCGACATGGATGTTTTTGGGCTGCAACTCGCGGGCAAGGCTCTGAGCCAGGCCGCGTAGGGCGAATTTGCCCATCGCGAATGACGACGAGTTCGGATAGCCCTTGACCGCGGCGCTGGCGCCAGTGAGGAGGATCGTGCCGTGGCCTTGTTTGACCATCCGCTTTGCCGCCTGCTGCGCGACGAGAAAACCGCCGAACGCGGTGACCTTGATCGCCTGCTCGACCGCCGCCGGATCGAGATCGATGATCGGCCCGCGCGCCCGCCCGCTGGCGTTGTAGACGACGAGATCGAGACTGCCGCCGGCGGCATCGATCGCGGCGAACAGCTTCTCGACATCCTCGACCTTGGTCGCGTCGCAGGCGATGGCCGTCGCGCCGGTTTCCTTGACGAGGCTCGCGAGCTTTTGCGTATCGCGCGCTGCGAGAAATACCTTCATGCCTTCGGCCGCGCACTTGCCGGGCGAGCGCCGCGCTCAATCCCGAACCAGCACCGACGATGACCACCTGTTCCGCCATGGCATCCTCTCTTTCGATTTGCACCGGGTAGCGCCGATATGCGGTGCGCATCTTATCGCGCAACTGGGTAGACGCCCATGGCGAGATCGGCTTGCCTGCCAGGCCGCCAACGGCCGGAACATCCGGAGAAGAGGTTCGCTTGCCCCAATACTTGCAACAACTTTGATAATCGAGACAAAGCCCTGCGGTTGAATGCAATCTCAATTCTATGAGTATTATCGATGTATCTCTTTATCACGTAAGCCAATCCTGCTCTAAATATCTAAATCGATCAAGTACTTATTAGATGGCCCCTTGCTGGTCAGATGCTGGGGATAAATCTCCTTAAGCGTACCAATGACTTCCGACGACTTATTTACGCCGCCGCTCTTCATTCGCTTTCCGGTTGACAATCTGCTGGCCTGCAAACTAGGGTGGGATTGCATTTCCCCCGTCCTACCCGGGCAGCCGTCAACGATCCGGGACGACACCCACCGACATCGGAAGAGACGTTTAGGGCCGAAAAAAGGCGCAGGTCCGCCGCCAGGCGGTGCGTCACAATAAAACAATGTGGGGTTGGGTGCGGATGAAATTGCGGGTTGTTTACGGCATGGCTGTCACGTCGCTGGTGCTCGCCACCGGTGCCGTCCTATCTCATTCTTTCGCCAGCGACTTGCCGCAGTTGAACCCGCCTCCCGCCGAGGCCCCTGACATCGGCGATCCCGTCCAAATCACGACCGTCACCAATGCGGTCGCCCAGGTCGCGTCGGCCGCGGTGACTGGCATCCCGCCGGCGGCCGAAACCGCAGCGCCCGCTCCCGTTCCAGCGCCGGCCCCCATCCCGCTGCCAAAGACGTCGCTTCCGCTGAAAGCCGACAATCACCACACGGCAAATCACCTGACCGCTAAGTTTGCGGGCAATGTTCCGCACCCCGACCGCTCTCGCGTTGCTTCTGCGAGCGTCGGCGACACGGCGATCGTCAAGGTCAAGGCGATTGGCCCGTGTCAGATCGGCAGCGCGGCCTGGTATGGCGGCCGATACATCGGGCGGCGCACCAGCAGTGGCGAGCCGCTCGACCAGGTCCATGCGACGGCGGCGCACCGCACGCTGCCGCTGAATTCGCTGGTGCGGGTGACCAACCTCAATAACGGCCGCTCGGTCGTCGTCCGCATCACCGATCGAGGCCCGCTCAGCCATCGCTTCCTTATCGACATGTCGCCGAAGGCGGCCGACGAACTGGCGATGAAGACTGCCGGAATCGTGCCGGTGTCGATCGAGCGGGTGGTGGAAGTCGCGGACGCCTCTAAGTAGTTTTCCAAGGCTTGCGACTGCCGTCACCGCCGGCGATGCCTGGGCGGCTATGCCGCGGTTCGTCTTCCAAAGGTGTACAAAACCACCGGTTTCACGAGCTGTCGCGTTTTTGCAACTGTGACATAAAAGCAACGTGTGGGCAGAAAAACTCACCGCCCGCCGAGGCTCAATTGACTTGAAATCGGCCCTCGATTGTATTCTTCGGGCACACGCATCGTCTGCGCACGTGATCCCCGGGCCGACAATAGTAGTCACCAAGACCACGGCCCTTCGAGTCTATCGATCGATCACCGTGCACTCTCGACGTGGCCGTGGAACGCGGTTCGGATGCTTGGGGACTTGCCTGTGGCGGAGCAGGCTCGGGGAGTGGGGTGAAGTGAGCGACCTGTCGGGGACGAACATAGTGCCTTTCCCGTTGAGGGTCCGGTCGCGGTCGACGCCAACCAAGGCGTCGACCGCTCCGAACCCCACCGGCTACGAGTTTACCGAGGTCGAGCTTGCGGCGCTGTGCCGTTGGTTTTCGGCGATGAAGTACGCGTTCCCTGGGACCGAGGGGGTTATGGTGGTCAGCCACAATCATGGCTATTCCGCCGTCGGTCTTTATCATCCGGCCCGTGGTGTGCCTAACTGCTTGGTTGCCAAGCACGAAGTTGGCGGCGCGGTCCGGTTCTTCTGGTCGACCGAATCCGATCCGCCTCGACTGATCGACGACATTCGCGAGATCACTGACGCCCATATCCGTGCGATCGAACCGCCGCGGGACGAAAAAGGCTGGCTCGATCTGACCGGCTGGATGGGGGTGTACGCGTCTCGGACGATCGCGACCGAATTGCAGGTTGTGTAATCGCTAGTCTTATGTAACCTACGGGGGTATGCGGCTCGGCTCGCGTAATCCCCCGACGCGGCCGCTCGGCGGCTTGATCTTGGCTGCCGGGCTTTTTGTTGCTGGCTGCGGCTTCATGCCGACCGCCGGCCCTACCGCCCGGCAAGTCATCGACCAAAGTTCACGTCCCGGCGGCGCTCATTTTGAAATCGTCAATATTGACGGTACTGTTACGGCCGCGCTCCTTGCCGCGCCAAAACCCAGCCTGTGCGATCGCTTCCCCCAGAAGGGGCCGCCGGCGGACCCAACGATCGGGGTCGGCGACACGGTTGTCGTCACCATTTGGGAGGCGGCCGATGGCGGGCTGTTTTCCGGCCCGACCAATGCCGCGAATGGACCGGGTGCGCATAGCGTCACCCTGCCGCCCCAGCTGGTCGGCCGAGACGGTGCCATCAGCGTGCCCTTTGCCGGCCGCATCCAGGTGGCCGGGCGACTGCCGCTCGATGTCCAGCACGCGGTCGAGAAACGGCTCAGCGGCAAGGCGCTCGACCCGCAGTCGATCGTCACCGTCGACAAGAGCGTCAGCAACACCGCGACCGTCGAGGGTGAGGTCGTCAAGGGCGCACTGGTGCCGCTGTCGCCGAAGGGCAACCGGCTGCTCGATCTCATTGCCGCCGCCGGAGGCACCAAGGCCCCGATCCACGAGATCGCCGTGCGGCTGTCGCGCCGCGGGGTGACCGCTACGATCCCGATGGAATTGCTGGTCTCCGAACCGCGGGAAAACATCTATGCCGAACCCGGCGACGTGCTGACCCTAGTGCGCGCGCCGCAGACTTTCACCGTCTTCGGCGCAACCGGTCAGAACAATGAAATCCCGTTCTCCGGACCGACGATGAGTCTCGCCGAGGGCCTGGCGAAGGCCGGCGGGCTGCAGGATTTTCGCTCGGACCCCGCCGGCGTATTTCTCTTCCGCTACGAAAGCCCGGCGGTCGTCGCCGCGCTCGGGCGAAAACCCGGCGAGGTCGCTCCGGATGGCCGTGTACCGCTGGTTTATCGCCTCGATCTGAGCGACGCCAAGGCCTATTTCGCCGCCAAGAGTTTCCCGTTGGAGGACAAAGATGTCCTCTACGTCGCCAATGCCGACATGACCGAGTTGGAGAAGTTCCTCGGGCTGCTCAATACCCTGACCGCTCCGGTGGTGACCGGCGCGGTGGTCAAGGGCGCGACCAAATAGGGTGCCGAACGGCGCGATGATCGCGCTCGATCTGTCGCGCCTTTTATCGCGCGCGGGCTTCGCCACCCCGACCGGTATCGATCGCGTCGAACTGGCCTATGCGCGCTATCTTCTCGCGAGCGGGGTCGGACATTGTTTCGCGGCGATCAATGCGTTCGGCGCAATCGGCGTATTGCCGCAAGAAGACGCCGCGCGCTTTGTTGAGATGGCGGGGACAGCGTGGCGCGACGGCGCCGCGCCCGACCACGCTCGGAAGATGACCGCGTTGTCTTGGCGATTGCACCGGGCTGGCCTGTTCGGCGCAGGGGCGCTGACGGCACGGCTGAAAGAGGATGCGAACCCGATCTACCTCCTCGTGTCGCACAGCCACCTCCACCGGCCACGCGGCATCGCCCGGCTCAAGCGAACATCGGGTGCGCGCTTCGTCACCCTGATCCACGATCTGATCCCGCTGGACTTCCCCGAATTCACCAGCCCGGCGCAGACCAAGCGTCACCAGCGCCGCATCGCCACGGTCGCCGAACTCGCCGACTCGGCAATCGTCAATTCCGAAGCCACGCGGGCGGCGTTGCGCCGGCGGCTCAATCGAGATCTGCCGACCGTTGTTGCCCCGCTCGGGCTCGATCTCGCTATCGGCCGGCCGAAGACTGCCGTGCGGCCCTATTTTGTCTGCCTCGGCACGATCGAGCCGCGCAAGAACCAAGCGCTGCTGCTGGATATTTGGCAGCACCTGGCCGCAGAGCGAGGCGAACAGGCGCCGCGGCTGCTGCTCGTCGGCCGGCGCGGCTGGCGCAGCGAGCCGATCGGCAGTCAGCTTGCCAGGCTGTTCCCGCTTGTCGAGGAGCGGGCCGGCCTGCCCGACGCGGCGCTCGTCCCGCTACTCCAAGGTGCCCGCGCCGTATTGTTGCCGTCCTTTGCCGAAGGGTTCGGGCTACCGGTGGTCGAGGCGCTGGCGCAAGGCGTGCCGGTGCTGTGCAGCGATCTACCGGCGCTCCGAGAAAGCGGCGGCGGCGTACCCGAATATCTCAACCCCACGGACGCGGAGGCGTGGCGAGTGGCGATCCTCGATTTCGCGACAGATTCACCACGGCGGAAGGCTCAACTTGCTCGGCTCGGCCTGTGGAACGCGCCCTGCTGGAAAGAGCATTTTGCCACCGTCGACCGCTTCCTCGCCAGACTTACCTGAGGCCACCGTCTTCCTCGGCGATGATGCGCGCGGTGTCGCGCAACTGCGCCTCGCTGTGCCCTGCGCTGACGAAGAACCGTAGCCTCGCGGCATGCACCGCTGGATAGAGGATCGGTGGGGCGTTGACGCCGCGGGCGAAGAGCGCCTGCGACAGGCGGCCGGCACGGATCGAATCCCCGGTGATCAGTGGCACGATCGCCGCGCCCGCGGAGCCGCCGATATCAAGGCCGGCCCCGCGCAGCAATCGCGCGAACAGCGCGGCGTTGCGGCGGAGCCGCGCGACGCGCTCGGGCTCGTCACGCAGGATGCGCAGTGCCGCCAGCGCCGCTGCGGCATTGGTCGGTGTCAGCCCGACAGAGAAGACGAAACCTGGCAAGGCGCGTTTCAAATAGCCGATCAGCGCGCCGCTGCCGGAGACGTAGCCGCCGGCCGAGACCAGCGCCTTGCTCAGCGTTCCCATCCAGACATCGACCTCGCCGGGGTCGATACCCGCATGCTCGGCGAGGCCGAACCCGCGCCGTCCCAGCACGCCCAGCGCATGCGCCTCGTCCACCATCAGCCACGCGCGATTCCGCCGCGCCACCGCGACAAAGGCCGCGAGGTCGGGCACATCGCCATCCATGCTGTAATGACCCTCGATGACGATCAGCGCCTTGCCGCCGCGCGGCATCGCCTCGGCGAGCGCGCGGTCGGCGGCGGCATGGTCGAGGTGGCGGAACGGCATCCGCCGTGCCCCCGAAAGCCTCGCCCCCTCGACAATGCTGTTATGGACAAGCGCGTCGTGAACAATGAGATCGCCCGGGCCGAGCAGCGCGCCGATCAGCGAGACGTTGGTGGCATGACCGCTGACCAGCGCAAGAGCGTCCTCGACGCCGTAGAGCCGAGCGAGCTCGGCTTCGAGCTCGCGATGAACCGCGCGCTCGCCCGATACCATGCGACTCGCCGAAACCGTCGTGCCATAGCGGTCGATCGCCGCCTTCGCCGCCTCGACCACCCTTGGGTCGCCATTCAGCCCGAGGTAGTCGTACGAGGCGAAATTGGCGATCCGCCGCCCGTCGATGACGGTCTCGGCGCCGGCGATGTGGTCGTGGACGCGGAAGAACGGGTCGGCGATGCCGAGCTCGGCGGCAGCCGCCTCGATCACGCGCATCTCGCGGTAGCCAGCGAGCTGCGTCGGATCGAGGCGCTGCGGTATCTTTCCCCCGGCCGAAGCCGCGACCAGGCTCAGACGAGCGCCGGGTGCTTCCAGCCGAGCCATTCGCACACCGCCCGGCCCATCACCAGTTCCTTGTCCTTGCCCTGCAGCCAGGGCAGCTCCTCGCTGAACATCGTCACGCATTGCCGGTAAGAGCACGGCATGCGGGTGATGTCGGTACCCCAGAAGCAGCGATTGGGGCCGAACGCGTCGAAGATCTGCTTCAGGTAGCCGTGGATGTTCTTGTAGGGGTAGGGCTGGCTCGAGTAGCTCGGCGCGCCCGACATCTTGACCCCAACATTGGGCAATTTGGCGAGGGCCAGCATCTCCGGGAGATCGGCCCAGGCCGCTTCGTCGGTGCCGCCGGCGCCGCCGCCATGGCGGCCGAGATGGTCGATATGGATTTTGAGGCCGGGATGGCTTTCGGCGATCTTGCCGAATTCCTTCATGTAGCCGCCGGCCAAGAGGCCGACCACATAGCCTTGCTGCTCGCAGGCGCTCCAGAACCATTCGAGCGAACCGTCGCTCCAATAGCGCTTCTGGCTCGGCTGGTTGAAGGTAAAGCGGAAGCCGAGCATGCCCGGCCGCGAGCGCCAGTTGCGAACGATCTCTTCCTTGTTCGGCGCTTCGAGGTCGAAATGCCCGAGGATGCAGAACTTGTCCGGATGAGCCTTGACCGCCTCGACCGCCTGGACGTTGACCGCCTCACCGAGCGACGAGGGCGGATGCAGCACCGCGGCGTCGACCCCCGCCTCCGCCATCTCGGCCAAGGCATCGTCGACGTCGTAGGTCGGGATCTGCCGGTGATGCGCCGACATCTTGGCGTTTTCCCAGATGTGGATTTGCGAGTCGACGATCAGCATGGGTCCCTCCACCGGGCTTCGTTGCGGCTAGGCTAAGCCGGATCGCCGCTCCTCGTCATCATGCCATACTGCTATATCCACGATAGAAAACCGGTATTTTGAACATCGCTGAGCCGAGCCTACCTTGAGGACACCCACGATAGGAGCGCGGACATGCGGTTTGGACTCTTCGGCAGCGCCCAGGCGAAACGCCCCGAACCGGGCGCGGAGCTGACCGACATCGAGCCAGGGCTTCCGCGAGTGGATCGAGAACAATGTCGAGGCCGAGGCGCTCGGCTTTCATTCGCACTTTTGTCGTCGAACACCATTTCACCGGGTTCGGCCAGGTCTCGGCGAGCCTCAACCTGTTGACCTGGCTCGGCGCGCGGACCACGACCTTGCGCCTCGGCACCGCCGTCCTGGTGCTGCCCTGGCACAACCCGGTGCTGCTCGCCGAGCAGGCCGCGACGCTCGACCTCCTCTCCGGCGGCCGGCTCGATTTCGGCGTCGGCAAAGGCTACCGCTACAATGAGTTCGCTGGGTTCGCGATGCCGATGGAGGAGGCCGACGACCGCTTCGACGAGTTGATGGAGGTCATCACCAAGGCCTTTACCCTCGACAAGCCGTGGAGCCACAAGGGCAAATATTGGCAGTTCGACAACGTCATCGTCGAGCCGCCGCCGGCGACGCGGCCGCACCCGGCGCTGTGGATGGGCGCCGGGTCGGAGCGCTCGGTGCGCCAGGTCAGCGACCGCGGCTACAATCTGCTGCTCGGCCAATACGATCTGATGGAGGACGTCGTCCGCCACATCGCCCAGTTCAAGCGCGATGTCGAGGCGCGCGGCCGCAAATACAACCCGATGGAGGTCGGCACCGCCCGCGCGGTGCATTTCGCCGACACGCCCGAGGAGCTGGAGGCGGCGCAGGTGCGGCGCCTGCAGGGCCATCTGCGCATCAACAAGCTCGCCGAGAAACCGGGCGACGCGCGCGAGCGCTTCGCCCGCCACGACGAGGCCGAGGTGCGCAAGCTGTGCGACGACACCGCGATCTTCGGCACCCCCGACCAGATCGGCCGCAAGCTCGAAGCGCTGCGCGACGGCGGGGCCGAGTACGTGATCGTCAATTTCGGCGGCTCGATCAAAAACATCCGCCGCTTCGCCAAGGAGATCATGCCGCATTTCGCCGGCGAGCCGCGGCTGGCAGACGCGGCGAAATAGCTCGGCCGTTTACCGCCGCAAAGCCATATTCGCGTTTCAATTTCGCCCGGAAATGCCCATATAGAGAGGATGAGAACCCATCCCCATGCCGAGGCGACCTATCGGGTGGTGCCGCTTTCCGGCGGCGGCTTCGGCGTCGAGGTCAGCATCCCGGACCGCTTGCCCACCACCGTCAGCAGCTTTGATAGCGAGGCGGCGGCCGATGCGTGGATCGCGCGTACCAAGGAGCGCGTGGCCACCGAGGGCGCGTCCGGCAAATGGTTCAAGCGGCCGGGGGACCGCAGCCGTTTCTAGCCCTCAGCTACGGGCGAGCTGATCTTCGCGAGCAACCCGTTCGCGGCCGTCGACCTTGGCCTTGATCCGGTATTGCGGCGTGTTGCCCTCTTCGGGGAGCAGCCGCACGATCGTGTAAAGACCCCGGGCGGAATTATCCTCGTAGCGATGCGGGGAAAACCGCACGCTCTGTCCCGTGGCAAATTTGTGAATTATCATCGATCCCTCCCGGGAAAACGTGACGCCGCCGGCGAACCGGCGGCGTCACAAGGCGGGGCTATTCCGCCTTCAAGGCGACGGCGGAGGTCTTGCCCTGCTGGCCGCGCTCGAGCTCGAAGCTGAGCTTCTGGCCCTCGTGCAGGTTGCCCATGCCGGCCCGTTCGACGGCCGAGATGTGGACGAACACGTCCTTCGAGCCGTCATCGGGCTGGATAAAGCCGTAGCCCTTTTGTGAGTTGAACCACTTCACGGTTCCACTAGCCATTTAGTAAGCCTTTCAAGTCAATTGGCCGGCACTCGCTTATCGAGTGTCGGGTCAACCGTCGGTTATTCACGGAAAGCGGTCCGGCGCTCTGTCGAGCAGCGAAATGCGAGCCGAACCAAAAGTCGACCGTTGTTATGTGGCCCGCCGGAGAGGCGGTTACAAGGAGCGGGTCGGCGAGATCAGGCGACCCAGGGATGGCGCGGCGTCAGGATGGCGATCGGCGCCGGGCGGGCCGGGGCGAGGCTGGGCGAGCCGTCGCGCAACAGGGTCTGCGCCAGCAGGTCGCGGAACGGCGAGGTTGCTTGCCGCGCCGGCGGGCCGGCCGCGACCCGGGCCTCTTCCAGCGCGCCGCGCAGGTCGAAATTCTCGTCCCGGAGGCCGTCGACGATCCGCGCCGAGGCCGTGCGGAACGCGGCGAAATTCTGCTGCTCGGCGCGAAGTTCCTCGCTGAGGCCGCGGATCACGCGCTCGGCCTCGTGCAGGCGGGCGAGCGCCTCGGCCTGGTTCGCCCGCTGCTGTTCGAGCCGGCGGCGCAGGTCGAGATTTTCCTGGCTGATATTGTCGCCGGCCGTGGCGGCGCCGGCATAGTCGCGGCAGACCTCGCCGAGCGGCGTGCCGGCGGCGGCGCGGCGAAACCCGTTGACCCCGGCGATGACCTCGGCGTCGGCGGTATGGGGGTGCAGCGCCAGCTCAAGGCAGCGGATCGCGCTTTCCCACCGGTTCCGTTCCATCGCTCGTCCGGCCCCACCGCTCCGGCATAAAATCTCGGGCATTGTCGGCGCGGTATGGTTAACGGGTGCTGAAACCGCGCCGCGACCGCCCCGCCGGGGTTAAAGACGTACGCGGCGCGGATTTGTTGCGTGGCCGTCCGGGCCGCGCGGCGGTGCGCAAATCAACAGGACGTCCACCATCCTGTTTTCATCCTGTTATCGGCACCGATAACAGGAGGCGCACGCCTCCCGTTTTCCTCTTGTCGTTAAAACCGATAACAGCCGGCCGGACTGCCTGTTATCCCTGTTATCTGCCGCGATTTTTAGCATTAGCAGGCGTCATGGCCGGCGTCCGATCTCCGCTTTGGCGCGAAACGTTGTGGTGTTGGGTCAAGGCCATTGGGCCATTGTGGTCAGAACAAATGGCAACATTATGGTGAGATTGACATCACATCATGACAGGATGGGAAACTCCCTAAGAGCCGGTGCGCAATTGCACCGAAGCATCCATAACTAACCCGTCCTCCCCCGGACTTGTTCCGGGGGTCCACGTCTTCATCGATGACGCTGAAAGACGTGGCCCCACGGATCAAAGTCCGTGGGCTGACGGCCCACGGGTCGAGCCCGGCCAAGGGTAAATGGAAGTTTGCCCGAGCGAGGTGTGTTGTGAAGCACAAGGCCGGCACGTTTCAGGACTTCAAGGATTACACAGTCGCGGTCGCGCGCGGCGAGCGCCGAGTCGATCCGCGCGAGCCGAAAATCTGGTGCGAACCGGTCGAAGCGGGCGAAGACCGGGATCGGGCGGTGCATTTCGCCTCGCTGGAGGCGGGCGCCAAGCTCCCTCCAGACCTCGTTTTCTGCGCGGGATGAGCGCGCCTTTCAGCTGCGGAGTTGGGCTGCTGGTCCACTGGGGGTATTCGACCGGCTAGCCATCACGGATTACGGTTCTTCGCTCACGCCGGTGCGGCCTGCGCGGTGAGCCAGACCATCCGCTTCATGTTATGGGATGGACGCCTCCCGTTTCCCGACCACGATTGGTGGTCAAGTAATGGAGGCGGATATGACGTTTGATATGGTGGCTGTCGATCTTGGGAAGCAATCATTCCACTTGCATGGTGTAAGCGGCGATGGGGTCGTGCTGTCGAGGAAGCTCGCCGGGCTAAATTTTTCGCTGCTGTGACCGAGCTCGCACCTTCGAACATCGCCATGGAGGCTTGTCCCAGCGCGCATTACTGGGGTCGGCGCTTTCAGGAAGTCGGCTATCACGTGCGCCTGCTTCATCCTCGTTTCGTTAAGCCGTTCGTCCGCGGGACGAAGAACGATGCGGATGATGCCGAGGCGATCTTCGATGCGGCCAGCCGTCCCACCATGCGCTTCGTCCCGGTGAAAACGATAGCTCAGCAGGATCTTCAAGCGGTACACCGGTCCGCGAGCGCCTGATTTGCCAACGAACGTCCCTGATTAACCAGGCTCGCGCCTGCTGGCCGAATATGGGATCGTTCTGGCTAAGGGCCGTATCAGCTCACCGCGGAGGGCCGGCGGCGGTCGCGGAGGCGTCGCTCTCTGATATGCGCGTGAGCTATTTGCAAACCTCTTCGATCAGTTACGCGATCTGAGGGCCGGATCAAAACGCTCGACACGCGCCTCGTGACGATCTGCCGGGAGAACGAGGCGAGCCGGCGCTTGGCGGCCGTATCTGGATTGGTCCCGTTATCGCGACCGCACTCATAGCCAGTATTAATGACGGGCGGCATTTCCGCAGCGGACGCGAGCTTGCCGCCTGGATCGGCCTGGTCCCGCGACAGCGCACGACAGGGGGAGCCGAAGCTCGGAGGGATGGCAGGCAGGCCAATCATTACCTGCGTCGCCAGATGATCCATGGCTCTCGATCTGTCGCTTTCCGCACATCCGGGCGTGACGACTGTCGATCTAAGTGGCTGCAGGCTCTGATTGCCCGGCGTGGGTTCAACCGAGCAGTCGTAGCGCTCGCCAACAAAACCGCGCGGATCGCGTGGGCTCTACTCACACGACAGGGGATTTACAAGGCAGCCTGAGGAGACCAAACCGCACTGTGCGGTTATGCATGCGAGGTGGATTGTGATGGCGCGTCGGCACGGACCGCAACTCCGAAACCTGATCGTTTACAAGGCCCAAGCGGCCGATCATGTTATGAGGTCAGGAGCAGTCGATCCCATCAAGGCCAGGAGCGTTACCGCTCCAACAGTAGGCCGGATAGATTTATGCATCTAATGCCGCCGAAGCCCAACAAAGCACCTTGCGCGGGAGGCGTCCATAGATTGTAGACGAGATTGGCCAGCCCGATCTTGGTTCTCGCTCGGGCGAGGCCGATGGTGCGGATATAGAGGCCCATCGGGCCCTTCTGCCGGGCGAAGACGTGCTCGACCGCCGCGCGCACCGCGGACTTGCGGCCATTGGCTCGGGCGGTACGCCGGGACATGGGCTTGCCCTTCGGCTTCTTGCGGTGGATCTGCGAGCGCAGGCCGTTATTCGCCAGATGCTTCTCATTGGCCTTGGAGCGATAGGCGGTGTCGGCCCACACGTCGCTGGCGGTGTTGTCCTTGTCGATCAAAGCGGGCAACAACGCACCGTCGTGACGCGCCGCGTCGGTGGCGGCCCAGCTGCGGATCAGGCGATGTCGGCGATCGATGCCGACATGGTTCTTGTAACCGAAGGCCGGGACCGCGAGATCGACACGAGGTGCACCGTCCTCGCTCGGCTTGGCCTTGGTGTATTTGACCGTCCAGCGTGCGTCGCGGTCCTTCTGGCGCAGCTTGGCCGGCTTCTTCGCCCACTCCGCCGGGATGCGGCCTTCCTTGATGTCGCGCTTCTCGCCGTCGGTGTTGCGCTGCTTCGGCGCGGCAACGATCGTGGCATCGATGATCTGACCGCCCATCGCCAGAAAGCCCGCTGCCGTGAGTGCGGCGTCGAAGCGTTTGAACAGAACCTCAATCGCTGGTTTGCCCCGCAACTTGGCCCGCGTCAGCGCCTCGCGGAAGGTCCAGATCGTGTTCGCGTCCGGCACCGTGTCGGCAAGCCTCAGCCCGAGGAAGCGCATGAACGACAGCCGGTCCCGGATCAGATATTCGGTCCGCTCGTCTGACAGGCTGTGACTGGCCTGAAGGACCAGAACTTTGAACATCAGCACGTGGTCGAAGGCAGGCCGGCCACCCTTCGATCCGTCCGAGCGCGGCACCGCCCGCTCGAGATCACCGCGGAATAGGTCGAAATCCACCACGGCGTTCAGCCGCTCCAGGGCATCGCCCTTGGCCGAGAGCTCCTTCAGCCGATCCTCAACGTCGAAAAATCCAGCCTGACCCCGCATCCGCCACCCCCGTCGCAAACCCGGTGAATCGAATCACGAACCAGCCAAAACCGCCAGGTTCTTGGAGGCGTCCAGCTCCTCTCGACAAAGAACCGCGCGCTGCTGCGGGCGATCGCCGAGCGCAAGCCGAACTCGGTCAGCGAACTCGCCGCGCTCACCGGCCGCGCCGAGCAGAACGTGCTGCGGACATTAAACAAGCTCGCCGCCGCCGGGCTGGTGCGGCTCGACAAGGGCGCCGGCCGCGCCCGCCGCCCCGTCCTCGCCGCGCGCAAGGTGCATTTCGAGATCGATTTGTTGGGGGTGGAGTAAACGGATGCCGACTATTGATCTGTAGCGCCTTCGGCGAAAATCTCGTCGAGATCGCGTCTACCGTCCAACACCCGGACAATTTCCGGAGCGTCCCCAATCAGCCGATAAAAGATAACGTGTGGGCGCACGGAGACCGAGCGAAGCCCGGGCCGTAATTCATCTCGGCTACGCCCGCCGAGCGGATAGTCTTCGATAACCCCGCAGGCGGCGCCGATTTGGCGAGCGATATTGTCCGCCGTCTGCCGTCCAGCGGCTTGCGCGTAATAAGTCCAGATGTCTTCAAGATCGGCGCGCGCCTCGGGCGACCAGACGACCGGCCGCTTATTTTCCGGCATGCCGGGCGTTCTGTTCCTCGATGAATTTTTCGATGTCGAGCGGCGCGCCCTTGCCGGCGTCGAGCGAGCGGATGCCCTTGTCGAGTTCCGCCCGCAGCCGGCGCAGCTTCTCGACATGCGACAGGAGCTGCCGGCCGATCTGTTCCTGATCGGCTTCGGACAGCCCTTCTACTTCCGCAATGGCCTGTTCGAGCGCCTTTGTCATGACGGCATTATACCAGATCGGTATGCAGATGCACCGCTGGCCGCGCCGACCAGAACGTGCCGCGGACATTAAACAAGCTCGCAGACGCCGGGCTGGTCCGGCTCGACAGAGGCGCCGGCCGCGCCCGCCGCCCCGTCCTCGCGGCGCGCAAGGTGCATTTCGAGATCGATTTGTTGGGGGCGGCGTGACATCCTGTCCCAGGAGAAATCTTATTTTGCAGCTATGGCGTTTGCGGCTTGTTGCAAGAGCATCGTGCGCACAATCGTACCCCTTAAAACGCGGTTAGACCTATCGTTCGTAGCTTGCAGCGCGGCCCGCGCGTAGCGGCCAGCGTCTTCTGGAAACTTCCGTAGCACCGCCTGCCACTCGGTCAACTTGAGTATAAAGGTTCTCAAGTACCCCTTTTACAGCGACCGGATCGAGGGCAACACCCTTGATAGCGATCAGGTAATCCAGTTCAACGAACGCAGTGAAGAAGTCTGCCTTCTTCCAAACACGCGAGGTTGTTGGAAAACGACAATCCCGTATAAAAGAGGTTACCTTTCGGAACCGCACCTTTAGCTTGTCGCCATCTAAAAATTCATCGTTATATCGCTTCAGATACGCCTCGATTTCCTCGTCTCTATTGAAGTACTGAGAGCCTGACTGAAAAAGAGCTGAGTGATCTCAACGGCTTGTGATTCCATCGTTGTTGCGACACAAACGGTGGGGTTCACGATGGCCTGGAGTGAGATCACTCGCCGACAATATCGGCGCGAGGGGTTGCGCTACGCAAGCGACATGACCGATGCCGAGTGGGCCTTGATCGCGCCATTGATGCCGGTGCGATGCGTGATCGGGAGACCACGCGAAACCGACCTGCGAGCGGTCGTGGAGGCGCTGCTCTATATGGCCGCAACGGGTTGCCAGTGGCGGCAGCTTCCGAAGGAGTTTCCCCCTTATTCGACGATCCAAGGTTATTTCTACCGCTGGTCGCGAGATGGCACGCTGGCTCAGATCAACCACGTGCTGGTCATGGCCGCGCGCGAGAAGGTCGGGCGCGAAGCCAGCCCGGACGCTGGCGTGATCGATAGCCAGTCGGTCAGGACGACGGAAAGCGGCGGTCCACGAGGCTATGATGCTGGCAAGAAGATCAAGGGCCGCAAGCGCCATATCGTCGTCGACACGCTCGGGCACCTGGTGGGGTTGCAGGTCCACCCCGCCGACATTCAGGATCGCGATGGTGCCGTCGGCGTCTTTGCCTCGATCCGATATCTCTATCCCTGGCTGCGCCATATCTTCGCCGATGGCGGCTATGCCGGCGACAATTGCGGCTGGAACTGGCGCAGATCGGCCGCTGGACGATCGAGGTGATCAAGCGCTCCGATAAGCTCAGCGGGTTCGAAGTGCTGCCACGCCGCTGGGTCGTCGAGCGCACTTTCGCCTGGCTCGGTCGGTGCCGAAGGCTCGCCAAAGACTTCGAGGCCACCCTGGTCAGCGCTGCGGCATGGGTCCTGGTCGCCCATATCAGGCTGCTCACAGACGTATCGTACGAACCTGAAATCGTGGACACTTTTCGAGTTTGAACTCTCGGAAACGGATAACCTTCAAGAACCATCTTGATAAATGCATTCTTATGGCTCAAGCCAAACCAGACGACGCTGCAATCGGGTCCAGGACCAGGGCCATTTCCGATAACTGTCAGGAGATCGCGGACCCGCTAATCGTGCGTCTCCCCATTTCGCCGTCCCCTTGGCCTCGAAGCATTGTAAAATCCACTCATCCTGGTATTGCTCCAGAAAAACCCAATCTCGATATATCGCGCCGGAGATTTTAATATCACCATATTGCCTTGAATTTGAGAGTTCTCTGAAGAAGTTAAACCAGTCATTTGTGAATTCAAATTGCGGGCCTGACGGAAGCTTGTCTGGCCGTAGCCAGCCCCGGACAAAGTATCGCGCGAACTCCTCACGACTTTGCCAAGATGCCGCAGAATCCAAAAACTTCAGCACCTCGTGCCATATACGATTCAAAAAGCTGTGGCGACACGATGGCAACGTCAATATCGGACTCTTCGCCAATGCTCGGTAGCGCTTAAGTGGCGCGATTGAGAACCCGAGCTTTTTCTATCCCACGACTATTATCTCTTCGTCGCTTTTTATACGACACGGACGTCGCCTCAACGGTAAAATATCGATCGTCTCGCTGACGCAGCTTCCGATATCAAAAACCGCCACACATATCTCGCGGAGAGCGATCATGGAGCTCTGCACGAAATCGCGAAACTAAGTCCTCCATAGACGATCGCTCATCGTTTTCAATGAGGTATCAATTTTAAGTTTTACCCAGGTTCAACGAAAGCGATTTTCACGCGCCCTCACTCCCCCGCCGCCTCCGTCAACAACCCCCTGAACCACGCCTGGGCGGGTTCGCTGGCGGTGCGGCGGTGCCAGGCCATCGAGACGGTCGCGGCGAAGTCGATCGGCAGCGGCAGGATGGCGAGTTCGGCATGGGCGGCGATGAGGCTGGCGGCGCGGCTGGGCAGGGTGGCGATCAGGTCGGAGGCGGCGAGCGCGGCCGGCACCGCGAGATAGGTCGCGACCAGGAGCGCGACGCGGCGGCGCTGGCCGTAATCGACCAGGATGCGGTCGAGCGCGCCGCTCGGGTCGCCGCGCGGGCTGACCAGCACATGATCCTGCGCGGCATAGGCCTCGACCGTGAGCGGCGCTCGGGTGATCGGGTGGCCCTTGCGGGCGGCGACGACAAACGGGTCGCGGAAGAGCAGCGTCGTCTCGATCGCCGGCGGCATCGCGCGCAGATGCGCCACCGCGACATCGATGGCGCCGCGCTCCAGCTGCTCGGCGGCGTCGCCGCCGTGCAGCGACAGGAGGCGCAGGGTCGCCTTTGGCGCCTGGCGCGAGAATTCCCGCGCGAGGCGGCCGACCAGCGCGACCTCGGCGTATTCGCCCATCCCGGCGGTGAAGGTGGCGAGGCTGGTGGCGGGGTCGAACCCGGCGCCGAGGTTGAGCGCCGCCTCGATCCGCTCGATCGCGGAGGAGACCAAGGGCGCGATCTCGCGCGCCCTTGCCGTCGGCTCCATGCCGCCCGGGGTGCGGACGAAGAGGTCGTCGCCAAAGAGGCCGCGCAGCCGCGACAGGGCGTGGCTCATCGCCGGCTGCGACAGGCCGATGCGGCTGGCGGCGCGGGTCACGGCGCGCTCGGAAGCGAGCGCGTCGAAGGCTTTCAGCAGGTTGAGGTCGACGGCTCTTATGTCCATGGGCGTATATCCATGTCTCGAATGGATATCATATCAATAATCGATTTGATACATGGCGGCGGTCGCGCTCATATTTTACTGCGTGCGTCATTCCCGGGCGTCGTCCGGGAGATCACGTGGATGGCCGGAACAAGTCCAGCCATGACGGGAAAAGGAGACTAACGATGGATACCGCCCCGCGCCTCAGCCATGTCGGGCTTTATGTCCACGACGTGCCCAAGATGATCGATTTCTATACCTCGCGTGCTCGGCTTCGTGGTCAGCGACGGGGCGGAGGACGGGCGCATCACCTTCCTCTCGCGCAACCCCAGCGACCACCACCAGGTGGTGCTGGTGCGCGGCCGCCAGACCGACGCCGAAGTGCCGATGGTGCAGCAGGTGTCGTTCAATGTCGGGACCCTGCCGCAGGTGCAGAAGGCGTTCCGCAAGGTGCGCGACGCGGGCTGCGAGGGCATCCGGCCGATCTGCCACGGCAATGCCTGGTCGGTCTATTTCCAGGACCCCGAGGGCAACCAGATCGAGATGTTCTGCGACACGCCGTGGTACGTGCCGCAGCCGCTCGGCATCAAGATCGACCTCGACAAGCCGGCCGATACGCTGGAGGCCGAGACCGAGGCGTTCTGCCGCGAGCGCGAGGGGTTCAAGCCGATCGAGGAATGGCGCGCCGAGATCGCGAAGAAGATCGAGGCCAAACTGGCGGCCAGCTAATTTGGCCGATGATCCCCGGCCCCCGGATCAAGTCCGGGGGTGACCCGGGGATCTCCGCGGGAGTTCGCGTGGATGGCCGGGACAAGCCCGGCCATGACGGAAGGTAAAACAGGAGAAAACCATGACCGAAAACAAGGGCTATCACGCCCACATCTACTACAACCCCCAGACCAAGCCGGCGGCCGAGAAGCTGCGCGGCGTGCTCGCCGAGAAATTCGCGGTCGAGGTCGGCATGCTCAGCGACGAGCCGCGCGGGCCGCACCCGATCTCGCAATTCGTCGCGATCTTCGAGACGCCGGAGTTCCAGAACGTGGTGCCGTGGCTGATGCTCAACCGCGACGGGCTCGACGTGCTGGTGCACCCGCTGACCGAAAGCTCCTACGACGACCACAGCAAGAACGCGCTGTGGCTGGGGACCCCGGTGCCGATGCGGCTCGACATCTTGCGGCCGACCTACAGCCAGGGCCTGCTGCCGGAAGGCCAGCGGGTGGCATGACGGCGGTCGCTTAAACTTTGGCCGCTGTCGTGTTTCCGCCCGTCCAACGCGCCTCGATCTCCGCGACCGCCTTTTTGAGGCTGGGCAAATACCGCTCGGCGGCGATGTCGGGCGTCATCGCCGAGCTGAAGAAGACGATGTTGAGGCTCCCCAGCACCGGCCGGACGCCTTCGATGGCGAGCGCGATGCCGCTGATACCCTGCTCCGATTGGTCGACAGATGACGCGTAGCCGTCCCTTCTCGTGCGCGCCACGATATGCTCGATAAACCCGCTATCCTGGGCGATCGCCGCGTCTTCGGACACGAAGCTCGCGGCGATTTCGAGCATCTCGCGCCGCAATGCGGGCGAAGCCGCGCTCAAAGCGGCACGGCCGAGCGCGCTCCTCACCAGAGATCGCCGTCTCCCCACCATCGAGCGGTGAACGGAAAACGGGCTGAACGAGTGGGTGCTCTCGTGGATCATCATCGAGCCAAGCTCGAAGACCGCGAAATCGCTCGGCCACGAGATCTCTTCGAGCAGCGCGAACATCGGCGGAAGCGCGGCTTGGCTCGACAGGTCGCTCGTCGACACCCCTTCGCTCAGCATCCGTATCTGCGCGGTCAGCGCGAAAAGCGCGTTCCCTCGGTCAAAGGTGACGAACCCGTCCTGCTGCAAGGTTTGCAGCAGGCGGTAGCAGGTCGTCCGGTTCAACCCGGTTTTGTTGGCGAGTTGCCGGACACTCGACGGGCCCGTGACGTTGAGCTCGCGGATGAGCATCAACCCGCGCGACAGCGATCTGACCGGATGGTGGTTCATATGGCCCCTGTTCGTAGTGCGAACATCCCGGATTTTGCCGTGGAAGCCAAGCGACACGCTGCTAGCATCTTGGCGAACACGGGGAGGCCTTGATGCCAGCACGCACCGGTCAACAGTATATCGAGGGCCTGCGGGCGCAGGAGCGCGAGGTGTGGCTCGGCGGCCAGCGGGTCAAGGACGTCACCAAGCATCCGGGGCTGGCGGGCGGGGTCAAGGCGATCGCCTCGCTCTACGACCTGCAGCACGACCCCAAGCTGAAAAAGGTGATGACCTACAAGTCGCCGACGACCGGCGACCGGGTCGGGCGCTCGTTCACCAACCCGAAGACGCGCGAGGAGCTGGAGACGCGCACGAGCATGATGCTGAACTGGGCGCGCACCACCAACGGCATGATGGGCCGCTCGCCCGATTTCATGAACGTGACCTTCGCCGCCTGGGGCGCGGCGGCGGATTTCTTCGGCGAGAAGAAGCCCGAGTTCGGCGACAACATGCGCCGCTATGTCGAGCATCTGCGCGAGAACGACGTTTGCCTCACCCACGCGCTGATCAACCTGCAGCGCAGCCGCAACGTCTCCGGCATGTTCAACCTCGCAGGAAGGCACCGCGCTCGAGGTCAAGAAGGAGACGTCGGCCGGGATCGTCGTGCACGGCGCGCGCATCCTCGCGACACTGGGGCCGCTCTCCGACGAGATCGCGGTCTATTCGCCGCGCCTGGCGCGGCATTCAGGACGACCACTCGCCGTTCGCGATGAGCTTCTCGATCGATTGCGGCACGGAGGGGCTCAAATTCCTCTGCCGCGACAGCTTCGACCTCGGCCGCTCGCATTTCGACGCGCCGCTCGCCTCGCGCTTCGAGGAGATGGACTGCATCGTCTTCTTCGACAACGTGCTGGTGCCGTGGGAGCGGGTGTTCCTGCTTTACGACGTCGACCGGCTCAACGCGGTGCCGCACGTCACCCACTCGACCGCGCATTCGGCGCACCAGGGCGCGGCGAAGAACCTCGCCAAATGCGAGTTCGTGCTGGGGCTGGCGCTGTTGATGAGCGAGGCGCTCGGCAATGCGCATTTGCCGCATACCGAGGAGCGGATCGGCGAATTGATGCTCTACACCGAGCTGATGCGCTCGTGCATGCGCGCCGCCGAGGCCGACGCCGAACTCGACCGCTGGGGGGTGATGGCGCCGGCGATCCTGCCGTCGGAATCGACACGCAATCTGATGATGACCGCCTATCCGCGGATGGTCGAAATCCTCCAGCTGCTCGGCTCGTCGAGCTTCCTGCTGACCCCGAGCGAAAAGGATTTCGCCGGGCCCCTGGCGCCGCAGATCGAGCAATACCTGGCGACCGACAAGCTCGCGGCCAAGGACCGGGTGAAGCTGTTCCGCCTCGCCTGGGATGTCGCCGGCAGCGCCTTCGGCAGCCGCCAGGAGCTCTACGAGCGGTTTTTCGCCAGCGACCCGCTGACCCGCGCGCGGGCGATGGCGGCGGTCTACCCGAAAGGGCAGGTGATGGAGCGGGTCTTGGACTTTCTGGGGAAGAGCGAGGAGGCGTGATAAAATCGCGCCAAGGTTTTCACTCTGAAAGAGAGGGCAATATGGCCAAGCGACCGATGTATCTGGGGCACGTCAACATCTACGTGCGCAACGCCGAGAAGTCGAAGGAGTGGTACGAGAATTTGCTCGGCCTGCACTGCTACGAGTACCGGCCGGGCTGGGCGGCGTTCATGTCGGCCGACACCGACCAGTCGCACGAGGTCGCGGTGATGCAGCTGGGCGACGACGCGCCGCTGCAGCAGCGCCGGCAGGTCGGGCTCAACCACATGGCCTGGCGGGTCGAGAGCCTCGACGACCTCAAGGATTTCTACGCGCGGATCAAAGAGCAAAAGCAGCCGATCGACCACATCGCCGATCACGGCATCTCGCTCGGCATCTATCTGCGCGATCCGGACGGCAACGGGGTCGAGGTCTATTACGAGATGCCGCGCGCCGAGTGGCCGGTCGACTATCACGTGTTCAGCCGCGACAAGGTCGGCCGCGGCCGTTTCCCCGGTCCGTGGGATGCCGAGATGGTCGAGCAGCTGCCGGTGCCGCAACCCGCAGCGGCGGAGTAGTCCTCCTTCTTTATAGTCATGGCCGGACTTGATCCGGCCAAGCTGATTCCTGAAGTTCCTTATTTTCTGCCGTTTTCCACGCACCGGGTAGAGCGGGTTTTACCCTCCCGCTCTACCCAACTTTACCCTCCTCGGCAAATCGATTTTCTCAAGCGGGAAGCCGGTCGCCGTTAGCGGGCACCGACTTGGCGATTTTTTTGGGCGCGGATTGCGATTGGCAATGGGGGTTCGCCCCCCATATCACGCGCATGAGCAGCGACGATTACGTGATCGGCAAGCGCATGTGCGAGGACATGACTGCCGAGGCGTTCGAGAGCGATTTTCCGAAGGTGACCGGCCGCTCGGTCGAAGTTATCGGCGGAGCCGATCCACCCGATGTGATCGCCCTCATCGACGGCGTAGAGACCGGCGTCGAACTGACTGCGATTATGGCCGAGACCGCCGAAGACATCGTGCTTGGAATGCACCGATTGGCGACGCAGAAGCACGAGAGTTATGCCCGGCGTGGGCTGTTTGGTACTCGTCCAATGATCCTGTTGGGCCATCTCACTTGGCCTGCCATCAGCACCGAGGCGCACGCAAACCTGACTATGGAAGCCATGTACGAGGCGATGGCGACCTATCCCGGCCTATGGGATGTGTGGGAGGAAGTCGCCGACATGTATGACCCGTCCGGCTTCGCCGGGTTCGGCTTCTCCGAGATTTGGCTGATGGACGACACTATGAAGTACACGTCCCGCCGCGATCCCCGCGCCCCGGCTGATTTCTACTGCTTTGCTCCAGCCGATCAGGCTCGCTTCTGGCAACGCGAGAGAAAGCGGCGGCAACCGTATTGGCATTTGTATGCTGGCTACTAGGATAGCGCGCCGCATCGGGTGATATGGGCGAGGTAAGAGAATGCGACGGTTCACCGACCCCGAGATCGTCTTGCATTACGAGGGTAGCGGCGGCGGCATGGAAGAGACGTTAGAGGCCAATAGCGATGGCACCCTGACGTACGACAAGTTCGCCCAACTACTATGCGCATCTCGGAGGCGTGAAGGGCAAGGTGGAGACACTGTCGCCGGCCGAGGCAAAGGCGCGGTTTCCGGGATACGATAAGAAGATCGACAGTGCTGTCGCGTATATGACGGGCCGGCGGCGCAAGTAAGATATCGGTTGATCATCCAAGGCAACGCCGCTGCCGGTTAGCGTCGAATAAAGTCGGCCCAGACCCCCTCGGGTTTCCAGATCGCATCCATCTCACGGCGCGCCGTGGCATCATCCCACCCAAGCACATCCCGGCGATACCTGTAGAAGAAGGCGGAGACCCGGTAGTTGGCGATGCAGTGCACGTGGATCGGAGCATCCTTGAACTGCTCCATCACGGCGCAGAACTGCTCGAAGTCCTCCTGGGTCGGGTTCTGAAAATCGACCGGAATATGGGTGTACGTCATCCCGAGACTGCGGACGCTCCCGGCCTCGTCCGGCAGCGCCTTCTCGTGGGTATGGAGGGCGAGGTTGACAACGTGCGCGACGCCAAGCGCCTGGATGTCGGAGAGTTGCGGCTCGGTCGGCTGACCGGACGTGGTGATGCGGTCGTCGAGCCGCCGCCAGTTGTAAATGGTTTCGGGATCGGGCATCAGGCGTCCGATTTTGGCTTCTGGGGCGGAGGAGCCCGCCGTGGAACTCGGCTGATCGGGGCCGATAGCTTCGCGCGGAGATCAAAGCCGTGTCGCGCGAGGGAATCGAGCCCCTTCGACGTCGCCTTGCCGGATAGCCGCGCGAGCTTCTCAAGTGTCGTCTTTTCCATACCCCGCATTGTGGCACTCTGAGCGCCATCCCACCAGCCACGGGCCTTGGCGCACAGATAGTCTTTGCCGTGTTCCCGGTCGGGGCTCCTGATGGCAGATGGGGTCATGCCGCACCTAGGCGCTGGACATGACTTCCGCGTTCACAACCTGATCGGTTACGCTACTGGCCTCGAAATCGGGCGATACGGTTTTCAACCATGCCCTCTGTGCCGACTTTCGATGAACTGATGTGGCCGACCCTGCGGGCGTTGCAGGCCATGGGTGGATCAGGCACCAACGAGGAACTCCTCGCCAAGATCATAGAGTTAGAGCAGGTACCTCCCGATGTTCAGGCCGTCCAGCATACCGACCACCGGCAGACTAAACTCAATTACAATCTCGCTTGGGCAAAGACCTACCTGAAGAAAGTAGGAGCAATCGACAATAGCAGCCGGGGGGTCTGGTCGATCCTGAAAGAAGGGGAGAACCTTACCGAAGATGACGTGAAACTCATACCAGCGCGAGTCCGAAAACAAGTCTCAGAGGCCCGACGCAGAGAGAAAGCGCAACACCAGAAGACAATGGCAACGCCGACGAATTAGAGGTCGGTGATCGTTTTTGGAAGGACGAACTCCTCGATGTATTGCGCAGTCTGCGACCCGATGCGTTCGAGAGGTTGGCGCAACGGCTACTGCGTGAAGCCGGATTTCATCAAAGTTGAAGTGACCGGTCGAAGTGGGGATGGCGGCATAGATGGCCTCGGGGTTCTGCGTGTAAACCTTCTCCTCTTTTCAGGTTTCGTTTCAGTGCAAGCGGTATCAGTCGAGTGTCGGGGCCGGTGCCATACGAGATTTTCGCGGGGCAATGGTAGGCCGCAGCGATAAAGGGCTGCTCATCACCACTGGTACCTTCACGCCGGATGCCAAGCGGGAGGCAACCCGCGACGGTGCGCCCGCGATAGACCTTATCGACGGAGATCAACTCTGTGATCTGTTAAAGCAACTCAAGCTCGGGGTAAAAACCGAGATGGTAGAGAAAATGACCGTCGAGCCAGTTTGGTTCGAGGATTTGTGAGTTGGCCTAACTTTCGCGGATACCGGAAGATCACTGATCCCGGTTACAAAATTGGCCGAACGGCCTCTGTTTGTATCGAGTGAATTGAGGCGCAAAAGTTCCGAGAAACCGGCTAACGTCTAAATACGATATATTCGGACATGATAATGAAAATTTATGAAATACTTAATTGCGATGGAGATCAGAGCACATTACGGAGTATTGCGAGCGCTTTCACGTCGAATGGAAGGCTCAAGTTCCCACTTGATTTAGAGGGGATGTGCAAAGTAGCTGGGCCGATGCAGGATCAGACGACCGTCCCGGTCTCGAACCTGTCAATGAGGGCAATCCGGTCGGGTACCTCGCCGTCCGACAAACTTTATACGGTTCGACCTGTGATGACCGGAAACTCGGCCTCGAACGTATCGGCAATACCGGTCTCGCTCTCGCGCAGGCCGGGCAAATCCGTGTAGAGGTCTTGTGATTTCCATCCCATCGTGTCTACGACCTTCTTTGGGCCGGGCTTGACCCGGCCAAGGCGATTCCTCGAGTTCGAGGTTTTCTGCGGATTTCCGAGCATCCCATTCGGGCATTTTACCCCCAACCATACCCGCAGATTACCCCCTGAGGTCAAATCATCGCCGGCCATTCCGCGAGGAGGGGTCGGATGGCTATGGCGGGGAACGGCTGTCCTGATGGCGGCGAACGAGATCATCTGCGTGGTATAATGACTGCAACCCCCTCGTGCAGTCTGGTTGTCCCCTATGTCGCTCTCGAATTTCCGGTTGCCGCTGCCCCAGCCCGATCTCGAATTCGTCAAGGTAATCGCTGACGAAGGCAAGGTTCGTGCCGTCGCGCAGGTCGCACGCGAGGCCATTGATGATGGGCTTACCGGCGAGGAGTATCGGCACAACCGATTCGCCATTGTCGAGAAGAACCTCGGACTGGTCGCCAGCGTCATCCAGGCCAAGTACGACGCAGGCTGGTACACGGATTACACCGACAGCCTCGGTATCAAGAGCGGCAACGACAAGCTGATCGTTATCACGCGCGGCGACTTTGTGGGGCTCAAGCTGGCACCTCCGTGACCACGCGAACGGTGAACCCGGCTGTCCGAGGCCGAGCTTCGGCTCACGGACAGCCTGATAATTCGTCGACCCAAGTCGCCGACTGATCGTGCGTACAAGCTCGGCATGGCCGCGTTGACCAAGGTCTTCGGCGTGGATTGGCGCGACCAAAACATCTTCCACGCCCGAACCGGGTTCTTGAAAAACGTCACGGACGCCAATACGCCGCTTGAGCAGGAGACCCACAAGATCAGGATCGTGCTTCTGGCCGAGATGATCTGGAATTTCTTCAGGAGATGCCAAATTTTGAAGCGTGCGCCAGCCAGATGTATGACCGGGATAAGATTAAATCGACCTACGCAGAACTGGAAATCTCGCGCCTGCTCTATACGAAGAGCAGCGCCTCGTTCGCTTTCCGGACGCCGGTCAGCATCAAGAAGGAAGATTACGATCTGGAGGTCACCTACGACGACGGCGTGACCGTCTGCGCCGAGACAAAGTGCAAGCTGGAGGAGACCGAGATCACCTTAGAGACGATACACCGGTCGTTTCGGAAAGCGCGGGATCAAATGCCTTCCGGCAGACCCGGCATCATCTTCGTGAAAATTCCTCGGTTCTGGCTTGACGATGAACAATTCGCCTTCTCGATGGCCGACTTGGCGAATGACTACTTTCGACAAGCTCCGAAGATCGTCTCGATCAAGTATTACACTGCCAGTGTGGTGCACGAGAAAGAATGGCACGGTGATACGACGGCTGAGATCATCGCCTACCAAGAGCATTCAAACCCTAATCACCGTTTCGATGCGTTCCGGGGCAAGGATTGGCGGATTTTTCCCGAAGACCCTTCGGCTCAGCCTCCGCAGCGCGTCTCGTTCAATGGCATGCCGCCGCACTGGCGACGCTTGTTCTTTTTCCGATAAATCGGTGAGGCGCTACCGCGATGCGGATGGTCTATCTCGATAAGTCCGGAATATCGAGCGGCGAGCCCTATCTCGTCGTGGCGGGGGTCATCATTACCGCCGATGGGCAATGGAAACAGATAGAGCAATATCTCTATGCACTTCGGGACAAATTCATCCCAGAGAGCATGCGAGACGGTTTCATATTTCACGCGACCGAAATCTACTCGGGCACCAAGAGATTTAAGCGTGACGAATGGTCTAAAGATGCGCGATGGGAAATCCTCGACCAACTCGTGGACATTCCACGTCGATTTGACCTTCCGGTTGTGTGCGGTTTTGTCCGCAAGGCCGAATTTCAGCAACGTCTCTCCGCGCACATAAAAACCACCACGGCACTCGCGGTAAATGCGCAAGCGGTCGCGTTCAATCTATGCGCAATGACCATTCAGAGGTGGATGTTGACTAACACGGTGGCAGATGAGGTCGCGCTGCTGATCGCCGAGGACAACAATGAGGCGCGGGTCGGAGTAAGAAGCATCACGAACTTCAATCGGAATCCCGATTTTTCGATTTTGGACGACGATGCGCGCGAATTCCTGCCGCTC
This sequence comes from uncultured Alphaproteobacteria bacterium, assembly GCA_963773625.1. Classification (GTDB taxonomy): domain Bacteria; phylum Pseudomonadota; class Alphaproteobacteria; order ATCC43930; family CGMCC-115725; genus DATARH01. Next base: position 113,402 of record CAVZCJ010000010.1, on the reverse strand, counting down.
ACCCGCATCATCGATACTGCTCATTTCGCAGGAAAATTTCGACTTTAGCCCGCTCCAAATTGCCGACGCCTGTGCCTTTTCCATTATGCGCAGATTGCGGAAAGGAGCCGGTTGTGAGCGGTTCTACGCTCCGCTGGAACAGAACCTAATACGCCGACCTAACTTGGCGCATCTCGATCTGATTGATCCGATGACTCCGTAGTCGCCCCGGCCGAAGTCAGCGTGGGCGGCGTGGCGGGATGACAGGCTGCGCAGTAGGGGACGCGAGTCATGCCTGCCTCATCGGGACGACGCGGATACCGGGACAGGATCGTCACGCTCATGTCGGCTCGTGATCTCCCGGCCGCACCCTGTTTCGGGGCATCCGCATAAATCCGCAGATCGATCACATAAGATTCGGAAATTACTCAGTCGGAGGAGTAGCAGCGGGCGCGACGCTGATGGCGGCGAACGAGGTCAAGCCTCAGCGTAATGCTTCTCATGCAGCAGCGATTTCGATCCGTCGTCGAAAAATCCATATCGCGGATCGCATCCCAAAACCCGTCCGTCTGGGAGCAAAAATAGACAGAGATTGTCGTCAGCATATTCACCAGTCAGGACTGATGGCGACAGTATTACCACGCCGCCGGAAAACCGTACCAATAGCTCATGTTTGTCGTGGATAAACTCTATCCACTCCAGCCGCTTCCCGCTAAAGAAATCCTGAAACTTCTGATCGATTTAGTTGGGACTGACTTTTGTAGAGTCCAGGATTTTCTTCCGCTCGTACAAAATAGTCCACTGATAGCCTTCAAGGGTGAGGCTCGACGAGCCCACGGGGCCTGTCACTCCGGGTTTTATTTGCTCTATTAGGCGTTCGCCCATGTCGAAATAAAGCACAGACCCATAACTTAGGCCGACGTGCCAACAGACAAGGTGCTTCGCAAATCGCTCGATAATCTGAGCCATTTCCGAATTGGGGATAGTTCTCCTGGTCGCGCTATCAGTCATCTCCGCCCTTTTTTATCTCTTCAGCCCTCTCAAGGATCGTGTGGAAGTCGTGATCAATCTGCTCATGTCTGGTGTCGTGCTCGATACTCCTACCTAATTTTCGTCTTTGTTCGTTATTTAGCCCGGCTTCTCGGGCAGCGTCTTTGACTATCTTGTTTTGAAGTTGATTATTGCGTGGCAAGTCCTTTATCCGGCGACCCGCCTGCGGCGTTTCTTCTGTCATGTTTCGGTTCCATCGGCCCCTCGGAAGCTCGTTCAAATTAACCGATACGAAGCATGCTATCACAAACGCTCAGCCGCTCACATTTCTCCGCTACCCCCCTTGACCGTCCCGCGACTTTCCGTGTTCTCCCGGCTCAACACACGACTGGTGGGAGTGCACGAGGACACGGGCTCAAACCCAGACGCGACCGGCGCATCCTGTACCGACCCGATCAAAAAACTCGTCGAGGTCTGCTGCGGCGCTGGTTTCCATTGGGTGATGTAGACCGGAAACCCATATCGGCAAGGCCACCCGCGCTACCAGCGTGGGCCGGATGACAGGGACGGTTAGAACGCGGAATGGGGCTTGACTAGATAAATAGGTTAGTCATATAACTCTTCCATCAAGTCATATGGAGGAGATGGACGCCATGTCCAGCCAATCGCAGACCTATGATGCCGAAGCCCTGCTGGACGCAATCGACGCCATGCAGACCGCAATGACGAATTTTTGCGAACGGCTACGGGCACTCGTGCAGCAGCCCCAGCCGCCGAAGTTCGACCCCAATGATCCCCGCTACAAGATGGCGAACCGTGCCTTGACCGACGCGGGAGTCGAGATGGTCTACGGGATGTTCGATACCGGGCAGACCCGGTTCGCCGTCAAGAAGGCGATGGACATCTCATTCGGTGCCGCCGATTACCGCTACAAGCTGTGGCAGAAGATGGGCGGGCGAAACCGCAAGAAGGCCGGGGCCGGCGGCTAATGAAATCCCGCAGGCCAACGCTCTTTGGCCGACAGCGCCCACGGCCTATCATCGCCAAAACCACCAATGGCCAGCGACCGTAGGCGCATGCGCTCAACACCAACCGCCGGCCCCCAGCAGCTTTCGTTGTCGTTTTCGGCGATACGAAACAGTGAGCTTCTGGCAGTCCATTGGTTCGAGCATCGGCTCCCACTGGAACCGGAATGGCACGCCGTTCGGGGCGAGATCAACGAACTGGCGACAAACCTGCTGAAATTGTGGTCGGCTCAAAAAAACCGCGTTGAGCTATACGGTCATGAAGCAAGTCTCGAACAAGCCTTCATTCAGCCGGTTCTGCAATTACTCGGTTGGAAGCTCAAATATCAAACCCACCTTCAAGGGAACTCTCCCGATTACGCCCTATTTGCCGATGATGGCGCTCTCGATAGTGCGCTCGACGCTGGGTATTTGCATCCTGATTTCTGGAAACATGCGACACTGGTCGCGGACGCAAAGGCATGGCACGTAAGCCTTGATCGACCGACGCGAGAGGGTAGCCAGCGAAGGTATCCGCCGGAGCAGATCGAGTGGTATCTCGACAGGAGTTGGCTGGATTTCGGCATCCTGACCAATGGACGACTTTGGCGATTGATCCCGCGCGAGGTCGATGCCCGGAAACCGCGCTTCAAGACCTATCTCGAAGTTGACCTGCCCCGATTGCTTAATGGACTGGCGAGGGTTGAGCAGCAGACTTTGCACGGCGAGGAATTCGACGATCTCAGGCGTTTCTTCCTGTTTTTCAGCCCGATTGGGTTCTCGACTAAGAACGTAGCGGCGTCACTGATATGGCGCGCGATCCGAGGAAGCGCGGAGTATTCCATCGGGGTCGGCGAAGACCTGAAAGAGCGGGTGTTCGAGGCGCTCCGTATCTGCATCGAAGGCTTCCTGTCGGTTCCCGAGAACTCGTTGAAACCAGAAGTTGATCTCGATCTCTGCAAAGCGCAAAGTCTGATTCTACTGTACCGTCTCCTCTTTATCATGTTCGCTGAGGATCGGAATTTACTCCCGTATCGGGTCAACCGAACGGTGTGCCTTCGCGTCTTCTCCGGCATTCTCCAGGAAGCGCTCGACATTGAGGAAGAGTGTTTATTGATCGACGCGGCCTTGTTGCCGCCCATGACGAGCATCTGTCGTTTATCCGCAGACCGCCAATTCCATGCCCCGTGTAGCTTGAAGTAAGGCTGGTGGCTCGGTTCGATCACAAATGGCGGCGGACGTGGTGTCCACGTGACCTTGTCCGGCTCATTGGTTGTCAGGCTGGGGTCGGGAAACACCTGGATTCCCGGTCTTCTCCACCCGTACCACTTCTTCGGCTGGTTAAGCGCAAGGTCGAGATCGTGATAGTGCCGCTCGGGAAGCAAGTCTTGATTGAGCGAGAAGATCGCGTCGAACCCACTCAAGAAATGGGCGGTCTTGAACTGCGTGAGGTTGCAGAAATCCCAGGATGGCCGCTGCTTGAAGGCGGTCTCCATCGTCAAGAACATCATGGTGATCGCCGATTGGAGCACATCCAGATGAGCGCGGTTCTCCGGGGTCGGCGACCTGTCGTAATCATCCTCGATTTCGGCAAGCGCCTCCTCGAAGCCGCCCGTGCCGGCCGTACGGGTGAGAATTTGTGCGACGTGGCGATCAGCGCGGAGAGCCGGCACGGTCGGCAAGAAATCGTTGACCTCGGTCGCGTTCCAGCCACCCCAATTGCAGCTAAAACCCGCGCCGACCAATAGGACGTATTTCATCACGCTGTCTCCGCCCATTGCTTAACGAGCGTCGGATCGAGGAGCGCGTCGATAATCGCCTTGGTCTTCGTGGGCCGATGTTCGAGATAGCGCCGTTCGTGCTCATCCGGCGCGGCATGGCCGGTCAGAAACCGCCGCCGTTCCGGCGTCGAACCCTCGACATGGGTGGTGTCCTGTAAACGACTGGCGAACCGATGTCGCCAGGAATACGAGTCGCGCAGCGCCGTGACCCGGCCCGTATCGGGGTCGGTCTCGTTCTCGATCCCAATACCGCCGCGCAGGAACTCCATGGTCAGACTGCTCGCCTTGGTGTTCCTCTGACCATACTTGTCGGGCGCGATCTCGGGGAACAACGGCGCGTTCTCGCCATACTGGCGACGAACAGCCTCAACACGGTCGAGGAACCCCTCGCCGATCAGCGCGGTATGCAGGGGAAGAAGCCGGTCGCGGAACTGTGTCTTCAGGTTCGCAGTCACAATCTCGCCGTCGACAATGGTGGTACGATTCTTCGACGTGATCTCGAAACACCAAATGCCTTCCACCAATTTGACGTGGCAGACGAGGGCGTCGGCGATTTCCTCAATGATGGCACCGAGATAGCACATCAGCGGCATACCCCACCGAATGATCGGCTCCGGGCTCTCGCGTGCGGCGAGGAGAATTTTCTTCGCCTCGGCCTCCGTGAACGCCAATCGGGTCAGTCCCTTCCGTTTAGGCGGCAGCGTGATTTTAGCCGCCGGATTGCCGCCGGGCAGGCCATCGAACTTTCGGTTCTCATCGGCGACACGGAACAACGCGCAGATGTCGGTCAGGTGATCACGGGGGACGTTGCTCGGCGGCGGATAGGTCGCCAGCAAATATTCTTTGTAACCCTGAACCTCGGCCGACGTGACCAACGTGAGATCGTGCGGCTTTTGCGCCCACGCAAGGAACTTCGCCATCTTCGACGCGCGGCCGTCAATCGCCCGTTGTTTCGGCTGATTGTCGCCGCGTTTGATCTTCCACAAACCTATGACGGTCGCGGTCGAGCAGCCGGCTACCTTCATCGCGGGCTTGGGTTCGGGTACCGGCGCTGCGTGCGGTTCCACCCATTGCCACATACCGAGAGTGCCGTCCTCCCGCTCGACCAGCGGCAAGCCGGGTACCTGCCGGTAGAGGTTCCGAAACGGCGGAAGTATCTCGGCGAACGTCCTGATCGGCCGACGCTCCAGCCGGTCGCGTGCACCTTGGAGTTCGGCCTCGAATTCGAGGACGATGGCGGGGGCGCGCTGGTAATAGGTGCGGTCATCCTTGGTGCCGGTTGATCGGCGCAGTACGGTCTTTCCAATGATCGCTTGGAGGTCGCTGGGAACGCGGATTTGCACCGCGAGGATGCCGTTCTTGCGAGGCTCTGGATTGGGGATTCGGTACATGCGTGCCACCTTGTTTACCCTCCGGGTTTACCCTCCCGGCGGTGGAAAAGATGACAGAATACCTAGACTTCGCGGATCGCTTATGGTTTCTCGATCCCGTCTGGCCGGACTTGATCCGGCCATCTCTTGCCGGAGATCCCCGGGTCAAGCCCGGGGATGACGATCCACGGGATAAGCATGCGCACACACAAAATCGCGGCGCTGGGCGGGGACGGCATCGGCCCGGAGGTGGTCGAGGCCGGGCTCGAGGTGCTCGCCGCCTGCGCCGAACGCGACGGCGGGTTCGCGCTCGCTGTCGAGCGCTTCGACTGGGGCTCGGACTACTACCGCAAGCACGGGGTGATGATGCCGGCGGACGGCGCCGACCGGCTGCGCGGGTTCGACGCGATCCTCTTTGGCGCGGTCGGCTCGCCAGGCATCCCCGATCACGTCACGCTTTGGGGGTTGCGCCTGGCGATCTGCCAGCCGCTCGACCAATACGCCAATGTCCGGCCGACCCGCATCCTCCCCGGCATCACCAGCCCGCTGCGCCATGTCATCGGGCCCGGAGCTCGACTGGGTGATCGTGCGCGAGAACTCGGAGGGCGAATACGCCGGGGTCGGCGGCCGCGTGCATCAGGGCATGGCGATCGAGACCGCGACCGACGTCTCGATGATGACCCGCGCTGGGGTGACGCGCATTTTTCGCTTTGCGTTCGGGCTGGCGCGTTCGCGGCCGCGCAAGCTGCTGACCGTCGTCACCAAATCGAACGCCCAGCGTCACGCGATGGTGATGTGGGACGAGATCGCCGCCGAAGTGGCGAAGGAATTCCCCGACGTCAGCTGGGACAAGATGCTGGTCGATGCGATGACGATGCGAATGGTGATGAAGCCGCAGAGCATCGACACGATCGTCGCGACCAATTTGCACGCCGACATTTTGTCCGACCTGGCGGCGGCGCTTGGCCGGGTCGATCGGCATCGCGCCCACCGCCAACCTCAACCCCGAGCGCACCGCGCCGTCAATGTTCGAGCCGATCCACGGTTCGGCCTTCGACATCGCCGGCAAAGGCATCGCCAACCCGATCGGCACGTTCTGGACTTGCGTGATGATGCTGGAGCATATCGGCGAGAAGCCGGCGGCCGCGCGGCTGATGCGCGCGGTCGAGCGGGTCACCGCCGACCCGGCGCTGCACACCCCCGATCTCGGCGGCAGCGCGACGACGGAACAGGTCACCGCCGCCGTCTGCGAGGCGCTGCGCCGGGCGAACGATTAACTCGTCATTCCCGCGCAGGCGGGGACGACGAAAATAGAGGAGGAAACGATGGCGTCCCCCGCACCCGTCTCGCCGACCGGGCATTTCACGCCGCGCAACGATTGGCTGGCGCGGCACCAAGAGGCGATCCTCGAATCCGACCTTCCGATCGTCGATCCGCACCATCATCTGGTCGAGCGTCCCGAGACCGGGCGCTATCTGCTGCCCGAGCTGCTCGCCGACACCAATAGCGGGCACAATATCGTCGCGACGGTCTATCTCGAATGGCTGTCGATGTACCGCGCGAGCGGTCCGGCCGAGATGAAGCCGGTTGGTGAGGTCGAGTTCGCCAACGGCGTCGCGGCGATGGCGGCGAGCGGCACCTATGGCAAGACCAAGGTCTGTGCCGGCATTGTCGGCCTGGCCGATCTGGCGCTCGGCGGCGCGGTGGAAAAGGTGCTGGAGGCGGAGATCGCGGCCGGCGGCGGCCGCTTCAAGGGCATCCGCTACATCTCGGCGACCGACCCCGACCAGGCGGCGTGGGGCTCGCCGGTGTCGCGTCCGCCGGGCATGCTGATGCAGCCCAAGGTGCGCGAGGGCTTCGCCAAGCTGGCGCCGCTCGGGCTCGTCTTCGACTCCTTCATGTTCCATCCGCAGATCGGCGACCTGATCGATCTCGCCCGCGCCTTCCCCGAGACGCCGATCGTGCTCGACCATGTCGGCGGGGCAATCGGGCTCGGCCGCTACAAGGGCAAGCGCGACGAGGTCTTCGCCGAATGGAGCGGACGCATCAAGGAGCTGGCGGGCTGCCCCAACGTCTACATCAAGCTCGGCGGGCTTGGCATGCGGGTATTCGGCTTCGACGTGCATGAGCAGCCCGAGCCACCGTCCTCGGAGACCCTGGCCGGGCTGTGGCGGCCCTATATCGAGACGTGCATCGCCGCGTTCGGGCCGGATCGCGCGATGTTCGAGAGCAACTTCCCGGTCGATAAGGGCAGCGGCAGTTATCAGGTGTTCTGGAACGCATTCAAGCGCATCGCCGCCGGGTGCTCGGCGAGCGAGAAGACCGCGCTGTTCTCGGGCACCGCGAGCAAATTCTACCGGCTCGGGCTGACGTAATTGACCGCTTCCCGGCGTAAGCCGGGACCCACCCTCCAGCTGCTCCTGCCTCGGATAAGTGGGCCCCGGCTTTCGCCGGGGAGCGTCATTTTTTAATGCCGAAGACCTAATTAGCCGCCTTGCGCGGTGCGCCGGACGAGGTCTTGAGCGTCGCCGGGTCGACGCCGAGCGACGTCGCCGCCTCGGCGATGTGCTTGCGCAACACCGGCAGCCAGGCCGCGTCGTCGGGCGAATCGGCCTCGAGATCGACCCATTCCTGCAGCGCTTTCTTCTTGTCGCCGGCCTGGATAATCGGCGAGCGCCAGAAAGAAGCGCGAGCGCGGCGCGGCGTCGGGGTCGGCGAGCGCGGTCTTGAACGCCGCGGCCGCCTCGGGGGTCACGGTGCCGCCCGCCGCCAGCACCTGCGCCTCGGCCCAATCGCCGACGATCGCCGGGCGCTGACCCGACAGCATCGGCGGCATGACGGTAGGCCTCGGCCGCCTCGGCGTAGCGCCCGAGATCGCGATCGGTGCGGCCGAGCAGCAGCCAGCCCTTGAGGTCGTCAGGATGGTCGGCGAGATGCGCCTCGAGTTGCTTCAGCGCCGTCTCGATGTCGAGCTTTTGGGTCGCGACGACAGCGTTGTGCGGTTCGTCGGGCAGGCCGGGCGATCCCAGCTGCCAATAGAGCGCCGCGGCGGCGAACGGCAGCAGGACGATCGCGGCGATGGCAAAGGCAAGCGGCGCATGCGAGCCGGCGGCGGGCGCCGCCGCCGGGCTCAGCGCGAGAATGCGGCGGCCGATCTCGGCTTTCGCCGCCTCGGCGTCGCCCGGGTCGAGCACGCCGCGGCCGACATCGCGCTCGAGCTCGCCGACCTGGTCGCGATAGACCGCGAGGTTGTAGGCGTCGCGGGACGCGGCGGCGCGGCGGCGCAGGATCAACGGCCCCATCAGCAACGCCACCGCGAGCATCGTCATGGCGAGGAAGGCGAGGGCCAGCCCCAGGCTCATCGCTCGGCCTTGTCGTCGAGGATCTGGGCGAGCTGGCGTTCCTCGTCAGCGCTGAGCGGCGGCGCGCCGGCCGTTCGCGTCTGGCGGCGCAGATAACGCGCGGCGCCCCACAGGCCGGCGAGCAGAACCAGCCCCGGCCCGCCCCAAAGCAGCCAGGTATCGGGCTGGAACGGCGGCTTCAGCAGCACGAAATCGCCATAGCGCGAGCGGATGTAAGCGATCACCTGCGCGTCGGTGTCGCCGGCGACGAGGCGCTGGCGCACCAGCACGCGAATGTCATGCGCGAGGTCGGCGTCGCTGTCGTCGATCGACTGATTGCGGCACACGAGACACCGCAGCTCCTTGCCGATATCGCGCGCCCGCGCCTCCAATGCCGGGTCGGGCAGCATCTCGTCCGGCCGCACCGCGTGGGCCGGCGGCGCCAGCGTCGCCAGCAGCATCAGCACGGCAAGGAGCCAGCGCCTCATTGGCCCAGCCTGGCGATGAGCGGAAGGATGGCCTTGTCGATATCGGCCTGCGTCAGCGGGCCGACATGCTTGTAGCGAATGCGGCCGTTGCCATCGACAAGGAAGGTCTCGGGCACGCCGTAGACGCCCCATTCGATCCCGACCTGCCCATCGTCGGCGCCGATCTGTGTATAGGGGTTGCCGAGCTCGGCGAGCCAGTCGGCCGCTGCCTTGGGCTTGTCCTTGTAGTCGATGCCGTAAACCGGGATGCGCTTCAGCGCCGCGAAAGCCGAGAGCGCCTTGTGCTCCTCGCGGCACGGCACGCACCAGGAGGCGAAGAAATTGACGAGGGTGACCCCGCCCTTGAGATCGGCGGTGGATAGTCCCTTGTCCTTGCCGGGGAGCGGTGGCAGGTCGAATTGCGGCGCCGGCTCGTTAATCAGCGGCGACGGCAGCACATCGGGATCGCGGCTAAGCCCGACATAAAACCCCGCCGCCATCAGCACGAACACCGCGACCGGCAGCAGATAGAGCCAGCGCCGCATCTAGAGGGTTTTGCAAGTGCGGCGGCGCCTCCGCGCCGCCTTCGGCACCGGCCCGCTCCCCCACCCGGCCACCCAACGCGAGTATCCTATGGGTGGCCGGGTGGGGGAGCGGGCTGGAACCGCATCCGCGCAGCGGATCATGATTATTCGGCGGCCTGCGCGGCAATGGGGTCGCGCCGCGCCCGCCGCGGGGCGCCGACCCGGTGGCGCCGGTCGCTGAGCGACACCAGGCCGCCAAACGCCATCACCGCCGCGCCGAGCCAGATCCACGGCACCAGCGGGTTGTAATAGAGCCGCAGCGTGTAGCCGCCCTTGCCGTCGGGGTCGCCGATCACGGCGTAGACATCGGCGAGCAGATTGGTGCGGATCGCGACGTCGGTCTGCGTTCCCTTTTCGAGCGGGAAGAAGCGCTTTTCCGGATGCATCGTCGCGATCACCGTGTCGCCCTTCAAGAGGCGCAGATCGGCGCGGGTGGCGACGTAATCGGGGCCGGGAACCTGGCTGATGCCGTCAAGCGCGACGCGGTAGCCGGCGAGCTCGACCGCCTCGCCGGGCCGCACATTCGCGATCTTCTCGACGCTCCAGGCCGAGGAGCCGGTGATGCCGGCGACCACCACCGCCATCCCGGCATGAGCCAGGGTCATGCCCCAGGTGGCGCGCGGCAGGCGCAGCGCGCGCCGGAAGCTCTGGCCGAGCGGCTCGGAGAAGAGGTGAATCCGCTCGGCCCATTCGACGACGACCGCGGCGAGAACCCAGGCGGCGAGCGCCATGCCGCAGGCGGCGCCGAGCGAGGCGGCGCCCGTCAGCATCAGCACCACCACCGCGGCGCCGGCGGCGATCGCGAAGGCGAGCTTCAGGCGCTGCAGCGCGGCGAAGAGGTCGCCGCGCTTCCACGACAGCAGCGGCCCGACCGCCATCGCGATCAGCAGCGGCACCATGATCGGGATAAAGGTCATGTTGAAGAACGGCGGGCCGACCGACACTTTCTGATGCGTCAGCACGTCGAGGAACAGCGGGTAGAGCGTGCCGATCAGCACCGTCGCGGCGGCCGCGGTCAGCAGCACATTGTTGAGCAGCAGCCCGCCCTCGCGCGAGATCGGCGCGAAGAGGCCGCCGCCTTGCAGCGACGGGCGCGCGGATCGCGAACAAGAGCAGCGCGCCGCCGGTGGCGATCCCGAGCAGCGCCAGGATGAAGACGCCGCGCAGCGGGTCGCTGGCGAAGGCGTGCACCGAGGTCAGCACCCCCGAGCGCACCAGGAAGGTGCCAATCAGCGACAGCGAGAAGGTGAGGATCGCCAGCAGAATGGTCCAGGTTTTGAGCGTGTCGCGCTTCTCGACGACGATCGCCGAGTGCAAGAGCGCGGTGCCGATGATCCACGGCATGAACGAGGCGTTCTCGACCGGGTCCCAGTACCACCAGCCGCCCCAGCCCAGCGTGTAGTACGACCACCAGCTGCCCATCGCGATGCCGATGGTGAGCGCGCACCAGGCGGCCAAGGTCCACGGCCGCACCCAGCGCGCCCAGGCCGGGTCGACCCTGCCCTCGATCAGCGCGGCGATCGCGAAGCAGAACGTGATCGAGAACCCGACATAGCCGGCGTAGAGCATCGGCGGGTGAAACGCCAGCCCGCGATCCTCGAGAATCGGGTTGAGTCCGTTGCCGTCGACCGGGACGGGGTCGAGCCGCAAAAACGGGTTCGACGAAAAGAGGATGTAGACGAGAAACCCGACCCCGATCATCCCCTGCACCGCCAGCACCCGGGCGCGCAATTCGGGCGGGAGGTTGCCGCCGAACAGCGCCACCCCGGCGCCGAACAGCGCCAGCATGAACACCCACAGCAGCATCGACCCCTCGTGGTTGCTCCACACGCCGGTGATCTTGTAGAGCAGCGGCTTGGCGACGCTCGAATTGGCGGCGACGTTCAACACCGAGAAATCCGACACCGCGTAGGCGTGCATCAGCGACAGGAACGCGGTGGCGATAAAGACGAACTGCGCCAGCGCCGCCGGACGCGCCAGCGCCACCAGCGCCGCGTCGTGCCGCGACGCGCCCTAAAGCGGCACGACGATCTGCACCGCGGCGATGCACAGCGCCAGCACCAGGGCGAAATGCCCGATCTCGTCGATCATGGGGCGAGCCTCAACGCGCGCTGCATCGGAGGATTATCGCAGATGCGGCGGCGAGGCCCAAATCCGGGGGTGTCGCAGGGATGGAATCGCGTTCCCTCGATAGACACCTTGGCCAGGATTGGCCCGGCAATCGATCAATAGTTTAACGCCCTCCGCAGCTCCATATCAGAACTGGCTCAGGCTGTTTCCTCAAGGTCAGACGCCTCTTTGACGCCAGTGACCGCCTTTATTTCTTGCCAGAGTTGTTCCTGACGCCACGCTAAGAACGACTCGTAGTCATCGTTCAGCAGCGGGGAGTCGCTTCCCTGCGGCAGAGCGTGCGAAGCGAGCACCAATTCAAATGGAAATCCGGGAGTGTCCCGTATCTCGGCAAGGTAATCGGACGGCGCACGATCGCTAATCATCTGGTTTGTTGTCCGATCGATAAGTGTCCGGTTGAGGACCGTATCCCTAAGCCGAGCGGGGATTACGCCGGCACGCTCAAGGTACGCGGCAGGAAATATATGGTGGTCATCAATGCCCTCTTCGCCGATCAATTTCCCGGTGATCATGGCCTGTGTGTGAAAGTCCCGAGCACCGCCGCACAGGATCAGGCAAATCGCACCCCGGTAAATCGAGCGCTGACGAGGGGTTATGTCCTTTAAGGCCTTTGGATCAAAGCGAAATGAAGCAACGCTTTCTGGTTCCGCACCACCGCCAAGCCACGGCCGTAGCTCAGTAACATCCTTGGCTGATTGGCTGTTAGGTGCGCTCTCGTAGGCTTGTCCGAAAACTGCGCACCAAAACCACCGTTTGATCTTTTCGCGGTGCACACCAGCTTCTGCTGTTTTCGGGCTATCTGATCTGGCTAATACCGCCGCAAGCGGCGGCAACATAGTTTGATAAGGCAACCATTTTGGCAGAGTAACTTTGCAATCATCCCGCAAGACTTCAAGGCCCGTCGCAAGACCTCCGACGACCCTGTCCCACCAACTCGTAATATCGGCGCCTTCGAGCTTCAGAACGTCCCCGCGCTTACAAGATGGCGCGGTTCGCGATGCTAAAGAGATGCCCTGGAGCACGTAATAGGGATCGACCTCAAAATCGCCGATCACCGGATAATTGGCCAGAGCTTGATCCCATAGGGCACGCAAATTGATATTTTGAGGCCAAAATCGCGCGGTTAGCAGTTCAAAGACGCTGAGCTTCACGCCTGTGCGGTTCAGCGTCTCAAAAATCGTGCACAGCGCATCTGGTTCGGTCCGATCGGAAAGCGTGACGACCGGAAAATGGTAGTTGTCGATTGTCTCGATCCACTTCTCCCCTAACAACCGCAGTGCATCCAGCTTGGAAGTCCGCTCATCGACCGACATTGGATTTGTAACGTTGAGAATCCACTGCAAATAGCCGCCCGAGCCATTTTTAAGCGCCGAAAGCGGCAACAATAACTCTTGCGCCTGGAGAGCAAGATTTTCTCGTGCGGCTACCCATTTAGTGGTCGCACGCACGTGGAAGATCGCGTCGTCAAAATCTGCACCCTCCAAGAGTTCTTTTTACCTTTAGGTAATACCGGTGCTCTCCGACGCCATAGAAAGCCTGGTAAGCCGCTGCTGGCCATCCAACACGAGAAATGTGTACTTTCCACCGTTGAGCGGCGGTGCACCTTCAAATTCGCGGGCAGCGAATGACCTTCTTACGTCTCGCACTCGCAAGATGCTCCCAGCCGGATAGTTATTGGCGATCGAAACAATGAGTTCTTGAGTCGCTCCCGGCTCCCAGACGAAGTCGCGCTGAAAATCAGGGAGTGCGGTTGTCTGATTGTGAATTTCACGAAGCAGGTCCTTGAGCGACCTCGGATTGGTATCCTCAAAGATGTTCATATGCCGCCCCTTCGTGCTTTCGGCTAGTGATTGCGTACTGCCTCTTTGGAACAACTTTTACGCATGGCAGGAGAACTATCAACAAGCGCTTGATCCGCCCAAGCAGTTTAATTTTGTTCGTGCCGAACAGAGCTCGACGCCATTCGCCAGTTCGTGGATGGCCGGGACAAGCCCGACCAACGGGATAGGAGCACTTGGATCGAGATCCCGACCTACGCCGGGATGACCTCTAGCGGGAGGTCATTTCGCCGCGGCGGTCTCTCTGGCGCGGCGGTGGGGTCGGCGGCAGGCGGACGGTTGCCCTTGGCGAGCACTGCCTCGAGTTGGGCGCGAATCTCGGCGAGTTTGTCGGGGTGTTCGACCTGATGACCGAACGGGTTCTTGACGTAAAATACGTTGACCACCTTCTCGCCGTAGGTCGAAATCTTGGCGCTGGATATCTGCAGAATGAGGCTCAGTTCGGCTCAGTAAAATCCGCTGAGTAACGCGCCACTATTCCCAGAACGAATCAGCTCGTCGGAAAACCTCGTCCGCATTCCATATTGGAAGCACGTCGAAATCAGCTCGTGGTTCTCACGGAGGAGCGAAGAATTTGGTGGCGTTTCCCCTCGCGAGTATCTGCGTGGGCGAAGTTGGCAAGAGCAATTCGAGGTTGGATTGAAAGCGCTCAGAAAATTTGGGGTGTTGAAATGAAAAGGCACTTCAGAAATTTAAATGACGATGATTTGGTCAAGCAATTCCGTCTTACGGCTCAGAAACTTGGAGAGGCAATTGTTACCTGGATGCCGGCGGTGCACCCGACGGATCGGCTGTTTGCCATTAAAAGGGCGCTGCGCGAGCGCGGCACACCCACGCGGCTTAAGCTGGCGCCTTCGCTCAACGATGCCGACCGTTTCATACGGTACTACGCGGCAAAAGAACTTTTCGGCCTGCTTCCGGAGCGATGCCGGCCGATCATCGAGGAAAACACGAGAGAATTTGACGCGATAGCCGGCGATGCCGGTATGTACCTCGACGCAATCGACACTGGTTTCTACAAGCCGGACTAAGCTCGTACGATGCCTAAACTCGCTAGGTCACTACGTGGAGCGGTAAGCGACGAGGAACTGGTGGAGGCGTTTTCGCCAATTGCTTGGCGGCTTGGCGAGATCGTCGTCAACTGGCTGCCGGGCGGTGCGAAGGAGACACGTCAGTTGTTTGCACTGGAAGATGAAATTCGCGGCCGTGGTCGGGAGGTTCGCTTGAAGTTGGCGCCACTCCTCCGGAGCGATTGTCGGTTCGTCCGGTACTATGCGGCGCAGGAACTCATTGGTCTTCTTCCGGAGCAGTGCCGACTCATCATTGAAGAGAACACCAGAGAATTTGACGCGATTGCCGGAGATGCGCGCGGATTCCTTCGGGCGATCGATGAGGGTACGTACAGGCGGCGGGCCGCCTGATAATCTCGCGTTACGCAACGGTGGACCGAACAGGGAGGGTGACATGGGCGCGACGATCGAATTTTCCCGGCCCGATGGCGGCAAGACCAAGGGCTATCTCGCCACCGCCGGCCAGGGCCGGCCCGGCATCGTCGTGATCCAGGAATGGTGGGGGCTCAACGACCAGATTTGCGGGGTCGCCGACCGCTTCGCGCGCGCCGGCTACAACGCGCTGGCGCCCGACCTCTACAAGGGCCGGCTGACCGCCGTGCCCGACGAGGCCAACCATCTGATGACCAACCTCAATTTCCCCGACGCGACGCACCAGGATCTGCGCGGCGCGGCGCAGCACCTCAAGGGCCAAAGCGGCAAGGTCGCGGTGATGGGGTTCTGCATGGGCGGGGCGCTGACGATCGCCGCCGCGGTGCACGTGCCGGAGGTCGCCGCCGGGGTGTGCTTCTACGGCATCCCGCCCAAGGAATTCGCCGACCCGGCCAAGATCACAATCCCGTTCCAGGGTCATTTCGCCAACAAGGACGATTGGTGCACCCCGGCGGCGGTCGACGCGCTGGAAACCGCGATGGCCGGCAAGAACCCGGAAATCTACCGCTACGACGCGGCGCATGCCTTCTTCAACGAGCGCAGCGCCGCCTACGATGTCGCCTGCGCCACCCAGGCCTGGGATCGGATGGCGGCGTTCCTCAAGGCGAAGCTGTAGGCAGGACGAACGCTGCAACGGTTGCGATAGGTTGCTTGATGATGGGGAGGAAACCGGCGGTCGGATCGTAAGTGCGACTAAGGATGCAATTTCAGCATCGAAAGCAAAACCGAACAGGGAACGGCAACATGAGCGAATTTCGCTGGCGTCGATGGCCTCGGCGCGATGCGGGCATTGGTCATATCGCCCTGGACTGGCCGTCGGTTGCCGACGGCGTACTGGCCGGGCTGATTGTCGTCATGGGCATCATTGGTCTGTCGCCGTTGGCGGGCATCGAGGCCGCCGGCGAGACGATCCGCGACAGACGGCGGCGACGGGCGCTCAAAGCGGCGATCCAGGCCGACCATGGCCCCGTCTGGGCGAACCACGCCACACGGCGGGCGGGACAATACGCGCGGGGTATTGGCGAACCCTGAACCGGCTCCCCGCCGCGCCGGATCGATTGCGCGCGGCGACGCGAGGTCAGCCCGCCGAGAAGAACGCCTTCAGCGCGGCGTAGACTTCGTCCGGCTTTTCTTCCGGGATGAAGTGGCCGCTGTCGATGCCGTGCCCGCGCACGTCGGCGGCGTGGTCGCGCCACACCTGGAGCATGTCGTAGCCGCTGCCCTGGCCGCTATGCGCGCCCCACAGGATGAGCATCGGCACCTTGACCGTTCGCGCCAGGTCGGCGCGGTCGTGGACGAGGTCGATCGACGCGCCGGCGCGGTATTCGTCGCAGGTCGCGCGGATCGTCTCCGGGTTCGAAAAGCAGCGCAGGTACTCGGCGAAGGCGGCTGGCTCGATCGCCCCCTGGTCGCGCAGCAACGTTCCGAACATGTGGCGCAGGAAGAATTCCGGGTCGCCGCCGATCATGCTGCTCCGGCAGGCCGCGTCCCTGGATCAGGAAGAACCAGTGCCAGCTGCCGGTCGCCGCCTTCTGGTCGATCGTCTCGAAGCGGTAGAGCGTCGGCACGATGTCGAGCGAGGCGGCGCGGGTGATCTTGTCGCCGTGGTCGCGCAGCAGCCGATGCGTCACCCGCGCGCCGCGGTCGTGCCCGGCGACCGCGAATTTGTCGAAGCCGAGCGCCGCCATCACCTCGACCTGGTCCTGCGCCAGCGCCCGCTTCGAATAGTTGACGAAATTCTCGCCCGCCGGCGGCTTCGAGCTGTCGCCGTAGCCGCGCAGATCGGGGACGACGACGGTGAAATCCTGCGCCAACCGCGGCGCCACCTTGCGCCACATGACATGGGTCTGCGGGTAGCCGTGCACCAGCAACAGCGGCGGGCCGCTGCCGCCGGTCACCAGGTTGATCGAGGCGCCGCGGGTCTCGACGCGGCGCTGCGCGAAGCCGGGAAAGAAATCCGGCATCGCCTACGCTGCCGCCTCCGGCGGACCCTTCAGCTCGACGGTGTTGCCGTCCGGGTCGGTGATGTAGATCGACGAGCCGTAGCCCTCGGCGCCGTAGCGGCGGCGCACCTCGCCGGCGTCGATGCCGTGACTGCGCGAGATGCGCGGTCAGCGCCGGCACGTCCATCCTGGCGATGCGCACCGCGTAATGCTCCATGTTGCGCCCGCCCATCGACATCGACTGGCGGCTCGTCCGGGCCGCACGGCACCAGGTCGATCATCGAGGTGCCGGCGCGCAGCTGCACCAGCCGCGGCGTCTGCAGCTCGCGCTCGACCGGGCAGCCCAGCACCTCGCCGTAGAATTGGATCGCGCGCTCCAGGCTCTGGACGCGCAGCACGACGTGGTCGAGGCCGGTGATGGTCAGCGCCGGGTTGGCAATCTGGCCGAGGATCCTGACATCGTCGGGCATAAGTCCCTCCTTCGACAGCTAGTCGGTCGTACCGGTTTTCTTGTGGCGGGGATGGGCGGCGCGATAGGCGGCGATCTCATCGGGGGTGAGGATGCCGTCATGGTCGGCATCCATCGCGTCGAACCGGGTCGCGGCGCGCTTCTCGGCGGCGTCGCGCGCCTTGGCGATATAGTCGTCGCGGGTGATGCCCTGCGGCGCTGGAGCCGGCGCGGTGGCAGGCGGCGGCGAAGCGGTTGGCGCCGGGGTCTGGGCTCTGCGCCGCCGCCATAGCGCCCGGCGCGAGCAGGACGACAACCGCCAGAATCGGGATGCGCATCGAGCTCGTCTCCGCCGCAGGGGGCGAGCCTAGCGAACGGCCCGATTGCGGGCAACTTTTGGCTGCCGCGCCGGGCGCGCAGCGGCTATGGTTGCGGCATCGTTGGAGGAAGCGAGATGAAGCCCACCCGCATCGGCAGTTTCGAGATCAACCGCATCTCCGAGTACGAAGGCCCGTTCTTCCCGGCCTCCGAGTTCTTTCCCGATTTCGATCCCGCGGTGGTCGAGGAGCACGCCGACCTGCTCGGCCCGAGCCTGCTCGAGCCGGGGACCGGCAAACTGATGTTCAGCTTCCACAGCTTTGTCGTGCGCACTGGCCGCCACACGATCCTGATCGATGCCTGCCTCGGCAACGACAAGGAGCGCCCGACCCGGCCGCAATTCCACCGGATGCACAGCCCGTTCATCGGCGATCTCGCCCGGATCGGGGTGAAGCCGGAAGAGATCGACTACGTGATGTGCACGCATCTGCATTGGGACCATGTCGGCTGGAACACCAAGCTGCAGGACGGCAAGTGGGTTCCGACTTTCCCCAACGCCAAATACGTGATGGCCAAGAAGGAATACGACCACTGGCAGGATTTCCACGCCAGCGGCGTCGACTTCCCGCACGCGCTGGCCTTCGGCGACAGCATTCTGCCGGTGGTCAAGAGCGGGCAGGCGCTGTTGGTCGGCGACGATTACGCGCTCGACGACGGGCTGTGGTTCGAACCGTTCCCCGGCCACACCCCGGGCAATGTCGTCATCCACGCGCGCTCGGGCGGCGAGCGCGGCGTGTTCATCGGCGACGTGCTGCACCACCCGCTGCAATGCCTGAGGCCGGAATGGTCGACGCTTGCCTGCACCGACGCCGCGGCCTCGCGGGTCAGCCGCACCCGGCTGATCGAGGAGCATGCCGACAGCGACAGCCTGATTCTGCCGGCGCATTTCCCCGAGCCGACCGTCGGGCACATCAAACGGCACAAGAGCGCCTACCGCTTCGATTTCCGCGCCTGAGCCGGCCGCGTGTCCCGCTACAGAGTTCCGACGCTGTTCGATCTAAGGTTATAAATCAATTAGTTAGGCGAGATTTCTCTGGGAACATCCGAGCGAGGGTTCCGTTGACCGGGAGAGCCACCCGTTGCACTGGGCAGGCTCGTCTGGTCACAGTTTTGGAGGAACCCGATGAAACGCACTCTTACCGCCGCCGTGGCGCTCGCCGCGACGATGGGCATGGCGGGGTTGGCGATGGCCCAGGGCACCGCCCCGGGCGCGACCGCGCCCACGACCACGCCGCAAAGTCCTGGGATGAGCCCGACATCCCCCAACACCGGCACCCCGGGCATGACCACTGGCAGCAGCGGCAACTACCAGCAACCTGGCGCCTTGGGCAACAATCAGGCGATGCAGGGGCAGCAGGGCACGTCGCCGAGCGGTCAACAGACCTCTCCGGCGAGCATTCAGCAGGCGCAGCAAAAGCTGAAGTCGCAGGGCCTCTATAACGGCACGATCGACGGCGTGAACGGACCGGAAATGCGGGCTGCGCTGCTGCAATTCCAGCAGCGGAACGGCCTGCCGCAGACCGGCACGCTCGATCAGCAGACCCAGGCCCGCCTGATGCAGAGCAGCAGTAACGGGCTCAGCCCGACGCCGACCAGCGGGTCGCCGATGCAGCCGGGCACCGGGGCGACGCAATCGCCGATGACCCCACCCGCCACTAACCGCTAACCGCACATTCGCCGAGGCGATATGCCGGGTCCGCCCGGCGTATCGCTTTGGCGTGCCTCGACGCTTCGGGCATAGTGGGCGCGATGCAGCGCTCCGGCCCGACACCCGTTCCGATCGCCCAGGACCTTGTGCTAGTCGGCGGCGGGCATGCGCATGTCCATGTGCTGAAGCGCTTCGGCATGCGGCCGATGCCAGGGGTGCGCGTCACCCTCATCGCCCGCGACATCGAAACCCCGTATTCGGGGATGCTGCCGGGCTATGTCGCCGGGCATTACCGCTTCGACGAATGCCATATCGATCTGATGCGCCTGACGCGGTTTGCCGGCGCGCGGCTCATCCACGACGAAGCGATCGGGCTCGACCGTGCACGCCGTGAGGTGCTGTGCCGCGATCATCCGCCGATCCGTTACGATGTCGTCTCGCTCGACATCGGCATCACGCCGCGCCGCAGCGACATCCCGGGCGCGGCCGAGCACGCGATCGCGGTCAAGCCGATCGACCGCTTCGCCGCGCGCTGGGAAGCGCTGATCGAGCGCGCCAAGGGGCTCGATCGGCTGCGCCTCGCGGTGGTCGGCGGCGGCGCGGGCGGCGTCGAGTTGGCCCTGGCCGCGCGGCATCGGCTTGCCGGGCTGCTGCGGGCGCCGCCGGAGGTGACGCTCGTCACCCGCGATGCGCTGCTGCCGTCGCATAATCCGCGCGTGCAGGGCGAAGTTCGCGCGCATCCTCGCCGAGCGTGGCATCCGCGTTGTCGCCGGCGATGCGGTTGTCCGGGTCGAGCCGGGCCGGCTGGCGCTAGCAGAGCGGCGCCGCGATCGATTTCGACGAGGCGCTGTGGGTGACCGAGGCCGCGGCCGCGCCGTGGCTCGCGGCGACCGGGCTCGCCCTCGACCCAGACGGCTTTATCGCGACCGACGAGTATCTGCGCTCGACCAATGACGACGCGGTGTTCGCCGCCGGCGATGTCGCGGCGATGCGCGGGCATCCGCGCGAGAAATCGGGGGTCTACGCGGTGCGCGCCGGGCCGCCGCTCGCCGAGAACCTGCGTCGCGCGCTCAGCGGCAAACCGCTCAAGCGCGCGATCCCGCAGCGCCGCGCGCTGGCGCTGATCGGCACCGGCGACGCCTACGCCGTCGCCTCGCGCGGCGCCTTCGCCGCCGAGGGCGCGTCGTGGTGGCGTCTCAAGCAGTGGATCGACCGGCGCTGGATGCGCGGCTACACCGAGCTGCCGGCGATGGCGGACGACGACGGCGCGATGCGCTGCGGCGGCTGCGCCGCCAAGGTGCCGGCCGATGTGCTGGGCCGCGTCATGGCGCGGCTGGCGCCGGCGGGAGACGACAAGGTCGAGCATCGGCCCCGGTGACGATGCGGCGCTGGTATCGTTTCCCGGCGCGCCGCCGCTGCTGCAGACGGTCGATTTCTTCCGCGCCCTGGTCGACGATCCCTACCTGTTCGGGCGCATCGCCGCGACCCATGCGCTGGGCGACATCTACGCGATGGGCGGAGTGCCGGAAACGGCGCTGGCGATCGCCACCCTGCCGCCGGCGCGCGGCCGGCGATCACCGAGCACGACCTTTTCCACATGCTGAAGGGCGGTGCCGACGTGCTCGAGGCGGCCGGCGCGGCGCTGGTCGGCGGCCACAGCGCCGAGGGCGCCGAGATCGGCGCTCGGCTTCGCCGTGACCGGGCGGGCCCGGCCTGGCCGCCTGCTGCGCAAGGGCGGGCTCAAGCTCGGCGACCGGCTGATCCTGACCAAGCCGCTCGGCACCGGCGCGATCCTCGCCGCCGAAATGCGCCTGCTGGCGCGCGGCGCGGGTGGTCGAAGGCGCGATCGACGACAATGCTGCAATCGGCGGCCGCCGCGTCGGCGATCCTCGGCGATCATGCCGCGAGCGCTTGCACCGACGTCACCGGGTTTGGCCTGCTCGGACATCTCCTGGAGATGCTGACGGCTTCCGGTGCCGACGCGCGGCTCGACCCCACCGCGATCCCGGCGCTCGACGGCGCGCTCGACATTATCGCCGCCGGGGTCGCCAGCTCGCTACACGCGAGCAACCTGTCGGCGCTTGCGCGCTGCTCGACGCCGATCCGGCCTCGCCGCTCGCGGCGCTGCTGATCGACCCGCAAACCGCCGGCGGGCTGCTCGCGGGCGTGCCGCAGAGCCGTGCCGAAGCCTGCCTCGCCGAGTTGCGCGGCGCCGGCTATCGGGCCGCCGCGATCGGCGTCGTCGACCCGCGGCGAGGCACGCCACCGCGCGTCGCGCTCGACCCGCACTGCCTGGACGAAGCGGCGATGGCGGCGGTCGCCCAATGAGCGTCGTCGAGCGCAAGGGCCGCGCGGCGCTGCCCTCGGTCGACCGCGTGCTGCGCGAGGCCGGTGCGTTGATCGAGCGGCACGGCCGCGCGCTCGTCACCGAGGCGGTGCGCGAGGCGCTCGCCGAGCGCCGCGCGGGCGGCGAGCCGGCGCCCATGGAGGCGATCCTGGCCGATTGCGGCGGCGCGCTCGCGCGGCTTGCCCGCAAATCGCAACGCCGCGTCTTCAACCTCACCGGCACGGTGCTGCACACCAATCTCGGCCGCGCGCCGTTGCCCGAGGAGGCGATCGAGGCCGCGGCCGAGGCCATGCGCGAGCCGACAACGCTCGAATACGAGACCGACGGCGGCAAGCGCGGCGAGCGCGACGACCACGTCGCCGGCTGGCTGAAGCGCCTCACCGGCGCCGAGGCGGCGCTGGCGGTCAACAACAATGCCGGGGCGCTGGTGCTGGCGCTGAACGCGCTCGCCGCCGGCAAGGAGACGATCGTCTCGCGCGGCGAGCTGATCGAGATCGGCGGCGCGTTCCGCCTGCCCGACATCATGGCGCGCGCCGGCACGACGCTTGCGCGAGGTCGGCACCACCAACCGCACCCATCTGCGCGACTTCGCCGCCGCGATCGGCCCGCAGACCGGGCTCATCCTCAAGGTCCACACCAGCAATTACGCGATCGAGGGCTTCACCGCGGCGGCGCCGACCCAACGAACTCGCCGAGCTGGCGCACAAGCACGAGCTGCCGCTGGTCGAGGATCTTGGCAGCGGCACCTTGGTCGATCTCGAACGATTGGGGCCTGCCGCACGAGCCGACCGTCTCCGAGGCGCTGAAAGCCGGGGCCGACCTCGTCACCTTCAGCGGCGACAAGCTGCTGGGCGGGCCGCAGGCCGGGCTGATCGTCGGCCGCGCCGATTTGATCGCCACCCTGGCGCGCAATCCGCTGAAGCGGGCGCTGCGCCTCGACAAGATCCGCCTCGCCGCGCTGGAGGCGGTGCTGCGGCTCTACGCCGATCCCGACCGGCTGGCCGAGCGCCTGCCGGCGCTGCGCCTCTTGACCCGACCGCGCGACGAGATCGCGGCGCTGGCGCGAGCGCCTGCTGCCGGCAGCATCGGCGGCGCTCGCCGGCATCGCCTCGGTCGCGTTCGTCGAGACCAAAGAGCCAGATCGGCAGCGGCGCTTTACCGGTGTCGCTGCTGCCGAGCGCCGGGCTGGCACTGAAGCCGCGCTCGCCTTCGGGCAAGGCGGTCGAGCGGCTGGCGCAGACATTTCGCGACCTGCCGATCCCGGTGATTGGCCATATCGCCGGCGGCGCGCTCGTGCTCGATTTGCGCTGCCTGGAGGACGAGGCGGGATTTGTCGCGCAACTCGGTGCGCTGACGGTGACATGATCCTCGCCACCGCCGGGCATATCGACCACGGCAAGACCGCGCTGGTCCGCGCGTTGACCGGGGTCGACGCCGACCGGCTGCCCGAGGAGAAACGGCGCGGGCTGACGATCGATCTCGGCTTCGCCTACACGACGCTGCCCGACGGCACGGAACTGGGTTTTGTCGACGTCCCCGGGCACGAGCGGTTTCTCCCCAACATGCTGGCCGGCGTGTTGTCGATCGACCGGGTGCTGCTGATCGTCGCCGCCGATGACGGGCCACGCCCGCAGACGCTCGAGCATCTCGACATTCTGGAGCTTGATCGGCGTGACGCGAGGTGACCGGAATCGTCACCAAGATCGACCGGGCGGACGCGCCACGCCGCGCCGCGGTCGTGGCTGAGGTCGGCGCGCTGCTCGCCGCGGCGGGCTACGGCGAAGCCCCGATCCTTGCGGTGTCGAGCCGCACCGGCGAGGGCGTTCCCGAGCTCGCCGCGCATCTGTGCTGAGCGCGCCGCGGCGGCCGAGGCGGAGCGCGCGACGACAGCCCGTGCAAGGCGGGTTCCGCCTGCCGGTCGATCGGGTCTTCTCGCTGTCCGGCATCGGCATGGTGGCGACCGGCACCGCGGCGAGCGGGACGGTGGCGCCGGGAGACCGGCTGGTGCTCAGTCCGCGCGGCATCGAGGTCCGGGTGCGCGGCGTCCACGCGCAGAACCGCGCCGCCGAACGCGCCGTCGCCGGTGAGCGTTGCGCGCTCAATATCGTCGGCGATTTCCCCGACGGCGGCGGGCCGTCACGCGGCGACTGGCTTCTCGCGCCCGAGCTGCACGCGCCGACCGCGCGCATCGACGTGGCGCTGCGCATGTCGCGCGCCGCGCCGGTGCCGCTCAAGCCCGGTCTGCCGGTACACGTCCATCTCGGCACCGAGGACCGGGTTGGCCGGGTCGCGATGCTGGGGCGGAGCACCCTCGCGGCCGGCGAGGAAGGCATGGTGCAGCTGCATCTCGACCGCCCGATCGGCGCGCTGTGGGGGGACCGGGTGGTGCTGCGCGATCATGGCGCGATCAACACGTTAGCCGGCGGGCGAGTTGTCGACCCATTTTCGCCGCGACGCGGACGAGCCAGGCCGGAGCGCTTAGCGGTCGTGGCGGCGCTGCGCGAGGCCGATGCCGGCACCGCGCTGGAACGGCTGGTCGAGACGGCCGGCCATGCCGCGCTGGCGCCGTTCGCGCTGGCGCGAAACTTAACGGTCGAGACCGCCGCCGAGCTGGCTGACGCTGCCGGGCTGGTGCGCTGCGGCGACCGCCGGGCGCCCCCATGCCGTAAGCCGCTCCTGTCTCGCCGCGCTCGGCGAGCCGCTGGAGGCGACGCTCGGCGAGCGGCACCGCGCCGAGCCCGACATGCTCGGCGTCCCGCGTGCCGCGCTGGTTCGCCAGCTGCGTGCCGCCGCGCCCGAGCCGGTGCTCGACGCCGCGCTCGGCGCGGCGATCGAGGCGGGCCGCATCGTCCGCGATGGCGCGGTGCTGCGCCTGCCGGCGCACCAACCGCGCCTCACCCGTGAGGACGAGCGGCTGTGGCAGCGGCTGGAACCGCTGCTGGCGGTTGACGATCTGCGTCCCCCGCGGGTGCGCGAATTGGCCGAGGCGCTGGGCATCGAACCCGAGGCGGCGATCCGCCAGCTGAAGCGGTTCGAGCGTTTTGGGCGGGTCGCTCCGATCGCTGCTAACCGCTATTTCCTGCCAGAGACGGTGGCGCGGCTCGCCGATCTCGCACGCGATCTTGCCGGACGCCGATCCCGACGGCACTTTCACCGCCGCCGTGTTCAAGGACGCTCCGGGCACCGGGCGCAACCTGACGATCGAGATCCTCGAGTATCTCGACCGCATTGGGGTTACCAAGCGGGTCGGCGGCGCACGTATCGTGCTGCGGGGCGCCGACGCCGCGTTCGGCTGAGGACCGGCTTAGACGCCCAGATGCCGGTGCAGGAGTTCGGGTCGACCACGCACCGATTCCGCATTCATCTCTTCGATGACATGGCCGTTGTTGAGGATGTAGACCCGGTCGGCGAGGCTCATCGCGGCGGAGATGTTTTGCTCCACCACGACGAGGGTCTGCCCCGCCTCGGCAAGAGTTGCGGCAGGTAGCCAGCAGGTCACGCACGATGATCGGCGCAAGCCCTTCGAACGGCTCGTCCAGCAAGATAATCTTTGGGTTGCGCACCAAGGCGCGCGCGATCGCCAGCATTTGCTGCTCGCCGCCGGAAAGGTCGGTGCCGCGGCTGCGCCGCCGCTCCTTCAGGCGCGGAAACACTTCCCATACACGGTCGAGCGGCCAGCGCGACTTGGCCGTCAGCCCGGCGAGTAGCAGATTTTCCTCGACGTTAAGAGCGCCGAAAATTCGCCGGTCCTCGGGAACGAGCTGCAGCCCCAGCCCGGCAATCGCATGAGGTGCCAAGGCCTGCGTAGCGACCCCGTCGAGCGTGATCCGTCCGGATCGCGGCCTCACGGCGCCGATCAAGCTTTTCAGTGTGGTACTTTTGCCCGCGCCATTGCGGCCGAGCAGCGCGACAACTTCGTTCTTTTCGACCTGCAGGGAGACGTCGAACAAGATATGGCTGTCGCCGTAATAGCTGTTGATCTTCTCGACTTCGAGAAGCGCGCTCATGCCGCGACGACCCCGCCGAGATAGGCTTCCTGCACGAGGCTGTTGCGCTGGATTTCCAGCGGAGTGCCCTCGGCAAGAAGGGCGCCTTCGTGCAAGACGGTGATGCGTTCGGCCAGCTCGAACACGGCGTCCATATCGTGATCGACGACAATCAGCGTGCGCCCGCGCCGAATATTTTTGAGTAGCTGAACGGTTTCGGTCCGCTCGCGCGGGCTCATCCCGGCAAGCGGCTCGTCGAGCAAGAGCAGCGATGGCGAACTCGCGAGCGCCAGCGCGATTTCGAGACGCCGCTTCTCGCCATAGGCGAGCGCGGCCACCGGAGCGTCGGCCCGTTCGGTCAAACCCACCAGAGCGAGGGTACTCTCGACCTGCGTCGCCAGGCCGGGCACCTTCTCGATGCGTCGCAGAAGGTCGAGCGAGAAACGGCCGCGTCGTTCGGCGAGCGCCGCGATCACGAGGTTTTGGCGCAAGGTCAGCCGCGAGAAGAGCTGGTTCACCTGATAGCTTTTGGTGAGGCCAAGCTGACACACCCGAGCGACATCCATCCCCGTGATGTCGCGTCCGTGAAAGATAATGCGACCGGCTGACGGCGGCAGCTCGCAAGTCAGCATCTTGAAGAAAGTGCTCTTCCCGGCGCCGTTCGGCCCGATGATGCCGCGCAGCTCGCCTTGCTCGACCGAAAAATAGATGTCGCGGTTGGCGATGATGCCGC
The DNA here is from genome assembly GCA_963773625.1 of uncultured Alphaproteobacteria bacterium. GTDB lineage: Bacteria > Pseudomonadota > Alphaproteobacteria > ATCC43930 > CGMCC-115725 > DATARH01. Next base: position 86,933 of record CAVZCJ010000010.1, on the reverse strand, counting down.
CAAACGATTTGGTTACGCCGCGTGCCTCCAGCACCGGGCCGGTGAAGGGTGCTTCCTGATGCCGGCGCGACGGGCCCACTGTCGCCATCGGACTGGCCGCGACCAGTGCCGGCGCCTCGTCGGGAGCCGCCGGGACGCGCCGCGTGGCAATTAGCCCGACCAGGTCCTGCATTCCGCCGATCAGGCCGCGGCGCAACAGACAGACAAGGAGGACGAAAACGAGGCCCAATACCAGTTTCCACGAACTGCCGAGCCCGAGCACACCTTGAAGGAAATCGCGCAGGAAAAGCCAGACCGTCGCGCCGAGCAGCGGTCCGAACAGCGTGCCGACACCGCCGATCGCCGTTTGCATGACCAACTGACCGGAGGTATCGAACATGAATGCGTCGGGCGGCATAAAGCCCTGAAGGACGCCTAGCAATCCGCCGGCAAACCCGGCGTAAGCGGCGGCGATCACGAAAGCGGTCAGCTTGTAGAGCCCGACGGCGTGACCGACGGCGCGGGCGCGTAGCGGATTGTCACGGATGGCGCTCAAAATCGCCCCCACGGGCGAGCGCACGATCCTCAGCGCGATGACGATGCCGACGAAGTAGCAAACGGCCAAAAACCCGTACATCGACCAGTCGTTGCCGACGTGATACGACCAGCCGAAGGCCGAAAAGCGTGGCGTCGGCACGCCCGGGAGCCCGTTTTCGCCGCCGGTGAAGCGGGCGAGCGGCGAGAATTCGACAAAGAAGAACATCTCGGCGATCGCGACCGTGATCATCGCGAAATAGATGCCGGTACGGCGTAGCGCGATTGCACCGACGACGACTCCGGCGAGCGCCGCGCCGACCGTGCCGACGACCAGCGCTAGCATCACGTTCGACATCAGATTGTTGGTCAGGAGATAGGCTGCGAGCATGCCGCCGGTGCCGAAGAATGCCGATTGGCCGAACGACAACAGCCCGGTGTAACCGAACAGGATATCGAAGCCGATCCCGAAAAGGCCCCATATGAGAATTTGGTTGATCGTTCCCGGCGTGAAGCCGAAATGCGGCAGCACATACGGCACGGCGAAAAGGCCGAGCGCGGTCAGTGCTTCGATCAGCAGCGGGCGCGCGCGCAACATCGCCAAACGCTAGTCCCGGCCGAGCGAGCCGAGCAGGCCTTGCGGCCGCAACAGCAGCACGAGAGTCATAACAGCGAATAACATCACCCCGGAATACGCGGGATCGACCATGGAGGTGAGGCTCAGGATCTCGCCGGCGACCAGGCCTCCGAGGATCGCGCCGGGGAACGAGCCGACGCCGCCGATGACCACGACGACGAAGGTTTGCACAAGTATCGACTCCCCCATATCGGGGGTCAGTGAAACCACCGGCGCGTTGACGATCCCCGCGAAGCCCGCTGCCATCGCGCCGACACCAAATACCACCATGAAGACGCGATAGACGTTGATCCCAAGCATCCCGACCATGCCGGAATCTTCGATCCCGGCGCGCACGATCAGGCCGAGCCTCGTGCGGTAGAGGATCACGTAAAGCACGCCCAGCGCCGCCGCCGCGATGCCGGTGACGACGATCCGGTAGGTCGGGTAGATGAGAAAGCCCATCGGCGTCACACCACCGGCCCAGGACGGTGGCGGCACGGTCTTCGACAGGCTGCCGAACGCGAGCCGCACCAATTCGACGATCACGATACCGATGCCGAATGTCACCAACAGCTGGTCTTCCGGTGGGCGATCGTAGAAGTGGCGGATGATGACCAGTTCGAGGAGTCCGCCGACTACCACAAGCGTCAGTGCGCCGGCGACCATCGCAAGGACAAACGATCCGGTCAGGGTATAAGCGACGTAGCCGGCGTAACCGCCCAGCATGAACATCGCGCCGTGCGCCAGATTTAAGACGCCGAGCGTGCCGTAGATTATCGTCAGTCCTGAACTGATCAGGGCCAATAGCGCCCCAGCCGCCAGTCCGTTGAACAGCTGCGAGACGAAATTAGGCCAGGTAATCATGCGTTTGGGGCACGAACATGCTTACAAAAAGCCCGCGATCCCCGGGCCGAGCCCGGGGATCGCAGCGTCGGCCGGGATAAATCCCGGCCACGACCGAAAGTAAAGGACGGATCAGGTGTAATCGCCGAGCTGGCAACCAAACGCGTCTGGCTTTTGCATCAGCGGCTCACCGGGAACGACTTCCTTGACCTCCCACCAGTCCTCAGGGCCCTTCATGTCGCCAGGCTTCTTGCCCTCGACGATGATGACAGGGCGCACGAGCTGGTGATCGGCAGCGCGAAAATGCACGTCGCCGACGGTGGACGGGATGGTCTCGCCCTTTTCGTAGGTCTTGATGACGTCGGGCGGGTAGAAGCTGCCGGCTTCCTCGCACATGCGGGCCCACATCGCGAACTGCATGTAGGCGTTGTTCGCGCCCCAATCCGGCTTCACGTTGTATTTCTTGTCAAACGCCGTGACGAACATCTTGGCAAGCGGGTACTTGTCTTCGAGCGTCCACCAGAAATCCGTGGCCGCCAGCACCCCTTGCAGGATTTCGGGGCCGAGCTCCTTGGCGAGGAGTGGTGTCTGGTACGGGACCACCAGTTTCATTTTATCGAGGACGCCGAATTGCTTCGCCTGCTGCGTCGACAGCACCGCGTCGTGGCCCCAGTTGATATTGAGCAGGTAATCGGCGCCGGAATTGGCGACGTTGAGCAGATAGGAGCTATAGTCGGGGGCGCCGAGCGGCGCGACTTGGTTGGTCACCGTGGTCCAACCGGCAGTCTTGAGGAAGTCCTCCATCGACTTCTGCACGGTGTGGCCATAGGTGTAATCGGGCGTCAGATAGGCCGCTTTCTTGTCCTTGCCGTAGGCCTTGACCATGACCGGGCCGATCGCTGCGGCGGCGGTCTGGCCATAGAAGCACTGCCGGAAGCTGTAACGCACACAGTCCTTACCGGTGGTGTCGTTCGAACCGGAGATCGCGACGAGATAGAGCACGTGCTCGCGCTGGGCGAGTTTGTTGAGCGCCACCGCGACCGCGCTCGAGGTCGAGCCGGTCATCGCGACGATCTTATTGTCGCTGATGAAGCGCGATTGCGCTTGCACCGCGGTGTTGGGCTTCGCCTCGGAATCGGCAACGACGAGCTTCACTTCCTTGCCGAGCACGCCCTTGGTGGTTTTCGGCGAAATCTTCTTGATCAGGTCGTTGCCCTCGTTGATGTGCTCGATGGCGAGCTGCATCCCCTTCAGCTCGTCCTCGCCCTGCACCGCGTAGGTGCCGGTGCGCGGCACGGCGGCGCCGATGGTGACCGACGAGCCGGACGAGCCGGCCGGCCAGGTGCCGATCGGCGGTTTGTCGTCGGCGAACGCGAAATGTGGCAGCGCGGTGGCGGTCGCCAACGCGCTTCCGGTTCGCAGCAGCGAACGCCTGGTCAGTTTTGTGATATTCGTCGGATACATGGTTCCTCCCCTATCGAGGCGACAACGCCGGTTCACCGGCTGATCTTCTGCCGCGAAATAAAGGCGCGCGGCCCGCGGCGATAATAGTCCGCGCTCCAACTGCCCGCTAGCGTAACAAAGTGAAGCAGGCGGGTAAGGCGATGGAGATCGCATGCCTCTTGCCGCGATCGGGGCTCCATTATAGGCAACGGTGCCCGGACGGCTCTCGATCCAGAGCAATCGCCTGTGCTGTTGGGGACGTTTTCAGGCCTGCATCAGCTCGATGCTGACCCCGTCGGGCGCGGCGACGTAGCACAAGAGGCTGCCGTTGACGCCACGTTTCAGCTCGACCGGGAAGCTGACACCCTTGGCGCGCAGCCCGGCTGCGAACGCTTCGAGATCGCCCTCATACATGAAGCCGAAATGGTCGGTGCCCCAGGCATTGTGGCTGGAGAAATCGCTGTAGGGCCGGATCGGCCGCGCCGGCGCCGGCTCCTCTCCGGGCCGCCGCCCGCGGATCAGAATTGTCATGCCGCCGAGCTCGACAAAGATCTGCGGCGCGCCGCGCGCCATGGTGTTGGCGGCGATCGTCGCCCCGAACATGTCGACGTACCATGTGGCCGAAGCCTGCGGGTCTTCGCTGATGATGTGAACATGATCGAACTTGAAGGCGGGATTGCTCATCGCTGCGTCCCTTTGCCTTTGCGAAAGAATTGGTTTTCCGGACGCGGCAGGCCGAGGTTCTCACGCAGGGTCTTGCCCTCGTATTCGCGGCGGAACAGGCCGCGCCGCTGCAACTCCGGCACGACGCGGTCGACGAACTCGTCGAGCCCGCCTGGGACCCACGGGAACATGATGTTGAACCCGTCGCAGGCCTCGCCGTAAAACCATTCCTCCATCTGGTCGGCGATCGTGCGCGGCGTTCCGACCATAGCGAGGCCGCCATAGGAGCCGGCGATCTGCGCCAGCTGGCGGACGGTCAGATTGTCGCGACGGGCGCGGGCGATCACCCGCTCGCGGCCGCTCTTCGAGGCGTTGCTCTCGGGGATGTCGGGGAGCGGTCCGTCGAGGTCGAATTGCGAGGCGTCGCAGCCGAGCGCGATCGACAGCGAGGCGATGCCGCTATCGGGATGAACCCCGCTGTCCAGCAGCGCGCGTTTGGCCTTCGCTTCATCGACCGTGTCGCCGACCACGACCAGGCAGCCCGGCAGGATCTTGATGTGGTCGGGGTCGCGGCCGGCCGCCTTGGCCGCGGTTCTTGATGTCGGCGTAGTTGCGTCTGGCCGTCGGCGAGCGGGCCGCCGCCGGCGAACACCATTTCGGCGGTCTCGGCCGGCGAGCTGGCGGCCCGGCGTCCGACGCGCCCGCCTGGACGATGACCGGCCAGCCCTGGATCGGCCGGGCGATGTTGAGCGGCCCGCGCACCGACAGGAACTCGCCCTGGTGGTCGAGCACGTGCATCCGGTCGGGGTCGAAATAGATGCCTTCCTCGACATCGCGGACAAAGGCGTCCTCGGCCCAGCTGTCCCACAACCCGGTGACGACGTCGTAAAACTCGCGGGCGCGGCGATAGCGCTCGCCGTGTTCCATGTGCTCGGTGAGGCCGAAATTGAGCGCCGCGTCGGGGTTCGAGGTGGTGACCAGGTTCCACCCGGCGCGGCCATTGCTGATGTGATCGAGCGAGGCGAAGCGCCGGGCGATCATGTAGGCCGGCTCGAATGTGGTCGAGGCGGTGGCGATGAGGCCGATATGCTTGGTCATCATCGCCAGCGCCGGCAGCAGGGTCAGCGGGTCGAACGAGGTCACCGTCGCGCTGCGCTTCAACGCCGCCATCGGCATGTTGAGGACGGCCAGATGGTCGGCCATGAACCAGGCGTCGAAGCGCCCCTCTTCGAGCTTCTGCGCGAAGCGGATCAGGTGCTGCAGATTGAAGTTGGCGTCGGGATAGGCGCCGGGATAGCGCCACCAGCCGGTGTGGATGCCGACCGGGCGCATGAACGCGCCGAGCCGCAACTGCCGTGCTGCCATGTGCTCCTGCCTCCTGGACCTGCACGATTTTATCCGCGCCGCCGGGGCAATCGCGAGAAGAGAGTTGGGCCGCGACCCGGGTGAGGGGAGCCGCGGCCCAGTTTCGCCGATTACATTGGGTCCGTCACCAGCGCCTCGTGCAGCGCCTTGAAATAGACGGCGCTGTCCCAATAGGGCGCGACCGCCACGGCGACGAACAGCAGGCAGCTGGCTGTCAGCGTCACGTACCAAGCCGAGACCAGTGCAGAGATGGCGTCCTCGATCATCGGTTGCCCTCCAAAGCGTCAACCCCTAAAGGCCTACACGGCGGCGGCGCCAAAGACTTTTCGGGCGGCTTGATTTACCCTTCAGAAGAGCTTGTGATTTTGTTGAGGCCGTTGGGCGCGACTGCGCCGGGCCAAGTGTCGCGCTAGAATGCGCGGCGAAGGAGACGGGTATATGGCCGCCAGGCAACGGCAGATGCATATGGGGGTGTTCGTCCTCGGCACCGGCAATCATCAGGCCGGCTGGCGCTACGAGGGCGCGTTCAAGAGCCACATGGAACTGCCGGTGATGCAGGAAATCGCCCGCATCGCCGAGCGCGGCAAGTTCGACCTGTTGTTCATCTCCGACTCGATGGTGATGGACCCGACCGACCACCCGTCGTTCCTGTGCCGGTTCGAGCCGACCACGCTGATCACCGCGCTGAGCCAGTGCACCACCCATGTCGGGCTCGGCGCGACGGTCTCGACGAGCTTTTCCGAGCCGTTCAACGTCGCCCGCATCTTCGGCTCGATCGACCACCTGAGCGGCGGACGCGCGGCGTGGAATGTCGTCACCAGCTCCAACGCCAAGGCCGCACAGAACTTCAATCTCGACGAGCACATCGATCACGAGCTGCGCTACCAGCGCGCCGAGGAATTCGTCGATGTCGTGCGCGGGCTGTGGGATTGCTGGGACGAGGATGCGGTCGTCGCCGACACGCAAACCGGCCAGTACGTCGATCCGGCCAAGGTGCGGCCGCTCAACCACAAGGGCCGGTTCTTCCAGGTCAGGGGGCCGATCAACCAGGCCCGCTGCCCGCAGGGGCACCCGGTCATCATCCAGGCCGGCGGTTCGCCGAGCGGGCTCGAACTGGCGGCGCGCACCGCCGACGTGGTGTTTTCGGTGGTCCAGGAGCTGGAGCCGGCGAAAAAGGCCTATGCCGACCTCAAGGGCCGCATGGCGAAATACGGCCGCAGCCCGGACGAGATCGCGGTGCTGCCCGGAATGATGCCGATCGTCGGCGCCACCGAGGACGAGGCGCGCGCCAAACTCGCCAAGCTGCAGAGCTGGATCAGCCCGACTAACGCGATCACCCTCGTCGCCAGCCGCATCGGCTACGACGTCTCCGGCCATGACCTCGACGGCCCGGTGCCGCCCCCGCCGCCGTTCCAGGGCAGCCGCACCTTCACCAGCGTGCTCTACGAGATGGCCAAGCGCGAGAACATGACGCTGCGCGACCTCTACAACCTGACCGCGGCGGCGCGCGGCCATTGGGTGCTGTGCGGCACGCGTGCGGAAGATCGCCGACACGCTCGAACAATGGTTCGTCGAGAAGGCGGCGGACGGGTTCAACGTGCTGCCGGCCTATTTCCCCGGCGGCTTCGCCGATTTCGTCGATCTGGTGATCCCGGAACTGCAGCGCCGCGGCCTGTTCCGCCGCGACTACGAAGGCACGACCTTGCGCGACCATTTCGGGCTGGCGCCGGTGCCGGCGCCGGCACGCCAGCTTCAAGCGGGGGAGTGAGGGTCGGCAGGGCTGCTGATGATCGTCGGCGCGGCGACGCCGCCCGGCCGGCTCGCCGCCGCGGTTGCCTATGCCGCGGGAACGGTCGAGGACGCCGCGGTCGATATCCTCAACCTCGCCGAGACGCCGGTCGAGATTTGCGACGGACGGCCGCTTGAGCAGTACGACGCGGCCACCCGGGATGCCGTGGCCAAGATTGTGGATGCGGCGGCGGTGCTGATCGCCGCTCCGGTCTACCGGGCGAGCTATCCCGGGGTGTTGAAGAACCTGCTCGACACTCACGCCGGTCGAGGCGCTGCAGGCGAAGCCGGTCGGCATCGTCGCGATGGGCGGCTCGCCGCACCACTTCCTCGGCGTCGATTGGCAGCTGCGCGAGGTGCTGACCTGGTTCGGCGCGCTGATCGCGCCGACCAGCGTCTACATCACCGGCGGCGACTTCAAGGACGGCCAGCTGGCCTCGGAGGGCGCGCGCCAGGATTTGACGGCGCTGATGCCAGACGCTTCTGACGCTAAGCCGGCTCGACCGGGCCAACGCTCGGTCCGAAACCGCTCGCCGCCAAGTTCACCTGATCGGATCGACGCCATGAAACGGCAATTGCACCTCAACCTGTTCATCCATAGCCGCGGTCACCACGAGGCGTCGTGGCGGCATCCGGACACGTCGCCGCTGCCGCTGACCGATATCCGCTACTACATCGATCTGGCGCAGCGCGCCGAGGCGGCGAAGTTCGACTCGATCTTCCTCGCCGATCAGCTGGCGCTCGGCGGCGACGTGGCGCAGGCCGCGCGCACCTGGCTCGAACCGATCACCGTGCTGGCCGCGATCGCGGTGGCGACGCAGCGGATCGGGCTGATCGCCACCTGCTCGACCACCTATACCGAGCCGTTCAACCTGGCGCGCCAGTTCGCCTCGATCGACCATATCAGCAATGGCCGCGCCGCCTGGAACATCGTCACCTCGTGGCTGGCGACGGCGGCCGAGAATTTCGGCGGCGAGGGACAGGTCAGTCACGCCGACCGCTACGCCCGGGGCGAAGAGTTCATGTCGGTCGTCAAGGCGTTGTGGGACAGCTGGGCCGCGGACGCGGTGGTCGACGACCGCGCGGCCGGCGTCTATGCCAAGGCTGACCGCATCCGGCCGATCCACCATCGCGGCGATTTCTACCAGGTCGAGGGGCCGCTCAACATGCCGCGCTGCCCGCAGGGGCGGCCGGTGCTGGTCCAGGCAGGCTCGTCCGATACCGGACGCGGGTTTGCCGCGCGCCATGCCGAAGCGGTCTTCACCGCCCATGTCGAAAAGGCAACCGCGCAGGAATTCTATGCCGACCTCAAGCGCCGGGCGGCGGCCGAGGGGCGCAACCCAGGAGCATGTGCTGATCCTGCCGGGCCTCTCTCCGATGATCGCCTCGACCGAGGCCGAGGCGCAGCGTATGGCGCGCGAGGTCAATGAGCTGACCGACCCCGAGGTGGGACGCAAGCGGCTGTCCAACCGGTTTGGCGGCCACGACTTTTCGCACCTGCCGCTCGACCGGCCGTTGAAGCCGGAGGACTTCCCCGACCCCGGCACCGTGCAGGCGGCGCGCAGCCGCACCGAGGTCATCATCAACTTCGTGCGGCGCGAGAATGCGACGCTGCGACAGCTGCTCGGCTATCTCGCGGGCGCGCGCGGCCATTTCACCGCGACCGGCACGCCGGAGCAGATCGCCGACCTGATCGAGGACTGGTTCACCGACGGCGCGGCCGACGGGTTCAACATCATGCCGCCGCTGCTGCCGGTTCAGCTCGACGTTTTCGCCGCCGAGGTGATCCCGATCCTGCGGCGGCGCGGTCTGTTCCGCGGCGAGTACGAGGGCAAGACGCTGCGCGAGCATTACGGCCTGCCCTGGCCGAAAAGCGCCTTCGACGCGGCGCCGCGCGAGGCCGCGGCGGCGAAGTAGGCGGACTAGCGCTGAAGGATGCGGTCGAGCGCGGCTTCGAGAACGTGCGTCGCTTCCGTTGCTGCGCCTGAGCGGCAGCGCCAGGCGACATACCCGTCCGGGCGCACCAGCACGGCGCCGTCTGCGTCGATCTCGTAGGCGGCCTGCCAGTCGTTGACGTCACCGAGGTCGCTGCCCTCGCCGATCGTCAAGGCTTCGAGTTTGGGGCGAACCGGCCTGGCGAGCGCGGATGCGGCGCGACGCCAGTCATCTCCGCGGCACCCAGCCAGCAGCACGAAGCCCCGTCCGAAGAGGTCGATGGTCGACAATTGCTGGCCGCCGCGTTCGAGCCAGACATGCGGCGCCCGCTGCCCGGGCCTCGCCGAAGGCACGTACTGCGTGACGGGATCGTCGATGGCGGGCGGTAGCGTGCCGTCCGCGATTACCGCCGCCGACTCGTAGCGCGCCCCAAAGATCAGGCCCTGCTCGTTGAGGAATTCGGAGCGCGGCAGCTTGGCGCCTTCCTGCCGCGCGGTGCGTCCCATCGAGAGGGAATTCTCCAGGCTGGCCTTGGTGGTGATCGTGGCCAGCGGCTGGCGCTCGGGGTGGTAAGTATCGAGCAGCGCCTCGCCGGCTTGGCCCTTCAACACCGCAGCCAGCTTCCACACCAGGTTTTGCGCGTCTTGAACGCCGGTATTGAGCCCGAACCCGCCGGTCGGGGGCATCTCGTGCGCGGCGTCGCCGGCGAGAAAGAGCCGCCCATCGCGATATCGGTCGGCGACGATCGCCGAGGCTTCCCAGGCGCTGATGCCGAGGATCTTGACCGGCAAATCTGGCTTGCCGACGCCCTGCCGGATCAGCGCGGCGCAGCGCTCTTCGGTAAAATCGTCCGGGACGTACCCGTATTGCTTCAGGCTGTGGATCAAAAAGCCCCAGCGATCGTGGGCGTTGATCGTGAGGAAGGTCGCGCGCAGATCGGGCTGTTCGACGAAGTACAGCGCCGCGGGCCGATCGGCCACCCATTGCCGCAAGTCGGCGTTGAACAGGATGTTGACGCTGTCGTAGACGCCTTCCTGGCCGATCATCCGCGCGCCGATCAGCCGGCGAACCCGGCTCTGGGCGCCATCGGCGGCGATCAAGTATTGCGCGCGCACCTGGGTTTCGCGATCGCCGATGCGATCGGTGATCGTGGCGGTGACGCCGCCGGAATCCTGGCTCACTTCGGTCAACTCCGCATTGAAACGAAGTTCGCCTGGCGGCTGCGCTTCGGCGAAACGGCGCAGCACCGGCTCGAGATCGTCCTGCGCGCAGAGGCAGTTCAAGACCGGCGACGCCGCCCGATTAGCCGGCGCCATGCGGCCGGGGACGCGGCGCTCGATCTCTTGTCCCGAGAGGCTCTCGGTCCACACGATAAAGCCGGTGCGCTCGGTCGGGAGGCCGGCGTCGCGGATCGCCTGCTCGATCCCTATCTGGCGGTACATCTCCATGGTTCGCGCGTTGATGCCCCGCGCCTTCGGCAGTATTGCCGTGCCGGGATGGCGTTCGACCAGCAGCGAGCGAACGCCTAGCTGCGACAAGAGGATCGAGGCGGTTAGACCAACCGGTCCGCCGCCAACGATGAGGATGGGCACTTCGAGCATTCGACTTCCGCGGTGTTGATTGGACGTGGTCAGATATGCCAACCAGTGGCCGTGGCGCCAGCGCCAATCGTGACATGGTGCTACGCGCCACCAGATCACTATCGGGTCAAACGCGATGCATGTTGCGATCTGCGGCGGCGGGGCGATCGGCGCCTCGATCGCGTATTTTCTCAGCTGCCGTGGGGTCGCGGCGACCGTTATCGAAGGCACCGGCCTCGCCTGCGCCGCGTCGGGCAAATCGGGCGGGTTCCTCGCCCGCGATTGGTGCGACGGCTCGCCGCTCGCGCCACTGGCGCAGCGCAGCTTCGATCTCCACGCGCGGCTGGCGGACGAAGTCGCCGGCGATTGGGGATACCGCCGCCTCGACACTTATGGCGGCTTCGCCGGGTTTCCCAGCCGGGGCAGCGCTTACGATCTCGGTTGGCTGTCGCCAGAGGTGACGGTGGCGCAGGCGCTGGGTTCGCCCAAAACGACCGCACAGGTCCACCCCGGCCAGTTCACCGCCGCGATGATGCGCGCCGCCGAGGCCCAGGGCGCGACGCTGCGCCTCGGCCGGGTCACTGGGCTGACGCGGCTCGACGATCCGCCGCGCGTCGCCGGCGTCGAGATCGACGGCGGTGAGATCCTAGCGGCCGATGCCGTCGTCATCGCCATGGGCCCATGGTCGATCCTGGCTGCGTTGTGGCTGCCGCTGCCGGCTGTGTTTGGTCTTAAGGGTCATAGCCTCGTCTTCGACACCGGCGCGCAAATCCCGGCGGAGGCGGCATTCCTCGAATATCGGGAGCCGGATACCGGCGCGGTGTTGACCCCCGAACTGTTTCCGCGCACCGACGGGACGACCTATGTCTGCGGGATTTCCGGCGAGGAGGCATTGCCGGCCGATCCGGCGCGCGTCACCCCGGATGGTGGCGCGCTCTACCGGCTCGAGGCGATGTGCCGGGCGATCTCGCCGGTGTTGGGCGCGGCCAAAATCCTTGCGCGCCAGGCCTGCTACCGCCCGGTTACGCGTGACGGCCTGCCGCTGATCGGCTCGGTGCCGGGCGTCGCCGGCGCTTATATCGCCACCGGACACAGCGTCTGGGGCATCCTCAACGCCCCGGCGACGGGCGAGGCGATGGCGGAGCTGATCGTCGATGGCGCCGCCCGCAGTGTTGACCTGACGCCGTTCGGCCTCAGCCGCCTGCCGCCGCTCGATCCCGCCCGGCTGCGGCGGAGCTAGCCTGAGGCTGTGGCGCGGACGCTCCAGCCGATCGGCGCCTTTATGCCGTCTTTATGCGCCACGGACACGATCCGTCTCGAAAGTTAATCCGTCGATGTCCTTTTATCACCGGGCTGGAGTAAGGCGGCCGGCGAGACATGCGGTCTTTCTTTGCTGACGGAGAACCGTCAGCCGTTTTCGGGTCGCGGTACCTGGAACAACGACTTCACCGATCAGCCGGGAATTGCGCTGCTCTATGCGGTGACCGGCAGCCTGATGGAGTTGCTCGGGCCGATGTTCTGGGCCGCGTTGGTTGTGCTTCTCGTTCAGGCGGAATTGAGCGCGGGTTGATCCTAGGTCAGTTTCGACTCGCGCAAACCGAGCGTAACAGGGGCCCTCCATACTGCCGCACCGACGCCCGCCAGGGATGGCTGGGCCTTTTAGGAGAGCGAAGGTGTTGGACATCATTTTCCTCGCGGTCGGTCTCGGCTTCTTCGCCGCCGGCTGCCTCTATCTCTACGCCTGCGACCGGTTGTGAGGGCGCCATGTTCGAATTGATCCTGGGCGCGCTGATCTCGGTCGGCATGCTCGTCTACCTGGTTGTCGCACTGCTCCGCCCAGAGAAGTTCTGAGCGAGAAATTTCGAGGATGCCATGACCGCAAACGGTTGGATCCAGATCGCCATCTTCACGGCGATCCTATTCTGCGTTGCCCGTCCGCTCGGCGGCTACATGACCGCCGTGTTCGAGGGCCGCGTAAGCTTTCTTCGCCCGTTGTCGGGCCGTGGAGCGCGGCATCTACGCGCTCTGCGGCGTCGACGAGCGTGCAGGAGCAGCATTGGCTGGTCTATGGGATCGGCGTGCTGCTTGTTCCATGCGCCGCCGGTTTCGTCGCTGCTTTATGGCTGCATGCGGCTGCAGACCGTCCTGCCGTTCAATCCGGCCGGTCAGGACGCGGTTGCGCAGACGCCTCGCCTTCAACACCGCGGTCAGCTTCGACACCAACACCAACTGGCAGTCCTATGGCGCCGGAAACGACGATGAGCTACCTCGTCCAGATGGCGGGGCTCACCGTCACACAATTTCCTCTCGGCGGCCGCGGGCATCGTCGTCGCCGTGGCGCTGATCCGCGGCTTCGCGCGGCGTTCGGCCAACAGCATCGGCAATTTCTGGGTCGATATGACCCGCTGCGTCGCTCTACATCCTCATGCCGATCTGCGATTGTCGGCGCGCTGGTGCTGGTGTGGCAGGGCGTGCCGCAGAACCTCAGCGCCTATACCGAGGCGACGACGCTCGAAGGCGTCAAGCAGGTGATCGCGCAGGGTCCGGTGGCCTCGCAAGATTCATCAAGATGCTCGGCACCAATGGCGGCGGCTTCTTCAACGCCAACTCGGCGCACCCGTTCGAGAACCCGACCGCGCTGACCAACCTCGATCGAGATGCTGGCGCTGTTCGTGCTCGGCGTCGGCCTGACCAACGTCTTCGGCCGCATGGTCGGCAACGAGAAGCAGGGCTGGGCGATCCTCGGCGCGATGGGCGTGCTCTACATCGTCGGCGTCGTCCTCTGCTACTCGGCCGAGTCCGCGGGCAACCCGCAATTCGCCGCGCTCGGCATCGACCAGGCGCCGTCGACTGACGCAGCCCGGCGGCAACATGGAAGGCAAGGAAGTCCGCTTCGGCATCGCCAATTCGACGATCTGTTCGCCACGATCACCACCGATGCCTCGTGCGCGCGGTCAACGCGCATGCACGACAGCTTCACGCCGATCGGCGGCATGGTGCCGCTCACCAATATCATGCTCGGCGAGATCATCTATCGGCGGCGTCGGCTCCGGTCTCTACGGCATGCTGCTGATGGCGATCATCGCCCTGTTCGTCGCCGGGCTGATGGTCGGACGCACGCCCGAATATCTCGGCAAGAAGCTCGAGGTCGAAAGAGGTCAAGATGACGATGCTGGCCATCTTGGCCCTGCCGTTGTCGATGCTTGGCTGGACCGCGCTTGCCGTGGTCATCGAGCCCAGGCCTGGCCGGAATGGCGAATTCCGGCCCGCACGGCTTCACCGAGGCGCTCTATGCCTTTGTCTCGGGCACCGGCAACAATGGCAGCGCCTTTGCCGGTCTGTCGGCCAACACGCCCTACTACAACACGACGATCGGCATGGCGATGCTGATGGGCCGGTTCCTCGTCATCATCCCGGTGCTGGCGATCGCCGGCTCGCTGGCGGCGAAGAAGATCGCGGCGCCCTCGGCCGGCACCTTCCCGACCGATGGCGGCCTCTTTGTCGGGCTGATGGTCGGCGTCATCGTCATCGTCGGCGGCCTTTCCTATTTCCCGGCCCTCGCGCTCGGCCCGATCGTCGAGCAGTTCGCGATGAAGGCCGGAACCCTGTTCTGATCGGAGAGTATCGATGGCTGCGCAAACCCGTTCGCTATTCGACCCGGCCATTATCGGGCCGGCAATCGGCGACGCGTTCAAGAAGCTCAACCCACGCACTCTCGCCCGCAATCCTGTCATGTTCGCGGTCGAGGTGGTGTCGGCGGCGACGACGATCCTCTTCGTCCGCGACCTGTTCGCCGGTACAGGCGCGGGATTCTCCGGCCAGATCAGTCTGTGGCTGTGGTTCACCGTGCTGTTCGCCAACTTTGCCGAAGCCGTCGCCGAAGGCCGCGGCAAGGCCCAGGCGGCGAGCCTGCGGGCGACCCAGACCCAGGCGGTTGCCAAGCTGCTTCCGTCCGGCCAGGGCACGGAATGGCAAGAGCGCCCGGCGACGCAGCTGAAGCCGGGCGACATCGTCCTGGTCGAGGCCGGCGATCTGATCCCGAGCGATGGCGAGGTGCTCGAGGGCATCGCCTCGGTCGACGAGTCGGCGATTACCGGCGAATCCGCGCCGGTCATCCGCGAAAGCGGTGGCGACCGCTCGGCGGTCACCGGCGGCACCCGCGTGTTGTCGGACCAGATCAAGGTACGCATCACCTCGGCCCAAGGCTCGACCTTCCTCGACCGCATGATCAAGCTCGTCGAGGGCGCCGAGCGGCAGAAGACACCGAACGAGATCGCGCTCAATATCCTGCTCGCCGGGATGACGATCATCTTCCTGTTCGCCACGGTGACGATCCCCAGCTACTCGAACTACGCCGGCGGCACGGTCGGGGTGGTCGTGCTGATCGCCCTGTTCGTGACGCTGATCCCCACGACGATCGGCGCCCTGCTCTCGGCGATCGGCATCGCCGGCATGGACCGCCTGGTGAAGTTCAACGTGCTGGCGATGTCCGGCCGCGCCGTCGAGGCCGCGGGCGACGTCGACACGCTGCTTCTCGACAAGACCGGCACGATCACGCTCGGCAACCGGCAGGCGACCGAGTTCCTGCCGCTCGCCGGGGTCGAGGCGCGCGATCTGGCCGATGCGGCGCAGCTTGCCTCGCTCAGTCCGACGAGACCCCGGAAGGCCGCTCGATCGTCGTGCTCGCCAAGGAGCGCTATGGCATCCGCGGCCGCGACATGGCGCCGCTCAACGCCAGGTTCATCCCCTTCAGCGCGCAGACGCGGATCAGCGGCATCGACATCGAGGGCTCGTCGATCCGCAAGGGTGCGGTCGACGCGGTGCTGGCGCATGTCGAAGGCCGCGAGACCGCGCCGGTCGGGCTGAGCGGCCGCGCGAGCGCCAGCGCCGCGCACTGCAGCTGCCGCCGACGTAGCCGCCGAGCCCACTCGCGGGCGGCCCGCGAGCTGCGCCAGATCGCCGACGGCATCGCCCAGCAGGGCGGCACGCCGCTCGCCGTCGCCAAGAACGGCAAGCTGCTCGGCGTCATCCACCTCAAGGACATCGTCAAGGGCGGCATCCGCGAGCGCTTCGCCGAACTGCGCCGTGCCGGCATCCGCACCGTGATGATCACCGGCGACAACCCGCTAACCGCGGCGGCGATCGCCGCCGAGGCCGGCGTCGACGATTTCCTCGCGCAAGCGACCCCCGAGGACAAGCTCAGGCTGATCCGCGACGAGCAGTCCGGCGGCAAGCTCGTCGCCATGTGCGGCGACGGCACCAACGATGCGCCGGCGCTGGCTCAGGCCGATGTCGGCGTCGCGATGCAGACCGGCACCATGGCCGCGCGCGAAGCCGGCAACATGGTCGACCTCGACAGCGACCCGACCAAACTCTTGGAGATCGTCGCCATCGGCAAGCAGTTGCTGATGACCCGCGGCGCGCTGACCACCTTCTCGATCGCCAACGACGTCGCCAAGTATTTTGCGATCATCCCGGCGATCTTCGTCGCGTTCTATCCGCAGCTGGCGGCGCTCAACATCATGTATCTGCGCTCGCCGCAAAGCGCGATCCTGTCGGCGATCATCTTCAACGCGCTGATCATCATCGCGCTCATTCCGTTGTCGCTGAAGGGCGTGCGCTACGTACCGCAAAGCGCCGCCGCCGTGCTGCGCCGCAACCTGCATGATCTACGGCATCGGCGGCATCATCGTGCCGTTCCCCGGTATCAAGCTGATCGACATCATCATCAATGCGATCGGCCTCGCGTAAGGACCACAGCCATGCTTCGCCAAATTCGTCCCGCCATCGTCCTTCTGGTTCTGATGACCGTGCTGACCGGCCTCGTCTATCCGCTCGCCATCACCGGCGTCGCCGGCATCCTGTTCCCGAAACAGGCCGGCGGCAGCCTCATCGTGAAAGACGACAAGGTCATCGGTTCCGAGCTGATCGGGCAGAACTTCACCGACGCCGAAATACTTCCATGGCCGCCCGTCGGCGACGAGCGAGCCCGATCCGAAGGACGCGACCAAGACGATCGCGACCCCCTATGCGGCCGATAATTCGGTTGGCTCGAACCTCGGCCCAACCTCGAAGGCGCTGATCGACCGCGTCTAGCGGCGATGTCGATGCGTTGAAGAAGGAGCACCCGGGCGACGCCGATCCCGGTCGATCTGGTCACCACCTCGGCCAGCGGTCTCGACCCCGACATCACCCCCGCCGCCGCGGCGTTCCAGGTGCCGCGCGTCGCCGCCGCGCGCGGCATGCCGGCGGACAAGCTCCAGGCGCTGGTCGACCAGAACACCGAAGGACGTTTACTCGGCATCTTCGGCGAACCGCGAGTCAATGTGCTCAAGCTCAATCTCGCGCTCGACGCCGCGAAATGAGCTAGACTGAGGGTATGGCCGATCAGGGAAGCCAGACCCTCACCGGAAGCACTGCTCGACGCGGTGGAGAGGGAAGGCCGCGGCCGCCTCAAGATCTTTCTCGGCGCCGCGCCGGGCGTCGGCAAGACCTATGAGATGCTGCAATCGGCGCAGGCCAAGCGGCGCGAAGGGGTCGATCTCGTCGTCGGCGTGGTGGAAACCCACGGCCGCCGCGAGACCGAGGCTCTGCTCAATGGGCTCGATGTCGTCCCCCGGCAGGAGGTGGACTACAAGGGCCACCGCCTCGCGGAGATGGATATCGATGCGATCCTCAAGCGTCGCCCCGAGCTCGTCCTGGTCGACGAATTGGCCCACACCAACGCGCCAGGGAGCCGCCATCCCAAGCGCTATCTCGATGTCGAGGAGTTGATCGCCGCCGGCATCGACGTCTACACCACTCTCAACATCCAGCATGTCGAGAGCCTCAATGACGTCGTCGCGCGCATCACCCGGATCCGGGTGCGCGAGACGGTGCCCGACAGCATTCTCGACCAGGCCGACGACATCGAGGTCATCGACCTTGCCCCCGACGATCTGATCCAGCGCCTGCAGGAAGGTAAGGTCTACATCCCGCATCAGGCCGAGCGCGCGGTCAGTCACTATTTCCAGCCGGGCAATCTGACGGCGCTGCGCGAACTGGCGTTGCGCCGCACCGCGCAGCGGGTCGACGACCAGCTGCTGTCACATATGCAGGCGCATGCGATCGCCGGGCCGTGGCCAGCCGGGGACCGCGTCCTGGTCTGCGTCAGCGAGGCGATCAATACGCCAGCGCTGATCCGCTACGCCCGCCGCGCCGCCGACCGTTTCCACGCGCCGTGGACGGCGATCTACGTGGAGACCGTCGCGCACCCAGCGCCTCACCGATACCGAGCGCGACCGCATCGCCGATTTTCTGCGCCTCGCCGAACGCCTCGGCGCGTCGACGATCACCATCCCCGGCGGCAAAATCGCCGACGAGGTCGTCGCCTATTCCACCGCCAACAACATCACCCAGATCGTCATCGGCAAATCCGACCGCTCGCGCTGGTTCGAGATGATCCACGGCTCGGTCGTACACGATCTGGTGCGCAAGACCGGGCCGATCAGCGTCCATGTCATCTCGGCCGAGGCGGACGAGTCCCCGGTCGAAGCCGATAAGCGACGCATCCCGCACCAGCAGTCCGTCAACGTCATGGCCTACGCGAGCAGCGCGGGGGCGGTGCTGCTTGCGCTCGGCGTCGCTCACCTGCTGGATCGGCTTCGTCGGCCTGCAGAGCGTTTCGCTTGCGTTTTTGATGGCGGTGCTCGCCAGCGCTGTCGCCTGGGGCCTGCTGCCCGCGCTGTTCTCCTGCCTTTTGAGCGTCTTCGCCTACAATTTCTTCTTCCTGCCGCCGCTCTACACCTTAACCATCGCCGACCCGGAAAACGTCGTCGCATTGTTCTTCTTCGCGTTGGTCGCGATCGTCGTCAGCAATTTGACCGCAGCGACGCGCACGTCAGGTCGTCTCGGCCCGCGCCCGCGCCAAGGCGACCGCCGAACTCTATGCCTTCAGCCGCAAGCTTGCCGGTATCGGAGCACTCGACGACCTCTTATGGGCGACCGCGTTCCAGGTTTCATCGATGCTCAAGGTAGCGACAGTCCTGTTACTGCCCGATCAGGAAGCGCGGAGTCTGTCGCTCGCCTCCGCTTATCCGCCCGATGACACGCTCGACGAAGCTGACATGGCCGCGGCGCGCTGGTGCTGGGAGCATAATCACCCGACCGGGCGCGGCTCCGACACGCTGCCAGGTGGCAAATGGCTTTTTCTGCCATTGCGGACAGGGAGCGGCACGGTTGGCGTCATTGGCAGTGAGCGCCAAGCGCTGCTGACGCCCGATGAGCACCGCTTGCTCGACGCGCTAGCCGACCAGGTCGCCGTCGCGATCGAGCGAATTTCCCTGGCGCGCGGTCTTGCAGAGGCGCGTGTCTCAGCCGAGACCGAGCGGCTGCGCGCGGCGCTGTTGACATCAATCTCTCACGACTTGCGCACCCCGCTCGCCTCGATCATTGGCACGGTGTCCAGCCTGCGTAGCTACGCCGACAAATACGACGCTGCCGACCGGGATGAATTGCTCGCAACCCTCGAGAGCGAGGCCGAGCGGCTCAACCGGTTTGTCGGCAATCTGCTCGACATGACTCGGCTCGAGGCCGGCGCGATTGAAATGAAGTTTGATCTTATCGATGTCGCCGAGATCGTCGGCGCGGCGCTGGAGCGCGCGGGGACGATCCTGGCCGAGCATCGAGTGGAGATCTCGGTCGCATCTGATCTGCCGATGCTGCGCCTCGACCCGATCCTCTTCGAGCAGGTGTTGTTCAACCTGCTCGACAACGCGGCGAAGTACTCACCGCCCGCTAGCCGCATTGACCTCAAAGCCCGGCGGGACGGCGACATCGTCGCGATCGATGTGATTGACGAAGGCCCGGGCATCCCGCCCGACGATCTCGAGCGTATCTTCGACAAATTCTACCGCGTGCAGGCACAGGACCGGCGTCGCGCCGGGACTGGCCTGGGCCTCGCGATCTGCCGCGGCTTCATCGAGGCGCAGGGTGGCCGGATCGAAGCCCACAATCGCCGCGACCGCTCCGGCGCGATGCTGTCGTTGCGTATCCCGGTCCCGGAGGACGTGGAAATCCGCGAACCCGCCGCGGCGCATGGCTAGCGCCTACACCGTGCTCGTCGTCGATGACGAGCCGCCGATCTTGCGCTTTCTACGCACCAGCTTGACCGCCGCTGGGCACCGGGTGGTGACCGCCGAGAACGCCGGCGCGGCGCTTGCGGCGATAACCGGCGAAAAGCCCGATATGGTGATCCTCGACCTCGGCCTCCCCGACCGCAGCGGGTTGGAGGTGATCGCGGCTATCCGCAAGACCTCGACGGTCCCGATCATCGTGCTGTCGGCGCGCAGCGACGAGCGCTCCAAGGTCGAGGCGCTTGACCTCGGCGCCGACGATTACATCAGCAAGCCGTTCAGCGTGGCCGAGCTCAACGCGCGGCTCCGCGCGGCGCTGCGTCATCGCTACCAGGCGCAAGGCGAGTCGCCAATGTTCGTCTCCGGCGACCTCACTGTCGACCTAGTGCGGCGTCACGTTACCCGAGCCGGCCACGAGGTCAAGCTGTCGCCCAAGGAGTTCGAGCTACTGCGTCACCTTGTTACCCACGCCGGCAAGGTCCTGACCCACCGCTATCTTTTGCGCGAGGTGTGGGGACCGGCCCAAGCCGACGAAGTGCAATACTTGCGGGTTTTTATCCGCGGGCTGCGGCAGAAGCTTGAGCCCGACGCGACCCGGCCAACGCATATTCTGACCGAGCTTGGCGTCGGCTACCGCCTGCAGCTGCCACCCGAACAGCGGAGCTAGGTTTTGCTGCGCCGTAGCGGGGAATGAGCCGGTAAGCGGCTTCGTCCTCGCATTGATTTTGCGATCTGAGCCGCCGCCGGCTGTTGCACTATTATTGAGCGGCCAGAGGCGCTGTCGTCGTCTGCTCGGCCTCGTGCACGACGGTCATCGTGCGCAACAGGCTTGACGGGTTGACGCTAATCGAATCGATGCCGAGCCCGGCCAGATAACGGGCGATCTCGGGATAGTTCGCCGGCGCCTCGCCGCAAATCCCGACATGCCGGCGATTGCGGTGCGCGCCGGTCACAGCCAGCCGCAGCATTTCGAGCATGCCGGGGTCGCGCTCGTCGAAATCGAACGCGACGATCTCGGAGTTGCGATCGACCCCCAGCGTTAGCTGCGTCAGGTCGTTCGAGCCGATCGAGAAACCATCGAACAACTCGGCAAAAGCGTCGATCGAAATGACGTTGTTGGGGATTTCGCACATCACGTAGATCTCAAGCCCCTTCTTGCCGCGCTCGAGGCCATGCCGGGCCATCTCCGCGATGACCTGCCGCGCCTCGACGACGCGGCGGCAGAAAGGCACCATAATCACCAGATTGGTTAGGCCCATCTCATCGCGGACGCGCTCTAAGGCGGCGCATTCGAGCGCGAAGCCGGCGGCGTAGGCCGGGTGGGCATAACGCGCCGCGCCGCGGAAGCCGAGCATTGGGTTGGCTTCCTTTGGCTCAAACCCGGCGCCGCCGAGCAGGCTGGCATACTCATTGGTCTTGAAATCGGATAGCCGGATGATGACCGGCTTGGGATAAAACGCCGCCGCAATCGTGCCAACTCCCTCCGACAGCCGCTCGACGAAGTAATCGGTCGGTTTCGGATAATTCCGGACCAGCCTCGCAATGGCTGCCCGGGCCTTGGCCGAACCGACCTTGTCGGGGCAGGCGAGTGCCATCGGATGGATGCCGATATGCTCGCTGACGATGAACTCCATGCGGGCGAGCCCGACCCCGTCATTGGGCAACATCGCAGTATGGAAAGCGAGCTCTGGATTGCCCAGATTGACCATGATCTTGGTATGCGGGCGCGGCACCGTGCTCAGCGGGATGCGCGTCGTCTCGAACGCCAGCTCGCCGTCGTAAACCTTACCGGTCTCGCCATCGGCGCAGCTCACCGTCACGACCGCACCGGTGGCCAGCGTCTCCACCGCCCCCTCGGCGCCAACCACCGCCGGGACACCAAGCTCCCGCGCGACGATCGCCGCGTGGCAGGTGCGGCCGCCTCGGCTGGTGACAATCGCGCCGGCGGTTTTCATCACCGGCTCCCAGTCAGGGCTCGTCGACTCGGCGACCAAAACCTCGCCCGGCCGGAACGCGGCGAGATCGTCCTTGCCGGCGACGACCCGCACCGAACCGCTGGCGATCTTCTCACCGACCGCTCGACCGGTGACCAGCACTGGCCCTGTCTCCTTTAACACAAAGGTCTCGAAGCTGTCCTTTTGGCGCTGCGAGGTCACGGTTTCGGGCCGGGCCTGGACGATGTAGAGTTTGCCGTCCGTGCCGTCCTTGGCCCATTCGATATCCATCGGGTTCGGGTGCCCGGCAAGCCTCGAATAGTGGTCCTCAATGCGCAGCGCGTAATCGGCCAGTTCGACCACTTCGCTATCGGTGAGACAAAAACGTCGACGCTCGCTGGCCGGGGTCGACTTGTTGCGGGTGCTGCCCGCGCCCCGGCCGCGCGCAAAGACGAGCCGCATCTGCTTGCCGCCGAGGGCACGGCTCAGCACCGCTCGGTGGCCTTGCCGGAAGGTCGGCTTGTGTACGTAAAACTCGTCCGGATCGACCTTGCCTTGCACGACATTCTCGCCGAGCCCGTAGGAGCCGGTGATGAACACCACGTCGCGAAAACCGGACTCGGTGTCGAGCGTGAAGATCACGCCGCTCGACGCGAGGTCGGAGCGGACCATCTTCATCACCCCGACCGAGAGCGCCACCTTGAAATGGTCGAAGCCGTTGTCGATGCGATAGACGATGGCGCGGTCGGTGAAGATCGAGGCGAAGCACTGGCGGCAAGCCTCGACCACGGCGGCCTCGCCATGGACGTTGAGAAAGCTTTCATGCTGGCCAGCAAAGCTGGCGGTTGGCAAATCTTCGGCGGTGGCCGAGCTGCGCACGGCGACCGCGACGTTTTTTCCGCCCTCTTTCCCCAGCTCGCGATAGGCGCCGACGATCACCTCGCGCAACTGATGGCCGCCGGTTGCCTGATAGACAATCTCGCGCGCTCTGGCCGCGCGCTCAGCGAGGACGGCGACATTGTGATGGTCAAAACCGGAGAGCAGCGCGCGCAATTCGTCCCACGCGTTAGCCGCGGTCAACGCCTCGCGATAGGCCTGGGCGGTCAGCGCGAAGCCGTTCGGTACGCGTACGCCTTCCGCGGCAAGCGTCGCGTACAGCTCGCCCAGCGAAGCATTCTTGCCGCCAACCGACGGAACGTCCGTGAGGCGCAGGTCACCGAACCAGCGGATGTAGGGAGATTGCGTCGTCATCGATGTCACTCCGGCAGGGCGGTGCATGCCGGGAATTCTGGCGCGGGAGCGGCAATGGGGAATTGATCCTGATCAATCGCGTGCGGCGCGTCCGCGAGAAAGCGATGGCGGGATGTTTCGCTGACGCAGATCAATGCTCGTGGAAGCGCGACAAGATATCGGCTCGTCCTAACCGGTGGCACCAGAGGAGAGGCCGCACGATGTCGTCATTCTCACCGAAGCCGAGGTTGGCACTTCGTTTTGCCGCCTTTCTCGCTGTTGTTCTTGTCACTTGCGGGGCAGTAGCCCAATCGCCGCCGCCGGTTGTGACCGGCCCACCCATCCCGCCTGGGCAAGGACGAGTTTGGTTCTACCGGGTCTTCCTTCCCGAAGATTCCGGCGACATGCCGCCCGTATCGATGAACGGCCAGCTCGTTGGTTATGCCCGCGCTGGTTGGAGCTTCTATCGCGACATGCCGGCCCGCGCTTATCACGTCACCGTCGAAAGTTATCTGCCCGGCTCCGGGTGGTCGAAGGACATCGTGCTGATGCCGGGGACGCAAGTCGCCTTGGAGATCGCGTCCGACCCGACCTACATCTCGAACTTGAGCGGATTCCGCCGCGGCACTTACGACGTGACGGCTGAACCGGGAGGTGCGGCATACCTGCACATCATGCAGACGCAGTTCGGCACCGGGTACTGACCCGCTCCCCGGTCGGCAATGGGATACGGTCGTTCGATCCTTCGAAACGCGAAACCCGGTGTGCCGACTTCAGATGGCTCACGATATCGCAGAGAACGCGGCGCTCTATCGGAACCGCCAGCATCGTTGGCCCGAGCCAGCGCGCGCAACGATATTCCTTTCCTTCTTGCGATGACGGGAACCTTGCCGCCGCCTCACATGCTGCATATCGGCGCATCGATCATGATCGACGGTTAGGTAGCTAGTGATGTTCAAAACATCATCTATCAATATAAGTATAGCAAAAATCAGATCTGCAAGTTGACTATATCCGTACTGCGAGGTAAGGCTGGCCTGTTCAAGGCCTAGTTTGATGGGCCATGGGTGAGATGACCGTGAGCTGTGCTTTGGCACTTTGCGATTGCGTCAGAGTTTCGAGCCTGTCGTGAGCCTTTTGCTGGTGGCGATCGCCCTCTTGGGACTGGGCGGTGGGCTCGCTTCCGCACTGCGTTTCTGTCCGGCGTTTGCGCAAAGTCTCGGCCAAACCGGGGCGGTCGGCGGCTCGGCACTTGGGCTGGCTGCAGCGGTCAATACGCTGTACAGCGGTCGCACAGACGTCCTCATCGCGAGCTGGCCGATGCCGGGCGGCGGGCTGCACCTCGAAATCGACGCGTTGTCCGCGTTTTTCTTGCTGCCGGTCTTTGGCCTCTCGCTGCTGACCGGGGTTTATGGACGCAGTTATCTCCAAGGGCGGGACACCGGCCCCGCTGCCGCAAGCTGGTTTCACCTGAACATGCTGACCGCGGCGATGGCGCTGGTGATCGTCGCGCGCGACGGGCTGCTGTTTCTCGTCGCGTGGGAAATCATGGCGCTGAGCCCCTTCTTCCTGGTCATCTTCGACGACCGACGGGAAGCGGTCCGCCAGGCGGCTTGGATATATCTTGCGGCAACCCATCTCGGCACCGCGTTTCTGCTGGTGATGTTCGTGCTGCTGGGCAACCTCGCCGGTAGCTCGGATTTTGCCGGATATGCGGCGGTGCTGCATGGCCACCCGGCGCTGTCCTCGACGATCTTCCTGCTGGCGTTGGTCGGCTTCGGGGCGAAAGCCGGCATCGTGCCCGCGCATGTATGGCTGCCCGAGGCCCATCCCGCCGCGCCCAGCCATGCCTCGGCCCTGATGTCGGGAGCGATGATAAAGGTCGGTATTTACGGGATCGTGCGCATTCTGACCCTGATGGATGCGCCCATGGCCTGGTGGGGCTGGGCTTTGATCGCGGCCGGGCATCGAGCGGCGTGCTCGGGATCCTCTATGCCTTGGCGCAGCACGATTTGAAGCGGTTGCTGGCCTATTGCAGCGTCGAGAATATCGGGATCATCCTGATCGGCATCGGGGTCGGCGTGCTTGGGCTTGCTTACGGCATGACGGTTCTGGCGGTGCTCGGATTCGCCGCCGGGCTGCTGCATGTCGTCAACCACTCGATCTTCAAGGGATTGCTCTTTCTCGGCGCCGGGGCGGTGCAGCACGCCGCGCATACCGTCGAGATCGACGACCTGGGTGGGCTGCTAAAGCGGATGCCATGGACGGGGACGACATTTCTAATTGGCGCCGCCGCGATCGTCGGCCTGCCCCCGCTCAACGGTTTCGTCAGCGAATTCCTGCTGGTTTATTCGGGTTACCTCGGTCTTATCGAATCGAACACGGCGATCGCCGCGGCTGGGCTGGTCTCGATCGTGTCGATGGGCTTGATCAGCGGCCTCGCCGCGGCGTGTTTCGCCAAAGCATTCGGGGTTGTCTTCCTCGGCTCGCCCCGCAGCCACGAGGCAGGCGAGGCACGCGAGGCAGCGACGCCGATGCTCGTGTCGATGGCGGTGCTGGCGCTGTGCTGCGTGGCAATCGGCGCCGCCGCGCCGTGGGTGGTACAGTCTTTGGCCAGCGTCGTCGGCACGGTAAGCCATCTGCCGCCGCCGCAGGTGCATGCCGCGCTGGCGCCGGTCACGGCTTCGTTGACGGCCGCGATCGTAGTATTTGCCGTACTCGCCGGCGTGGCGCTGGTGGCGTGGATCCTTCGCGCCCGGCGGCTTGCCGTCGCCGGCGTTCGGCGCGCTCCGGTCTGGGGCTGCGGCTTTCAGCGTCCCACCGCGCGGATGCAATACACCGCCTCCTCCTTCGCGCAACCGCTGGTGACACAGTTTCGTCTGCTCATCCGCAACCGCGAGGTGCTGGCGGCGCCGGAAGGCTATTTCCCAACCTCATCCTCGTATGTAAGCGATAGCGGCGATCCATTCCTTCGGTTGCTGTTCGCTCCGACTTTCCGCTGGTTCGGACGGATGATGCGGCGCATCTACGTCGTCCAGCACGGCCACATCCATGTCTACGTGCTTTACGTCGCCGCCACCCTGATCGCGCTCATCTTCTGGGGCAGCCTGTCCCCATGAGCGGGTTGCACTGGTTCTTCTCGCCGCTGTGCGCGCTGCTGCTGGCGCCGCTTCTTCCGGGCGTCATCAACCGCACCAAGTCGTTTGTCGCCGGCCGCCGTGGCCCGCCGCTGTCGCAGCCGTACCGCGATGTGATCAAGGCGCTACGCCGCGGCGCGGTCTACGGCGACACGACGACCGCGCTGGTGCGGCTCGGGCCGGTGGTCAATCTGGGAGCGTTGATCGCAGCCCTGTTGCTGTTGCCGTTCGCCGGCGTGCCTGCCGCTGTCGGCTTTTCCGGCGATCTCATCGTCCTGGTCGGCTTGCTGGCGCTGGGCCGGTTCATGACGGTGCTCGCGGCGCTCGACACCGGATCGAGCTTCGAAGGAATGGGGGCCAGCCGCGAAGTGCATTTCGCGGCGCTCGCAGAGCCCGCATTGCTGCTGGCATTGGCGACGCTGACCCGCGTCACCGGCGCCACCTCGCTCAGTCCGATCTACGAAGTCATCGGGGTCCCCGCTTGGGCCCACGCCTTGCCGACGCTCGCGCTCGTCGCGATGACGTTTCTGGTCCTCGAACTAGTCGAGAACAGCCGCATCCCGGTCGATGACCCGACCACGCATCTCGAGCTGACGATGATCCACGAGGTTATGGTGCTCGACCATACTGGCCCCGACCTGGCGATCATCCAATACGGCGCGGCGCTCAAATTATGGGTTCTCGGTGCGCTGTTCGTCGGCCTCGCGGTACCGGTGCGCACCGGCAACCCATGGCTCGACGGCGCTGCGGCGCTTGCCGGCATGGCCGGGCTTGCGATTGTCGTCGGCATCGTCGAGTCGGCGATGGCGCGCTATCGCCTCCTCCATGTGCCGCAGTTCATTGTCGGCGCGGCGACGCTCGCCGCGGTCGGCTTCATCGTGCTTCTCGTCTGACCCATGAGCACCGCGCTCGCCACCATTCACGCCCTTGGTCTCCTGACCTGCTTTGCCTTGCTGGGCACGAGCCGCATCGGCGCCTGCATTCGCTGGCTGTCGCTGCAGGGCATCCTCTTCAGCCTCGTGCCCCTGTTCTTTCATGACGACGGGCTCGGGCTCCGGGTGATCCTGCTCGCGGGCGGCAATATCGCCCTGAAGGGCGTGCTGTTCCCCATCGTGCTGCTGCACTTGCGCTCTCGCGCCAATTACCACCGGGAGGTCGAGCCGTTCGTCGGTTTTGTTGCCTCGATCCTGTTCGGGATCGTGGCTCTCGCGGTATCGCTGGGTTTAGCCCTGAAGCTTCAGCCGGCGCTAGCGCATGCGCCCTTCATCATGCTTGAGGCGGCGATCTTCCTGGTCGCGATCGGCTTGTTCCTGATCGTCAGCCGGCGCAACGCGCTGATGCAGGTCCTCGGCTACCTGGTGATCGAGAACGGCATTTTCGTTTTCGCGGTGATCACCGTCGCCGAAACGCCGCTGCTGGTCGAATTGGGCATCCTGCTCGACGCCTTCGTCGCGGTGTTCGTCATGGGCATCGCGGTATTCCACATAACCCGCGAGTTCGGCAGCGCCGATGTCGATCAGCTCACCACGTTGAGGGGCTAGACGCGTGCAGACCGGTCACCCGATCGTCGCGATGCTCGTCCTTGCCATGTTGGGCGCCGTCTTCTGCCTCGCACTGCGCCGGCCGCGGCACATCCTCGCCGCGACCGTCATCGTCTCGGCGCTGGAGCTTGCTTTCGCGGTCTATCTGTGGGTCGCGGTTCTTGAGGAAGGTCATGTCACGGCAGCGGAGGAATGGTTCTACGTCGATCCGTTTTCGGCCTTCCACCTCGTTGTCCTCAGTCTCGTTTTCCTGCTGTGCTCGGTCTTCGCTGGAGTCTATTTCGCCGACGAAACTGGCGAGCACGCCTTCGGTCCACCTGTCGCGCGCCGCTTCGGGGTGCTGTGGCTCGGCTCTCTCGCGGCGATGACGCTGGTTTTGGTGTCGAACAATATCGGCATCATGTGGGTCGGGATGGAGGCGACAACGCTTTTGAGCGCGTTCCTGATCTCGCTCTATCCGAGCCGCTTATCGCTTGAGGCGATGTGGAAGTACCTGCTGATCTGCTCGGTTGGCATCGCCTTCGCCTTTATCGGGACGGTCTTCGCCGCCGCGTCAATGCAGAGCGGTAGCGGCGTGCAAGCCGAGGCGCTGTTCTGGACCCGGCTGGCGGATCCTAACGCGCACCTCAACCCGACCCTGATCAAGTTTGCCTTCCTGTTCATCCTGGTCGGGTATGGCACCAAGGCCGGGCTCGCGCCGATCCATTCCTGGCTTCCCGACGCGCACAGCCAGGCGCCAGCCCCGGTCTCGGCGATGTTTTCAGGCTTTCTGCTGAACACCGCGCTCTATTGCATCATGCGCTTCGTACCCCCGGTGCGGAACGCGCTCGGTAGCGGCTTTGCCGACGGGTTGCTGGTGTTTTTCGGTGCGTTGTCGATCCTCGTCGCGGCCGGTTTTATCGTGTTCCAGCGCGACGCCAAACGGTTGCTCGCCTATAGCAGCGTCGAGCATATCGGCATCATCACCCTCGGTTTCGGGTTGGGGCCGCTGGGCAGCTTCGCGGCGCTGTTTCACATGCTCAACCACTCGCTGTCGAAGTCGCTGGCGTTCTTCGCCGTGGGCCGGCTCGGTCAGCGGTTCGGCACCCATGACATGGGGATTCTCTCCGGCGCTTTGCGAGGCGACAGGCTATGGGGGTTGGCGCTGCTCGGCAGCATCTTGTCTCTGATCGGCGCCGCGCCGTTCGCGATTTTCATGAGCGAGTACCAGCTGCTGCGCGCCGCGGTCGGGACCCAGGCATGGGTCGTCCTCGTCATATTTCTTGTCGCCGCGGGCGTCGTCTTCATCTCCGCTTTGCGGCACCTGATCGACATGGCGTTCGGCGACGCCAAGTCCCCGCTCGTTGCCATGCGCCAGCGGCTCCCAGGTTTCGTGATCGTGATGCCGGCGCTTGCGGCATTACTGCTTCTCGGGCTGTGGCTGCCGCCTTGGCTGACCGAGGCGATCGGCCGGGCCGCCGCGGTGGTGGGCGTGCACACATGACGCTGCTCGCAACCGGAAACGCCGAGCCGAAGCCGGTCGACGCTCTACCCGTGCTGGCATGCGATGACTTTCGCGAAGCGGTGCTGACCCAGATCGCCGGCGGCAAGCGCCTGCTGTTTCTGACGGCGCTGCCCAGCGACGATGCAGCAACCCGGCTCCTGGCCGCAGTAGCCGACGATGCAAACAGCGAGATCAACCTAGCCATCACTACAGTGACGGATGCGTATCCGGCGCTGACGCCGGATTGCCCGGCGGCGCATTACTTCGAACGCGAAATCCACGAGCAATGCGGCATCAGGCCCGACGGTCACCCCTGGCTAAAGCCTGTGCGGTTTCCGCACGGCGGCAAGCCGATCGCGGACGTCGAGTTCTTCAAGATCGACGGTGCCGAGGTCCACGAGGTTGCGGTGGGACCGGTGCACGCCGGGGTAATCGAGCCTGGGCATTTCCGCTTCGGTTGCCACGGCGAGAGCGTGCTCCATCTCGAAATCTCACTCGGCTACCAGCATCGCGGCGTCGAGGCGGCGTTGCGTGGCAGCCCGCATAAGCGCAGCATTCATCTCGCCGAGACGGTGGCCGGCGATACCAGCGCCGGCCACGCGACCGCCTATTGCCAGCTGATCGAGGCGCTATCGGGCGCCGAGTGCTCGCCGCGGGCGACCGCGCTGCGGGTCGTCGGATTGGAATTGGAACGCATTGCCAATCACATCGGCGATCTCGGTGCGCTTGCCGGCGATGTCGGTTTCCTGCCGGCGGCGGCTTATTGCGGCCGGCTGCGCGGCGATGTCTTGAACCTGACGGCGCTGCTGTGCGGCAGCCGGCTCGGCCGCGGCTGGATCCGGCCCGGGGGCGTCGCGGGCGATCTCGGCGCGGAAACGCTCGTCGAGCTGAGGCAGCGTCTCGCCGAAGCCGAGCGCGACATGCGCAACGCGGTCGATCTGCTGTGGAAATCGTCGTCGGTCAGGTCGCGGTTCGAAAATACCGGCACGCTGAGGCGCGCCGCTGCTGCCGATCTCGGAGTTGTCGGGCCGCCGGCGCGCGCCAGCGGCATCGACCGCGACTGTCGGCGCGATTTTCCGGGGCCGACCTACCGCGATCATCAGCCGTTTATCGCGGTCGGCGACAGCGGCGATGTCTTCGCTCGCGCCCTGCAGCGTTGGCAGGAGATCGATAATTCGCTGATCTTGCTGGGCCGGTTGCTTGACAATCCGGGCGCGGGCGTCAGCCTCGTTCCTGTCGGCGCGTTGGCGCCCAACCGCATCGCGCTGTCGCTCGTCGAAGGATGGCGGGGCGAGATCGTCCATCTCGGCATCACCGATGGAGCTGGGCGCCTCTCCCACTACAAGATCGTCGACCCGTCGTTCCGCAATTGGTTCGGACTGGCGATGGCGATGCGCGATCAGCAGATTTCCGATTTTCCGCTCTGCAATAAGAGCTTCAACCTCTCCTATTGCGGGCACGATCTGTAGGCCGGCCGGACGATGTTCAAAGCCCTGATGGCGCGAGCCCGGCAAAAATACCGCACCGCGGCGTACCCAGCGGAAGAGCCCAACCTGCCGCCGCTGTTTCGTGGCCGGCCGATTTTCGATCAGGGCAAGTGCGTGGCGGGCTGTATGGTCTGCGCCGATCTTTGCCCAAGCACAGCGATCAAGCTCTCCGCCGACGGGCCGCGTCTGGATCTCGGCCGCTGCATCTTCTGCGGCGAATGCGCCGCCGCGTGTCCGGAAGATGTGATCCATTTTACACGCGATTGGCGGCTTGCCGCTTCGGAGCGAACCGAGCTTCTCATCGCCGGCGACGCCCGGCCGCATGTCGAGGCGCTGCGCAGGGAGTTGCGCCGTCTGCTCGGGCGCTCGCTGCGCCTGCGCCAGATCAGTGCCGGCGGCTGCAACGGCTGCGAGGTCGAGGTCAACGCGCTCGGCAATGTCGTCTTCGACGCCAGCCGCTTCGGCATCGACTTCGTGGCCTCGCCGCGACACGCCGACGGGGTGCTGATCACCGGACCGATCACCGAAAACATGCGTGCGGCGACGCTAAGGACTTACGAGGCCGTGGCCGAGCCGAAGCTCGTCATCGCAGCGGGCGCCTGCGCCATCTCGGGCGGAATTTTCCACGACCGCCCCGAGACTTGCGGTGGGGTGGAGGGGATCCTTCCCGTCGATCTCTATGTCCCCGGGTGCCCGCCGCACCCGATCACGATCCTCGATGGGTTGTTGCGGCTTTTAGGCAGACTCGGAAATGTCTGATATAGTAATTATAATATTTAATACCTCATCATGACGTTAACTATGATGGATCAAACTCTGATGTACGGGTCATCATCGCTCCTCTTCGGAGGCTGCCAATGCTGACAGCAGCGCAGATGAGAGCGGCCCGAGCCCTGGTGGGCATGGAGCAAAAGGCCTTGGCGGCGGCATCCGGGGTCTCGCTTCCGACGATCCAGCGCATGGAAGCGAGCCAGGGTGTTGTCCGTGGAGTTATCGAGAGTCTGATGAAGGTGATGGGCGCCCTGGAGGCCGCCGGGGTCGAATTCCTCAACGAAGGGGCCCCCAGCACCGGCGGCGGCCGCGGCGTTCGGCTGCGCAACCGGACGAGCTAGAACTAGCCCGGCAGGGCGTCGTTCACGCTGCCGCTGCCGGATGAAGGGGTCGCCCCAGTTATTCGGATGACCGTTATCGGCGCCAAGGCGTCATCGGGCGCCGCCAGCGAGGGTCCGCCTCTCTATCGCGGTCGGTGTTTAGCTTCACCCGGGTTACCTCATGCCATAGATCTCATGGTGTCGGGTGAAGCTGCGGCGAGCGCCGATCTGCTCGAGCGCGAGCAGAGCATCGAGCTGCGCCAAACACTGCTTGAACATCTGTGCCTCCATCCCGCTTGGGATTGGAGAGACGACGCTTTTTTGCGACGAACGCCAAAATCAGAAATGCTCCTAAGGATGATCGCGTAGGGGAACCACTTACCCTCGGCGCGCTTGGGACTGTCGCTGCGCTGCAATATCTGTGGAAACCCAAGAGCTATCGCGGCAAACTGCACACAGATTTCCAAAGATTAAGCTACATCGCCATTTCCGCTTCGGCCCCGCGGTCCTTCGGCGCCTCCGGAAGCTCGGTCATCGTCGCCTCGGTCAAGAGCAGGACGCTGGCGACCGAGACCGCGTTTTCGAGGGCGATACGGACGACCTTCGTAGGATCGATAATGCCGGCTTCGACCAGATCGACATACTCCTTGCGCCCGGCATCGAAGCCGTAATTGCCCTTGCCCTCAATCATGCGAGCGACCACGACGCCGCCGTCGACCGCGGAATTCTCGGCAATTTGGCGGGTAGGCGCGTCAAGGGCGCGCCTGAGGATCTGCACACCCGTGCGTTCGTCGCCCTCGCACTTGGTCTCCTCGTCGGCGACCGCATCGATGCAGCGCAACAGCGCCAGTCCGCCGCCCGGAACGATCCCTTCGGCGACCGCCGCCTTGGTCGCGCTGATCGCATCGTCGAGCGCCTCCTTCCGCGACTTCATCTCGGCTTCCGATGGCGCGCCGACGCGAACCACGGCGACCCCGCCCGACAGCTTTGCCAAGCGCTCCTGCAATTTCTCGCGGTCGTAGTCGCTGGTCGTCTTCTCGATCTCGCGGCGGATCTGCTCGACCCGGCCTTGAATGTCCGCATGCTGGCCCGCGCCGCCGATGATGGTGGTGTTGTCCTTGTCGACGACCACGCGTTTGGCGCGGCCGAGCTGTTCGAGGGTGACGTTTTCGAGCTTGAGGCCGACCTCTTCGGCGATCACCAGCCCGCCGGTCAGGACGGCGATGTCCTGCAGCATGGCCTTCCGGCGGTCGCCGAAGCCGGGCGCCTTGACGGCGCAACTCTTCAGCCCGCCGCGCAGGCGGTTGACGATCAGCGTGGCAAGCGCCTCGCCTTCGATATCCTCGGCTACGACCAATAGCGGCGTCGCCGCCTTTACTACTTGCTCAAGCAGGGGGATGAAGTCGGTCAGGGCGCCGATCTTGCGATCCGACAGCAGAATGCGGCAATCCTCCATCACCGCCTCCATCGTCTCCGGATTGGTGATGAAGTAGGGCGACAAAAACCCGCGGTCGAACTGCATCCCCT
Source organism: uncultured Alphaproteobacteria bacterium (assembly GCA_963773625.1). Taxonomy (GTDB): domain Bacteria; phylum Pseudomonadota; class Alphaproteobacteria; order ATCC43930; family CGMCC-115725; genus DATARH01. The sequence goes on along the minus strand of CAVZCJ010000010.1, from coordinate 53,641 downwards.
CGACGACTTCGAGGACAGTTTCGGTCGTTTTCGATTCCTCGACGGTGATCACGCCTTCGTTGCCGACCTTGTCCATGGCGTCGGCGACGAGTTCGCCGATCTGCGGGTCGTTATGCGCCGAGATCGCGGCGACTTGCGCCTTCTCCTTGCGCGTCGCCACCGGGCGCGACAGCGTTTTCAGCGTCTCGATCGCTCGCTTCGCGGCACGGTCGAGGCCCCGCTTGATGTCGATGGCGCTCGCGCCGGCGACCACGTTGCGGACGCCATCGGCGAAGATCGCATGCGCCAGGATCGTCGCCGTGCTCGTGCCGTCGCCGACCATGTCTCCGGTCTTCTCGGCCGCCTCGCGCAGCATGCGGGCGCCGAGGTTTTCCTCGGGATCCTTAAGGTCGAATTCCTTGGCGATCGTTACGCCATCGTTGCAGACGAGCGGTGCGCCCCACTTTTTCTCGATTAACACCGCCTTGGAGCGTGGTCCCAGCGTAACCCGAACCGCATCGGCCAATTGGGTGGCGCCATGCAAAATCTTCTCGCGCGCGGCCGACCGAAAGAGAACTTGTTTGTGGGCCATTGTTGCTACCTCTCAGATCGGCGTGACGATGCAGTGCGTGAGGTCAGCTTCATGCTCGATGCCGACCGCTCGGCGCCAGTTATGGACAAGCGTCAAGGGACCGGCTGGTCAGCAAAGCGAAACCCGCTCATCGGCTTCCTTGATCGGTCGATGAAGCTGCAGCGGGGAGGGTCACTGCTGCGCTTACGCCCCCAGGATTGGCGCTTCGCGGGCGATGGAAGGGAACGTTGTTGAGCGCGCCATTGCCGTTCACCCAGCGCGAAAACGTCACCACATCTTTGGACGCTTCGATCCGGCGATTGACAATTGCGGCGCAAAGCGCCACGCGCTCGCGATTGAGATGGACGATCTGCCGGTCGATGAAGGCCGCATCGGCGGTACGGCCAGGCAAGTTCTTGAGCGCCTGAAGCCGGAAAAGCTCGTATTCTAGTGCTTCGCGCATCGCGCTTATATCGCGGTTTGTGCCGATCATCGGACGCTCTCCTCGCCGTTGTTTCGGCGGCGTGACGATTGCCATGGTCACCGATCGGGCTGCCGCGCGCTTTGATCCAGATCAGCGGTTAAGCCGCCGGCACGCCTCTGCTGCGGCGATCGCGAAGTAAGAGGCGGCGCGATCGATCCATTCCTTTCCGGGCCGCGCTCCCGGCTCGGCGATATGGTCGAGCGCAAGCCGGGCGCGAACCACCGCATTCAGCGCCGTACAGAAGAAAAAGAGCACCGCCGGCGGTCTATCGCCGCTGCGCTCACGATAATGTCACATCAGCCGATGCGCGATCGGCGATCTGCCCAGGCGATCGCATTCGAGCGAGAGAAAGGCGATCTCGCTGATAGGGTCCAGTCTCCGCAAATCGGCGCGAAATCGAGGCAATCGATGATCGCCATCCCTTTGAGGCAGACGTGTTCGGGGCGCAGATCGCCATGTCCGTCGACCACCCGCCGCTCCACGACGCGCCGCCGAACCAGCATTCTGCAATGGGACACGAAGGCATCGAGGCGTTGCGCGACCGGTGTCGCGATGCTGGCTAACCTAGGCTCGTCGATCTGCGCGAGCGCCGCGCGCACTCGCCGCAGGACTGGGCGCCCCGCTTTCTCAAATGTCCGTTACCGTCCAAAAGGTTAACGATCTCGATTGGTCTTCGGCACCTCGCGTTGTACGGTACCGGACCAACGGCCACGATACCCGGGCGCCGCTGGCTGAGAGAACGCATACCTCCGCTAGAGAGACTGCGTGCGCTCCCGCCCCCCGTTCTGCGGAGGTGCGGCGATGACGAACGACGAGCAGTACATCATCAAACTCAACATCGCTCGTTACCAAGAGCTGCTGAAGCTCGACATCGACGACGAAAAGCGTTCGATGGCTGAGCAATTGCTCGCCGAAGCCGAGGAGGTGCTGGCAGCGGGCCTAGAAAGATGACACCGCGCCAGTTCGTTCTCGTGGTGGTGGACCGAGACACCGACGAATTTACCGTGGAAGGCCCGATGAGCGACGATCGGCTGTGGAACAGCGCGGTGGTCGATGCTCAGAAGGTCGGCCGCAACATTCGGTGCTTCGGTATGGGGGACCTCGCGCCGGATATTGCCGCGGCCGAATGGCGCTCCTCGCATGGGGGTCGCCGAATTGCGGCGGGCGCGATCGTCTGGGCCTCCAATTACGTCATGCATTGATCGAAGGTACCGGCCCCGCGCTCGTCCGAGTACCCGGTGCTTGGCCTACGTACGCGGGATTTTGATCCCGCCGAATATGATATCCACGGTTTGACCGTCGGATGATAGCGGCAGGAAGCACCCTTCGTAGTCGCGATACTCGCGATTGGGCTGCCAGTACGCCTTGCCGGCGCGAAACTTTGGCACCCGTTCGGTCGCCACCGCATCGAGGACTTTGATGAGCATCGCAGCGCCGCGCGGAGTCATGGTCGAGCCGGCGGGTTGCCCTTTCGGATTAGGCCCAACAAAGCGCACGAGTTCTTCGCCAGCAAGGCGAATGGTGTAGCCTTCACCCTCCGCCACGACGTCGTACATAAAGATGTAGGGCAGCAGCTTCGGGATCGCCGTTGGGTCGATGTCCTGGCGCGACGGCATCGCACGGTTCCCACGCACGGCGTCCCAATACTGATAGAGCGCCCGGAGGTCGGCATCGTGCGGCGCATCGATAAAAGCCGCTTCGGTAATCGAGTTGGTTGGTTGGGTCATCGCAGCTCAATACAGGCTCGCTCAAACGGCTAGGCCATAAAAACTGATGAGGACCAACAACCCTAACACTCCACAGGCAGCAATCACGCCTCCGATCAATGTCATCGCGAAAACCCATTAGTTAGGTGGCCGGGCAAGAGCCGTCGGGGGGACATATCCGCCCGGCCAGTTCCCTGAGCGCGGGGGAGCAACTCAGGACGGGGAGGGTGCTGGTCATTAACGCACGCCAAGCGCACGGTTCATGCACGACAACCGGCAATAGCGGCATGATCCAGATCAAAACAGAGCCTGTGCGGATCAAAATCACGCTGAGAGCCGGAGCTTCCCCCTCTTGGGTGAGCCGGACCGGGTTGTTCGGTACGCGACGCATGGCCGCCCCTGTGGAAACCAGGCATCCCAAGCGTTCCGGCGGAGGGGTAAGAAAAGCACTTCGCCTTTCTCCACTTCGCCGGGCGAACTCTCGTCGATCAGTTCGGGAAAACGGCTGTGGTACCGCCAGGGCTGTCCGGGGCGCGGATAGAAAAGAAATCCGATGCCGACCCACGCCGCGATGGTCAGGACCAGGGTCCAAATGATGAGATAGATAATCCCCTCATAAAGCGGCAGAGCGAGGAGGTAGAAGGACAGGTGCTTGCCGAAGATTGGGTCGGTCGTGCCCGATGGAGCCGCCCCGAGGAAAGCCATCAGCGGTATCCAAAGGCTCGTGGCGCCGAATGCGATCACCGCCGAAATAATGAAGCCGCCAAACCACGGCGCGCTGCGCGGCACGATCGCTACAGGCCGGCAAACTACCCGCAGGTTGAACGCGATAAACAACCCACCGAAGACAAAGACCGTGGCGAAAATCGCTACCCGCAGGCCAAGCGCGAACCAATAGCGATATTGCTGACCGAGCTCGCTGAACCAGTAGCTCTGCAAGGCGATCCTGAAAATCGCCTCGAGCGCGAGGATGCCGACGATAGCAATCGCGATGTAGGCAGTATCCCGATAGACGCGGTGGATGAAAGCGATCGAAGGCGGCTTGCCGCGCTCCCGTAAGATCGTCAGCAAGAGCGGCACCGCAGCGATGAAGACGACGATCATGTAGCTAAGCGCAAACATCGGGCGTTCCCTTCCGGACAGCGCCAATCGGTGAGAGCTCACTGTTGATCGCGCCACCCTTGCTGCCATTGATATGGCTCAACCGGGGCGCGCTTCGCTCTCGAGAGAAACCATGGGAATCGCTCCGTTCGACAGCGAAATCGGCGCCTGGCGTGTCGCCCCATCCAGCAGTGCGGCCGCCCGGTCCTCGTGGTGCCCGCCCTTGCGCCGCCGTGCGCGTTCGCCCGCACAGCCGTCACCTGAGACGGCAGCCGCGAAGCCGTCAGAGCCGTCGACGACGCTCTACCGCTCCTCAGCCTGTCGCAGTGGGTTCAGCTCGTGACCTTGGTTCTCCCCGCTGCCGAGGAAGACGATTTCGATACGGAGAACCCTGTCGGCACACCTAAGCAATCACGGCATAAAAATCGGACCGAAGGTTCGTCACAGCAGGAACTTCGCACCGACGTCAAGCAGATCGGCCCATACGCGGCCTCAACTTTGTCTCTGATGCGCAAGCGCAAGCTCTGAGGGTTTCCCGTACCGCGGGATGATGATCTGATCGATGGCGGAGAGGGGGCAACCGAACTAATGTCCACCAAACTCCATATTGGTAATATATCTGATTGAAATATATATATAAATTCATCTTGTCGCATTTCGCGGACTGTAGTGGACTATTGCGGACGCATGCTTTATGATGGGTATGTTAGCGGGTAAACTTGGAACTTTCCCATGCCGAAACGAGCGGCGGGACTGACGGCGCGCCGCGTAGCGACGGAAAAGAGGCCTGGCACTTTTGCTGATGGCGGGGGCCTTTACCTTCAGGTCACAGCGACCGGCGCCAAAAGCTGGATTTTTCGCTATCAACTCGCCGGCCGGCGGCGCGACATGGGGCTCGGCTCGGTTAGAGCCTTCACGCTTGCAGAGGCGCGGGAACGTGCGGTCGATGCGCTTCGGCAGGTCGCTCGCGGCATCGACCCGATCGAGGCTCGGCTATCCGAGCGATCGGCTACAGCGATCGCAACCGCCAAGACCGTCACCTTCGCCGCTTGCGCTCGGCGTTACATAGAGGCGCACCAAGCTGGTTGGCGAAACGAAAAGCACCGATATCAATGGCGGCAAACGGTCGAGAGCTACATGAACCCGACGTTTGGCACGGTTCCGGTCCAAGCCATCGACGTCGCTCTTGTCATGAAGGCCATTGAGCCGCTCTGGACGGTGAAACCGGAAACGGCGAGCCGCGTCCGCGGCAGAATTGAGAGCATCCTCGACTGGGCCACGGCTCGCGGATTCCGGACAGGCGACAACCCCGCCAGATGGCGTGGTCATCTCGAGAACTTATTGCCCAAAAAGTCGAAGGTGCGTCGTGTCGAACACTATGCGGCGCTGCCCTATGGAGAAATCTCCACCTTTATGGCTGAGCTGCGCCAACGGGAAAGCGTCGCCGCCCGCGCTCTCGAATTCGCGATCCTGACTGCGGCGCGCACTGGGGAAGTGATCGGTGCTCAGTGGAGCGAATTGAATCTCAACGAGAGGCTATGGACCGTTCCTGCCGCGCGGATGAAGGCCGGCAAGGAACACCGCGTGCCGCTGTCCGATGCAGCCCTCGCCATCCTCGAAAGCATGGCGGCAATACGACAAGGTGATCACGTTTTTCCCGGCGCGTCGGCGGGGCGCCCTCTCAGCAACATGGCATTGCTGATGCTGTTACGACGCATGGGCCGGGGCGACCTCACCGCGCATGGTTTTCGCAGCACATTTCGTGACTGGACGGCAGAGCGCACCGCTTTCCCGTCCGAAGTCGCCGAGATGGCCCTGGCTCATACGGTCGCCGATCGTGTCGAAGCGGCTTACAGGCGCGGAGACCTATTCGAGAAACGCCGCCAACTGGCTGCGGCCTGGGCCGATTTCTGCAGCGGTCCTGCCGCCGACGCGACAGTTGTCCCGCTCCATCACCGGAATGGCTGATGCCGACGCTTCCGCTGACCTTTCCGGCCCAAGGCGTCCTCGCACAGTTGAATCACGCGCGCGTGGCGGCGACGATGTTATGGCCTAGCCCCGCGGATGAGAAAGACCGCGAAGACGGGGTCGATGCGATTGGGAAACAGATGGTCATCAACTTCGCCAGAGCCAACCCTTATCTCCCAATGGGGCCTGACGGCGCCGAGGCTCTTGAATGGCTCCGAAATGGCCCACCGAGCGCGGAGATTACGAAACGCGCAAAGCGGCGTTATTACGAGGGGATATTGGTCGGCCATATCGTGCTGGTGGCTCTCTCCCATCATCAGAAGACCGGGGAGCCGCTTCAATTGAAGGATATCAAGCAAAATGTCCTCAAGCACTACAGGTCGCTCAGGTTGAGTAGTCCTGAGCAGCGAAATTTCGACAATCAGATTTGGCCTCGGATGAAGCCTGTAGCTCATTTCTGGGCAGCGCATATACGGCTTGGGTTGGGCCGTGAAGGCGTCATACCAAAGTTTCCTTGCCCGGTCGACGAACTCCCAGAGTTCCTTATTGATGCGGGCAAGCTTCTTGCCGAGACCGCCCAGACCAAGCTACGCCGATCACGCGATCGGCTGCTCAATCCCGATGATGCTTGGACTATTCACACGTAGGATTGTGAGCATGAGCTAGAAAAAAGCGTGACATATGGGTGCTGCCTGAGGCGAAACCGGGTGGCACATCGTGGACGAGAACAGACCTGCGGCGGAAAAGTTTGGCTGGCGCGTCTCGGAGTGGGGCGCAGCCGTAGGAATTAAGCGGTCCCGCGTCCACGAGCTCATCGCGGACAAAACTATCACTTCAGTTCGCTTCGGTCACGCGCGGATCATCACCACACACCCGCGCGACTTTCTAGCGTCTCTCGCCGAGCAGCTCGAAGCAGACCCGAAATGACCGGCGGGCGGCTGGAGGCCGGCGACATCGCCTGGATGCTTGGCGAGCGCATCGAGCAACTCTGCGCCCAACTCTTGCCGGGCGGTCGTCGCAACGGGCGACTGCTGCGGTCGGTTCGCTCGCCGGCGAATTGGGGGTAAATCGTTCGCCGCCTCGTCATCGTACCGAGTTCCGTAACTCTCACATAGCCAGCCCGCCGATAGGGCCGAATCCTTGGGAACATGACCGAGGTGGAACAGGCCGGAGGGCACCGGCAAACACACATGGACCCCGGCGCCTTCGCGACCGGGAGCCCGACCCGATGTTAGCGGATCAGCGCGGGTTGGGTGCCGCTGAAATGAAGTATCGGTAGGGCTGACAGGTCAACCCCAGCCCGCCCCGTCAAAGGGAATCCGACGATCCGCTGTGTTGATGCGACGGCCGGCTCCAATGGGCAGACGCGCTGAGGCACACTTCGCCCCGCCAGGGCGAAGTGTGCCTTCGCTCTGACCTCACCGATGGACAAAATTTGTGAGAGGAAAAGAGAAATAAAAAAACCCGCGCGCGTGCGCGAGGCAAATTTGTTGACGCGGACGTGCTCCTATTTGGAATGGGACTGACCGCATCGAGTACGACTAGCAAAAGAGCGACCGATCCGTGCCCCAGGGCGTGGTGTAAGAGCGGCTATCCTGAGCAGCGTTGGCTGCTTGATCAGGCCGCCACTGTCGGCAGACTGACGACGGAGCATCGCTCAGCGGAGCGATGGTTTCCAGGGTCATGTAGCGGGCGCGCTGGACGGCCCATTCGTCGTTCTGTTCCAGCAGCAAAGCACCGATCAATCGGATCACGGCAGCCTCGTTGGGGAAGATGCCGACAACCTCGCTGCGTCGCTTGATCTCGCCGTTGAGCCGCTCGAGCGGATTGGTGCTGTGCAGCTTGGCGCGATGCTGGGCGGGGAAGCCCATGTAGGCCAGCACATCGGCTTCGGCGTCATCCATCAGCGCAGCGAGCTTGGGGACACGCGGCCTGGCCTGGTCTGCGACCTCGCGCCATTGCTTTCGAGCCGCCGGCGCGTCGTCTTGGGCGAAGGCAGTGCCGACCCAGGCGGAGACCATGCGCCGTTGGGTCTTGCCGGCATAGGCGAGCGTGTGGCATGAAGTGGACGCGGCAGCGCTGCCAGGTGGCCCCCAGAACCTTGACGATGGCGGTCTTCAGCCCCTCGTGCGCGTCCGAGATCACTAGCTAGTCCTGCGCAGGCCGCGACGTGCCAGGCTGCGCAGGAACTCGACCCAAAAGGGCTCGGCCTCGCTGTGGCCGACGGTCATGCCGAGCACCTCGCGCCTTCCTCTTGACGCCGACGGCGACGATGACCGCGACCGAGACGATGTGGTGGTCGCGTCTGGCTTTGACGTAGGTGGCGTCGAGCCAGACATAAGGCCACTCGCCCTCGATCGGGCGGCTGAGGAACGTCTGCACCCGCTCGTCGATCTCGCCGCACAGGCGCGAGACCTGGCTCTTGGAGAACCTTCCATTCCCATCGCCCGCACCAGGTCGTCGACCGAGCGGGTCGAGATGCCCTGGACGTAGGCTTCCTGGACCACGGCGGTCAGCGCCTTCTCGGCCAGGCGACGAAGTCCAGGAAGGTCGGAAGTAGCTGCCGCGCTGCAGCTTGGGGATGCGCAGCTCGACCGTACCCGCACGGGTCTCCCAGTCGCGGTCACGGTAGCCGTTGCGCTGGTTGCGTCGCTCCGCGCTGCGCTCGCCGTGCCCAGCGCCGCATAGGACTTCGCTCTCCAACTCCATCAGACGTTGGGCGGCAAAGCCGATCATCTCGCGCAGGAATGTCGCGTCGGAACCCTTCTCCAAAAGCTCACGAAGGGCGATCTTGTCGTCGGTCATCGTGGTGATCCTCGGTCAGAGTTGCGTGTTGCAACCCAACCCTACTCAGGATCACCGCGGTGGCCGCTGACCGGCCCACCTGCGCCAGACTCGTGGCGGTCACTCCGGCGGGCCGGTCAACGGCCTCCTACACCATCACCAGGGACACGACCAGAGCGACCGCTCCTTGCGCCGGTAACGCCTTTCATCCACGGAGCCTGTGCCCAGAGCGAAGAGGTACCTCGAGCAATGGACTGGCCTATCTCGGAGATGCGCCGTCCGAGAACCGGGCGCCTTCGGACGCTTTCGAACCCCCCGTCGCCGGCGCCATAGTCAGCGGATACGCGCGCGCGGGACAGCCGACCGGACGCCGTCCGAGAAACCGGACGCTTTCGGACGCAAACCGGACGCGGACGGCCCATCGCCGGTGCCATAAGTCAGCGGATGCGCGCGCGGGGCAGCCGACCGGACGCCGTCCGAGAAACCGGACGCTTTCGGACGCAAACCGGACGCGGACGGCCCATCGCCGGTGCCATAAGTCAGCGGATGCGCGCGCGGGGCAGCCGACCGGACGCCGTCCGAGAACCGGACGCGGACGCCGTCCGAGAACCGGACGCTTTCGGACGCAAACCGGACGCGCGGACGCGCCGTCGCCGGTGCCATAAGTCAGCGGATGCGCGCGCGGGGCAGCCGACCGGACGCCGTCCAAGGACCGGACGCTTCGAAACAGACCGGACGGCGGCGCCTGTGCCTCCGTGCTGTTGTCGGCGGAAATTCTGGTGGGACTATCTGAGTTTGGCGACATGATAAGATGGAGCGCCGTGGAGGCAGCGATCGTGCCCCGGGACGTGGTGTAGGAGCGGGTGTCCTGAGCAGCGTTGGCTGCCTGTTCAGGCTGCCACAGCAGGCAGACTGACGAAGGGATCACCAGCTTGGTGCCGCGCAGGCCGCGGCGCGCCAGAGTGCGCAGGAACTCGACCCAGAAGGGCTCGGCCTCGCTGTGACCGACGGTCATGCCGAGCACCTCGCGCCGCCCGTCGGTATTGACGCCGACGGCGACGATGACCGCGACCGAGACGATATGGTGGTCGCGTCTGGCTTTGACATAGGTGGCATCGAGCCAGACATAGGGCCACTCTCCCTCGATCGGGCGATTGAGGAAGGTCTGCACCCGCTCGTCGATCTCGCCGCACAGGCGCGAGACCTGGCTCTTGGAGATGCCCTCCATCCCCATCGCCCGCACCAGATCGTCGACCGAGCGGGTCGAGATGCCCTGGACGTAGGCTTCCTGGACCACTGCGGTCAGCGCCTTCTCGGCCAGGCGGCGCGGTTCGAGGAAGGCCGGGAAGTAGCTGCCACGCCGCAGCTTGGGGATCCGCAGCTCGACCGTCCCCGCGCGGGTCTCTCAGTCGCGGTCGCGGTAGCCGTTGCGCTGGTTGCGTCGCTCCGCGCTGCGCTCGCCGTGCCCGGCGCCGCATAGGGCTTCGCTCTCCAACTCCATCAGGCGTTGGGCGGCAAAGCCAATCATCTCCCGCAGGAATGTCGCGTCGGAGCCCTTCTCCAGAAGCGCGCGAAGGGCGATCTTGTCGTCGGTCATCGTGGTGATCCTCGGTCAGAGTGCGTGTCGCAACCCAACCCTACTCAGGATCGCCGCGGTGGCCGCTGATCGGCCCGCCTGCGCCAAACTCGTGGCGGTCGCTCCGGCAGCCGGTCAGCGGCCTCCTACACCATCACCAGGGACACGACCGAGGCAGCCCCTTGCGATGACGTTAAGTTCGGCGTGGGGGTACGGAGTGACGAAGGTGCGAACAGATGGAGGCAGTAGCTTGGGAAAGTACTATCGAAGCCATTTGACCTCCAGGTCGCGGAGGTAGTGATCGGCGATGATCATCGTACCGCTCTCTTCTGCGTGGGTTGGGACGAGTTGTTGCGCAACTGCGGCGACGATCGCGAAAGGAACCGAATGGATATTGAGAAGATTCTCGGAGCAACTCTTCGCAGCGCGTCGATCGTAGAGGGGGTGGGTAGAAAATCTTTTGATGCCGCATAAGGACTGCGCCGGCCATTATTCGCAAATATTTTTCTTGCGAGTGAAAATTTCAGACCGAATATTTCTCAGTGTTAATAGGAAACCGATCGGAACGGTTTTCCTAGATTTTTGCTAAGTGAAAATTCAAAAGAAATCAGAATCATACTGGATCTCCGGCAAAGGATTAGCCAGATCGGCAAAACGGTCGCTGTACCCTGGGCAGCAACCGGCCTGCATTTATTTTTCGCAGCTTCTCCGCGGTTGGCACTCCCACTGATCCGCCTCCCGCTGATAGCGGAGGGCCGCTTTCGGGGTCGATAGCGGACAATAGGTCCATGACAGGAACGTGGCTCCTCGTGCCCCAAAGCGGCCGCCGGTTCCTCGGTCACTCCCGGCCGGCACCGGACATTCGCCGCAGGGGTGTCGTTCCCTGGCCGGTTGGGACGGCGCCGGGATCTGAAGGTGAAGAGGATTTCCGCATTTCGCCATTATCGCCGCAAGCGATGCTCGCCTAGCCCCCAGGCCCGCGAATACGACGATATCTCCGTGTTTTCGGACTCGAACGGCGCGCTTTTTGCGCTGACCCGGGGTGCCGAGCTGCTGATCACCCGTGTAGCCTTCCCTTCGGGCACACATGGTATCGCTTTGGCGCTGATGGCAAAACGAAGCAGGCCCGGCATCAAAATTGTGTTCGCGGCGCGACCGGAGTTTCGAGAACAAGCCCGTGGACTCGGCGAGTTTATCGCGATGCCGGTGAACATCGCGGAGCTGGTTGCGACGGTTAAAAGGCTAATTGGGTAACTAACCGGCTCCCCTTGATTCACATCAAGGCAGGAAAGGCCGCCGCCTGCTGAGCTTGCGCACAGAATAAGTCCGCGACGGTCCAAGCCCACGACGCGTCCAAGGAGAAAGTGGACGAGCTGAAGGTCATCATAGCCGCATAGGTACTTCAAAGATGCCCGAACCCCCATTCCCCGGCGTAATCATCGCGGTGCGCGGCAGTGTCGTGGATATCCGGTTCGATCAGCATCTGCCGCCCATTTATTCGGTCCTGCGCACGGGAGCGAAAAAGGAGATCGTCATCGAAGTGCTGTCGCAGCTGGATGCGCGTCACGTGCGCGGGATCGCGTTGACGCCCACGCAAGGTCTCGCTCGCGGAATGGCCGTGGAGGACACAGGCGGACCGTTGAAAGCGCCCGTGGGTGAAGCGGTTCTCTCACGGATGTTCGACGTCTTCGGCAACACCATCGACCGCGAAGCGGCATTGTCCGATGTCCAATGGCGTTCGGTGCATCAGGCTCCGCCGTCATTGGCGCGACGTTCTACCAAGTCGGAAGTCTTCGAGACCGGGATCAAAGTCATCGATGTCCTGGTGCCGCTGGAGCGCGGCGGCAAGGCGGGGCTTTTCGGCGGGGCCGGTGTCGGCAAAACGGTGCTGCTGACCGAAATGATCCACAACATGATCGGTCATCATGAGGGCATAAGCATTTTTTGCGGCATCGGCGAGCGCTGTCGTGAAGGCGAGGAACTTTACGAAGCGATGAAGGAAGCCGGCGTGTTGCCGAACATGGTCATGGTCTTCGGTCAGATGAACGAGCCACCGGGCGCCCGCTTCCGCGTGGGGCATGCGGCTCTGACGATGGCGGAATATTTCCGCGACGACGAGCACCGCGATGTGCTGCTGCTCATCGATAACATCTTTCGCTTTATCCAGGCAGGCATGGAGGTGTCCGGCTTGATGGGCCAGATGCCGTCGCGGCTGGGCTATCAGCCTACTATGGGCACCGAGCTGTCGGGGCTGGAAGAGCGCATCGCCAACACGGATACCGGTGCCATCACCTCCATCCAGGCGGTGTATGTGCCGGCGGACGATTTCACCGATCCGGCGGCGGTTCACACGTTCTCGCATCTCTCTGCGTCGATCGTGCTCTCGCGCAAACGGGCAAGCGAAGGGCTCTTCCCGGCCATCGACCCGCTGCAATCGAGCTCCAAGATGGCCACGCCGGGCATCGTCGGCGAACGGCATTACGCGCTGGCGCAAGAAATCCGGCGCACGCTCGCGCAATATGCCGAACTCAAAGACATCATCGCCATGCTCGGCCTGGAGCAGCTTTCGCCGGGGGACCGCAACGTGGTCGTCCGCGCGCGCCGGCTGGAGCGTTTTCTCACCCAGCCCTTTTTCACGACCGAGCAGTTTACCGGCCTCAAAGGCAAGCTCGTCAGCCTCGAGGACGCGCTGGATGGCTGCGAGCGCATTCTGCGCGATGAGTTCAAAGATTACCCGGAGAGCGCCCTCTACATGATCGGGGCGATTGGCGAAGCGAAGCGAACAGCGAAACCCGATCCTTCCGCGGCGCCCGCCAAACCGAGATCAGACACCGCAGCTGAGCCCGGCTCGAAGCCTGCCGCTGGGTTGCGACCCAAAACCACGTCGGAGCCGCGGCCGACTGCTGGCGCGAAGCCTGTGCCGGCGCTCAACCATATCGACGGCACCAATGAATCTTAAGGTCCTCCTGCCGTCCCAAATCTTCGCCGAGAAAGCCGGCGTATCGCGCATCGTTGCGGAGACGCGTGAGGGTTCGTTCGGAATCCTACCGCACCGATTGGACTGCGTCGCAGCGTTAGCACCCGGAATTCTGACCTACGAAACCGAAACTGAAGGCGAAGTTTTTGTGGCCGTGGATGAAGGGGTGCTCGTGAAGACCGGCCTCGACGTGCTTGTATCCGTGCGCCGGGCGCTGGGCGGAGCGGACCTCGGCCAATTACGCGAGGCAGTGGAGCGGGAGTTTCTGACCCTAGACGAGCACGAACAAAGCGTGCGCTCGGCGTTGGCGAAAATGGAAGGTGAGCTCATCCGCCGCATGGCGAGCTTTCACAATGTCTGACGAACCCCAAAGCAGGCTGTCGCGGCCGAAGCCGTCGCTGAGCCAGGAGGTTGGCGCGAAGGCGGCGCGCAAGCTCAGGGCGCGGCGCAACTCCGCGCAAGGTGTGTGGTTCGGTTTGGGGATGATGGGGCTGATCGGATGGTCGGTGGCGATACCGACGCTGCTCGGCGCGGCGCTCGGTATCTGGTTGGACCAACATTATCCGGGCAGGCACGCCTGGACGCTGGCGCTGTTGGTGGCTGGGCTCGCGATCGGCTGTTTCAACGCGTGGCATTGGGTAGCCAAGGAAGACAAGGAGATGCGGAACGAACGGGAGAATGGAAAATGAGTGAGTTCTTATCTCTCGCACCGGCATTGGCGGCGGGCCTGTTGCTCGGTGCGTTCTTCTTTGGCGGTCTTTGGTGGACGGTAATCAGGGGCGTTTCCTCGCCGCAGCCGGCGCTTTGGTTCTTCGGCAGCATGATGTTGCGGATGAGCGTCACCCTGGCGGGATTTTATGTTGTCGGGCGCGGGAATTGGGAGCGGTGGCTGCTGTGTCTGTTTGGTTTTGTCCTGGCACGCCTCGCCGTGAAGTGGCTGACCCGCCCGCCGGTTGAAAACCATAACTCGCGGGCACCGGAGCCCAACTATGCGCCTTAGTCCCGATGAGATGATCTTCTGGCAGCACGGTTTTATCAAACTCAACGGCACCATCGTGTTCACGTGGGCACTGATGTTCGTGCTGGCCGTCGGTTCGAAGCTCATTACCCGCAGGCTTTCGATGGATCTGGACCGATCCCGTTGGCAGAACCTGCTGGAAATCGTCGTCACCGGCATCGAGAAGCAAATCGAAGACGTCGGCCTTCGCCACCCAGAGAAGTATATCGGCTTTCTGGGTACGCTCTTTCTGTTCGTCGCGCTGGCCAGTCTCTGCACCGTCATTCCGGGCTATGAGCCACCGACAGGGTCGCTCTCGACCACCGCGGCGCTGGCGCTGTGCGTATGGGTCGCCGTGCCGTTTTTCGGCATCGAGGAGCAGGGGCTGGGCGGCTACCTCAAATCCTATGCGGAACCGACGGTCATCATGCTCCCGTTCAACATCATCAGCGAATTGTCGCGCACGCTGGCCCTGGCGGTCCGCCTGTTTGGCAACATGATGAGCGGGACGATGATCCTCGCCATTTTGCTGACCATCACGCCGTTCATCTTCCCGATCGTCATGAGTGTCCTCGGTCTGCTTACCGGCATGGTGCAGGCCTACATCTTCAGCATCCTCGCTGCGGTTTACATCGCGGCCGCCACCCGCGGCCGCAAGCCCAAACCGGTACAGGACGTCACAGCATGAACAACGACAACAAGAGGGGTCATCATGGATAGCGTGACGCTCATTGCCATTGCTTCAATCGTCACTGCCGGCCTGACGATTGCCCTGGGGAGTATCGGCCCGGCGCTCGGCGAAGGACGGGCAGTCGCGACGGCCTTGAGTTCGCTGGCGCAGCAGCCCGATGCCGCAACGACGATCACACGCACCTTGTTTGTCGGCCTGGCGATGATCGAGTCCATCGCGATCTACTGCTTCGTTGTCTCGATGATTCTCATTTTCGCAAATCCGTTTTGGAATCACGTCATCGCCCAGACTCCTGGAAAATAATTCATGCTCATCGATTGGTTCACCGTCGGTGCGCAGGCGCTCAACTTCATCATCCTGGTGTGGTTGCTGAAGCGCTTTCTTTATAAGCCGATCCTCAACGCCGTCGACGCGCGGGAGAAGCGTATCGCCGCGGAACTCGCGGACGCTGACTCGAAACAGGCTGAAGCGCAAAAGGAGCGCAATGAGTTCCAGCGCAAGAACGAGGAGTTCGATCAGCAGCGCGCCGCACTCTTGAGCAAGGCGACAGACGAAGCGAAAGCCGAACGTCAGCGGCTCTTCGTCGATGCACGAAAGGCGGCAGATGCCCTGAGCGCCAAGCGGCAGGAGACGCTGCGAAGCGATGCCGATAACCTAAATCAAGCCCTCCGTCGCCGGACCCAGCAGGAAGTATTCGCGATTGCGCGAAAAGCGCTGACGGATCTTGCCACGACAAGTCTGGAAGAACGCATGGGCGAGGTGTTCATTCGCCGCCTGCGCTCAATCGACGACAAGGCGAAAGAAGGTCTTGCCGAGGCCCTTAAGACAGCGGCCGAGCCCGCGCTCGTGCGCAGCGCGTTTGACTTGCCTGCGGAGCAACGCGCGACGATACAAAAAGCGCTTAACGAGACTTTCTCGGCTGAAGTCCGTGTCCGGTTCGAGACCATGCCGGATCTGGTCAGCGGGATCGAACTCACCACGAATGGACAGAAAGTGGCTTGGAGCATCGCGGATTACCTCGCGTCGCTAGAAAAGGGCGTCGGCGAACTTCTGGAAAAGAAGGACAAATCTGAACCCAAAGCGGAGATCGAGCCTGAAGCGAAGGCGGAGACGACGAAGCCTGAAGCGAGGACAACGACTAAGCCCAAACCCCTAGCCGCACGGAAAACCGTGGTCAAAACCGAGCGAAAACCTAAAAAACCCAAGCTCGAGACGAAGCGCCGATGATCGCTAAACCGGAAAGCTTGCAGAGTGTCCTTGACGGCGCGTTTGCTGAAATAAGCCAGGCGCGGGAAGCATTCACGCCGCAGCTGGCGCCACAGGAGATCGGCACGATCACCAGCATCGCCACCGGCATCGCCAAGGTGTCCGGGCTCCCCACCGTGGGCTTTGAGGAGCTGGTAAAGTTTCCCGGCGATGTGCTCGGCATTGCGTTCAACGTGGACGAGGACGAGATCGGCGTCGTACTGCTGGGCGACTACTGGCATCTGAACGCGGGCGACGAAGCCGAGCGCACGGGCCGGGTGATGGATGTGGCCGTGGGCGAGGGATTGCTAGGGCGGGTCATCGACCCGCTTGGCCGGCCGCTCGACGGTAACGGGCCGGTGGCCGCCAGCGAGCGCCTGCCCATCGAACGCACCGCGCCGCACATCATGGATCGCGCGGCCGTCACCGTGCCGCTCCAGACCGGGCTCAAAGTCATCGATGCGCTCATTCCGATCGGGCGCGGGCAACGCGAGTTGATTCTCGGCGACCGCCAGACTGGCAAGACCGCCATTGCCATCGATACCATCCTCAACCAGCGCGACCAAAATGTGCTGTGCGTTTATTGCGCCATCGGTCAGCGCGCATCCGCTGTCGCCAAGACGGTGGCAACCCTGCGGGAAAAGGGCGCGATGGATTACACTGTCCTCGTCGTAACCGAGGGCAACGACCCGCCGGGCCTCGCTTTCATCGCACCTTACGCCGCGACCAGCATCGCTGAGCATTTCATGGGGCAAGGGCGCGACGTGCTGGTCGTTTATGACGACCTCACGCATCATGCGCGCGCTTATCGCGAGCTGTCTTTGCTGCTGCGGCGTCCGCCTGGCCGCGAAGCTTTCCCCGGCGACATCTTTTATATTCACGCGCGCCTCCTCGAGCGTGCGACGCATTTGCGGAAGGAACTCGGCGGCGGCTCGCTCACGGCGCTGCCCATCATCGAGACCGAAGCGCAGAACATTTCCGCCTACATTCCGACCAACCTGATTTCCATCACGGATGGGCAGATCTATCTCTCGCCATCGCTGTTCGAATTGGGCGTGCTGCCTGCTGTTGACGTCGGAAAATCCGTTTCGCGTGTCGGCGGTAAAGCGCAACGCGCGGCCTATCGTGCCGTCGCGGGCGACCTCAAACTCGCCTACGCGCAGTTTGAGGAACTTGAGACCTTTGCCCGGTTCGGCGCCCACCTGGATGAAGATACCCGCAAGATCATCGAGCACGGGCGGCGCATCCGCGCCTGCCTTAAACAGGCAGAATGCGCGCCGGTAACCGTGCCGGCGCAAATCGCCGTTTTACTGGCGTTGACCGCGGAGCTCTTCGATCGCGTGGCGCTCGACCAGATGACGGATGCTGAGGATGCCGTTCAAAAGGCGGCGGCGAACATCCCGGCGGAAGTGTGCGCGCGCTTTGAAAGCGCAGACAAGTTGAGCGATGGGATCGTAATACGATCATCGAAATCGCTCGCCAGGCGCTCGCTCGCTTCCAACCGAAGTCGGAAACCAAAGCCGAGGCCACCCCGACGCCCGAAAGCAAAGCCGGATCTGATGGCGCGTCCAAGCCGGACGCTACAATACCGCCCACGGCAGAGGCCAAGGAGAAGTCGTGAGCGAGACGACGGAGAGCCTGCGCCGGAAGATCGACAGCGCAGGAGATCTCCAATCCGTCGTCCGCACCATGAAAGCCTTGGCTGCCTCGAGCATCGGGCAATACGAGAAATCGGTGCGCGCTTTGGCCGACTATTATCGGACCGTCGAGCTGGGATTAGGCGCCTGCTTTCGGGAAAGCGCGCGCCTCGATCGCGATGGGGGAACGGGACATTCGGCGCCATGCGCGTGCAATCAGCGCGGTCGTTTTCGGGTCCGACCAGGGACTGGTGGGGCAGTTCAACGACCAGGTCGCCGATTACGCGATCAAAACTCTCGCGGCTCTGCCCGGCAAAGCGCAAGTCTGGGCGGTCGGCGAGCGTGTTCATGCTCGTCTGGCGGACGCAGGCCTGCCGCCAGCCGGACTCTTCGCCGTGCCGAACTCCGTCCAAGCGATTACCCCGCTCGTCGGGCAAATTCAGATTGAAAGCGAAGCGCATCGCGCCAAAGGCGAGAATGCCAACCTTTGGGTGTTCCACAACCGACCGCTGTCTGCGGCGCTCTACGAACCGATTAGCCAGCGGCTGTTGCCACTCGACGCGCAGTGGCAACAAGGTCTGGCCAAAGTGCGCTGGCCGACCGGAAACTTGCCCGAGGTCATGGGCGGCGGCATGACGACTCTGCGCGCGCTCGTCCGCGAATATCTTTTCATCTCGCTCTTCCGGGCTTGTGCCGAATCCCTGGCGAGCGAGAACGCGAGCCGCCTGGCGGCGATGGAGCGCGCCGACAAAAACATCAACGACCTGCTGGAGCAGCTCCACGGCAGCTTCCACCAGTTGCGCCAAAGCGGCATCGACGAGGAACTTTTCGATGTGATCTCCGGCTTCGAGGCGCTGGTAGGATCTCGGTAGCAACCAGAACACCGGGGCTATCTTCCTTCGATCGCGAGTTCTGGGCGGCGCAGATGAAGAACCCATCGGGCCCGTGCAATCGCAGAGCGGGTCGAGGCGCTGGCGGGCAAGGTCGGGCTGGGCCCCGATACGCTCGACCGCTACCCGCACGAATTTTCCGGCGGACAGCGTCAGCGGATCGGCATCGCCCGCGCGCTGGCGCTCCAGCCGAGCCTCATCGTCTGCGACGAGCCGGTCTCGGCGCTCGACGTCTCGGTGCAGGCGCAGGTGATCAACCTGCTCGTCGACCTGCAGCGCGAGTTTTCGCTCGCCTATCTCTTCATCGCCCACGACATCGCCGTGGTCGAGCACATCAGCCGCCGCGTTGCGGTCATGTATCTGGGCAAGATCGTCGAGATCGCCGACCGCGCCGCTCTCTTTGTCTGCCCGCAGCACCCTTATACCGAGGCGCTGTTTTCGGCGGTGCCGCTACCCGATCCGGATGCCGCGAAGAAGCGCGTCGTCCTGCAAGGGTATGTGCCGAGCCCGATCGACCCACCATCAGGTTGCCGCTTTCACACGCGTTGCCCTTATGCGTTCGACCGGTGCTCCGTGGAGGAGCCTTACCTGCGCGAGACGCAACTGGGCATCGCGTCGCCTGCCATCTAAGAACTTAAGCCGCTGCGGCCAGCACTTTCAGACGCGTGGCGTTTTGGTCGCGGCTTGTAACGCCTCTTCTTGTTCGTGAGCGGGCCGCTTTCGGCGCTATGCAGCCGTCGACGCGCCTCGCTTCGGACGACCGGTTTGCAAGCCTAAACGGCCATTCGTCGGCGCTGTTGTGGTCTTCCGGTCGTGCCCCGAAGCAGCCATTTGCCCGCGAATTGGACACCCCGCTCAGAGTAAAGATCTCCGGCCGAGGTCAGCCTGGGCGGTCGAGGAGGCAACTATCGGTGATCCCTTAGCAGGCGTGAAAAGGCACTAACCGTCGATTTGACCCGCGATTGCTAGGGCGTCGATGCGGTGCCCGGTCAGCAACCGAACCCGCACGACAGCTCTACTGACCCAAGCCTGCCGAGCGAGTGCCTCAATGCGCCGCTCGTCGCTAAACACGACCTCGTGACCATCGTGCGCCGTCTCAATGACGAACCCGGAGAAGTCTCCGAAGTGGTCGTAGCGGAGCGCGACGACTTTGCCCGTAAGCATGCGGCCGACCGCGCGGTCGTGCTCATGGTCCTCGTGTTCGTGTTCATGGTCCTCATCACCACCGCCGTGCCTTACCGGATGCCTCCAGTCGCCGTCGCCGGTGGATAAAATGATTGTCGGATCGCCGCCCATGCCGGCGACGCGACCTACATACACCTCTACGTAACGTCGGAAAACCGGCCACCACTTGGTCTCCAACGGTATCGATTGCTCAATGTGTCGAAGAATTGACAGCGTGCGCTCCTCATCAGGGAGCAGCTCGGTCTTGGTGTTCACTGGGATCTCAAGCCCGAACGCACCAACGGTCCGGCGGTAGAGGAAGCCCTTGCGCGACGCGGAGACGGCGGATTCCAGCAGGTCCTCGGCGACCGCGCCGATCGCTTCGTGGGTGGTATCCCTGCTGCGGCGGATGTTGCGCCCGATCTCCACCGGGCGGCCCGCACCAAACCGGGCGCCGGTGAGTTGGCGCACTCGCACCGAGTATCGCTGTCTCCTGCGCACGGTCGGCGGCAACTCGACCGCTAGGAGGCCAACGTGATCGATGTTGGAAACTCCCGGGACGGGCACGAACGTAACACCGCCGGCTTCGCAAGCGAGCGTATGCTCGTCGACTCGAGTGAGGCGATTGGACACGTACATCCGGTGCGCCCAGTCGAGTGCTGCGTCGGCATCGACGGTTGGCAGGTAGATCGATGCCCGGGTTCCGGAAGGCACGTTGCCCCAATCGATCATGAGTTCGTCGGGCCGGTCGTCGAGCAGGACAAGCGGAGTTGGACGGATCTGGAGCGTCTGCGGCACGATCCGCGAGCTGACGACGCCCGGGTTTGGTACCCCCACGAACGTGAGATTGCGTTGTGCGAGCTTGTCGGAGGTCGATGGGTCGGCCGAGTCTCGGTATCGACTGTCCGTCAATATCGATCTCGGCGATGAGGCATTGGTGCAGACTGCGCACGTGCTGCTGGATCGACAGCAAGGGGCCGGTGCCTTGGAACGGACCGTCCGGCAGGTTTGCCGGGGTCGTCCCGATCAGACGCGCCGGGAAAGCGCAGATCCGCGGGTTGATTGATATCGAGCCAGCAGCCGAAGTACGCAGCCACCTCCGCACCGAGGCTATCGTGCACGATCGTGATGACATTCGGGGCATCGGTCTGGGTAGTCATGCTTACCGACGCGGAGTTCGACGCGCGGCGAGGCGAAGAACGGGATCGTAGTGATCTCGTCACCCTGCCGTCCAAGCAGCGGCACGTGGCGCGAGCCCGCGGCGAAAGTCCGGTAGAGTGTTGCCGGATCGTGGACGGCGTTCGTTTGCTGCGCCGGCCACATCCGGAAGAACACCCGCACACCGGGCGCATCCTGGTTGAGGTCGCGGAAGCGCACCCTGGCCACTGCGAAGTTGAATACGCGGTGGCCCGCACCATCAGTAGGCGACAGTGTAAGTGCCTCCGGCGCCTCCTGTGGGTCGATGCCATCAAACTCGCTTCCGAGCGCAGGGTGCGCGTTGAGATTAGTCAGCACAGCCTGGATGAAATTCGTAGCGGCCGTCCCCGCTGCCCCTCCAGTTGCCAGCGCAGCACCGAACCGGTGACCACCCTCCGTGACCTGGAAGACCCGCATGTCAATGCTGGTCCACCAGTCGACGCCACGGTTGGGGTCGCCGTCGACGATGTATGGGTCCGGAGACTTGAGCAGGCGCAGCAGCCCGGAGTTGGCAACCACCTGCCCCGCCGCGCTTAGAATTGCCGTCAGGGTGATGTCCTGGAAGGCATTAGTGAAATTGAACATCGAGTCGTCGTCGAACTGCAACGCGTAAGGAAAGGTGAACCGCTGTGGCACGTTCGGCGGCATGCTTGGGTCTTCCGGCAGTACAGTTCCCCGTTGGACGACATGCACGCCGCTAAGCGGCGACGGGAATGTGGGCGCATTCGGTGGCGACCCAAGGTTGGCCGCCGTGAGCCCGAGTTCTGCTGCGGTGTAGCCCTCGACGACCACAAAGACGGCAGGGTCGATAAAGGCGGGGGCGCCGTTCAGAGAGACCAGGGCCTGCACTTCGCCTTGGCCCGCGGTCGATCGGTCCATGACGAGATAGCAGTCGCGGGTGCCGACGCCAACTGGTAGCGGCGACGAAGCGATGCCATTAGCGACGACCTCGAGGTTCCACGACCCCGATGGAATATTTGAGGGTACCTCCATAACGGCAGTGACGGTGGTGGAACCGGTGGCGATCCCCATGGTTGAGAAGGTGTGGGTGCGCAGATAACGGACGTCTCCGCCGGCATTGGTAAGGCGGGCAAGTGGGTAGTTGGTGGCGTCCTGCCGGTCGTCGCCATAACCATTGGCTTGCGTCAGTCCGTTAAGCTGGGTGCCGGCAATCTGGTAAGCATGCCCCGCGATGAGCGCCGTCGGCGCGGCACTGAGCGTGGGGCGCCATGCCGCTT
This sequence comes from uncultured Alphaproteobacteria bacterium, assembly GCA_963773625.1. Taxonomy (GTDB): domain Bacteria; phylum Pseudomonadota; class Alphaproteobacteria; order ATCC43930; family CGMCC-115725; genus DATARH01. Next base: position 31,436 of record CAVZCJ010000010.1, on the reverse strand, counting down.
TGGGGGTCAGCTCCGCAGCATCCGGCACGTACTCGTTGATAGTGTTTTGCTCCCCCGACATGAGCACATGCCCGTTTGCAAGCAGGAGGAACGCACACTGCCAAGTGTGCCCGGGAGCGCTCGACGGCTGGGGAGATGGTGTTGAGAGAGTATTGGTGTCCGGGTTGAATTCGCAGATCGTGACCGGCCCGGAGAAAAACGAGCCCCCCGGGTCGACCGGGCCCGAGGTGATGAGCACATGCCCGTTGGGCAGAACGACCACACCACCGTCAAGCGAGGTCTGAAGCCCGGCGGGTGCATTCGGGTTGCCGGCGTCGGCGGGAAGATCAGGTCCGGCCGTCCAGGTCCCCGTCGCCGTCGGGGCCGATCCCGATGTGTAAATCGCTGTATGGCCGCTACCGCCGACGAAGAACGCCTAGCCATTCATCAGCGTGACGGCGCCGCCGATCTCATCGAGGGTCGTCCCGCCGATGGATCCCACGGGCAGCGTCGACGGCGTGGCTCCCGCGCTAACCCACTCGTCGTTGGCCGGTACGTACATTTCGGCGTTTCGGGTCGACGTCGCGCCAAAGATCTGCACCGTTAGCACATTGCCGTTCGGGAGTAGGCACCAGCTTTCCTCGTTGGTACGCCCCACCTTCGTGTTGGCGACGGTTCCGAACTTTGTGCCCGACTTGACCCATGTATCAGTGACGGGGTCCCAGATCGCCGTCCGCGAGTTCAGACAGGGCACCGAAGATGACGCGCCCGTCCTCAAGCACCATCGAGACTGCGTCGCCGACGATAAAGTCGAACCCAGGCGTCGGCTTGTTCATCGCCGACCACGTACTCGAGATCGGATCGAAGATCTCTCCCCGCACATCGTGGTCTGAGCTCGTGTCGGTGTCGCCGTTGATGTCGGAATACTCACCGCCAACCACATAGACGCGGCCGTCCTTAAGCACGCCGCTGGCAAAAAACTGGCGCTGACCGCTCATCGGCAGCGCGCTGGACCACGAGCCGTTGCGATAGTCGCCGTGGTTGTCCGGCGTGAGGCGGTACCAATCGGCTCCGCCGAAGGTATCGCGCAGCGACGGCCGGTTGGCGTCGTGCACGAGCACAGTGCCGTCGGTGAGGAGAAGCATGGTGTCGGCCTTGACACCCGACGGCGCGCTGAAGGTATTCCAGGTGCCCGTCATATGAAGCGCCTCCATGGTCGTAGAAAGGAGCAGGATTTAGCGCCAAAAATCTGCATATTTCTCTGCGATATTCACGTCACGGGCTTGATTATTTAACAAAAGAGCGAGTTGGGGAAAACCATATGCAGGCGTTCAGAAACGCTCAAGGAAATTCATGAAAATAAAATGTTGTTATTTCGTTTTTATTTAAGTTAATTGACAAACCGTTATTCAGCTGCGACACAACGTGGTCATGCAGCTATCGGCCCGGGCTATCACGTCGTCAAAGTTCAAGTGACCGTGCCGCCCCCCAGGCGGCCGCTAATGACCGGGCACCTCGGTCTCGCCACGTTTTGCGAGCGACCGGAATTCGGCGCGTCTCGCTCATTCCCATGCGTCCCGGCGATGGTCCGCTTGCTGATCACGTAACGGACGCCCGGCTTTGGCGGCGGGAACGGGTCTTCGTGCCCGATTGTGTTGAAGAAGTCGGGGATTGCGTCGGGTCTGGGGTGCTGATTCACTCTGGTCGTTTAGACTGGAGTGCAGTCGATGATGGGGGAACGGCAGGTCCGGCAAGACGCCCTGTTTTACGAGTTTTCGCTCGAACGCCACGTGCCCGAGACGCATTTGCTGCGGGCGATTGACCGGTTTGTTGACCTCGGCGCAGTCCGGGTGCACCTGGCGCCCTTTTACAGTGACATGGGTCGGCCTTCGATCGATCCGGAGCTGCTGATCCGGATGCTGCTTGTCGGCTATTGCTTCGGCATCCGTTCGGAGCGGCGGCTGTGTGATGAGGCTCACCTGAACCTCGCCTACCGCTGGTTCTGCCGGCTCGGGCTCGACGGTTCGGTACCTGATCACTCGACCTTCTCGAAGAACCGGCATGGCCGCTTTCGCGAGAGCGACCTGCTGCGGCGCCTATTCGAGACCGTGCTGCAGCGCTGCATCGACGAGGGGCTGGTCGGCGGCGAGGGTTTTGCCGTCGATGCCAGCTTGATCCAGGCTGACGCCAGCGACCGCAGTCGCATCGAGGGTGCCGCGGGCCTGCCACCGGATGCGGCCGGCCGGGCGGTCGAGGAATACCTCGCCGTCCTCGACGATGCCGCGTTCGGCGCAGCAAGTGAAGTGACGCCCAAGTTCATCGCGCCGTCGGATCCGGCCACACGTTGGACGGCGGCGCATCGCGGACCGGCCTTCTTCGCCTATTCGACCAACTACCTGATCGATGTCGACAACGCCATCATCGTCGATGTCGAGGCGACAACCGCGATCCGCCAGGCCGAGATACTGGCGGCAAAGCGCATGATCGAGCGCTCGATGGAACGCTTCGATCTTTACCCCGCCCGGCTGATCGGCGACACCGCCTATGGGGCCGCCGAGATGCTCGACTGGTTGGTCGAAGATCGCGGGATCGAGCCGCACGTGCCGGTGTTCGACAAGTCCCAGAGAACCGACGGCACCTTCTCACGCGAAGACTTCACTTACGATCACGCCAGCAACACCTATCGCTGCCCGGCCGGAAAGAGCCTCCAGCATTATCGTCGGCGGTTCACGACGCCACGCACCGGCGTGATGAAAGACAACTCGATGCGCTACCGCGCCAGCAAGCGCGACTGCGAGCTGTGCCCGCTGAAGCCGCGCTGCTGCCCGAATGCTCCGGCTCGCAAAGTCCCGCGCTCAATCTACGAAGGGGCACGCGATCTCGCCCGTGACATCGCCAAGACCGAGGCCTACCAGACCTCACGCTGCCAGCGCAAAAAGGTCGAGATGCTATTCGCCCACCTCAAACGCATCCTAAAGCTCGATCGGCTCCGATTACGCGGGCCAAACGGCGCCCGCGATGAGTTCCATCTCGCCGCCACCGCCCAGAACCTCCGCAAACTCGCTAAGCTGATCCCCGCACCGGCACCGATCCTGCCGACGTGAGGGGGCAAGCCACTCGTCAGCGACGTTCGTGACCACTCAGCACGGCTCGCGCCATCATTCAAAAACCGACTTGTTCAACGGAATCGCCCCGATGCGGACCTTCGTGGGAACGGGCGGGAGGGGTGGTGAGCGGGGCTCCCAATCTGTCGGACCGGCGACGGTGGATGTTTCCGAATTCTGCGCCCGATAATTTTCGTAATGACAGCCATGCGGCGCGGCGACTTTCCACCAATGTGCGATAATGGCGCGCCGACGTGCCCGTCGCCGTTGGTCGGTTGAACGGGCGCGAAAGCTACTGTGGGAGGAATCGACGCCAGATGAACGCCATCAAGGACTCCATCAAGTCAGGTAGGACCGTCGTCGGGACGGCCGGGGCACCGAACGTCGACGTGTCGATCCTGGCCGACGCCGGGTACGACTTCCTGCTGTTCGACACCCAGCACTCCCCTTGGGAGATCAAGCAGCTGCAGCCGTCGATCCAGGCGATGCGCGGCAAGCAGGCGGCGCCGGTCGTGCGCGTCGCCGCCAACGAGGCGTATCAGATCTGCTTCGCGCTTGACGCCGGGGCGCGGGGCATCATTGCGCCGATGATCAACACCCGCGCGGAGGCGGAGGCAATGGTGCGCGCCTGCCGCTATTTTCCCCTCGGCAACCGCAGCAACGCCGGCGTGCGCGGCGAGTGGGGCGAGTTCAAGAATTACCGCGATTACATGGATGCCGTGAACAACGAGCTCGTCATCGTGCCGATGATCGAGACCAACCAGTCGCTGGAGAACCTCGATGCCATCGCCTCGGTCCCGGGCGTCGACGTCCTGCTGATCGGCCCGTCCGATCTTTCGATCGAGCTGGGGGTGCCGCTCGACTACCAGTGCGACATCTATCAGCGAGCGCTCGATAAAATCGCGGCGACCGCCGCGAAACACGGCATCACCGCCGGGATGTATTTCATCCCGCCCGGGATGGACCCGAACTTCTTCGTCCAGAAGGGGTTCAAGTTCTTCACCATGCCGTGGGGCCCCTGGGCGACGGCCGGGATCCAGAACGCCCTGGCCGGGATCGAGCGCTAACGACGTCGATGCGGGCGGTCTGGCGAACGGCCGAGACCGCCCAGCGTGCGCCGCTGGAGGGAGATCGACATAACCTCCCGGCGAGCCAGATTATTCTCAAAGCCGAGTGCTCGGTTGAGGTCACGAAGGGCCGTTGGCCGTCGCTAAAGCGGCCGTTCAGAGCTGGGCGGCTTCAATTGATGCTCATGCCCCAAATTTGTCATTGGAGACCACGCCGTTGAACCACCGGGTCGCGCCGGGTCCACTTCATAACAGCGACGGTGCTGTCCCGAATTAGGACAGCACCACAGCGACACCGGGCTTCGGGCTGCGAAATAGGAATGCTATCGTCATCGGCCGACTGGTCATCAGGCGCGTCAGCTGAGAGAAGCAGGTTTCACATGGCTCGACTGTTCGTTCGCCACAACGTGACCGATTACAAAGTATGGCGAAAAGCGTACGACGAATTTGATTCCGAGCGGAAAATGTTGGGAGTTACCGGTCATGCGGTTTTCCAATCTGCCGATGATCGAAATGACGCAACGGCTTGGCATGATTTTGCCACGATCGAAAATGCCAAGAGTTTCGCTTCGAACAGCAGGTTAAAAGAAGTGGTGGGCAAAGCTGGAGTAAAGGGCGTCCCTCAGATTTGGCTTGTAAACGAAGCCCCATGAGGAGTTGCTGCCGGCTCGGCAGGGCAAGCGTGCATTATTCGTTCATTCGCCGCAGCTCCCAAGGGGCAAGACCGTCATCGCGATCCGGCGGCTCAAAATCCGGACGTCTCAGTTGGTGTCGACTTCAGTGGCTCGGTCACTCCCACCCGAATGGCCGGAACGCTCTCGAGCGTGGTCCCGCCAAAACTCGGCGCAGAGGCCATCGACGGCATGATTTCGCCTCCTTGCAGCAAGCGACACAGGCCGCCTGTTCGTAAAACATCGAGCGAGCGGGATGCCGGTTGAAGAGAACGCCGCCGCGCCGCTTGGTACTGCGCTCGACCGGCATTTGTTCGGCAGCGGACCTAAGCGCATCCTTTCGATTGACGGCGGCGGTGTGCGCGGAGCGCTCGCGTTGGCCTTCTTGGAAGAAATCGAAACCGCTCTCGCGACGCGAGCCGGACACACGGTACGGCTGTGCGACTATTTCGATCTGATCGGGGGCACCTCGACCGGGGCGATCATCGGCGGGATCCTTGCGCTCGGCTACAGCGCAAGCCAGCTGCGCGACTTCTACACGCGCTTCTCGCCAGCGATACTCCGCCGCTCGTTCTGGCGGCTACCGGGATTCTTCGCCAAGTTCGACAGCCGCAAGGTGATGCGCGAGCTATACAGCGTGATTGGCGACCGTACCCTCGATACACCTGACCTCTTGACTGGGCTTGCCATCGTGATGAAGCGCGTGGACACGGCGAGCCCCTGGGCCCTCTCCAACAATCCGCGCTCAGCGTTCTGGGAGACACCTGACGATCGCTCGTTTATCGGCAACCGCCACTATCCACTGGTGAATCTGGTTCGCGCCTCGACTGCAATGCCGCTTTTTTTCAACCCCGAGCCAGTGACGATCATCGAAGGCGAACAACCCGGCGTCTTTATCGATGGCGCACTGACGCCGCATAAAAACCCGGCGCTCCAGCTCCTGATGATGGCGTTGCTAGACGGCTACGGGCTTCGTTGGCAGCCGGGTGCCGACAAGTTGCTGATCGTCTCGGTCGGCACTGGCAGCCACCGCCTGCGGATGACGCCGGCCGAGGCAGCGCGCATGTCTATGCCCGGTCTAGCGGTTCGCGCCGCTTTTGGCCTGGTCAACGATACCGCCACGTTGGGCGAGACCCTGTTGCACTGGTTCAGTGGCTCCACGTCGCGCTGGCCGGTCAATTCGGAGCTCGGCACGCTTTCCGGGCAATCCTCGCCATTTGCCCGAGACCTGCTTAGCTTTCAGCGCTACGACGTTCAGCTCGAAATGGACTGGCTCGCCCGCGAGCTCGATCTGCCGATCGAGGAGCCCGAGCTGCACAAATTATGGCGAATGGACAACGCCCAATCGGTGCCTCGATTGTACGAGATCGGCCGGGCCGCCGCGCACCGCTTTGTCCGACCCGAGGATTTTCCCGCGGCGTTCGATGGCGGTTTGGAAACGCCGGTGGAGGTGGTGACGTCGCTGGCCAGGTAGTCGACACATAACGAGTTCACAGGCGAGCGGAGGCGAGCAGAATGGCAGCAAGGAAGGTTTCGGGCGAGTTTGTCGAAGCCCGTTTTGGACGTTCGCTCGCATCGATCGGAAAGTCTCAATTTGCAACCGTTGTTAGCGTCCTTGCTTGTGGTGGAAATTCGGCGGTGAGCGCGCGCCGGGCGGAATGCCCCAGAACTTGGAGCTCGGCGCGCGCGTGAGCGAGAGGTGGTCACCGGGAAGGCCGGCTAAGGTGGAGTTGCAACGCTTCACCCAAGCCGACGAGGACCCGATGACCGAGGAGAGAATGGCGCTTGCCGAGCTGCTGCAGAAGAGCGGTGACGGCGACTTCCTGCGATCCGTGGCGGAGGCGGTTCTGCAGATCCTGATGGAAGCCGATGTTGAGGGCTTGATCTGCGTCAGCGGCCGACCGCTGCTCACCAGCAGCGCCACCGCTTCCCGCTTGAAATCATCCGTAAATTGACGACGAACCTGCGCCATTCGACACCTTTCCGCTCCCTGCGGAGCTTAGCAAAGGTGTCCACCAATGCGGGGGAGCCTCACTGGTCATGGTGATCCAGGAAGCCTGGATCGGCGGCGTCTCGACCCGGCGGGTCGACGAGTTGGTGCAGGCGATGGGCCTCACCGGCATCTCGAAGAGCCAAGTCTCGAAGCTGTGCAAGGATATCGACGAGCGGGTCAACGCCTTCCTCGACCGGCCGATCGAGGGCGCGTGGCCGTATCTCTGGCTCGACGCCACCTACCTCAAGGTGCGCGATGGCGGCCGCATCGTCTCGGTGGCGGCGATAATCGCCGTCGCCGTGAACACCGAGGGCCGGCGCGAGATCGTCGGCCTCGGCATCGGTCCTTCTGAAGCCGAGCCGTTCTGGTCGAGCTTCATCAAGGGCCTGACGAAGCGCGGGTTGCGCGGGGTCAAGCTGGTGATCTCCGACGCCCATGACGGACTGCGTCACGCGATCACCCGCGTGCTCGGGGCTACCTGGCAGCGCTGCCGGGTTCATTGGATGCGCAACGCCCTGGCGCACGTGCAAAAGGGCCAGCACCCGATGGTCGCCGCGGCGATCCGCCAGGCTTTCCTGCAAACCGATGCCGAGGCCGCGCACCAGACTTGGCGGCACGTCGCCGATCAGCTCCGGCCGCGCTGGCCCAAGCTCGCCGCGCTGATGGACGACAGCGAGCATGACGTGCTCGCCTACATGGGCTTCCCCGGCCAGCACCGCACCAAGCTGCATTCGACAAACCCGCTGGAGCGCCTGAACAAAGAGGTCAAGCGGCGGGCCGACGTCGTCGGCATCTTCCCTAACGAGGCCAGCATTACCCGCCTCATTGGCGCAGTCCTGCTCGAGCAGAATGACGAGTGGCTGCTCCAGTGCCGCTATATGCAGATCGAGGGGATGGCCGAACTTACACCGCCGCTGATCGACGCCGATCCGGCCAAACTTCCACCCATGGCGGCCTGACCAATGGCCACCTCAAACTCCACCCCGATTTACACCAACTTGACGGACGCGACCCAACCGTTCCAGCAGCATCGTAATTGGAAGAGCGCTAGCCCATGGAGCCAGGTCCCGTTAAGGATATATTGGAATACACGGGGAATGGGGCCGGTCGACGATGTCTAGGTGGACCAAGATATTCTTTGCGGCGTTTCCGTTCTGGCTATGGGCGAGCGGTGCCCAGGCGGTGACGGTGCTGGTAACCCCGCAAGAGGCCCTGCTGCCGCCCTCTCCGGTCCTCACCCAACGAGGTCCGGCCGATGGCCCCAAAGTCGAGGTGACGGGGCCAGATGGCAGCGTAGCCAGCGGGGCTCCCTTCAACCTGAGTGCCGTCTTCAAACCGCGCCCGGAGACAAACATCGACCCGAACTCAGTGCACATAATCCTCTTGCGAGGCGACGGGGTCGATGTCACCGTTCGGGTGCGAGCCGCTGGAAGGATCGATCAGACGGGGATCGATTTAGAGGGATTGGTAGCGCCTCCCGGTGAATATCGCATCCGCGTGTTGGTCGACGATACCAACGCACGGGTGGGTTTTGCCGACATCACCCTCAGGATCGCCGCCGCTCACTGAAGTAACTTACCAATAATCAACTGACGAAAGCTATGAATTCGACATTGGCCGCCAGGGGCGTGATCGGCCCTCTTCTGGCCGCATTACTCTGCCTTTGCTCGGCTGCGGCGCAGGCGCAAACCTTATCCGGAGTCGGCCAAGAGATCGACCTGGGCGCCAATCTCAATGGAGAGGCTTGCCGGTTGCGCGGGACCGAACCCGCCGACAAGAAACCCGGCAGGCAGAACTATGGAATTTTCTGCGAAGGCTGGACGCTGCCAAGTGGGTTTCTGGTCACGTTTAGTGCAAGGGGCGGGTTCAACTCGGCCCAGCTCCTGACGAAGGGCAATTATGCAGATCAGCTCGCGGTGCGACTGGCTGAATGCTCGCCGCCTACGTCGGCAAAGATTGCCGACCGGTTCGATGGTGCGGTCAGATTCTGTCGCCGACGTGACGGCGGCTGGCCTGTGGTGGTCGGCAGCATGGCCACAGGAGGCCGCGGCTATCTTTTTGAGATGTTGCCAACCAACGTCCCGCTCGCCGAACGCGCGATCGATGCGCTGTCAACGAACAAGGCCGTCGTTATCAAGCCGGCCCCGCGTACGGCGCTGATCCTGCAGTTCGAGGCAGCTGTGAAGATCTCGGCGTCGCAGTTTGGCGTTGGCGACCTCGGCGCGGTGCACCAGCTGTCAGCGCTCGGCGACGAAACCCTTTGGGCGACCCGCTTCGTCGAATCAGAGCGCGCATGGACCAAGGCGCTGGAGATTATGCAACGGGTCTTCGGTGCCGACCATCCGGATAACGCGCACGCGATGATCAATGTCGCTCTCGCTATCTTTCGCCAGGGCCGGGTCACCGAAGCCGCCGAGCTGCTGCAGCGGGCGGAGCCCTTTGTTAAGCGGTCTCAGCGGCCCGACGACTATCCCGAATGGCTGGCCTACCGTTCCTATATCGAAGCGAGAGCCGGTCGTACCGACGCCGCGCTAGCTTTGGCAGAAGAGGCGTTGACCCGGCGCCGCGCAATCTATCAAACCGCAACCGGGCTGACCGGCCGCCTGGGTGAGGGGGTCAAATCGCTCTATGCGGCAGCAATCGGCCACTCGGATCTTGTGCTCGCGCGCGCGTATAACGGGCTCGGTCGCTTCAAGGATGCAGCCAAAGCCTCTGATGAGGGTATCAAGAACTACGTCCTCGCCTATGGCGATACCCATCCGATGATTGGATGGACCTATTTTGAGCTCGCTCGCTCCGACATCGGGACCGGCGACCTTCCGCACGCGCGCGACGCGGCGGCAAAAGCGCTCGCGATGCACGAATATCTTTATGGCGACCAAGGGCCGGTGTTTCTCGACGCAGCGCTTGCGGGACGCATTGCGGTGAAAGAACAGCGCAACGACGATGCGCTCCACTACTTCCAACGCGCGGTGCAAGCTGCTCAAGCGTCGACGGACATCCCGATCGTGCCGGCGGATTGGCTCGCCGATTACCTCGATCTGCTTAGCGCCGGGAGCGGCGGTCCGGCCGATGCGTTCACCGCGGCGCAGCTGGCCCGCGGCGGCGTCACCGCCGAAGCAATCCGAGCAATGGCCGCGCGCGCCGGTGCAGACAACCCGGACATCGCCGCAGTCGTTCGTACCCTGCAAGATGCCCAGGCCCGGCTCGCCGATTTGCGCACGCAGGTGGCGGACCAGATGCGCGGTGGTCCTCAGAATCGCAAGCCGCAGCAGGACCTGCAGCTGTTGCAAGACCAGCTGAAGCAGGCCGAGACGGAGGCCGCCAGCGCGGAAGAGCGCTTGCAGGCGCAGTTCCCCCGCTACGCAAGCCTCGTGCGGCAGAGCCCAGTCATGGCAGACGAAGTTAGTCATCTGCTGCACTCCGACGAGGGGTTGCTGCTCGCAGTAACGGCGCCGTCCTCGACCTATCTGCTGCTGATCCGTGACGGGCAGGTTCACATCAACAAAGCAGCCGTGACCTCTGCAGAGCTGACCGAGCGGATTACCGCGCTGCGTCAATCGCTTCATCTCAGCGATGCCGGGTTGGTGCGACCGTTTGATGTAGCAGATGCGCAGCAGCTTTACGACATCCTGCTGGCGCCGTTGGCGGAGAACCTAGTCAGTCTCCACCACTTGGTTTTCGTGAGCAATGGGCCGCTGCTCAGCCTGCCTCTCGGCGTGCTTGTTCGCCCGCCACATGCGCCTGATGTGACGCCCGCCTTTCTTCAACGAGACTTTGCCATCAGTGTGGTGCCGACCGTCGCCACGTTCCGCGATTTGCGACGGGCACCGGAGTCTGCCGTTGCACCGCGGTCGTTCTTAGGGTTCGGCGATCCCGATTTTTCGGGCAAACCCGGCGATTTGCGCGGACTGGTGAGCCTGACCCAAAAGTGCCGCGCCGACATAGGTGTCCAGCTCGACGATATCCGCGATCTACCAAGCCTCCCGGAAACCGAGACCGAGCTACGGAGCATTGCCGACACGCTTCACGCTACACCCGATAGCGTCGTGCTTGGCGCCAACGCGACCAAGGCGAACTTACTGGCGCACGATCTCGCGCAGTACCGAGTCCTCGCATTCTCCACGCATGGCCTCTTAGCCAATCAGCTTGAGTGTCAGGACGAACCTGCCCTGGTGCTGAGCCTGCCGCCAGGGGCAATGCAAGGCAGCGATGCCCTCTTGACCGCCAGCGAGGTCGCGAGCCTGCACCTTGACGCCGACTGGGTGCTGCTGTCGGCCTGCAACACGGCGGGGGCCGACGGACTGACGGGTGAGGCTCTCTCGGGGTTAACCCGAGCCTTCTTTTATGCCGGCGGGCGCAGCGTCATGGCGACCCACTGGCCGGTCGCATCCGAGGCGACAGTCCGCCTGACAACCCTGACATTCGATAATTACGCGAAGGAACCCGCTCTCGGAAAGGCAGAGGCCCTCCGGAAAGCCCAGTTGGCGCTGATGAATGATCCCAAGACCGCGCACCCCATCTTTTGGGCGCCGTTCGTGCTCGTCGGTGACGGTGGCGGAACCCGACCCCAGTGAATATCCGGAGCACTGTCAGACCAATTGGCGCCGCCGGCAAATGACTGCTCTCGCTGCAACTGACCTCTTCGGGCTAATCGCGGTGAACGGCTGTTGTCGGCGCGTCTCGTCGATTGACGTGCACCCTTCCGGAGGTTTCTTTGACCGAACCAGGGGTGGGTTTTCAACCGGCCCGGTGGAACCGCCCTTCGTGCCCTAATCGGTCCTTGCCGGACACCCCCCAAGGAGCTCCCGCCCCTTGGCCAGACGCCCCCACGCCGCGCGTGTTTTCAAGACGGAAAGAGGCAAAGACTCAAGGTGTAATAGTCCTGGCCAGACGGAACCCGATACTGCCGCTCCGGCTGACCGGATCGCCATTGAAGCGATCCGCCGCGCGATCACTCCGTGGGTTGAAGTTCCAGGAACCGCCGCGAACGACGCGGGAGGCACAGGCGGCCGATATGTTAGGACTGCCGTCGGTTGGGGTGCCGCTATAGCCGTCCACGTAGCAATCCTCAACCCAGTTCGCGACATTGCCGAGCATGTCGTAAAGCCCCCACGGATTGGGCTTATTCGACCACCCGACGGGCGCTGTCGTGGCGTGACCATCGTTACAATTGGCGAATACCGGGATGATATCTGGAGCCAGGTTCTTCAGGCTCTGGTCCGCGATGTTTTCATAGCGGCAGCCGTCATCGATGTTGTCGCCCCAGTAGCGCGAGGTCGTCGTCCCAGCCCGCGTCGCGTATTCCCATTCCGCTTCGCTCGGCAGCCGATAGTGGCCATGCCCGAACAGCGACATCAGCCACACGAAGCGCTGCGCCTCGTTCCAACTCACACTTTCAACCGGCAAGTTATCACCCTTGAAGCGGGATGGATCGGGAGTGTTCGGAAAGATCATGACCTCGCGCCATTCGCCCTGCGTCACCCCAAATTTCGCGAGATCGAAGGGTTTGACGCAGACCTTATGAGCCGGACCTTCATTCGCATAGCGCCCTGGCTCAGCAGGAATTCCATTGCTGCCATCTGAACTGCCCATATCGAAGCAGCCAGCGTTAACTGGCACGAATTCTTGCTCCTCCGCCCATTGGGCCTCGATCCGGTGCACCCCCCACCACACCGTCCCCGCCCAGACAACGACGGCGACAAGCGCCACCGCCACTGGCGCCGAGGCCACCATGCCCCATAGGCGGAAGCGCCGCCAACGCGTGGCCCGTCGCGAGGCAGAGACGAACTCCCTGATCTCAGCTGGCAATTCGGTGCCCCAACGGCCCAGCAATGCCCGGGCCTCGGCTAGCACCAGGCCGACGATCACCCGGCCGCGCTTCTCCCGTCGTGTCCGAGCCGCGCGCCAGTGTTCTGCTTCCTCTTCCAGCCGGCCGCGCAATTCGAGGTCGCGTGCGTCAGCGTCAACCTGCTCCTTCGCGCGCGGCCAATGGGTCAGCAGCGCCTCATGGGCAAGGCGCAATTGCGCCCGGCCGTCATCGCTATCGCTGACGAGAAGCCGTGCCTCGGGATCGAGCAACGCATCTGCCAAGGCCCGCTGCAGCGACCCCGCAGGGAACAACGACAACGGCGCCGCGCGCGCCGTCGCCGTGGTACCGCGCACCGTCACCAGGGCACGCAATAGCGGAACCAGCTCGTTTCGTACCGCTTCCGGTTGGTCCTGGAATACCTCCTCGGCGCGGCTCCCCATCGCCCCTTCCAACCCGCCCAATTCCCCGTAGGCGGTGAAGGTCAATTCGCCCGTTTCGCTGCGCCGCTGCCAGAGCTGATCGAGTAGGAACGACAGCAGCGGCAGAGCACCGCGGTTGGCGGCGGTGGCCCGACGAATTGCCTCGTCGAGGCTAAGTCCGCGTACGGCATCGTGGGCGAAGCGCAGCCCCGCCTCCAGCGCTGGCAGGCGGATAATCTGGCCGATCTCAGCCTCGTCCGGCGGCAATAGCTGGTAGCGGGCCTCGTTGACCGCGAGTCGAGCCAATGCCAGCCCAGCGCTCGTCTCTAGCCGGTCGAAGAAGTCGCTGCGCATGGTCGCGACGACCCAGACGAGGCCGCTCTTGGCCAGCGTGTCGAGCGCCGCGACAAACGCTTTGCGGACTTCATGGCTAAGAGCATCAATCGTGAACAGCTCTTCAAGCTGATCGACGACGAGAACGAGCCGCGCCTCGGCGGTCTCGGCAAGATCGGCCTTCTTGCCAGCCTCGGAAAGCCCTTGGCGGATCGGCAACGTGGCCTGCCCGGGCGCGTCGCGCAACAAGGCGCCCAGCTGTTCCGGCGTGTAGTGCAGCCCGACCAGTTCGGGCAGCGCGGTCGGCGACAAGATCGCCACGGCTAGCGCCGCGAGCGGATCGCCGCCGCTGTCCGAGGGCCGCATCACCGCCCGGCGCACCAGCCCGACGCGGCCGATCATCCCCGCCAACGTCAGGTCGGGCACAAGGCCGGCTTTGACGAGCGACGACTTGCCCGAACCGCTGGCGCCGAACACCAATACGAAAGCCGCGCCGCACTCGATCTGGCGCGCCAGCAACTCGCGCAATTCGTTGCGCGCACCGGTGCGGCCGAAGAATATCGGCGCATCCTCGAATTCGTAGGACAACAGGGCGCGGAACGGAGCTGTGTGCCAGCGTGCGACGCCTTCGGCGCGCGCCCCAGCGCGACGTTCGAGCAGGACATGCAGGTGGTCGTAGAGCTTTTTCTCGAATTCCGCGGTGGCGCCAAAGCTGTGGGAAGCGGCGGAGAGACTCTCGCCGTCGACACTGCGGAACCAGCGGGCGATGAAGTCCTCGACGAGATCGAGTTGCACCAGCCGCTCGTTGAGCGCGTTGCGATCGTCGAGCGTCGCCGTCGTGGACGCCATCTTGCGATAAAACAAAAGCTCCGGCACCCCATGTGCGCGTGCGGCGGCGAGAGCGTCCTCGAATTCCCATTCGGTGCCGGTAACCGGCCGCCCTGAGATTGCTCCACGAAACCGATCCTCAGGTAGCAGCAGACCGAGCCGCGACCACAGGATCACGACGACAATGTCACTGCCGCGCGGCTGCGGAATGTTTTCCGGGTCCTGGAAGTGGTGCGTGGCGACCAGCGGCTCGCGTTCCCACAGCACTGCCTCGACATGGAAGTGGTAGGTAAACTCACGGTCCAGCCTTGCGACGATCTGCTCGGCCTTCAGCCGCTCCGGTCGCACATCGGCCGGCGACGAAATGAAAATCCGGATTGTGGGCAGCTGATCGGGCATCGCACAGCGCGAAAGCTTCCAATTCTCTCCACGGTAGCGGAGGGAATGGTCAGCTTCTACCGCGATCCTTTCGGGGAATCACCTTAGCCAGTCCGGTATGCGGGTGTTCGTGTGTAATTTGCCGTCGCTGCGAATGGCCGGATTTGGCGCATTGCCGACTCCTCTGCCCGGCTACTTGGTCGACTGCTCAGCGCCGAAACCGGACCTTTAACGGCGCTGTGCCAAGGACGCGCTGGCGCTGAAAGACGTCGTCCGACGCGCGACGGCAAATCCCCACCGGAACGCTGAATTGCCGTCACAGTCTCGCTGCCTGTGCGATCCCGTCTCTGGGCCGCCCAACCGACGACCACGCTCGGTGCGAGGCTCAGTAGCCGGTGCCGAACTGCGTCTGCATGATGTGCTGATAGGCTGCGCCGCCCGGCTCGGCGGTCACATCGTATACGCCACGGCGAAAGCTCGAGAGATCGCCAGTCACATAGGGGCTCGACTGGATCGACAGCGCCGCCTGGTTGCCCGGATGCAGGACAATGTCCTTCTGTCCGCTCGGCAAGTAGCTCGCAACGCTGACGCGGTAGGTGCCGGCAGGCATGTCGCGATAGAAACTCCAGCCGGCGCGCGCATAGCCAATTGTTCGTCCGTTCACTGCGACCGCCGGCATGTCGCCGCTGTCTTCCGGGAAGAAGACCCGGTAGAACCACACCCGCGCCTGACCGGGCGGGATCGGCGGGCCGTTGATGACTGGGGGCGGCGATTGCGCGGCGCAGACGCCGGCGAACAGAAGCGTGAAACCGGCCGCTGCGAGGCGCAGGCATCGCGAAACTCGAGAGACGGCGTTCGGCATATTCGGGCTCTGGCGCACTTTCCAGGATTACCGACAGGTACCCAACTCCCCCAAAGCCAGCATTGACTTGGATCATCGGGCCAGCCCCGGTCAAGTGCATCGTCTTAGAGTGCTCGGAAACCCGGGAAAGCTAAGAAAACCTGACATTCTACAAAAAAGGAAGAGCGCCGTACCCTTCCCGGCCTGCCCGCCCGAGTTCACTGCAGAGACCATCGACTGGTCAAATATCGGCTGCAGGGTCGGGCCTGCGCTTCCATCGCGGCCCGTCGATCCTCCGGATATGCGGGTCCACGTTATCGACCGGAGTCTCGGCGAATGACGGCTCTCGGCGCATTTGACCTGTTGCCGAGCGCCCCAGCCAGTGTCGGCTTAGTGAACCGTTAGCAGACGCTCGGCGCCGGCGGGTGCGGCTACTGTTCTTGCCCCAAAGGCGACTTCTCTGAGGCTCCCTTCGGCCCCGCCTGGGTAGCTCGGGCGGGGCTCGCGGTCCCTCGCGGCTAAGGCCGCGCTTCGAGGATCATGTTGAAGGGCGTCTCCGTCGCGCGCCGAACGCTTTTGAACCCTCCGGCAGTGATGACTTCGCGGAGTTTCGCCTCTCCCGCTTGGGCGCCAAGGGCGGCACCAACTTCCTGAGATAGCGAGGTCGGCACACAGATCATCGTCGATCCCGCATAGTAGAGCCGCCCAACCGGGTTCAAATTGTCCTCGAGCCGGTCCCCGGCCATTGGTTCGACGATCATCCATGACCCGTCTGGCTTCAGAGACCGATGCACATGCTGGGCGGCACCCGCAGGATCGCCCATATCGTGCAGGCAGTCGAAAAACGTCACCAGATCGAAATCGCGCCCTGGATAATCCTTGGCCGTGCCAATCTCGAACCGGCAATTGCCGGCGACACCATGCTCGGCGGCATGTGCGTTGGCCGCATCGATCGAACTTGGGTGGAAGTCATAGCCAACAAACTTTGACTTGGGGAATGCCTTTGCCATCAGCACGGTGGACCAGCCGTGCCCACAACCCACGTCAGCAACCGTGGCGCCTTGCTCAAGTTTTCCAACTGCGCCGTCAAGAGCGGGCAGCCAAGCACTAACAAGGTTGTTGTGATAGCCGGGTCGGAAAAACCGCGCCACCGCGCAAAACATGCATCCGGCCTGGTCGCCCCAGGCAACCCCCTGGCCGGTTTTGAAGACAGCTTCGACCTTGGGCTCGTTGTCGAGCAACGCCCGCATTAATTCGAAAGCCCCCTGCATGTAGACCGGGCTATCCTCGATCGCGAATACCATCGCTTGTTCTTCTGGTAGGCTGAATTTCCCGCCGGCTGGATCGTAGGAGAGGTAGTTCGATGCCGCCTGGTGTGAGGCCCATTCGCGCAAATATCGCTGATCAATATCCGTCGCGGCCGCCAATTCAGCGATAGTCATCGGCCCCTTTTGGTGAAGCGCCCTGTAAAGCCCCAGCCTATCCCCGATCTGCACCAATGCAATGCTCGCCGCGCCACCGAGATCGCCTAGAATCTGGCCGATAAACTGATTGAGTTTAGCTTCGTCGACCATGTCAGCCTCCAAGGTTCAAGTCAGCGGCAGAGGACTTTCGTAGTCTCTAATGTCCGGACCGTGTCAGCTTATCCGTTTAAGCCGCAACAATCGATCGACAGCTTAAAATTGCTTGCGCCCAACGACCGGAATCGGCGCGTTCCCGCCGCTCCCATGCGTCCCGGCGAAGGTCGGTTTACCCAGCGACAGCGGACGCCGACTGTCGGCGGCGGAGACCGCTCTTCTTGCCCCAATCCGGACACCGCCGGCGGCAGCCAAATCGTCTCCAGAGGGTGGAAATGAGATCTTCAGCAGAATCTGAGCGCGCGGCGAGGTCGCGCCGGAAGCGACTATTTGGACCGCTTGGACTAACGGGCCAGATTGAACGGCCGGAGCGCATTCGATGTAGATGAAGCGCGCCTACTTTAGTAGGTGGAGGACAACGCCTGCCAAGCTCGATCTCTTGCGTCTCGCGGGATTTATTGCCTTCGCTCGCGGACGATCGTTCATCAATGGATTGGCACCAAAAGGGGGTGATCCATATCGATCGTCTGCTGGATTAGTGACTTCATCGCTCGGGGGTCTGTTCCCTCAACAATAGGGTTCCAGGAGTAGGGGCATAGTTTGTTCACATAGATCTCGAAAGCTGGAAATTTGTCGTGTTGGCCAGTGATAAAGAATTTGAGCCGACCTCCGACTTCACGGGTAAAGGCAACGAAGATCTGCGCATCAATTGTCGCGTCGAGGAAATCGAGGATCGATTTAAGGGCCTCTGACCCGGGTAGAGCGGGTACTGGGATTGGCGGATAGGTCAGGTTAGCTGAGACATTCAAGATTGCCTGCAATTGATCGGCGTGTCCGGGGACCTTCAACGCGTTAGCCGACGCATCTTTTGCTCCGAGAGTTGGCACCACAATGCGGAGCGGTTGCGCATTGGCCTTGAGCTTGACGGCCCACGACGGAGCTCCCGAGATCGGATCGGTATCGCTCTTATTGAATACCGCTAAGGTGCCCGGCGCGATGACCGTGGTGGGGGTGCCAACCACGTCGAGCGTATCAACATTGATTTGGAGGCTGAACGTCAGGTCGAGACGGCTTTTGCCATCCGAAAAGCTGAATCCGCGATTGTCACCAAGAAAGGCCATCAGTCCTTCCCCCCCAAGTAGCGACGGCGGGAGCACCGCTTCTGCCGGGCTCGGCACGAAGATACGCAATTTGATTTCCACCGCTTGCACCGTGGGAGTGGGAGGTGGCGGCGGGGGCGGTACTGGGGGTGACGGTGGGGGTGGCACAGGTGGAGAAGGCGGGGGTGGCACCGGTGGAGAAGGTGGAGGTGGTACAGGTGGAGAAGGTGGAGGTGGTACAGGTGGCGACGGCGGCGGAGGTGGTGATGGGGTGTTGATCTGTCCACCAAGCTTAGTGAGTGAGTTGAGCGCGCCGCCAGCGAGGTTCGACACCCCCTGCGCCACAGTGTTGGCAAGCTGAGTTGCAGATTGTAACGCTGCCGCAAGAGCATCGCCGCTCAACTGGCCGGCAGAGATTGCCGTGCGTTCGGACACGCCTGCCAACGTGTTCAGCGTGGCACCCAATACCCCGGCCTGTGACATGTCACGGAAAATATTGCCGTTCTGCACAGCAGTCAGTGCAGCAGCAAGACCGACCGGATCCGGAAGTGGCGTCGGCGCGGCAATGTTGAGGACGGAGTCCGTTACCGTCGGTGTCAGGTTCGGTAAGGGCTGTGCGGGGCGATCAGCGGAGACAGGCTGGATTACCGGCGCTGCATTGGGAATTGGTGAATCCACCCAATTGAAAAAGCGGGTCAAGTCAATCTTCTCGGAAGCGTTTGAGCGACCGAGGATCGCCTCTGCAAATAACCCAGAAGTCGGAAGAAAGACGTAGTCTGAACGCGTGAAGTCCTGACGGTTCTTGGCGAACCAGTCCGCAAGCTCTTGTGGAAAATCGATCAGCAGCCGAAGAGTTTCAACCGTCTTGCGCAAGACGCCGGGGTCAGTCGTCTTAACGCCGCGCGCTTTTCCCATCACCGACGGTAAGTTCTTTAAATCTGAGGAGAGCGCTTCTGATGCGAATGACTTCATCCGCAGTACGATAGTGCCGCTTGTAAAGCCAAGTGCGGGAAGGTCGATAAAATTGCGCAGCGGCACACTGTTGAGGCTGCTGTCGACAAACACGAGCGCTTCGAGCAAGTCACCGAGAGCGTCCGGTTCGAGTCCAGAAAACAACAGGCGTGTGAACAAATACTCTCGGGCTTTGACCTGGCGCAGCACGCGGTCGAGGATCGCATTGCCAGATGCTGGTGCGGCGGCGGCCTGAGCCAGATTGGCACCTGGTGAAAAATCAAAGCGCAGGGTCGTCGCGCCTACGTTGCCGGCGTGCTTCGTGCCAAGGTCGATGGACCGCAACGTGGTAGTTTGTCCGCTGTCGCCCTGGATTTTTGCCTCATCGACCTCGACGCTAAAGTCGGTGTTCTCGATGCCAGCAATATCGATGCGGACCTGCGTAATATCGCTCACCTTAGGCGGATTTGCGAAGGTCGCAGCAAAGGTTTTGACGATGAGATCGTCAAAGACGCCGAACTGCCCGCCATCCTCGGTTGCGATCGCACGAAAGCCGAGCGGCAGATCACTGCTTGCCACTACTGCCGCAGTAGTTGCACCCAGGTCGATGCCGACTTTTGTGCGTAATTTGATCGTGATGCTGACCAAGGTTGGGTCGGACGAGGTCGAGATCGGGTCCGAAACAACGCTGAATATTTCGCCGCTGTCGATCAGTTGCTGGAAAGCGTCGGCGAGGTCGCGGTCGAGGCCGCGGCGTAGAATGTCGAAATAGTCGACCAGCAGGTCCTTGTCGAAAGCAACCGGCTGAAACGGCAGGAACAGGATCGGCTCTACGCCATCCGCAGTCAGCTGAACGCGATAGCGCTGCAGAATCTCAAAATACTGAATTGTCAGCGCGTGCGAATGATTGTAGTTCGTAATGTTGAAAGTGGTGATTGTGCCCTGTTCGGATTGCTCGCCCTCGACCACCACCATTGAGCGCAGCGAGCGGATCGATGATGATTTTTGGCTGGTCAAGTCCAGGATGTTCTGGTGTGTCTCGCCGACAATGTCACGCTGACCGTCACTCTCGCTCTCGATAAAACCGAGAGCCCCCGCACCAGAGAAGATCAGGCTTGCCGCTGCACCGCCGGCGGCCGCCCCAACCGCACTGCCGGCTACCGATCCGATTACGGTGCCGCTGAGCGTGCCTAGCCCGGCATCTGTACCGCCGGTTAACGCGTCCACGGAGACACCGGCGAGCGCGCCGGTCAGACCGCCGACTACGGCCCCACCGATGGCACCGACGAGCGCGCCAGTTGCCACTGCGCCACCGGCGGTGACGCCTGTGGCAGATGCGGTCGAGGTGCGACCCGCTTGATGCTCTTCAGCGACGGCGCGAGTTACTTCGTCAAGCGCACGCGTGTGGATGAGGAGCGAGTTAAGATCTTCGCTTGCAGTCGTGCTCTCATCGCGGCTGGCGAGTAGTCGGTGCTTCCAGTCGACGATCGCGACATTCTTCGATTGCGCCGGGGCAAGTCCGAGGCTGTGGATCACCTCCCCAAGACTGCTGCCATGGTTAATCCACAGCTGGGTATGTTTGACGATGTACCCGAGGCCGAT
This sequence comes from uncultured Alphaproteobacteria bacterium, assembly GCA_963773625.1. Lineage (GTDB taxonomy): Bacteria > Pseudomonadota > Alphaproteobacteria > ATCC43930 > CGMCC-115725 > DATARH01. The sequence continues at coordinate 10,781 of CAVZCJ010000010.1, read as the reverse complement.
TTCGAGGGGAACCTGCCCAATAAAGGCGTTGGTGAGGCGCTGGTCGAGCGCGGGCGCCCCCTGAGCGATCACCAGCTTTAGGGCACTAGCGGGCAGTTCGACTGTACGGCGACGAATAAAGCTCGCAAGGCGCACACGCGATGCAATGGCGCCTATCATACGTGGGATCAGTTCTTCCGGCGCCGAGGGCGGTTCGTAGAACTCATGCGCCGCGCGTCGAAGCAGTCTTTCCGCTTCTTCAAATGGCGGAAAAGCCGCAAGGTGCGCTACCGTCGTAACTTCAAACGAGTCCTCGAGGATATGCGCTGAATTGGCGCCGATGCCTATCAACACTGCCGTGGAGGACGACGCCAGCTCGGTTGGCGAAAGCCCTGCATCCGCATCGATGACGAAATCACGCATATCGATGTCAAAGGGGATGTCGCCTTGCGCGATCCCGACGATTACCCGGGCGTGATGAATCGGCACGAAGTGTAATAAGTCGCTGAGCGTCTTAATGCCGAGATCGGCAAGCTTTGCGCGCTGATCTGGCGTCAGCGAGCGCAACACGCTGAGCGAAAAAATCTCGACAGTTCGCGCGCTGTTGATCGAAGGTTCGAACATTGGCCAGGCCCGGTAAGTGTGCCACCTGTTGAATTGACCGTAGCGCTATTTACTCCTGAGGCGCTACGCTGAATTGAACGCATCACCGGCATATTCCAAGGAACTCTAGACAATAGGGACCTTGGACGGCTTGCCGAATTGAGAGAGCGGCCTTGTGCGGAATCCACGAGCCCTGGCGTAACTCCGGAGATAGGACCTTTATTGAGCTCGACGCGTGCCTTCGCCGAAGATGAAAGTCGGCACTGGGTCGACTGCGGAAGCATGGCATAGGTCGCGCTAAGGTCCGATTTCGGCGCGTTGCGGCTGTAGTTGCGTGTCTGGCGAATGTCCCCTTACCCGAGCGGTAGCGGACGCTCGGTCTCGGCGCTGGCAACCGCGCAATTTGCCCCTGAAGCGACATTCGCACTGGGAAGCTGGCAGCTTTCGATTTGGTCATTCGGTTCGAGGATCAGAACCCGCGCCGAAGCGGTGCTCGCGTCAAGCTGATTTCCATCATATCCTCGGCCGCACATCTCCCCATGGGACCGGCACCAGATGAGCGAAGGGCGGGTCGAACGGCGTCAAGCGGCGATCGTGGCGGCCGATGTCGTTCAGAAACTTTTGGCTAGGCGTCTTAAGCGCGCCACCCGGCGGACCTCACGCATAACCATCTGCGTCTAAATGAGCCTTGCCGAACTTATCGAACGCTTCCGCGATCCGCCACCGGTCGTGCCGGTGCTGCGGTTTGACGGCGTGATCGGGCCTCGGCAATGGCGGGGCGCGATATCACTAGCCAGCCACGCCAAGGCGCTCGATCGAGCCTTCGCGAAGAAACGTGCCGCCGCAGTCGCGATCATTATCAATTCGCCGGGCGGTTCGCCGGTACAATCCTCCCTGCTTTACCGCCGCATCCGCCAGCTCGCCGACGAGAAGCGCATACAGGTCTTCGCCTTTGCCGAAGACGTCGCGGCGTCGGGCGGCTATTGGCTGGCTCTTGCGGGCGACGAGGTCTATGCGGATGAAACTTCGCTGCTCGGCTCGATCGGTGTGGTCAGTAGCGGGTTCGGGTTCACCCGGCTGATCGATCGGCTCGGCGTCGACCGGCGCCTGCACACGGCAGGCGAGAAGAAGTCGCTGCTCGACCCATTTCTTCCCGAGCGCGAGGGCGATGTCGAGCGCTTGGCCGTGCTACAGGAAGACATGCATGCGGCCTTCAAGGACCACGTGAAGCGTCGTCGCCTCGGCAAGATAGATGCGACCGACGAAATGCTATTCAGCGGCGAGGTGATGACGGGGCGCATGGCGCTATCCCGTGGTCTGATCGACGGCATCGGCGATCTACGCGCGGTGATGCGGGCGCGGTTCAGCGAGCGGGTGCGGCTGGTGTCAATTCCGAGCGGGCAGCGGCGGCGGCGCTGGTTTCTGCCGCGGCCACGGCGCGGTATCGAGACCGAGCGTTTCAGCTTTGTCGCCGAGCTCGTCGATTGGCTCGAGGCACGGCTGCTTTGGGCGCGCTTTGGCCTTTAGCTCTGTTGATCGCGCCCAGCGGCTCCTAAACCCCAACGATCGACGAGACTTCCCGACCTAGCGGCGTCACGCGAATGACCGATTCAGAAAACGCTGGCCGACTTTTTCAACATCGGGTAATGGGCGGCGGCTCTTCACCGGAGGCCGATAGGATCGGCTCCGTCATTGGAAGAGGAGAACCGCACATGGAGTATTTTGCTGGCTTGGATGTCTCGATGGCTGAGACGCACGTGTGTGTGATGAACCGAGACGGTGCCGTCACGCTCGAGGTGAAGGTGCCATCGACGCCTGCCGACATCGCAGCGGCACTCGCACAAGCTCCAGCTTGCAGGCGGATCGTGTTCGAGACCGGCCGGATGGCGCCGATGCTCTACCACGGCCTGAGCCAGCTGGGATTGCCCATCGTCTGCATCGAGAGCCGGCAGGCCTATCAGGCGCTGAAGTCGCTGGCGACGCACAAGACCGACCGCAACGATGCACGCGGCCTGGCACATCTCGCCCGTACCGGCTTCTTCAAGCCGGTTCATGTGAAGTCGCTGCCGGCGCACGCTCTGCGATCGCTGATCATCGCTCGTAAGAAGCTGGTCGGCCAGCGGGTCACCCTCGAGAACCAGATCCGCGGCCTTGCCGTGGTGTTCGGCGTCCGACTGCCCCGTGCGTTAACAGCCGCCTTCGTCAGGCAGGCGCTGCGGGCAAGCGAGGGCATTGCCGGTCTGTCCGCCGCTATGCGCGGCCTGGTCGCGGCACGTGTCGCCGTGCTCGCCGCCGTCGCGGCGATCGATGCGGATATCAGGCAGCTGGTGAGAGCATCCGCCGCTTGCCGCCGACTGATGACGATCCCCGGTGTCGGCCAGCTCACCGCACTTGCCTTCACAGCCGCAATTGACGATCCCGGCCGCTTCAGGCGATCCCGCGACATTGGCGCCTATCTTGGTCTGGTGCCTCGGCGCTATCAGTCGGGCGAGGTCGACTACACCGGCAGCATCTCGAAGTGCGGCGATCGGCGGGTGCGGACCCTTTTGTACGAGGCCGCCAACGTCATGCTGACGCGCTACAAGGGGGCGCTGAAGCTCAAGGACTGGGCCTTCGCGATCGCCAAACGATCAACGATGCGAAAGGCGCGGATCGCGCTCGCACGGCGCCTGGCCATTATCATGCACGCCATGCTGCGACACGGCACCGAGTTCAAACCTGCCTAACGGCCAGCAGACAGGAGGTCGAACCGAGCTCCCGAGCGGAGCGACGCCCGAGGGAGGGAGCAGATGACGGCGTGGATTCTGTAGCATGCGGCCAAATTGGCCGACTGCGATTTCAACCGAGCCGCTCTGCACCCAGCTGATCCCATCAAGTGCCACTTGAGCACGTAGAGAACGCAGACACCCGACAGCGTCGATATCGCTCACAACCGAGCCGCTGCCCCTTGACCCATTAGAGAACGATATCCACCCAAAACGGACTCTCAGTCTGTATCCTGTCGCCGCGACGGGCTGGCGACGATCGTCCCGTGAGAGGAGAGGTAAATGGCCAACGGCACCGTGAAGTGGTTCAACGCGCAAAAGGGTTATGGCTTCATCCAGCCCGATGACGGGTCGAAGGACGTGTTCGTCCACATCAGCGCGGTTGAGCGCGCCGGCATCCTCGGCCTCCAAGAAGGCCAGAAGCTGAGCTATGAGATCGAGGCCGGCCGGGATGGTAAGAGCTCCGCGGTCAATCTGCAGACAAAATAACGTCGGTGTCCGGAGACAGGTCGGACCGCGCGGACTCCTACCGGGTGCATTTGTGGTTAAAGCGCGGGATCGATCTCAATCACCGCGACCTCGGCGTGGTCGATGTGACCCTACATAAGGGCTATCTGGTCGACCTTGCGGGGGAAATCGCATTCACCTTCGAGGATAAGATCGTCCTTGCGACCGTTGACAAGGTTTCCCGCGTCGACGGTCAGCTCACTGTCCTGGCGTCAAAGCTATAACGTCTCCCTGGAGAGGGTGCCCAGGCGTCTACTCGCGCCCCTGCGAATGGCTGGTTTCGGCGCGTCGCGCCCGTTGCCGGATGCTCTGGCGAAGGTCCGCTGCCTGAACTGAAAGCTGACCCGTTGCGGAAAGAATGCTGGGCTGCACCGTCGGGCCAAGACCGGGCATTTGGAGCATGTTCAAGCCAGGAGCGAGAGCCGAAGCTGTCCGTCTGATCCTAAAACGGCGCTGTCTCGGGCGGGGTCATCGGTGGCAGTCCGTCCATGATCATACGGAGCCGGGTGTCGGTCTCGGGCTCGAAACTCGCGTGCCCGGCCGTCGTGATGAAATAGTTGACCGCGCTATTGCCAGCACTGCGCAAGGCTCGAACCAAGGCTTCCGCTTGGTAGAGGTGGCACACCCGGTCGTATCGCCCGTGCACAATGTGGATGGGGATGTCCCTCAGCCGGGGCGACATGGTCGAGAATATAGTTGTTGTCGCGGTCGGCCTCTTTGCCGGTAGCGAGAAACCCGCCATGGATCATGTAGTGGACCATGATTTTTGCGGCAGTCAGAGCATATTTTTGATTTGCCTGCCCATGGCTGTTTTCGTCGCGCTTGAGGCGGCTAGCGCTGCCTTCCCAGGCGATGCAGGCCGAGGCGACTTTCATTTGTTGCGCTCGTTGGGTGTCGGTCCGCGACGGCGCGAAGAGTACCTTGGCCAGCCCTTTGACGACATCTCCCCGATCTTCCGGCGGAACGACATCAACGAAGTGCCGCCAAGCCGAAGGGAAATCCAGATAGGCGCCCGGCGTCGGCATGGCGAGCGGGTCCGCTGCAAATTCGGCGGCATTCCCCTGAAAGAAATAATCGACGTCTGTTCTGCGGCACAAACGGACGCCGCGCAGGATCAGGTTCTGCACTATTTGGGGATGCGCAATCGCGTAGGCCAGGGCGAGAGTGCTGCCCCAGCTGCCGCCGAAAACATGCATTTTGTCGTTGATGTTCAGCTCGTGGCGCAGCGCCGACACATCGTCAATCAGGTGCTGGGTCGTATTATCCGTGAGCGCTGGCGTTGCGTCATTGTCGCTCGCACTGGGTGTGCTCTTGCCGCAACCACGCTGGTCGAAAAGGATGACGCGGTACCGCTGCGGATCAAAAAATCGGGCTAACGAGGTCTGGCTGCTCGCGCCAGGTCCGCCATGCATGACGATGACCGGCTCGCCGGCGAGTGAGCCATATTCCTCCCAGTAGATCCGATGTTCCGAAAATCCCGCCGCGGCCAGGTGGCCGGACCGGATGAAGGGCGGCGGGTCCCGAGTTCGTTCTGCGCCCGCATTGTCCGGCGCGGCTGTCTGGGTGATTTGATCCACGGAGATGATTTCTGCGATACGTGGGAGCCAGGTTGCCAGTGCGAGAAGGCGCTAGCCAGCAGCAGTTTACCCAAATGGTGGGCGCTGTCGTTCAACGAGACGGTATCGCACCCCTCGATGTGTCATCGCGTCGCCCGCTTCGTTGTGGCCAGGTCCGCTTACGGCGCTATGCAGCCGTCGGCGTGCCTCGCTTCGAACGACCGGTTTGCGAACCCTGAGCGGCCTTTCGTTATCGCGGTCTTAGCCGGCCGGTGTTGCCCCGAAGCAGACCTCCACTCCATGAGCCCTAGTAGTGGCCAGTAGCCTGGAGTGTGAGGTGGCGCAGTCGGTATCCGCGATACCGGCGGCAATCCGCGGCCTCCTGCGTCCAATCAGCCGGAGTCCGCTCCTATGCGAGTCGCCACGTTAGCCCTTTCCGCAAGTCGTTCGTATTGGAGCGCCGCTTGTAGGAGATGGCTTTTGACCGCAGGCGTGGTCGCATCAGCAGCCAGCCGCCGTACACGCTCCGCATGCTTGCGGTAGTAATTTGCCGGCAGGGCCGGCGTGAGTGGGGGAGACGGGTCCGCGCCAAACGAGCCGTATGCTGACGGCCTCTGGTCCCTTGTCATTGTTCCCTATCAGGTCCCAATTTAGCGATAAGTCGATGATGCACTATGCCGCGCGCCGTACATTAGGGGCCGACGGCGGCTCACCGTCCGGCTCCCTCACGACGATCCGCGCCGCAATGCCCCAATCACGCAGGCATTCGACTGCGATCTCGGCTTCGTCGCGCGGAATTCGGTCGTGCCCCGGCGTGGTGTAAGAGCGGCTATCCTGAGCAGCGTTGGCTGCTCGATCAGGCCGCCACTGTCGGCAGACTGACGACGGGAGCATCGCTCAGCGGAGCGATGGTTTCCAGGGTCATGTAGCGGGCGCGCTGGACGGCCCATTCGTCGTTCTGTTCCAGCAGCAAAGCACCGATCAATCGGATCACGGCAGCCTCGTTGGGGAAGATGCCGACAACCTCGCTGCGTCGCTTGATCTCGCCGTTGAGCCGCTCGAGCGGATTAGTGCTGTGCAGCTTGGCGCGATGCTGGGCCGGGAAGCCCATGTAGGCCAGCACATCGGCTTCGGCGTCATCCATCAGCGCAGCGAGCTTCGGCACACGCGGCCTGGCCTGGTCTGCGACCTCGCGCCATTGCTTTCTAGCCGCCGGCGCATCGTCGGGCGAAGGCAGTGCCGACCCAGGCGGAGACGATGCGCCGTTGGGTCTTGCCTGCATAGGCGAGCGCGTTGCGCATGAAGTGGACGCGGCAGCGCTGCCAGGTGGCCCTCAGAACCTTGACGATGGCGGTCTTCAGCCCCTCGTGCGCGTCCGAGATCACTAGCTTCGTCCCGCGCAGGCCGCGACGTGCCAGGCTGCGCAGGAACTCCACCCAAAAGGCTCGGCCTCGCTGTGGCCGACCGTCATGCCGAGCACCTCGCGCCTTCCGTCGGTGTTCACGCCGACGGCGACGATCACCGCACCGAGACGATGTGGTGGTCGCGTCTGGCTTTGACGTAGGTGGCGTCGAGCAGACATAAGGCCACTCGCCCTCGATCGGCGGCTGAGGAACGTCTGCACCCGCTCGTCGATCTCGCCGCACAGGCGCGAGACCTGGCTCTTGGAGATACCTTCCATTCCCATCGCCCGCACCAGTCGTCCACCGAGCGGGTCGAGATGCCCTGGACGTAGGCTTCCTGGACCACGCAGTCAGCGCCTTCTCGCCAGGCGACGAGGTTCAGGAAGGTCGGGAAGTAGCTGCCGCGCCGCAGCTTCGGGATGCGCAGCTCGACCGTACCCGCACGGGTCTCCCAGTCGCGGTCACGGTAGCCGTTGCGCTGGTTGCGTCGCTCCGCGCTGCGCTCGCCGTCCCCAGCGCCGCATAGGACTTCGCTCTCCAACTCCATCAGACGTTGGGCGGCAAAGCCGATCATCTCGCGCAGGAATGTCGCGTCGGAACCCTTCTCCAAAAGCTCACGAAGGGCGATCTTGTCGTCGGTCATCGTGGTGATCCTCGGTCAGAGTTCGTGTTGCAACCCAACCCTACTCAGGATCACCGCGGTGGCCGCTGACCGGCCCACCTGCGCCAACTCGTGGCGGTCACTCCGGCGGGCCGGTCAACGGCCTCCTACACCATCACCAGGGACACGGGCGTACCCAGGCGCCGCTGCTGATGTTCCGCTGTACCCTCAGCCCCAGGGCCTCGGCGGCCTTTTGAGCGTTGGTCGGAAGGGCGATGTCGACGAGATCGCTCATGGGATCTCCCCGTTATTGAGTGCCACACGAAAAGCCGGGCTGCGCTCGCGTAGGGCGCGACCGTGCCCGAGTACGGTGAAATATCGAAATTCCCGTATAAAGAATCCATATCGATCGGCGAGCGATTTCATAAAATCGTTGGAGTCGATCAGAAACGCTTGACCGGCGCCTCCCACAAGAGATGTTTATTTTGCGGAAGACTTATCCACATCGAATTTTTATGTTCTAAATGTCATTTCATGAGAATGGCGCACTATGTCGAAGTTCACTAAAGATCTGTCTAATGACAACTGCGATCATTCGATCGTCCGAGCTCGACAAAGGGGCTGTCCCGTGTCGTTGTTACCGGAACGGTGGCAGAAGTCCCGCTGCGCGTGTGCGGCAACGACAAATCGGTCGTAGCACGCCGGCCGCGCCCGGGACATTCGTTTCAGCCTCACGCACGACCGGAAGCGCGCCGATGAAAATCGATGGGATAGTTGCTCAGTCGCTTGCGTCGCTTGACCAAGTCTCGTTGCTGCGGCTGCGGATTTTCGGTCGCAAGCTACTTTTGGTGATCCTGTTCGCGGTGGCGTTTGCCGCATCGCGTGGTTATCCGCTCGCAGGAGCATTGGCACTCTTTTGCGGTTGGAATTTTGTCTTTGCGGCCTTGATGGGCCTGTTTCAACGCCGGGGACTAGACCCCTGCTCGCTGACTGTGTGGGACGAGAGTGTTGCGTTTCTTGGCCTTGCGGCGCTGATGCGCTTTGTAAGTGCGATCACCAGCTAGCACGCTCAGGTGGTCCTGACGTCCTCATCGAGCGACGCGCGAGGCGGCCGACTCCAAATCTGGACCTCGCTCTCGCGTACTCATGCTGGGTTGGGGCGAAGCGGCATCGAGCGCGACCAGCGTTTGACCCGCGACGGCACTTCAAGGTTCAGCGCTGCCAGGAAGATCTCTGCCTCTTTTCGGTCGGAACAAAACACCACAACATCGTATTTGAACTCACGGTCGATGATCGCCCAACGCGCGTCAAAGCGGGGCACCAGGATGAAGCGGCCGCGGCCGCCAGCCTCGGGTCGCTGCCGACCGGCGGTACCCGCTGCGCGGCCGGTTATCAGGGACGAAGGAGGTGCCACCCGAGGCTCGCGGCGATCAGGACCGCCAGGAGCGCTAGCCAAAACAGCGGGCCCGCGGTCGCCACCAATATCTGCGCAATCCGATTGGCGTACCGCTCGGCCGCGGCGAGCCCGGCATCCGAAACCAACCACGGAGCAGAATTGTTGGCGATATCGGCTTGACCGCGCGGTGACAATAACGGCGTTACACAGCAGATATATTCGCCGTCCTGCCAAATCTCGATAGTAGCTGCTCCCATCTCGCGGGATTGGCGAACGCAATCGATCGCCGTTCGCACATCGGGAAATCGCCGTTCAGAATCTGGCCGGCATAACGTGCAGCCTTTGTCGTCGGATCTCAGAAAAACGCGGTCTGCGGCAAGGCGCTGCTTGGACTGACGATCTTCGACGGGAACCAGCAACATTACCGGGGCCCTCTGTGCGGCGCGGTTCTCCCCTCGTGCACATAGGTGGGATCGCCGCCTGTCTCGAATAGGGCGAAGCGGATGGCATCCTGGCGGGAAAGGAAAGTACCGCCGCTAAGCCCGTCGCGGTCGCGGGCGATCCAATGGCCGTGGCGATCGTGTCGGATGTCAAAATGGTGGGCTTGGTAGACGCGTCGCGGGGCAAAATCGGCCATCGCGGTTAACCGGGTCTGTTCACAATGCCCTCATATGAAAGCGTTTCGCCATAAAAATTCGAGATGAATTCGATCCCATACCCATAAAAAAATGAGCGGTCGCTGCGAATACGGCACGCAATCCAATGCTGCCGCATACAGTCCTTTATGTTCTGATATTTCAATCAGCATCGATTTTTTATGCGAAAGCGGCTTCGCTAGCGCGGCACACCGATCAATGGTGCCCGTTATGGAGTGCATTTTGCGATGCGCCTGCTCCGGCTAGTCCCCGACAATACGAAGATTAAGTTTATGCGCGGCCGGTTCGCCGGGGTGATTACGTCCGCAGTACTCAGTACGCTTTCCGTCATTCTGTTTTTTTATCCCGGGCTCAATCTCGGCGTCGATTTTCGAGGTGGGGTTGTCGCGGAGCTGCGCACGCCATCGCCGACCCCACCCGAGACGATCCGCCAGGCGCTCGAGCCACTCGGCTTTGGCGACATCAGGGTCCAGCAATTTGGTTCGCCCGATGAGCTTCTGGTGCGGTTTGATGCGCAGGCGCAGCCGGATAATGCCCAGCGTCGCCTTATTGAGCAGATTGCACATACCTTGCCAGGAACCCAGTTGCGCCGGCTTGAAGTGGTCGGCGCCAAGGTCAGCGAGGAACTGTTCCGTGACGGACTATTGGCGACCGCGCTCGCCTTTGCGGCAGTGCTCGCCTATATCTGGTTTCGCTTCGATTGGCAATTCGGGGTCGGCGTCGTGGTCACGTTGATCTTGGACGTGACAAAGACTGTCGGATTTTTCGCGGTAACCCGGCTCGAATTCGACCTCAATGCTGTCGCTGCCCTGCTGATCCTGATTGGCTACTCGGTGACCGATAAGGTGGTTGTTTACGATCGCATCCGCGAGAACCTGCGCCGCCACGCGGCGATGCCGCTGCGGGAGCTGATCGATCTCAGCATCAATCAGACACTCGGACGTACCGTGGCGACCTCGCTGACCGTTTTATTGTCTATCCTGCCGCTGGCGCTTATTGGCGGCGAAATCCTGCGCGGCTTCGCAATAGCGATCATTTTCGGCATTGTCGTCGGCACATCGTCGTCGATCTTTATCGCCTCGCCGATCCTCCTGTTCCTTGGCGAGAAACGACTGCGCCCTCGCGCCGGTCGCAGTGCTGCTGCTGGACAGGCGCTCAGCTCCTAAAGACAGACGCGTCTTTAATCGCTTGGCCATTCTGAAGACCCAGATGGGCACCGCGATCGCTGAGACGACGATGAAAAAGATATGGATTGCCGGGCTTTCGGCCCAGCTATAGCCGGCATCGATCGGCATCAAAAGGACCGACCTTCACG
>CAVZCJ010000009.1:0-255616 GCA_963773625.1 uncultured Alphaproteobacteria bacterium | reverse complement strand
TCGTGAAGGTCGGTCCTTTTGATGCCGATCGATGCCGGCTATAGCTGGGCCGAAAGCCCGGCAATCCATATCTTTTTCATCGTCGTCTCAGCGATCGCGGTGCCCGTCTGGGTCTTCAGAATGGCCAAGCGATTAAAGACGCGTCTGTCTTTAGGAGCTGAGCGCCTGTCCAGCAGCAGCACTGCGACCGGCGCGAGGGCGCAGTCGTTTCTCGCCAAGGAACAGGAGGATCGGCGAGGCGATAAAGATCGACGACGATGTGCCGACGACAATGCCGAAAATGATCGCTATTGCGAAGCCGCGCAGGATTTCGCCGCCAATAAGCGCCAGCGGCAGGATAGACAATAAAACGGTCAGCGAGGTCGCCACGGTACGTCCGAGTGTCTGATTGATGCTGAGATCGATCAGCTCCCGCAGCGGCATCGCCGCGTGGCGGCGCAGGTTCTCGCGGATGCGATCGTAAACAACCACCTTATCGGTCACCGAGTAGCCAATCAGGATCAGCAGGGCAGCGACAGCATTGAGGTCGAATTCGAGCCGGGTTACCGCGAAAAATCCCACAGTTTTGGTCACGTCCAAGATCAACGTGACCACGACGCCGACGCCAAACTGCCAATCGAAGCGAAACCAGATGTAGGCGAGCACTGCCGCAAAGGCGAGCGCGGTCGCCAATAGTCCGTCACGGAACAGTTCCTCGCTGACCTTGGCGCCGACCACTTCAAGCCGGCGCAACTGGGTTCCTGGCAAGGTATGTGCAATCTGCTCAATAAGGCGACGCTGGGCATTATCCGGCTGCGCCTGCGCATCAAACCGCACCAGAAGCTCATCGGGCGAACCAAATTGCTGGACCCTGATGTCGCCAAAGCCGAGTGGCTCGAGCGCCTGGCGGATCGTCTCGGGTGGGGTCGGCGATGGCGTGCGCAGCTCCGCGACAACCCCACCTCGAAAATCGACGCCGAGATTGAGCCCGGGATAAAAAAACAGAATGACGGAAAGCGTACTGAGTACTGCGGACGTAATCACCCCGGCGAACCGGCCTCGCATGAACTTAATCTTCGTATTGTCGGGGACTAGCCGGAGTAGGCGCATCGCAAAATGCACTCCATAGCGGGCACCATTGATCGGTGTGCCGCGCTAGCGAAGGCGGTTTCGCATAAAAAATCGATGCTGATTGAACTATCAGAACATAAAGGACTGTATGCCGCAGCATTGGGTTGAGTGCCGTATTCGCAGCGACCGCTCATTTCTTTTATAGGTAAGAGAGCGAATTCATCTCGAATTTTTATGGCGAAACGCTTTCATATGAGGGCGTTGTGAACAGAGCCGGTTAACCGCGATGGCCGATTTTGCCCCGCGACGCGTTTGCCAAACCCACCATTTCGACATCCGACACGACCGCCATGGCCATTGGGTCGCGCGCGACCGCGACGGCCTGACCGGCGGCACCTTCTTTTCTCGGCAGGAGACCGTGCGCTTCGCCTTGTTTGAGACTGGCGGCGATGCCGCCTATGTGCACGAGGCGAGGATCGTGCGGCACAGAGGGCTCAGGTGATGCTGCTCGTTCCGGTCAAAGATCGTCAGTCCAAGCTGCGCCCCGCCGCAGACCGCGTTCTCCTGAGATGCGATGACAAAGGCTGCACGCTGTGCCAGGCCGGCAATGAGCGGCGATTTTCCAATGTACAGACGGCGCTCGATTCTGCCCGCCAATCGCGGGAGATGGCAACGGCCACAATCGAGATTTGGCAGGGCCGCGAATATATCTGCTGCGTGACGCCACTGCCGTCGCAGCGCAGTCAATCCGATTTCCCCAGCATTTCTGCCCCCCGGCTGATTTCAGATACGGGGCTCGCCGCCGCCGAACGGTACGCCAATCGGATGGCTCGGATATTATTGGCGACGGCGGGCCCGCTGTTTTGGCTGGCGCTGCTAGTGGTCATGGTCGCTGCGAGCCTTGGATGGCAGCTCCTGGGTCCCTAGCGCTGCCGGTGAAGGCGTCACCTGCGGACAGCGGGAGCGCACCATGGCTCCGGGGCGCGGAAGGTTCGTCCTGATGCTCCGCTTCGACCGGTGACGGGCGATCATCGATCGTGAGTTCAAATACGATGTCGCGGGGTTCCGTTTCGGCCGCGAAGAAGCGGAGATCATCCTGGCAGCGCTGAACCGGGAAGTGCCATCACGGGTCCGACGCTGGTCGCGTTCGATGCCGGTTCGCCCCAACCCAGCATGAGTTCCCGAGAGAGAGGTCCAGATTTGGACCCGGGCGCCTTACGCGTCGCTCGATGAGGACATCAGCACTTTCCCGTGTCCTAGCTGGTGATCGCCGCTACAAAGCGCATCAATGCCGCAAGTCCAAGAAAGGCGACAGTCTCGTCCCACGCAGTCAGCGAGTAGGGGTCTAATCCGCGGCGTTCAAGCAGGGCGATCAAGGCAGCAAAGACAAAATTCCAGCCGCAAAACAGTGCCAATGCTCCTGCGAGCGGATAACCACGCAATGCGGCAAACGCCACTGCGAACAGAACCACCAAAAGTAGCTTGCGACCGAAAATCCGCAGCCGGAGCAACGAGACTTGGTCAAGCGAAGCAAGCGACTGAGCGACTATCCCATCGATTTTCATCGGCAATTCGGGTCGTGCGTGAGGTCGAAACGAATGTGTCGGGCGCAGCCGGCGTGCCTACAAAAGTCTTGGTGAGCCTCGGCATAGCGCTTCATTTATGGAATGACATTTTGAACATAAAAATTGGCAATTATCACCTTGACTCAGCAGTCTCAAATCGGTAGAATTTCCCCACTTTCGAGGGAGTTCTACCGTGTCTGCCAACCAGCTTAGCAACGAGACGTTTCAGGACGAAGCCAAAGCCCGCGAGTGGTTGGAAAGCCAGCTTTGGGCAGATGGCCCGATCTGCGGTCATTGTGGCACCTCGAATGAAGCGACCGCGATCACGACACGGCCCGGCTGGTATCAGTGCAATGCCTGCCGTGCGCAGTTCTCGGTCACGGTCGGCACACTGTTTGAGCGCTCGCACATCCCGCTCAACAAATGGCTGATGGCGGCATTCCTTCTGTGCGCCAGCAAGAAGGGGATGAGCACGCACCAACTGCACCGCATGATCGGCGTCAGCTACAAGTCCACCTGGTTCATGATGCACCGTATCCGCGAAGCGATGCGCGAAGGTACGTTTCCGGGTGGTCTTGGCGGAGCGAACAAGGTGGTCGAAATCGACGAAACCTACGTCGGCGGCAAAGAGGCGAACAAACACGCATGGCGACGCAAACCGGGCAGCCAGGGTGGGGCGAACAAGGCTCCGGTGCTGGCATTGGTCGAACGCGACGGCTCGGTGCGCTCGTTCCACGTGCCGCACGTCAGCGCCACGACGCTGCGCCCGATCATCGTCACTCAGGTCAACCGCGCGTCGTATCTAATGACCGACGATGCGGCGGTCTATACGGGTATCGGTCGCGAATTCGCAGGCCACGGCACGGTCAACCACAGTGCCGAAGAATATGTCCGCGCTCAGTTCTGGCACACCAACACGGTCGAAAACTACTTTTCGATCCTCAAGCGCGGCATCATGGGCACCTATCACCACGTCAGCGAGACGCATCTGCATCGCTACGGCGCGGAGTTCGATTTCCGCTACAACCATCGCTCGGGGCTTGGCGTATCCGACAGCGAGCGCACGACGCTCGCGCTTAAGGGCATTGTCGGCAAGCGTCTGACCTATCGGCGGATTGGTGAGCGGCCAGCCCTCTAAGCGGGTTTTGTCGCGCCGCGCTTTCCGGCTCGCTTTGGCGAAGGCGCGCGACGATCAATCTTAGCTGTCCGGTGTTGCGGCCCGGCTTTGGCGATGCCCTTCACGAAGTCCGGGAAACGATCCCACGCATTGGGATCAAGCTCGATTCCCTCTTCCTCGGGGGTCGTCTGCCGCCGTTCTTTGCGCTCCATGTGGCGGAGTTTAGCACGACGGGGCCGGATTCGTATCCGGCCCCGTCTCTCGCTATCCTAGTCAGTGCCACCCGATCTAGGAGCGAACCTTCATGTCTGATTTTCAGCTGCAACCGCGCGACGTAACAATCCTGCGAGGTCGGAACAGCTTGCCAATCCTTGAAAGGTTTGTAGGTCTATTCCCTCCCGAAGGTGAAGAAACACTCCGAATCCGGTTTGCCCTAGGCCACGGAAAATTACTCGATCTTCCGCTGTCGGCAGAAGCCCTAGCCGATCTAGCGCAACCTCTATCTGCCCTGCGTGGGTTTTCACCGGAGAAAATGCCCGAAGGGGTTGCCTACCTTCGCAATCTCGACTTGATTTCCGGCCCGTAGCAGTTCGGCCGCTAAGATGACGCGCTATCGGGCGCGGATCGTCGCCGCAGTCCTTGTTGCGAGCAGTCTGTGCTGCCGCCCGGCATTCGCTGTCTTTCTGCATGGTTTTCAACTCCTGAGTTATTGCGAATCCGCCGATCCGGTAGAGCGGGGCGTCTGTTACGGGTTCGTCCAAGGAGTTGGCGACGCGCTCAACGACGGGCGGGAGGTCTGCCTACCTCACGTCTCTGCCGGTGAATTGCGGCTGGTCGTGATCAAGTCGCTCCACGAGAAGCCGGAAACACTGCATGAGTCGGCTGTATCGCTGATCTACCGGATGCTTCGTCTCACCTACCCCTGCGCGAAGTGAGACCGTGCGCGGCGATCTTCCGTGACTAAAAGCTCCCGCCCCCATCGCCTCTACAACAAGATGCCGATTCCCGCTTCGCAGACCGGCAAAGGGCAAAAACGGCTGCACGCCTATCGGCTTGAGCTTGGCACTTTTGTAGACGCGTTCGCAAAGGTGGAAACGGCGATGCACCTTTCGCTTCGCTGGTACACAAAATCCTCCGCCGCGACGGCGCGAGCGGTCTTTTCCGGCGTAAGAACGAGTGAAGCGACAGGGTTTTTGAAGCGTCTAGCTGAGGTAGGGGAAATTGACGCCGTAGATTGGGCACTCCTACAGCCAATCGTCGAGCAACTCGGCAAAATCAACACTGTGCGCAATCAGCTTTTGCACCTGGGCGCATCAGGCATTGCGGAAGGCGCAGGTCACGTCACCAATTCGCTGCGTGCCTTAACAGAGGATCGCGTCGAGAAAATACCAATGAACCCGGATATTCTGCGGGCAATGAGCCTCGATCTACGGAAGATTTATCTTCATCTCTTGGTAAGCCATATGGGTCGCCCGCGTCTCGCCGGGAAACATGCCGAGCTTGAAGCTACCTTAAGCGGGCCATGGCTCTATATACCCGAGCAGCCACGTCAGAAGCCAAAGGCGGGCAGGGGCCCGAGGACTCAAACATAGCGTCATCGATGATCGCCGCGCCTGCGACGATCATCGCATCGGTAATCTCGTCCGCCACGTGTGGAGAACTGCCGCGTTCGCGTTCAGATAATGATTTGTCGGTCATGCTGAGTCAAGGTGATAATTGCCTAAAAATTCGATATGGATTAGTCTTCCCTCAACACAGTCGTCTCTTGTGGGAGGCGCCGGTCAGGCGTTCTGATCGACTCCAACGATTTTACGGGTGCGAACGCCGATTGATATGGATTGTTTATACGGGAATTTTGATATTTAGCGGTGTCCGGCATGGTCGCGCCCTACGCGAGCGCAGTCCGGCTTTCATTGTCACTCAATAACGGGGAGATCCATGATTGATCTCGTCGACATCGCCCTTCCAACAAACGGTCAAAAGGCCGCCGAGGCCCTGGGGTTGAGGGTACAGCGGAACATCAGCAGCGGCGCCTGGATACGCCGAATTCCGCGCGACGAAGCCGAAATCGCACTCGAATGCCTGCGCGACTGGGGCATTGCAGCGCGGATCGTCGCGAGGGAGCCAGATGGTGAGCCGCCGCCGGCCCCTAATGTACAGCGCGCGGCATAGGTCATCATCGACTTTGGGACCTGATAGGGAACACATGGCAAGGGAGCACAGCAGCCCGTCAGCGTTTGGCTCGTTTGGCGCGGACCCATCTCCCCCAGTCACGCCGTCCCTGCCGGCAAATTACTACCGCAAGCATGCAGAGCGTGTACGGCGGCTGGCCGCCGATGCGACTACGCCTGCGTTGAAAATGCATCTCCTACAAGCAGCGCTCCAATACGAACGGCTTGCGGAAAAGGCTAACGTGGCAACTCGCATAGGAGCGGACTCCGCCTGATCGGACGCAGGAGGCCGCGATTGCCGCCCGGTGAGACAGACAGGCAGGGGCGCATCTCAAAGTGCGGTGACACCCTCACCCGCACCTGCCTTTACGAGGCAGCCCACGTGCTGCTGACCAGGGTTCAACGGTTTTCGCCCTTGAAAGCCTGGGGCATGCGCTTAGCGAAGCGGATCGGAGGCAGGAAGGCGCGCATCGCGGTCGCTCGCAAGATTGCCGTCATCCTGCATTGCATTTGGACCGACGGTACCAAGTTCTGGTGGACAGGCGATCCGTCACACCATCTCCGCTCCGGCGGAGGCGCTGTCCTTGCCGGGACGGCGGGTGAGGATGACCGCGCAGAGGCCGTGGGTCGACATGGGCATATGTCCACTCAGATCGTTTTCCACCTCGCGGCGTCACACCCCTGACACCCATCATGGGGCGGGCAACCGACCCCGGAGAGAACCATGACCCCGGCAAAGACCAGCGCGCTTTCATACCGAGCTTGACCCAGGCGCCCTGATTAGAGAACAGCCTCGGGCATCAAGACGCATTCCAGCGCCCGCGGTTGAACGGCCGCTCTGAGATCAGAAATGAGACCATGCCGGGATGCGCGGAAATGAGCGAGACGCACCGATAATCGAGTAATCTTCAAGGCAGCCTTGTGAAGGTAGGGCCTCCAGCGCAAGGTCGCACCACAAAGAGGCCTCGCGGAGTTGCCGCCATATGCCGAACATCACCTATATCGAACATGGCGGCCGCGAACACTGCGTCGATGTGCCGATCGGCCTTTCGGTTATGTGCGGTGCAGTCGACAACAACATCCCTGGCATCGATGCCGATTGCGGGGGCGAATGCGCCTGCGCCACGTGCCACGTCTATGTCGATGAGGCGTGGCTCGGCGTGGTGGGAACCCCGCCCGCAGGTTCGCAGGAGGCCAGCATGTTGAGCTTCGCCGCGCTAGCACAGCCCAACTCGCGACTCTCGTGTCAAATTAAGGTCACCGAAGCGCTCGATGGGCTTGTTGTGCGCCTGCCCGAAGGACAACACTAGGGTCAGGCAAAGACAGCACGATCGCGCTCGCCGTGAGTCGGCGAGGCGCCGAAAGCCTTATGCCGGTATCCGCGCCTTCATCTCGGTAATGCCGTGGATCAGATTGGAATAGGCGCGCCTGGGCTGCTGTACGACCTCAATGGGAGGAAAGCGCTTCAGGATCTCTTCCCACAGGATCGTCAACTGCATTTCAGCTAGCCGGTTGCCGACACAGCGGTGAATGCCGAAGCCGAAGGAGAGATGCTGACGGGGTCGTGCGCGATCGATAATGAAACGGTCCGGATCTTCAATCTCCTCAGGATCTCGGTTGCCCGAGATGTACCACATCGCGACCCTTTCGCCCTTGCGGATGCGTTTCCCATTCAGCTCGGCGTCGCATAACGCAGTGCGGCGCATGTGCACGACCGGTGACTGGTAACGGATGATCTCCGGAACCATTTTCGGGATCAGATTGGGATTGGCGCGCAGCTTTGCGTATTGCTCCGGGAACTGGTTCAAAAACCAGAGTCCACCGCTTATCGAGTTTCGTGTCGTATCGTTACCGCCAACGATCAGCAGGAGCAGATTGCCCATGAACTCCTTGGGCCGCGACGGGAGGTCGTGTGTCGCCTCTCCATGCGCCAGCATTGAGATCAGGTCGAATTTGGGGGGCTGTTTCTGTCGGATCTTCCAAACATCGGTGAAATAGCTGACCATTTCTTGCAGGACGGCATCGCGCTTTTCCTCGGAGTCGATCTCCGTTCCGGCGCGCGTATTGACCGTGGCGACATTGGACCAACGGGTCAGGGTCCGCCGGTCCTCGAACGGAAAGTCGAACAGGGTCGACAGCATCTGCGTTGTCAATTCGATCGACACGAGATCGACCCAGTCAAACACCTCGCCGCGCGGCAGGTCTTCCAGGATGCGGACCGCTCGCTCGCGGATCGTCGTGGACATTTTTGCCAGGTTTGGTGGAGCGACGATCGGCGAGACGATCTTCCGCTGCTCGTCGTGCCGAGGCGGATCCATTGCGATGAAGCTTTCCTTCCTGAACTGCAGGGGGACATCTTTGAGCGCGACGCCCCCCAGCGCAGCATCGGAAGAGTAGATCTGGTGCGAGGTGTCGACGGTCATGATGTCCCGGTACCGGGTAACCGACCAATACGGACCGTACATCGGGCTATCGACGAAATGGACCGGATCTTCGTGCCGCAATCGCTCGAAAAACCCGTGCCACGTGTCCTCCGAATACAGGTACGGATTGCTGACGTCGATTTCGTTCAGTGGCATAGACCAAGGACCGCGATGCGCCTCAGCCTTAAAGTCGATAGCGCGAACAGGAGCGGCGAGATCGTTCATCGGGTTCTCGGCGGGTCGTTCATCGGCGACATCGGAGAGGATAGCTCCCAACCACGCGCCTTGCCAGTGACGACCTAGGCGGTGGGTCGCCGCGTTGCTGCGAAAGGTCTGGTTGGGGGGAACATGAGCCGGTCGGTGCCGCGTCGTCGAAGGTCGGTTTAGGGTCGAATTGTGTTCTCTAATGGGTCAAGGGGCGGCGGCTCGGTTGTGAGCGATATCGACGCTGTCGGGTGTCTGCGTTCTCTACGTGCTCAAGTGGCACTTGATGGGGTCAGCTGGGTGCAGAGCGGCTCGGTTGAAATCGCAGTCGGCCAAGTTGGCCGCATGCTACAGAATCGGCGCCGTCATCTGCTCCCTCCCTCGGGCGTCGCTCCGCTCGGGAGCTCGGTTCGTCCTCCTGTCTGGTGGCCGTTAGGCGGGTTTGAACTCGGTGCCGTGTCGCAGCATGGCGTGCATGATGATGGCCAGGCGCCGGGCGAGCGCGATCCGCGCCTTGCGCATCGTGGATCGTTTGGCGATCGCGAAGGCCCAGTCCTTGAGCTTCAGCGGCCCCTTGTAGCGCGTCAGCATGACGTTGGCGGCCTCGTACAAGAGGGTCCGCACCCGCCGATCGCCGCACTTCGAGATGCTGCCGGTGTAGTCGACCTCGCCCGACTGATAGCGCCGCGGCACCAGACCGAGATAGGCGCCGATGTCGCGAGATCGCCGGAAGCGGCCGGGATCGTCAATTGCGGCGGTGAAGGCGAGTGCGGTGAGCTGGCCGACACCGGGGATCGTCATCAGTCGGCGGCAAGCGTCGGATGCTCTGCACCATCTGCCTGATGTCCGCATCGATCGCCGCGACGGCGGCGAGCACGGCGGTGCGCGCCGCGACCAGGCCGCGCATGGCGGCGGACAGACCGGCAATGCCCTCGCTCGCCCGCAGCGCCTGCCTGATGAAGGCGGCTGTTAACGCACGCGGCAGCCGGACGCCGAACACCACGGCAAGGCCGCGGATCTGGTTCTCCAGGGTGACGCGCTGGCCGACCAGCTTCTTACGGGCGATGATCAGCGATCGCAGAGCGTGCGCCGGCAGCGACTTCACATGAACCGGCTTGAAGAAGCCGGTACGGGCGAGATGCGCCAGGCCGCGCGCATCGTTGCGGTCGGTCTTGTGCGTCGCCAGCGACTTCAGCGCCTGATAGGCCTGCCGGCTCTCGATGCAGACGATGGGCAGTCCCAGCTGGCTCAAGCCGTGGTAGAGCATCGGCGCCATCCGGCCGGTCTCGAACACGATCCGCCTGCAAGCCGGAGCCTGTGCGAGCGCCGCCGCGATATCGGCAGGCGTCGACGGCACCTTCACCTCGTGCATGACGGCACCGTCTCGGTTCATGACACACACGTGCGTCTCCGCCATCGAGACATCCAACCCGGCAAAATACTCCATGTGCGGTTCTCCTCTTCCAATGACGGAGCCGATCCTATCGGCCTCCGGGAAGAGCCGCCGCCCATTACCCGATGTTGAAAAAGTTGGGAGTTGTCGGGGCGCGGCGGTGCTGATTCAATCCAGTGCGGGGGACTGGGGTGTGCACGCCGATGATGGGGGAACGTCAGAGCGGGCAGGAAGCTCTGTTCTACGAGTTTTCGCTCGAACGTCATGTGCCGGCGGAGCATCTGTTGCGGTCGATCGATCGGTTTGTCGACCTCGACGGGGTGCGCTGCAAGCTGGCGCCGTTTTACAGCGAGTTGGGTCGGCCCTCGATCGACCCGGAGCTGATGATCCGGATGCTGATCGTCGGCTATTGCTTCGGCATTCGTTCGGAGCGGCGGCTGTGCGAAGAGGTTCACCTGAACCTCGCCTACCGTTGGTTCTGCAGGCTCGGGCTCGATGGCGCGGTGCCGGACCATTCGACCTTCTCGAAGAACCGGCACGGTCGCTTCCGCGAGAGCGATCTGCTGCGCAAGGTGTTCGAGACGACCGTGCAGCGCTGCATGGCCGAGGGATTGGTTGGCGGCGAAGGCTTCGCGGTCGACGCGAGCATGATCAAGGCCGATGCTAACCGGCAGCGCAGCGTGCCGGGTAGCGAGTGGCAGGCCCCCGAGGCGGCGAACCATGCCGTGCGAGAGTATCTGGCGGTGCTCGATGATGCCGCCTTCGGCGCGGCGACGCCGGTTGTGCCAAAGTTTATCTCGCATGCCGACCCGGCCTCGCGTTGGACGGGAGCGAACGGCGGGCTCGCCTTCTTCGCCTATTGCACCAACTACCTGATCGACCTGAAGCACGCCGTCATCGTCGATGTGGAAGCGACCACCGCGATCCGCCAAGCCGAGGTGACGGCGCAGCAACGGATGATCGAGCGGACGCAGGAGCGCTTTGGCCTGTGGCCTGAGCGGCTGGCGGCGGACGCGGCCTACGGCTCCGCCGAGAACCTCGCCTGGTTGGTGCACGAGCGCGGGATCGAGCCGCACATCCCGGTGTTCGACAAATCCCAGCGCACCGACGGCACCTTCTCGCGCGACGACTTCGCCTATGACCACAAACGCGACTGCTACATCTGCCCGGCCGGGAAGGAACTCAGACAGCGGCATAAAATCTATCGGGTGCCGCGCCCTTTCGTCGACGAGAACGGCATGACGCGCTATCGCGCCAGCAAGCTGGATTGCCAGGACTGCTCGCTGAAGCCGCAGTGCTGTCCCAATGCGCCCGCCCGCAAGATCCTGCGTTCCATCCATGAAGGCGCCCGTGACGTGGCGCGCGACATCGCCAAAACCGATGCCTATGTCACCTCAAGGCGTGAGCGAAAGAAGGTCGAGATGCTCTTCGCTCACCTCAAACGCATCCTGAAACTCGACCGGCTCCGACTACGAGGACCAAACGGCGCCCGCGACGAGTTCCACCTCGCCGCCGCCGCTCAGAACCTCCGCAAACTCGCCAAGCTGATCCCGGTATCGACGCCAATCCCGGCCACCTGAGCCGGGAGCCCCTCGCCGACGACTTTACAGCCGGCGCTATCGCTCTCACCAATTACCTAACAACCGACTTCTTCAACACAATCGGTCGGACACCGGACCTTCCTTTGCCGGTTGCCCGATGTCGCCATCGCTGCCGAAAGAGGACATTGTGCTGGAGACGGTGGTTAGCGCCGCAATCGCCGCATTACTGTCCGATTGTCATCGGGATCCTGCGACGGCCGAAATTCCCGACCCCACCGTCGAAGCGGCCAGCGATCGCCGCGCCGCAGCCCGGACAGAACCCGCCCTGCGCCAAGTCATGACGTTTGATCCGATACCAGTCGCGCACGATCAAGGGCTCGTGGCAGTGCGGGCAAAAGGTCGTGTCACCGGCCACATCGTGAACATTGCCGAGGTACACGTAGTCGAGACCTGCCTGCGTCGCGATCCTGCGCGCGCGCTGCAATGTCTCGGGCGGCGTTGGTGGCGTGTCGAGCATCCGGTGGGCGGGATGGAACGCCGAGAAATGCAACGGGACATCGGGCCCGAGCTCGCTCGCCACCCATTGCGACAGCGCCGTCAATTCCTCATCCGAGTCGTTCTTTCCGGGAATGAGCAAGGTCGTGATTTCCAGCCAGACACCTGTCTCGTGCTTGAGGTAGAGGAGCGTGTCGAGCACGGGCTGCAAATGCGCGCCCGTCAGCCTGAAATAGAAGTCATCGGTGAACCCCTTAAGGTCGATGTTGGCCGCATCGATCTTCGAGTAGAAGTCACGCCTTGCCCGGTCGTGCATATAGCCGGCTGAGACCGCGACCGTCTTGATGTTGCGGGCATGGCAGGCGTCGGACACGTCCATGGCGTATTCGAGAAAGATCACCGGATCGTTATAGGTGAAGGCGACGCTTCGGCAGCCGTGCCGGGCGGCGGCGGCGGCAATGGCCTCGGGCGAGGCCCGGTCCATGAGCCTGTCCATGTCGCGTGTCTTGCTGATATCCGAATTCTGGCAGAACTTGCAGGCGAGGTTGCAGCCAGCGGTGCCGAACGACAGCACGCTCGAGCCCGGGTAGAAATGATTGAGCGGCTTCTTCTCAATCGGATCGATGCAGAAGCCCGACGAACGTCCATAGGTCGTCAGGACCATTTCATCGCCCTCGCGCATTCGCACGAAGCAGAGGCCGCGCTGCCCCTCATGCAATTTACAGTCGCGCGGGCAGACGTCGCACTGGATCCGTCCATCCTCGACCCGGTGCCAATAGCTGGCGGGGTAGTACTCAGACATCACTGCACCGTCTGGCCAATTTCGGGCTCGCTCCACTTGGCGACCTGGTACCGATAGAGGCGGATTTCATCCGACCAGAAATCGCCCGGCAGGCCGGCTTTCAGCTTCAGGTGACCGAGAAAGTCGCAGGCGTCGGGAAGCTCCTCCCAGACCTGCGGCAGAAAAGTCGCGCGCCGGCGGCCGCATTCAAGCAAGAGCCCATCGACGTCCGGCTTAATCCGCCTCAGCGCCTCCTCTTCCGAATCCGCCGGCAGCGGCTCCAGCGCCGAGAGCAGCGACACCGAGATGCAGGTGCTCTCCAGTTCACTGGCGTCGAGCGGCGGAAAGCGCGGATCGTCAAAGGCCGCGGCGCGCGCAAGTGCTGTCACTGCCTCCAACAGCGAGTGGCGCGGCTCGAGGCCTCCGACGCAGCCGCGCAGCTCCCCGCTTTTGGTCAGGGTAACGAAGCAGGCTCCCTTGGCGCGCAGCCAAGGAGCGGATTGATCGACGAAACAGGTCTGGCCAAACGCGCCTGCAATCGCCGCGCGGGCGAGCGCAAGAAGCACCCGGCCGCGATCTTCATTCATGGCGGCGGCGTCAGTCATGGCTTTCCAGGAATTCGATAGCCGCGTAGCCGACTACGCTTTGCCGATCGCCTGCGATATCGCCTGAGTTGCACTGGGATACGAGTTTTGGCGTCAGCTTGTGCCGGCTAGCCGCGAGTAGCAGTCCGTTGATTGGCAAGGCGCCGCAAGCCTGTTCAAAGCTGCTGAGCAGGCGGCCGCGCAGGATTTGCTCCACCGTGTCATCGTCCACTTGTTTGGCCACGGCGTAGGGCAGGTAATGGGACAGGTCGGAACTGATGACGATCAACGTCTCGGGACCGCCCCACAGCGTTTCGAGGACATCGGCGACCTCGATCGGCCGTCGTATCGCCTACTGCAAGCGGCACTAAAGTGAACTCGTGCAGCACGCTCTGCAGGAAGGGTAGTTGAACTTCAAGCGAATGTTCGGCGGCATGCGTGACGCCATTCACGACCACATGTGGCATCCCTGCCAGCCGGCCAATCGCGTCCTGGTCGACGGGGATCTCACCCAGGGGCGTCGCGAAACGGTCCGCCTCCGGCAGCGCCAGGCCGCGAACCGGGACGCGGTGCGTGGGACCGAGCAGAATCACGCGGCGCATGATGCCGGCGTGCTTGATGAGGTGGGCGTAGGCCTGTCCGGCGACCCGACCCGAGTAGACATAACCGGCATGCGGCACGACGAGCGCCTTGGGCCGCGCCGTCTCGAAAGACGTCACGGATGCTTTCAAGAAGCTGCTCTACCGTCTGCCGAAGAATACTGGCGTTGGCCGGATAGAACGTTCCCGCCACAGCGGGCTGCCGAACCATCGATTTTTATCCCTAGGGAGAAGTCACACGGACCTTCCCTTCAGCGCCCTATATAGGAATGCCTGAGCGGACTTTAAGAGCGTAAATGTAGAGCGGCTCCGCGAGCATCGCCTGGTCACCGCGACTTTCACAGGCGCGGACGAAGCAAGTTGATCGGCCAAGTCAAACGATCCTTGGGCCACGAGTAAGGCTGAGTGCTAGGCCAGCGATTTCTCGATTAATGATCTACATCAAGGCATCTGTGCTGGTCGGCCCCTAAAGTGCCAATCGTCCCGAGTCGATGGAGTGACGCAACCGGAAAAACCATCAAGGGAGCGAACAATGCGCGCGATGGACGTGATGACGACCGATGTGATCACGGTCGGTCCGGAAATGGCGATCCAGGATTTAGCAAAATTGCTGGCGGAACGCGGCATCAGCGGCGTGCCGGTGGTGAATTCGAGCGGCGGCCTTATTGGCATCATCAGCGAGGGCGACTTACTGCACCGGGCTGAAATCGGCACCGCACACCGCCATCGTGAGCGGCGCCGTTCTTGGTGGCTCGACGATTTCGCCTCTGAACTCGCGCGGGATTACGTCAAGTCGCATGGCCGCAAGGTCAGCGATTTGATGACGCGTGATGTTGCGAGCGTCGATGAGCAGGCCGATCTGGCCGACGTGGCGGCGTTGCTGGAGGCGAAGCGCGATTAAGCGCGTACCCGTGCTGCGCGACGGAAAAGTCGTCGGGATCATCAGCCGCGCCAACATTGTGCGGGCCGTGGGTGCAACGAAAGGTGCGCCACCACGCGAGGGTGACGGAGATGATCGCTTCATCCGCGCCCGTCTCCTGGGCGAGCTTAACCAGGAGGAATGGGCGAAGGTATGGCCTGAGGACATAATTGTCCGCGAGGGCGTCGTGCACTTCTGGCTTTCCGACGATGAACCCGAAGAGAAAAGGCACGCGCTGCGGGTCGCAGCGGAGAGCATTACCGGGGTGCGCGGGGTCGAAGAACACCTGCTTCCAGCGCCGACATTCCCCGCCTTCTAACTTCGCTTAGCCGGAGCTGGATTTAATAAGCGGCCCTTGACGGGAACGCGCCGCAACGGCCGGGAAGCGCCCGAGAGCAGCCGTTCGCGTCAGCACTGTCGATCCGACAGATAGCCGACCGTCGCACTAATTGCGCCTAAGCGCCGATATCAAAACGCGGGCGCCATGCCGGCGCTGGGTGCGCCCTGAACGAGTGCAAACATTCGCTTCGCGCTGGCGGTAATTTCTAGTTTCCGGTCGCGCGCTTTAGAACGCATTAACCAAGTTGGTTTATTGGCCCATGTAGGGAAATGCCGGCAGGGGACTTATCGCTTTGCCGGTCGCACAGCGCCCGGGCGAAGACCGCAGATGATAAACCGGGCCAACGCCCTCCGGCGTCTCTCCTCCAGTCAACGCCTTTATCTGATCGGCGGTATCGTTATCGCTGCGACGATCTTCGCGGCGGGTTTGGCAGTCTGGGAGCGCCGGCAGCAGTCGATTGAAAGCTACCAGCGGGAGTTGACAAACCTTAGCATTACCCTTGCTGAACAAATGGCCCGGTCGATCCAGGCCGTTGACTTGGTGCTGCTGGAGACGCAGTCCACGGTACTGGCGGTTGGGGTTGATAACCCGGCCGAGTTCAATCGCCGAATGGCCGCCGAAGATGCCCACCGGTTTCTCGCAGACCGCTTGGCGACGATGCCCCAGGCTCAAGGAATTGCTGTAATCAATGCCGACGGTTTGATGATCTCGAGCTCGCGTGAGTGGCCGGTGTCGCGGCTCGATGCGTCCGATCGCGACTACTTCGTGCACTTTCGTGACCACAACGACCATGGTGTCTTTATCAGCGCCCCGGTGCGCAGCCGGATCACCGGTGCGTGGACCTTTTTCGTGGGGCGGCGCATCGATGGCCCCCATGGTCAGTTCCTCGGGATCGCTCTCGGTGTGATCGACCTTCGCTATTTCGAGGAGTTCTACAAGGCGATTACCCTTGAGGCGGGCGGATCGGTGAGCGTTTTCCGGCGGGACGGCATGTTACTTGCGCGCTATCCGCACGTTGAAGACATGATGGGGAAAAGGCTGTCATCTGAATCGCCGTGGTACACAATTGTTGCAAAGGGTGGCGGCAGCTATGGGACGCCGGGTTACATCGACGGGGTGGCCCGTGTCGTCTCGGTTCATCCTCTGCGCGATTATCCCCTGGCGGTCTCCGTAACTGTTCCGAAAGACGCGGCCCTGGGAGAATGGCGCCACTTCGGTCTCGTGGTTTCAGCGAGCGCCGCCTGCGTGGTGCTCTGTTTCGCGGCATTGTTCGGTGCGCTCGCGGCCCGATCGCGGAAGATGGATCGCCAGGCCGCAGCGCTCGCGGAAGCTGCCGACGCGGTGCAGAAGAGCGAAGCGCGGTCTCGCGACTTTGCTCTTACCTCGTCGGATTGGTTCTGGGAGACCGATCAAGACCATCGCTTCAGCTACCTGTCCGAAGGAGTGCGTGCCTTTGGATTTAGTGCCGATGATCTGCTTGGTCGCAGTCGTATGGAGCTTGCTGCCGAATCTGGGAATACGGCGGCCGGTTGGGACGACCATTTTGCGTTGCTGGAACGTCACGAGCCGCTCCGCGATTTTGTATACACCTGGAGAAACGGAGCCGGGCGAGAGGGCGTCGCCTCGGTCAGCGGAAATCCATTCTTTGACGTGAAGGGTCGATTTCTCGGCTATCGCGGCACTGGACGCGATATTACTGAACAGGTCCGAGTGGAGACCCTCCTCCGCGATACGAAAGAAGCAGCCGAGGAGGCGAATATGGCCAAATCGCAATTCCTCGCCAATATGAGCCACGAGCTCCGCACCCCATTAAACGCGATAATCGGTTTCTCCGAGTCCCTCGAGCTTGGAATACGCGGTCCCCTGCAGCCTGAGCAGATTGAGTACGTCAGGCTAATCCATCAGAGCGGTGAACATCTCCACGACGTCATCAACGACATTCTCGACCTCGCAAAGGTCGACGCGGGCAAGTTCGAGCTTCGTGACGAAGAAGGTGTCGACCCTCGCGCTATACTAGACAGCACTATTACCTTGATGCGGAGCAACGCGGTTGCTAGTGGCATCAGCCTGTCGACCGAAATCGAGAGCAAATTGCCGCTTCTCGTCTGCGATTCGACGAGGCTCAAGCAGATCCTCCTAAATCTTATATCCAACGCACTCAAATTTACCGAGCAAGCCGGTTCTGTTGTCGTTGCTGTGCACCGAGGGCCAGAGGGGACCGTCATCTTCGAAGTGCGCGATACCGGGCTCGGGATGACCGCCGACGAGATCGACGTCGCGCTTCAGCCCTTCGGCCAGATCGATGCCAGCAATACCCGGCGATACGAAGGTACCGGCTTGGGCTTGCCCTTGGCCAAGCGTCTCGCCGAACTGCACGGCGGCTCCCTACAGGTCAAAAGCGAAAAGGGTTACGGCACGACGGTCAGAGTAACGATCCCGGCGTTCCGGGTTGCGCCGAGAGGCGCGGAAAGGAGCGGTGTCACCGCGGATGCTGCACAGCACGGATGACGAGGGAGCGGTCCCGAACCCTAGCGTAAGGAGGCCGGCTTTGGGGCACGAAGACCCGTTCCCACCGCCGAGGGTCAGCGGCCCGCTATGTGATCAGGAAGCAGACCGTCGCCGGGACACATCGCAATGGGTAAGATGCGCCAATTCCGGCCATTCCCGGGACCACGACCGAGCCCTCGGGGTCGAGCCGCAGAGGCTCACTGAACCAAACGGCGGCCATTGGTTTCAGGGAGGCAGCAGAATTTTTTCGAGCTGTTCGAGCAGCTCGCCATAACGGACGAAGTTGCCCGCGGCATATTCCCGCTGCATGTCGCGAAACACGGTGCGGGCACGCTCGATCCGGTCGCTATCTGTCGTGGCAGGCGTTTGTGCGACCGGCTGCGGGCGGATCCCGACGAGGAGGGCCTCAGCCTCATCAAGGGTGCCGGCCCACTCTATTTTGCGGTCGTCAGGCAGCAATTGTCCGAATACGACACGGGCAAGTGTCGGGATCCTGGTCTGCTCCGCCTCGATATAAATAGGCTCGATTGCGATCAGCTGGTTGTTATTGAGCGGCAGGATGATCAGGTTGCCGCGGATCACGCGAGAGCCGTGCTGATCCCACAGCGTCAGATCCCCTGAGAAGCGACTGTCGGAATTGATCCGCGACTCGATCTGCGCAGGGCCATCGACAAACCGCCCCTTGGGAAAACGGAACGCGACAAGTTTGCCGTAGCTTTCGCCGTCCGATCGGCCGGCAAGCCAACCGGCCATCTGGTTCTTGCCTGCCACCGACAGCGGCAGCATCAGCATGAATTCCGGATTTTGAGCGCCCGGCAACTGTGCCATCACGTAATAGGGCTGAACCTCGATCTCGCGGTCGCGATAGAGCTCGTGCGGCACCTCCCAGCGATCCTCACGATTGTAAAACGTGGTCGGGTTGGTCATGTGGTAGGTGCCGTACATTTCGGCCTGAACGGTGAACAGATCCTCGGGATAGCGGATGTGGTGCCGTAGATTTTCGGGCATCTCGCTGCGGTCCTTGAACAGACCGGGCAGCATTGTCTGGTAGGCCTTGATGATCGGGTCGTCGGTGCCGAAGACGTAGAACGTTACCGAGCCGTTATAAGCGTCGACGACCGCTTTCACCGAATTGCGTAGGTAATTGCGGCCGTGAAAATCGCCGAGCGAGCCCTGATAGGCCTCGCTGTACGGGTAGTTCTGGGAACTGGTGTAACCATCGATGATGTATGAGTAATGCTCGCCGTCGGCGACGATATAGGGGTCGCGATCAAAGGTAAGGAACGGTGCCAGCCGCTCAACCCGCTCGACGACATTCCGACGGATCAGGACCCGGCTCTGCGCGGTGAAGTAGCCTGAGATGAACAATCGTAAGCCGTCGAACTCATGGGCGATGACGAGCTTGCGCCAGAGATTCGACAAGGCAATGCCGCCGTTGCCGCCATAGATGGTTTCGGCATTGGCGTCGCCCTGGGGGAAGTCGAATTCCTTCTCCGTGGTGTGCACGTACACCCGGTCGAGAGTCATTATGCCGTAGTAGATTTCGCCGTGGGTTACCGCGAGGTCGCCCTTGGCTTGGATCGGGATATCGTGCGCCCACAGTACCGGGTTGCCGCGACTGTCGATCTCGTTGACCGGGACGGCTACGGCACCGTAGCCATGCGTGTATTTTAGCGCGAGATTCACCCAGACCTGCGCCGCATCCGGGAGCTTAGCGACATCAAGCTCGCGCGCGGTGATCATCACTTGGCGTTCGACGTCATCAATCCGGTAGCGGTCGATATCGACATTGCCGAACGTGTAGTAGGGCCGAAGGCCCTGAGTTTGCTGTAGCTGGGGTTCGAGCGCGCGCCAATCCCAGATGCGCGCATCCCGCAGGGTCGCCGCGTTTTTATCGAGGTCGTCGCGGCCAAGCGGAGTAGCCGAAACAGCGAACTCCTGCTCCTCGACATTCGTCCCGACGAGCCCATACGCCTGCCGCGTGCCCGCGATGCTGTGGACGAGGAAAGGCTGCTCAAGGGTTATCTGGTTGGGGCCGACATAGAGATGTTCGACCGCGATCGGGAGGATCGCCGCACCGACATAGACTGCCGCGAAAACGCCGCACGGTGTCAGCCAATGCGACGGCATGGCGAGAACCCAGCGGCGCAATCGCGGCACGCAGGCCGCCGAGGCCAAGCCGATCGCCGCGGCGACCCAGCCCGCGATGACTACGGCGTAGGCTGGCAGCCAGAAATGGACGTCGACCCAGGAAGCGCCGGCGACGACAGCCGAGTGCCCGTCGATGATAAGGTGGTATCGAGCGAAGAAGCGGGCGAGGGCGAAACTGAGGCAGAGCAGCGCGCCCAGCATCATCCCCTGTGGAAACCAGGCATCCCAAGCGTTCCGGCGGAGGGGTAAGAAAAGCACTTCGCCTTTCTCCACTTCGCCGGGCGAACTCTCGTCGATCAGTTCGGGAAAACGGCTGTGGTACCGCCAGGGCTGTCCGGGGCGCGGATAGAAAAGAAATCCGATGCCGACCCACGCCGCGATGGTCAGGACCAGGGTCCAAATGATGAGATAGATAATCCCCTCATAAAGCGGCAGAGCGAGGAGGTAGAAGGACAGGTCCTTGCCGAAGATTGGGTCGGTCGTGCCCGATGGAGCCGCCCCGAGGAAAGCCATCAGCGGTATCCAAAGGCTCGTGGCGCCGAATGCGATCACCGCCGAAATAATGAAGCCGCCAAACCACGGCGCGCTGCGCGGCACGATCGCTACAGGCCGGCAAACTACCCGCAGGTTGAACGCGATAAACAACCCACCGAAGACAAAGACCGTGGCGAAAATCGCTACCCGCAGGCCAAGCGCGAACCAATAGCGATATTGCTGACCGAGCTCGCTGAACCAGTAGCTCTGCAAGGCGATCCTGAAAATCGCCTCGAGCGCGAGGATGCCGACGATAGCAATCGCGATGTAGGCAGTATCCCGATAGACGCGGTGGATGAAAGCGATCGAAGGCGGCTTGCCGCGCTCCCGTAAGATCGTCAGCAAGAGCGGCACCGCAGCGATGAAGACGACGATCATGTAGCTAAGCGCAAACATCGGGCGTTCCCTTCCGGACAGCGCCAATCGGTGAGAGCTCACTGTTGATCGCGCCACCCTTGCTGCCATTGATATGGCTCAACTGCGACGCGATTCGAGCCCACCCGGGAAGGTGCAAAGGCTGCCTTGAGGGACCCGATTTGACCTGTCGCACGATCGCGCCGACGGCGAGCAGCACGAAGGCCCACTCGATCTCCGGCCGCTCGCTGGAGTTCGTCGCTCGTCGGAAGCGCCGATCGTACTTGCAGGTTTGTACTGAACGAGACACGTGCAGCAGCGGCTCGAGTTCGGCTTGCCGGCCTGATGCCGCACCGGCCCCTGTCCTCCTCCTGACAATCAGAGAATACCGCTGCGGGTGCAGAATTCACCCGATAGCGGTCCGAATTCGTATGGCTTCTTTATGCCGCTAAGCTGAAATCAGGCGTCACCGGCATGCGAAGGTAGTTCAGTTACGGCGTTGCCAAGTGACGCGAAACAATACCAAGTGGGCGCCGAGGCCTAGGGCCAAGCTCCACCGCAACGCGACGCTGAGGGTCGCCACTAGAGTGAAGTCGGGTAGAAAATGTGCGGAGAATTGGTCATGTTTCGCGACTTGCTGGTGCACGTAGACGGCAGCAGAGCTGGGCGCCGGAGAGTGCAATTTGCGGTTAACCTGGCGAAGCGCACGGAGGCGCGGCTCAGCGGTCTGCACGTGAGACCGCCCGCGGAGGTGCCGCCGCGTTACAAGCCGAGCCGTGTTGTGGAGGTGGCGACCAACATCGCGACGACATTGGTCTTAGATGCGCACGCAGCAGCGACGGTGTTCCGGGAAGAGGCACCAGACGCCTGCTGGTTGGAAGCGGCCGGCGAGGTGGTCGAGTGCATCAGCGAGAAGGCTCGCTATGCCGATATGGTCATCGTTGGGCAGTATGAATGGCAAGGTCCAGCTCAGCGTCATCCGTTGCCCATCGCTCACTCGCTCGTCCTGCAGTGCGGCCGCCCGGTCCTCGTGGTGCCGGCCCTTGCGCAGCCGTGCGTATTCGCCCGCACTGCCGTCGCTTGGGATGGCAGCCGCGAGGCCGTTAGATCCATCCACGACGCCTTGCCGCTCCTAAGCCTGTCGAAGTCGGTCGATATCGTGACCATGATCCCGTCCTCTGCCAAAGAGGATGCCGCGGATACGACGAACTTGGCAGCGCACCTAAGCCGTCACGGCATAAAAGTCGGACCAAAGGTTCTGCACATAAGGACCTCTGACGAGAGTACGGCACTTCAAAACGAGGTCAAACAAGGACGCTACGATCTATTGGTGATGGGCGGATATTCGCATGCCATGTGGTTTGAATTCATCTTTGGGGGCGCCACCCAGTCGGTTTTGCTGTCGTCGGAAATACCAATCCTCGTATCGCACTAGGCAGCCGGATTGACGCCGCGTTCTCAGCTCGGACGCTTCGCGACCCCCTTAGTGACCACAAGCGCCGATCTGCGTAGGCGTGCAGACCCTCGAATGAGAACAGGTCTGCGGGATTGCCATCCGCATACTGGATGTATTGGTCTCCGACCCGATTGTAGATATCGGCTATGTCCCCGGCTCTGCCGTTAAGTTTGAACTCAGCCCGTTGTCGTCTTTGCATGTTCTTTCTCGCGCAGATCAGAAGCCAGGCAGATTGTCCGGGCACCTTTGCCGGTCCAAAATCTCCTCGGGGCATTGCTGGAGTTCTCAACTCGCCAGCGCGCCGACAAAGCGCATGAGCTCCGCGAGGCCGAGGAAAGCTGCCGTCTCGTCCCAGGCTGTCAGAGATTCAGCGTTCATCGTGTGCCGCTGAAGCAGCGCCTGGAACGCTGCAAAAGCAGCTTGCCAACCGAAGAAGAAGGCCAAAGCGCCCGCCAGCTGATAACCGTGCGGTGCGGCGAACGCGATCGCGAACAGAACTACCAAAGGCAGCTTGCAACCGAAGATCCGCAGCCGCTGCCGGGGCGCTTGATCAAGCGAGGCAAGCGACTGAGCGATTATCCCGTCGATCTTCATCGGCGCGCTCGGCTCTCAGAACGGCGCGACTTCGATTGCGCGTCCCTGGCCATTCTGGTCGTGCATGAGGTGGAAACGAATGTGCTGGCCCCGCAGCAGGCGCGGCACGCGCGATTTGTCGCTGCCGCACACGCGCAACGGGGTTTCCGCGAGCGCTCCGGTAACAACGACACGGACCAGCCCTTGTCAGGCTCGAATGGACGAATGATGGCAGTCGTCATCGGGGAAATCTTGGCAAACCTTCGCAACGGCGCAGCATTTGTAGGAAGTGACGCCTTGAAGATAAAAAAATCGATATGGATTTACCTTTCCCCAATTAGCCGTCTTTGCAAACGGCACCCGTCAAAGCGTTCTAATCGGTTGCTTGCGATTTTACGGGTTCGATCTCCGATCCATATGGATTCTTTATGCAGGGATTTCGATATTTCCCCGTGCGGGACACGATTGCACATTGCGTGAGTGGAACCCGGCTTTCCTGTGGCACTCAACGACGGGGAGATCCATGACCGATCTCGTCGACATTGCTCTTCCGACCAACGCCCAAAAAGCCGCCGAGGCGCTGGGTTTGAGGGTTCAGCGGAATATCACTAGCGGCGCCTGGGCGCGCAGGGTTCCGCGCGACGAGGCCGAGATCGCGGTCGAGTGCCTACGCGACTGGGGCATCGCCGCACGCATCGTCGATGAGCCAAGGGACGAGCCGCCCTCCGACCCCGCTGCCCGCCAAGCCGCCTAGCACCACTACGATAGCCACAAAATCAATTGGGTCCGTTATGAGCGCGAAGAAGAAACGTGCGTAGTTCGTCTGCCGGCAATTGCAGACCCTCGTCGTCGACAGTTCTGCCGATGATGCTGAAGCCGCTCGTGCCTTGCATACGGATCCGAGTGTCCTGACGCAGCTGCGGTTGGGAAAGCCGGTTGCGAAATCGACCGTACTCATGGTGCTGCGCCAGGTCGGCCGCCGGCATCGGCTCGGTGCACCGTTCGAGGATCTCGTCGTCGATATCCGATCTCGCTGACCTGCTAAGACAGCCCGAACCCGGATGTAAACTCGACCTTGAACAACCGACGTGTAGTACTTGTCATTTGTCTCACGATCTCCCACACGATGATTGGTCGATTAGATTAGGAGTTTGCCGTGGGAACCCGGTTACACGACGCCGAACTGGCACAGCTCGATCACGACCTGACGACGTTACGACGCCGCCTCGCGAGAGCGTTCTTGAACAACGATGCCGCTGAAATTGCCCGCACTCGCGCGGAAATCACTGAATTGGAAGGCCGCCGCGACCCAAATAAGATCACGTCGGACAGGGTCTGACGTCACCGCCGCGGCCGGCGTCGGACATCCCGGTATGTGTTGATGCGCTACGTGCCGCGTTCGTTTTGGGGCGCGGCATTGGCGATTGACCCGGTGCAGGCACCTGCCCGAGTTCTGCTAGTATATCATGGGCGCGATATGATGTGGATCCAGATCAACGCCAGATGCGTTCGTTCAGGGCTACGGACACAATTTCGGTGGAGCGGACCGGAAATGGCTGCCACGCAGTTAATCATCGCGCCACTAACACCGCACTGGAGCGCGATTCGAGAGCGTAGCTCGTCTGGATTGCGAGGCCAGCCTTCTTCTCCCGCGGCATAGCAATCCCGGGGTGAGGGTTGGGCGGTATCGACCGCGACCCGCCAGGGCCCCGGCCGAGGTGGCGCCGGCAGGACGAAGTCGATCGGCTCGGGGTCGGCGTTGAACATCAGGTAGAGGTCGGGCCCGTCCTGACCGCGGATCAGGCACGCCAGGCCTTCGCGAACGGGATCGGACCAGTCCGGGCTGCGGCCGTGCGGATCGAACCACTGGATGTCCTCGTCGGTGTAGAAGGCTTCCCGACGCAGCACCGGGTGCGCCCGGCGAAACGCGAGCACGTTGCGGGCGAATCGAAGGATCTCGTCATGCCGCTGGCGGAGCGACCAGTCGACCCAGCTCGTCTCGTTGTCCTGGCAGTAGGCGTTGTTGTTGCCCCGCTGGGTGCGGCGGAACTCGTCGCCCGCCGAGCAGCATCGGCACGCCCCGGGAGATGGCGAGGGTCAGCAGGAAGTTCTTGATCTGCCGCTGGCGGACCGCCTCGACGGCCGGGTCGTCGGATTCGCCCTCGACGCCGTAGTTCGCGCTGTAGTTCTCGTCGGCGCCGTCGCGATTGCCCTCGCCGTTGGCCTCGTTGTGTTTGCGCGCGTAGCTGACCAGGTCGTTCAGGGTGAAGCCGTCGTGGCAGGTGACGAAGTTGATGCTGCACTCCGGCCCCTTGCCGGATCCGGCGTAGAGATCGGAGCTGCCGCAGATCCGGCTGGCGAAGCGCGCCCATCATGCCCGCGTCGCCGCGCCAGAACCGGCGCACGTCGTCGCGGAAGCGGCCGTTCCATTCCGCCCAGCGGCGCTGGGAGAACGCGCCGACCTGATAGGCGCCGGCGGCGTCCCAGGCTTCGGCGATGAGCTTGGCGTCGCGCAGGATCGGATCCTCGGCGATGCGCTCCAGCAGCGGCGCATCGGCCAGGACGCGGCCGTGGACGTCGCGGCCGAGCACCGAGGCGAGGTCGAAGCGGAAGCCGTCGACGTGCATCTCCATCACCCAGTAGCGCAGCGCGTCGAGGATGAGATCGCGCACGACCGGATGGCTCGCGTTGACCGTCTGGCCGGTGCCGGTGAAGTCGCGGTAGTAGCGCTTGTCGTCGGCCAGCCAGTAGTAGATCGCGTTGTCGATGCCGCGGAAGCGAGACGCGTCGGTCCCAGCTCGTCGCCTTCGCCGGTGTGGTTGAAGACGACGTCGAGGATCACTTCGAGCCCCGCGCGGTGGAACGCCCGGACCATCTCCTTGAACTCCAGGACCTGCGCGCCGTCCTCGCGGACGCTCGCGTACGAGGCCTTGGGCGCGAAGAAGCCGATCGGATCGTAGCCCCAGAAGTTCTTCAGGCGCTCGCCGGTCGTCGGATCGACCCGCGAACAAATCGTGCTCGTTGAACTCCTGGACGGGCATCAGCTCGACCGCGGTGACGCCCAGATCCTTCAGGTACGGGATCTTCTCGATCAGGCCGCGATACGTCCCGGGGAACCGGACGCCGGCGCTCGGATCGATGGTGTAGCCGCGCACGTGCAGCTCGTAGATCACGGTCGATGTCCACGGCAGTGCGGAGCGGCTGATCGCCCTGCCAGTCGAAGTCCTCGTGGGTGACGACGCACTTCGGCGCCGACGCCGCGTCGTCGACCTCGGAGAACGACAGGTCCTTCTGCGGCGACGACGGATCGTAGCCGAGCGGCGGCGCGAAAATCGCGGCCCGGAAGCGGCGCGATCGCCGTGGCGCAGGGATCCACCACGAGCTTGTTCGGGTTGAAGCGATGCCCGTCGTGCGGCGCGTACGGTCCGGCGACGCGAAACCCGTAGAGCTGGCCGGGCCGAATCCCCTCGAGCCACACGTGCCAGATGTCGCCGGTCTTGTTCCGCGCCGCGTCGAGGATGATGCTGCGGGCCGGCACGGCATCCTCGGCGCGGTCGAAGAGGTCGAGGCGGACGCCGGTCGCGTGCCGGCTGAAGATGGCGAAGTTGACGCCGTCCCCGCGCGGATGGGCGCCGAGGGGCAAGCGGCACGCCCGAGCGGACGGCTTGCACCTCGCACAACTCGAGCAGGCGCTCGAGCTCGGCGAGCTGCTCCGCGCTCGAGTGTGGTTGGGGCACACGTGTCGACATTGGAATCCTCTCTCCGGCGGCAACTCGACGCGAGTATACTCGCCTGGGTCGGTGAATCTCCGCGGGCGAAGCTGCGCCGCGTTGTTCCCGATCCAGATAGGAAAAAGACATGGCCGTCGCCTCGCCGGACCGCGTGCTCTCGGCGTCCGCGCTCCGCGAATCCATCCAGCGGCACGCGCGATACTCGCTGGCGCAGCCCTGGGAGAGCCTCTCGACCCGCCAGATCTTCGAATGTGTCAGCCTGGCCGTGCGCGATCTCATGGTCGACCGCCTGCTCGAGACCGAGCAGCGCTACCGGCAGGCGGACGCCAAGCACCTCTACTACCTCTCGATCGAGTATCTCCCCGGGCGGTCGCTCACCAACAACCTGATCAATCTGGGCATCTACGATCTCTGCCGGGACACGCTCGGGCAGATGGGCGTCGATCTGGAAGCGGTGGAGGCGAGCGAGCGCGACGCCGCGCTCGGCAATGGCGGGCTGGGGCGGCTGGCGGCCTGCTTCCTCGACTCCCTCGCCACGCTCGACATGCCGGGATACGGCTACGGCATCAACTACGAGTACGGCCTGTTCCGGCAGGAGATCGACGACGGCGACCAGAAGGAGAAGCCGGACAACTGGCTCGCCGTCCGGTACGCCCTGGGAGATCGAGCGGCCCGAGGAGGCCTGCCTCGTTCCCGTTCTATGGCCGGATCGAGCACGGCGTCGATCGGTCGGGCAGCTACAACCCGATGTGGCTGGACTGGCGGCTGCTCGTCGGCGTTCCGCACGACGTCCTCGTCGTCGGCTACGGCGGCCGGACGGTGAACCGCCTGCGGCTCTTCTCCGCCCGGTCGTCACACGACTTCGACATGCAGATCTTCAACGACGGCGACTACCTGAAGGCGGTGGAACAGAAGATCGCCTCGGAAACGATCTCGAAGGTCCTGTACCCGTCCGATGCCGTGCCGCCGGGCCAGGAGCTGCGTCTGCTCCAGGAGTATTTCCTGGTCGCCTGCGCGCTGCGCGACATCGTCCGCCGGTACGAACGGGATCACGCGACCTTCGA
The DNA here is from genome assembly GCA_963773625.1 of uncultured Alphaproteobacteria bacterium. Classification (GTDB taxonomy): domain Bacteria; phylum Pseudomonadota; class Alphaproteobacteria; order ATCC43930; family CGMCC-115725; genus DATARH01. Next base: position 228,063 of record CAVZCJ010000009.1, on the reverse strand, counting down.
CGCGTTCTCCGCGAAGGTCGCCATTCACCTGAACGATACCCATCCCGCCCTGGCCGTCGCCGAGTTGATGCGCATCCTCGTCGACGAGCGCGACCTGCCCTGGGACACGGCCTGGCAGATCACGCAGGCGACGCATGGGCTACACGAACCACACGCTGTTGCCGGAGGCGCTCGAGAAGTGGCCGGTCGCGCTGCTCGAGCGCGTCGTGCCGCGGCACCTGCAGATCATCTACGAGATCAATCGCCGGTTCCTGGAGCACGTGGCCTCGGTGTGGCCGGGCGACCACGAGCGCCTGCAGCGGATGTCGCTCATCGAGGAAGGGGCGTCGAAGCAGGTGCGCATGGCCCACCTGGCATCGTCGGCAGCCATTCGGTCAACGGCGTCTCCGCGCTGCACAGCCGGCTCGTGCAGACGACGCTGGCTCCGGATTTCTATCGCGCTCTGGCCGGAGCGCTTCAACAACAAGACGAACGGCGTCACGCCGCGCCGCTGGCTGGTGCAGGCCAATCCGCTGCTGGCGCGGCTGATCACCAGGACGATCGGCGACGGGTGGATCACCGACCTCGACAGGCTCCGCGAGCTGGAGCCCTGCGCGAGCGACGGCGCATTCCGCGAGGAGTTCATGGCCATCAAGCGGTCCAACAAGGAGCGGCTGGCCCGCGTGATCGCGGAGACGACCGGAGTCGACCGTCGACCCGGATTCGCTGTTCGACGTCCAGGTCAAGCGCATCCACGAATACAAGCGGCAGCTGCTCAACGTCATGCACATCGTGCACGAGTACCTGTGCCTGATCGAAGACGGCACGCCGCCGGCCGTGCCCAGAACTTACGTCTTCGCGGGGAAGGCGGCGCCGGGTTACTGGGCCGCCAAGCAGATCATCAAGACTGATCTGCAGCGTCGGCTCGGTCATCAACAACGATCCGCGGGCGAACGGGCAGCATCAAGGTCGTGTTCGTTCCGGACTATCGCGTGTCGCTGGCGGAACAGATCATCCCGGGCGCCGACCTGAGCGAGCAGATCTCGACCGCCGGCACCGAGGCGTCGGGAACGGGCAACATGAAGCTCGCCATGAACGGCGCGCTGACGATCGGCACGCTCGACGGCGCCAACATCGAGATCCTCGACGAGGTCGGCGCGGAGAACATCTTCATCTTCGGCCTCACCGCGGACGAGATCCAGACGTTGCGCGCGAGCGGGAGCTATCGCCCGCGGGACCTGTACGCGCAGCGACCCTCGCGTGAAGCGGATCTTCGATGCGTTCGACTCCAACCTGTTCTGTCCGAACGAGCCGGGGCTGTTTCGCTGGATCGTCGAGTCCATCCTCGACCGCGGCGACCCCTATTTCCATCGTCGCCGATCTGCCGGCGTACATCGACGCGCAGCACCGGGTCGACGGAAGCATTCAGCCAGCCGGCCGCGTGGGCGTCGAAGGCGATCCTGAACGTCGCCCGGATCGGCCGGTTCTCCAGCGATCGCACGGTCGCGGAGTACGCCCGGGACATCTGGCGGATCGCCGGGTCGAGGCTGAGCGATGGCCATGAGAACGTGCAATCTCACCTGGAAGACGTTCTCCAATCGCTCTGAGCGACGTGCGGAAGCCCGCGCGGCGGCATGCTAATCGACATCTTGCAACGAAGAGGCGCCGGCTACTGGGCGGCGGTCCTCGGCGTCGCCGTCGTGACCGCCATCTTCGCGCCGTTTCACGCCACGCTGAACGACACGACCGTCGCGCTGGCGTACCTGCTGGTCGTGCTCTTCGTGGCGACCGCCTGGGGCAGCTGGCCCGCGTTGGTGGCGTCGGTGCTCGGCGTGCTGTGCTTCAACTTCTTCTTCCTGCCGCCCGTCTACACGCTGACCATCGCGGACCCGCAGAACTGGGTCGCGCTCGCCGCCTTTCTCGTCACCGCCGTCACGGCCGGCCAGCTGTCCGAGCTGGCCAAGCGGCGCGCGGCCGAGGCCGAGGCCGCGACGGGCGGTCGAGCGCCCACAATCGAAGCCTGATCGAGGCGAGCCTCGATGCGCTCGTCACGATCGGGTCCGACGGCAGGATCAACGACGTCAATTCCGCCATCGAGACGCTGACCGGCCGCTCGCGAGCCGAGCTCATCGGCACGGACTTCTCCGACTGTTTCACCGAGCCGGAGCGGGCGCGGGCGGGCTACCAGCAGGCGCTGCGCGAGGGCTTCGTGCGCGACCGCGCCCTGGAGCTTCGCCACCGCGACGGACACGGCACGTCGGTGCTCTACAACGCGTCGGTTCATCGGGACGACCGCGGAGACGCCATCGGGGTGGTCGCGGCCGCCCGCCCCATCCGCACGTCCGCCGGACAGCCCGCGCGCGCGCTGTCGGACCCCGATGTGGTCAGAGGCCTGGATCGCTTCGTCTCGTTCGCCAGCCTCGTGTCCATCGCGGTCGGATTGCTGGGGCTCGCCGGCTGGATGTTTCGCATTCGCCGTCCTGAAGAGCGTCATCCCGGGGCAGGTGGTCATCAAGCCGAACGCCGCCGTCTGCTCTGGTGTTGTTCGGTCTCTCGCTGTGGCTGCTGCGGAAAGTGGACGATCGCCCCGTCTCCAGAGCCCGGAAGCTCGCCGGTCAGCTGCTGGCGGCGGTCGTCGCGGTGGTGGGCCTGCTGAGCCTGTCCGAGCACGTCGTCGGCTGGGACCTGGGCATCGATCAGTTGCTGTTCCAGGAAACCGCCGCGGAGGCGTTCGGCAGCCTTCGTCCGGGCCTGATGGCGCCGATCACCGCGCTGGATTTCCTCCTGCTGGGGCTCGCGCTGCTCGGGCTGGACTGGACGATCGCGTGGCGATCGCGCCGCTATTCGCCCGCCCAGTTCCTTGCGGCGTGTGGCGGGAATCGCCTCGATCGTCGGGCTGCTGGATTTCGTTCTCGGGTCCGCCACCTCCTACACCCACATCGCGCTGCAGACGGCGGTCATCGCTGTGTCTGCTTTCCTTCGCCGTGGTCTGTGCGCGCACCGACCGGGGCCTCGGGGCGCTGTTTGTCAGCTCCAGTGTCGGCGGCACGCTCACCCGGCGGTTGCTGCCCGCGGCCATCGTCGTTCCGCTCCTGATCGGCGCCGTGTCGTGGAAGGCCTTTTCCGCCGGCCTCTTCTCCGAGTGGACCGGGATCACCGTGATGATCGTGGCGATGATCACCCTGCTGGCGGCCTCACGGTCTGGAGCGGTTCCTCATCGATCGCAGCGACGTCGAACGTCGCGAAGGCGGAACGGGCTCTGCACCGGAGCGAGGAGGAGCTGAGAGAGGCGCAGCGCCTCGCCCGGGTGGGCAGCTGGTGGTGGGACCCAGCGACCGACAACGTCACCTGGTCGGAAGAGCTGTACCGCATCGCCGGCCGCGATCCGAAGCTGCCGCCCCCGGGCTTCCACGAGCACGTCCCGTTTCTACACGGCGGAGAGCTTTGCCCGGCTGAACGCGGCGGTGGAACAGGCCGCTGCAGACGGGGACGCCGTTCGAGCTGGATCTGGAGCTGGTGACGGCCGACGGGACCCGGCGTTCGGTCACGAGCCGCGGTGAAGCGGAGCGCGATGCCGATGGCCAGGTCGTGCTCGTGCGCGGCACCGTCCATGACGTCACCGAGCACAAGCAGGCCGAGGAGGCGCTGCAGAGATCGGCGGACGAGATCCGCGATCTCTACAACCACGCGCCCTGCGGCTATCACTCGCTCGACGAGGACGGCGTATTCGTCCGGATCAACGACACCGAGCTCGAATGGCTGGGATATGCGCGAGAGGACGTGATCGGGAAGCGTGAAGTTCTCGGATCTCCTCGCGCCGAGCGAGCCTCAGCACCTTCGAGGCCGAGTTCCCGCGACTGAAGGCGGAGGGCAGCGTTCGCGACATCGAGCTCGATCTGGTCCGCAAGGACGGCACGATCCTGCCCGTGCTCGTCAGCGCGACGGCCGATCACCGACGCCAGCGGAAACTACCTGATGAGCCGCTCGATGGTCTACGACATGACCGAGCGCAAGCGGGCGGAGGACCAGCTGCGCCGCGTCAATCGCGCGCACCGCGCGCTCAGCACCTGCAACGAGGCCCTGATCCGCGCCACCGACGAGTCCGCGCTGGTCGGCCAGATCTGCCAGATCATCGTCGAGGAAGCCGGGCTATCGCTTCTGCTGGGTCGGCCATGCGGAGCAGGACGACGCGAAGACCGTGCGGCCGTCGCGCAGGCGGGGTTCGAGGAAGGCTACCTGAAGGCGGCGAACATCACCTGGGCCGACACCGAGCGCGGCCGCGGGCCGACCGGGACCTGCATCCGGACGGGCCAGATCCAGATCGCGAAGAACATCGCCACCGATCCCAGGCTCGCGCCGTGGCGCGCCGAGGCGCTCAAGCGCGGGTACGCCTCGAGCATCGCGATTCCCCTCGTGGCCGACGGACAAGCCCTTCGGCGCGCTGACCATCTACTCCGTCGGAGCCCGAGGCGTTCGGGGACGAGGAAGTGAGGCTGCTGACCGAGCTGGCCGGCGACCTGGGCTACGGCGTCGTGTCCCTGCGCACGCAGGCCGAGCGCAAGAGGGCCGAGGCGGAAGAGATGGCCCGTGAGCACGAGGTCGCGATCGGCTTCAAGATCCAGCAGATGCTGCTGCTCGACGAGCCGCCCCCGGACGTCCCCGGACTGCGCGTGGCCGCGCTCACCATCCCCTCGCAGCGGATCGACGGCGACTTCTACGATTTCTTCACGCACGAGAACCAGAGCCTCGACGTCATCGTCGCGGACGTGATGGGCAAGGGCATTCCGGCCGCGCTGCTGGCCGCGGCGACCAAGAGCCATTTCACTCGAGGCCCTGTGCCACCTGATGGCGCTGTCCCCGGCCGGCGCACTTCCGGAGCCCAAGGAAATCGTGACGCTGGCCCACGCCGACATGGGGCGGCAGCTGATCGAGCTCGAGAGCTTCGTGACCCTGTGTTACGCCCGCGTGGACCTGACCCGCCGCCGCCTCGACCTCGTCGATTGCGGGCACACGGGTGTCATCCACGTGCGCGGCGGGACCGGTCTCTGCGAGATCGTGCACGGCGACAATCTGCCGCTCGGGATCCGCGAGGGCGAGATCTTCGATCAGATCGCCGTCCCGTTCGAGCCCGGCGACGTGTTCCTCTTCTACTCGGACGGGATCACGGAAGCGTCCAACCCCGCGGGAGAGCTGTTCGGCGCCGACCGTCTGATGGCCTGCGTCCGGATGAACGGCGATCTCGCGCCCGACGCGCTGGTGGACGCCATCCGCACGGCCGTCGTGGCGTTCGCCGGATCCGACCGGCTGACCGACGACCTGACCTGTGTGGCCGTCGAAGTCGGCGAACGACGGCGTCCGCTGGCGCGCGCCGAGCTGGAGATCCGCAGCGACCTCAGGGATCTGAGCCGGGCCCGCGAATTCGTGCGCACTTTCTGCCGCACGCTTCCCGGGTCGCCGCTCGACGAGGACCACGTGGCCGAGCTCGAGCTGGCGGTGAACGAGGCGGCCAGCAACATCATGAAGCACGCCTACCACGGGCGCACCGATCAGCGGATTCAGCTCGAAGCCGAAGCGTTTCCGGACCATGTCGCGGTCCGGCTGCATCATCTGGGAGATTCGTTCGATCCCTCGGCGGTGCCCCCGCCCTCCTTCGATGGCTCGCGGGAGTCCGGCTTCGGCGTCTATCTCATCACGAAGAGCGTCGACGACGTTCGCTACTCTCGCGACGAGCGCGGGGGAAACTGCATCGCCCTCGTCAAGCTGCGTAAATCCTGAGGTGAAGGACGACACGATGGCAATCGCATTCGACAAGATGGGCGACGTGGCCGTCGCGGTGGTGCCGATGGAGGAGCTCGACGCGAGCAACGCGGCGGAGTTCAAGCGCGACGTCGCCCCGTTGCTGGAGGCCACGACGAAGCTCGTGCTCGACCTGAGCCGGCTGCGCTTCGTCGACAGCTCCGGACTGGGCGCCTTCATCTCCTGCCTGCGCAAGCTGAACGCCAAGGGCGGCGACCTGAAGCTGTGCGGCATGTCGAAGCAGGTGCGCGCGGTGTTCGAGCTGGTGCGCATGCACCGGATCTTCGACATCTTCGGCACGAAGGAGGAAGCCGTGCGCGCGTTCGCGCCGTGAGCGAGATCGGGGAAATGCTGCCCTGATAGGTTCGGCAGCGCCAAAAGATCAAACTACCGCGTAACAGAGCCGAGCGCGCATTGATCCGGATCAATGGCGGCGCCCAACGCAGCTGCTAATGAAGTGTGCGTCGACCGGCATCGGAGCCGGTTTTCCGAACGCCGGCCCGTGAGCAGAATATCGTGACCGCGATCCCGAACTGGGGCGGCCGCATGCCATTGCAGGGCCCGCCGCTCGGCGGCGGTCATTGCCTGATCTGGCTGGACGGCCGAGCTGCCCGAGTTGAGGTCAAATGCGCGAGTCGATCCTCGTCATCAACATCGGCTCATCGAGCATCAAATTCTCCCTGTTCGAAACCGCCGCCGATCAGTCGCTTTCCGCTGATGCCCACGGCCGGATCGAGGCGACGGGCGGCCCGCGCATTTCATTGCCCAGTTCAACCGTATCGGCTTGGGTGGTGCCGGCCGGCGAAAACCTGATGATCGCTCGGCATACGCGGCGGCTGCTCGATGGCCGAGGAACTCCACGCCGCGAAAGAAACCCCGAATGAAAGCACGCGACGTGATGACATCGGCTGTGGTGTCGGTCGGTCCCGACATGTCAACGCGGGAGGTCGCGAAGATCCTCCGCGATCACGCGATCAGTGCCGTACCCGTCGTGGATGACGCCGGCGCGCCGATCGGCATGCTCAGCGAGGGCGACCTGATCGGCCGTGACGAGGCGAACCGCGAGGACCGCCGCGACTGGTGGCTGACGCTCCTCGCCGAGGGGGAGGCACTCAATGCCGACTTTCTCGCAAGCCTGCGCACCCCGGAGCGCAGGGCGCGCGACGTCATGAAGGGACCGGTGGTCACGGTCGGCGAGGACATGGAGACCAGCGAGATCGCGCGACTATTGACCGCCCACCGCATAAAGCGCGTACCGGTGCTCCGTGACGGCCGGATCGTCGGCATCGTGAGCCGGGCCGATCTCGTCCGGGCTCTCGCCGCGGGGGAGACAAGGCCGCCCCCCAGCAGCGGAGGCGGTTTACTGGCCGAGGCGCTCGCCGGGCTGGATCGACGTTTTCTGCATCGAGAGCATCCAGCTGACCGGCCCAGACCTGTTGAGCCGCTCCCTGAACCAGATGATGCCCGGCTAACCGCGCGGGATTTTCGCGACCTGGTGGCGGATCATAAACGCGCGGACAGGGAGCATCGACAGGAACTGGACCGCGCTGTGGTGGAACGGCGCCGACAGCGGGTAACAGAGCTGATCGACGGTCATATTTCCGATGCAAACTGGCGCTTCCTCCTACACCAGGCGCGGCAGGCAGCGGAACACGGTGAAAAGGAATTCATGTTGCTGCGGTTCCCCAGCCTGCTCTGCAGCGACGCCGGCCGGGCTATCAATGTGGCCGAACCGGGCTGGCCGGCGACCTTGCACGGTGAGGCGGCGGAAATCTATCTGCGGTGGGAGCGCACCCTGGAGCCGCATGGTTTCGCTCTTGCCGCCCGAATGCTCGATTTTCCTGACGGAAAGCCGGGTGACATCGGGCTGTTCCTGATCTGGGCGCAATAGATCGGATCCTGTTGCGAGCGACAGCAGTCCCGCAGCCTCTCTCGTCTCTTGTAGAGGAATTTCGATGACCAGCGCCAACGAGTTTCAAAGCACTGCCGAAGCGCGCTCGCAGGAAGAGCTCCACTTGATCGACGCCTGGTGGCGCGCCGCCAATTACCTGTCGATCGGCCAGATCTACCTGCTCGACAATCCGCTCCTCGGGGAGCGGCTCGAACTCAAACACATCAAGCCGCGGCTGCTCGGCCATTGGGGAACGACCCCGGGGCTCAACTTCATTTACGTGCATCTGAACCGGGTCATCAAAAAGCACGACCTCGACATGATTTACGTGGCCGGGCCGGGGCATGGCGGCCCCGGGCTCGTCGCCAATACCTGGCTCGAAGGCACCTATAGCGAAACCTATCCCCACATTTCGCAGGATGCGCGGGGCATCCAGAGGCTGTTCAAGCAGTTCAGCTTTCCCGGCGGCATCCCAAGTCATGTGGCGCCCGAGACGCCGGGCTCGATCCATGAGGGCGGCGAGCTCGGCTACGCGCTGTCCCACGCCTATGGCGCCGCGTTCGACAATCCGAACCTGATCGTCGCCTGCGTCGTCGGCGACGGCGAGGCCGAAACCGGGCCGATGGCGACGTCCTGGCATTCCAATAAGTTCCTCAACCCAGTCACCGACGGCGCCGTGCTGCCGATCCTGCATCTCAACGGCTACAAGATTGCCAACCCGTCGGTCCTGGCGCGGATCCCCTCCGAAGAACTCCACAGTTTGTTCGTCGGCTATGGCTACACGCCCTACATCGTCGAGGGCGAAGATCCCACAGCCCTGCACGAACTGATGGCCACTACCCTCGACATAGTCATAGGCGAGATCATTGCCATCCAGAGAGACGCGCGATGGAACCGCGGGAAGGCTCGGCCGACGTGGCCTGTCATCATCCTGAAGACGCCGAAAGGCTGGACCGGCCCTAAGGAGGTGGATGGACTCAAGACCGAAGGCTTCTGGCGCTCGCACCAGGTGCCGATTGCCGAGATGAAGACCCGGCCCGACCACATAAAGCTGCTCGAAGAGTGGATGAGGAGCTACCGGCCGGAGGAATTGTTTGATGACCGCGGCACGCTGCGGCCGGAGATCGCCGCGCTGGCACCGAAGGGCGAACGGCGCATGAGCGCCAACCCGCATGCCAATGGCGGCCTTTTCATGCGCGAGCTCGACCTGCCCGATATCGCCGATTACGCCGTCCGCGTCGACAAGCCGGGCGAGGCCGACGCCGAAGCGACGGCGGTCATGGCCCAGTACCTGCGCGATGCGCTGCGCAACAGCTCCGAGCGGCGAAATTTCCGCATCTTTGGGCCGGACGAGACCGCGTCAAACCGCCTGTCGCATGTCTTCGAGGCGACAGATCGAGCCTGGGACGCCGAGCGGCTGCCCTACGACGACCACTTGGCCCCCGATGGGCGCGTCATGGAGATCCTGTCCGAGCATACCTGCCAAGGCTGGCTCGAGGGCTACCTGCTAACAGGGCGGCACGGCCTCTTCAACTGCTACGAGGCGTTCATCCACATCATCGACTCGATGTTCAACCAGCATGCGAAGTGGCTGAAGGTAACTGGTGATATTTCTTGGCGAAGACCGATCCCGTCGCTGAATTATCTGCTGACCTCGCATGTCTGGCGCCAGGACCACAACGGCTTCAGTCACCAGGATCCCGGGTTCATCGATTATGTCTGCAACAAGAAGTCGGACATCGTGCGGGTCTATCTGCCGCCCGACGCTAACTGCCTGCTCTACGTCACCGACCACTGTCTGAAGAGCTGGAACCGCATCAACGTGATCGTCGCCGGCAAACAGCCGGCGCCGCAATGGCTCACGATGGACGAGGCGGTCAATCACTGCACCGCCGGCATCGGCATCTGGGAATGGGCGAGCAATGATGAGGGTAGCGAGCCCGACGTGGTGATGGCCTGCGCCGGTGACGTGCCGACATTGGAGACCCTGGCGGCAGTCGACCTGCTTCGGCGGCTTCTCCCTGAACTGAAGATCCGGGTTGTCAACGTTGTCGACCTGATGACCCTGCAGCCCCGCGAGGAACATCCGCATGGCCTGATCAACCGCGATTTCGATGATCTGTTCACGACCAACAAGCCAGTTATCTTCGCGCACCACGGCTACCCGTGGCTAATCCATCGCCTGACCTATCGCCGTACCAACCACCACAACATCCATGTCCGCGGCTACAAGGAGGAGGGCACGACGACGACGCCCTTTGACATGGTGGTGCGCAACGACCTCGACCGCTTCCATCTGACCGCCGACACGATCGACCGGCTGCCGCATCTCGGCGACACCGCCGCCTACCTCAAACAGGCGATCCGCGACAAGCTGATCAAGCACAAAGCGTATATCCGCCGGCACGGCGAGGACATGCCCGAGATCCGCGATTGGCGCTGGTCACCGGCCGGGTCGAGCCCGAGCCGAGACGATGTGGGGGGTTAATCTGATGTTGCGATATACCCCTGGGCGTTTCTCCGCGACCGTTTCGGCAAATGTTTTGACATGAAAGTTTTCCCGGCCGCGAATGCATTTTCTCTCCGGTGGTGAGATGTGAAATGAACCACGGCGCTTTCGCCAAATGGCGACGGCAACCGGATGTCGCTTCGTAACCTCGACAAGTTGTTCAAGCCGTGCTCGGTCGCGCTGATCGGCGCGACGGACCGGGCCGGCGCGGTCGGCACGGTGGTTCTGCGCAACCTGCGCCGCGCCGGCTTTCGCGGTGAGCTGATGCTGGTCAATCTCCACAAACTGAGCCTCGATGGCCTTCCGGTATACCCAGATGTGGCGAGTTTGCCGCAGGCCCCGGACCTAGGGGTCATCGTAACTCCGCCCACCACGGTGCCAGGCCTTGTCGCCGCGCTTGGCGCGCGCAGGGCCAAAGCTGTGGTTGTCATCACCGCAGGCTTCGGTGAACTGGGGGAAGCCGGCCGCGACCTGCAGCAGGCGACGCTCGATGCCGCTCGCCCGCATCTGCTACGGCTGATCGGCCCCAACTGTGTGGGGATTATGGTGCCGGGCATCGGGCTCGACGCGAGCTTCTCGCATGTCGCGCCGCCGCCGGGCGACATAGCCTTCGTCAGCCAGTCGGGGGCAATGATCACGGCGATGCTCGACTGGGCGGCGCCGCGTGGCATCGGGTTCTCGCATATCGTCTCATTGGGCGATATGGCCGATGTCGATTTCGGCGACATGCTCAATTATTTGGCCGTCGACGTGCAGACCCGTGCGATCCTGCTTTACGTTGAAGGCGTTACCCACGGCCGTAAATTCATGTCGGCTGCGCGCGCCGCGTCACGCGCCAAGCCGGTGCTGGTGCTTAAGGCCGGGCACTCCGCCGCCGGCGCGCGAGCCGCGTCGTCGCATACCGGCGTGCTCGCCGGCAGCGATGCGGTCTATAACGCAGCCGTTGACCGCGCCGGGATGTTGCGCGTCGGGCGGATGGCGGAACTGTTCGATGCCGCCGAAACGCTCGCGCTGACCCGCGAGCAGGGCGGCGACCGGCTGGCGATCGTGACCAATGGCGGCGGCGCTGGCGTGCTCGCCACAGACGCGCTCGAGGCTATGGGCGGGCGGCTGGCCTCACTGGCGCCCGAGACCGTCGAGCGGCTCAACGGCGTCTTGCCGCATACCTGGAGCCGCGGCAATCCGGTCGACATCATGGACGACGCGCCGGGCGCACGCTATGCCGCTGCGCTCGACGCGCTGTTTGCCGATCGCGGCATCGACGCACTCTTGATCCTCAACTGCCCCACCGCGCTCGCCGAGACTGACGACACAGCCCGCGCCGTCGTCGACGGCGTCGCGGCGGCGTCGCCGGCTGCGCTCCATGGACGCAACATCTTTACCGCTTGGCTTGGCGAGCAATCGGCGGCGGCTGCGCGCCGGCGTTTCGAGGCGGCCCGTATCCCGACCTACGATACGCCCGAGGCGGGGGTATCCGGGTTCCTGCACCGGGTGAGGTACCAGCACAATCAGGCGCTGCTAATGGAAACGCCGCCGGCGCGACCGGACCCGTTCGAGCCGGATGTCGAAACCGTCTGCGGCGTTATTGCCGCCGCTCTCAGAGACGGTAAATCCTGGCTTGGTGCGGAGGCGGTGACAGCCGTATTGGCCGCCTACGGCATCCCGCAGCCGCTCGCCCGTAACGTAGCCGATGCCGACGAAGCCGCTGTAGCCGCTGCTGAGATCGGTTTTCCCGTCGCGCTGAAGATCCGCTCACCCGACATCACCCACAAGAGCGATGTCGCCGGCGTCGCACTCGATCTGTCCGGCGCAGCCGACGTTCGCGCCGCAGCCGCGGCAATGATCGATCGTGTACGGGCAAACCGGCCGGAGGCTCGGATCGACGGCATTCTTGTGCAGCAGATGATCCGCAGGGCCGACGCGGTCGAACTCCTCGCCGGGCTCTACGAAGACACGGTGTTTGGCCCAGTGGTCGTGTTCGGCCAGGGTGGCACGGCGGTTGAAATCGTGAAGGACAGCGCGGTCGCCTTGCCGCCGCTCAATCCGCTGCTAGCGCGGGCGCAAATGGAGCGCACCCGCATTTGGCGGCGTCTGCAAGCCTATCGAGGCAAGCCGGCGGCGGCGATCGACGCAATTGCCGAGGTATTGATCCGGCTCGGCCAGCTTGCCGCCGACCATGGCGAGATCAGCGAGCTCGACATCAATCCGCTTCTCGCCGATGCCGATGGGGTCGTTGCCCTCGATGCCCGCATCCGTATCGCCGCCGCTTCGGTCTCGGGTGCGGCGAGGTTCGCAATCGCACCCTACCCGAGCCACTTGGAAAGCGCCGCGACGGCGAGTGACGGTACTACGGTCGCGGTGCGCCCGGTGCGGCCCGAGGACGAGCCGCTGCTTCAGGACGTCGTCAGGCATATGAGTGGCGAAGATCTGAGGATGCGGTTTTTCTCTTCTATTGGTGGGCTAAGTCATGCCATGGCCGCCCGCCTGAGCCAGATCGACTATGACCGGGAGATGGCGCTGCTCGCGCTGCACGACGGCACGTTACTGGGGATCGCCCACTACTTTGCCGACCCGGACTGCCTGCGCGCGGAATATGCGATCGCGGTACGAAGCGACTGGAAGGAGCGCGGCGTCGGCTACGTCTTGATGACCCAGTTGATCGAGGTTGCGCGACAGGCGGGTATCAGCGAGCTGGTTGGCGAGGTATTGCGGGAAAACGGGCCGATGCTGCGGATGTGCCGCCAGCTCGGCTTTGCCATCAGGCCGGATATGAATGACGCCGCGGTAATGCAAGTACGAAAATCGCTGAGCGACGGGTGACCCGTTCAGGCGGCGACGCCCTGTCCCAAGCCTCCCGAGCCTTTTCCCCGTCACGGATCGCTCAGAGGCGTTCGGCGTGCTGCCGCAAGGCTGCCTGATCGGCGGCATTCCCCGAAGCGCAGTTCGACGTCTGCGCACGCGGTCCGGCAGCGGGTAACGCCCTTCGCGCAAATGAAGCCGGCGATCTGCGCCTCGTATTTCTGGTGAGGCCGCCGCGCGGATACCTTGCCCAGGTCTATTTCGGCGAGCGCAACAATCCTGCAACTGATCCTCCCGCCCGACAAAGACGATGACCGACACGACCAATTGGCAAACCAATCTCAAGCCGATGCCCTGATGCGAGCGCGGTCCAATCCCAAAGCATCTCGAAAAAATTTAGGAGCCGCGCGGGAGCGCCGGCCGACCCCGCGTGCCCGAACGGATGTTTCCGGCGAGGCACAGTTAATACAAATGCGGCTCGGCGAGCATCTGCATTGTAGATTAGCTGCGATTGGGGCCTCTGGTTTGGGCAACATTGGCGTCGCTAACGTTGCGGCTGAAAGCGCCGATTGGCCAAACCGAACAAGCACAGCAGGGTGAAGGCGATGGCGCTTCCAGTAGTATACGCGGCCCGGCACGGCGAGACGGCTTGGAGCCGTTCACGGCAGCACACTGGAGTCACCGACCTGCCGCTGACAGAGCGCGGCGAGCACGAGGCCCACCGGATCGGGGAGCGGTTGAAGGGGCTCAAATTTGCCAAGGTGTTCACCAGCCCGTTACAGCGGGCGTTTCGCACCTGCGAACTCGCTGGCTTCGGTGGCCAAGCCGAACTCCTCCCGGAGGCGGTCGAGTGGAATTACGGCCAATACGAAGGCCTTCGCACTCTCGACATCCATCGCGATCGGCCCGGCTGGGATCTGTTCCGGGACGGTTGCCCGAGAGGCGAGACGGCGGCTTTGGTGGGAGCCCGGGCGGATCGAGTGATTCACATAATGCGCGCCATACAAGAAGACGTCCTGCTCTTCTCCAGTTCACACTTCTTGCGTGTCCTGGCCGCAAGGTGGCTTGGCCTCGATCCAACTCATGGTCGCTATTTCGTCTTGAGCACCGCGTCGCTCAGCGTCCTCGGCTATGAGCATGAGGATCTCGCCGAACCCGTCATCCGCATCTGGAACGATACGGGACACATCGTGGGCTGACCGGATGGCGTCGAGAGCCGGGCTAGCTTACTTCGGGACGGATGACCGGCGCCGCGGCGATGTGCAAGCTATCCGACGCCCTGATTCCAGCGGTCCGCGCGATCGGCTGGGTCGAGGCGTTGAAATATCCCCGCGCACGGCCCCAAAGGACGGCGCTCTCCCTCGCGAAGCCGTCATCGCTGGAGGTCGCAGAAGGGTGGACTCCGGTCGGTCCCGACCTGCGTAGCTGCTTGAGGAGCAGACATTCGTAACTATTGGGCAGGCCGACATAGCCCTCAATGACGTAAGATCATGGGCTCATCCTGCAGCGGGTCGATCGAGGCCGGCTGCCGCTATTCTCCCGGCTTCATTCTCCCGGCTTCGCTCGGACGCGGCTCCAGTTCGGGGAGAAAGCGCAACCCCTCGAGCTGGTGAGCCGCGACCCGCTCTTGACGTCCGATAGCGAAGTGCATCCACAGTAAGCTTACCGACGCTACTTCAAACAACAGCATGAAGCAGCTCGTCCACACGTCGGGGAGGTCGTTCATCATGCCGAAAGCCAGCGGCAGGGCGAAACCACCCAGCCCTCCAATCGCCCCCACCGTACCGCCCACGGCGCCAACCTGATCCGGGGAAATAGACCGGGATGTGCTTGAAGACGGCAGCCTTGCCGAGGGCCATGAAGAGACCTAGGGCCATCAGCAACACGATGAAGAAGGGGAGCCCGGCCGCGACGGTGAACCGATGCCCACTCGTCCTGCCGAACCAAATGTTGTGTTGCTCGCAGCTTGTAATCCAACGACCAGAACCTGAAAATCCGTGTGTATGGCGATTCAACCGACCCTTAATACGCGGCTCCGGTCAGCAGATACGGCGGGTAGCTCCCGCGGACAAAATTCGAAGGTGGCCTATGGGGTCCGTTATGGATCCGCTAATATTCTAAAAATTACGGGCTTTATCGAACAAGGGGCTTATTTTATTGGAATAATTACACAATTTGGTGAGCCCGTCGGGATTCGAACCCGAGACCTACTGATTAAAAGTCAGATGGTGATCCGAGTGATGCGGCCTCGGTAGCCAAAGCAGCGTCGTTCGGTAAAGGTGGTTGCGAGCCCCCGCAACCATATTTCCAGGGCTTAGGTACCACCTAAGCCCTTTGCTATTGCCGGATCGGTTAGCCCGGAGCTAACGCGGTTAGCACAGTAACGGCCCCGGCTCCGCCACCGGGTGAAGCGCCGACAGCATGGATCCCAGCGCCAATCACTCCCCCCTGCGGGGTCCGGCTTTACGCCTCGGGCGCAACGCAGCTTGATGTCACCAATGAACCGCTGGGCGCCGCATGGCTTTCCGCCGCCAAGGCGTTGCGCCCCCGGTCGATCATGGTCAGGCTTTATTTCCTGATCGCTGCGGAGCGGGACGAATTCCTGATGGTGTTCGGCTTCTTGGGTGGTTTTGGCAGTTGCCCGGTCTGTATGCGATGGGCGTTCCGAACCGCCCTTGGCGCGTGGATATTGGTCGCCATTGTTGCGCGCTTCGAAGCGTCCTGGCTGTTGTTGGCCGTGACCATTGCCGCTTGCGGAGTGACCCTGCTCTGGCTGGCTCACCTCTTTGCCTATGGCCGAAAGATCGCGTCTGCCTTCAAGCGGCCGGCGATCGGTTGGTTCGAGGCCTCGTTTCTGTTCACTCGCTCGCTGGGCGTCGCCACCGCGCTGTCCGTGGTTCCGCCGCTGATCTCCGCCGATCGGATCTACCGGTATTTTGGCTTCGCCCCGTAGAACGCGCCAACCTCAGCCGCGCGTTGACACCCGTCTGCTCCGTGACGCCACTCGGGATTTCGTCGGCTCCACCTTATCGTACCCTTTGCCTGTCGCTCGGCTTGCCGCCGGCCCTCGGTCGCCCCTGGCGCCAGGGTACAGTGCGAACATGCGCATCGAGCCGTAGTTTTTGGCGGCGGGCACAACTCCCATGTAGCTGCACGTGAATTGCGGGTTTGCCGTCGCCGCGAGCGCCGCGGCGAAGGCATCGGTCACATACACCATGCCTTCCGGCGTCACCGGCTCGATGCGCGCGGTCCGGCTCACATGGTAGCCCATGAATGCTCTCCGCCGAATGACGGGATCGAAAACCGGAAAGACCGGCCCGAAATGAGCCCCCAAGCGGAGGCCGAGCGGCGGCAAACCAAGAGCCTCCGCCGGTATCCGCGAGATCGTCCGCTGCAGCTTCAGCGCACAATGCGCCGCGGTCTCGGCGTCGCTGACGACAACATAAAGACCATCGCCCCATGTATTGGCATGTTGTATGGCTGAACCATAGCTATGTATCGCGCGCGCTATTGCGCCTAGTACTTTATCGGAAAAGACCTTTATCTGAGTCTCGTCCAGCTTGCTGAATCCCTTGACGTCGCCAAAGAGCATTGCCCGCAGCACGCGCCCGCTGGAGATTTTAGTCCCGGGCTCCTTTGGCGTGGGAATTTTGGCTGCGGCAACCGGTTCGCCATCGGGCGTCAGGATATCGGCGGGCTGCCCGAGCGCGCGCCACCGGCTAATTGCGGCCGTGGTTCCCGCGATGCGCGACGCAGCGCGGGAGTGGTGGCCGTCCCATATCGCCAAGAGCCGGGCCTCGCTGTCCAGCGACCATGCCCGTTGCAAGGCCAACCCCATCGCCATCTGGCTGGCGTAGGTGAACAGATAATCGTCGCCGAGGTACAGATCGTCGGTCGCGAAAGTCGTCGCGCGTGCCCGCCCGAGGCATCGATCGAACCGCTTCAACCAGGCCTCGCCGGCGGGCCGGACCGCGAGTTCGCGAAACTCCTCGAGGCGGAACGGAAACACCAATTCCAATCCGGCGCCCCGCGCCAGCAGCGCTTCGGCGATGATGATGTCCCCACCGGCGGCCAGGGAGCCAAAACCGGTCAGAACCTCGCGCCGCTCAAGAACAGCGTCGATGGATTGCGAAAGGCGACGGGTCTGCGCTTCGTCGGGCTGCGCGCCAAGGCGATGGCCGGCGTAGCAGACGACGATTGGCGCGGGCAGGCTGTCCAGAAGCTCGTCCGGCGTGCGGGTCGCCTTGCAGAGGAGCCGAATTTGCCGCCGCGTCGTTGCGAGTGCGTCGGGGGTGCAATCGGCGGTTCGCCGGGCGCGCGCGAGCGCGCTCGCCGCCGCTGTCGCATCGCCGAGATTGAGGCAAGCTTCACCCAGAGTGGCCCAAATATAGTATCCGTCCTCCACCCCCTCGGAGACGCGCTGCTCGCATATGGTTCGCACCGCGCCGGCAAGCGTCTTGGCCTCCGCCGCCCGATCGGCCAGCCGCAACAAGGTCGCGGCGTTGATGCCGGGATAATAATCGCCGGTGTCGTCGAATATTTGTCGATAGCGTCCAGCAGCTTCGGCCAGAAGCGCCTTTCGCTCTCGGCCCGCGGCCGCGAGCGCGAGGTCCTTGGCGATGCGTGCGTCGAGCGCGGCGATGTCGATATAGAGAGACCGCGAAACCGCAGCGCGAGACACCGCGTCGAGTCCCAGCTCCCCGTAGCGGCGGCGCGCCTGGGCGGTCGCCCCCGAACGCGCCAAGGCCAGAACAGCCGCGTGCTTCAATGCGGGATCGTCGGGGTTTTCCTCCAGTCCTTGCACGCAGACATCGTAGGCCAGCAGCTGATCGCCCGCCTGGGCATGAGCCTTGGCGGTAGCAAGCCACCTTTGCGGATCAGCTGGCATATTTCCACCTTATGGGAGCGCCGCGAACCAGGATGAATAGGCGCCGATGCAATCCTTGCCGCCTCTAAGGTATAAGCTCGTGACGGTAACAGCTTTTGGCATTATCGCGTAGTCAGCGACGAGGCGGACCTGAAGGTCAAATCTGGCGGCTTGGGTCGAGAATGGGTTGATTTTCGTTGGGACAAGAACGTGACAGATAGCAACGCGGCTGCGGCCGCTGCCCCCTCGATCTCCAGTCGGCCATGGTGGGTCAAGTCATTCTTCGGCGGCGAGCGGAGGCACGTTCACGCGGAGACGGCCTTGCCCTCGGCGGGTGTGGTGCAGCTCTACGGTTGGGCGTGGAGGCTGTTGGCGGGGAGTTGCTGGCGCGTCGCCGGTGCCGCGGCATTTTCGCTATTCGTCGTGCAAGTCCTCCAGTTCAACGCCGCGTTGCTCGTTCATGCCTTCGACCTCTTGCAAGGCAGCGCGGCCACCGCGGGAAATCCACCGGGAGATTTCCTGGGCTTGATGCCCAAAACCCTCTTCTGGACCGCGCTGTTGTTCGGGATCATTTCGATCGGCCTGTTCGGATTGCAGTTCCTCGACAGTTACTTCACGTTGGCGATCGATACCGTGGCCATTTACCGGCTGCAGGAGAAGCTCCACCAAAAGATGCTCCGTGTCGGCCCGCAATATCACGCGAGCCACAATATCGGCGCCCTGCAAATGCTGTTTACGCGGTATGTGTCGCAAAGCGCCGGCATCTTGCGCGAGCTGCTCGCCTTCCCGGTCGTTAACGGCATCGCCCTGGTCACCGCCAGCATCTATTTGTGGCAGAACCTCACTCCATTGAGCGGCGCCGGTGGCAGCGCGATGATGCCGTTCATCATCGGCACGCTGATCGGAATGCCGTTCATCGCATGGCGCGCGTCGCAGGCGATGCGGCAGGCGATCCAGTCGTCGATCGCCGCGGACGCCGCCTTGGACGACGAGCTCGTCAATTCGCTTCGCCGACCGGTTGACATGCAGCTTCTCGGCGCGCAGCCCCAGCGCAACGAGGCATTTGCCGGGCGTGCCCACGTCGCCGAGACGGCCCGAATTCGCTCGCTGCGCCGCTCGGAACTCGCAAACGAGATTCAGCGCGGCATGCCGCAGCTGCTGCAGGCTGGCATTCTCGTGTTTGCCGTGGCGCAGTTCTTGAGGCTCACCGGGAGCAGCGAGCAATTCGCCGTTGGCGCCGCGATCATCGCCGTGCTGCAATTTGTCCCCATGATATTGGCGCCGATCCAGCAAACGATTTCGTTCTACAACGCAACGACCGCGTCGATCCCGCCGGTCGTTGAACTGGTCAGCGCCCTGGATACCAAAGAGGAAGTCGCCGATGCGCGCGGCGCCGTCGCGATCAAGGTCACAAAGGGAACCGTCTCGGTGGCTGACGTCTACGTCGATCGGCCCGACGGATCGGGCGCGCCAATCCTGCAAGCCATCACGCACCAGTTTGAAGGCGGAAAAGTTTGGGGGGTCGTCGGCCGGTCCGGCTGCGGCAAGTCAACCTTGCTCTCGGCTATCGCGCGAGCCTCCGACCCCAGCCGCGGGTCGATCGCCATCGATGGCGTCGATCTGCGGCAGATCCAATTGGTAAGCTTGCGCCACGCGGTTTCGTTTATGGGTCAATTCCCCGCCTTTATTGACGGCACGATCCGCGCCAACCTCAATCTCGCCGCCGAGTTGGCGCCTGACGAGACCTTGCTGGAGGCGTGCGAGAGCATCGGCCTTTTGTCGCGCCTTCGCGAAATAGCGTCGCCCGGCTCTCCACTCGATCTGACGATGTACGCGGAGCCAAACAAAGGGGCGCTTTCCGGCGGCGAGCGGCGGTTGCTCGCCTTCGCCCGGATTCTGGCGCATCCCGGACGCATTGTGCTGCTGGATGAGCCGACCGCCGGCGTCGACGCCGGCATGCGCGGTCAGGTCATCGAACTGATCAAGCAGCGTCTAGCCGGCGCGACCGTAATCGTGGTTGACCACGATCTGCAGTTTGTCGCTGATGTCGCCGATTTTGTCGTCTGCATGGAGCAGGGAACGATTGCGGCGACCGTGCCGCACGCCGAGTTGCTTGATCGCCCTAGTCCGTTTCGCGATCTGTGGCACGCACAGCAGCGCGGTAGCGCCGCTGCCATGACCATAACCAGTTACCCGGCTCCGGCGGCCAGTTGAAGATGTTAGGGCATGCCCGAGCCAGACCGAGGAGCCGGCGATGAGTGACGAGCATGGAGCGCGATGGTTGTCTCAGGCCATCGGTCTCGGCGGTGCCGGCTTGGAGGTTCAAGCGTCGCGACGCTTGCTGACCCTGGCTGTCGGTGTCGTCAACGCCGAGGAAGGGTCGCTGTTGTTGTGGGACGAGCAAATCGAGGAGCTCAGATTTGTCGCCACCGTCGGCAATGCCGAGTCCGAGGCGGTACTGAAAGGACAGCGCGTACCGCTTGGGAAGGGCGTCACGGGACTTGCCGCCGCCACGCGCGCGGTGCAAGTCGGTGCGCCGACTTACGCGGACATCCAACAGACCGAGAGGTTGGCCGGCGGACCGGAGGCGGTGGTCGCCGCGCCGCTGATCGCCGGCGACCGTCTGCTGGGAGTAATGACCGGCGTAAGCTTTCGTCCGGGACAAAGGTTCGGCGGTGAGGAAGCGCGCGCCTATGGCGAGTTTGCCGCGGTGATGTCCGTGGTGCTGGAGCAGGCGCGTCGGCTCGACGCCGTGGCCTCGCTGCGGAGCGAGACGGACGCCGCGGCGACCGGCTCCGCCGCCGTCGAACGCGAGATTGTCGAGCGCCTCTCGCGGATCATCGGTGATCACCCCAATGTCCTGGGCGCCGTCGCGCAGCTATTTGAGGCGATAGAGACCCTGGCCCAAGGGCCGTCGGTGCGCCATCGCCGCTCGCATCCCCACGGTCGGCCGTAAAGGAGGCGTGATGGCAGACGGCATCATCCCGCCTTTCCATTCGCGCCGCCGCTAGCGAAATGACCTCGATCCTTCGCCAGGCTCTGGATGTCTCGTGGGTGGAGCTTGCCAAGATGGAACTCGCCCCTGTCGATGTGGCGATCTTCGACAGCGGCATCGACTGCACTCACCCAGCACTGACGGGGCGGATTGCCGAGTTTATGGCGTGGGGACCGTTGACGGCAAAGAGTTGGTATTCACCCTGCCAAACGACGCGAACAATGACGAGTTCGGCCACGGGACGGCGGTTGCTTCGATTATCGCGCGAATTGCGCCAAACGCGCGGCTGTTCGATGTCCGCGTGCTCGGCCGCGACAACACCGGCGGTGAAGAAATCCTGACGGCCGCGCTCAACCATGGTGTCGAAAAGCGGTGGCCGGTTCTCAACCTCAGTCTGGCCGCGGGGTACCGGATGCGAGGCGAGCTGGATGCGGCCTGCGAGGCCGCCTATTACCAGGGACAGATCGTCGTCGCGGCGAAGCGGAACATCCCGATCGGTGGCGACGGGCTGCCTGCGGAATTCTCGTCCTGTATCGGCGTCGATCTCGGCTCGTACGAGCCGCCATTTCAGTTCGCGTTTCGGACGGGCGCTCCGATCGAAGTCGTCGCCGGCGGAGACGGGATCACGGTGGCGGTTCGCGGCGGCGGCTGGACAACCATGACCGGCACCAGCTTCGCGACGCCGGCGGTCAGCGGGCTGTGCGCGCTGCTGCTCGGCGCCTTTCCCGGTCTCTTGCCCTTCGAGATCAAATCTATCTTGCGAGCTCGCGCGATCCCCTAGCGAGACAAGTCACAGTTTACGTTGTTGTTTGCGAAGCTTATGGGAGGTCGAACGTGATCGCCGTGGGACAGAAGTTTGATCAGCAGATGATTTCGGTCGATGGCGGCACGTTCCGCGACTGCGAGTTTTCGGGCTGCGTCTTGTTTTTTTCGGGTCTGCTCCCGGTCGATTTGCGCGGGAGCACGTTCAACGAATGCCGCTGGGAATTCGTCGGCCCGGCCGCGAATACGATCGGCTTTCTCCACGCTCTCTACCATCGCGGGGATACAAAGCTCGTCGATGCCGTATTTGACAATATTCGTCACGGCGACGGTGGCGATGGGCACGATCATTGACATTGTAGATCGCGCCGGGATATCGGTCGCATGTTCGCTAAATCGCGTTCATCGTGCTTAGCTTGGTTCACGGCAGCAAATTGAGGAGAGCGTCAAATGGCAGACGAGATCAAAGCACATGTCGGCACGAAACTGAGCGCCGACGAGGAAAAGAACGCCGATAAGTCAAAGGCGACGACGCTATCCGCCCAGCCAAAGAGCGGTGGTGTCGTTGGCCAATATCTAGCGGTCCAGATCTGCCCCTATTGCGGTTGTGTCGGTTATGGCGAAGAGAGCCCGAGCACGTACCGCGTCTTTACCTGCCACTGCTGCGGACGGATGTTCCGCGCCTGACCTCTACTCAGCAGCCATAGGCGTGACGTCATCGTGCGCCTAAGGCCATAGCGGTTTAGAAGGGTCTAGAGTTGACGCTGAAGGCGCCTTCGTTGCTGTCGTGCCGTGCGGCGGTATCGAAAAGCGCCTTCAGCTGTTCCTACAGACCGACGGCCTCGTTCCAGTCTCAATCATCCCCGCCGATCGTCACGCCGGCGATCCGCTGGCACATCTTAATGACCGACGAGCTGTCAGGTGAAAACCGGCCCGCGGAACGGCAACCGCTCGATCGATTTCAGCGTGACGCTTTGCCAGTTCATAAAAAAATAACCTTAATGATCGCAATGCAGTTTGAATGAGCTGGAAATAACTGGCGATCTTACTTGACGATTTCTTTAGGATAAAATTTGCTTAACGCCTGCCGGGCAAGCGGTTAACTGTTTCGAGGGAAAATCAATGTACGCTCGCGCGCGAGAAGGCCTTGATTCTCTATCGACAAGGCTTTGGAGTCTTAAGAAACATTACAACTGGGCGTGTTCTCGAGGCGATGCGGAACGCGCGCGCGCCTTTGAAATCCAAATGAACGCGATAACCGCGGAGCGCGACCGCCTCATTCAGCACTTGTCGGAGAATATCTCCCGCGACATGGCGCTGCGGGCGCGGTAAGCGGCTCTTCCAACGCTGCGGCGGCCGCTCCTCCGAAGCGGCCGGCGTCCCGCCGAGGCGCTTCGTTGGCGGGCGGGTGTGTTGGGGAACCGTCCCGCCCCAAATGACGTAAGCGTCATGAGTTGGCGTCGCGCCGAGCATTTGCGCAGCTGACAAGCAAGCGAGCGTATTGATTTGGGTCAATGCCGGGACGGGGATCCGGTGCTTTGGTGCCCCAGCAATTCGGGCGCCTAGCTTCGTGAGGGTCCCATGATAATCGCGACAATGCTGGTCTCGTTGTTTGCGTTGTGCGCCGCCGCGGCTCTGGCGGCGCCGCCGCAGCCTGTTCCGGTGCGGGCACGGATTGGGCGACGCCGCTAGGGCCGGCGGACTGCCGGAGCGAATGAATGAGCGCCCAATATCGGGCTAAGGTTGCCGAGAGAACCGAGCGCCCATCGACGCCGGAACCGCAACAGGATGTGCAAACCATCGCCGTTCGGGCGTTATTGCTCGGCGAGCGCCTCGACACCCGTACCCTTGAGCGCGATGGCGCGCTTGCCACCGTCCCGCTCTCGCTTGCCGTTCAAGGTGGCGGGGTCGCAGTGGTATTTCGTTACGGCGCGGTCGTTCTGTTCGACACCCCGGAGACCGCGGCGCAGCGTTTTCTCGCCGGCCTTGATCCACTGTTGACCGAGAAGTTCGCGGCAGCGGAGCGCGAAGATCTCCAGCTCCTGGTCCGGGCCGACACCGAACAGCTGGTCGATGCGGCGGGCAATATCGTGCTGCACGACCGGACGATCGAGCGTCTCCAGCTGGTCGCCGATGTTTTGGCCAAGAACCTTGTCCTTTCCCACTACGAGACCAGGGCGGCGGCGATATTCGACCGGATCGAGCCGCTTGCCGCGACGTTGCGTCGGAAGGGCCGTGCCGGCGTTCCGGGGAAGGTTTTGCTGCAGCACATCGGCAACGTTCTGTTGATGCAGCAAAGGATGGTCGGCCGCGTCGAAACGGGCGAAAAGCCCGAACTGGTCTGGGAGCACCCCGAACTCGACCGGTTCTATATGCGCCTTGCCGAGGAGTACGAGCTGCGCGAGCGCGGGCGCGCGATCGATCGCAAACTCGACATCGTGTCGCGCACGGTGGAGACGCTGCTCAGCCTGGAACAGACCCGCAGCAGCCTCCGGGTCGAATGGTACATCGTCGCCCTGATTGTCGCCGAGCTGGCGCTCGCTGCGTATTCGCTCCTGCCGGGCCACTGAACCAATGCCGCCGAGGGAAGGTCCCGAGGGAGAGCGTGATCCCGGACCCACGCGGTTGCTCCAACCTGAGCCGCCAACCCCCTATATCGTCATCGAGTTGGAGGTGGTGCGGCAGCGCTATGCGGCGCTTCGGCGAATGCTCCCGGCGGCGTCGATCTATTACGCAGTGAAGGCGAACCCCGCCGCGCCGGTGATCGCGGCGCTGGCGGCGCTGGGCGCCAATTTTGACATTGCCAGCGAGGGCGAATTGACGCGCTGTCGTGAAGCCGGAATTGATGCGGATCGCCTCTCCTTCGGCAATACGATCAAGCGCGAGAGCGAGATCGCCGATGCCGCCGCATCCGGCATCGATCTCTTTGCCTTCGACAGCCCGGCCGAGCTCGACAAACTGGCCCGCCGTACCCCCGGCTCTCGCGTGTTTTGTCGCCTGCTGATCGAAAACCGCGGCGCCGAGTGGCCGTTGTCGCGTAAATTCGGGTGCGAGGCGCATGTTGCCGCGGACCTACTAATTGAGGCGAGAAATCGCGGACTGCGTCCGGTTGGCGTGTCGTTCCATGTCGGCTCGCAGCAAACCGATCCCGGGCAATGGCCGGCCGCAATCGCGCACGCGGCGTGGATTTTTCGCGCCTGCGCCCATCGCGGGCTCAGCTTGGAGCTGCTCAATCTGGGTGGCGGACTGCCGGCGCATTATCGCGGTTCGGTGCCGCCGCTCGAGGCCTATGTCGATGCGATCGAGGCGGGCCTTGTTCACGAGTTCGGCGACAGCCGGCCGGGTCTGCTCATCGAACCGGGACGCTATCTGGTGGGCGATGCCGGTACATTGCGAACCGAGATCCTGCTCATCTCACAAAAGTCGCCGCGCGAGCACGCCCGCTGGGTCTATCTCGACGCCGGCCGGTTCAACGGATTGCCGGAGACCGAAAATGAGCGGATTCACTACCGCATCCGCACGCCACGCGACGGGGCCGCGCGTGGCCCGGTAATCCTGGCGGGACCGACCTGCGATAGCAGCGATATCCTCTATCGCCGCCATCCCTACGAGCTGCCGCTCGACCTGGAAATCGGCGACCGGATCGACTTTCTTTCAGCAGGTGCCTACACGGCCAGCTACGCAGCGGTGGAGTTCAATGGCTTCGCTCCGATCCAAACCTACTGCGTCTGACGGCCCGATCGCGGGGCGGCGCCGTGTGCTGATCCTCGGCGCGGCCGGGCGCGACTTCCACAACTTCAATGTCGTCTATCGCGGCGATCCCATGACGCGGGTGGTTGCTTTCACCGCCGCGCAAATCCCCGGCATCGCCGGGCGGCGGTATCCGGCCTCGCTGGCCGGCGACCTCTATCCCGACGGCATCGCCATCGCGGACGAAAGCGCGTTGGAGGACATCTGCCGCGCCGAGGCGGTCGATGAGGTGGTCTTCGCCTACAGCGATGTGCCGCACGAACAGGTAATGCACTTGGGCTCACGCGCGCTCGCGGTGGGCGCCGATTTCACCCTGCTCGGCCCCCAGAGCACGATGCTGACCAGTACGCGTCCGGTCATCGCCGTCACGGCGGTCCGCACCGGTTGCGGCAAATCGCAAATCGCGCGCTGGTTATCGCGATATCTGCGCGCTCGCGGCAAGCGCGTCGCCGTGCTGCGCCATCCGATGCCCTACGGCGACCTAGCCACCGAGCGGGTGCAGCGCTTCGCCGCGATGACCGATCTCGACCGCGCCGGTGTCACCGCCGAGGAGCGCGAGGAATACGAGCCGCATATCGCCGCCGGCAATATCGTCTTCGCCGGTGTCGACTATGCGGCGATCCTCGCCGCCGCCGAAACGGAGGCCGACATCATCGTTTGGGATGGCGGCAACAACGACTTTCCGTTCATCTGGCCCGATCTGCAGATCGCCGTTGCCGACGCGCTGCGCCCGGCGCAAGTCACGACCCATCATCCGGGCGAGGCGGTCGCGCGCATGGCTGACATCCTGGTCGTCAACAAAGTCGATGCGGCGGGTGCGGAGGATATCGACGCGCTCACCGAGCGGTTGCGAGCGGTGAACCCGCGCGCGCCGATCGTGCGGGCCGCCTCGCCGGTGCGCCTCGACGATCCCGAGGCCGTGCGAGGACGGCGCGTTCTTGTCATCGAGGATGGCCCGACGCTTACTCATGGCGGGATGGCTTATGGGGCCGGTTATGTCGCGGCGCGCGCCGCTGGCGCCGCAGAGATCGTCGATCCGCGCCAAGCCGCCGCTCCCGAAATCCGCCGGGTCTACGAGGCCTATCCGCATATCGGCCCGGTGCTGCCGGCCGTGGGATACAGCGCGGCGCAGCTGGCCGCGCTTGAAGCGACCATCAACGCCGCCGCGGTCGAAATCGTGGTCGCGGCGACGCCGATCGATATCGGTCACCTCGTGCGGATCAACCCTCCGGTGGTCAGGGCGCGTTACGGGTTCGCCGATGCGGGAACGCCGACGCTGGGCTCACTGATCGACGGCTTCCTGTTAGAGCAAGCAGCCGGGATATAGCGCAGGGGCAGTGGCCGCGGTTTGGAACAGCTGGCCGTTTGACATGAAATCAAGGTCGTCGCGCGAACTTGGTCCTAGCCTCGCCCGATCCTTTCGGAGGCAACGATGGCCAACTGGATCGAGGCAACATCGCTACGCATCCTTATCAGCAACGACGACACCTATGACGGCCAGCCGCTCCACGAGGCGATCGTTCGGGCAGCGCGCGAAGCGCATCTCGCCGGCGCCAAGGTCACGCGCGGTGTCACCGGATATGGCAGATCGGGCAATATCCACGAGACCTGGCGGGGCTTTTCGTACGATCTCCCGGTTGTTGTGGAAATCATCGACACGGACGCGAAGATCGAGGCCTTTCTGCCAACGTTGGAGCTTCTGCGCAGTGGCGCTCTGGTCACCCGGCACCGCGTTGAGATTCTCGGACCATCCGCTCCGGTGGCGGTCTAGACATAGCCGCCCCCGATGCCCTACGTGACGCTCGACGATCTTCCGCGGTCCATTCAGCGCTTGCCCTGGCACGCGCAGGAGATATTCCGCGCCGCGTTCAATGCGGCGTGGCAGTCCTACGCGGATCGAGGGCCTCAAGCGCAGGAAGAAATCGCCCATCGCGTCGCCTGGGCGGCCGTCAAGAAGCGCTACCGCAAGGTTGGAGACGTCTGGATCGCAAAGTAGACGAGGCCGACCGGCCGGAGCACGCCCCGAGCGGAAGCCGGCGGCACGCCTTTGCCGCGATCGCGAGGTAAGAGGCGGCGCGAGCGACCCATTCCTCTCGGCTCCGCGTTCCCGGCTCGGCGATATGGTCGACCGCGAGGCGGGTGCGAACCACGGCGTTCAGCGCGGTATAGAAGGAAAGAAGCATTAGTGGCGGTCTATCGCCGGTGCGCTCGCGGTAGCGTCGCATCAGCCGATGCGCGATTAGCGATCTGCCCAGGCGATCGCATTCGAGAGCGAGGAACGCGATTTCGCAGACTGGATCGAGCTGGCGCAAATCGGGGCGAAACTCGATGCAGTCGATGATCTGCGGTATGCCGTCGATGTACACGTGTTCCGGGCGCAAATCGCCGTGCCCGTCGACCAGCCGCCGCTCAGTTATGCGCCTGCGAAACAGCGCGGCGCGGCGCGACAAAAAGGCATCGATGCTTCGTACGACAGGCGTCGCGATGCTACGCAACCTAGGTTCGCCAAGCCGCGAGAGCGAAGCGAGCAGCTGCCGCAATTCGCCGCGGATTTGGGCGAGGTGCGCCGGTGCGGTCAAAGCCGCCCGGGGCGCGCCCGCGAAGAAGCCGGCGAGACGATGCGCCACCGCCTCCAATTCTCCATAGTGCCAATTGCCTTCGACGAGGCGCCTGTCCAGCATGCTGCCAGCGTCGAGGCGAACCATCTTCACCAGCCAGTCGACTGGCGTGCCGGAGCCGCCCAGTTTCAGCGCGCCGTCCGGTTCCAGCGTCAGCGCGACGATGCCCAAATAAATGTCGGATGCTAGACGTCGATTGAGGCGTATCTCGACCAGCGCGTTGCGTAATCGCCGGTCAACCGAGCGGAAGTCGAACCCTTCGCCATGGGCAGGCTTCTTCAGCTTGTAGGCATGCTTCTCGGTCAGGAAGACCCATGAAAAATGGGTCTCCGCGACCTCGATTGTCTCCTCTCGACCGGGATAGTTTCTCGGATCGCGCAGGAAGCGGACTTTTTCGGTTATCGTGACATCGCCCGCCAAGGCATCTTCCTCGACGACGGCCTTGCCTGGCGGACCGTCCGGCATGATCATCGGGTCAGGCCTGGGCACCTGGAGCCGCCGTATCCTTGTGGTCTAGCTCGGCGGCGAGGTTGCGCAGGCGCTGGGAAATCTCGACGGGGTAGGCGAACGGCTCCAACCGCTTGAGCGGCGCCGGCAATCGCGCAAGCTGATCTCGGGCGTCGTCCCGGATCTCTTGCAGAGACGGCGCGGGCGCAATCCGGCGTCCGGCGCGCATCATCGGCTGCAGCAGCATGGTGCCCTCGCCGCGCTCCGCTTCCAGCGTCACGATGTCGCCCGCAAACTCCCCGCCTGGCTGGACCGACCGCCAGACCTGTTTGCGGCCCGGCCAGGTCGCCTTGCCGTGCGACCGCTTGCGCCGCGGCACGCCGGCATATTCCTGCAGCTTGTAAGCGCAATCGAGCGCCGGCGCATCGGACGACGTGGTCAGGCTGGTGCCGACGCCAAACGAATCGATCGGCGCATCGCGCAGCGCGAGCACTTGGTCCTCGTCGAGCCCGCCGCTCGCGACGATCGTGATTTGCGGTAGACCGGCGGCATCGAGGATTTGGCGGACCTTGCGCGCTTCCGCGCCAAGATCGCCGCTGTCGATCCGCACACCCGAGACGGTAATGCCTTCAGCGGCCAGGCGATGCGCCAGGTCGGCCACGCGTCTTGCCGCGCGTTCCGTGTCGTAGGTGTCGATCAACAAGACGAGATCGCGCGGGCGTGAGCGGGCGAAATGCTCGAAGGCCACAAACTCGTCGTCATGCACCTGAACAAAGGAATGGGCCATCGTTCCCCTGACCGGGATGCCGAACTCGATCCCGGCGGCGAGCGTTGCTGTGCCGGCGAACCCGGCGATATAGCTCGCCCGCGCCGCGAGCATCCCCGCCTCGGCGCCGTGCGCGCGCCGCAAACCGAAATCGATCAATGGCTTGCCATCGGCGGCCAGTACCAGCCGCGCCGCCTTGGAGGCGATGACCGTCTCGAAATGGAGGAGGTTGATCAGCCGGGTCTCGACCAGCTGAGCCTGCGGCAGCGGTGCGACCACCCGCAGGATCGGCTCGTTGGGAAAAAACGCAGTCCCCTCGGGGAGCGCGTCGACATCGCCGGTAAAGCGAAGACCGCGGAGATAATCGAGCAGCTGGTCAGGGAAGCTCGCCAGGCCGCGCAAGCGCGCGATGTCGGCTTCGGAGAAGGCCATGTTTTCGAGATACGACAGCGCCTGCTCCAAACCGGCCGCCATCAGGAAACCGCGCTGCGCCGGCAATTTGCGCACGAACAGCTCGAATACCGCGGTGTCGGTCAGCCCGTGATCGAGATAGGCCGCCAGCATGTTGAGCTGATAGAGGTCGGTCAGCAGCGGGGTTCGATCAATGTCCATTTGTTGCTCCCCGCCGATGCTATCGGCATCTCCAATACGCGATCCCGCGCGGTGGGCGTTTGATCTAGCGCAACTTTGCGGCTCGCCTCAGCCGATAGAGGCGAATCAATGCGCGCGGCCGAGCTCCGCCACCGTCTCGTGCAACGTTTCGGCAATGCGCGCGTACCGCGCCTCCGGACTTCCACCCTCTAGCGCATGGATTTCGATTGGAGCGCCAAATCGGACAGCAACCGGATGCCGCCGCGGCCACTTGCGCCCACGCGGCAGCGCTTCAAAGGTTCCTTGGATATACGCGGGTACGACCGGCCGCCCCGACTCGGCTACGATCTTGCCGATCCCGGGAAGAAAGTGCTGGAGCTCCCCGGTCGGCGAGCGCCACCCCTCTGGGAACCAGACCAGGGCGTTGCCGGCCGTGAGCACCGCGGTGGCGCGGGCAAGTGCTTCGGCAGGCTTGCGCTCATCGACGGGAAAGACGTGCAGCGCGCGCCAAAATGCCCCCGACAGCGGAATCCAAAACAAATACGCCGCGTCGCCGCCCCAAAACACTTTGCGCATATGGCGGTAGGGCAAAGCGGCGGCGAGGGCGAGCGGATCGAGATCGCTCACGTGATTGGCGACGACGATGTAACCGCCCGGCGGCGGAAGCGCGTCCCGCCCCGCTACCCGCAGCCGAAAGACGAGGCGCATGATCAGCCAGGCGATGCCGTAGGCGGCCAATCCCACGAGCCTGCCTACCGGGCCAACGGGCCGTGGCGGTGACGGCGGCGGCGACGGCCCTGCCTCCCCGCCGCTGGCCGGCATTTGGGCCGCTTTGGTGATCACCTGCAGGAGGTCGCGCACGGTTTCGGCTTCGGTGAGTTCGGCCTCGCCGACCCGAACGTGAAAGCGAGCCTCTAGTTCGAGCGCCAGCGACAGCCGCTCCAGCGAGTCGATGCCGAGATCGAGAAGCGGACTCGCGTCGAGCGACGAGAAGCGCGCCGGATAGCGCGTTTTCAGCAGCTCCCACACGTCGCGAGCCGGGAACTCGGCGAGAAAGGCACGATCCGCGGCCGAGAGCGCCTCGGATGGTGGGGCCGCGCCGCCCGCGCGCGCTTGGCGGTACAATTCGGGCAGCAGAAATCGCCGGTATTTTCCCAGCCGCGTGCGCGGTAGCGGCGCTCGGGCGATGGCAAACCCTGAGAGCCGCTGGTAGGCGGGCAAGTCGCGCGAAACCTCGCCGAGCGTCACTCTCAACGCATCCTCGATCGCGGGCCGGCCGGCTGCATGCATCGCCTCGATGTTCGGCCGGACCAGGGCGACGAGCGACCCTGCCTGCTCGAGCACGGCGATTTCCTCGATGAACGGCGAGGCGGCGTATTTCCGTTCGAGATCCTCGGGAAAGAAATGCTTGCCACCGCCAAGGACGATCAGCTCCGTCGCCCTGCCGGTGACCGATAGAAACCCGTCGGCATCGAGGGTGCCGAGATCGCCGGTGCGGAACCAGCCGTCGGCGGTGAAGGCCGCTCGCGTGACTTCGGGGTTGTTGCGATAGCCGGAAAAGACATTGGGCCCCTTGAGCTCGATCTCGCCGACGCCGGTGGCATCCGGGTTCGCGATGCGGATCTCGCCATGTTGCAACGCCCGGCCTTCGCTGCCGATGCGTTGGCGGTGGGGCAGGTTGCCGGTGAACATCGATGCGGTCTCGGCCAGCCCATAGCCGCTCAAGACGAGCCAGCCAAGCGCCTCCAGCTTCCATGCGAGGTCCGGGTCGATCCGGGCGCCGCCGGCAACGAGGAGCCGGAGATTTGGCGCGAACCGAGCGTGCAAACCGCGGAAGAGCCGCCGGCCGATCCGGACGCCGAGGTGGCGCCGCAGCCAAAGCGACCCCGCAAGAAGCGCTCTAAAGCCATAACGAAGCCAGACGCCGCGCCCCGCGATCCCGGCGTCGAGCGCGGTGAAGATCGCCG
Organism: uncultured Alphaproteobacteria bacterium; assembly: GCA_963773625.1. Classification (GTDB taxonomy): domain Bacteria; phylum Pseudomonadota; class Alphaproteobacteria; order ATCC43930; family CGMCC-115725; genus DATARH01. The sequence continues at coordinate 196,326 of CAVZCJ010000009.1, read as the reverse complement.
CATAAAGTCGGGGCACGCCGACAACCGCGCTCACTCGTGCCATCCGTAACGCGTGCGCGAGCTCGGTGCCGGCCACCGCCTCGGGCAGGACCACGGTCGCGCCGCTGATCAGCGGCATCAGCAATCCGACGACGAACGGGTAGGCGTGATGGAGCGGCAGCGGCAGCAGCACTCGGTCGGCCGGCCCGATCAGGCGTTCCGCGCGCAGAGCGCCGAGATTGGCCCAGATGTTCGCGCTCGTCAGGGTGAAGCATTTGGGCGCCCCGGTTGTCCCCGAGGTATAGACCAGCATCGCCGGATCGCTGCATCCGGCCGCGGGGAGGGGGGCCGGCTTCTCGGCAAGGAGGGCCTGCCAGTCCTGCGGCGTTGATTCCCCGCCGTCAGACCGGTCGATGACGAAAATGGCGAGGCGGCTCTCCGGCTGCTTCAGCGCGCCGGCATGGCCGGGGGTCGCGAACAGCCATTCACAACCGGCGTCTCGCAGGATCGCCGCAGCATCCGGTGGTCCGGCGAGGTCGTCGATGGTGATTGCGAGGGCGCCGATCGCGCCGATCGCCAGCCGAATGATGACCCACTCGGGGGAGTTAGGCGCCCACAACGCGACCGGTGTGCCGGGTTCGATACCGGCGGCCACCAGCCCGCTCGCCAGCCGCAGGCTCTTGTCGACGAGATCGGCATAAGTCCAGGTCTGCGGCTGCCCGTCCGCAAAGCAGATCAGCGCGGGGTGTGATCTCCGCGCGCTCATTTCGTCGAGCAGCGTGCGAAACGTCCAGCCGTCGCTCACGGTGTGCCGGCGGTCATCGTCGGCCGCCTCATCGATGACAATTGCGGCTTCCTGCGCCATCACGCTTCGCGTCGCGGCGGTCGGAACAGCCAGTAGCTGATCACGAAAGGATCGCCGCCAGCACGAACGCGGCGATCCGTACGGCTGAGTGTATGGCGCGGCATTGTCGCGGGTAGCCTTTTGACGGTTGTCTACCGAAACCGGCCGATTGGTCCTATGTGGGAAATCCGACGGTCTGGGCGAAGGTGACGAATTGTTCCGGTGGGAGCGCGAGTTTCCGGTTCAATTCAGCGTAAGGCACCGCGCCGCGAAACACCGTCGCCAGCCCCGCCGAGGCGCAGAACAGATAGACATTCTGACCGATGAATCCGGCATCGACCGACGCGTAGAGGCGCCGCTCCTCCGGGCCGATATCGGCCATCCGCTCGCCGTGCGCGACATAGATCAGGTCGAGCGGTGCAACGCCGGCAAAGTCCTGCAATCCGGTTGCGGCGCGGATGTCGCCTGTCAGATACGGTTGAAGGCGGTGCGATTGCGGCTCGTAGAGCCAGACGCCATCTGCCATCGCCGCGTAGATGTCGATCACCATGATATGCCGCCAATAGGGCGCGGTTCGTTCTCCCGTCGCCGGACGATTCACGCCGTTGGCCGCCCAGAGCAGGTCGGAGAGGAGTTGCGGCGGCAGTGGAGTCGTCGCAAACGACCGGGTGGAGCGGCGCAACATCAGCGCCTCCATCAAGGGCATGCCGCCCTGGTGCGTCGGCGCGGGAAGGTCCATCGCCGGCAATTCTGCCGCTGCCATGACGACGCCGGGCATTGTCGTGACGGCGCCACTCGCCGCCAGTCCGAGAGACATGTTGCGACGCGTCATCATCCTCACTCCTTCGGCTGCGCGGACCGCGCGAGGATCTCGGTGACTTCCGCGTCGCTGACCTGGTGAAAGTCGCGGTAGTAGTAACCGATGGCGCCCAGCCCCGCGGGGGTCTCGACACAAACCACCTCGTCGGCTTCCGGGCGCAGTCTGGCGATCGTGTCCGGGGCGGCCACGGGCGCGGCAAGGACGAGCCAGGACGGGTTGCGGCGGCGCGTGGCTTGCAGCGCGACCCGCATCGTCGCGCCGGTCGCGATTCCGTCATCGACCACGATCGCGGCCCGCCCGGCGATGTCGAGCGGAGCGCGGCCGGCGCGGTAGACAAGCCGGCGCCGCTCCAGCTCCTCGATCTGACGCGCGGTCTCTTCGGTTATGTAATCTTCGGGGATCGCCAGCTCCGCCGCCAGATTGCGGTCGATGAAGACATCCGGGTCGTCACCGTCGGTGACGGCGCCGAGCGCGAGTTCCGGTTGCCACGGGACGCCGATCTTGCGCACCAACACAAGGTCTAGCGGTGCCCCCAAGGCTTGGGCGATCTCGAATCCGACCGGTACCCCGCCGCGCGGCAAGGCTAGCACCACCGGGTTCCGCTCCTTCAGATGATGGAGCTTTTCGGCGAGCTGGCGCCCCGCGTCGCTGCGGTCGCGAAAGGTCACGCCGGCACCTTGTCCAAGTGCGAGGCGAACCAGTCGCCGGCCAGATTGACGACCGCTTCAAGCGTGCCGGGCTCCTCGAAGAGGTGTGTCGCGCCGGGCACGACGACGAGCTGCTTCTCGCAACGCAGCTCGGCGAGCGCCTCCCTATTAAGGTCGAGTACGACCGGGTCGGCGCCGCCGACGATCAGCAATGTCGGCGCCGTCACTTCCGCGAGAGCGGCGCCGGCGAGATCTGGGCGCCCGCCGCGCGAGACGATCGCGGCGACCGGCCACGCCCCCGAGGCAGCCGCCACGAGCGCCGCCGCGGCGCCGGTGCTGGCGCCGAAATAGCAAACCGGCAGCGTTGCCGTTTCAAGCTCTTGCCGAGCCCAGGCGGTAGCCATGATCAGGCGCTGCGCCAAGAGCGGTATGTCGAAGACATTGCGGCGGTCGTTGGCCTCGTCTTCCGTGAGCAGGTCGAGGAGAAGCGTGGCGCAACCTGCCTCGCGCATCGCCCGGGCGACAAAATTGTTGCGCGGGCTAAACCGGCCGCTGCCGCTGCCATGGGCGAAGAGGACGATACCCCTCGCCGCCGATGGCATTCCCAACATCCCGGGCAGGCGCAGCGGCCCGATCGCGACGTCCCTGGTGTCGGTTGATCGGGCCGACGGCATCACCGGACGCTCCTAATGCCGCGCGTTGCGCCACAACTCGCGCACCGGTTTCGGCAACGCGTCGAGGACGTGATCGATCTGCCCCGGATCGAGCTCGTGCGAGACGACGTGCAGTACCTGCGACGCCACCTTTTCAACATGCTGGAGCTCGTTGTGCCCTTTCAATTCGCGCCGCAAGGAGTCCGCGAAATCCTCCGCGTGCGCCGCTTTCAACCGCGCGGCGGATGGATGCCACCCGTCGTAATAGATGCCGCGGACCAGTGTCGGCAGCCCGGCCCCGAAATGGGCGACCAGCTCGACCGGGAGACGGTCGCGCACGGCGTGCAGTGTCGCCCGCAAGGCGGCATAGGCGGCACGTTCGTTGTCAAAGCCAAGCCCATGGCCGATTTCGTGCAGCCACTCGTGGGCGCGTTGCACGGAAGTGTCGAGAATTGGCGCGCTGGTCATAGCTCCTCCTCGTCATCGGGTCCGGCGAGGCATCCGGCTGTCGTCGGCCTCGTTGCCCCACAACGCCGACACTAAGCCCGAAACCGGGGTTCCGAATTGATGCAGGTCAACGATCGAGCGCGCGTGGCGTTTCACTTATGACGGACCCGATTTCGGATTGATCCACGTCAAGGCCGGCCACGGCGTTGCCTTTATCCTTCCGAACAGATTTGCGAGGGCATCCCGATGGAACAATCCGCCGCTTTGCTGTTCGCCATGGAGGGTTCGCGGCTCTATGGAGAGCGCCTTGCGTCACGGTTGGAATGGCCGTTGAGCGCGCACGAAGAGCGGGAGTTCGAAGACGGCGAGCACAAGATTCGCCCGCTGGTCGACGTCAGCCGGCGCGATGTCTTTGTCATCCATTCGCTCAACGGCGGCCCCGGCGCCAGCCCGAGCGACAAGCTGTGCCGGATGCTTTTTTTCATCGGCGCGCTGAAAGACGCTGGCGCGGCGCGGGTGACCGCCGTGACGCCGTATCTTTGCTACGCGCGCAAGGACCAGCGCAGCCAACCGCTCGATCCGATCACCACCAAATACGTCGCCCGCATGTATGAGGCGTGCGCCGCCGATGGGATCGTAACCTTCGACGTTCACAATCGCGCCGCCTACGAGAATGCGTTTCGCATTCCGACGGTAAATGTCGAAGCGATGCCGGTATTCGTCGACCATTTCGCCGCGCGCCTTCGCGAGGAAAAACTTGCCGTGGTTTCGCCCGATGTCGGCGGTGCGAAGCGCGCCGAGCGCTTTCGCCATGCCCTCGCCGCCGCGCTCGGCAGCGAGCCGACCGCGGGCTTTGTCGACAAACAGCGCGCCGGCGGGGTTGTCACCGGCGATCTCTTTGTCGGCGATGTAAGCGGCCGGGCGGTAATCCTCTATGACGACCTGATCAGCACCGGAACTACCCTCTGCCGCGCCGCCGCAAAATGCCGCGAGGCTGGTGCGAGCCGGGTCTATGCCGCCGCGACTCACGGGTTGTTTATCGGCGATGCGCCGGGTGTGCTTGGCTCGGCGGGGTTCGACGGCATCGTCGTCGGCGATACGGTGCGTTCGGCGGCGGAAATCGCCGGGATTCTGCCTGAGAATGTGACGATTCTCGACACCTCGCGTCTTGCTTGCGAAGCCATAGCGAGGGTGCACGCGGGACTATGACAATTTTCACGGAGGGCATCATGAAGCGCATAATGGTTGCGGACGACGGCTCCGATGCGGCCCTTTCCGCGGTCGAAATAGCCGCGGAGCTGGCGGCGAAGACGGGAGCGGAACTCGTCGCTCTCGCGGTGGTCGACCCGAACCGCATCCGCCCCGCGGACATCTCGGACCTCGCCAGGGCCGAAAGAATGGCCGATGCCGAAGCGCTTGAGACGCTGGTCAATGCTTCCGCGCCGTATCTCGCACGTTGCGAGGCGGCGGCGAAGCACGCCGGTGTCGCGCGTTTTCGCGGCATGCGATGCGCGGGCGACGACGCGGCTCTCGAAATAACCGACTTTGCTCATGCCCACGACGTCGATCTGATCGTTGTCGGCAGCCGTGGCCGCGGCCGGCTTCCCGGTCTGCTGCTGGGCAGCGTCTCGCAGAAATTGGCGAGCCATGCGACGTGCTCGGTGCTGATCGCGCGCTAGGCCAAAACTTCTTCAATCGGCGCCTCAATTGCGCTGGATCAATGGCTGCCGATATCGCGCCGCGTAGGCTGCGCGAAATAACCTCAGGAGATGTTCGATGCAGGTGCCGCTGCAGATCACTTTTCGCCATATGGACACGTCGCCGGCCCTGGAGGCGCGTATCCGTCAACGTGCGCAAGAGTTGGAGCATTTCTACAATCGGATCACGTCTTGCCACGTCACCGTCGAATTGCGGCGCCGGCAGCGGCAGGGCAATTTGTTCGAGGTTCGCATCGATCTTGTGGTTCCCGGCCGCGAGATCGTCGTCGGCAGGGAACGCGGCGTGAACCACGCGCATGAGGACGCGCATGTCGCCGTTCGGGACGCCTTCGATGCGGTTCGCCGCCGTATCGAAGACCACGTCCGCCACGAGCGCGGCGACGTAAAGGTCCACGCGGTGCCCGATCATGGCCGGGTCGTCCGGCTTCTCCCCGACCGCGATGGCGGCTTTATCGCCACCGCATCGGGCGAGGAAATTTATTTCCACCGCAACAGCGTGACCGACGGCAGCTTCGATGCGCTGGAGATCGGAGCGGAGGTGCGCTTTGTCGCGCGCGAAGCCGAAAGCGCCGAGGGACCGCAGGCCAGCACGGTGACCCCGCTCGGCAAGCACCACCTGCCGCCGACCGAGACCACGCGCACATAGCTCGCAAAGAACGGAACCGCTGATGAAAACCGGAACGCAACCGCTTACCACGTCGCAAATCGCTGAAATCGTCGGCCCGCTTGACGACGCGGTTCTGCTGGAAATCCTGCAGTCGGGCGCAACCGCGGCCGAGGTGCTGGAGGCCTTCACCTGGGCCAACGCCAACGATCAGATCGGCACGGAAACCGAGCACGGGCCGCGCGGTGCCGTCCTCCGCGTCTGTGAGATTCTGGAGCGGCAACAACCGGAACCCGACGAACGCTGAAGATGCGGGCGCAAGGAGTTGTGCGATGAAAGCCGCCGACATCATGACGCGCCAGGTGATAACGGCCGCTCCTGACGCAGGGGTCAGCGAGATTGCCCGCCTGATGCTCACCCACCGTATCGGCGCGATCCCCATCGTCGATGATAAAGCGCGTGTCGTCGGCATCGTCAGCGATCACGATTTGCTGCGACCCCCGCCTTCCGATAGCCCACGGGCGTGGTGGCTGCGCCTCTTCGACAAGGACACGGTCTGCCTCGAGGACATCGCGACAGCGCGCGATTTGAAGGTTGAGGACGTCATGGTGCGCCGCGTCAAGACGGTGTCGGATACGACGCCGATCGGCGTGCTGGGGAGCCTGATGCGGCGCCGCAAGCTGAAGCACGTGCCTGTCCTCCATAGGGGCAAGCTCGTCGGGATCGTCAGCCGCAGCGACTTGCTCGACGCGCTCGTGAAGCATCGCGGGGACGCGCCGAAGTCCTCGGCGACCGTGTAACAACCTGACCAAGCGGTGGGGAGTGGATCGCCTCGACCTCGACAAACTGAGCCGGTTGAGCCCGTTCGAGCTAAAGAACAGCCTGATCGAGCTCGCCGCCAATCACGCCGAGAGGGTGATGCTCAATGCCGGGCGCGGGAACCCGAATTTTCTCGCGACCGCGCCGCGTCACGCCTTTTTCCTGCTTGGCCTCTTCGCGATGCAAGAAGCCGAACGATGCGCCGACAATTTGCCGGACGGAGTTGCCGGGTTTCCCTCGGCCGAGGGTATCGCTGCCCGCTTCGCGGAGTTTCTGGCCTCGCGGCAACTTGAGCCGGGCAGTGCCTTGCTTGCGGATGCAATGGGCTATGTCGGCGACACCTTCGGCACTGCCGCCGACACGTTCGTTCATGAGCTTGCGCAGGGGGTGCTCGGCTGCAACTACCCAGAGCCGGTGCGGATGCTTCGGCACGCCGAAGAGATCGTTCGACGCTATCTGATCAAGGAGATGGGCGGGCCCGACCCGTCGCTGGGCGTCGACCTTTGCGCCGTCGAAGGCGCCACCGCCGGCGTCACCTATGTTTTCAACGCGCTGCGTGAGAACAGGCTGATCGCCCCGGGCGACACGGTCGCGATCGGCACACCGATCTTCACGCCCTACCTCGAAATCCCGCTGCTCAATGACTATCGCCTGACCGAGCTGACGATCGCCGCCGACCCCGACATCGGCTGGCAATACCCAGAGAGCGAGTTCGCCAAGCTGTCCGATCCGCGAATCAAGGCGCTCTTGCTGGTCAATCCCGGCAACCCGACCTCGGTCAAGATCGACCGGACCGGCCTCGCGCGGATCGCGGAAATTATCGTCCGGCGGCCAGACCTCATCATCCTGACCGATGACGTCTACGCCACTTTTGCCGACGATTTCACCTCGCTCTTCGCGCTTTGCCCGCGCAACACGATCCTCGTCTATTCGTTCTCCAAATACTTCGGCACGACCGGTTGGCGGCTGGGCGTGGTCGCGCTGGCCCGCGACAATGTGATCGACGCGGCGATCCGCGCCCTTCCCGGGACCGACCAGCAGGAGCTCGATGCCCGCTACGCCGCGCTTGCCGCCGAGCCGCGCCGGCTCAAGTTCGTCGACCGGCTGATGGCCGATAGCCGGGCGATAGCCTTCAATCACACCGCCGGCCTCTCGACGCCCCAGCAGGTGCAGATGGCGCTGTTCGCGCTCTTTGCGCTGATGGATCAAGGGGACGCCTACAAGCGGGCGATGAAGCAGCTGATCCGGAGCCGCCACCGGGCGCTCTATGACGCGCTCGGGATCGTTGCGAAGCAAGACCCCAACGGGGTTTGCTATTACGCCCTGCTCGATCTTGAACGCCTCGGCGCAAAGCGTTACGGGCGCGGATTTGTCGACTGGTTGCTTGCCGCCAAGAACCCCCTCGAAATCCTCTTCCGCCTCGCCGACGAAGCCGGCGCTGTTCTGCTGCCGGGGAAGGGCTTCGGGATGCCGCATCCCTCGGCGCGGGTGTCGCTCGCCAACCTGAACGAGCGGGGCTATGCCCGCCTCGGCCGCATCATCCGGAAGATGATGGAGGATTACGCAGCCGAATACCTTGCCACCGCTGGCGCGAAAGGCCGGCCCGCGTCCGACGGTTGATCAAGATCAATGCGAGCGGCCCAACCCTGGTGATCTGATGCCGCCAATGTCGCCGCCAGGCACGAAGCCTTGCCGGCGGCAGTCCTATGGAAGGGAAGCTACCTTCGAGGAGGGGCATATGGCCAAGGCCAGCTTACGGCAGAAGCGACGTATCCAGGAACGCGCCTATCAGATCTGGGAGGAGGCGGGTCGACCCGACGGTAAGTCGGTCGAGCACTGGCTCCAGGCCGAAGCCGAGATCGCCGCTGGCGAGCGGGAACTGAGTGAAGAACTCAGGCTCGAGGCCGCGGGAGCCGTCTAGTCGCGCCGGGTGGCCAACCCGCGACCGTTCGCGCCGCCAGGGCGAAGGCCGCAGCGACCGCCCGTTTCGCGCCTAACTTCGTTTCAGAAAGATGAGAGGCGGTGATGCGCAAGATGTCCGATCTGGTCCGCGATCAGCGCCCGCTGGCGTTGCCGCCGAGTGCGACGGTGATGGAAGCGGCGCGGCAGATGCGGGAACGCCGTGTCGGCGCGACCCTCGTGACGGACGGCAAGACCCAACTTGTCGGCATCTTCACTGGGCGCGATGCCGTCGATCGGGTCTTGGCGGAAGGGCGAGACCCAACCGTCACCACGCTTGCCGAGGTAATGACGCGCAATCCCCGCACCTTGACGCCGCAGCACAACGCCATCGAGGCGTTGCGGCTGATGCAGGACGTCCGCTGCCGGCACTTGCCGATCGTGCGCGAGGGCGAGTTGGTCGGCATCGTCTCGCATGGAGATTTCCGCGGCATCGAGCAGGACCGCCTCGACGAGGAAACCGGGCTCTGGGAACGGATTGCCTGATGCAGCATCCGCGTGTGTCTTGCCCGATCTTATTCGGCACTGCCGCTGCGTAGCCAAAGACCCTTGCCGTTTTTGGTCTCGGTGGGCGCTGCTGGTTTGCGCAGTGCCGGAGCCAGGTCCATTTCATCCGGGCCTTCAGCCATGGGCGTGGCGCCTCGGGTCATCGGGATGTCGAGCTCCTCGATAGCGGGCCCGGTCAGTTCGCCGTAGGACTTGATCCACTGGTCCCAGCGCTCGGCCTCGCGCAGTGCCTGGTCGCGCCTCTCCATCGCCTTTTTCAAGATTGCATCCGTCATCAATCGCTCCCCACCGAAGTCGCCGGGGATCGATATCAGAAGGCGCCCCATCCCAAAATTGGCGGGCGAAAACTCCCGCGAAGGCGCGCGGTTAGACGCCCGCCGGATCAGTATGGAGGACAATCCACCGGCGAATCGAGCGGTCCCCTCGCTTTGGCCGAGCTTTTGCTAGTCGGTTGAGGCGTCGCAGGAGAGCCCCCATGTCGATCTCCGAGGCCAGGGACAGCGAAGACAAGGATTTGCCGCTGCGCGAGGACATCCGGCTGCTCGGCCGTATCCTTGGCGACACCGTGCGCCAGCAGAAGGGCAACGCCGCGTTCGAGACCGTCGAGCGCATCCGCCAGAGCTCGATCCGCTTTCGCCGCGATGAGGACGGCGCCGCGCGCGAGGAGCTCGAGCGCACGCTCAATGCGCTGCCGCGCGACGAGGCGATTCAGATCATCCGCGCGTTTGGCTTTTTCTCGCATCTCGCCAATATCGCCGAGGATCAGCACCATATCCGCCGTGGCCGCGCGCATGCCTTCACCCCCCTGGGTACCTTGGCGTCGCCGCGCGAGGGTACGATGGCGCATGCGCTGTCCGCCGCGCGCGACGCCGGCATCAGCCCTGAGCGGCTGCGCGCTTTCTTCGCCGGTGCGATGGTCGTGCCGGTGCTGACCGCACATCCGACCGAGGTGCGGCGCAAGAGCATGATCGACCGTGAGATGGAGGTCGCCGAGCTGCTCGCCGAGCGCGACCTGCATCCGCTGACTGCGAGCGAGACCGCCGCCAACGAGACCGCCCTGCGCCGCGCCATCCTGACGCTGTGGCAGACCAATCTGTTGCGCGGCAACCGGCTGCGCGTCGTCGATGAAGTCAATAACGGGCTTGCCTATTACGATTACACCTTCTTGCGACAGCTGCCGCATTTCTACGCCGATCTCGAAGCCGAGCTCGAGGCCAAGGGGGTCGGCGTCAATGGCGGGTTGCCGTCGTTCCTGCGCATGGGCAGCTGGATCGGCGGCGACCGCGACGGCAATCCCTTCGTCGACGCGGCCGTGTTGAAGGAAGCGCTGCGGCTGCAGAGCGCCAAGGCGCTGCGCCATTATCTCGCCGAACTGCAAGCGCTCGGCGCCGAGCTGTCGCTCGACGGCAGGCTGATCGATGTCGCGCCCTCGCTCTCCGAGCTGGCGGCCCGTTCGCCCGACCGCTCCGCCTATCGCCGCTATGAGCCCTACCGGAAAGCGATCACCGGTATCTACGCACGGCTCGCGGCGACCATGCGGGCGCTCGACCATGTCGAGCCGCCGGCGCATCCGGTCGGCAGCGCGCCGCCCTACGTCAATGGTGCCGAATTGCTGGCCGATCTGACGATCATCGCCAATTCGCTGATCGCCAATCGGTCGGCACTGCTGGCCAAAGGCCGGCTCCGCGATTTGCGCCGCGCGGTCGATGTCTTCGGCTTCCACCTCGCCGCGATCGATCTGCGTCAGAATTCGGTCGTGCACGAGCGGGTCGTCGGCGAACTGTTTGAGCAGGCGGTGCCGGGCACGAATTACCTCGGTCTCGACGAGGACGCGCGGGTCGCGCTGTTGCGCACCGAGATCGCTTCGCCGCGTCCGCTTGCCTCCGAGTTCCTGCCCTATTCGGCCGAGACCGCCGGCGAGCTCGCGATTCTGCGCGCCACCGCCGACGCGCATCGCCGCTACGGGCTGGCATCCGTGCCGCGTTATGTCATCTCGATGGCGACCAGCGTCTCCGACCTGCTCGAAGTCGCCGTGCTGCTCAAGGAGGCGGGGCTGCTGCACCCGCGCGAGCAGAAGCTCGACCTCGATATCGTGCCGCTCTTCGAGACCATCGAGGATCTGCGGAGCTGCGGCGGCGTGATGGAGGCGGTGCTGAGCCTCCCCGATTACGCGCGGCTGCTCGAAAGCCGTGGGCGCATCCAGGAAGTGATGCTCGGCTATTCGGACAGCAACAAGGATGGCGGCTTTCTGACCTCGGGCTGGGAGCTTTACAAGGCCGAGATCGCGCTGGTCGATGTCTTCGCTCACCACGATATCGGGTTGCGGCTGTTCCACGGGCGTGGCGGCTCGGTCGGCCGCGGCGGCGGCCCGAGCTACCAGGCGGTCCTCGCCCAGCCGCCGGGCGCGGTGCAGGGCGCGATCCGCATCACCGAGCAGGGCGAGGTCATCGCCAGCAAGTATTCGAACGGCGAACTGGGCCGCCGCAACCTTGAAATCCTTGCCGCGGCGACCTTGGAGGCGACACTGCTGCGGCCGGAGGCGGCGGCGCCGCGCCCTGAATACCTCGACGCGATGGCGCAGCTATCGGCCGACGCCTATCGCGCCTACCGCGCGCTCGTTTACGAGACCGACGGTTTCGTCCGCTTCTTCCGCGAGGCGACGGTGGTCGGCGAGATCGCCAATCTCAACATCGGCAGCCGGCCGGCATCGCGAAAGCCATCGGAGAAGATCGAGGATTTGCGCGCCATCCCCTGGGTGTTCAGCTGGGCGCAGATGCGCCTGATGCTGCCCGGCTGGTACGGGTTCGGCAGCGCCGTCCAGGCGTGGCGTGACGCGCATCCCGGCGATGGCATCGACACGCTCCAGGCGATGTGTCGCGAGTGGCCGTTCTTCCAGATGCTGCTTTCGAACATGGACATGGTGCTGGCGAAGAGCGACATCGCCATCGCCTCGCGTTATGCCGAGCTGGTGTCGGACGTCGAGTTGCGCGAGCGCATCTTCGCCCGGCTGCGCGCCGAGTGGAGTGCCTCGATCGAGGCGCTGCTCGTGATCATGGGGCAGAACCAACTGCTCGAAACCAACCCGCTGCTCGCCCGCTCGATCCGCAACCGGTTCCCCTACATGGACCCGCTCAACCACATGCAGATCGAGCTGTTGAAACGCTATCGGGCGGGCGACGCCGGCGAGGACGTCGTCACCGGCATCCACTTGACCATCAACGGCATCGCCGCCGGACTGCGAAATAGTGGATAAGGGTCGCCGAACCGTCGCGAGTTGACCGATGTCGAGTGAGGTTGAGGGGCTGGCGATCGACATTCCCCGGGTGCATGCCGAGGTCTGCGCTGCCTTCGCCCGCTATGAGGAAGCGCTCAACGCCAACGATGTCGCGGTGCTCAACGAGCTGTTCCGTGATGCGCCCTACACGCTGCGCTTCGGCATCGGCGAGGAGCTTTACGGCCACGCGCAGATCGCCGCGTTTCGCTCGGCGCGCACGCCGCCGGTGCGGCGCTCGATCCGCAACACGGTCATCACCACCTTCGGGCGCGATTTCGCCACCGCCTCGACCGAGTTTCTGCGCCCCGGGCAGCCGAGCCTTGGCCGCCAGCAGCAGAGCTGGGTTCGCTTTCCCGAGGGCTGGCGCATTGTCGCCGCCCATGTGAGCTTCTCGCACCCGGGCTGAGGCGCCGATTGCCTGGCTTCTGGCTCGGGCCTATTTTCAGCCGGTCACAGCGAGCGAGGCTTCGCATGCTCGACCACCCGATCGAAGGCCCCAGCGCCTGGCGCGCCGCCGATATTCGCCCCGAGGACTACCGCGTTGCGCTCGACGCCGCGTGCCTCGACGAAATCCGCCGCGTCGTCGACGAGGTGCGCGCCCATCCGCTGCCGACGATCTTGCGCAGCCCGGCCGATTTCGACATGACCCATTGCCATGCGGCGATGGCCAAGGCGCGGCGTATCCTGAAGCAGGGGGTGCGCTTCGCGGTGGTCGACCGGCTCCCGGTCGAGGAGATGTCGAAGCCAGAGGCGGAGACCGTCTACTGGCTGCTCTCCTCGATGGTGATGCGCCCGGTGGCGCAAAAGCTCGACGGCACGATGATCTACGATGTCCACGACACCGGCCAGCAGGCGCTGCCCGGCTCGGGCATCCGCCCCGACAAGACCAACATCGAAATCCGCTTCCATATCGACAACGCCTACAACACGACTCCGCCCGGAGATCGTCGGCCTCTTGTGCCTCAAAACCGCCAAATCGGGCGGGGTCAGCCGCGTCTTGAGCTTTCACACCGTGCACAACGCGCTGCTGGCGCGGCATCCCGAGTTGCTGCCGCGGCTCTACGAGCCGTTCTGGTTCGATCGCCAGAAGGAGTTCTTCCCCGGCGAGGAGGAGATTTTCTGCGCCCCGGTATTCGAGGCGGGTGTAGACCATCAGCCCACGGGCTTGACCCGTGGGGAGCTGCGCTCGCGCTTCAGCCACCACCAGATCAGGGGCGGCTACGCGCTGAGGGGCGAGCCGGTCGATAACGAGGGCGCCGCCGCCGTCGCCGCGACTCTGGAGATTTTCGAGGAGCCCGGCGTCGCGGTCGATTTCGAGTTCGCGCCGGGCGAGATCCAGTTCGTCGACAACCGCACCCTCGGCCACAGCCGCACCGAGTTCGAGGACTGGCCCGACCCCGACCGCCGCCGCCACCTCGTTCGCCTCTGGCTGCGCGACCACGGAAGGCGGGCGTATACGGGATAGCTTCGGTCCCCTGAAACTAGGGAAAATTCGCTCTCGCGAAGTCCGCCGTCGCTTCGAGGCAGCCAGCTAGCATCGTGGCAAGCCACGGGCGCTCTTTCGAGGTCGTCCGATCGTCTATCGTAAGGCCGCCAGATATCTCCCATTCCGTCTTGTGCGGTGCTTGGCTGCCGACGCTCATGTGATGGTGGCGTGCGGGTGCGGAACGATGCGCAAGAACGTTTCTAATCAAGCCCCATCGCTTGAAGTTGGGATCCACGATGAGGGCAGAGAGTCTCGTCTCGATTTGTGTCCCTGGAAAGCAGAGGGAGAACTTGCTCAGTGCCGCATTGGGGGTGACAGCTCGACGGTTCGCAGGCGTTACCATCGGAAAGTCGGCGGGCCGTAGCAGCGCTCCCATCGCGAACGCGGCATATCCGAGGCTTTCGAGTGCAGCGTAGCCTGCTACAAAGAAGGCAAATAACGCCTCTTCTTGGATTACGCGATGGTCTGGCGGCGCAGCCGAACCAGCTAATTTCAACGACGCGGTATATTTTTGATCCGCATTGGCCATCGTATTGAACCGATGAGCGACAGCGTTCCAGCCTCCGGCCAACTCCGACCATATTTCAGCGTTATTCTTCTGATACTTTCCGAGGCGTTGAACGACCGAGTTGTGCGCGTCGGTGGCAAAGTCCAGCGGCATGTCGATCCCGATCGCCTGAGATATTGCCATTCCACCGCCTGCTGCTCGACGCGCTCCGCCACCGGGCTCCTCGCGCAACCGTTGCGATGATAGCGCTCCGGCTGCGCGACATCGCCCTAAAACCGCCGGAAAGGCGTGTTACACACCCCGCCATGTTCCGCTGCGGCTTCCGCTCGCCTGATAATTTCCAGCAGAGATCAGGCGGAACAGGCTGGGTGGGGATTTGCTGCTGATGAGCTGTTTCAGCAGCAAATCCGGGTGCGGCCCGGCCGGGGTCTGGTAAAACGGGTCGGCGAAAGGACCGACCATGCCTGACCCACGTCCCGCCAATATCGACATCGATGCCGCGCTCCGCGAAGCGGAGGAACAATACGCCGCCCGCAACCCCAAGAGCCGCGCGCTCTACGAGAAGGCGTGCGAGGCCTTGCCCGGCGGCAACACCCGCTCGGCGATCTATGCCGAGCCGTTCCCGCTCACCATGGTCAAGGGCGAGGGCGCGCATTTGTGGGACGCCGACGGCCACGAATACGCCGATTTCCTCAGCGAATTCACCGCCGGGCTCTATGGGCACTCGCACCCCGTCATCAGGAAGGCGATCGACGCCGCGCTCGACGGCGGCATCAATTTCGGCGCGCATGGCGCGGCCGAGGCCAAGTTCGCCCAGGCGATCTGCGACCGTTTCCCCTCGATCGAGCTGGTGCGCTTCACCAATTCGGGCACCGAGGCGAATTTGATGGCGGTGCTCGCCGCGCGCGCCATCACCGGCAAGACCAAGATTTTGGTGTTCCACGGCGGCTATCACGGCGGCGTCTTTTATTTCCGCGGCAAGGGCAGCCCGATCAACGCGCCGTTCGACTATCTGATGGCCACCTACAACGACATCGAGGCGGTGCGCGCGCTGGTCGCGCCGCACAAAGGCGACCTCGCGGCAATCCTGATCGAGCCGATGCTCGGGGGCGGCGGGTGCATCCCGGCGACCCGCGAATTTCTCGCCGAGCTGCGCGCCCTGGCGAGCGAGACCGGCGCGATCCTCATTTTCGACGAGGTGATGACCTCGCGCCTCGCGCCGGGCGGCTTGCAGGAGGTGCACGACATCAATCCGGACATGACGACCCTCGGCAAATATGTCGGCGGCGGCATGAGTTTTGGCGCGTTCGGCGGGCGCACCGATCTGATGGAATGGTTCGACCCGCGCAACAAGAACGGGTTTCAGCACGCCGGCACCTTCAACAACAATGTGCTGACGATGAACGCCGGTTATGTCGGCCTCACCGAAGTCTACACGCCGGCGGCGGCGCAGCAAGCTCAACGACTGGGGCGACGGGCTGCGCGAACGGCTCAACGCCGTCGTCCGACGCAAAGGGCTGACAATGCAGTTCACCGGCATTGGCTCGATGATCGGCGTGCACATGCGCGGCGGCGACATCCGCAACGCCGCCGACGCCGCCAAGGGCCATGCCGGGTTGTTGGAGCTGTTCTATTTCGACCTGACCGCGCGCGGCATCTGGTTCGCCAAGCGGGGGATGATGGCGCTGTCGATCGCGCTCGACGACGCCGACGGCGACCACCTGGTCGGCGCGGTCGAGGAGTTCGCCGAGACCCGCGCGCCGCTGTTCGGAGGCGTGCAATGAGCGATAATCGCGCCAATCCCCAGGGCAATCAGCGCGTGGCGTACTTCAACGGGCGCATCGTGCCCGAGCGCGAGGTGCTGATCCCGTTCCGCGACCGCGGGTTCAAATACGGCGACGCCGCGTTCGACATGACCAGGACGTTTCACGGCCGTCCGTTCAAACTCAAGGAACATGTCGGCCGCTTCTATCGCTCGCTCAAATATTTGCGCATCGACCCTGGCCTGTCGCCGCAAGAGATGGTCGGGATCAGCGAGGAGGTGCTGGCGCGTAACGCGCATTTCCTCACCCCAGACACCGATTTCTGGCTGGCGCAGCGGGTGTCGCGCGGGGTCGACGCGGTCGGCGACGAGGGCTGGGAGGATACCGGCCCGACCGTCATCGTCGAATGCATCCCGCTGCCGCTCGCTAAGCGGGCGCGACTGTTCCGCGACGGCATCGACATCGTCGTCCCGCCGATCCGCCGCACCGCCCCGGAGGCGCTGAGCCCGCGCGCGAAAACCCACAACTATCTCAATCTGATACAGGCCGATCTTCAGGCGAAAGCTCAAGATCCCGAAGCGTGGTCGGTGCTGCTCGACCATAACGGGCATCTCTCCGAGGGGATCGGCAGCAACATCTTCCTCGTCCGCGACGGCGAGGTGTCGACCCCGCGCAGCGAGTTCGTGCTGCCGGGGATCAGCCGCGAGACCGTCATTGAATTGTGTGACGAACTCGGCATTCCCTGCCGCGAGGCCGATCTCGACCTCTACGATGCCGGGATCGCCGATGAGATCTTCATGACCTCGACGAGCCTGTGCATCTGCCCGGTGCGCAGCATTGGCGGCCGCCAGCTACAAGCGCCGCTGCCCGGCCCGGTGACGAAGCGGATCAGCGACGCCTACGCGCGCTTTGTCGATTGCGATTTCGTCGCCCAGTATTTGAAGCACCTGACCTGAAGTCTCGCTTCCCGGCGAAAGCCGGGACCCACTTTTCGGCCGCCGAGGCAGTGGACAAGTGGACCCCGGCTTCCGCCGGGGCGCGGAGAAGGTTGACTAGCCGTTTTTCCACACCGCCTTCGCGTAAAGCTCTGGGCCGAAATCGGCCGGCACATCGCCGGTCATCCGCCGCTGGTGATACTCGATATCGGCGAGGAACAGGTCGCGGCTGATCTGCGCGGTGACAGTCGGATGGCCGCGTTTCATGCTCGGCACGTCGCCGACCGGCACGCCGAAGCTGACGAACCCGGCCGGGTTGAAGCAGTGGATGTCTTTCAGATAGGGCGCCGCGCCCGGCTCGCGTTCGATGAATTCGTTGCCCGGCCCGAGATAGGGGTGCGCGCCGAGGAACGGGTCTTCTTCGTCGGCCGGCGGCACGTACCGATCGCGCCACAACAGTATGTACCGCGCGAACTCGGCGAATTCCGGCCGCAGAGTCGGGTCGGCTGCGTATCCGGTGCCGGCGATGGCGAAATCGAAGCGCCAGGTCAGCGCGCCATCCGCCAGGCAACCCGCCCCGTCGGCGGCCTCGGCGACGATGCCGCCTTCTTCCGCCCGCGCCGACACCCAGGGCGCGGCGAGATGCAGGTGGAAGTTGTCGTGCTTCAGCACCCGCTCGATCGCGTCCTGCGGCGCGGTCGAGCCGGCGCGGCGATAGCGGATCGCCTGATGCCAGCGCACCGCGTCCGGCAGCGAATAATAATTGTCGTAGGCGCCGGGATAGCCGCGGCTGCGGTTGATCGGCGTCGCGGCGAGTTGCGGCCGGCGGGCGAACAGGTGCACCGACTTCGTCCCGGCTTCGAGCGCGACCGCGGCGGCGTCGAAGGCCGAGGCGGCGCCGCCGATGACCGCGACCTTCTTGCCGGCGAGCGCGGCGAAATCGATGTCCTCGGCGGCATGCGCCCACAGCCGCTTTGGCAATTCACGCAGCATGTCGGGCACGGCGATGCCGCCGCTGCCCTCGAACCCGGTGGCGATGACGATCTTCCGCGTCGTCTCGACGCCGGTGTCGAAGTGCAGGCGGAAACAACCCTCGACCGGCTCGATGCGGTTGAGCCGGGTGCCGTAGCGCACCGGAATGTCGAGGAAATCCCGATACCACGCGAGGTAGTCGACCCAGGCCTGGCGCGGGATGCGCTCGAACGCCGCGTAGGCCTCCGCGCCATGCCGCGCCTCGTACCACGCCTGAAAGCCAAGGGCGGCGATGCCGAGCTCCGGCCCGGCCAGCGTCTTTGGCGTGCGCAGCACGTTCATCCGCGCGGTGGTCTGCCAAATCCCCGCCGCCCCTCCATCCGGCGCGGCATCGATCACCGACACCTTGCCGATCCCCGCGCGGCGCAGCGCGAAGGCGAAGGCGCAGCCGGTCTGCCCGCCGCCGACGATCAGCACGTTGTGGTCGATGCCTTCCCGATCCGGCACCCAGTTCGCCGGATCGGGGCCGATCAAGCGCAGCGCCGCGCGGGCGCCGGCATCGGGGTCGGTCATATTAACTCGTCTCCCCCGCGAAGGCGGGGGCCCAGGGGCAACCGCTCCGTCGCCCGCCCTGGGTTCCCGCTTTCGCGGGAATGACGACAAGGAAGCTTCGTTGATATCACGCCGCGAGCCGGCCCTTCAGCACCTGGCCCCCAGAGTTGCCGGTCGCCTGGCCGTTTTCAATCGCGACCGTGCCATTGACGATCGTCGCGGCGATGCCGTCGGCCTTCTGAACCAGGCGCCGCGCGCCGCCGGGCAGGTCGGTTTCGACCGTCGGCAGCTGCGGCTTCACGGTGGCTTCGTCGAAGACGACGAGATCGGCGGCGTAACCGGTACGGATCAGCCCGCGATCCGGCAGCTCCCAGGCCGAGGCGTTGTCGAAGGTCAGCATCCGCACCGCCTCTTCGAGGCTGAATTGCTGCTTGTTGCGCACCCAGTAGCTGAGCAGATGCGTCTGCAGCGACGACCCCATCTCCTGGCAGACATGCGCGCCGGAGTCGGAGAAGGTCGCGAGCGTGCGAGGGTGCTTCAGCAGGTTCAGCACATCGGCCGGCTGCTCGTTGACGATCGGCTGCACGAACATGCGGTTGTCGTTCTCCAGCGCCAGATCGAGGATCACCTCGACCGGGTGCTTGTTTTGCCGCCGCGACAGCTCGCCGACGCTGGGGTCGTCCCAATTGACGCTCAGCATCGGGAAGAGGTTGTCGTAATTCGGCTTGCGCGGGTCGGTAGTCGCCGCGCCGCCGCCCTGCAAGGTGCGCTCGCGCGGCTTCATCGTCGCCTCGGCGGCGACGAGCCGGGCGCGGGTCTCGGGATCGCGCAGCCGTTGCTTCTGCTCGGCCAAGGGCAGCGCGCGAACCTCCTTCCACGCCGGCAGCACGTCGAACGGCAGGTACGATTTGAGCGAGAACACCGCGTTGATCGAGCGCGTCGTCGCCTGGCCGTACATGCGCCCGCCCAGCGCCACGGTCTCGTCCATGAAGCGGGTCTGGAAATCCCACGGGTTGGGGTTGATGCCCTGCTTGGTCGCCAGCATGCCAAACATGATCGGCCGGCCGCTGTCGATCGCGATCTTGCGCAGTTGTTCGAGGCAAGCCTTCTGTGCCTCACCACCCGAGATGTCGGGGCCGATCTGGAAGATGCCGCTGTCGAGCTTGCCCATCGCGCCGACCAGCCGCTCGATCTCGCTCCACTCGGCGATGCGGCTGGCGACCGGCGTGTCGTCGGGGGTCACATGCGTCGTCGCCCGCGAGGTCGAGAAGCCGAGCGCCCCGGCCTTCAGCGCCTCTGCGACGGCCTGCTCCATGCGGCGGAGGTCGTCCTCGTTCGCCTTCTCTGCGAGGCCCCGGCGCGCGCCCATCGCGTACATGCGCAGCGCCGAATGGCCGATATACATGCCGTAATTGAGGCCCTTCGGCAGTCGCTCGACATTGGCGAGGTATTCCGGGAAGGTCTCCCAGGTCCAGTCGATCCCTTCCATCATCGCCTCGGTCGGGATGTCCTCGACCGCCGTCAGGCAACGGGCGAACCACTCGCGGTCCGCGGGCTTGCATGGCGCCAGCGCAAACCCGCAATTGCCCATGACGACGCTGGTGACGCCGTGCCAGCAGGAGCAGCTGCCGAGCGGATCCCACGCGACCTGCGCATCCATATGGGTGTGGCCGTCGATAAAGCCGGGGCTGACGATCTGCCCCTCGGCGTCGATCACCCGCTCCGCCGGCTGGCGGATGCGGCCGATCTCGACGATCCGGCCGCCCTTGACCCCGACATCGGCGCGGTAGCGCGGCAGCCCCGATCCGTCGATCACCGTGCCGTTCTTGATGAGCAGGTCGAGCGCCATCGCCGCGTCTCCTTTGCAATGCTTCGATGAAGAATCGCGGTAGCGCCGCGGCGCGTCAATTGCGGTTGTGCGCCGTCGGATGCGGGTCGATCATGCATGAAACGGGAGGGCGCATGGCCGACTACAAGTTCTGCAAGGTCGAGGACGAGGGGCGTATCCGCGTCGTCACGATCAACCGGCCCGAGGTGCTGAACGCGCTGCATAGCGAGGCGCATTGGGAATTCGACGGCATCTGGAACGAGTTCGCCGCCGATCCCGAGCTGTGGGTCGGCATCATCACCGGCGCCGGCGAGCGCGCCTTCTCGGCCGGCAACGACCTTAAGGTGCAGGCGGCCGGGCGGCGCGGCCCACGTCCGGCGACCGGGTTCGCCGGCCTCAGCCACCGCTTCGACCTCGACAAGCCGCTGATCGCCGCGGTCAACGGCGTCGCGATGGGCGGCGGGTTCGAGACCGCGCTTGCCTGCGACATCGTCGTCGCCGCCGAGAACGCGGTCTTCGCGCTGCCCGAACCGCGCGTCGGCCTTATCGCCGGCAGCGGCGTCCATCGCCTGCCGCGGATGATCGGGCAGAAGAACGCGCTCGGCATGATCCTCACCGGCCGCCGCGTCTCCGCCGCCGAGGGCAAGGAACTCGGCTTTGTCAACGAGGTGGTGCCCGCAGGTCAGGCGCTCGACGCCGCCAAACGCTGGGCCGGGCTCATCCTCGAATGCTCGCCGATGGCGATCCGCGCCTCGAAACAGTCCGTCTACAAAAGCCTCGACGAGCCGACCTTGCAGAAGGCGATGACCACGACCTATCCGGCAGTGCAGGCCAATCTCGACAGCCAGGATTACATCGAGGGCCCCAAGGCCTTCGCGGAGCGCCGCAAGCCCAATTGGCGGAACCGATAGGACCTATATTTACCCCGCTTCCCGGCGAAAGCCGGGGTCGCATTTTTGCGACCGCGAGACGGCTGAGGGGTGGACCCCGGCCTTCGCCGGGGAGCAAAAGAGAGGAAGGCCGATGTCCGCAGTCATGGAAATCACCGGGAGCACGCAGAGCTTCGACATACGCCCGCTATCCGATGTCGCCGGCGCGGAGGTTGTCGGGCTCGATCTGCGGAAGCCGCTCGACGAGGCGACGCGCGCGGCGGTCTACGACGCCTTCGTTCGCCATCACGTGCTCGCCTTCCGCGGTCAGGACCTCACCAAGGACGAGCAGGTCGCCTTCACCGAACAGTTCGGCATTCTGGAGCGGCATGTCGCGCGCAACCGCGGCGTCGGCGACCACCCGATGGTGCACATCGTCCACAACCTCGGCCCCGACGGCGAGCCCAGCGGCAAGGTCGCCTCGCAGAAATGGCACACCGACAAATCGTTCCGCGAGCTGCCCTCGCTGGCGACGATCCTGCATGCGCGGATCATGCCGCCGCAGGGCGGCGATACCTGCTTCGCCAACATGATTCTCGCCTACGAAGCGCTGAGCGACGCGGAGAAGGCCGAGCTCGATGGGGTCGGCGTCATCCACAGCTGGGAGTTGTCGTGCCAGAAGGCCGGCCGCCAGGCGAGCCCGGAGGAGATCGCCGACGCGCCGCCGATGACCCATCTCCTCGTCCGCACCCAGCCCGAATCCGGCAAGAAGAGCCTCTTCATGGGCGAGCACGCCTCGCATCTCGACGACCGGCCGTTCGATGCCGGCCGGGCGCGGCTCGCCGAGCTCGAAGAGCACGCGACGCAAGAGCGCTTCATCTATCGCCACCATTGGCTGCCGGGCGATGTGCTGATGTGGGACAACCGCTGCCTGTTGCATCGCGCCGACGCCAATTTCGAGGCGGCGCGCTACAAGCGCGTCCTGCACCGCACCTGCCTGCGCGGCACCGCGCCGGCTTAGTCGCCGATGGCGATGTTTCGCTCGCCGCCGAAAGAATATCTGCCATGGCTAAAAACCGGGCAGCCTCTCGCCCTATCCGTGTTAGTCCAATCGTACGATTTGAGATCATCTCCGCCGCGCTACGAAGCGTGCGGGCAGAGGCGGTGTAATGGCGACAGAAGTATCGGGTGAGATGGCGGCGGTCCTGCCGGCGGCGGCCGCGGCGGAGCGGGCGCGGTTGGCCGAAGGCACCGCCTTCTCGATCATTCTCGCGCTTTCGTTCTCGCACCTGCTCAACGACATGATGCAGTCGCTGGTGCCGTCGCTCTACCCGATGATCAAGAACACCTACAGCCTCAATTTCGTGCAGGTCGGCGTCATCACCCTGACCATGCAGGTCATCTCGTCGATGATGCAGCCGCTGGTCGGCCTCGTAGCCGACCACAAGCCGCAGCCCTATTCGCTCGCGGTGGGGATGTGCTCGACCTTGGCCGGTCTGCTGCTCCTGGCCGGGGCCACGCACTACCTGACCGTGCTGCTCGCGGTTGCGCTGATGGGGGCGGGCTCGGCGGTGTTCCACCCCGAGGCTTCGCGGGTCGCGCGGCTGGCCTCGGGCGGTGCGCGGCGGCATGGCCTCGCGCAGTCGCTGTTCCAGGTCGGCGGCAATCTCGGCTCGGCGACGGGGCCGATCCTCGCCGCCTTCATCGTGATCCCGCGCGGGCAGGGCAGCGTCGGTTGGTTCTCCAGCGCCGCGCTCCTGGCGATGGCGGTGCTGGTCCTGATCGGCAACTGGTATCGGCGCGAACACCCGCCGTCGCGGCGCGCCCGGTACACCGCCGCCGCGCCGCTCAACCTGTCCCGCCGTCAGGTGTTCTGGTCGCTGGCGATCCTGTTGTCGCTGGTGTTTTCCAAGGCGTTCTATCAGGCGAGCCTCGGCACCTATTACACCTTCTACCTGATCGACAAGTTCCACCTGACGATGGCGGAAGCGCAGATCTATCTCTTTGTCTTCCTCGCCGCGGTGGCGCTGGGTACGCTGATCGGCGGGCCGGTCGGCGACCGGATCGGGCGCAAGGCGGTAATCTGGGGCTCGATCCTCGGCGCCATCCCGTTCGCGCTGATGCTGCCCTTCGCCAGCCTGTTCTGGACCAGCGTTCTCACCGTGATCGTCGGCGCGACGATGGCCTCGGCCTCGTCGGCGATCATCGTCTACGCGCTTGACCTGGTGCCGGGAAAGATCGGCACGATGGCGGGTCTGTTCTTCGGGCTCAGCTTTGGCATGGCCGGGGTCGGCGCCGCCGCGCTAGGGAGCCTCGCCGACGCCACCAGCATCGCCACGGTCTATCGTGTCTGCGCCTATCTGCCGCTGATTGGGTTGCTCACGGTGTTCCTCCCCGATCTTCGCCGCGCGGCGCGCCCCGCGACCGCATAACCCGCTTCTCGCTGCGGCGCGCTCGCCGTACCATGCCGGCAATAAACCGGCATGGAGGCTCAGCATGTTCGTGCGCAATGCCTGGTACATCGCCGCGTGGGCCGATGAGCTCGGCGACAAGCCACTGGCCCGCCGCATCTGCAACGACCCGATCGTGCTGTTCCGTGATGGACAAGGCCGCGCCGCGGCGCTTGCCGACCGCTGCTGCCACCGCTCGGCCCCGCTGAGCTTCGGCACCGTCGTCGAGCAGGGCATCCAGTGCGGCTACCACGGCCTTGTCATCGACAGCGCTGGCAAATGCGTGCAGGTGCCGGGGCAGCGCCTCGTGCCGCCTGGCGCCACCGTGCGCAACTATCCGCTGGTCGAGAAGAACCAGTTCCTGTGGATCTGGCCCGGCGATCCGGCCTTGGCCGACCCGGCGCTGATCGTCGACTTCCCCTACCACGACGACCTGGCCCGGTGGCCGCACAAGCACACGATGTATCCGATCAAAGGCAATTACATGCTGATGGTCGACAATTTGATGGACTTGACGCATCTCGGCTATCTGCACGCCAAGACAATCGGCGGCAACCCGCTGCAGCACTTCCAGGCCGAGATGAAGACAGTGCGCACACCGACAGGGATCAAGTTCACCCGCTGGATGCGTAACTCGCCGCCGCCGCCGAGCTATGTCAAGGCGGCCGGGTTTCAGGGCCGGATCGACCGGCTGCAGGTGTTCGAATTCGTCGCGCCGTCGACGGTCCTGCAATGGACCGGCGCCACCGACGCCGGCTCGGGCGCCGAGCCCGATGATTTTCCCTTCAAGTTCCGGCTGTTCCACGGGCTGACGCCGGAGACCGAGACGACCTGCTTCTATTTCTGGTCGGCGGCCAACGGCTACCGCCAGGATGACCCAGAGGCGACCGAGTTGCTGTTCGGTCAAATCGCGACCGCGTTCCTCGAGGACGCCGCGATGGTTCAGGCACAACAAGAACGGCTCGGCGAGTTTGGCGAGGACGGCCTCGTCGACATCGCCTCCGACGCGACGCGGATGACAATGCGCCGGCACGTCGATCGGATGATCGCCGCCGAGCAGCAGCAACAGGCAGCGGCAGAGTAGATATGACCTAGGGTGGTCCTCATCCTGAGGTGCCTCGCACCAGCGAGGCCTCGAAGGACGCAGGGCGCCGGTACAGTTCGGATTGAGGAGTTATTCATGGCCAACACGCTGATCTCCTGCGACGACCACATGGATCTCGGCGTTCTGCCGGCGGATCTGTGGACGACCCGGCTTCCGGCGCAGTTTCGCGACCGCGCGCCCTATATCGCCGAGAAGGACGGGCAGGCGGTGTGGATGTGCGACGGCAAGGTCTGGGGCAGCTGGGGCGGCAAGAAACCCGCCACCGGCAACGCCCGGCCGGTGAAGCCGCTCTACAACTCGTTCGACCGCGCCGGCATCCACGATCAGAGCGAACGCCGCCCGGCGGTCGCCGAATTGCGCCTCGCCGACATGGACCGGGACGGCGTCCGGAGCCAGATCATCTTTGGGCCGATCTTCCAGATTTCGACCGACGACCCGGTACTGCGCGTCGCCTGCTACCGCGTCTACAACGATTGGCTGATGGAGTTTTGTCAGGCCGCACCCGACCGGCTGATCGGCGCCCCGATGCTGCCCGAGACGCCCGATGCGGCCTACGACGAGCTGATGCGCCTGCATGAGAAAGGCGGGGTGCGGCAGGTCTCGCTGATGATCGCCAACGTCAATCCGAAACTCGACGACCCGGCCTGGGAGAAACTGTGGGCCGCACTCGAAGAAACTGGGATCATCCTCGGCTGGCACATCACGGTGTTTGTCGGCAAGCCCTCCGACCGGAGCGCCGGCAAAGCGGCTGCGGTGTTCGAGAACACCAAGTTTTTCATGGGCAACTTCCTCGAGCCGTTTATCGACCTGTTCGCCTGGGGCATTTTGGAGCGGCATCCCAAGTTGAAGATGGTGATGGCCGAGGCCGGCACCGGCTGGCTGCCCTGGCTGGTGCAGGAGCTCGACTACCGCCACTGGCGGCTCTGGGAAGCCAAGGAATTCTGGGCCGACAAGGGCGGCAAGGATCTCGAGACCAAGCCGTCCGAGCTGTTCAAGCGGCAGATCTACGCGACCTTCCAGGAAGATTACGCGGCGATGGCGCTGATCCCGTTCTTCGGCGACGGGCATCTCTTGTGGGCTTCGGACTATCCGCACCCCGACGGCGTCTGGCCAAACTCGAAATCCGCGATCGAACGCCAGATGGCGAGCCTCGGCCCCGAAATGCGGCAAAAGCTCACTCACGACAACGCCGCAATGCTTTACGGGTTGGCATAAATATTCCGCTCCCCGGCGAAAGCCGGGGCCCAACCGCACGAGGGGCGGAAATATGGGTCCCGGCTTGCGCCGGGGTGCGACAAGAAGGAGAGGGGGCCGCTATGAAGACCAGCACCGACCGCATCCTCACCACCCATGTCGGCAGCCTGCCGCGCCCGGCGGCGCTGCGCGAGCTGCTGGTCAAGAAAGGACCAGGGCCAGCCTACGACAAGGCCGAGCTGGCGCGGCAAACCAAGGACGCCGTTGCCGCGATCGTCCGTCGCCAAGCCGAGGCCGGGGTCGATATCGTCGATGACGGGGAAATGTCGAAGCCGGGCTATTCGACCTATGTCGCCGACCGGCTCTCCGGCTTTGCTGGGCACGAGCCGGCGAAGCCGCGGCTCGACACCGGGCCGCACCCGAACTTCTCGGCGGCGATTGGGCGGATGACCGGTGAGAACGTCGCCCGCCGCGCGGTTTGCGTCGGACCGATCGCGGTGCAGGACCGCCAACCCTTGGCCGACGACATCGCCAACCTCAAGGCGGCGGTCGCCGGGGTCGCCGTCACCGACGTCTTTATGACCGCGGCCTCGCCCGGTCTCGTCCCGGTGTTCCAGACCAACTCCTACTATCCCTCGCACGAGGCCTATGTCGAAGCCATCGCCGCGGCGATGCAGGAGGAGTACGAGGCGATCGTCGCCGCCGGCATCGTGCTGCAGCTCGATTGCCCTGATCTGGCGATGGCGCGCCATACCAGCTTCCAGGATTTGAGCGAGAGCGACTTCCTCAAGCGCGCCGCTTTCCACGTCGAGACGCTCAACCACGCGCTGCGCAATGTCCCCGCCGAGATGAGCCGCATCCATATCTGCTGGGGCAATTACGAGGGTCCGCACGACCACGACATCGAGTTCCGCAAGGTCGCGCCGATCCTCGTCAAGGCGAAACCGCAGGCGCTTGTCGTCGAGGCCGCCAATCCGCGCCACGCCCACGAATGGGCGGTGTGGAAGGACGAGGTGAAGTTGCCCGACGACAAGATCCTCATCCCCGGCGTGCTCGACACCTCGACCAATTACGTCGAGCATCCCGAGCTCGTCGCCGAGCGCATTTGCCGCTTCGCCGACATTGTCGGGCGCGAGCGGGTGATCGCCGGCAGCGATTGCGGGTTTGGCACCTTCGCCGGCTACGGCAAGCTCGATCCCGACATCTCGTTCAAGAAATTGCGGGCGATGGCGGATGGCGCGGCGATTGCGACAAAGCGGCTGTGGAACCGCCATTGAGCCTGCCCGAGCCTTTTCCCGCCCCGTTCGATCGTTACCACGGCGAGGTTCGGCCCGAATGGATCGACCATAACGGGCATATGAACCTCGCCTATTACACGGTGCTGTTCGATTACGCGACCGACCAACTCTTCGACGTGCTCGACTTGGGGCTTGCCTATCGCCGGCGCACCGATCTCGGCACCTTCGTTACCGAGACGCATAATCGCTACGAGCGCGAGCTGCTGGTCGGCGACAAGGTGCGGGTCACGATCCAGATCCTCCTCGCCGACGACAAGCGCTTGCACCTCGCGCACGAGATGTTTCGCCTCGACAACGGCGAACGCGCGGCGACGCAGGAACTCTTGTTTCTCCACGTCGATCTCAAAGAGCGCCGGGTGACGCCGTTCCCTCCCGAGCTCTATGCCCGTGTGCATTTGGCCGCCGCGGCGCATGCCCATTTGCCGCGCCCCGCCTGGGTTGGCCGCTATGTCGGGGCGCCGCGCTAGGGCCAATTGTTAAACTTATGTCGAGTTGAGTTGCATCCGCGTTTCCGCCCGCCAAAAAAACCTGCATTATGTTTGTTGCGGGGTGTTTGTGCCTCGGGCCTGGGATTGGGAATTGCGTCGTGGAAAACGGGAGAGGGCATCGCGACCGGGGACGTCGGCGCGATTTTGACGAGGGTGAGTTTGGCGGCGGCGGTGGGGGCGATTACGGCGGCGGCGGGGGTCGGGGTTATGGCTCGGCGCCGCGGTACAGCTCGGGGCCGCGTTTTGAGGAGCAGCCGTCTGGCCCGCCGGTGACGGCGGTGGTGAAGTGGTTTCGGGCGGATCGTGGCTTTGGCTTTGTCGAGCTTGCGGATGGCGGGGGCGACGCGTTTTTGCACGCGAGCGTGTTGGGCCGGATCGGGGTTCAGGCGGTGGAGACGGGCGAGACCTTGGAGGTGCGGGTGGCGCCTGGTCAGCGCGGACCGCAGGTGACCGAGGTGTTGAGCGTCGACTCCTCGACGGCGGCGCCGGCGCGGCCGCGCTCGGGCCCGCGCCCGGGCGGCGGTGGCGGCTATGAGCAGACGCCGCTGGTGGCGTCCTCGCAGGAGGCGGGGATGGTGAAGTGGTACAACGCGACCAAGGGGTTTGGCTTTATCGTGCGCGACGGCGGCGGCAAGGACGTGTTCATCCACGCCTCGGCGCTACAGCGCGCGGGGCTGACCAACCTGGCCGAGGGCCAGCGGGTCATCGTCGACATCGCCGAGGGCCGCAAGGGTCCCGAAGCCGTCGGCATCCGCCTCGAATAGCGGGGGTCTAAAACAGAACGAGTGCAGCCGGCGGGCTGCGCTCGTTTGCGTGTGCGCCCTTGACGGCGGCGCAACCAGCATCCGCCTCAAATACCGGGAATTCGAAAATAGAACGAGCGCAGCCGTTGGGCCGCGCTCGTTTGCGTTTGCGCCCTTGACGGCGGCGCAACCGGCACTCCCTCGAATAGCCAGGAGTTTAAAACAGAACGAGCGCAGCTGGGGGGCTACGCTCGTTTGCCTTCACGCGCCGTGGCGGCGCGGCAAGCCGCCTAGCGCTGCATCGGAGTCGACGATGGCGGCGGCGACAGCGGCGTGGTCGACGACGGCGGCGGCATTGGCGTTGTTGACGCGGGCGGCGGTGCCGGCTCGGTAGAAGAGGCCGGCGGCGGCGCGGCGTGGTGCACCACGTGATGGATCACGTGATGGCGGTGATACACGTGATGCACGACATGGTGGTGCCGGTAATGGTGATAGACGTGATGCACCGGGGGCGGCGCGGGCGGCACGCTGTAGGGTGCCTCGGCAGGCGGCGGTGCCGGAGCGGGCACGATCGGCGCCGGCGGCTGCGGCGGCGGGGGGCTGGAGCACGCGCCCAGCAATGCCATGCTGGCGGCGATAAGACTTAGCCGAGCAAAATTGACCACGAGGCTCTCCTTGGCTGAACGGGGTTGGTTTAATGACCGCGCACATAGCAGTTTGGCCATCTCGACTACAGCGTCGATATCGCATTGCCAATACGTAACTATACGCTAGGTGAAACGCCCTCGTTTCTGCGGCGTTCCGCCGCTGTCGCCGGATTTAACCGGCGAATCGCTCATCGTCCTGTCAGCCGGTAGGTTGCTTGCGTCGTCGGCGAACCGTCGCAGGCGACAACCCCGCGCTCGACCAGGTCGACGAGATGCGCCAGCACTGAGCGGCCCGCCGCCCGCTTCAGGTTCGGGTTGAGCCCGATATAAAGGCGCTCGACCATCGCGTCGATGCTGCCGATGCCGGCGCGCAGGCAATCGACAATCCCCTCTTCGCGTTCGCGGCGGTGGGCGATGAAGGCGCGCACATGCTCGTGCGGTTCGGTGATCGCCGGCCCGTGCGTCGGCCAATAGACTGAATCGCGGCGCCCCAGCAGCTTGTCGAGCGAGGCCATGTAGGCGGCCATGTTGCCGTCGGGCGGGGCGATGACGCTGGTCGACCAGCCCATGACGTGGTCGCCGCTGAACAGAATCCCCCGGTCGGGGAGCGCGAAGCAGAGATGGTTCGAGGTGTGTCCCGGTGTGTGCACTGCCTCGAAGCGCCAGCCCGCCCCGACGATCTCGCCGCCGTCGGGTACGACGATATCCGGCGTGAAATCCCAATCGCCGCCTTCCTCGACCCCGGGTTCGCCGCGCCGTCCCCCGGCATGCGGGCCGAACCCGTAGGTCAGCGCGCCGGTCGCCTCCTTGACCGCGGCCGCCGCCGGTGAGTGGTCGCGGTGGGTATGCGTGACGAGGATATGCGTCACTTCCTCGCCGGCGAGGTCCATCAACAGCGCCTCGATGTGCTCGGGCAGATCGGGGCCGGGGTCGATCACCGCCACCTTGCCCTCGCCGATGACGTAGGTGCCGGTGCCGCGGAAGGTGAACGGGCCGGGGTTGCGCGCGACGATCCGCCTTATGCCGGGCGCGACTTCTTCCAGCCGGCCGTATTCGAACGCGAAGTCGCGGCGGAACGGGATTTCGACGGCCATTGGATTGATCCTCTATAATCGCCGCCAATCGTAGGAGGCGGCCCGATGAAACTCAAATTCGACATCGATTGCACGCCCGAGGAACTGCGCGGCTTCTTCGGCCTGCCCGAGGTCAAGCCGATGCAGGATCGCCTCATGGCCGAGCTGGAGCAGAAGATGCGCGCCAATCTCAGCGCGCTCGACCCCGAGGCGATGCTGAAGACCTGGCTGCCGGCCGGCTTCAAAGGGTTCGAGCAGCTGCAAGAGATGTTCTTCTCGCAGATGGGGCGGGGGAAGAAATAGCGGTGGCGTTCGCGCTGCGCACGCCGCGCCTTTTGTTGCGGGAGTGGCGCGACGAGGATGCCGCGGCTTTCACTGCGATGTCGGCCGACCCGGCCCTGAGCGAATTTCTCCTGCCGCCGAGCCCGGATTGGGTCACGCGGGCGCGCCGGTTTTGGGCCGAGCGCGGCTACGGCCAGTTCGTCGTCGAACTGCCCGGCGAGGCGCCGTTCATCGGCGTCGTCGGTCTCGGCGACCTTCACCCCGCGGTCCCGGTGGCGCCGGCGATCGAGCCCGCCTGGCGGCTGGCGCCGCCGTATTGGGGCAAAGGTTATGCCTTCGAGGCCGCGCGCGCCGCGATCGAGGACGGCTTTCACCGCCTCGGCCTCGACGAGATGGTCGCGATCACCGTCGTGGGAAATCAGCGGTCGAGGCGCGTCATGAAGCGGCTCGGTATGAGCCGTGACGCAAGCGACGATTTCGATTTCGAGCATCCCCGCTTGCCGCCGGGCCACCCGTTGCGCCGGCACGTGCTGTATCGGCTGCGCGGGCCGGCGCGGTGATCCTACTGGTCCGCCACGGCGAGACGGAATGGAACCTGTCTCGCCGCATTCAGGGGTGGGGTGACTCGCCACTGACAGTGCGCGGCGTCGCCCAGGCCGAGGCGATTGGCAAACGGCTCGTGCGAATGCCCGAGGCCGTGGGCCTTCCGGTCGTCTCCAGCCCGCTCGGCCGCGCCCGCCGCACCGCGGAGCTTATCCAGGCGGCGCGCGGCGACAACCCGCCGGTCGAACTTGACGATCGGCTCAAGGAAATCTCGCTCGGCTCGTGGGACGGCCTGGACCGCGCGGAGATCGACGAACTCTCGCCCGGCATTTTTCAGCGTCATGGCCAGGAATGGTATTTCCACAGCCCAGATGGCGAGACTTATGACGCAGTCGCCGCCCGCCTCGGCGCTTGGCTCTCCGAGCGGGGCCAGGCTGCGGTGATCGCCGTCGCGCACGGCGTCGTCAGCCGCGTGCTCCGCGGCCTCTTCGCCGGCCTGCCGCGCCACCATGCGCTGAGCCTGCCCGTGCCGCAGGACGTGATCTGGCGGCTTGCCGACGGACGGATCGAGGAGATCGCCGCCTAAAGCCGTCGCGCCACGAAATGACGGCTGGGTCTCGCCAGC
Organism: uncultured Alphaproteobacteria bacterium; assembly: GCA_963773625.1. Classification (GTDB taxonomy): domain Bacteria; phylum Pseudomonadota; class Alphaproteobacteria; order ATCC43930; family CGMCC-115725; genus DATARH01. The sequence continues at coordinate 164,694 of CAVZCJ010000009.1, read as the reverse complement.
TCCTCGCGCGCGGCGACGAGGGCGAGCTCATAGCGGCCGAGCCTTACCGTGGTCTCGATCACCGCGAACATCGCGCCCGCGGTGCGGGATAGCGCGTCCGCCACGCTCGCGCCGTTGAGCAGATTGCCGAGGAACAGCGCGGCGGTGACGTCGCCGCAGCCATTGAGCATTACCGGCAGCTGCGGCGTCTCGACAACCCAGGCGCCGTCCGGCCCGCACGCCAGCATGGTCAAATGACCTGGTGCTGAATCGAGGCTGGTAACGAGCACGATCTCCGGTCCTCGGCTGCGCAACGCGGCGGCTGCCTCGGTGGCGTCCTCAAGGCTGGCAACCGTGTGGCCGGTGAGGAATTCGAGCTCGAAGCGGTTCGGGGTGGCGATGTCCGCGCGCCCGAGCGCGGCATCGCGGAAGAACTCGGCGACCCCGTCGCGGACATAGGGTCCGGTGTCGATGTCGCCGATCACCGGATCGCAGCAGAACATCGCGCGCGGGTTCGCCGCCTTGACCTTGCCGACGATGTCGAGCAGCACGGCGCCGGTCTCCGCGGTGCCGATATAGCCCGACAGGACGGCGTCGATATCGGGCAGCACGCCGAGATCGGCGATGCCCTCGAACAGGGTCGCGACAACCTCGGCGGCGACCACATCGCCGCGCCATCTGCCGTGCCCGGTGTGGTTGGAAAAGGCGACGGTGTCGAGCGCCCAGGCCTCGACGCCGAGGCATTGCAAAGGGAAAACCGCCGCGGCATTGCCGACATGGCCGTAGGCCACCCGCGACTGAACCGAGAGAACCGTCGGCATATTGCGGCCTGAGCCCTTATTCGTCTCCCCCGCGCAAGCGGGGGTCTAGGGGCGACCGCACCGTCGTCGCCCGTCCATGGGTTCCCGCTGCCGCGGGAAAGACGATCAAAAAGGAAGCGATAGGTAAATTCACCACGACCTAATCATGCGCGTCGAGCTTGTCGAAGACTCGCTTCAGGCTGAAGAAGATGACACCGCCGCTGGCGATGAACAGCGCGATGCCCGCGGTTTGCAGGCTGCCGCTCGCACCGGCGCCCATGAAGAGCCCGGCGAGCGCGATCACCGCGAAAAGCGGCACGACGACCAGCAGCCCTCTCGGCGTCTCGACGAAGAGGAACGCCATCCAGCCGCTGGCGCCGCCATCGAACCACAGCCTCAGCCGCATGAAGGCCAGCGCGACGGCGGCGATCGCCAGCAGCAGCCCGGTCGTATCGTCTCCCGGGGCGTCGCTCCCGGCGATGACCAGGCCGAGGATCGCTAGGCCCGTAAGCACAATGAATTGCGCCCAGAACCCAACCCAGGTCCAGTACTCCCGACCCCAATGCTGGGGCGGCGTTTCAGGTAGGTCCATGGAAGCCCCGTATTTCGCCAAAACTGGATTATACCGGAACGCGGCCACGAACCGAGAAATCCGAGAAGCCGAATGTTGAGCCTGATCCGTCCTCGCCGCAGCCTGCTGTTCATGCCGGGCGCCAATGCCCGCGCGCTCGAAAAGTCGCGGGAGCTCCCCGCCGACGGGCTGATCTTCGATCTCGAAGACGCGGTGGCGCCCGACGCCAAGGAGGCCGCCCGCGCCAATGTCGCCGCGGCTGTACGGCAGGGCGGTTACGGCCGGCGTGAGTTGGTGCTGCGGGTCAACCCACTCGACAGCGCGTGGGGCGAAGCCGATCTCGCGGCGGCGGTCGCGATGCCGCTCGATGCGGTGCTGATGCCAAAGGTCGAGAGCGCCGGGCGCGTGCGCGAGACGGCGGCGCGCCTCGGCGCGGCTCCCGGTCTGGCGATCTGGTGTAGGATCGAAACGCCGCGTGGCGTACTTGCCGCGGCTGAGATTGCCGCCGCACCGGGTGTCGCCGCCTTGGTTATGGGCACGTCGGATCTCACCAAGGACCTCGGGGCCCGCGAGACGCCGGATCGGTTGCCGCTGCTGACCTCGCTGCAGTGGGTGCTGCTGGCGGCGCGGGCGCACGGGCTCGCCGCGCTCGACGGGGTGCATCTGAACCTCGCCGACGATGCTGGGTTCGCCGCCGCCTGCATCCAGGGCCGCGCGCTTGGCTTCGACGGCAAGACCCTGATCCATCCGAAGCAGATCGCTCCGGCCAATGCCGCGTTTGCGCCGACCCCCGACGAGGTGGAGCAGGCCCGCAAGATTATCGCCGCGCACGAGGCGGCGCTCGCCGCCGGCAAGGGTATCGCCGTCGTCGATGGGCGGCTGATCGAAAACCTGCATGTCGATGCCGCCCGCCGCACCGTCGCGCTTGCCGAGGTCGAATTGGAGCGCAGCTAGCATCGGCAGCGCTCGTTTTGGTGCATTAATGCCCTCAAAACCCTCAGGTGTTACAACCCGCTGTTGACAGCGATGTCGCTGGGCAATCCTGTGGAATTGGGGTTTCGAGGCGGGTTCGCATGAAATTTTTGAATTCGCTGCCGTGGTGGGCCTCACTCGAATCAGGATTCAATTGGTCTTTTGAAGAACGGAGCGTAAGTGGTGTGATTTTAAGTGCCGGCTGCTTTATCGCATTGGTGCCTTTTTCATTTTAGTGTTTTTATTTGAGGCATTAGGGCTTGATAAGCATAACTCATCCTTCATCAGTCTTTTGATTTCAGTGCCGCTATCAGTTTATGTTACAAAGGTACTTTATGTAATATTTTTCCCTGAATACTTCAAACGAGCCGAAGCGAAAGCGGCGGAACGAAGGGCAAAATCGGGTGAAAAATAGATCCTACCCGCTTCCTCCGGACCCGATCACGCTTAGCCTAGAAGCGTAGCGCCTTTTCCAAGGCTTCCGCCGCGATCCGGTGACCGAGCGGACTCCAATGCTCATCGCAGGGCAGGAAGTATTTGTCGGTGTCGGGTTCGATTGTGGGCATCAGCCGCAGCAGATCCACGATGTCGATGGCGTGCTCGGCGCCGAACCGCTGCATGATGTCGCCGAGGCGGTTTCTGCCCTCGGCCGCGACGCGGGCGAAGTCGTTGCGGCGCGGGATCAGCGCGATGGTGACGTTGCGGCTGCCGGCAAGTTTCTTGATCTGCCCGAGCGACCACAGCACCGCCTTCAACTGGGCGTCGCTGAACTCGAAATAGCCGCTGTAATGCTTCGGGCGTGAATCCGAGAGGCGCACGTCGCGATACGCCGCCACCGCCCACGAGTTGTCCGCGACGGTATTGACGACACTCGCGAAGAGACCCGGTGGCGCGGCGGGCGCGACTGGGTCCTTTGGGTTTGGCACCGGGTAATACGGCGCATAGCCGTCCGCCGTAGCTTGGTAATACGGCCGGTAGCGGCGACCGAAATCGGCCCGATGGCGGCGCCAGAATTCGAGGTCGTTGTCGGTAAAGTCGTTGTCGGGGAGGAACAGGATCAGCACTTGGTCGTGCGAGAAGCGCGAGGCGAGCTTGTCGTAGATGATCTGATATTGCAGCGGCCCGAAATCGTACTGCGCCCCGAAATTGAGGAATTCCCGCTTGAGCTTCTGTTCGAGGAGATCGCTGACCCGCTCGTCGGCCTCGACGCCGAAACCCTCGGCAAACGAGTCGCCGAGTACGATCGTGCGGTGGGGATTGCCGGCCAACTCCCGCTCGCGGTCGCGCGCGCCGTAAGAGTTGGACCGCAGGGTGACCGAAAAGCAGGATTTCTCCTGGTGGGACGTCGCGTTGGGCAAGTGCCAGGCGCCCCACGGGTCCGACTCGGTCAGCCACGGCGCCACCACCTCCACCGGCCTCTGCGCGTAGCGGGGGCGCCAGCCGCTCGGGGAGATGAAGTCCTCCCACACGAAGCAGGTGAACTCTATCGACGCGGCTACCAAAACGACGACGAGGAGGGCCGACGCCAGCCGCCTCAATCCGACCCCCTTGCCCAGGAAGTAGGGCCCTTCACCTCCCCGGGAAGGGCCCCTCCGCGCTCAGCCGCAGGCGACGCAGTACGCGTCGCGCACGCCTTCGGGCAGCCGGCTCTCGCTCCAGCTCTTGCCGCCGTCTTGCGTGCCGAACACCTGGCCGGCGCGCGACACCGCGTAGACCTGGTTCGGGTCGCGGGGATGGAGCGTCACGCCCATCATCGTCGCGTCGGCTTTGATGTCGTGGTCGAACCGCTTCCAGGTCTTGCCGACATCCTCGCTCTTGTAGACCGAGCCGTCGGTCGAGCGCGCCGCCGGGCTCAGCGCCGCGTACATGATCTTCGGGTCATGCGGCGAGGTGCGGATGTCGCGCCCGTAGGTCAGCGGCGAAAAGCGCCCGATTTCCATGTCCTCCCAATGCTCGCCGCGGTCGCCGCTCTTGAAGAGACCCATGCGGTTGGCGAGGAACACGGTGCCCGGGGCCGCCGCGCTGCAGGCCAGCGCATGGCCGTCGAGCATGCCTTCGATCTCGGTCTGGCTGCCGATCCGGCTGCGGTATTTCGGCTGCTCGCAGAAGCGGATGAGATCGGCGGTGCAATCTTCCCAGCTCTCGCCGGCGTTGCGGCTGCGCATCGCGCCGTTGGCCTCCAGCGTCGCGAACACGTCGTCCGGCGCGTTTGGGTCGACGTCGAGCCGCATCACCCGGCAGGCAAACGCCATGATCACCCGGTCCGGCAGCGGCGGATGGGCGAGCTTCTTCCAATTGTCGCCGCCGTCGTCCGAGCGATAGACGTCAACCGGCGTCGCGCCGGCATAGAGCCGCTTGGTGTCCTTGGGGTGGACCAGGATCGACCAGATGTCGGGGTCGCCGCCCGGCACGCTCAGCTTCTCGAACTTGCCGCCGCGATTATGGCTGCGATAGATGCCCTTGGTGCTGCCGACAAAGATCGTGTCGTGATCGGTCGGGTGCACGGTGATCGCATGCACCTCGGCGTCCTCGGCGAGCCCGTTCTTCAGGTGCTCCCAGCCCTTGTCGCCGGGCGCCTGGCGGAACACGCCGCCGAGCTTGCCCGAATGCTCCACCCCCACCGTGGCCGCCACGCCGGCATACACATGCGTCTGACCCGCCATCGCTTCCTCCTCGCGCCGCGAAATTTGTGCGGCGATCATAGCGCGCTGCCGGCGTTTGTCACAAAAACTCGCGGGCAGCTCGGCCATTCCGCTATGCTGCGGGCAACAGAACGGAGGCATTGATGGCGGCACAAAAGCGTCGGGTCGGCAAGAACGGGCCGGAGGTCACTGCGATCGGGCTCGGCTGCATGTCGCTGTCAGGGGTTTACGGGCCGAGCGACGACGCGGCCGGGGTCGCGTTTGTCCAGCAGGCGGTCGATCTCGGCGCCAATTTTCTCGACAGCTCGGACATGTATGGCTGGGGCCAGAACGAGGAGCTGCTCGGCCGCGCGCTGAAGGGCCGCCGCGACAAGGTGGTGCTCGCCTCGAAATTCGGCCAGACCCAGAACCCGGGCGGGCAGAACGGCGTCAACGGCCGCCCCGAATACGTGGCGCAGGCGTGCGAGGCGAGCCTCAAGCGGCTGCAGACCGATTACATCGACGTCTATTTCCAGCACCGGGTCGATCCCGGCGTCCCGGTCGAGGACACGGTCGGCGCGATGGCGCGGCTGGTCGAGCAGGGCAAGGTCAGGCATCTGGGGTTGTGCGAGGCGACTCCACAGCGCATCGCTGCCGCCCACAAGGTTCATCCGATTGCCGCGGTACAGAGCGAATATTCGCTGCTCTATCCGGAGATCGGCATCGCCACCCGCGCGGTAACCCGCGATCTCGGTATTTCGTTTGTCGCCTATGCGCCGCTCGGCCGCAGCCTCCTCGCCGGCGTGGTGCCCGACCTCAACAACCTTGCGCAGGGCGACACGCGCGGGCGGCATCCCCGCTTCCAGGGCGAGAATTTCGCCAAGAACCGCGCCCGTGTCGAAGGCCTCGAAGCCATCGCCGCCGACAAGCGCTGCACGGTCGCGCAGCTTTGCCTCGCTTGGCTCCTGGCGCAGGGCGAGGACGTGATCCCGATCCCCGGCACCAAGTCGCTCGACCGCCTCCGCGAAAACCTCGGCGCGATGGACATCATCCTTTCGCCGCAGGAGCTCGACGCGATCGCCCAGGTCATCCCGGCCGGCAGCGCCGCCGGCACCCGCTACCCTGCGGGCGGCATGGCGGGGGTGTTCATCTAGGGCCTCGGACCGCTCCCTTCTTCATGCCCGGACTGGTTCCGGGCCTCTGCGGTTGGCAAGTCGGATCGAAGGCTACAGACATTCCGAGGTCACCGCTCGCGCGGTGCCCGGAATGACGGCGGCACTTACGCCGGTTTGGGCAGATCGACGATCTCGACCCAGTTGGGCTGTGTGCCCATCGGGTATTGCTTGAGCGGCTTCAGCGCGCCGCTGGCATCGTCGATCGCATGCACGGTCATGCTGGCCGACTTCATGCCGACCGACAGTAGGAACTTGCCGCGCGGGTCGATGTTGAAGCCGCGCGGTTCCGTTTCTGTTGGCCAATGGCCGATCTGGGTCAAGGTGCCCTTGTCGGGGTCTATCTTGAACCCGTGCAGCATGCTGGTCTTGCGCACCGCGCCATAGACGTATTTGCCGTTCGGCGTGACATGGATGTCGGAAGCGGCGGCGTTCTCGCCCTTGTAGTCGTCCAGAGCGACGGTCTGCACTTCGCTCAGCGTGCCCTTGTCCTTGTCGATGGCGAAGAGCGTCATCGTCCCCGCGGTTTCGCAGAGCAGATAGGCCCATTTATTGTTCGGGTGAAAGGTGAGATGCCGCGGCCCCGAGCCCTGCTTGGTCTTCGCCGAGGGCGGGTCGTTCGGCGTCAGCATCCCTTTCGCCGCATCGAACTTGAACTGCAGCACCTCGTCGGCGCTGAGCACGGGGACGTAAACGAATTTGTTGGTCGGGTCGATAATGACGCAATGCGCCTTCGGCGGTGTATCGAGGATCTGCGAGGCATCATCCTCAATCAGATATATCGCGTTGATCTTGCGGACTTCGACCTTGCCGCTGACATAGGACGCGCCGAACAGCCATTTCCCCGTGCGGTCGGTGTTGAGATAGGCCATCGCCGCCGATAGCGGTGTCGTGCCGTTGAGTATCAGCTTCCCGTTGCTTGACCCGATGCTGAAGCTCGATGCCGGAAACGGCTCGCTGCGTAGCTGCGCATAGAGGAAACGCTTATCTGGGCTGGTCGCCATTGGCAGGCTGGCGGGCGACGGCTTGTCGGCGCCCGGCACCGGCACCTTTTCTATTAGGGTGAGGTCGCCGCTTTCCCGGTTCATCGCCAGACAGTAGATGTCGTTGCTGCCCGCGTTCGAGACGTAGACGGCAGTTTCTGGTGCGCTCTGCGCCATCGCTTTGCCTCCTCCGATCAGGGGAAGGGAGACGGCGCCGAGGCCAAGCTGCAACACGCGGCGCCGCCGTAATCTTGTTTGTCCCATCGTTTCCTCCAGTTGATCCAGCCTTGCGCCGGGCGATTGTTAATTACCGCTGCAAATCCCGCGCGGCCTTGGCCGCGGGGCGCAGCGCGCAGTGGCTCAGCCACTCGGCGGCCTTGGGGAACGGGCCGAAATCGATCCGCGCCGGCCGCGCCCAGGAGAGGATGCTGGCGACGTTGAGGTCGGCGACGGTGAAGTCGCTGCCGACCAGGTACCCGGTCTTCGCCACCGCGCCGTCGAGCACGCCGAGCGGATGCTGGAGGTCCTTCTCCGCCTGGTCGGCTGCCGCGGCGTCGCGCTTGTCCTCGGGATAGATCGCGCGGTTGAACATCGCGGTCAGCACGTTGCGCTCGAGCTCGGTCATCCCCCACAGGCTCCACTGCCAGCACCGCGCCTCGTCTTCGAGGCCGGTCGGGTAGAGCGTGCCGAGCCCGTATTTTTTCGCCAGATACAGGTTGATCGCCATCAACTCCCAAAGGATGAAGCCGTTGTCGTCGATCGCCGGGACATGGCCGTTCGGATTGATCGAAAGGTAGGGCTGGCGTCGCGTCTCCCCGCTGGCGAAATCGGTGGGCACGTTCTCGTAGTCGAGCCCCAGCTCCTTGGCCAGCCACAGCGTCCGGAACGCGCGCGACCGCGGGACGCCATAGATTTTCAGGTTCGCCATTGTTTCCTCCGCAGGGATTTGTTTGAGCCTCGCACCTCAAAACGACACCGACAAGACGCTGTCCCCGGTTGCCGGCCGCAGTTTTTTACGCGGCGCTTGACAATCCGGATTGTGTTCCTATTTTGTTCCTATCTGGGGCTATTGTAACCACAAGCGCCCGATGCCGGAGATTAGGCCTCGCTGATCGCTGCTGATAATCTCGCTGTTCCGCCGCTGTTTCCCGCTGATAAACCCGCTGTTTTTCCGCTGTTATTTTCCGCTAAATAAAAGCAGAATCAACGCGATGCCTCACATCGAAGAATTCGTAACAGCAGCGGGAGCGCAAATCCGCCTGCTGCGCGGCGGGCCGCCCAAGGGAGCCGATCAGCCAGCCGCTGGTGTTCCTGCACGGCGCCGGCGGGCATACCGGCTGGATGGGGTTTCTCGACGAGCTGGCGCGCGATTACGCGGTCTACGCGCCCGAGCATCCCGGGTTCGGCCGCTCCGACGACCCGCCCTGGCTCGATGACATCGGCGATCTCGCCTACTTCTATCTCGACTTCCTCGAGACGCTCGGGCCTCGACCGCGTCCACCTGATCGGCACCTCGCTCGGCGGCTGGATCGCCGCCGAGCTGGCGGTGCGCAACCAGACGCGGCTCGCCAGCTTGACCCTGGTCGGCGCGGTCGGCATCCCCGACGCGGCGGGCAAGCCGATCGACGACATCTTCCGTATGCCCGTCGACGAGAATTTGCGGCGCTTCTACGCCGATCCGGCGCGCGCCGAACGCCGGCTCGGCGACATGGCGAAGATCGACATGAACCTCGTCGCCAAGAACCGCGCGACGGTGATGCGCCTTGCCTACAAGCCGCGCTTTCACAACCCAAGCCTGGCGAAATGGCTGCATCGGATAACCGTGCCGACCCTGCTGCTCTGGGGCGGCAAGGACGGGCTCGTGCCGGTGCGATTCGGCGAAGCCTATCGCGCGCTGATCCCCGGCTCGCGGCTCGTCGTGCTCGACAACGCCGGTCACGCGCCGTTCGACGAGCAGCGCGACGCGTTTCTCGCCGCCTTCCATCAATTTATCGAGCAGCGCTAGGCGGTTAGAGCGAAAAGAATGCTGGCGGACAGAGTTAAACTCCATTTACATTATGTCGCAAAGCTGCCCGCGGGGGGCCTTGGGCGGCGCGAAATCGGGGTTTAAAGGCGCACTCGTGCAGCACACAATTCTCGGGGCGACCGCCGCGGCGGTTTGGATCTACCTGCTCGCGTTTCGCGGCTGGTTCTGGCGGCTCGAAAGAGGAGATCGGAGTGCCGCTCTGGCGCCGCCTCGCTCGATCGTCGCGGTCATCCCGGCGCGCGACGAGGCCGACGTGATCGGCGGGACGATCGCCTCGCTGCTGGCGCAGGATTATGCCGGCCGGCTTGATATCGTCGTTGTCGACGATCACAGCGGCGATGGCACCGCCGCGGCCGCACGCGCCGCCGCGGCCGATGCCGGCGCAGCCGATCGGGTAACGGTGATCGCTGCCGAGCCGATGCCCCTCGGCTGGACGGGCAAATTATGGGCGGTGCGTCAGGGAACCGCGGTCGCGGCGGCAATGTCGCCCGATTATCTGCTGTTGACCGACGCCGACATCGTCCATTCGCCCGCGAACCTGCGCGGCCTGGTCGCCCGCGCCGAGGGCGAGGGTTACGACCTCGTCTCGTTGATGGTGCGGCTGCACTGCCGTGGCTTCTGGGAGCGGTTGATGGTGCCGGCCTTCGTGTTCTTTTTCTTCAAGCTCTACCCGCCGCGCTGGGTCGCCGATTCCGGCCGCGGCATCGCCGCGGCAGCGGGCGGCTGCATGCTGCTGCGGCGCGATGCGTTCGAACGCATCGGCGGGATCGACAGCATCCGCCACGAGATCATCGACGATTGCGCGCTCGCCCGGCGGGTCAAGTCGGTCGGCAAGGTGTGGCTCGGCGTCGCCGAGGAGACGCGCAGCGTACGCCCCTACGGCTCGTGGCGGCCGCTGTGGGACATGATCGCGCGCTGCGCCTTCGCCCAGATCAACTATTCCGCCGGCACTCTGCTGGGGACGATTGTCGCGATGACGGTTACCTATCTGGCGCCGCCGATCCTGGTGCTGCTGTCCCACGACGGGATGGCGATGGCTCTGGGCGGAGCCGCCTGGCTGGCGATGACCCTGTCTTTCCTGCCGACGCTCAAGATTCTACCGCTGCCCCGCCGCTGCTGGCGCCGCTCCTGCCAGCGATCGCGCTGTTCTACATGGCGGCGACGGTGTTCTCGGCGGTGCAGTTCTGGCGCGGCCGCGGCGGCGCTTGGAAGGGGCGCTATCAGGCAGCGTCAGGCTGATCGGCGGAAAAGGCTGCCACAAACCCTGACCGGCGGCGGTCGAAGAAATGCAGCATCGCCGCGCCGAGCCGGCGGAAGCCTTCGAACTGATGCGCGAGATAGCCGCAGCGGACCGCGCGGCCGGCCAGCGCCGCGACCCCAGTCTGCGGATAGTCGGCGCCGCGCCGCCAGGTGCCGAAGATGACGTCCCAGATCGGCAGGATCATGGCGAAGTTGCAACCGCGTGCCCGGTCGAAGGGCGGTTTGGCGTGCTCGATCGAGTGATGCACCCGGTGGTATTGCGGGCCGACCAGCAGCGCCGAACCGAAGCCGCCAAAGCCCAGCCGCACATTGGTGTGCGACAGGCTCTCGACCAGGCGGAAACCGATCAACACCAGCGGAAACTCGCCGGGCGGCACGTCGATCAGCATCGCGATCGTGCCGCTCCACACCATCGCCAGGATGTCGTCGAGGATGTGGTTGCGGTCGTCGCTCCACAGCGTCATCTGGCGCTGGTCGTGGTGCAGGCTGTGCAGCGCCCACCACCACGGCAGCCGGTGCTGCAGCCGGTGCCGCCAGTACTCGCCGAAATCGAGCACCACCATGTAGACGAAGAAGGTCGCGAGCGGGTGGTCGAACAGCGGCGTCACCATCTGCTCGATCTCGGGCGGGATGTACCCTTTGAAGCGCAGATACCCGTCGATCATCGTGCCGATCGGGGTGAGGATCACGAACAGGATCGCCGGCACTACGCCGAGCCGGTGGATCAGCGTGTAGACGACGTCGGTGCGCACCGCGCTTGCGGTCGTCCCAGCGCTCGACCGGCCGCCAGCAATTCGAGCGGCCGGAACAGCAGATAGGCTGAGGACGACCGCGATCGCGCCATAGAGTGCGAACTCGACCCCGTCGAACACGCTCTCCGACCAATCCATCAGCCCCAGGTGAAACAGCGCCGGCTGGATCGCGGTCTCGAAGATCGCGCCCTGAACCTGCTCGATCAGCCGCTGGAACGCAGTCGAACATCGCCGGCTCAATAGACGAAAATGCCGTGCGGCGAGCGGCCGACCGGAATTGTCACTTTCAGCTTGCCGGAGGCCAGCTCGATCACCCCGACCGAGGCGTGCCAGCGGTCGGTGACCCAGAGTTCCTTGCCGTCCGGCGACAGCGCCATGTCGTCGGGCCCGCCCGGCGCGGTCAGGGTCGCGGTGATCGCCAGCGTGCTCGGCGTCGAGGACCGAGATCGTGCCGGCGACCCGGTTCGACACATAGATCGTCTTGCCGTCGGGCCGAGACGGTGAAGTTATGCGCGCCGTAGCCGGTGTGGATCTTCTGGATGACGTGGCCGTCCTGAGGGTCGATCTCGGCGATGTAGTCTGAGCCCATGATCCCGGCGAGTAGCGTCCCGGTGGCGCGGGTGATGATCCCGGCGGGGGTGGGGCCGATCGGCACCGTCCAGTTGACCTTGCCGGAGGCGAGGTCGATCGAGGTCAGGCTGCCAGTGCCCTGCAGCGTGACGAACACGGTGCTGCTGTCGCGCGAATAGGCGATGTGGCTTGGTATTGTCGCCGCCGGCAGACGGTGCAGGACCTGGAACGTCTTGGCGTCGTAGATGTCGATGCGGTCGAGCCGCAGCGATGCGGAGACGAACCACTTGCCGTCCGGGCTGAAGCCGATCTGGTAGGGGTCGCTTGCCTCGATGCGCTTGGTCTCGGCGCCGGTCGTACGGTCGATCAGCACCAGCTCGTTGCCGCCCGACATGGCGACGATCAGCGTCCGCCCGTCGGGGCTGACGATCAGGTGATGCGGGCCGCGGCCGATATGGGCGCGCGAGACTTCGTGGTAGCCGTCGCTGCTGACGACGCTCAGCGTGTCGTCATCGGAATTGAGGATGACGGCGGTACTCGCCGAGGCGGCGCCGGCAACCGCGCTGGCAAGCGCGGCGATCGCGGCCGCGACTCTCAAACACTTGAAGCGGCGACGCAAATGCACGAGGACCGCGACCGGCAAGAGGGAAAGGCGCGCTTCCCGTTATAGGGCAGCGATGCACAATTCATAACCTCTTGTTGGCAAACCAGAAAAGCTCGGCAATTTTCCGGTGGGCGCGGACCTCGGCGGTGGATCACCGCAATCGTTGCGGCAAGGCGACGATGGCCGTGTCGAGCAGTGCCGCGCCGCGTTGCTGGTCGATGCTTTCGGCGATCACGTCGCGGGCCGCGGCGATCGCCACATCGATCGCGGCGGCGCGAACCTCGGCGAGCGCCTTTGCCTCGGCCTGGGCGATGCGTTCCTCGGCGAGTTGTTGGCGGCGCTTCATGGCCTGCTCCAGATCGCGCGCGCCCTGCGCGGCGATCCGCTCGGCCTCCTGTTGAGCATGAGCGACGATCGCCTCCGCCTCGGCGACTGCCTCGCGCTCCTTGGCGCGATATTCGGCGACGAGAAGCTCCGCTTCCTCGCGCAGCCGCCGCGCCTCGTCGAGCTCGGCGCGGATGCGCGAGGCGCGGGCGTCGAGGCCGCCCACCAGCGCGCGTTTGGCTGGGCGGAACACAGCGATCGACGAAGATCACCGCCGCGACCAGGACCCAGAATTCGGCCTCGTGGAGAAATTCCATCAGGCTGCCCGCCCGCCGGCGATCCGGTTCACCGCACTGGTCATCGCCGCGCCGCTCGGGCGCCGCGCCGGTCAGCTTCTCGACCACGGCGCTGCCGACCTCGGCGGCGACGCTGCGGATTTCACCCAGCGCCTGCTCCTTGCTGGCGGCGATGCGCGCCTCCGCCGCCTCGATCTGCGCGGTCAGCGTCGCGGTGAGCTGGCGCTGCCGTTCCGCCGCCTCGGCGGCCAGCTTTTGTACCGGTCTGGCGCAGCGTGTCCTGTGCCGCGGCACGAGCGTCGGCCAGGGTCTTCTGGTAGGCGGCGAGGGCGGTCTCGGCGTCCTGCTTCGCCGCGGCCGCGCGAGCGAGATCGCCGTCGAGGCGGTGCCGCCGACCTTCGATCGCCGCTCTGACCTTGGGCAGGCCGAGCGTCGTCATCAGGATGTAGAGGACGACAAAAGAGATCGCCAGCCAGACCAGCTGCTGGGAAAGGTGTGGTAGTCGAGTTGCGGCATCCGGGCGATGGCGGGGCGGCCGGCGGCATGGCGCGAGCCTAGAATACGAACAGGATCAGGAAGGCGATCGCCAGCCCGAACAGTCCCGTCGCCTCGGCCAGCGCGAAGCCGAGGAACGCAAACGGCTGCACCTGCGGCTGCGCCGCTGGGTTGCGCGCGACGGCGCTGATCAGCGACGAGAACACGTTGCCGATGCCGATGCCGGCGCCGACAAGGGCGATGCACGCCAAGCCGGCGCCGATCATTTTCGCGGAAGCAAGATCCATCGGTAGTCCCCTAGGTTTCTGAGGCGGTTAGTGGAGGTGAAGCGCGTCGCGCAGATAGAGGCAGGTGAGGATCGCGAAGACGTAGGCCTGGAGCGCCGCGACCAGCACTTCGAGCGCGAGGATCGCGACGTCGAGCGCGACCGGCAGGATCGCCAACAGGCCGACGCTCGCGGCGAAGCCGCCGAAGATCGCCAGCATCGTGTGGCCCGGCCAGCATGTTGGCGAACAGCCGGATCGACAGCGTGAACGGGCCGGATGAAATAGGACAGCAGCTCGATCGGCACGAGCAGACAGCAGCAGGATGACCGGCACGCCCTCGGGCACGAACAGGCGCAGGAAATGCGCGCCGTGCTTGATGAAGCCGATGATCGTGACGCCGATGAACACGATCGCGGCGAGCGCGAAGGTGACGATGATGTGGCTCGTTACCGTGAAGCTGTAAGGGATTAGGCCCAGCAAGTTGGCGAACAGCACGAACATGAACAGGGTGAAGACAAACGGGAAATAGGGCTCGGCGCCGTGCCCGGCGTTGGTCTCGACCATGTCGGCGACGAACTCGTAGCTCATCTCCGCGATCGACTGCCAGCGCCCCGGCACCAGCGCGCCGCGCTCGCGTCCCGAACACCAGCAGCGAGGTGATCAGGATCACCGCGATGGTCATGAACAGCGCCGAATTGGTGTAGGACACGTCGAGCCCGCCGATATGGATCGGGATCAGCGGCTCGATCTTGAACTGGTCGAGCGGGTGCAGCTCCAGGGCCACTGTTAGTCTTTCCTCTCCGCGTCCCGCTTCGGCCGGAAACCGACCGCCGCGCTCTGGCCGGTGATCGCGCGATAGACGTTGAGCATGCCGGCCGCGACCCCTAGAAAAAACAACACGATCATCCCGAACGGGCGGGTGCCGAGCGCACGGTCGAACGCCCAGCCCAACCCGGTCGCGACGATGATCGCCACGACGAACTCGATGCCGATGCGGAAGCCGACACCGAGAGCCTGCTGCTGCCCGGCGCCATCGCCGCCGCCAGCGAACGGCTCTTCGCCCCGCCGCGACCGTGCCGCTTCGAGCCGCTTGCCGAGCCGCGCCAATTCATCCGGCGGCCGCCTCTCGCTCATCGCACAGCCAACAGCATCCCACCCCTGGTCGAAACCGGCCAAGGGCGGGGCGCAAAATAAAGAGGCACCTGCCCGCTGTCAAGCCGCGCGCCAGTTTCAGCCGAGGCAAAATCACGCATGAATTCAATTAGTTATTAAACGGTCTAGCAGGTATTCCCACAGCGCCTTCGGAAGCCTATTGGGCCGCTGCATAGTGCGTCTCGCGCAGCTCGGCGGCGCGGGCGAGATCGACCGACACCAGTTGCGATACGCCTTGCTCGGGCATGGTCACGCCGAACAGGCGGTCCATATGCGCCATCGTGATGCGGTGGTGGGTGATCAGCAGGAACCGCGTTCCGGTCGCGTCGGCCGTTTCGGCGATCAGCCGGCAAAAGCGCTCGACATTGGCATCGTCGAGCGGCGCGTCGACCTCGTCGAGCACGCAGATCGGCGCCGGGTTGGTGAGGAACACCGCGAAGATCAGCGCGATCGCGGTCAGCGCCTGCTCGCCGCCCGACAGCAGCGACAGGCTCTGCAGCTTCTTGCCCGGCGGGCTCGCCATGATTTCGAGCCCGGCGTCGAGCGGATCGTCCGCGTCGGTCAGCGCGAGATGCGCGCGCCCCCCGCCGAATAGCCGCTCGAACAGCTCGCCGAAATGCGCGTTGAGCTTGTCGAAGGCGCCGGCCAGGCGCTTGCGCCCTTCCTGGTCGAGCGCGGCGATGCCGCGGCGCAGCCGGGCGATCGCCTCGGTCAGCTCGACGCGCTCGTTCTGCAGGCTCTCGACCCGCTCGCCGACTTCCCGCGCCTCGCGTTCGGCGACGAGATTGACCGGGCCGATCGCCTCGCGCTCGCGCGTCAGGCGTTCCAACCGAGCGTCGAGCGCCGCCGGGTCGGCCGGCCGTCTTGTCATCGGCCTCGGCGAGCTCGGCCAACGCCTCGGGTAGGGTTTCCAGCCGCTCGTGAATTTCTTCGCGCAGGCGTTCCTGCGCCGCCGCCGCGCCGTCGCGGCGCACCTCGCAGCGCGCTCGTTCTTCGCGCGCCGCCGACAGATTTTGCCCGGCCTGGCGCGCCGCTTCGCCGGTTTCGCGCAGTCGTGTCTCGCCGGCGGCAAGCGCGTCGGCGGCGGCGCGCTGCGCTGCCGTAGCCTCCGCCAGGGTTTGCGCCAGGGTCTCGCTTTCGATGGCGATCGCGGCGGGTCGCGCCGCCAGCCCGGCGATCTCGGCGTCGATCGCGGCCTGGCGGTCGGACAGCACCTGCCGTTGCGCCAGCGCGCGCTCACGACGGCCTTGCCAGGACCGGCTCTCGGCGGCGATTGCTGCGATACGCTGGCGCCGCGACTCCACTTCCTGCGCCAAGCGAGCGAGCGACGCCTGCGCTTCGCTTTCATGACGGCGTGCGGCGGCGGCCTGGGCGCGAGCGCCGTCGAGCCCGGCTCGCGCCAGCGCCGGATCTGGCATCGATGCCAGATTGCGCTCGGTTTCGGCCGCTTGCGCCGCGATTTCCGCAAGGTCGGCGGCGAGCTTTTCGGCGGCGTCGCCGAGCGCGGCGAGTCGGGTTTCGGCGCCGAGCGCGCGGCGGGCGAGCTCGGCCTCGTCGGCGCGGCATGCCGCCAGGGCTGCTTCGGCCTGCCGCAAACCCGCGGCGGCTTCGCGCTCGGCGGCGGCGCATGTTTGCGTCTGCGTCATCGCTGCCGCAGCCGCCGCTTCGTCCTTGCGGAACTGCGGTTTCTGCGGTGGCGATTTCGGCGGTGATCGCGACGAGGCGATTGCGCTGCCGCAGCTGCTCGGCCGCGCCGCCCGCGCCCGGCGTGCGTCGCGCGAATCCGTCCCAGCGCCACAGCCTGCCCGTCGCGATCGACGAGGCATTGGCCGGCGGCGAGCCTGGGTTGCAGCCGCCAGCCCTCCGCCTCGCCGTTGACGAGCCCGGCCTGGGTCAGGCGGCGGGCGAGCGCCGGCGGCGCGGCGATTTCGGCGGCAAGCGGGCGCGCGCCGTCGGGCAGCGTGGCGGCGTGATCGAGCGGCGGTAGTTCGACCCAGCCGCTAGCCTCCTCCCGGGCGAGTCCGAAGAGCGGCGCGGCCAGCTCGTCGTCGAAGAGCGCCGCCGTCGCGGCCTCGAGGCCCGGTGGTACTTGGATCAGCGCCAGCACCGAGGGGCCGCCAGCCTCGCCGCCGCCAGGCGCCGGCGACAAAACGCTGGCGAGCGCCTCCGCCTCGGCATTGAGCCGCGCGAGACGGCGCTCGGCATCGCGCGCGGCGTCGATCGCGGCGGCCTCATCGGCGCGCGCGGCGAGCAGGCGCTCGGCGGCGACAACACCTGCCGCGCGGGCGGCTTCGGCCGCCGCCGACGCCTGGGCGATCGCCGCTCCGGCCGCGGCCAGCGCCGCTTCGGGCACCGCGGCCGCGGCAAGCTCGCGCCGCTGCTCCACGCTCTCGTCAACCCGCCGCTGCAACTGGTTCTGCCGTTCGGCCAGCTCGGCGCGCTGGCGCTGCAGGGCAACCCGCCGCGCTTCGCCCGTCGCGGCGGCCTCGGTCATCTGCTGCAGGCCGATCTCGGCGGCGGCCAGTTCGGCGGCGGCGTGTTCAAGCGCGGCGGCGGCCGTCGCCTGGGCCTTGTCGTTGCCGGCGTCGTTGTGTTCGAGCCCGCGCCGTTCCTCGGCGAGCCGCGCCAGCGCCGCATCGGCATCGGCGACGTGTTCGTCCTCGCGGCGAATGTCGCCGGCGATCTGGTCGCGCCGGCGCGCCGCCTCCTGGCGCGCCGTGGCGATGCGTCCGAGTTCCTGCTCCAGCGCCTGGCGGGCATGTGTGATGCGGTGCAGCGCTGCCGCGGCGGTGGCCTCGCTCATCCGCAGCGGCGGCACCGCCTCCTCGGCCGCGGCGCGGCCGCGCTCGGCGAAGGCCGCGCGTTCGGTCGCGGCGGCGACGTCGCGCTCGGCCTCGCGCAATTCGGCGGCGACGCGTTCGCCGTCGGCGAGCGCGTCGCGCCAGCGCGCATCGAGCAGCCGCGCCTCGGTGCGGCGGATCTGCTCGGATAGATGGCGATAGCGCTGCGCCTGCCGGGCCTGGCGCTTCAGCCCATCGAGTTGCTGCGTCATCGTCACGATGACGTCGTCGACCCGCAGCAGATTGTCCTCGGTGCCCTTCAGCTTGAGTTCGGCCTCGTGGCGGCGCTGGTGGAGCCCGGCAGTGCCCGCCGCCTCGTCGAGCAGCACCCGCCGCTCCGCCGGCTTGGCGTTGATCAGCGCGCCGATGCGGCCCTGGCTGACGAGCCCGCCCGAATGCGCGCCGGTCGCGGCGTCGGCGAACAGCAGCTGCACGTCGCGAGCCCGCGCCTCGCGGCCATTGATGCGGTACGCGGAGCCGGAGCTGCGCTCGATGCGGCGCACCACCTCGATCGCGTCGCGGTCGTTGAAGGTAAAGGCGGCGTCGCGGGTGGCATTGTCGAGGGTCAGCGAGACCTCGGCGACGTTGCGCGCCGGCCGGGTGGCCGAGCCGGCGAAGATCACGTCGTCCATCTCGCCGCCGCGCAGCCGCCGCGCCGACGCCTCGCCCATCACCCAGCGCAGCGCCTCGACCAGGTTCGACTTGCCGCAGCCATTGGGGCCGACGATCCCGGTCAGACCCGGCTCGATCGTCAGCTCGGTCGGATCGACAAAGGATTTGAACCCGGCAAGGCGGAGGCGGTCGACCTGCATCGCTCGGTTACGAGCCCGCCAGCTTGCTCAGCGCCGCGTCGAACGCGTCCACCGTCGGCGCGCCATCGAACTTCTTGCCGTTGATGAAGAAGGTCGGGGTCGAAGTCCACGCCCAATTGTTTGCTGGCCACAAGCCGGCTGGCGAGCAGAGTGTCTCCGACGGTCTTGTCGTCCCAGCAGGCGCTGAACTTGTCCTTGTTCAACCCGCCGAGCAGACGCTATTCGCCCCAGCGCCGCCTTGGTATCCGAGGCCGTTGGCCCACTGTTCCTGGCTGGAGAACAGCGCGTCGGTAAAGGGATAGTATCGGTCGGGCGGAACGCACAGCGCGACCGCGAAGGCGTGCAGGTCGGCCTCGTCGCGCGGGAATGGCCGGAACACGAGTTTTGCCTTGCCCGAATCGATCCATTTCTCCTTGAGCTTCGGCATCACTTCCGCGTCGAAGGCGGCGCAGTGCGGACAGGTCAGCGAGCCGTACTCGATGATGGTGATGGGCGCGTCGGGCTTGCCGAGGATGCGATCGTCCGGGGTGAGCGCCAGCGGGTTCGCCGGGGCGGCAGGCGGCGGATTGGCCGGCGCTTGCGCCGGGGCTGGCGCGGCTGCGGCCAAGGTCAACACAGCGACCAATGTAAACCAGATTTCCCGTTTCAAGGGCGACCTCGCTACTAGATGTTGATGTTAGAGAGTCCGATCCGAGTGCGCAATCCTCGCCGCTCGTCGGTTTATCGCTCGCTTCCGATCGACCGCCCGGCCGAGCCGGTCGAGCGCCTCGCGCAGCTCGGGATCGACGATTTCGGCGAGCTGGCGGCCGAGCGCGGCGGCTTCGCTCGGCGGCAAGCGGGCGAGCCGATCTCGCGCGGCGGCGCCGCGTTGGGCAGAGGCAGCGGGCCCTGAACCAGCGCGAGCCGGCTCACCGCCGCGCGGCCGAAGAACAGATTGATGCGCTCGACGAGGAGCGGCGCGCGGTGCTGGATTTCCAGCGCCTTAGCGGAGGCGACGCGCAGCTTCAGGACGCCGTCGCGCGACCAGCGCCTCCGGCCAGGTCGACATCGCCGAGTTCGGGGCCGATGATCGCCGCCCAGTCGGCTTTGAGCCTGGCAAGAACCCCGCCGCCGTGCCGTGCGACAATCGGTGCCGACGATCCGCGGCAGGCTGGCGCCGGCGGCGCGGAACCCGGGCCGGCGCTCGCCTCCGTCTTCTGTCGCGAGATAGACTCGACTCGCTCATGCCCTCCACACCCGACTCGGCGGCGCTGCTCGCCTGGTATGACCGCCACCGCCGCACACCTGCCATGGCGCTCGCCGCCGGGCGAGCGGCCGGACCCGTACCGGGTCTGGCTCAGCGAGATCATGCTGCAGCAAACGACGGTGGTGACCGTCGCTCCCTATTTTGGCCGATTCGTGGCGCGCTGGCCCGATGTTTCGTCGCTGGCCGCGGCCTCGCTCGACGAGGTGCTGCATCAGTGGCAGGGGCTCGGCTATTACGCCCGCGCCCGCAACCTGCATGCCTGCGCCCGCGCCGTGGTCGAGCGGCATGGCGGGATGTTTCCCGACGATGTCGCGGGACTGCGCGCGCTGCCGGGAATCGGCGACTACACCGCGGCGGCGATCGCCGCGATCGCCTTCGACCGGCGCGAGGCCGCGGTCGACGGCAATGTCGAGCGGGTGGTGGCGCGGCTCTTCGCGGTGCGCGAAGCCGATGCCGGCGGCAAAGCCGAAACTCCGGGCGCTGGCGCGCGAGCTGGTGCCGGCGGAGCGCGCCGGCGATTTCGCCCAGGCGATGATGGATCTGGGCGCGACGATCTGCACCCCGCGCAAGCCGCGTTGCGTGCTGTGCCCGTGGCAGAAGGGCTGCGCCGCGCGCGCCGGCGGCTTCGCCGAGGATTTGCCGGTGCCGGCTGAGAAACCGGAGCGGCCGCTGCGCCAGGGCGTCGTGTTCTGGCTGCAGCGCGGCGACGGCGCGGTGTTGCTGCGCCGCCGCGAGGAGAAGGGGTTGCTCGGCGGGATGATCGAGGTGCCCTCGACCCCGTGGCGCGAGGCGACGTGGGACATCGACGAGGCGCTGGCTCAGCCCCGGCCCAGGCCAAATGGACCGCGTTGCCGGGCACGGTGCGGCACGGCTTCACCCATTTTCCGCTGGATCTGACGATCCTCGCCGGCGCGACCGGCGAGCCGCCCGACGGCATCTGGGCGACGCCCGACGCAGTTCAAGGATTACGCCTTCCCGACCCTGACCAAGAAGGTCGTGAAGCACGCGCTATCGGTGCTGGCCTGAGATCGCCCGAACCCTTACCCGGCTCGCGTCGGCAGGAGCCGCCGCGATCCACCCTCTCCCGCATTGCGGGAGAGGGAAGGGTGAGGGTCAGTGCTATTTCCGGCTGCGCTTTTCCTCGATCCCTGAGGTGCCCTCGCGCCGGGCCAGTTCGGCGGCGACATCGTCGGGGGACAGCCCGGCGGCTTCCCACAACACCAGCAGGTGATAGAGCACATCGGCGCTTTCACGGGTGAGGGCGCTCTTGTCGCCCTTCACCGCCTCGATCACCGCCTCGAGCGATTCCTCGCCTAGTTTGCGCGCGACTCCCGCCGGGCCGGCGGCGAGCAGCTTTGCGGTGTAGGACGAGTCCGGGCTGGCGCCGCGCCGCGCCTCGATCGTGCGCCACAGCCGCGCCAGCGCCTCGCCGAGATGGTCGGCCATCGCTACAGCCGCACCGGCACGCCGGCGGCGGCCATATGCGCCTTGGCCTCGCCGATGCGGAATGTGCCGAAATGGAAGATCGAGGCGGCGAGCACGGCGGTGGCGTGGCCGTCGCGGATGCCTTCGACGAGATGGTCGAGCGTGCCGACCCCGCCCGAGGCGATGACCGGCACCCGCACCGCGTCGGCGACGGCGCGGGTCAGCGCGATGTCGAAGCCGGATTTGGTGCCGTCGCGGTCCATCGAGGTCAGCAGCAGTTCGCCCGCGCCGTAATCGGCGAGGCGGCAGGCCCATTCGACCGCGTCGAGCCCGGTCGGGTTGCGCCCGCCATGGGTGAAGACGCCCCACTTGCCAGGGCCGGTCTGTTTGGCGTCGATCGCGCAGACGATGCACTGACTGCCGAATTTGTTGGCGGCCTCGCGCACGAAATCGGGGCGGGCGACGGCGGCGGTGTTGATCGACACCTTATCTGTGCCGGCTAACAGAAGCCGGCGGATGTCATCGACCGTGCGCACCCCGCCGCCGACGGTCAGCGGCATGAAGCATTGCTCGGCGGTGCGGCGCACCACGTCGTAGATCGTGTCGCGGTTCTCGTGGCTGGCGGTGATGTCGAGGAAGCACAGTTCGTCGGCGCCCTCGCGGTCGTAGATGCGCGCCTGCTCGACCGGGTCGCCGGCATCGGTCAGATCGACGAAATTGACGCCCTTGACGACGCGGCCGTCCTTGACGTCGAGGCAGGGGATGACGCGCATCTTCAGCATGGCTCGCCTCCCATCGGCGATAGCGAGCGCCGCTTTCGGGTCGATGCTGCCGTCATAGAGCGCGCGGCCGATGATCGCCCCGGCGATGCCGTCCCGCTCGCGCGCCTTCAGTGCGGCGATATCGGCGAGCGAGGACACGCCGCCCGAGGCGACGACCGGGATGCCAACCTGCGCGCGCGAAACCGGCGATGGCGTCGGCGTCGATGCCCATCAACGCGCCGTCGCGCGAAATGTCGGTGACGACGATCGCCGCGACCCCGGCATCGGCGAAGCGATGCGCCAGCTCGACGATGCCGATCTCGCTGACTTCGGCCCAGCCTTCCACCGCGACCTTGCCGTTCTTCCCGTCGATGCCGACGACGATGCGCCCCGGGTGGTCGGCGGCCGCGCGCCGCACCAGCTCGGGGTTGCGCAGCGCCACGGTGCCGAGCACGACCCGGTCGATGCCGAGATCGAGCCAGGCGTCGATCGCGGCGCGCTCGCGAATGCCGCCGCCCAATTGGATCCTCAGGTCGACCGCGCGGCGGATCGAGCGCACCGCCTCGCCGTTGACCGAGGCCCCGGCGAAGGCGCCGTCGAGGTCGACGACGTGCAGCCAGCGGAACCCGCACAGCGCGAACTCGCGGGCCTGCGCCGCGGGATCGCGGTTGAAGACGGTCGCCGTCTCCATCTCGCCGCGCACCAGGCGGACGCAGACGCCGTCCTTGAGGTCGATCGCCGGAAAGAGGATCACGACCCCGACTCGTCGAGCCGCTTGTAATAGTAGTGGCCGGGCACGATCTCGCCGTCGACCCGGGCGTAGACCGGGTGCGTGCCCCAGCGATGATAATTGAGCCCCTCATAGAGGCTGATCGCGGCGCGCTGCGTGGCCCGCAGGTCGAGGTTGAGCACGACAAGGCCCAACTCCTCGCGCGCCAGCCGCTCGATCTCGAGCACGATGCCGCGCGCCAGCCCATGTCCGCGCGCCCACGGCGCGACAAAGGCGCTCGTGAGCGTGCCGGCGAAGCTCTGCGCCTCGTTGTTGCGCGGCGCCTTCGACAGTTGCGCCGAGCCGGCGATGATGCCGTCGAGCCGCCCGACGACGAGCCGCCGGTCGGGGATCAGCAGCACGCCCTTCCAGTAATTCTCCAGCACATGGCGCGGCGGCGGCTTGAGCCAGCCGAACCCGCCGCCCTCGATGATCGCCGCCTCGGTCGCCTCGCACAGATCGTCGAGATCGGTGCCCGCACATTGCGTCAGGCGCTCGATCGCTACCTTCGCGGTCGCCCGCCGTTCGCTCATGGCCGCCACTTGAGGAAATTGGCGATAAGGCGCAGCCCTGCCTCCTGGCTCTTCTCGGGGTGGAACTGGGTCCCGACCATATTGTCGCGCGCCACCGCGGCGGTCAGCGCCTGGGCATAGTCGGCGGTGGCGACGAGGTCGGCGCGGTTGCCGACCGCGAAGTGGAAGCTGTGGACGAAGTAGGTGTGGGTGCCCGGCGCGATCCCATCGAAGACCGGGTGCAGGCGCTCCAGCGCCAGCTCGTTCCAGCCCATATGCGGGATCTTGAAGGTCGGGTCGGCACGGCTCGATCGCCACCACCTCGCCGTCGATCCAACCGAGCCCGTCGACGGTCTCGAACTCGCGGCCGCGCGTCGCCATCAGCTGCATGCCGACGCAGATGCCGAAAAACGGCCGCCCGCGCCCGGTCACCGCCTCGGCGACCGCCTCCTCTAGCCCCGGCACCGCGGCGAGCCCACGCCGGCATTCGGCGAAGGCGCCTTGGCCGGGCAGCACGATGCGGTCGGCGGCGGCGACCTCGTCCGGGTCGCTGGTCACGACGACCGCCTCGCTCCCGCCGCTCTCGCCGGCGGCGCGCTCGAACGCCTTCGCCGCCGAGCGCAGATTGCCCGAGCCGTAATCGATGATCGCGGTCAACATCGGATCATGCTCTAGGCGCTCAGCGTTCCCTTGGTCGAGGGCACCGCCCCGGCGCGGCGCGGGTCGATCTCGACCGCCTGACGCAAGGCGCGCGCCAACCCCTTGAAGCACGATTCGACAATATGGTGATTGTTTTCACCGTAGATGTTCTCGACGTGCAGCGTGATCCCGGCCGATTGGGCGAAGGCCTGGAACCACTCCTTGAACAGCTCGGTGTCCATCTCGCCGAGCTTGGGCTTGGAGAAATTGACCTTCCAGATCAGGTAGGGCCGGTTCGAGCAGTCGAGGCTGACCCGGGTCAGGGTCTCGTCCATCGGGATCATCGCGCTGCCCCAGCGCTGAATGCCGGCGCGGTCGCCCAGCGCCTTCGCCACCGCGCCGCCGATCACGTAGCCGGTGTCTTCGGTGGTGTGATGGAAGTCGATGTGCAGATCACCTTTCGCCTCGATCGTGATGTCGATGAGGCTGTGGCGCGCGAGCTGGTCGAGCATGTGGTCGAGAAACCCGATCCCGGTCGCGATCTTGCTCGCGCCGGTGCCGTCGAGATCGACGCGGCCCTTGATCCGGGTCTCCTTGGTGTTGCGTTCGACCGTCGCGACGCGCACCGCACTTCTCCCGATACTGATATTGGGGCAACAACCGCTGCCGGCCAGCGCACCGACATCTGCGCCGGTTTGTCGCGGGCGTCTTTTAATACGAACTGCCCGCCGGTGCCACTATCGCCGGGATAGGTGAAGCCGCGGTTACGTCCTCGCTGCGCTTATTTGGCGCCGGGCGCGATAGATCATCGCTGCGATGACCAGCCAGATCACCGCGATTGCTAGGTCGGGAATCCAATCGCTGGCTCTGTCTTCGGTCGGGATCAGCGCCGCGCAGACGACACCGATGCCGACGCAAACCCAAATGAATTGCGTCGCGTGTTTCACATAGTACGCTGGGTAGTCTGCGGCGTTACCGGTGAACTTGGCTGGGACCCATCCGCTGATGATTTGCCGTGTCTGGGAGGGGATACGGAAGATCACCCAGATTCCGCCGAAAATGGCGATCGCTGCCTTGATCTGCAACCACATCGGGTCTGCCCGTCCAGCGGAGTGTTAGCTTGCGGCGATCTGCGCGATCAGCCGGTTGACCTCCGCTGCCTTTTCCATATGCGGCAAGTGGCCGGCATTGTCGAGGATGTGGACCGGAACGCTGGCCGGCGAGCGCTTCGCCATGCGCGACCGGGATGATTTTGTCCTCGCGCCCCCAGATGATCTGCACCGGCATCGTCAGCGAGCCGATGTCGAATCGTTGCTGCTGCACGCCGCCGGGAAACCACTCCTCGGCGATCGCGGCGAGCGCCGCCGTCACGCCATCGAGCCGCTTGTAGCGCAGCACGTCCTCGACCATCGCGCGGCTGACCAGCTCGGGGTCGTGGACGAGGAGGCGCAGCACCTCCTGCGCCTCGCGCCGCCGCTCCGCCCTGACGAAGCCGTCGATGAATTCGCCGTTGATTTCCGGCCCGAGCCCGGCGGGCGCGATCAGCGTCAGGCTCGCCACCCGCTCCGGGTGCGACCTGGCGAACGCCACCGCGATCGCGCCGCCCATCGAGTGCCCGACGAGATGGATGCGCCCGATACCGAGCGCCGCCAGCACATGGTCGACGTCGGCGGCGAACCCCGCCGCGTCAAGGGCGAAATCCATGATTTTGGTCGAGCCGCCATGGCCCGAAAGGTCGAGCGCGATGGTGCGGTGACGCTCGGCCAGCGCCGGCTGGTTGAACATCCAGGTGTTGAGGTCGGCGCCGAAACCGTGGACGAAAACGATCGGCGGCCCGTCGCCGCGGCCGAGGTCGAGATAGCGCAGCCGCTTGCCGCCGGCCTCGGTCTCGCGTGGGCCGGCGGCTTCGGTTGCCGCCTCGTCTTCAGCGGCCGTCTCAGGGGCGACGAACCCGGCGACAAAGGCGTCGATCTCGGCGTCGGCCATCTCGGCGCGGCGCCAGCACCGCCATCAGCCCGCCGATCGGCAGGGTCGCGCCCGGCTGAGCGACGATGCGGCGCAAGGTGCCGGTCTCGCCTGCCTCCATCACGTTGGTGATCTTCGGGGTCTCGATCTCCAGCAGCTCGTCGCTCGGCGCGATCTCGTCGCCCTCATGCCTTGAGCCACTCGAGGATCTTTCCCTCGGTCATGGTCAGGCCCCATTTGGGCATGGTGATCGCGGTGATCTCGGTCATCTCGCTCCTCCTCGTCTTTCCCGCCAAAGCGGGAATCCAGGGCGAGCGGTCATGTGGCTGCCCCTGGACGCCCCGCCTCCGCGGGGGCGACGCATTGCTTACCTCCCGTACCCGTGCACCTCGCGCACCGCGGCGGCGATCTTCTCCGGGCTCGGGATGTAGAGCTTTTCGAGGTCGGGCGCGAACGGCACCGGGGTGTGCGGCGCGGTGACCCGGCGGATCGGCGCCTTCAGCGCGTCGAACGCCTTGTCGGCGACCAGCGCGGCGATGTCGGTGGCGATGCTGCAGCGCGGCGTCGCCTCGTCGACGATCACCAGCCGCCCGGTGCGCTCGACGCTTTCCAGGATCGTGTCCTCGTCGAGCGGCGAGGTCGTGCGCGGGTCGATCAGCTCGATCTCGATCCCGTCTTTCTCCAGCGTTTCGGCCGCGGTCGTCGGCGTAATGCACCATGCGGGCGAGCGCGACGACGGTCACGTCGTCGCCGTCGCGCACGACATTGGCCTCGCCGAAGGGGATCGTGTAGGGCTCGTCCGGCACCTCGGCGCGCAGATCGTACATCAGCTTGTGCTCGCAGAAGATGACGGGATCGTCGTCGCGGATCGCCTGGATCAACAGGCCCTTGGCGTCATAGGCGTTCGACGGCACGACGCATTTCAGGCCCGGCACCGCGGTGAAGATGCCGTAGGGGCTCTGCGAATGCTGGGCGGCGGCGCTGCGCCCGGCGCCGATCATCGTGCGGATCACCAGCGGCGTCTTCGCCTTGCCGCCGAACATGTAGCGGAACTTGGCGGCCTGGTTGAAAATCTGGTCGAAGCAGACGCCGAAGAAATCGCTGAACATCAATTCGGCGACGGGCCGCAGGCCGGTCACCGCGGCGCCGGCGGCGGCGCCCATGATCGCCGACTCGGTGATCGGCGTGTCGATGACCCGCGCCTCGCCGAATTCGCCGATCAGCCCCTTGGTGACGCCGAGCACGCCGCCATAGGCGTCGCGCTGCCCCTCGCTGCCGGCCCCGCCCGCCACATCCTCGCCGATGACGACGATGGTCGGGTCGCGGCGCATCTCCTGGGCGAGCGCCTCGTTCAGCGCCTGGCGTATCGATTTCAATGGCATGCATTGCCTCCAGATTTTGACCGCCTCCCCCGCGAAAGCGGGGGTCCAGGGGAAACCTATGTACCGCTAGCCCTGGGTTCCCGCTTGCGCGGGAATGACGAACGAAAATCAATACGAGACGTAAACGTCGGTGAGCAGCTGCGACGCGTCGGGCGGTTCGGCGGCCCGCGCGTCGGCGATCGCCCGGTCGACCAGCGCCGCGACCTCGGCATCGACCGCGTCGAGCGCATCAGCTTCGAGCAGCGCCGCCTCGCTGACGCGAGTGCGGAAATGCTTCAGGCAGTCGCGCTTCTCGCGCAAATTCTTGACCTCGTCCTTGCCGCGATAGAGCTGCGCGTCGCCCGAATGATGGCCGTAGAAGCGGCAGGTATCGACCTCGATCGCCGACGGCCCGCCGCCCGATGCGGGCGCGTTCGATCGCCTCGCCTGCCGCCTCGTGCACCTCGAAGAAATTGTCGCCGTTGACCTTGACCGCCGGCAGGCCGAACCCGGCGGCGCGGCCGGCGATGTCGCGGCTGCCGCAATGGTAGGAAAAGCCGGTGCCCTCGCCGTATTGGTTGTTCTCGAACACGAAGACCGCCGGCAGCTTCAGCACCACCGCCATGTTCAGCGCCTCGAAGGTGGTGCCCTGGTTGGAGGCGCCGTCGCCCGAGAAGCACACCGCGACATGGCCGGTGCCGAGCGTCTTCGCGGTCAGCGCCGCGCCGACCACCAGCGGCGGGCCGCCGCCGACGATGCCGTTGGCGCCGAGCATGCCCTGGTCGAGGTCGGCGATGTGCATCGACCCGCCCTTGCCGCCGCACAGCCCGCCCTTCTTGGCGAACAGCTCCTTCATCATTCCCGCCGACATCGCAGCCCTTGGCGATCGAGTGGCCGTGGCCGCGATGGGTCGAGGCGATGTAGTCCTTGGGCCCGAGATGCTGGCACACCCCGACCGCGGAGGCCTCCTCGCCGGCGTAGAGATGGACAAAGCCGGGGATGCCGCCCTTGGAGAATTCCTCCTGCACCCGCTCCTCGAAGCGGCGGATCGTCGCCATCGAGCGATAGGCGCGGATGAGGTCGTCGCGGTTCAGCTGCATCGGCATGGCGTTCCCCTCAGGCGTCGAAGCCGTAAAGTTTCGCGGCGTTGCCGCGGGTAATCTTGAAGCGGTCCTCGGCGCTGGCGGCCTTGAAGTCGCGCTCGACGACCTCCTGCGAATGCGGCCAGGACGACGCCTGGTGCGGGTAGTCGCTCGACCACATCATGCGGTCGACGCCGATAAAGTCGCGGTTCGCCACGCCGACGAAATCGTCGATATAGGTCGCCCACATCTGGCGGCGGAAATATTCGCTCGGCTTCAGTTTCTGGGTGAAGCCGGCCGCGGCGCGCGAGCGCTCGGCGACGCGGTCCATGCGCTGCAGGTAATAGGGGATCCAGCCGACATTGTTCTCGGCCGAGACGATCTGCAGCTTCGGGAAGCGGTCGAGCACGCCGGAGAAGATCAGCACGCTGAAGGTCTTCTCGACCTCGTAGCCGAGCACGGTGGTGCGCATGTAGCGCTCGCCCCAGTTCCACTGGCTCTCGACCCCCATGCCGGTGATCGCGTGGAGGCTAGATCGGCATCTTCATCTCTTCGCGCCGCGGCCCAGAACGGGTCGTAGACATCGGAGCTGTAGGGCTGGTCCTGCGGCGGCGAGCACCAGATCATCGCGCCTTTGAGGCCCATCTTGGCGCAGCGCTCGAGTTCGCTTGCGCGCCGGCCTTGGGGTCGTAGAGCGAGATCATCGCCAGGCCCGCCATCTTCTTCGGCGCATAGGCGCGAATTCGGCGAGCCAGTCGTTGTAGACGCGGAAGCAGTCGGCCTGCAGCGCCGGCGTCCTTGAGCCAAAAGATGCGGAAGCCCAAGCGTCGTGTAGAGGACGTCGGCCTCGACCCCGTCGAGCGCGTTGTCCTTCATCCGCTCGGCCGGGTTCCAGCCGCCGGGCCGGGCATCGGCATAGGTCGCCTTGGTGAGGAACTCCTTCAGCTCCTCGGGGCTTTTGCCGGCGCCGAGGCCGATGCCGATCGGATGCGGCGCGTAACCCTCGTAGAGGAAATAGGCGCCCGGCTTGTCCGGCAGGTCGGTTACCAGGCGCGGCGCGCGGTCGCGGTATCGCTTGTCGACCCGGCTCGTCCACAAATCGGGTGGCTCGCTGACATGCGAATCGGCGGAGATCAGCTTGTAGTCCGGCATGGCGCGCCTCCCTCGCTGAGCCGTGCGGCCAGTCAGGGAAAGCCAGCGTGCAGGCGAACCCGCCGCGACCGCATCGCGTCCGCCATCTTGCAGTGTTTGCACGGCCGGTTCCATGGCTTTTGAAACGAAAATGCCATCATCACGAAGGCGCGATTTCGCGTCTTGATTTTGCGGTGGCATTGTTGTGGACGGTAACACGATCAAATTTCCGTGAGCTCTGCTAGGCTGCCCGGCGGGTAGGGGGAGTGGGTGATGGAAGAGCCGACCGTGTTCCTCAGCCGGTTGATCGGCCTCGTGGCGCTCATCGTCGCCGTGCCGATGTTGCTCGATAAGCCGTCGATGATGGCGACATTCGGCCTGCTCGTGGAAGATCGCGGGTTGCTGCTGGTGCTCGGTATTGCGAGCGTCGTCGCCGGCGCGGCGATCGTGTTGCTGCACAATATATGGAACAAGGGGCTGTGGCCGCTCGTCGTGACGCTGTGCGGCTGGGCGCTGCTGCTGCGCGGCGTGCTTGTCCTGTTTCTGCCCGCCGACATCCTGAGCAGCTGGCTCGCCGCGCTGCACGTCGCCGACTACTTTTATGTCTACGCCGCCATCCCGATGCTCATCGGCGCGTATCTCTGTTTTCGTGGGTTCACTGCCTCCCCGACCGCGGACAAGGCGCCGCCGCCGCAACCCATCGCCAAGCCGCAGGGCCCCGCGCGCCGACCGCGGCGCCGGCGCTAGGCGTCGAGCTTGAAGAACTTGACCGCGTTGCCGGCCCAGATCTTGTCGCGCTCGACCGCGGGGACGTTCTCGTAGATCTCGTCGATGATCGGGCGCGAGTTCGGCCACTCGTTCTCGATATGCGGGAAGTCGGTGGCGAACATGATGTGGTCGACGCCGACATGGTGGCGCATCTCGACCGCGACCCGCTCGTACTGCACGCTGAAATAGATGTTCTCGCGCACATAGGTCGCGGGCAGCTCCTTCAGCGGCTTGAAGCCGAGCATGTCCTCGGCCCAGTTGAGATGGCGCTTGTACCAGAGGTCCATGTGTTCGAGCCAAAACGGGACCCAGCCGAGCCGGGTCTCGGCGAAGAACACCTTGAGCTTGGGGAAGCGCTCGAACACGCCGCTCAGCACCAGCTGCGCCATCCCGACCGACGGCGGCAGGCCGAAATTGACCAGCCATTCGAGGAACGGCCGGCGCAGCCGCGCCATCACCACCGGGTCTTCCTTGGGGTATTTCATCGTCGGCTGGTTGGCGCGCGCGCCGGTGCGGTAGAGCTGGACGTGCACCGTCACCGCCATGTCGAGGTCGAGCGCCGCGGCCCAGAACCGGTCGTCCTCTGGGGTCGGGTAGCCCTTGCCGTTGGGCAGCGCGCCGAGCAGCACGCCCTTCAGCCCGAGTTTCTTGCAGTGCTTCATCTCGGCGATCGCGTCGTCGACATTGGTGATCGGGATCACCCCCATGCCGATCAGCCGGTCGGGCGCGACCGCGCAGTATTCCTCGCCGAGCCAGTCGTTGTAGCCGCGGATCACCGCCTTGTAGACCTCGTCATGCGCGATGTTGCGCCAGAACACCGGCCCGGCGACCATCGCCGCGAACAGCACCTCGGCGTCCATCCCGTCCTGGTCCTGCTCCTTGACGCGCTGCTCGGGGCCGCCGGTGCCGGCGGCGTCGGCGACCTTGAGGCCGAAGGGCTGTCCATGTCCCTGCGGCCCGACCGGCGCGCAGATCGAGGAAATTGGCCTCCAGCAGCGGCTGCCCTTCGATCATCAGCGCGTCGCCGCCATCGGGCAGGTGGATCGTGTGCGGCGCGCGGTCGCGGTATTTCTCCGGCACGCGATGGATCCAGCGCTCCGGCGGCACTTCGAGATGCCCGTCCGACGACATCAATTTGTATTGCCGCGCCATCGCTCTCTCCTCGCCTCAATCCTCAGGAGGCGTATTCCACCAGCGCGCCGGGCGCCGGGCAATAGTCGAGGCATTCGCCGCAGCCGGTGCACTTCTCGGGGATCACCTCGTAGAGGTGCCGCGGCTCCAGCAAGGTCGGCCGGATCGCCGAACTCGTCGCACACCTCGCGGCACAGCCCGCAGGAATTGCACGGCGGCGCCTCGATCCGAACTTTCATCGCCGCGGCCCGTTAACTCGTCTTTCCCGCGAAAGCGGGAATCCAGGGGCAAGCGATTGAGCGGTTGCCCTGGCCCCCGCTTGCGCGGGGGTGACGTGGAAAGGGGCGCTCACTTAATCCCGCCGATCTGATAGGTCAGGTAGCCGAGCGCATCCTCGACATGACGCTGCGACGTCTCATCGATGCAGTAGAAATCGAGCTGGAACTTGCCTTCCATGAAGTGCATCAGCTCTTCGTCCTGCTGCGACAAGTGCTCGTGCCGCACCAGCGGATCGTCGACCAGCGACAGATACGCCATGATGCCGATGCAGGCATTGGCCTCGGTGTAATAGTTCTGCGCCGCGCGGGCCAGCGGGTGGATGTGCGGGAACATCATCGACAGCCCGAAATACGCCGGCAGCGGCTGCTCGTTGGCATCGGCGATTTCCATCAGCTCGCGTTCGTCCTTGACCCAGCCTTTGCCGAGCAGCACGTCGGCGTGCAGCTTCGAGTGCTTGCACTCGTCCCAGATCTGGCGGGCGCGCATGCGCTGCAGGTCGATGTATTTCTCCTGATCGGCGATATCGACCGACAGCAGTTGGGCCGACATCTGCTTGATCGACATATGCACGCCCTCGGCGGCATAACCGCGCAGCGCATGCGCCTTTTTCCACGCCTCGTCGTTGGTCTTCAGTTCCTCCTCGATGTCGCCGAGGGTGCGGGCGAGGTTGATCTCCCAGCCTTTGATGCATTTCTCTTTGGTGATCTTGAGCCGGAACTCGGCGCCGGGCGCGCCGGGCATGGTCGGCCACACCCATTTGTCGAGGAATTCTTCGAGGAGCGCATGCATTCAGCTTCTCCACGCTTCGGCTGGCGGCGGGACCATCGAGCGGCCGCTGTCGATCTCGACGATCGAGCCGGCGGCCGGGCAATACATCAGACACGCGGTGCAACCGGGATAGGTGCAGGCATCCGGGTCGATCTCGATGCGGTGCAGCGCCTCTAGCGCGACATAGACCGCGTTGATGTCGAGTTCGCGGCAGACGATGTAGCACATGCGGCATTCGGTGCAGCGCTCGTGATCGACCTTGAGCATCGCGGTCTCCCTCAATCCATCACGCGAACGCGCGGCGGCGTCGGTGCGGTAAGGGGTCGGCCAAGCGCGATATCGGCGACCTCCTGCAGATAGCGGCGGTAGTCGCGGGTCGCGATGCCGACCGCCCAGCGCGCCAGCTCGGCGTCGACAGGCTTTTCGATGAATTCCTCGACGATGCGGCGGCCCATATTGATGTGGCTCTGGTTCTCGACCGCCTGGCTGGCGAACGCGCCTTTGAGCTCGGTATCGTCCGTCGCCTCGGCCAGCGCCTCCATCCAGCCCTGCTCCAAAATCTTCGGGCCGAGATTGAGCGCGGCGATGCGGATCGTATGCGGGTAGGTCGCCAAGTTGCGCAGCGAGAAAACGTAATAGGCGAGCGACGAATTGACCGAAAACGCGCAGGCCGGGTCGGCGAACGCCGCCTTCTGGCTGCCGATGAAGCCCTTCTTCAGCAGCAAATCCATGTACAGCATCTCGTGCGTCGACTCGTCGACGATCTGCTTGGAAAACAGGTATTTGACCGAGGGCGGGAAGTCGTTCATTTCGAGCCCCTGACCCCAGCCGCCATAGATGTAATAGAACATCCGTTCGAGCGCCCAGAGCCGGCCGACGAGGCGGTGTGCGGCGCCGGCGTCGAGCCCGCCATTGCCGACTGCGATCACATCCTCCATCGGCGTCGCGCGAGCGGCGTCGAGGCTCTTGCCGATCAGCTCCTGCGCCAGCGCCTTCCCCGGAAGGTCACGCATCCCGTGCCCCTCGCTGTTGTTGCGGTGAGGCTAGCACCGATGCCCCTCTTGGTCGAAGGGGCATTCCGATGTAGACAGCAGGTCCCGCGGCGTTGTCGCCGATGCGGTGGGGAGGACGAGCACATGGATCTTCGCTTCAGCGCCGACGAAATCGCGTTTCGCGACGAGTTGCGCGCCTTCATTCGCGACAACCTGCCGATCGATATCCGCGACAAGATGCGGCTCGGCTATGGCGCCGAAAAGGAAGACACGATCCGCTGGCAGCGCATCCTCAACAAGAAGCACTGGGCGGCCTATAGCTGGCCCAAGGAATGGGGCGGTCCTGGTTGGACGCCGGTGCAGCGGATGATGTTCCTCGAAGAGAACCAGATGTGTCCGGCGCCCGACATGCAGGTGTTCAATGTCACCATGATCGGGCCGGTGCTGATCCAGTTCGGCACCGACGAGCAGAAAAAGCGCTTCCTGCCGCGCGCCGCCAATGTCGACGATTGGTGGTGCCAGGGCTTCTCCGAGCCGGGCGCCGGCTCCGACCTTGCCGCCCTGAAGACCGCTGCGAAACGGGTCGGCGACGACTATGTCGTCAACGGCCAGAAGATCTGGACCTCGACCGCGCACATGGCGGATTGGTGTTTCCTGTTGGTGCGCACCAACCCCGACGCGCCAAAGCGGCAGGAAGGCATTTCGTTTCTGCTGGTCGACATGAAGACGCCGGGGATCACGGTGCGGCCGATCATCTCGATCGACGGCACGCACCACCTGAACGAAGTGTTTTTCGACGACGTCAAGGTGCCGGTCAGCATGCGCGTCGGGCCGGAGAACAAGGGCTGGGATGTCGCCAAGTTCCTGCTCGGCAACGAGCGTACCGGCATCGCCCGGGTCGGCCGTTCGAAGGAGCGGGTCAAGACCGCCAAGGAGAAAGCCGGCGACGTCATGCAGAATGGCCGGCCGCTGATCGAGGATCCGGAATTCCGCCGGCGCGTCGCGCAGTTCGAGGTCGACATCAAGGCGCTCGAGATCACCCAGCTGCGCGTTGTCTCGGCGCACGATAAGGCGCGCGACGGCAAACCCGATCCGCTCACCTCGGTGCTCAAGATCAAGGGCACCGAGCTTCTGCAATCGACGACCGAGATGGTGATGGATGTCGGCGGCCCGCTGTCGATGCCCGACTGGGCGCAGGAGCTGGCCGCGCTCTCCAACGAGCCCGAGCTCGGCCCCGCCTGGGCGACCGAAACCACGCGCAACTACCTGATGCTGCGCGCCGCCTCGATCTATGGCGGCACCAACGAGATCATGAAGAACATCGTGTCGAAGGCGGTGCTGGGACTTTAGGCCTTCCCCTCGTCACCCCCGCGCAGGCGGGGGTCTAGGGGCGGGCGGTTATGCGGTTGCCCTGGATTCCCGCCTTCGCGGGAATGACGAAATCCTCTAATGACCGGGATCGTCGCACATGGATTTCGAATACACCGAAGAGCAGCGCCTCCTGCGCGAGAGCCTCGACCGGCTGCTCGGCGACAGCTACGGCTTCGACAAGCGCAAGACCTACCTCGCCGAGGCGGAGGGGTTCAGCCCCGCGATGTGGGCGCAATACGCCGAGCTCGGCCTTCTGGGCCTGCCGTTCGCTGAGGAGCACGGCGGGTTCGGCGGCGGCGGGGTCGAGAGCATGGTGGTCATGGAGGCGCTCGGCCGGGTAATCGCGCTCGAGCCTTACCTGGCGACGGTAGTGCTGGCCGGCACGGCGCTGCGCCTCGCCGGCAGCGCCGCGCAGAAGGCAGCGCTGGTGCCGCAGATCGCCGATGGCAGCCTGCGGCTCGCCTTTGCCCACGGCGAGCGGCAGGCGCGTTACGACCTCAACGACGTGCTGACCGCGGCGACGAAGACCGCGAGCGGCTGGCGGCTCGACGGCGCGAAGAGCGTCGTCGTGCATGGCGACAGCGCCGACCGGCTGGTCGTCAGCGCCCGCATCGCGGGCGAGCGCCATGACCCGGACGGTATCGGCCTGTTTCTGGTCGACGCCAGAGCCAATGGCGTGGCGCGGCGCACCTACAAGATGCGCGACGGCATGGGCGCCGCCGATCTCGCACTCTCCGGGGTTGAGGTTCCGGCGGGCAATGCGCTGGGCGAGCCGGGGCAGGGCCTCGCCACCATCGAGCGCGTCGTCGAGGCGGGCATCGCCGCGACCTGCGCCGAGGCGGTCGGCACGATGGAAACCATGCTGGCAATGACCATCGAGTACATGAAGACGCGGGTGCAATTCGGGAAGGCAATCGGCGAGAACCAGGCGCTGCAGCACCGCGCCACCGAGATGATGATGTCGCTGGAGCAGGGCCGCTCTCTCGCGATGCTGGCGGCCATCATGATCGACGACGACAACGCCGCGCAGCGCGCTCACGACCTCTCGACGGCCAAGGTCGGGGTCGGCCAGGCGGCGCGCTTCGTCTCGCAGAACGCGGTGCAACTCCACGGCGGCATCGGCATGACCGAGGAATACGCGGTCGGCCATTATTTCCGCCGCTGCATGGTCATCGAGCACAGCTTCGGTGACACCGGCTACCATTTGTCGAAGCTCGCCGCCCAGATTGCATGAGGCTGCAGCCCGTCTTTCTGGCATGCCTGGTCGTCGCGCCGGCGGTGCTCCTCGGTATCGAGCTGTTTCACCCGGCGGGCTTCACCGCTCATCCCGGGATGTACGAGTTCCTCTCGCGGCCGCAGCCCTACGACCCGCAATACCACGCGTTCGCCTATCCGGGGCCGGGTTGGTGGTTCCGCATGCACATGATCCAGACCCCGCTGGTCGGGTTTGTCGCGGTCGGCTTGTGGCTGCTCATCGGCCGGGTCGGGCGCGCCGACGGCCTGCTTGCTTCGGTTTTGGCGTGCGTTTCGCGCGGCGCGACCTTTGTCTTCCTGATCTACTACACCGCGCTCGACGCGATCGGCGGCTTCGGCCTGGCGCGCTCGATCATCAACACCGAGCGGCTCGCCGCTGCGGGCCAGCTCAGCGCCGATCAGGTCGCCGGGATCAAGCTCTTGCTCGACACCAACTGGCAGGACCGCTGGATCGGCGGGGTCGGCTCGTTTATCAGCCTGACCGGCTCCTGGGCGATTTTCGTCGCCACGGTCGCCGGTGCGCTCGCCTTGCTGCTGGCGCGCAAGGCGCCGTGGCCGGCCTTGCTCTTGCTCGTCGGTTTCGGTTGGGAATTGCAGACCAGCCACGCCAGCCCGCACGGGCCGATCGCCTTCGGCTTGTTGATCGTCGCGGCGCTGTGGATTTGGTGGACGACCCCCGCCCGGCCTAGCGCCCGGGCGCCAGCCTCTCCCTAATGTCGGGCAGGTGTTCGCTGCCCCAGAAGAGTTCGCCGTCGATGACGAAGGTTGGCGTGCCGAACACCCCGGCTTCCTCCGCAGCCAGCCGTATCTGGTCGACCTCTGCCGGCCCTTCCGCGGCCGCGTAAGCGGCGAACCCGGCGGTGTCGGCGCCGGCCTCCGCCAACACCGCTGTCACCACCGCGATGTCCTCGATGTCGAGCTCCCGCTTCCAGAAGCGTTCGAAGACGCGGTCGTGATAGCCGCGCATCATCGCATCGCCCTGGCGCTTGGCCCATAGCAGGCCGCACGCGCCGAGCATCGTGTCCCAGATCTTGACCGTGCCGCGGATGGTCAGCCCGCGTTTGCGCGCCTGCCGCCGGCAATCCATGTAGCTGTATTTGACCCGCCGCCACTGATGCGCGCTGCGCTGCTCCTCGACGACGTTGCCCGCCGCATCCAGCTTCGCCGAGCCGAGAAAATCGGGGATGTTCAGCACATAGGGCAGGATGTCGAGCCGCACGCCCGGTATCGCTTCGAGCGCATAGGCCGGGTCCTTCGCCAGGTAGGCGTAAGGGCTTTTGTAGTCGGTGTAGAGGGTGACGGTGCGGGGGTAACTTCCCTTCACGGCTTTGTTCTCCCGAGTAGTTTCAACTTAGACTGCTGCTTCTGTCTTGAACTACTCGTCCACCAGTTCAACATCTTCCAGATGCAAATCGTAGGCTGCGATTTCGGTCAGCCTGCCATCTACGGTTATCGGTTGCTCGCGTTTCAAGATTCTCGAATCGACCTCCTGCCTTATCTGCGGTTTGTAGAAAAATTAGCATATGCTCGTGGAAGAAAGGGCTCGTTAATTTGAATTTATAGTAAATCATACTTATGTGAGCTCTGTTTGGCGAATCACTAATATCATTGAATTTGCCATGTATCCGTATCCAGTTACCTAAATATTCTTCGGCTAATTTATCCGCCTGAAGCTTTGTGTGCGTCCGATATATGCCTGCGAGGTTCAAAGGCTCTTCATGGATGTATGCTCGGTCCTTCGTGGAAATCGGCCTCGCCGGGTGTCTATTTCGTTGGAATCGCCGGACTAAGTATGCTGCAAAGGCAGCTAGCGCAAATAAGACGATGGCTCCGGTAACCCTTTCGGACCATCCGAAGAGTCCATATATTTGCGATCACAACCGTACCGACAACCGCGGCGAGGAGTGGCAGAACAAATCGTTCGAGGAAGACAGGCATCCCGGTAGTCAGCTTCCGAGCGACCTATGGGTATCAGGCCTTTGCGGGCCTTCGGTCTGTCCTCGCCGCTTCTGCCAGCCTCGCAGCATCTCCCCGGTTTCCCTCCGGCTCAGCCAAAAAAGCTCACCCATACGAAGCAGCTTTCGTATACCAGGATCTGCCGATGTTCCTACTTTATTCTTATCCACGTTTTCCGCGCGCTTGCGTCATGCGTCGCACCTACCCGATCACCTTCTCCGCCGCAACGCCGCCAGCGTCGCCTTGTCGTAGCCGAGGATCGACGACAGCACCGCGTCGGTGTGCTCGCCGGGCACCGGCACATGGCCGACGCGGCCCGGGGTTTTCGACATCTTGATCGTCGCGCCGGGGACGAACACCTCGCCGGCGACCGCGTCGGGCATCTTCACCAGCATCTCGCGCTCCCACAGATGCGGGTCGACCGCGACCTGCGGGATGGTCTTGACCGGCGCCACCGGGATTTCGGCGTCGAGCAACGTCTTGACGATGTGATCGACGGTGTTCTCGGCGCACCATTTCGCCACCGCCTGCTTGCGTGCGTCGCCCTGGCCGACCCGGCTGGTGAAGCCGGCGGCCGAGGCCTCCTTGTCGCCGGTGGCGATCTGCAGCAGCCGCGTCGCCATCGCGCTGCCCGAGGCGGAGATCACGACATGCCCGTCCTTGGCCTTGTAGGGCGGCCGTCCGCCTTCGCCGCCTTCCTCGCCGGTCAGCAGATAATAGGCGGTGGGGATTTCCACCATGGTCAGCGCCGAATCCATCAGGCAGCAATCGACCAGCTGGCCCTCGCCGGTCTTGTCGCGGTGGTGCAGCGCGGCGAGCGTGCCGATCGTCGCGTGCAGCGAGGTGTAGCGGTCGACCAGCGAGGTCGCCGCGCCCAAGGGCGTTCCGACCGGCTTGCCGGTGAGGTCCATCAGCCCGCTCATCGCCTGGCCCAGCGGATCGAAGGCCGGCCGCTCGCGGTACGGCCCGTACTGGCCGAACCCCGAGACCGAGGTGAGGATGATGTCGGGCTTGATCTTGCAGAGGTCTTCGTAGGCAAAGCCCATCTGCGCCATCGTGCCGGGGCGGAAATTCTCCAGCACCACGTCGGCGGTCTTGACCAGCGCGGCGAAGATCTCCTTGCCCTTGGCCGTGCGCAAATCCATGCACAGGCTCTTCTTGCCGCGGTTGTAGACGGTGAAATAGACGCTGACGCCCTTCACCACCGGCTCCGAGCGGCGAGTTTCCTCGCCGCCCAGCTTCTCGATCTTGATCACCTCGGCGCCGAGGTCGGACATGATCATCCCGCCGCGCGGGCCCGCCTGGTAACGCGCCAGCTCCAAGACTCGGATGCCATCAAGCGATCCCGCCATTGTCTTCCTCCCGTATCGGCACTCAGCCCATATTGCGCCCCACGCACGGGGAAGCAAATCCCGATGGCGCTATTGCTGGATGGCTGTCCTGCACCCTTCGAGGCCTTGCGCCGCAAGGCTCCTCAGGGTGAGGGCCGTTGGATGATGCCATCCTCCGTCGATCCTCATCCTGAGGTGCGACCACCGGGCTTGACCCGGTGGGAAGCCTCGAAGGACGCACTGAGGAGAATGCAGTCTAGGAGCTCGCCCCTTTGGCGAACGCCTCCAGCAGCTGGCTCCACGGTGGGTTCTCGCCGACAAAGGTGAAGGTGCCACGCTCCGCCATCTCGCGCGCGGCGCCCATAAACGCGTTGAGCGCGAAGCGCGAGCCGCTGCCGCCGATGCTGATGCGCTTGACCCCGACCGCCGCCAGCTGGTCGAGCGTCAGCGAGGGGTCGGCATGGGTCATCACCACATTCACCGGCTTCGACACCGACGCGACGACGGTGCGGATCGTGCTCGAGGTCCTTGAGGCCCGGCGCGTACAGCACATCGGCGCCGGCCGCCTCGAACGCCTGCAGCCGTTTGATCGTGTCGTCGAGGTCGGTGCTGCCGTGGATCAGCTGCTCGGCCCGCGCGGTCAGCACGAACGGGACCGGCAGCTTTTTCGCCGCCTCGACCGCCGCGTAAACCCGCTCGACCGCGAGGTTGAAGCCATAGATCGGGTTCGCCCGGTCGCCGGTGAAATCCTCGATCGATCCGCCAGCGAGCCCTGCCGCGCTGGCGCGCGGGATCAGCTTCGCCGCCTCCTCGGGCAGGTCGGCGCCGCAATTCTCCAAGTCGCCGTTGGTCGGCAGGTCGGTCGCCTGGGCGATCATCCGCGCGTTCTCGATGATCTCGTCGGCGCTGACAAACCCACGGCCATGGATGTTGGCGAGGCCGAGGCTCGTCGTCGCCAGCGCCTTGAAGCCGAACGAAGCCAGCAACCGTGCCGTCCCCGCATCCCATGGGTTGGGAATGATGAAGGTGCCGGGTTCGTCGTGCAGCGCGCGAAACGCTGCGGTCTTTTCCGCTAATGTGCGCATGACCTGTCTCCCTGGCGCCGCTAGCCGAGGCTGATACTATCGACCCGGCATCGTCGCCGGGGAAGGAGCGCCGGACATGGAATACGAATTCATCATCAGCGAGCGGCTCGACGGGGTCGGCTTTATCACCCTCAACCGGCCGGACAAGCTCAATGCCCTCAGCTACGATTTGGTGCGCGAACTGGACGACGCGCTGACCGGGTTCGAGGAGGACGACGCGATCAAGGCCGTCGTCATCACCGGCGCCGGCGAGCGCGCCTTCTCGGCCGGCGCCGACATCCACGAGATGGCCGATCTGTCGTCCAAGGAACTGGCGCAACGCCAGGCCCGGCGCGGCGAGATTTCCTGGCACATCGCCAATTACGCGAAGCCGCTGATCGGCGCGATCAACGGGCTCGCCTATGGCGGCGCGGCGCTGCTGTCGTCCTCGCTCGACATTCGCATCGGCTGCGAGAAGACGCAGTTCCGTTTCCTCGCGGCGAGCTATGGAAGGGTAAATTCGAGCTGGTCGCTGCCGCTGCTGGTCGGCTGGCCCAAGGCCAAGGAGTTGCTGTTCACCGGCCGCGTCGTCGCCGCCGAGGAGGCCGAGCGGATCGGGCTTTTGAACATGATCGTGCCGTCGGCGAAATTGCGCGAGAGCGCGATCGAGATGGGTCAGATGATCGCCAAGAACGACCCGCGCATGGTGCAGGGGCTGAAGCGCCTGTTGCACGAAGGCGCCGGCATGTCGCTTCGCGAGCGCTACGACTTCGAGGATGAGGCGCGCGCCACCTGGCTGCTCGCGGGTCATCCGCGCGAGGGATTTAAGGACTTCCTCGCGCGCAAGAGCAAACGCTGAGCGATAGGGATTGAAATCGCCGCCTGCAACGTTATGAACTGGGTTTGTTGCCGCAATGCAGTCAAATTCGCGGACTACGCACTAACCCACGAGGCTCGGCTTTTTAGATAGTGGAGGAGGAAACGGTGTCGCTGCGCCAGAGATATGTGACTATCCTCGCTCATCTCGCCCCTGCTGGGGCGGTGGGGCTATCGGCTGTGCTCGGCGCCGTGGCGCCGGCCGCGGCGAGCGAACCGCCGAGCGCAAACCCGCCCTCCGCGATAAAGGACGACGTTTCCGAGCGGCTCGCCGCGGTTCGCGACGCCGTCTCTGCCATCGACGCTAACCGGGTCGACGCCGCCAAGGCCGAGGGCCGGCTGGCCTGGGGAAATTGGGGATATCATCCCTGGGGCCGGGGATATCGTCCCTGGGGCTACTATTCGCCCTGGAACAACTGGCACAATTGGAACAACTGGGGCAATTGGTTCCACAACTGGTAGGCCGATAGCGGCGCGCTATCCGATCCGGATCGGCGGTAGGCGAAGCCTGCCGCCGGCCCTCGCCTGCCAGACTTGATCGCCCGGCGAAGTGGCCGGGACGCGATCGCCCGCGCTCGACCGTCAGGAATGTCGCAGACCCGCCTGCCTCATCAGCGGCAGGACTTCGCGGCCGAAGAATTCGAGGTCGGGCAGGTAATCGAAGAAATTGACCTGCACGCCGTCGCACCCGGCGGCGTGGAGCCGGGCGAACCACTCGACGATCTGCTCGGGTGAGCCGACGAGGTGGACATTGCCGCCGATCACCCATTGCGCGCGGCTGTGCCCGCGCCATGAGGCGGTATCGCCGCCGATAAAGGTCTGCACGAAATTATCGGCGGCGACCGGGTCTTCGTTTTCGAGGATGGCGCGGTAGGCCTGTTGCGCCTCCCGCTCGGTCGCGGCGGCAGATCACGTGCGGGTTGATGATGGTCTTGACCTCGCGCCCCAATTGCCGCGCGAGCCCCTTGATCTTGGCGTTGTGTTCCGGCAACGCCTCGCAGGCCTTGGCCGGGTCGGCGCCGGCCGGGCTGGTGATGAAGATCAGATCGGAGTGTTTCGCCGCGTAGTCGAGCCCGGCGCCCGACGACGCCGCGTTGACGAGAAACGGCCGCCGGCTTCCCGGCTTCGGCGCGAGGAATGCCTTTTCGGTTTTCCAGAACCGGCCGTTGAAGCTCAGCTCTTCGTCCTCGGCCCACAGCCGTTTCATGATTGTCGTGAACTCGTCGGCCATCACGTAACGCAAATCGTGCTCGATCGGCTCGAGCCCGAACATGCGGTATTCGCTCGACTTGTAGCCGGTGACGACGTTGATCCCCCAGCGCCCGCCGCTGATGTGATCCATCGCCGCGCCGAACTTGGCGAGATGCAGCGGATGCCAGGCGTAGAGGACATGCACCGTGTTGATCAGCACGATCGATTTGGTCAGCGACGACAGTGCCGCGTTGGCGATGATTGGATCGACCTCATGCTCGCGGAAGTGCATTTCGCCGCCATACCCGCCCTTGCCGAGCCATTGCGCCAGGCCGAACACGAGGTCAAAGCCGAAATCCTCGGCCATCCGCGTGCAGCACGCGATGTAGTCGAACGTCCAAGAGGTCGAGCGCGGCGCCTTCGATGGGCTCCACGCGCCTTGCTGCATCGGCAGGAACAAGCCGAGGGTCAGCTTGTGGTCCGGCAGACGCGCGAGCGGCGATGGCACATCCATCGCCTATTTCTTCGCCGCGCCGCTCGGCGGCAGGCTGACCGCGCGCCTTGCCGCGGGCAGCGCGGTGCCGACGCCGCTGATGTCGATCTCTGGCATCGGGATGGCGATGAAATCGAGCACCGCGTTGGCCAGCTGGTTGTAGTCCTTGAAGCTCCGCCGGAGCCAATGCCGCCAGCCCGGCTGGCCGCCGCTCGCGTGCAGCTCGAAAGCCGACTCGCGCCCGTCGAGCGCCGACGACACATGGTCCCACGCAAGCTGCAACAGGGCCGAGCGCTGCCGCGCCGTGTACCCGCCGCCGCCGAAACTTTCCTCGAGGCCCTGCGCCAGCTCGGGAATTTCCAGATCGCTGTCGCCCGGCGCAACCACCAGCGACGAGCCCGGCACGATCCGCACCAGCTCGGTCAGCCGCTGCCGCGCCTTGAACAGCGCGAGGCCGCCCGCCGCGAGATGTGCATGATTGGGCACGCAATACCCGGTCGGTGTCCATTCCGGGTCGAACTCGGCGGCGGCGATGCAGGAGCGCACCGTCTGCACCTCGGCGATGGCCTCGACGAGGTACTCGATCGTCGCATCGTGGTCTTTGAGCCCCAGCGCGTCGGTGAGCGCAAGGCACAGCCCAAGCGCGAACTCGGCCTTGGCGAGCCACCCGTAAAGATGATGCCAGCGCAGCCAGCGCGGGATCGCCTCGGGCGCCGGGTCGACCGCGAACACGTGCTCCCACGGGATCAGGACGTCGGCGAGCCACATCTGGCCGTCGAGCTCGTCGTAGCGGCTGGACAGCGGCGCCATGAACGGGCTCGCCTCGCGTGCCGCCGGCTTGCGGCACAAGGTCGTCACTCCTTGGGCACCCACCGGAACGATAAAACCCACCGGATGCCCGTCGATCTGCAAGCCGGTCAGGTGCCCGACATAGACTTCCTCGGCATAGGCCGGGCTGGTGTGCATGCCGAGCCGGCCGCGCACCACCATCCCCTTGTCGGTCTCGCGCACGATCTTGACCGAAACCCGGTCGGCCGGGTTGGGCTGCATCCGCTGGCCGATGATCGCCGCGCCGCCGCAGAACGTGACAAAGCGCTGGTCGCGCACGATCTCCTGGCGATAGGCCTCGGCGTTGGCGATGTAATGCGGCGCCGCGTTGCGCGTCTCGGCCGCGACCAGCACCCCCATCGCGATCAGGTGGCCGTAGAGCGGCGTGTGAGTGATGTTGCCGGCCGAGAGAAAGATCGACTTCGTGATCGTCAGGCCGAGGCCGCGGACCTCGTCGATGCTCTTCGGCAGTACGAAAGCCCAGGGCGTGCCGCCGGGGCTGATCAGCGTCTCGCGCCATTCGGGGTCGGAATGCCGGTCGTACCAGGTGGCGTATTGCTCGACCATCGCCGCGGTCGCCGGATGCATCGCGACGTCGTCGATCTCGTCGCCGCCCATGATCACGACTTTGCGGCCGTCGCGTAGCGCCGCCTTGTATTCGGCGCCCGTCCTCATTTCTTCGCTCCATCGCCCGGGGAGGCCGGCGGCGCGTTGACCCGGCGCGGCGCCATCGGCCGCGCCGGGATGCCGCTGAGATCGATCGCCGGCATCCCGCAATCGAGCTGCCGCAGCACCGCATTGGCGAGCGCGTTGTAGTCCGCGAAGCTTTGGCGCAGCCGCCCGCGCCACGCCGGCATGCCGCCGCTGGCGTGCAGTTCGAACGCCGACTCGCGGCCGTCAAGCGCGGACGATGCGTGGTCCCAGGCCAGCTGCAGGATCGCCGCGCGTTGCTCGGCCGTGTAGCCGCCGCCGGCGAAAGCCTCTTCGAGACCGACCGCTAATCCCGGCGCGGCGAGGTCGCTATCCGCCGGCGCCACCACCAGCGAAGAACCCGGCACGATGCGCAGGATTTCGCTGACCAGCTG
This sequence comes from uncultured Alphaproteobacteria bacterium, assembly GCA_963773625.1. Lineage (GTDB taxonomy): Bacteria > Pseudomonadota > Alphaproteobacteria > ATCC43930 > CGMCC-115725 > DATARH01. Next base: position 119,921 of record CAVZCJ010000009.1, on the reverse strand, counting down.
CCGCGTCTTGAACAGCTGGATGCCGCCCGCCATCACATGGCGGTGGTTGGGCGCCGCATAGCCGAGTACGGTGGTCTCGGGGTCGTGCGTGGCGGCGACCTGGCAGGCGCGGATCGTCTGCACCGTCGCGGTCAGGTCGATCAGGTATTCGACCGTCGCGTCATTCCCTTTGAGGCCCATCGCGTCGGTCAGCGCCAGCGCGATGCCGAGCGACACCTCGGCGCGAGCGCCCCAGTTGTAGAGGTGATGCCACATCAGCCAACGCGCCACCGGCTCGGGCGACGCATCCACCAGAAACACCCGCTCCCACGGGATCAGCACCTCGTCGAGCCACAGCGTCCCGTCCAGCTCGTCGAAGCGGTTGGACAGCGGCGCCATGAACGGGTTCGGGTCGCGCGGCGCGATCTTGCGGCACAGTGTGGTGACGCCCTTGGCGGCGACATCGACGACAAAACTCACCGGATGCCCGTCGAGCTGCAGCCCGCACAGCGAGCCGACATAGACGTCCTCGGCGTAGCACGGGCTGGTGTGCATGCCGATGCGGCCGGTGAGGACGACACCCTTATCGGTCTCGCGCACCAGTTTTACCGCGGCGCGGTCCGCCGGGTCGGGGCGCAGCCGGTAGCCGATCGGCGCCGAGCCGGCGCTGAAGGTGAGGAACCGGCCGGTCTCGGCGATCAGCTTGCGGTAGGCCTCGGCGCGTCCGACGTGCTCTGGCCCGGCCTTGTGCTCGGCGACGGCGTTGAGGATGCCGAGCGCGATCAGATGCCCATAGGCCGGGTCGTGGGTGATGTTGCCGGCGGAGGCGAACTCGGTCCTGGCGTAGGAGCGGCCCATGCCGATGAGGTCGCCGCTGCTGCGCGGCTCGACAAAGGCCCAGGGCGCGCCGTCGGGCTTCAGCAGGACGTCGGCCCAGGCAGGATCGCGGTGGCGGTCGTGCCAGAGGACATACTCCTCGACCATTGCCTGGGTCGCCGGGTGCGTCGTGACATCGTCGATGCGGCCTTCGCCCATCACATAGACGACACGGCCGTCCTTGATCGCTTCGCGGTATTCGGCGCCGGTCCTCATGTGCGCGGCCACAAATGGGAGAACTGCGACGCGACAATGTCACAATATTCAACGTTTTCGTTGAGGATCCCGAGATCCCGCGCGAAACCGGTGACCCCGGTGATCGACTTCTCGCTGATCGCGGCGTCGTAATAGGGCAGATCGCGGGCGACGATCTGGGCGATCAGCTCGGTCTCGCGCGGCGGAAACCGCTTCTCGCCGACGACTGTCGCCTTCGACACGTCCGCGCGCAAATCGGCCTGCGCATCGATCAGCGCGCGCAATGCCGCTTCCGCGACATCGGGCGTGTCTTCGATCAGCCGCTCGGTCGTCGCCAGCGCGCCGAACGTGTAGTCGAAGCAGCTGGGCGGACCATCGCCGCGGCGCACATCGAGGACGATATTGCCGGTGCCGCTCGTCACCGCGATCTCGGTTGCCATGCCGTTGGCCCAGAACCCGTCGATCTTGCCGTCCGCCAGCGCCTGCGCCGCGGTGAGGCCGAAATTGGTTGTCGTACCGGTCGCGCCCGGCACCGGCGCGATAGTGATCTCGTTCTGCGCCGGATCGAGCCCGGCGGCAGTCAGCAGCCGGCGCAGACCCATCTCGACCCACGGCGCGGCGCCGATGCGCCTGCCCTTCAGCGCGGCGAGGTCGCCGCAGGCGATGCCGAGCTCCTTGCGCATCACCAGGAACCAGTACATGCCCTGCGCCAACGCGCCCAACAGCTTGACCCCACGCCAGGCGGGAAATGCGGCGAGCGCGCCATGCGCCGCCCCGCCGACGAAATCCACCTCGCCGTCACGCAGCGCCTCATAGGCGCGGTCGACCGGGAAAATGAGGTCGGCCTGCACGTCGAGCCCGTGCCGCGCGAAATGCCCGAGCTCGGCCGCCGCGAGCGCGGTGAAATACGAATTCGAGATCAGATCGGGGATCGCCAGCCTCATTCGCCAGAGCCTATAGTCGCTGGCGCGCGAAGGGAACCGGGCGGATAGCGGATGGCGCTTCAATGACTCCGTTCGAGCTGGTCGAGCCAAACTCGCTCGCCGAGGCGCTGGCGCTACTCGATCCCGACGACCCGGATGTGCGGCCGATCGCCGGCGGCACCGCGCTGATGCTGATGATGAAATCGGGGCTCTACCGGCCGCGGCGCCTCGTCAGCCTGCGGGCGCTCGGCCCGGCGCTGACGCGCATCGCCGCTACCGCGGACGGGGGTCTCGAGATCGGTGCGATGGTGCGCCTGACCGAGCTTGAGCGCTCCCCGGCCGTGCGCCGCGTGGCGCCGGTGATCGCCGACACTTTGCTGACCCATTCCAATGTCCGGGTGCGCAATGTCGCGACCATCGGCGGCAACCTCGCGCATGCCGACCCGCATATGGATTTGCCGCCGGTGCTGATCGCGCTCGGCGCTTCGGTGCGCGCGGTGGGGCCGGGCGGCGAGCGTGACATTCCGGTCGAGGCGCTCCTCACCGGCTACATGGCGACGGTCCTCGGCAACAATGAGTTGATCGTGGCGCTTGTCGTCCCGCCGCAAACGGGCCGTAAATCGGCGTACGCCAAGGTCACCGCGCGCTCGGCCGACGATTGGCCGGCGCTCGGCATCGCGGTGTCGGTCGGCCCGGCGGATGTGCGGGTCGCGATCGGCGCCGCAACCGAGACCGCGATGCGCCTGCCGCAGACGGAGGCGCTGCTCGCCGGACGGCTCCTCGACGAGGCGGTGCTGCGCGAGGCCGGCAAATGCGCCGCCGCCGAGGCGCCGGTGATCGGCGATTTGCACGGCTCGGCCAGCTACAAGCGCGTGCTCGTCGAGGTGCATCTGCGCCGCGCCCTGCAGCGGGCGCTCGCCGCATGAGCGACGCGAGAACGGCGCCCGGTAGCCAGATCGGCCGCTCGCTGCCGCGGGTCGAGGCGAGGGCCAAGGTCACTGGCCGTGCCGAATATATCCACAATCTGCGCCTGCCGGGCATGCTGCACGCCAAGATCTGCCGCAGCACCGTGCCGCATGCGCGCATCCGAGGCATCGACACCAGCGCCGCCAAGGCGATACCCGGCGTGCATTCGGTGGTAATTGGCGAGGATATCCTCGCCGTCATCCCCAACCCCTATTTCGGCCCGGCGTTCCATGACCAGCCGATCCTGGCGCTCGGCAAGGTGCGTTTCGCCGGCGAGCCAGTCGCGGTCGTGCTCGCCGATGACCCGAACATCGCCGCGGCCGCATCGCAAGCGATAACAGTCGATTACGATGAGCTTCCTGCGGTCTACGATGAGGTCGAGGCGATGACCTCGACCGCCTATGTGCATGACCAGCTGAAGCCGGCCGGGATGTTCGCCGACCTCAAACACCTCGCGGGAAAGCGGGATACCAATGTCGCGCTCGACTATCACCTTCGCCGCGGAGACGTCGACAAGGCCTTCGCCGAGGCCGACCGCGTCTTCGAGCATGTCTTCCGCACGCCACAGCAGATGCACACGCCGCTGGAACCGCATGTCGCGGTCGCCGACGCGGCCGCGCACTCACGTCGCCGTGCACAGCTCGACGCAGACCCCGTCCACCGTGCGGGTCGAGATCGCCCGGCTCCTGGGCCTGCCGGAAAACCGGGTGCGGGTGCGCACCGCGTTTCTGGGCGGGGGATTTGGCGCCAAGGTCTATGTGAAAATGGAGGCGCTGGCGGTGGCGCTGTCGCTGCTGGCGCGCCGCCCGGTCAAGGTCGCGCTGACGATGGAGGAGCAGTTCTTCACCATCTCGAAGCACGGCTCGACCTTTCGCATCAAGAGCGCGGTCAGCAAGGATGGCCGCCTCACCGCGCGCACCTGCGAGGTCATCTATAATGGCGGCGCCTATGCCGATATCGGCCCGCGCGTCGCGCAGAAATCCGGCTTCTCGGCCGCGGGGCCCTACGACATCGCCAATGTCGCGATCAACTCTTACGAGACCTATACCAACCGGCCGACCGCCGGCGCATTGCGCGGCTTCGGCATGCCGCAACTCGTCTGGGCCTATGAGAGCCACACTGATTTGATCGCCCGCGAGCTCGGCGTCGACCCGGTCGAATTCCGTCGCATGAACCTCTTGAAAGACGGGCGGCCGCAGGCGACCGGCACGGTGCTGCGCGACACCGCGACCGAGGCGGTGCTCGACCGCGTCGTGCAGCGCATCGGCTGGGGCCAGCCCTTCGACCGCGGCTCCGGCACGATCCGGCGCGGCCGTGGCGTCGCCATCGGCATGAAGGCGAGCATCTCGCCGACCACCTCGGTCGCGACCATCGCGCTCGCCGGCGACGGCAGCGCCACGCTTTATTGCGGTACGGTTGACATGGGCCAGGGTTCGACCACCGCGCTGGCGCAGATCGCCGCCGAGGCGCTCGGCATCGACGCGGAGGCGGTGCGCGTCGTCGCGCCCGACACCGACATGACCCCGTACGACATGGGGACGCTCGGCTCACGTTCGACCTTTCACATGGGCAACGCGGTGCGCCGCGCCGCCGAGGAGGCGAAGGCCAAGCTCGCGGCGATGGCCGCCGAGGCGGGTGTGCCCGCTGGCACCAACCTGCCGATCGCCGAAATCTTCCGCCGCAAATACGGGATGCAGGCGGGGACGGTGGTCGGCTCCGGCAGCTTCGTCCCCGCTTACGTGCCGCCCGACCACGAAACCGGCCTCACGCCGAACGCGACCCCCTATTGGATGACCGGCGCCAGCGGCGCCGAGGTCGAGGTCGATACAGAAACAGGACGCGTGCGCGTGCTGCGCCTCGTCAACGTCGCCGACTGCGGCACCCCGATCAACCCACGCATCGTCGAGACCCAGCTGACCGGCGCGGCGGTCATGCAGCTTGGCTTCACCATGAGCGAGGAGATGGTGTTCACCGACGGGCAGCTGCGCAACCCCAACTTCGCCGACTACAAAATTCCCGGCATTCGCGACATGCCCGAGGCGATGACCGGGGAGAGCATTGCCGCGCGCCAGGAAACCGGCCCTTACGGCGCCAAGGGCGTCGGCGAGACCGGCACCTTCGGGGTCTCGCCGGCGATCGCCAACGCGATCCACGACGCGGTCGGCGTGCGCATCACCGAGCTGCCGATCACCGCCGAGGCGGTCTATCGCGCGCTGCGTCGGGCCGCCGGCGATCTCCTGGACGATGAGTGACATGAGCGCCGCGCCGCGCACCATTCGTTTCACGCTCAACGGCGCTGCCGCCCAATGCACCGTCGCGCCGCACGAAACCTTGGTCGATGTGCTGCGCGACCGCTTCGCGCTCCACGGGCCGCGCGAAAGCTGCGGCCAGGGGCTGTGCGGCTGCTGCACGGTGCTGGTCGACGGCGCGGCGGTGTCGGGCTGTCTCTACCTCGCCGCCTTCGTCGACGGCGGCGAGATCGTCACCGTCGAGGGGCTGGCCGACGGCGACAGACTGCACCCGGTGCAGGAAGCCTTCATCGAGGCCGGCGCCTTCCAATGCGGCTTCTGCACGCCTGGGTTCATCCTAATGACAACGCGCCTCTTGGACGCGCATCCCGACCCGAGCGACGACCAAATCCGCCACTACCTGTCGGGCAGCCTCTGCCGCTGCGGCACCTACCCACAGATCATGGAAGCGGTGAAACTCGCGGCGGCGAAGTTGCGCCAGAACTAATCCGTCATGGCCGGGCTCGTCCCGGCCATCCACGTCTATTTCAAGCCCTGGTGGCCTTTCCGTGGGTGCCCGGAACAAGTCCGGGCATGACGTCATTTAATTCGTCACTTCTTGAACGGGTGCCCCGGCAGCCCGGGCGCTTTCACCCGCATGGTGTAGACCGAAGTATGCGCGGTGAAGAAGATCGTCTTCATGTCGGGCCCGCCAAACGCCAGATTGGCCGGCACTTCCGGCGTCTTGAGGATGCCGATGCGAGTGCCGTCGGGGGCGAACACCCAGGTGCCGCCCGGCCCGGTGCACCACACGCGGCCCTCGACATCGACTTTCATCCCGTCGGGCACGCCGATCTTCTCGTCCGACGACATGTCGGCGAAGATGCCGCGCCGCACCATATTTCCGGCGCTGTCCAACTCAATACGGTGGATATAGGCCGCGTGCCGCGTATTGGCGACGTAGAGCACCCGCTCGTCGGGCGAAAAGGCGAGTCCGTTCGGGTATTCGAAATCGGCGACATGGGCGTTGGCCCCGTTGGGCATGATGCGATAGACAGCCGACGGATCCAGCTCGCGTTGCCCGAGCGGCACGCGCAGCCCCGGGTTGGTGAAGTAGAGACTGCCGTCAGATTTGCAGCAGACGTCGTTCGGGCGTGACAGCCGTTTGCCGTCGAACTTGTCCATCAACACTTCGTGCGAGGCGAATTTGCCGTCGGCCGGCCAGCGCGTCACCCGCCGGTTGGCCCCCTCGCAGAGGATCAGCCGCCCCTGCGGGTCGAAGGTGGTGCCGTTACCGTCGCCGGTGTTCTCGCGCAGCAATTCGGCGGGGCTTCCTGGCTTGATCCGGTAGAATTTCGACTCCCGCACATCGACGAAATACCAGAACCCGTCCGGGTGATAGACCGGCCCCTCGGTGAAGGTGAAACCGGTTGCGAGGCGCTGCGTATCACCGTCGATCAGATCGTCGAGACCGGCCATGGTTTTCTCCTGCCTGCAATATCGCTATGAATCCTTCGAGACGGTCGCTTTGCTCCCTCCTCAGAGCTTGCCCCGGCGGAAGCCGGGGATGAGGAAGGGTTTTGGATGGCATCATCACAGCGGTCCTCATCCTGAGGTGCCTTGCGTAGCAGGGCCTCGAAGGACGCATGGTCATCATTTCCCGCCGAATTCACGCGTTGTAATGCGCGAACACCACCGGTGAGACAAAGGCCCAGCATTCGAGAAACGCCGCCTTGTCGGGCTTGCGGCCGAGCGCTTCCATCGCCCCCAAGAGGCAGAACCAGTTCAGCACCTCGTGCTGTCCGGAATCCTCGATCTGGTCGGTCTTGTACTGGTGCCACTTGCCGTAATCGCCGGCCTCGAGCGCGTCGTAGAGCGCGCGGTCGGCGGCGACGTCGGGCCACAGCTGCCAGTTCTTTTCGGTGAGAAACGAATGCGACCAGGATGACGACGCCATCAGCGCCACGCGCCACGGGCTGTCGGCCATGATCCGCGCGGTCGCGGCGCCGACCTCCATGCAGCGGTGCGGATTGGGCGAGGGCGGGTCGAGATTGCGAATGTCGTTCTTCATCGCCAGCGGCAGGCGCAGCCCGCGCGCCGCATTGACCCGCCGCCCGTAGCAATTGACGCTGAACTGCACCAGCGGATAGTCGAACCCGCGGCGGTCGTCGTCCAAGAGCAGCACCGTGTTCTCGAACGCGTGGCCCATCGGGTGGTGCAGTGGCTTATAGGCGTAGCCGATATCGATGCCGGCCTCGATCAGCTTGGTCGCGAGGTACTTGCCGGCCTCCTTATGGCCGCGCACCCGAAAGCGCTTGTCGGCCGGCTCGTTCCACGGATTGTCGGGCGAGCGGCGATGCGCCCAAGGCCGGATGTCCTGGTCCTCATAGGCCAGCACCGCAAAGGGCGGGACGATGTCTTCCTTGAAATTCTCGTACTGGTCGTCACCCCACATGATGATCAGGTCGGGGTTGAAGGCATCGAGTGCCTGCCGCGCCTCCTTGAAGTGCTGGCGGTAGACCTCGCGGTAGCGCGCGGCGGTCGAGGCGCCCCAATCGTTGCCCAGCTCCTCGCGCAGCTTCTCCGGCCACGCGGCCGGGTTCTTCATGTGCTCGGGCATGTCGGGGTCGTCGAGCGAGGCCTTCATCATAAAGGTCCAGTTTTCGTTCGGCCGCAGCATCACCGGCCGGTGGGTACACCCGATGCCCAGGATTTCAGCCATCGCTCATCTCCCTGAGGAATAGGTCATGGTTTGGGCGGCGGTTCCGCGGGAATGACGCCCTCGGGCGGCGGCACCACTTTCATCACGAAAACAGTGGGCTTCTCGCTCGGACCGAACGGTCCGGCCACCTTGTGCTTCACCGGCGGCAGGCTGCGCAGATAGGCGACCAGCGCGGCGAGGTCAGGCTTCGTCAGCTGCGACAGCGCATGCCAGGGCATGATCGGCGCGAGAATTCGGCCGTCCGGGCGCACCCCGGTGGTCAACGCCGTGGCGACTTGCTCGTCGCTCCAGGCGCCGAGCCCGGTTTCCTTGTCGGGTGTAAGGTTCGGCCCGACAAACACTCCTAAATCAGGAATTTCAAATCCGACATCGGAGCCGCCGAGATAGCGGGTCATATCCGGCTTGCCAAAGAAGAAGCCCGGCGTGTGGCAATCGACACAGTCACCCATGGTCGCCAGATACTTCCCGCGCTCCACCGGGGTTTGCACCTGGGCTATCGCCAGCCCGCCGTTTAGCGCCATCAGCAAAGCGACGAACGCCCAGCGCAACTTCATCGCTGCTCTTCCGGCACTACGATGTTGAGCAATCTTGCCGCATTGCGGCCGAGGATCGCGCGGCGCTCCGCGTCGTCGAGCCCCGCGGCGCTTTCGATAAAGCCGATCGGGTCGACCTCGCCCATGTCCGCCGGGTAGTCGGTGCCCATCAGCACATGATCGGCGCCGTAATTGTCGACCAGATAGTCGAGCTGGTGGTGGGTGTAGACGATCGTGTCGAAATAGAGCCGCTTCAGATACGTCGTCGGCATGTGGCGCAGGCAGGTGCAGGTGTCGGGCCGCGCCGCGGCGGCGTGGTCGATGCGGCCGGAATAGGCCGGCAGATAGCCGCCGCCATGCGACAGCACCAGCTTCAAATTCGGGCAATCGTGCAGCACCCCGCCAAAGATCAGGTGATGCACCGCGACCGTGGTGTCGAGCGGGTTGCCGATGATGTTGGTGAAATAATGGTCGCGGAACCGGCTCGCCTCGGGGAAGCCGGTGGGGTGCATGAACAGCACGAGGCCCAACTCCTCGGCGCGGCGGAAGATCGGGCGGAACCGGTCTTCCGACAAATCGGCGCCGGCGACATTGGTGGCGATCTCGATGCCCCTGAGGCCCAGCGATTTATGCAGCCGCTCCAACTCGGCAACCGCCAGCTCCGGCGCCTGGAACGGCACCGTGCCGAGCCCGACAAATCGGTCGGGATGCTTGCCGCAGATGTCGGCGATGTTGTCGTTAATGACCCGCGCGGTCTCGATGCCGAGATCGGCGGGCACACTGTAAAAGGTCTGCGCCGGCGACGGGGTGATCGCCTGGATGTCGATCCCCATCAGATCCATATCTTCGAGCCGCTTTTCGATCGAGGTAAACTGCACGCGTGTGCGCCGCGCCTGCTCGCGGTTGGTCTCGCGAGTCAGCTCGTTGGCGAATTGGTGCCGCGGCTGCCAGTCCATCGAGAGGCCGGCGTCGGCCACCATCTTTTCGGCCTTCTCGGTCAGCAGGTGACAGTGGATGTCGATGGTGAACCATTTGCCGCGCGCGTGCGCCGGCCCCGGAAACCGGCCAGGGATCGGACGCCCCTCCGGCAAGCATTTGAACAGCATGCGTCGATTCCCTCCCGTGTGCACCGCGATTGCGTCGGCTCGCTGGCGTGGCCCCGGCGAGCCGCCCGCGTCAGTTCATTCCGTAAAAGCCGAGCGCGCCGCCGGCCATCACCTGGTGCTTCGCCTCGGCCGATAACGGGCCGAGCCGGTCGCGGAACATCTGCGGCGCACCGGGGAAGAACCCGTCCTGATGCGGATAGTCGGTGGCCCACATGATCTTGTGCGGGCCGATATAGTCGGCCAGCACGGCGACGCTGTTCTCGACCGGTTCGAACGAAATCCAGCAATTGCGCTTGAACAACTCGCTCGGCCGCATCGACGGCGCGGTGTCGTTAAACCCCTCGTCGTCGAAATGCCGGTCCATACGGTCGAGCCACGGCGCGATCCAGCCGCCGCCTGACTCGAGAAACGCGACGCGCAGCCTTGGGTGCCGATCGACCACACCGCCCCAGATCACGCTCATCGCCACCAGCATCATCTCCATCGTGTGGCTGATCATATGCCGCGCGGCGCGATCGTTCTCGAAGCGGTCGACCCCCACCGTCGGCATCGCGTTGGTCGAGCCTTCGTGGAAGCCGATCGAGAAATCGAGCTCCTCGGCCATCGTCCAGAACGGCTCGTACATCGGGTCGCTGATCATCTTCTTGCCGTGATACGGGTTCGGCCGCAGAAAGCCGCCGCGCATCCCCAGCTCCTGGCGCGCGAACTTCATCTCCTCGATCGCCAGCTCGACCGATTGCATCGGCAGCATCGCCACGCCAAACAGCCGCTCGGGATACGGCTTGCAGTAATCGGCGAGCCAGCGGTTGTACGCGCGGCACATCGCGGCGGCGAGGTCGGGCGCCTCGACCGCGCCGGTGAAGAGCCCGAGGCTCGGGTAGAGGAAGGCCGCGTCGATGCCGTCGGCATCCATGTCGGGGATGCGCGCATGCGGGTCGAACCCGCCCTTCTTGCCTTCGGCGTATTTCTGGCTGTCGAGCTTGACGGTGCCTTGCCTGACGCCGACCGAGCCGAGGCTGCCGATGCCGCGCGGATTGCCCAGCATCTTGCCCTCGACGGTAAGGCGTTCCTTGCCGTTATCGTCGATCACAAAACGTGGCCGCCGTTCGCGAAACGCGGGATCGATGTATTCGTCCCAAAGGGTGAGCGGTTCGAGAATGTGACCGTCGGCGTCGACAACGTTGTATGCCTGTGTCATCGCGATCTCCTCCCGAAGGCTATCGACCGGGCGACAGGTTAGCGCGGCCACGCCGGTGGCGCGAGTCGGCCCGCGCTCTCAGCCCGCCGCCCGCCGCCATCTCCAGCAGCTTGCCCATGCCTTGGATGCGATCCTTGCTGCCGATCCGGCGCAGCATCGCCCACACCGCCGCCTGGTTGGTGGTGACGACGGGTTTCTTGAACTCGCGCTCCCACGCGGGGATCGAGGCCATGGTCGGGAAGTTGCCGCCGGGGACGATGAACGCCTCGATCTCGGGCCGGTCGATGCGGGCGAACGCGTCACGCGCGTTTTCCGGGCCGAGCTTGCCGATCATGTAGGAATCCTTGGCCGCGAAGCCTTCCAGCGCGGCGATCTTGAGTCCGTGCTTGCCCTCGAAATAATGCCGGGCGCGGGCGTTGACCTCCTCCGAGTAGGGCGAGACCAACGCCACATGGCGCGCGCCGAGCGCCCGCATCGCCTCGCCGATCGCCATCGCCGAGGTGATCGCCGGGATGCCGCCGGAATTCTCGGTGATGCGGGCGCAGGTGGTCTCGTCGTAATCGTCGGCGAACAGGCACGCCGAGGTCTGGATCAGCGCGATGATCTCGACCCGCGCGGTGGCCAAGAGCTTCGACTGATAGGCGACATCCGCGTCGAGAGGCGAGGCGAATGGCGATTTGCCGTGGTTGCTGCTCATCAGCCGCCCGTAATGCGCCTGGCACACATCGGCCGGCAGGAGATGGCTGTATTCGATCTCGACGGTGGTGTTGGTCGAGGGGATCAGGGCGCCGAAATGGCGGGTCATGGGCGGGCCTCCGTTGAGACGAGGGATCTGGGCGCGCCGCCTAAGGTGCGCCGCCTAAGGTGAGCCGAACGTGTCTTTGGCGAAGCCGATCAGCACGCGCAGATATTCTTCGCCGTCCGCGGGAAACTTGTCGATGCCGATCCGCGCCCGGTAATCCTGTGCGTATTCGCCGAGTTCAGCCATGCCGTCGAATTCGTCGAGCCAGCCGCAGATCGCCTGGTACTCCTTGTAGGGTGCTGAGCCGCCCAGTGCGCGCAGGTCGTCGGCGAGCTTTTGCAGCAGCTTTGCGGCCTCTTCGCTCTGCCGGTCGTCCGGGTTCTCGCCGAGTTTCTTGATCCGCCAATCGGCGGCGCATTCCAGTTCGATGGCTTCCGGAACGTCGGTGCTCATCGTTCCCCTTTACCCGTCATGGCCGGTGTGTCCCGTGGGCCTTCAGCCCACGGACCTGATCCGTGGGCATCCACGTGGATCCCCGGGACGAGCCCGGGGATGACGGGAGCGGGGCGATGCAATCCGAGGGGAACATGCTGTAGCATAGTCGCAATCGCGCCCATCGGGAGACCCTGGAGATGACCTCGCTGCCCTTGAACGGTTTCACCGTCCTTGACCTCACCGCCCATCGCGCCGGCCCGACCGCGGTGCGCCAGCTTGCCGATTGGGGCGCCGACGTCATCAAGATCGAGCAGCCGGGCGAGCAGACCGATGCCACTGGCAGCCGCCGCGACGGTCCCGACTTCCAGAACCTGCATCGCAACAAGCGCTCGATCACGCTCAATCTCAAGAGCAAGGAAGGTCTGGCCATCTTCATGAAGATGGCCGAGAAGGCCGACGTCATCGTCGAGAACTTCAAATCGACCGTGAAGCATCGCCTGGGCGTCGATTACGAGGCGGTGAAGAAAATCAACCCGCGCATCGTCTATGGCAGCATCTCGGGCTTCGGCCAAGACGGCCCCTACGAGGGCCGCGCCGGGGTCGATCAGATCGCCCAGGGCATGGGCGGCCTGATGTCGATCACCGGGCATCCGGGGCAGGGACCGACCCGCGTCGGCATCGCTATCAACGACACCTCGGCTGGCATCCTCCTCGCCAACGCCATCACCCTTGCGTTGCTCGCGCGCGAGCGCACCGGCGAGGGGCAGTGGGTCCACACCTCGCTCTTGGAGGCGCAGATCTTCATGCTCGACTTCCAGGCCTCGCGCTACACGATGAAGGGTGAGGTGGCGAAGCAAGAGGGCAACTTCCACCCCACCTCGCCGGGCACCGGCATGTTCAAGACCGCCGACGGCTACATCAACATCGCCGCCTCGGGCGATAGCCTGTGGAAGAAATTCTGCGAGGTCGCGGGCGACAAGGATCTGATGACCAACCCCGATTTCGCCACCGTCGTCTCGCGCGGCAAGAACCGCCAGGCGCTGATCGCCCACCTCAACGACGTCGTCGCCAGCAAGCCGAGCCAGTTCTGGGTCGACGAGCTGAGTAAGGCCGGCGTGCCGTGCGGGCCGATCAACACCATCGACCAGGTTTTCGCCGACCCGCAGGTCAAGCATCTCGGCATCCGCCGGCCCGTCGACCACCCCAAGATCGGCACCTTCGACATCGTCGGCCAGCCGATCCACATGAGCGCCTACCCGCAGCCCGCCCGCCTCAAGCCCACCCCCGACCAGGGCCAGCACACCGACGAAATCCTGCGCGAATACGGCTACGACCAGGCCGCCATCGCCGGGTTTCATCGGAGCGGCGCAGTCTAGACCCAACGCTTCGTCTGAAGCCTCCGCCGGCGCCCGGCTGTTCAACGGTTTCGGGCCCGGCGAATTTCGGTCGCGCCCGTGCCGGTGCGCCGGCGCGGGGGAAAAATGTTGTCGCTGTCGTTCCTCGGCTTCGCGTTCTACGCCCTGGTGATGATCGGCGCCTTCGCCGTGCGCAGCGCGGCGGGTTTCGGCGCGGTGTTGATCGCGGTGCCGATGCTCGCCTTCATCCTGCCGGTGTCGTCGGCGGTGTCGGTGGCGACCGCCCTGACCGCGCTGACCTCGGTACGCCATATCAGCCGCGACTGGCGTCGGATCGCCGGACGCGAGTTCGCGATCCTGGCCGTCTACTCGCTCGTCGGGATCGGATTGGGGTTTTGCTTCATCAAGACATTGGACGAAAACGCGTTGCGGCGCGGCCTGGGCATTTTTCTGATCGCCTACTCCGTTTACGCCCTATGGACCGCCGGCGCTCCGCCCATGTTCGCCGCCCGGTGGCACAACGCCTTGGCGGCGGGCGCGGGGATCGCCGGAGGTTTCGTCGGCGCTTTGTTCGGGGGCGGAGTTGGCCCGATCTATGTCATTTATTTCAACGCCTTGAGGCTGGAGAGAGACGTCTTTCGGGTGACCCTGACCACGGTTGCCCTGGTCGGCGGCCTGGCGCGCATCGCGGGATATGCGAGCTTCGGATTTTACGGCCGCTCGACCTTGGCGCTGGTGGCTGTTGGGTTGCCCATGATGGCGATCGGCTCCTGGCTGGGGAATTGGCTGGCGGTCAGTCTCAATCCGCGGGTCTTCGGCTGGTTCGTGGGCGGGCTAGTCCTGCTCAGCGGCGTCGCCCTGCTCGTCAAATAGCCGGGCCGCCGCGCGCGGGCACCGGCAGGCGCCTCCTATCGCCTGTCGATAACAGGTGGATAACAGGAGGTGCACCTCCTGTTAAAAGGGGTCATGGCCAAAGGTGATCGAGGGCCGCCAGCCCGGACCTTTTTCTCGCTGCTGCGCGCGCAGGCCGAGCGCTTCGGCGACCGGCCAGCGGTCGTCGCGGGCGGAAAGACCACAACCTACCGCCAGCTCCTCGACGCCGCCGCCCGCGTCGCCGGAGCGCTTCAGGCGCGCGGTATCGGGCGCCGCAGCCGGGTCGGAGTCCTCGCCGAGAACCGCCGCGAATGGCTTGAGGCGGTGTTTGGCGCCACCGCGCTCGGCGCCGTCGCGGTGCCGCTCAGCACTTGGTCACGCGAGGGCGAGCTCGAATACTTGCTCGGGGATGCAACCCTCGACGCGCTCATCGCGGTCGAGGGTTTCGGCGGTCAGGATTTCGCCGCCGCGCTCGCCGCGCTCCGGCCCAAGCACCCGCGCCTGCGCACCGTCGTGATGCTCGGCCCGGAATACGACGAGTTCGTCGCCTCCGCCGAGCCCGTCGCCGCCGACGCGGCAAATCCCGATGACGACGCGCTGATCCTCTACACCTCGGGCTCCAGCGCACAGCCCAAGGCGGTGCGGCTGGTTCACGGCGCGATCGTCGCCAACGGCTTCGCCATCGGCGAGCGCATGGCGCTCACCGAGGCCGACCGCGTGCTGCTGGCCCCGCCGCTGTTCTGGGCCTATGGCGCGGTCAACGCGCTGCCGGCGACTCTCGGCCACGGCGCGGCGCTGGTGCTGCAACCGCGCTTCGAGCCGGGTGGCTGGCTCGATCTGATCGAGCGCCAGCGCTGCACCGCGGTCTACACGTTGCCCAGCATGACCGGCGCGGCGCTGCGCCATCCCGAGTTCCGCCGCGAGCGCACCCGGAGCCTGCGTACCGGGCTGATGATCGGCTCGCCTGAGGAAGTGCGCCTCGCCGCCGAGGAGCTCGGCATTGGCGATATCTGCAACATCTACGGCGCGACCGAGACCTACGGGAACTGCGCGGTGACGCCATGCACCTGGCCGCTCGACCGCCGCATGGTCTCGCAGGGCCCGCCGCTGCCCGGCATGACCATCCGCATCGTCGATCCCGACACCGGCCGCGTCCTGCCGCCGGGCGAGGCGGGGGCGGTCGAGGTCGCCGGGCACATCACCCCCGGCTATTGCGGCGCCAGCGCCGAGCACAACGCCACATCCTTCACCGCCGATGGCTATTTCCGCACCGGCGATCTGGCGACTGCTCGACGAGAACGGCGATTTCCATTTCGTCGCGCGCGGCAGCGACATCATCAAGCGCGCCGGGATCAATGTCTCGCCCGCCGAGGTCGAGACGCTGCTGCTGCGCCATCCGGCGGTGGCGCAGGCGGCGGTGGTCGGCGCGCCGGCCGGCGAAATGGGCGAGGCGATCGTCGCCTTTGTCGTGCCGGCGCCTGGTGCCGCCGTAGATGCCGGCGCGCTGCGCGAGCATTGCCGCGCGCTCGCCTCATCCTACAAGACCCCCGACCGCATCGAGATCTGCGCCGCGCTGCCGGTCACCGAAACCGGCAAGCTGTTCCGCCGCGGCCTCAAGGACCGCGCCGCAGCCCTTGTGGAGGCTCACGAATAATCCGGCCGCCGCTTTTCCCGGAACGCCGTAACGCCCTCGGCGAAATCGGCGCTGGCGCGCACCCGGTCGCCGAGTTCCTGCTCCAGCGCCTCGCGGCTGCGCACGCTCTCGGCGATGCCGGTGCTGATCTGCTGCTTGACCGCCTGCACCGCGGCCGGGCTGTTGGCGGCGATGGTCTCAGCGACCCCGATCGCCCACTCCATCACGCGGCCGGGCTCGACGACCAGGTTCACGAGCCCGATCCGCGCGGCGAATGCCGCATCGACCAGCCGCCCGGTCAGCAGCAAATCCATCGCGTGGACGTGACCGATCTGGTGGATCAGTTTTACCGCCGCGCCGCCGAACGGATAGATCGCATAGCGCACCTCGGGCAGCCCGAACCGCGCCGCGGGGTCGGCGCCGCGTATATCGGTCGACAGCAGCAGCTCGACCCCGCCGCCCGCACAATCGCCGTTGACGGCGGCGATAATTGGCTTGCTGAACACGCTGTCCTTGAGCAGCGCCCGATTGATCGTCCGCGCCGTCTCCGGACTGGCGGAAAGATCGCCGCTGATATCGGCCCCGGCACAGAACGCCTTGTCCCCCGCGCCGGTCAGGATCACCGCGCGGCAGGCGGGATCGGCGTCGAGCCGGTCCCACAAATTCGCCAGGTCGGCCATCATCGCCCGCGTCATCGCGTTGCGCCGAGGCTGGTTGTCGATCGTCACCACCGCGCTGTGGCGGCCGTGCGCGCTGTGGCGGATTTCCATCGCTTGCTTTCTGTCGCTAATCTCGGCCGGCACAAGTATAGCGGAGCGATGCCGCGCCGCTCGCAGTGACGGGAAACGCCGATGCCGAACGCCCTCGATGGGGTCCGTGTGCTCGATTTCACCACCACGATCGCCGGGCCGCATTGCACCCGGCTGATGGCCGATATCGGCGCCGAGGTGATCAAGATCGAGGCGCCCGAAGGCGACATGATGCGCTCGCGCCTGCCGCTGCGGAACGGCGCCAGCACCTCGTTCGGCCAGCTCAATACCGGCAAGAAAAGCCTGGTGCTCGACCTGAAGCGGTCCGAGGCGGTCGATGTGGTGAAGCGGCTGGTCAAGACCGCCGACATCGTGGTCGAGAATTTCCGCCCCGGCGTCATGGCGCGGTTCGGCCTCGATTATCCGGTGCTGCGCGCGGTCAATCCGGCGATCGTCTATTGCGCGATTTCGGGCTACGGCCAGACCGGCCCCTCCGCCGGCCGTCCCGCCTACGCGCCGGTGATCCACGCCAGCTCGGGCTATGATCTGGCGCAGATCGCGCATCAGATCGAGCCGCGCCGTCCGGATTATTGCGGCATCTTCATCGCTGACGTGCTGAGCGGCACCTACGCCTTCGGCGCGGCGATGGCGGCGCTGCACCAGCGCCACGCGACCGGCGAGGGCCAGATGATCGACATCTCGATGCTCGAGAGCATGCTGTCGCTGACGCTCGGCGAATTGCAGAACTCCCAGTTCGACGTGCCGCTCCCGCCGCGCCCGATTTTCGGCCCGGTCGCCGACCAAGGACGGCTACGTCAATCTCTCGGTCGCCAGCGAACGCACCTTCCAGAGCATGGCCGCCGCCGCCGGCCGCCAGGACTGGCTCACCGATCCGCGCTTCGCCAAATACATCGATCGGCGGGTCAATTGGGGCGCGCTTGATGGACGAGCTCGAAGAATGGTCGACGACCCTGCCGACCGCCGAGGTGCAGGCGATTTTCGACCGCCACGGCGTGCCGTCCTCGCCCTACCGCACGGTGGCGGAGGCGATGCAGGACCCGCAGCTCGCCCACCGCCATTCGCTCGCCGAAGTGCACGACAAAGGCGGTAGCTTCCTCGCGCTCAACCCGCCGTTCCGCATGACCCAATCGCGCGCCGCCGCGATCCCGACCGTCGCCGCGCTTGGCGAACATAGCCGGGCGGTGCTGGCCGAAGCCGGCTACACGCCCGCCGAGATCGCCGCCCTCGCCGAGGCGGGGATCACGGCGATCCCATAGGGTTCAAGCCTTGGCGCGCAGCCCGGCCTATCGGTCGCGCAACTTCCTCATCCGCGCGACCTTGCTGCGCGACAAGGTGCCCTCGTTCGACGACTACCCGTTCAACATCCCGGCGATCCGCGATTTCGACGAACTCGAAATCGAACAGCCGGTGCCGTTTCTTATAGGCGAGAACGGCTCGCGCAAATCGACGCTGCTCGAAGCCATGGCCATCGGCTGCGGCCTCAATCCCGAAGGCGGCAGCCGCAACTTCAATTTCGCGACCCGTGCCTCGCACTCGATGCTGAAGGATTGCCTGCGGCTGACCCGCAGTCCGCGCCGCCCGCGCGACAGCTATTTCCTTCGCGCTGTTCATGAACCGGCTCGGCGGCGACGGCCTCTACATCTTCGACGAGCCGGAAGCCGCCTTGTCGCCAACCCGGCAGCTCGCGTTCCTGTCGCGGCTGCACCAGCTGGTGAAGGGTGGTTCGCAATTCTTGATCGCGACCCATTCGCCGATCTTGATGGCCTACCCGCAGGCGGCGATCTTCCTCCTCGCCGATGGCGCTCCTAAGCTTATCCCCTACAGTGAGACCGAGCATTACCGCGTGACGCGCCAGTTCCTCACCCGCACCGGGCAAATGCTGGACATTCTCCTAAGCGGCGAGGACGCGGACGAGCCCAGCGGCAACTAGGCGGCCGCCGCGCCGGTCAGAGGGGCTGTACCGGCAGTTGCTAACCTTTCGTCGGCGACCAGCCATAAGCCTTGGCGGTCGCCCCGCCCATCAGCATCGCGCGCTCGCTGTCGCTGAGCCGATCGGTCATCCGGAAGGGTTCGACAGCTTGCTCGTAATTGACGACCGCGAAGGCGCGCGTCCAGTCGGTGCCCCACAGGCAGCGCTCGAACCCCCAGGCGTCGAACACCCGCGCCAGCGGGTCCCAGATGTCCGGGAAGGGATACGGCTGCTTAGACAGGGTGCAGGCGCCGCTCACCTTGATGACCGCATTCTTGCGCTTGGCGAGGTCCAGCACTTTCGGCAGGTCGGCCCAGGGTTGCGGTGGGGCGGGTGGCACGCGCGGCTGCAGGATCGCCAGATGGTCGATGATGAAGCGCGTGTCCGGGTGGCGGTCGATCAGCGCCGCGCCCGCGTCGACATTGCCCCAGAACAGTACGTTGACCGGGAAGTCGTACTTCACGGCCGCCTTGCAGATGCGGTCGAGGCCGGGGTCGTCCGGCGCCCGCTTCGCCTCCGGGGTCAGCATGATGCGGACGCCGACCGTCCCCGGCGTATTCTTCCACTCGGCGATGACGTCAGCGACCGCCGGGTCGTCTGGGTTGACCGGCTTGACCAGCGCGAACCGGCCAGGATGGGCCCGCTGCACCTCCACCGCGTAGCTCGCGTCGTATTGGTACATCGAAAAGGCGGAGATGAAGATCGCGCCGTCGACGCCGACCTTGTCCATCGCCGCCACCATCTCGTCGCCCGTCACATGGTCGGGCCAGTTCGGCACGCTGTGCCAGGGTCGCTTCGGCGTGTTCGCCTCATACACGTGGACTTGGGAATCGATGATGGGCATGGGGGCGCTCCTCTCTGTGCTGTGAGTTTGGCGACCCCGCCCTTTCGTGTCTAGGGGGCTGGGTCGCTCCCGCCGCTGGCGCCGGCGGCTTAAACCGGCATCGTCCGTTTCTGATACGCCCGGCCGATCCGCGCTGCCTCTTCGCTGTGCCCGGCGAAGACGCGGACGCCCTGGTCGATCTTCGCGGTGACGTTCGCGGGCGTGCCGATTTCGAGAAAAGCGATGCCGTTCTTCTTGCACGCCGCCAGCACGCGTTCGCGCGCCTCGGCCATCTCCGGCGGATATTTGTCGCGCGGCATCTCCTTGTAACCGAGTGCCAAGCTGAGGTCGCCCGGCCCTAGCTCGGCGAAACCCAGGCCAGGCGTGGCGAGGATTTCCTCGCAATGCGCGATCCCTTCGGGGCTTTCGAGTTTAACGCCGAGCAGCAATTCGCCGCTGGGATTGAGCGGCCAGGGTTCGGCCAGCTCCCGGTACTCGGCCTCTGACACGCCCCAGATCGCCGCCGCAGTCGCCTCCGAGCCGCGCCCGCGTGTCCCGATCCCGAGCCCCTTGCTCGCCTTCCCCGTAGCGCCCTTCATCCGTTCCAACGGGGTCGGCAACAACGCATCGACGCCGTCGAGGTGATGCGGATAGCGGCAGCTCTCGACAAAGGCGCGCGCCGCGCCGGCGGTTTCCGCCTGGCACAGCAGCACGCCGTGCGCGCCCCGCCCCAAAATTTGCCGGAACTGCCAGGCGTTGAAGCGCACATGCGCCTCGTCGATGCCGTTGACCGGCGCCTCGACGATGACGGTCGGAACACGGTGGCCAGAGTGGGTCGGGCCGCCGTCGACGAGCCCCTTCAGGTATTCGGCGAGCCCGGTCATGTCGAACGCGCCGTGCTCCATGCCGACATTAATGTAATCGGCCCAAGTCTTTGAATCTTCGACGCCTTGTGCTTGGGTCAGCACGTGCCCGGTGTGGGCGCCGACATAGTAGATCGCCTGGCCCTGCGACAGCAGTTCGATCGCCCGGTTGATGCGCGGCATCACGACCCTCCTTGCGGCATCGGCTCTGATAGCAGAATCGCGCTCCCGACTGTGATAGGGTTCCCGCCGCAGCCGAACAGGAGCCCCGACATGGCGGCGCAATCTCCGGCCGACGCTCATATCACCCACGATCCGGCTTACGAGACGGTCGCGCCCGACGATTTCATGGCGATGGTCGCGATAGAGCGCTATCCGCGCCGCTCCGACGCGTTCGACGAGATCATCGGCCAGACCCATGACCATTTCTGGGACCCGCACAACCCGGCCTATCTGGACTTTTCCACGCCGTTCGATCTCGACCGCGACACGGTCATGCCGCTCGAGCGTTTCCCGGAGCTGAACTGCGCCGCCACCGCGCATCTCGACGACGGCACCAAAATCCGCCTCGCCAACCAGATCCAGCGCTGGACCATGTCGAACATCCTGCACGGTGAGCAGGGCGCGCTGTCGCTGTCCGCCTCGCTGTGCGACATCCTGCTCGACCCCGGCGCGCAGGAATATGCCGCCAACCAGGCGCGCGAGGAGGCGCGCCACGTCGCCGCGTTCAGCCGCTACATCGCGGCGCGTTGGGGCACGCCCTATCCGGTCGGCAAGGTGCTCGGCGATTTCCTCGCCGATATCGTCGCCTCGCCGATCGTCTACAAAAAGCTCATCGGCATGCAGATGCTGTTGGAGGGCCTCGCCATGGGCGCCTTCGCCGGCATTCATGCGCACACGCGCGACCCGCTGCTGAAGCGGCTCGTCCAACTGGTGATGACCGACGAGGCATTCCACCACAAATTCGGCAAGATCTGGGCCGACCGCACGATCCCGCGTCTCAGCCGCGAGGAGCACGAGCGGGTCGAGGATTGGGCGGCCGAGGTCTTCGAGATGCTGCTCTTCAACCTCTCCAGCCTGGCCCAGCGCGCCTACATCTACGAAGCCTTTGGGCTCGACGTAAAGGTGCTGCGCGAGTCGGTGCGCGAAAGCTTCTCCGGCGGCCGCAAGAACTCGCTGCGCGAGGGCACCAACATCTTCCGCGTGCTGGTGAAAACCCTGCTCAAGGCCGGCATCGTCACCGATCGCACGATCCACATCTACGCCGCCTGGGTCGATGTCGAGGGACTGCAGGCCGAGGGCGAGACGATGGTCGGCGACGCGATCGCCGCCGAGGGCATCGACTATCTGCGCGCGATCAACGCCAAGCGCCGGGTGATCGGCCAGAAGGCGACGGTTTGAATAAACCCGTCGTGGCCGGGCTTGCCCCGGCCATCTCCCGACAGGTTCAACGCGGCGGCCGCGGGTTCGACAGATGTGGCGCGTCGAGCCCGACCCCGACAAGGTGGCCGAACAACTCGTTGAGCCTTGCGCGGTCGGCCTCCGGTAGCGGCGGCTTTAGCAGCGAGTCGATATTGGTCTTGAGGTGCGCCGGGCTGCCGGTGCCGAACAGCACGACATCGACGCCCGGCTCGTGGCGCACATAGCGGTAGCACGCGTCGACGACGCTGCTGGCGCCGCCCGCGTGGAGGAGAAACCCGAGCGGATCGGGGTTCGCCGCCAGCTCGGGCGACACCTGGCCCTCGGCCGCCAGCTCGCGCAACGTCGCCTGCAAGCGGCCCGGTTGCGAGAAGATGTTGCGCACCGCGAACATCAAGAGCGTCCCCACTTTGTGCTGGCGGGTCATCGGAAACACCCGCTCGCGCGCGTTCTGATGCATCATCGAAAACCCGACCATGCACACATCCCACACGCGGTCTTGCGCCGCCTGGTGCAGGGTCTCGTGCTGGAGATCGTGCGGCGCGGTCTCGGTGATGCCGAGAAAGCGGATTTTCCCTTTCTCCTTCTCCTTCAGCAGCACGGGAGCCAACTCCTCCAGCGCATGCCGGTAGTTCCGTGGCGGCACGCCGTGCAACTCGTAGACATCGATATAGGGCGTATCGAGTTGACGCAGCGAGTTGTCGAGACTCGCGACGATCCCCGCCGGGTCGGCGCGGCCGCTCGACCATAAAAACGGCGGTTTGGTGCAGACCACGATCTCGTCGCGCCTCAGCGTCTTGATCGCCTTGCCGAGCACCGGCTCGGTGCCGTAGGCGGCGGCGGTGTCGAACAAATTGACGCCGTACTCGGCGGCCTCGCGGACGATACGGATCGCACCCTTTTCGTCGCCGCCAGTGCCGAGCCCGAGCCGGCTGAACCCGCCGCAGCCGAGCCCGGCGACGCTGACCCTCAGGCCGGTGCGGCCGAGCGTGGTGTAGTCCATCTCAGGTTTCCCCTTTGTCGCGCTTCTAGCCTAGACGGCTCGGGATGGCTGCAACAGCCGTACCGCGCTTGTCGATTGGGTCAAAAAGGTTTCATGCTTGCCGCAAGACCCGGGGAGAACGCCATGAGGCTCAACGACGTCGTCAATATTGAGGACTTACACCAGCAGGCGAAGCGGCGCCTGCCGAAGATCGCCTTCGACTTTATCGAGGGTGGGCTGGAAGACGAGCGCGGCCTCGAAACCAATACGTCCGCGTTCCACAAGCACAAGCTGCTGCCGCGCTACCTCGTCGACGTGTCGAAGCGCGACCAGACCCGGACCATTTTCGGGCAGACCTTCAACTCGCCCTTCGGCATTTCACCGACCGGCGGGGCGGGTCTGTTCCGTTATCACGCCGACCTGATGCTGGCCGAGGCGGCGAAGGACGCCAACATCCCCTACATCATGTCCGGCGCCAGCAACGACTCGATCGAGGCGGCGGCGAAGATCGCGCCCAAAAACCACTGGTATCAGCTCTATGCGGCGCGTGATCCGAAAATCAACGAAGACATGATCCGCCGCGCCAACGATGCCGGGCTTGGCGCGGTGGTGCTGACCGTCGACACCCCGGTCGGCTCGAAGCGCGAGCGCAACATCCGCAATGGCTTCGCCAATGTCCGGGGCGGCTTGCTGCAGGCGCTAAGTCTCAAACCATCGATCTTATTCGAAGCGATGAGCCATCCCGCCTGGATCGTCGAATACTTCCGCCGCGGCGGCGGTACGCCAATGCTGGGCAACTGGCAGCCTTATGCGCCCTCGGGCTCGGACGCCGAGGGCGTCTACAAATTCGCCTCGTCCGTGCGTCCCTTCAATGCCCAGACCTGGAAGGACGTCGAGCAGTACCGCAAGCTCTTCCCGCGCGGTCTTGTTATCAAGGGCATCATGAGCCCGGAAGATGCATTGCGCGCCATCGATGTCGGCTGCGACGGTATCCTCGTCTCGAACCACGGTGGGCGGCAATTGGACCAGGCGCCGGGCTCGCTCGACGTGCTGCCGGCAATCCGCGCCGCGGTTGGCGACAAGCTGACCTTGCTGCTCGACAGCGGCGTGCGGCGCGGCGCCGACATCCTGATCGCGCTCTGCCTCGGCGCAGATTTCTGCTTCTTTGGCCGGCCGACCCTCTACGGGGCCGCGGCTTATGGGCTGCCGGGGGTCAAGAAGGCGATCGACATCTTCGTCAACGAGATCGACCTGGTGATGGGCCAGATCGGCTGCCCCAGCCTCGACCAACTCGGCCCCGATTTTCTCTGGCAGGACGAACGCGGCCGCAACCGCTAGCGAAAGGAAACACAATGATCGCGATCTGGGTGAAGGTTAAGGTCAAACCGGAGCGGCGTAACGATTTCCTCAAGGCGATTGAGGTCGATGCCTTGGGTTCGGAGCGCGATGAGCCGGGTTGCGCACGTTTCAACGTCCTGGAGGACTCCAAGGAAGCCAACACCTTCTATTTCTACGAGGTCTACAAGGACGAGGCGGCGCTGGAGGCGCATCGCGCGGCGCCGCATTACGCGGTCTGGCGCGCCGCCGCCGACACGCTCGACGGCCCGGCCCAGGCGACCCGCTGCCAGACGGTATTTCCCGCGGCGCCCGACTATTGGTTCAAGGCGTAGCGTCGACCCGGCCTCTCGGCCGGGACGAGCGCGCCGAGAACCGCTAAGCTCACGCGCACAACCAATCACGGAGACGACAATGGCGAAGGCTTATTGGATAGCGACGTACAAATCGATCTCGAACCCGGACGCGCTGGCGGCTTATGCCAAGATCGCCGGCCCGGCAATCCAGGCGGCCGGCGGCCGTTTCCTGGCGCGCGGCACCGCGGCGAAGGCGTACGAGTTGGGTGTGTTGCAGCGCACCGTGCTGATCGAGTTCGACAGCGTCGCCGCCGCCGAGGCCGCGCATGACAGCCCCGGCTATCAGGAAGCGCTGAAGGCGCTCGGCAAGGGCGCCGATCGCGACATGCGCATCGTCGAAGGCGTGTGAAATTCGGCCGCGCGGCGCCCAAAAAATAACCACAGAGGCACGGAGGCACAGAGGGTTACGCCGCACGGCAGTCTCACTGCCTCTGTGTCTCTGTGGTGAATTATCTGGCGCTTCGCGCCGCTCCACCAAGGAGAAGAACATGCCCCGTCTCGGTTTTGGCGCCTTCCTCGCCCCGCATCATCCGGTTGGCGAGAACCCGCTGCTGCAGTTCCGCCGCGACCTCGACCTGGTCGAGCATCTCGACAAGCTCGGCTACGACGAGTTCTGGTGCGGCGAGCATCATTCCTCGGGCTGGGAGATGATCGGCTCGCCCGAGATGTTCCTCGCCGCGGCGGGCGAGCGCTCCAAGCGCATCAAGCTCGCCACCGGCGTGGTGTCGCTGCCCTACCACCACCCGTTCAACGTGGCGCAGCGCATGGTGCAGCTCGACTGGATGACCGGCGGGCGGGCGATCTTCGGCTCGGGTCCGGGCGCGCTCGCTTCCGACGCGCACACACTCGCCATCGACCCGATGGTGCAGCGCGACCAGCAGGACGAGGCGATCGGCGTCATCCGCCGCCTCATGCGCGGCGAGCGCGTCACCCACAGGAGCAACTGGTTCACCTTGCAGGACGCCGCGCTGCAGCTCCTGCCGCTGCAGGAGGACATGCCGTTCGCGGTCGCGTCGCAGATCAGCCCGTCGGGCATGACGCTCGCCGGCAAGCATGGCTGCGGCGTCATCTCGATCGGTTCGCTGGCCGAGGAGGGGCTCAACGCGCTGCCGACGCAATGGGGCTTCGCCGAGGCCGCCGCCAAGAAGCACGGCCAGACCGTCAGCCGCAAGGACTGGCGGGTGTTGCTCTCGTGGCACATCGCCGAGACCCGTGAGCAGGCGATCGCCGAGGCGCGTCAGGGCCTGCTGCGGCATCACAACGAATACATCGTCGGCACCTTGCAGCGCCCCGGCGCCACCCCGTTCAAAGACCCCGACGAGGCGATCGAGAAGACCGCCTTCGGCGCCGGCGCCGCAGCGACGATCGGCACCCCCGACGATCTCGTCGCGCGGCTCAAACAGGTGCTTGAGATGAGCGGCGGCTTCGGCACCGTGGTCGGCTTTGTCCACGACTGGGCCAATCCGGAGAACACCTTCCGCAGCTGGGACATGGTTGCCCGCTACGTCATCCCCGAGATCAACGGCTACATCGCCAAGCTGCGCGAGTCGCGCGATTTTGTGGCCACCAACCGTGGGGTCTTCGACCGCGCAAAAGAGGCGATCATGGCCAAGATCGCCGAGAACGAGGCCGCCGTCGCCGCGCTCGCCAAGACCAAAGGCTCGCGGCTCGGTGAGGTTGCGTCGGGCAGCAACGCCATCGATTTCAGCAAGGTCCGCGACGCGGCGAAGTAAACCTAGGGGAAGGGCCGCCGTTCAGGCGGCCCGGAACAGCTGCTCCAGCCGCGACGTCTTGGAGATGCCGTGCGCCCCGCCGAGCGTCGTTTCAAAACCGCTAGGGGTTGACGCAAATCAATGGCATGACGCCAGCCTGCAACGATAGTAACCGAGCTCTAGAACCGCAGCGCGGTGACGGCATGTACAAGCGCATCCTGGTCGCGATCGACCTGAACGACGACGGCGCCTGGCTCAAACCGCTTATCGCCGGCGTCGAGCAAGCACGGAAATTCGGCGCCGAGCTGATCATTCTGACCGTCGTTCGTGAAATCGAGGCTATCGTCCAGGCCAAAGCAGGGCCGTTTGCGTATGAGATGATCTCCGCCAACTTGGAAAACGAACTTGCGCGCTGCGTTCGCAAGGTCAACGCCTCCGACTTGCGCCCGCGGCTTGTCGTGGCGCATGGGGCAAGTATTTACGCCGAGATTCTCGGCATCGCGGAGGAGGCTGGCGTCGACCTCATCGTCGTCGGGTCGCACCGGCCAGCGATGAAAGATTACCTCCTCGGCTCCAACGCATCGCGAGTCGTGCGCCACGCGAAGTGCTCGGTGCTGGTTACCCGCGGGTAGTTGTGGACGGGGACCCAACAGACCGGCGCTCCTTGGGACTTTCCAGCCAAGAAGTCGCGATCCGGCTGAAGGCCGAAGGGCTCAACACGCTACCGCAACCCGACCGGCGCGACTTTGTCCGGATCGTCGTCGATATCTTGCGCGAACCGATGTTCGCCCTGCTTTTGGGCGCAGCGGCGATCTATTTCGTGCTCGGCGATTTCCGCGAAGCGGTGGTGCTCGCCGTATTCGCCAGCACCTCGGTGTTGATCGCGGTGGTGCAGGAAACGCGGACCGAACGGGTGCTTGAGAGCCTGCGCGACTTGACCAGCCCGCGCGCCCTGGTAATCCGAGACGGTATCGAACAGCGAATTGCCGGCGCGGAGGTCGTGCGCGGCGATCTGGTCATCTTGAGCGAGGGCGATCGCGTGCCCGCCGATGCGATCGTTTTGTCGTCGCATGATTTGCAGTGCGACGAATCCTTGCTCACCGGCGAGTCGGCGCCGGTGCGCAAGACCGCCGATCCCGGTTCGCCTCCGCCCGGCCGGCCCGGCGGGGACGACCTGCCCTACGTCTATTCGGGCAGCCTCGTGGTACGCGGTCACGCGCGCGCCGAGGTCACGGCCACCGGGCCGCGCAGCGAGATCGGCAAGATCGGCGTCGCTCTCACCCAGATCGATATCGAGCCGCCTCGGCTGCGGCTGCAAACGCAGCGGCTCGTCCGCAACTTCGCGATTGTCAGCCTCAGCCTTAGCGCCCTGGCGGTGTTGTTTTATGGGCTTTGGCGCGGCGGCTGGCTTGAGGCGCTGTTGAGCGGTATCGCGCTTGGCATGTCAATGCTGCCGGAGGAGTTTCCCCTCGTCCTTACGGTGTTCCTCGTCATGGGGGCGTGGCGCATCTCGCGCGCCCGCGTGCTGACCCGCCGGGTTGCTGCGATCGAGACCCTGGGCGCCGCGACCGTTCTTTGTACCGACAAGACGGGGACCTTGACGCAGAACCGGATGACGATCGTCGCGCTCCGGGCCGGCGCCGAGGGGTGGCGTGACGGAACCGGCGACGACATCTCCGAGCCGCTCGGTGCCTTGATCGAATACGGCGTCCTCGCGAGCGCGCGCGATCCGTTCGATCCGATGGAGAAGGCGTTTCATGCCTTCGCCGCCGACAAGCTACCGACGGTTCTCGGGCGGGCGCGCACACTCCACACCGAATACGGGCTGCGCCCAGACCTGCTGGCGGTGACCAACGTCTGGCGGCAGCCCGGCGCGGGCGAGTTGGTCGTCGCGACGAAAGGTGCTCCGGAAGCCATCGCCGAGCTTTGCCATCTCTCTGTCGAAGCTCATGCCGAACTGCGCCGCTCCGTCGATGCAATGGCGCAGGACGGGATGCGGGTGCTCGCCGTCGCGCGCGCGTTTGCAGCAGCGGAAATCGACCCGCCGAGCACCCCGCGTGGGTTTCACTTCGAGTTATTGGGCCTAGTTGGGCTTGCCGATCCTTTGCGCCCTTCGGTTCCCGCTGCGGTCGAGGAATGCCGAGCCGCCGGGATCAGGGTAGTGATGATCACCGGCGACTATCCGCTGACCGCACGCGCGATCGCCGCGCAGGCAAATCTCGATGTCGCCGATCTGATCACCGGCGACCAACTCGATCTGATGAGCGATGCCGAACTTGCGGGGCATGTGCGCACGGTCACCGTCTTTGCCCGGACAATGCCCGAGCAGAAGCTGCGTATCGTCAACGCCCTGAAGGCGAATGGCGAGATCGTCGCGATGACGGGCGATGGGGTCAACGACGCCCCGTCGCTGAAGGCGGCGCATATTGGCATCGCGATGGGCGGCCGTGGCACCGATGTGGCGCGCGAGGCGTCCTCGCTCGTCCTTCTCGACGACGACTTCACCTCGATCGTCCGGGCTATCCGGCTGGGGCGTCGCATTTACGACAATTTGCGCAAGGCTATGGCCTACATCATGGCGGTTCACGTGCCGATCGCCGGGCTGGCGCTGATCCCACTATTGTTCGGCCTGCCCTTGATCTTCTGGCCGCTGCACATCGCGTTTCTTGAACTGGTCATCGACCCGGTTTGTTCGGTCGTGTTCGAAGCGGAAGGCGGGGAGGGCGACCTCATGCGCCGCCCGCCGCGTCATCCGGAGGAGCCACTGTTCTCCGCAGGACTAGCGGTGTGGAGTTTATTTCAGGGCGCGCTGGTGCTGGCCCTGGTCGCCGGGTTGTTTCTGGTGGCACTGCACCAGGGGTTGCCCGAGGAAGACGCGCGCGCGCTAGCCTTCGCGTCGCTGGTGGCGACGAACCTCGGCCTCGTCTTGGTCAACCGAAGCCGCGCGGCATCGGTTTTCGTCGCGTTTGGTCGGTCGAATGCGGCGCTGTGGTGGGTCTTCGCCGCGACGGCGACACTGCTCGCCGGCGCCATCGCCTACAGGCCGGCCCGCGAGCTGCTCCATTTTGGCCCGTTGCACTTCGACGATGTCGCGATCGCGCTGTGCAGCGGTCTTGTCACCCTGGCGTTGCTCGAATTGGCTAAGAGGATCGTTCGGCCGTCGCTGGCCCGAGCCGGCGACGAGGGGCTGCGTTTGGCGCGAAGCTGCTAGGCGCGCCGCACTTCCGCGTTGTCGTGTCACCGGAAAATGCGCCATCTTGCGCTCCGCTTGGGATTCCGCGCGGCTGGGAGCGACGCCGAGATGAGACTGAACGACGCGATCAATATCGAAGACCTGCACCAGATGGCCAAAAGGCGGCTGCCGAAAGTCGCCTTCGACTTCATCGAGGGCGGGCTCGAGGACGAGCGCGGGCTCGAAACCAACCGCGCCGCCTTTCACAAGCACAAATTGCTGCCACGCTATCTCGTCGACGTGTCGAAGCGCGACCAGTCGACGACGCTTTTCGGGCAAAAGTTCAACTCTCCGTTCGGTATCTCGCCGACCGGCAGCGCCGGGCTGTTCCGCCGCGGCGCGGACATGATGCTCGCCGAGTCGGCGCGCGAGGCCAACATCGTCTACATCCAGTCGGGCGCCAGCAACGAGACGATCGAGGACGCCGCCCGGGTCGCGCCGAAAAACTCGTGGTACCAGCTCTACGCCGCGCGCGACGGCAAGGTGTCCGACGATCTGATCAAGCGGACCGCCGATGCCGGGCTCTCGACGCTGGTGCTCACGGTCGATGTGCCGGTCCATTCGAAGCGCGAGCGCAACACCCGCAACGGCTACGCCAATATCCGCGGCAACTGGCTGCGCGCGGCGCTGAGCCTCAAGCCGTCGCTGCTCGCCGAGGCGATGACCCACCCAGGCTGGATCGTCGAATACATCAAGCATGGCGGCACGCCGCCGCTCGGCAACTGGCTGAAATATCTGCCGGCTGACGCCACCGCCGAGGACACGGTCAAGTTCAACCGCGCCCAGGTACCTGCCCACGCGCAGACCTGGAAGGAACTTGAGCACTACCGCAAGCTCTTCCCCGGCAACCTCGTCGTCAAAGGCATCATGAGCCCGGCCGACGCGATCCGCTGCGCCGAGGCCGGCTGCAACGGGATCATCGTCTCGAACCACGGGGCGCGTCAGCTCGACCAGGCGCCGGCCTCGCTCGACGTGCTGCCGGCGATCAAACGCGCGGTCGGCGACAAGATGACCGTGATGCTCGACAGCGGCGTCCGCCGTGGCGCCGACATCCTGATCGCGCTCTGCCTCGGCGCCGATTTCTGCTTCTTCGGCCGGCCGACGCTCTACGGCGCGGTCGCCGGGGGCCTCGACGGGGTCAAGAAGGCGATCGACATCTTCCGCGGCGAGATCGACCTGGTCATGGGCCAGATTGGCTGCCCGAGCCTCGATCAGCTCGGCCCCGATTTCCTCTGGCAGGAGGATTGGCAGAGGAACGCGTAACGCGCTCCCTCCCCCGCAAGCGGGGGAGGGTTGGGGTGGGGGCACGCCGCGCCGCTCACGCGGTCGCCCGCCGGGGGCGGCGGCCAGGGAGGGGCTTGCGCCTAGGCGAGCGCCGGCCGCATCCCGCCGCGCAACCCCTGGCGCGCCAGCAGAAAGCCGATGACGGTGAGGTTGGCGAGGTTGAATGCGACACCGACGCTGAAGGCCGGCGCGTAGTAGCCGAAATGATCGTAGAGCGCGCCGGCGAACCAGCTGCCGAATGCCATCCCGCCCATGCTGACGAACAGCACCATCGGCACCCGCCACGATGCCTCGGCCGATGGGTAGAGTTCCCGCACGATCAGCACATAGGCCGGGACGATGCCGCTGAAGCCGAGCCCATAGACGGCCGAAACCGCGAACAGGCCGGCCTCGTTCTGGGTCAGGAGAAAGGCGCTGATCGCCAGCGCCTGACAGGCCGAGCCGAGGATCAACGTCACCAGCCCGCCCACCCTGTCGGCGAGCCAGCCCCAGAATTGCCGGCTGCAGAAAGCGCAGGCCTGCAGCACCGACAGCATCGCCGCGCCCTGCGCCGCCGGAATGCCGATATCGCTGCAGAACGCGACGAGGTGGCTCTGCGGCAGCGCCATCGGCACGCAGCAGCAAAATCCCGCGACGCAGAGCAGTCCCAGCACCAAATTGGGCGGCAGGCCTAGGACCGTGCCGCTACGGCGGGCGCGCGCTTCGGCTTCTTCATGGGGATGCGGCGCCGGCGCCGGGTGGAGGAACAGCGCCGCGATCGGCGGGATGGCCGCGACCACGAAGATGCCGTAAGCGACCATCACCGCTTGCCAGCCGTAACTCGCAATCGCGTGCTCGAACACGCTCGGCCACACCATGCCGGCGACGTATTGGCCGGAGGCGATCAAGGCGAGCGCAGTGCCCCGCCGCCGTTCGAACCAGCGGCTAACATAGATAAGGAGCGGCGGGAACATCGCGCCATTGCCCAATAGTCCGAGCAGCAGCCCATGGCCGATATAAAGCGCCCAGATCGTGCCGATCGACGATACGGCAAGACCCGCGGCGATCATCGCCGCGCCGAACATCACCGTCCGCCGCACACCGATGCGGTCGGCCAGCCACCCCATCAGGATGCCGCCCAGCCCGGTGCCGACCCAGCTCATCGCGGCGGCGAGCGAGACGACCTGACGCGGCGCATCGAGAGAGGCCGCGATCGGCTTCAGTCCGACGATGATCAGCAGCGGCGAGCCATAGGAGATCGACAGCAGAACCAGAGCGACGCTGGCTGCGACCCAGGCGCCGCGGCCTTCGACCTCGCGCAACAATTCCTTCGGCGTCCCACCGGCGTCCGGCATCGGCCGGCCCCTCCCTGTTTCTTCGCCTTTGCCCGGATTTTGGGCAGAACCGCTGACTGATAGCCTCGATCCTGGGGTGGCGGCAATCGTCTATCGGGCAAATCTCCCGTGCGCGTCGATTGCCGGCGGGTCGGGCGCGGCGTTACGATCCCCGGCGCTACTCGGCGGGAGGGAAGAATGGGCAAGCGGATTGTCGTGGTCGGCGCCGGCGCTGTCGGCACCTATACCGGCGCGCACATGGCGAAGGCCGGCGAGGACGTCACTTTCGTCGATTTCTGGCCGGAGAATGTCGAGGCGATCAACCGCGACGGCATCCGCGTCACCCATCATCAGGGGCCCGAGCCGTTTTCGGTCAAGGCGCGCGCCTTGCACCTCACGGAGGCGCAGCACCTTGCCAAGGAGGCGCCGGTCGACATCGCCTTTGTTTGTGTCAAATCCTACGACACAGAGTGGGCGGCGCGCCTCATCAAGCAGTACCTGTCGCCGGGCGGCTTCATCGTCTCGCTGCAAAACTGCATGAACGAGGAGACGATCGCCAACGTCGTCGGCTGGGGCAAGGTGATGGGGTGCATCGCCAGCCATATCAGCGTCGCGCTCCATGCGCCGGGTCAGGTGCATCGCGGCGGCCTCATCGGCGGCAGCCGCCATACCGTCTACCGCACCGGCGAGCCGAACGGCCGTATCACCGACCGCGCGCACGAGGTCTGCCGGCTGGTGTCGAGCGCCGACAGCGCCAAGGTCACCGACAATCTCTGGGGCGAGCGCTGGACCAAGCTGGTGCAGAACACCATGGCCAACGGCGTCTCGGCCTGCACCGGGCTCTCCGGCTCGCAATGCGCCGACAACGAGGCGATCCGCCACTTCCAGGCGCGGCTCGGCAGCGAAGCGATCCGCATCGGCCAGGCGCGAGGCTACAAGCTCGAGGAGATCGACCACCAGGAGCCGGAAACCATCGCTCGCGCCGGCGAGGGCGACGCCGCGGCCTTGGCCAAATACGACGAACACCGGCTCAACTCGCCGCGCGGCGCGTCGGATCAGCGCCCCTCGATGGGCCAGGACATGGCCAAGGGCCGCCGCACCGAGATCGAGTTCCTCAACGGTTTTGTCGTGCGCGAGGGCAATCAGGTGGGCATCCGCGCCGCCGCCAACGAGCGCCTCGTCGACATCGTCAAAAAGGTCGAGCGCGGCGAACTCAAACAAGACCCGCGGCACATCTCCGAACTGCGGCTGAACTGAGGCGCGGTTAACGACTTCTCGAAGGATTGCCGCGATGCTTGGATCATGGCGGCGATCGAGCAGGCGGATGTGACGCGGCGGCCGGAGGGCGGCGCTGCGTCGGCGGCGAGGGCCTGGCAGCGCGCGCTGGAGATGATCGCGCCAATCGGGCGCGATCCGGCGCGCACGCTGGCGGCGGTCATCGACGAGGCGGCGGCACATTTCGGGTCGTCGCCCGCCCTCCTCTCGGAAACCGAGACCCTCACCTATCGCGGCCTTGCGGACCTGTCGCGGCATTACGCCGGTTGGGCATTGCGTCACGGCATCGGCAAGGGCGACGTCGTCGCGCTGATGATGCCGAACTGCCCGCAATACCTGGCGATCTGGCTGGGCATCGCGCGAATCGGCGGGGTTGTCGCGCTGGTCAATACCAACCTCGTCGGCGCCGCGCTCAAGCATTCGCTCGACACCGTGGCGCCCAAGCACGTCATCGTGGCGTCGCCGCTCGCCGGCGCGGTCACCGCGATCCGGCCCAGCCTCTCGCCCGATACGCGAGTCTGGGCGCATGGCGGCGGCGTCGACGGCCTGCCGCGCATCGAAACCGCCCTCTCGGACGATGGCCTCGACGGGCTCAGTTTCGCGCCGCCGGTGCTCGACGACCTCGCGCTCTACATCTACACCTCGGGCACCACCGGCCTGCCCAAGGCCGCCGCGGTCAGCCATCACCGGCTGATGCAATGGAGTCATTGGTTCGCCGGGATGATGGACATCGCGCCCGGCGACCGGATGTATTGCTGCCTGCCGATGTATCATAGCATCGGCGGGGTGGTGACGATCGGCGCCCCGCTCGTCGCCGGTGCGTCGGTATTCATCCGCGAACGCTTCTCGGCAAGCCGGTTCTGGGATGACGTCGGCGACCGGGATTGCACCTTGTTCCAGTATATCGGCGAGCTCTGCCGCTACCTCGTCGCCGCGCCCGCGCACCCGCGCGAGCGAGCGCACAAATTGCGGCTCGCCTGCGGCAACGGGTTGCGCCGCGATGTCTGGGAGGCGTTCCAAAGCCGCTTCGCCATTCCGCAGATCCTCGAATTCTACGCCGCGACCGAGGGCTCGTTCTCGCTCTACAACGCCGAGGGGAAACCCGGCGCGATCGGCCGCATCCCGCCGTTTCTGACCCACCGCTTCCCGGTGGCGCTGGTCAAGTTCGATATCGAGACCGGCGAGCCTGCACGCGGACCCGACGGGTTTTGCCTGCGCTGCGCGCCCGACGAGCCTGGCGAGGCGATCGGCAAGATCGCTGCCGGCGCAGGCCGCTTCGAGGGCTACACCGACCCCGGCGCCTCGGCGAAGAAGGTGTTGCGCAATGTTTTTGCCGAGGGTGACGCCTGGTATCGCACTGGTGATCTGATGCGCCGCGACCGCGCCGGTTTTTTCTACTTTGTCGACCGGATCGGCGACACCTTCCGATGGAAGGGTGAGAACGTGTCGACCGGCGAGGTCGAGGAGGTGATCGCCGCCTGTCCCGGTGTCGCCGAAGTCGTTGTCTACGGGGTTGTGGTTCCGGGAGCCGAGGGTCGCGCCGGCATGGCCGCGATTGTCCCGGGTGACGGCTTTGATCTCGCGCGGCTGCATCGGCATCTCGCCGAGCGCCTGCCCGATTACGCGCGTCCGGTGTTTTTGCGGTTGCGCGGTGACATCGGCACGACCGGCACTTTCAAGCCGCAGAAGCAGCAACTCGCCGTGGAGGGCTATGACCCGCAAGCAATCAGCGATGCCCTCTATGTCGAGGATCGAGCCCGCGCCGCTTACGTCGAGCTCGACGCCGCACTTTACCAACGGATAACGGCCGGAAAGCTACGCCTCTAGGCCGTACTGCCGGCGTCGACCGTCATGCACCGTGCCGGTGATGTTGCCGGCTTTGTCGCCGATCAGGAATTCGACCGCGTTGGCGATGTCCGCGACCGCCGCGAGCCGGCCCAAGGGGCTGCGCCGCCGCACCCGCTCGCGGTTGCCCTCGTCCATCTCCTCGGTCATCGCGGTGTCGACAAAGCCCGGCGCCACCGCGTTGACGGTGATGCCCAGCGGCCCGACTTCGCGCGCCAGCGACTTGGTGAAGCCGATGAGCGAGGCCTTCGTCGCGCTGTAGACCGACAGTCCCGCAGAAGCCGGTGGTTGCTACGATCGACGAGATGTTGACGATGCGCCCGCCGGTTTGTTTGGCGCCATCAGCCATCATGGCTCGCACCACATGTTTCGACAGCACCATCGGCGACACCGTGTTGAGCCGCACCAGCCGCTCGATGGCCGAATTCCGCATCGTCGCCAGCACGCCGCTGGTGCCGATCCCGGCATTGTTGACGAGGCCGTAGATCGGCCCGACATCGGCGCGGATTTGCTTGACCAATTCGGGGAGGGCATCGAGGTCCGCGAGATCGCACGGCCAGAAATGCAGGGGGCTTGGCTTGCCGCTATCGGCGGCGATCTCGCAGCTTTCTTTCCGTGCGACGATGATCGCGCGATACCCCGCATCGCGTAGCCGCAGCGCGATGCCGAGGCCGAGGCCGCGGCTGCCGCCGGTGACGATGACGTTACGCATTGCGCGCGAGCTTCCCCGCGGCGCCGACTTCGAGCGCCGGCACGAAGTGAATTGCCGCCGGCACTTTGTGGCGTTCCAGCGTGCCGCGGCAGAACTCCAGGATCTCGCTCTTCAGCGCGTCGGCGTCGCCCGCTGCGGTGGCAGGCGAGTTGACCACGACATCGGCGACGACGATCGCGCCGGTGATGGGGTTGCGCCGCGCCTTGACCAGCGACATCCGCACGCTCGGGTGGCGGTTGATCGCCGCCTCGACTTCCTCGGGGTGGACCTTGAGTTCCGCCGATATTGATGATGCCGCCGCGCCGGCCGACGAAATGGTAGCGCCCGTCGCGCAGCTCGACCATGTCGCCGTTGTCGACATAGCCGTCCTCGTCGCGCGGGAACGCAACACCACCGAGGTAGCCGAGGGCGTTGCCGCCCGACTTGATCCGCAGCGAATTGTCGACGACGCGCAGGTCGATAGGCCCGGGCCGGCCGATGTAGCTTGCCGGGAACCCGGCCAACCCGTCGCCGACCGCGAACGCAACCCCCGCCTCGGTCGAGGCGAAAGCGTGCGCGATGTCGGCATCGGGGAACGCCGAGCGGAGATGATCGAGCACCGCCTGGTCCGCGATCTCCCCCGACAGACGCACATAGCGCGGCGCCATCTTGTGCAGGCCGGTGCTCATCAGCGCGCGGCGCCAGTGTGACGGCGTGCCGGAGATGTGGGTGACGCCGTGCGCGCCAACCCGCGCGAGAAAATCGCCGACCGTTTCGCTGCCGCTCGAAAACACCATCGAACCGCCGCCGAGCATCGCCCGCAGAAAGATCTGCAAGCCCGCCATAGCGGCGCGTGTCGTAGAACGTGCTCCACACCGCGCCGGCGCCCAGCGGATCGCGCCCAGTCATCGCGCTCGACAGGGTGCACAGCGTATGCGCGGTCAGCTTGGGCGCTCCCGTGGTCCCCGAGGTGAGCAAGACCCATTCGGTACGCTCGCTGGCGCGGCGGACGCGATGCGCCGGCGCGATCTCCGCCGTGCATCGCACGAAACGCGCCGCCTTGGCCGCGCAGCGGTCGCCGACCACCGCGTCGACCTCGCCGGTCGCGATCACCGAGGGCAGATGCTCGTCCGCCACATCCGGTGGGCAAAGCACGAGGCGCCGGGCGACGCCGTCGAGCTCGATCAGCGCCAGCGCGGCGGGAAGCTGGTCGCGCGCCGCGATCAGCACGGAGGCGCCGCGCAGCTCGTCGAGCGGCGCGCCAAGGCTTGACCCGCGCGACAGCGCCGCGAGGCTGACGTTAGCCGTGGCGCCGCGCAGCCAGCGCTCGCCGAGTGGCCCAGCCTCGCTTAGTTTCTGCCAGAGTGAGGTTGGCTCACGCTGCGACATCGCCGGGCGATGCCTGCTCGTAGAGCCGGATGAAGTCGCCGACCGTTACCGGGAAATCGACATCCTCGGCGGTGCTGAACGGGTCGAAGCCGAGACGGTCCTCGAGCCGGGCGACGATGATGGCGAAGCACAGCGAATCGAGGCCAGTCTCGAGCAGCCCCAGTTGGTCGGTCAGCGGCGCCAACTTCTTGCTCTGTTCGGTCGCGACTTGTTCGACCACGGCAACGATCTCAGACCTTGCTAACATCCGGGGGGCTCCTGTTGGGCTGGCTCGAACCTTCGCCGCTTCGCGTTAATAAACCTCAAATTCCGGCGACGGGTCATTGCTAATTGATTGGCGAGGATCGCACGCATAATGCCGCAATGATCGAACGCCTGCTGCCGTCGGCGGTATCTAGCGAAGCCGCGCGGCAAGACGTCGCTGACGCCACGCTCTTCCCGCAGGAGGCGGCGCTGCTGCGCGGCGCGACCGAAGCCCGGCGGCGCGAATTCGCCACGGCGCGGCATTGCGCGCGCCTGGCTCTCGCGCGGCTTGGCATCGCGGCGGCGCCGATCTTGCGCGGCGCCAAACACGAGCCGTTGTGGCCCGAGGGTGTGGTCGGCAGCATTACCCATTGTCGTGGCTACCGCGCCGCGGCGGTCGCCCTCACAAAGGACATTGTGACGGTGGGTATCGACGCCGAGCCCGCCGAGCCGTTGCCCGCCGGCGTCGAGCGGCGTGTCCTGCGCGACGAGGAGCG
The DNA here is from genome assembly GCA_963773625.1 of uncultured Alphaproteobacteria bacterium. Classification (GTDB taxonomy): domain Bacteria; phylum Pseudomonadota; class Alphaproteobacteria; order ATCC43930; family CGMCC-115725; genus DATARH01. The sequence goes on along the minus strand of CAVZCJ010000009.1, from coordinate 82,159 downwards.
CCAATGGCTGTCCGGCGCGCCCGGCGGTGTTCCGTGGGATCGCGTGATTTTCAGCGCCAAGGAGGCGATCTACAAGGCGTGGTTTCCCCTGACCCGTCGTTGGCTGGGCTTCGAGGACGCCATCGTCGGCATCGACGCCGAAAGCGGGGTGTTCCACGCGAGGGTGTTGGTCGACAGCCCGCCATCCCTTCGCGCGTTCGCGGGACGCTTTCTCGTTGAGGATGGGCTGGTGCTGACGGCAATTGTGTTGCAAGCCTAGACCCTCGCCGCTTCCAGCGCCGCGACCAGCGCCGCGACATCTTCCGGCGTGGTCTCGCCGTGGGTCACGCAAGCGCGGACAACGGGGCGGGTCTCGAACTTGGCGGCCGAAATCCAGGCTCGGCCGGAGGCGAGCACGCGCCGGACAATGGTTTCGATGTCGGGCGATCCAGGCGGCGGTTCGGCGCAAACCACCGCGGCTGGCGAGTTGTTGGCAATGGCCCAGCCGTGCGCGACGAGCTTGGCCTCGAGAGATGCCGCCAGTTCGATCGCGTGCTCGACGTGGCGCGCGTATCCGTCCCAGCCGGCGGCCGCGAGCGACAGAAACAGCCGCAGCCCGAGAAACCGCCGCGACCATTGCACCGAATTGAGGTACGGGTCGCGCCCGGCGTGATGCGAGGGCATGTAATCGTTCGCCGCGTGAAACGTCGCTGGCAGAATGCTCGGGTCGCGTGTGAAAAACATGCCGCAACCCATTGTCATCGCGAACCATTTATGGGCATCAATCGTCACCGAGTTCGGCATCTTCGATGCCGCTCAGCAGGCGCCGGAGCCGGTCCGAGGCGATCAGCGCGCCGCCCCATGCGGCGTCGACATGGAACCACAAGCCGAACCGGTCGGCGATTTCGCGGCACGGCGCCAGCGGGTCGATCATCCCCGCATTGGTGGTGCCGGCGGTGGCGGCGATCATTACCGGGATCATCCCAGTGGCGCGGTCGGCGTCGATCGTCGCGGCGAGCGCTCGCGCGTCCATCCGGCCGGTGCCGTCGGTCGCGACCAGCCGCACCGCTGCCCTGCCGATCCCCGCCTGATGCGCGATCTTGAACCAGGCGAGGTGGCTCTCGCGAGACACATAGAAAACCGGCGCGCCGGCAAAGGCGCGGGCGCCGCTCTCGGAGAATCGCGGCTCGGCCCGGGTCAGCGCGCAGATCAGCGCGGTATAATTGGCCTCGGCGCCGCCGCTGGTGAAATGGCCGGTCGTCTCGGGCGGCAGTCCGGCGCGCGCGGCGACCGCGCGGATGACGTGCATTTCAATCTCGACCGCGGCCGGCGACGTCGTCGCCGTCGCCAGTTGCGGGTTGAACGCGGCGGCGATGCGGTCGGCGCATTGCGCCGGATAGGCCGGCGCCGGGTTGAACAGCCCGAAATAGCGCGGGTTGGTCATCTGGGTGACGCCGCGCTCCAGCTGCGCGACGGTCCAGTCGATGATCCGGTCGAGGTGGACCGGCGCACGGAAATCGAAACCGGCAAGCTCGTTGCGAAATGCGTCGAGATCGATCGTCGGCGCGACCGGGCCATCGGCGATCCGCGCGCCGGCGGCAAGGAGCTCCCGGGTCAGCAGATCGTCTGATCGCTCGCGATCGGCGCGGCTGGGGAAGAGCGGCGAGCTGGGCGATCCGGCGGGCCGCAGCGCGGCGATCGCGGCCATGCTCAGGCGTGGGTCGGGCTGGCGGTGCGCCCGGTCGGCGGCAATTCGGGACTGACCGGGCCGCGCCGGCGCGCCCCGTTGTCGGCGAGATAGCCAAGCCAGTTCGAATAAAGCCGTGTCGCGGCCTCGCGCCAGGGCGCGGCCAGCTCGCGGCCGACGACAGCCGCGGGGAAGTGTTCGAGCAGCGCGATGTCTCGACGCGCGAGCGCCCGCTCGCGAAACGCCAGCAACGCCTCAGTTGCGCCATCGGTGAAGTAGCCGTGAGGCAGCTCGGGATAGTGCTCCATCTCGGCGGCGAGATAGCGCCGGACATCGCGGCGGTATTCGCCGAACAGGGCTGTCGCGTCGTATTCCGGGTGACCCTGCAGAAAGACGAACAGGCTTCGTTTCTGCTTGACGAAAATGTCGGCGCCGGCGGCGTCCGAGCGCGACAAAATGCGGTATCCACTCGCGGCGAGCGTTTGTTCCGGCAGTTCGTTGCAGCGCGAGTGCGGCACCTGCCATACGGCCGGGCCGGAGGCGACCAGCGGGTGGTTCTCGACCTTCGTGCAATCGAAGACGCCGAAGAGCTTGCTGTCGAACGCGCGACGGGCGATCCCGTCGAGCCGGTACGCTGCGGCGTGCGCGGCGAGGCACGACCAGACGCTGGAGATCGTGTGATCGTCTGCCCAGTCGACGAGACGAGCCAAGGCGGGCCAGTACGGTTCGTCCTCGATCCGGTCGGTGCGCGGTTCGGTGCCGGTGGCGATTAACCCGTCGAAATGGCCGTCCCACAGCCGATCGACCGGTTCGTGATGCTCGGCGACGTAGCGCCGCCCTTCCGGCGAGCGCGGCACCTCGGGCAGCGAAAATATCCGGAGTGAGACCTCGCGCTGGCCGGCGGCGCGCGACAGCAGGTCGCGGATTTGCAGTTCGGTGAACTTGAGCGCCGCGTCCGGCATGTTGTTGACGAGGCCGATCGTGATCGGAGCGGAAGCTCGCTTCTGCCGCGAATGATCGGGGGCGAAATGCGCCATGGCTATCCCGCCGCCCGCGCCAGCGCCTGGTCGAGATCGTCGATGATGTCGTCGACGTGCTCGATGCCGACGCTGAGCCGGATCATCTCGGGGGTGACGCCGGCCTTCTTCTGGTCCGCGGCGGGCATTTGCCGATGCGTCGTCGAGGCGGGATGGCACGCGAGCGATTTGGCGTCGCCGAGATTGACCAAGCGCTTCACCAGTTTCAGAGCGTCGTAGAACCGGGTTCCGCCCTCGTAGCCGCCCGCGACGCCGAAGGTCAGTAAAGAGCAGGCGCGCCCACCCAGGTATTTCCCGGCGAGATGATGATAGGGGTTGTCGGGAAAGCCGACATAATTGACCCAGGCCACGCGCTTGTCGTCGCGCAGGAACTCGGCGACGCGGCGCCCATTCTCGACGTGGCGCTCGACCCGCAGCGCCACGGTCTCGATGCCTTGCAACAGCAGGAATGCGCTCAAGGGCGACAGCACCGCGCCGGTGGTGCGCTGGTAAAAGCTGCGGCAGCGCGCGATGTAGGCGCTCGGCCCGAAATGGTCGGCATAAACAAGCCCGTGATAGGATTCGTCTGGTTCGCAGAATTGCCGGAAGCGCTCGGCGTGTTGCTTCCAGGGGAACTTGCCGCTGTCGACGATCGCGCCGCCAAGGGTCGTGCCGTGGCCGCCCATGAACTTGGTCAGCGAGTGGACGACGACATCGGCCCCATACTCGATCGGGCGCAAGAGGATCGGTGTCGCCACGGTGTTGTCGACGACCAGCGGAACGCCGGCGGCGTGAGCCACTTCGGCCAGCGCCTCGAGGTCGCAGATATTGCCCGCCGGGTTGCCGACGCTCTCGCAGAACACGGCGCGCGTGTCGCGGTCGATCAGCGCCCCGATATCGCGGGGGTGGTCCGATTTAGCGAAGCGCACCGCGATGCCAAAGCTCGGCAGCAGATGCGAGAACAGCGTGTGCGTCGTGCCGTAGAGTTGCGGCACGGAGACAATGTTGGTGCCGGCTTGGGTCAGGTTGAGGAGTGCGTAGTGCAGCGCCGCCTGGCCCGAGGCCACGCACAGCGCGCCGACCCCGCCCTCCAGCGCGGCGACGCGGCGGTCGAGCACATCGACGGTGGGGTTGTTGATCCGCGTATAGCGAAACCCCGGAACCTCGAGGTTGAACAGCGCGGCGCCGTGCTCCGCGCTTTCGAACTCGTAGGCGGCCGTCTGATAGATCGGCACCGCGACGGACTTCGTCGTGGGGTCGCCGTCATAACCGCCATGGATGGCCAGCGTTTCGCTTCGCACCGGACCGAACCCTTCAACTTAATGGGGCGCCGCCGACTTCACCGCGCATCCCTCCCTCAGCATTTTCAGTTTCTTTCTCTCCGCTAGCGCTGCGGAGTTGTGCTACGCCGAGGCCGCCACGGGCCATGCCGGGCTCGGCCACTCTTCGGTCGGGGCAGCCGGGTCGGCCCCCGCCTTCTGTGCGAGGCGCGGCACCGCCAACGCCAGCAACGCGGCGAAGGCGGACCACAGCGGCAGGATCGAAGCGTCAGGCGTCAGGTGCCGGCTCAGGCACCCATGACCGGCTTCGTCGTCGGTATCGAACAGGATGTGCTGTTCGAGGAAGTGGTGGAAGGCGCGCTGGCCCTCCCCGGGCCAGTGCGGCGCCCGCAGCATCGCCGAAAACACGCGGGAAAGCCCGCCATCCTCATAGCTGGCGATGCTGCAGGCGCGCGCTTGATCGTCGATGGCGCGAACGTGGTTCAGATAGCTCACACCCAAAGCGTCGAGAAACTCGCTGTCGCGGACCGGTTGCAGCGCGAGGAGTCGGCGCATGAATTCGTCGTGGTCGAGCTTTTCGCCGGGAAGAGCGACCTTCGGCCAGGGCGACAGGTTGTCGGTGTTGCACTCGCCCACGCGCAGCGCCGCTAGTTTGGCGTCGTCCGGGCGCTGCCGGCAGGCGATTTCGAGGTTTTCGCGGAATTGGATCGAGAAATAGTAATATGCCTTGGCGACCTGCATCACTTCGTCGCCGTCGAGGTGCTCCCAGGGCATCGCGCAGATTTCGTCGATGATCGCCTGATAACCCTTGGTGGCGTTACCGCGATATTCCGCTGGGAAGGTCAAGGTATCGATCCCGTCCATTGCTAGCCCCATACAGTCGTCGCCACACTCAGTTCGCTCACCAAAGTAATAATTTAGTAACGATAAGTAATCTTTGGTGCTGCGTCCGATGAGGCGTGGGCAAGATGTATTGACGGCGTGGGGGGAAGGCAATTTTAAAGTTAGTTAAAAAACTACCTATTTTCGATCGATCAGTCGAGTCGGTGCGTTCCTGCGCCGCAGCAAGCGCACGCGCCGATAAACAAAACCCGATGAAATAGGGCGGAGCGTCAGCTACTTGCCGAAGAAAAGTCCGCCGTTGATATGAAGCGTCTGCCCGGTGATGTAGCGGCCGTCGGGGCCGCATAGGAACCGCACCATCGCCGCGATCTCCTCGGGACGGCCCTGTCGGCCCAACGGGATCTCGCGCTCCATGCCCCGGCCGTGCGCGCCGCCGGCCGACGGCCCACGAACCGTGTCGATCGAGCCGGGCGCGATGCAATTGGCAGTAATGTTGTACTGCGCCAGCTCCATCGCCAAACCGCGAATAAAACCCTCGAGCCCCGCCTTCGAGGCGTTGACATGCACCCGCCCGCGCGAACCGGCGTGGTGCGAAATGCCGCTGAGGCCGACAATCGTGCCGCCGCCGCGCTTGATCATCTCGGGCACTGCCGCTTTGGTCAGGATAAAGGCGCCGTCGAGCGCCACCGAGAGGATTTCGCGCCACTCCTCGATGTTCATCTGCAGGAACGGCGTCTGCCGCCGCAGCCCGGCATTGCTGACGACGATGTCGATGCCGCCGAATTCCTTGACCGCCGCCTCGACCATCGCGGCGACGGCATCGGGCTTCGAAATATCGGCGAGGTAAGGCATCGCGCGGCCGCCGGCGGCGCGCAGCTCCCTGGCGGTTTCCTCGACGATCGCCCGGTCTCCCCGGCCATTGACCACGACCGCCGCCCCGTCGGCGGCGAGAAGCTCGGCGATCGACTTGCCGATATTCTTCCCGGCCCCCGTGACGATCGCGACCTTGCCGGCAAGCGACTTCGCCTCAGCCATGATCTTCCTCCTTGCTGCCGGGGGCGGAGGTAAGCATTGCCCGCCGCGGCCGGTCAACTTGGCTGGCTGCGGCGAGGCAGCACCACGTCGCTGGCTAACTAGCCGTCGCGGTTGTTCGACCGGGTGCCCGGACCGGGGTAGCCGCCATGGATGTCGTTGTCGTAGACATCGCTTGGCGCCTCGGAGCACGCCGTGGCGGCGATGCTCAGCAGCGACATCAGCAAGAAGGCCAGCGCAATCGTTCGTCTCATATGCCCTCTCCCCCGGATGGCGCGCGCGGTTGGGCGCGGCCTCTCCGCTATTCTTCGCGGCAGCATGAACCGCTATCCCCACGCGCACAACTCCTTGCGCAACGGGGCGCGCCGGCTCAATTTGCCGCATCCGGATCGATCCGTCGGGAGGTGACATGCAGCTGGGGATCCATCTGCCTCAAATCGGCCGCAAGGCGGGGCCGGACGGTATCCGCCGCGCCGCGGTCCAGGCCGAGGAGCTGGGCTTTGACGATGTGTGGACCAGCGAGCACATCATCGTCCCGGCGGGCGCCATGTATCCACCCTCGCCGCTCTTCTACGATCCCGTCCTGACCCTGACCTGGGCCGCCGCCTACACCAAGCGGGTCGGGCTCGGCACCAGCGTGCTGGTGCTGCCGATGCGGCATCCGCTGCCGCTCGCCAAGGAGCTGGCGACGCTGCAGAACCTGTCGGGCGGCCGGCTGATCCTCGGCGCCGGGGTTGGCTGGCTCGAGGCCGAGTTCGCCGCGCTTGGCGTGCCCTTCAAGGAACGTGGGCGTCGCACCGACGAGGGCATCGCGATGATGCGCGCGGTGTGGACCGATGACCCGGTCAGCTTCGAGGCGAAGTGGATTCCCGCGGTGATCGACCAGATGCGCATGCAGCCCAAGCCGGAAAAGCCGATCCCGATCTGGGTCGGCGGCACCTCGGAGCCGGCGTTGAAGCGGGCGCTGCGGCTCGACGGCTGGCATGGTTCGCGGGCCAACCCGGAGCAGGCGGCGCCGCTCGTCAAGCGGTTGCGAGAGGAGCGGCCCGAGCCGGAGTTCGCGATCTCGCTGCGCGCCGCCTGGGACGGCAAGAGCGAGGCCGAGCTGACCGCGCGGCTTGAAGGCTTCAAGGCGGTCGGCGTCGGCCATGTGATGGTCGAGCCGTTCGACCGCGAGCTCGACGACTGGTTGCGCTCGGTCGAGCGCATCGCCCGCGCCGGTGAAGGGATACGGGGATGAGGCTCGCTACCACCCTCAAATTTTCGCCGCATGAGGGCGGGATCGGCATGGACCTGGTCTGGGAGGCCGAGCGGCTCGGCTTCGACGCGGTCTGGGCCGGCGAGGCCTATGGCACCGACGCGGTGACCCCGGTCACCTGGGTGCTGGCGCGCACCAGCCGGATCAAAGCCGGCACCAGCATCATGCAGATGCCGGCGCGCACCCCGACCTGCGCGGCGATGACCGCGCTGTCGCTGCAGGCGCTGTCGGGCAACCGCTTTCTCTGCGGTATCGGCCCCTCGGGGCCGCAGGTCGTCGAGGGTTGGTACGGCGTGCCGTTCGGCCGGCCGCAGACGCGCACCCGCGAGTACGCCGCGATCATCCGCCAGGTGTTCGCCCGCGAGGCGCCGCTCGAACATCACGGCTACCATTACGACATCCCCTATACCGGGCCCGGCTCGACCGGGCTTGCCAAGCCGCTGCGCAGCGTTGTTCACGGCCAGCCGGGGCTGAAAATCTACACCGCGCCGATCTCGCCCACCGGTCTGCGCACCGCCGGCGAGATCGCCGATGGCGCGCTGCCTTTCTTCATGTCGCCGGAAAAAGCACAGGTCATTGTCGATCCGATCCTCGAGGGTCGCGCGAAGGCCGGGCATTCTGACGACCTCGCCGATTTCGACATCGCTCCTTATGTGCGGATCAGCATGGGAGATGACCTCGCCGCCTGCCGCGATGCCTTGCGCCCAGGCCTCGCGCTCTATATCGGCGGAATGGGGGCGCGCGAGCAGAACTTTTACAACGATCTGGCGCGGCGGCTCGGCTACGAGGCGGAAGCGGCGGCGATCCAGGACCATTTCCTCGCCGGGCGGCGCGACGACGCCGCGGCGGCGGTGCCGGACGCGCTGATCGACGAGATCTCGCTGGTTGGGACGCCCGAGCGCATCAAGGACCGGCTGCAGGCCTGGAAGGAGCTGGCCGACTACAACTGGGTCGGCTCGCTGGTGCTCGCCGGCGCCGACGCCGCCGCGATGCGTGTGGTGGCGGAGGCAGTGCTCTAAGAGCAACGCCAACTCTAAAATCGCCATAATTGTATGCCATGGTTCGGATGTTCGAGGGTAGCGCGGAGCGCGGCTCCTCGCCCGCTAGCCACCGCCGTTACGTCCCGTTGTTATTGCCGCTGATAACCCGCTGATAACCCGCTGATATCCCGCTGTTATGGCCGTTGTTTTTCCGCTGCGATTTTGCGAAAATGTTAACAAAAACAATTATTTGCTGGAAATCGCGAGGAAAACAGCGAAAGTTGCAGCACCCACTCCTGACACTGAGATAGCCATGCCCGATTACGACTGGACCGGCGGCGATCTGCCGAATTTCGTCACCCATCTCGAATGCGGCTTGACCGGCGAACGCTACGAGGCCGATGTCGTCCAGGGCCTGTCGAAGGCCGGGCGGCCGCTGCTCGTCCGCTACGACCTCGCCGGGGTCGCGGGGGCGCTGACCAAGGACATGCTCGCCCAGCGCCCTCAGACGATGTGGCGCTACCGCGAGATGCTCCCCGTGCGCCGGCCGGAGAACGTCGTCTCGCTCGGTGAGATCGTGACGCCGCTGATCGCGCTGCCGCGCATCGCCAGGCAGATCGCCCCCGGCGGCGAAATCCTGGTCAAGGACGAGGGCCGATTGCCGACCGGCTCGTTCAAGGCGCGCGGGCTGGTGATGGCGGTCTCGATGGCCAAGGAATTGGGCATCACGACGATGGCGATGCCGACCAACGGCAACGCCGGCGCGGCGATGGCCGCTTATTGCGCGCGAGCCGGGATGAAGGCCTACGTCTTTTGCCCGGACGACACGCCGGCGGTCAACGTGCGCGAGATCGCGATGCAGGGCGCCGAGGTGTTCCTCGTCGACGGCCTCATCGACGATTGCGGCCGCCTCGTCGCCGAGGGCGAAAAGGAAATCGGCTGGTTCAATTGCTCGACCCTGCGCGAGCCCTATCGGATCGAGGGCAAGAAGACGATGGGCCTGGAGCTCGCCGAACAGCTTGGCTGGGAGGTGCCCGACGTCATCTTCTACCCCACCGGCGGCGGCACCGGCCTCATTGGCATGTGGAAGGCCTTCGACGAGCTCGAGGAAATGGGTTGGATCGGCAAGAAGCGCCCGCGGATGGTGGCGGTGCAGGCGGCGGGCTGCGCCCCGATGGTCAAGGCCTGGGAAGATGGCGTCGAGCATGCGCCGCGCTGGCAGGACGCGCACACCTTCGCGGCCGGCATCCGCGTGCCGCAAGCGGTCGGTGACTTCCTCATCCTGCGCGCGGTGCGCGAGAGTCAGGGCTTCGCGATCGCGGTGGACAACTCGGCGATCGCCGATGCCTGGGCCGCGGTGGCCCGCGACGAGGGACTGCTGCTCTGTCCGGAGGGGGCGGCGACCTTTGCCGCGTATCGCCAGGCGCTCGCCGACGGTCGCGTGGCGCCCACTGACAGAGTGGTTTTATTCAATTGTGCCAGTGGGTTAAAATACCCCATGCCGGAGGCTGGCACGCGTCTCAAGCTCGGCAATTCGGTCGATTGGCAACGGCTTGTCGGGCCCTCCGCAGGGTCGTGATCGAGGACGTACGCTAACCCCTAAGTGTCATGTTATAAACCGCCAACCCCTCGCGATTGCGGAGAAAAGGCCGATGGCCGAAGCGGTATGGAACGGGTTTCTGCGCCTCTCGCTGGTTTCCTGTCCGATCACCCTCAATCCCGCGACAAGCGATGCTCGGCGGATCCAGCTCGACCTGCTGAGCGCGAGGACCGGCAATCCGGTAACCGAGCAATATGTCGATGCCAAGACCGGCGATGTCGTCGCCAAGGAAGCGCTGGTCAAGGGGCACGAATTTGCTCCAGGGCGTTACGTCACCGTAAGCGACGAAGAGCTCGTCAAACTGGGCGGCGGCGGGGGCAATATCATCGATCTCGAGCGCTTCGTACCGCGCGAGCAGATCGATCACTTGTATGTCGAGGCTGCCTATTACCTCCAACCGGAAGGTCAGCTGGCCTCTGACACGGTCCACGCGCTGCGCCTGGCGATGCGCCGCAGCGGGCGCGTAGCGCTCGGGCATGTCAGGATTGGCGAGCGGGAGCGCCCGGCGCTGATCGAGCCGCATCGCGCTGGGCTGATGATGTCGACGCTGCACACGGAAGACGAGCTGGTCGTCGCCAAATCCGACGAGCGGCCGGAGGAAGACATCCCGGCCGAGATGGTCGAGATCGCCGAGGCGATCATCGCCCGCCGCGCCGGCGAGTTCGATCCGAGGCAACTGCGCGACCGCTTCCAGGACGATCTGCGCAAGCTGGTCGAGCAAAAGGCCAGCAACGCGCCGGCGCCGCCTCCCGCGTCACGGCGTCCGCCAAGCGCTGGCCGCTCGACGTCGCCGGCACCCGCACCCGAAGCCGCGCCGCCCGAAGCCGCTTCGCCAGCGCCCGAACCCGAGGCGCCGCCGCCCGAACCGGAACCCGTGGCGGCCGTGGCGCCGCCTCCGCCGCCCGAGCCGGAGGCGCCGCCGCCCGAACCGGAGCCCGTGGCCACCGCGGCGCCGGCTCCGCCGCCCGAGCCTGAGCCGGAGGCTGCGGCCCCTTCGCAGCCAGCGCCGCCCGCAGCTGCCGTACCGCCGCCACCTCCTCCGCCTGCGCCGGAACCTCCTCCTCCCGCGCCGCCAGCCCCCGAGCCTGCCGTCGCGGCGGAGCCACCGCCGCCGCCCTCGCCGCGCGCGACCGCGGTGCCGCCACCTCCGCGCCCGAGGCCAGCGCCGCCTCCTCCGCCGGCGCCCGAACCCACGCTGGCGATGCCGCCGCGGCCGCCCGCGCCGCAGCCGGAGGCGAGCGAGAGCGAGCAGGATGTCGGCGCCGAGATTCTGCTGCACATCATGGGGCTGGGCGATCGGCGTTATGTCGAACCGGGTTGGGCCGGCAGTCCCGGCAGCCGACGCCAAATCGAGGCGTTGAGCGTGCGCCCGCGCCAAGGGCTCGCGGCGAGCGCGCTCGAATTTCGCGTCTTTGCCCAGGAGGGCCGCGCTACCGCCTGGGTCAGCAACGGCAACTACGCCGGCACGCGCGGGCGCAACCTGCCGCTGACCGGCTTTGCCATACGCCCGGCGGAGGAGTTCGGCGACCGGCTAGACATTGCCTATGAAGGGTCGTTTTTCGAGGGTGGCGTCGTCGGACCCAAGCGCAACGGTGAGCTTTGTGTATCGACCGTCGCCGACGATCCACTTGAGGCCGTGCGCATCACGATCACCGATCGCAGCGCCGAGTAATCGCAAGTAGTAAGATCAGCCGAAAGAAAAATGGCCGGAACACAAGGTTCCGGCCAAGTTTGAACAGGGAGGCTTCACGTCTAGGAGACGTAAGGATCCGAAGACCCTCTTCCCGGGAACAAGTCCCGGAAACTCTTGTGGAGCTGCTCAACTCCACGAAAACTTGCCGCGACGACTATCGCGTGGTCAGAAGATGGCCGTTGGCCCGGTCGATTACCAGCCAGAAATCGTCCTGGCTCGTCTGCAAAAAGCGCAATGCTATCAAATGACACGCATCTACTGCGGCGTCGGGTCGCAGCTTCCGGATGGGTCAGACCCGCTGTCGTGTTTCGGCGGGCTATCCGCCGAGCCGGCCCTCGGCGACCTTGCGCAAGAGAAAATCCCGGAAAACGCTGATCCGTTTCGAGGTGCGCAGCTCTTCTGGATAGACGAAGTATGCTTCGTTGGGTGGACCGCTGAGCTCCGGCAGGATGCGAACCAGCCCCGCCTGTTCGCCGGCCACAAAATCGGGAAGGGCGGCGACGCCGAGCCCGCTCATGATCGCGCGCAGCATCCCATAGGTGTTGTTGACCGTCAGAATCGGCCGCCGGTCGTGTCCCGGCCTGTTGCCCACCTCCAGCAGCCAGTTAACCCCGGGCACCGGCGGACGGGCGTCCTCGCCATAGACGATGATGCGATGCTCCTCGAGCTCCTCGGGCCGCTTTGGTTGGCCGTGTTTTTGGATGTAATCGGGCGAGGCATAGATGTGTACCTGGACGCTGACCAGGTGCCGCTGGATCAAATCGGGTTGGCGCGGCGGGGTCATGCGGATCGCGACATCGGCCTCGCGCATCGACAGATCGAGCTCCGAATCGTCGACGACGAGGCTGACCTGGATCTCGGGATAAAGGTCGAGGAACTCGCGGATGCGCGGCGTGAGCCAGATCGAGCCGAACGCGACCGTGGTGGTGATCTTTAACGGTCCTTTCGGCCGATCCTTCGATTCGGAGATGAGGCCCTCGGCCATTGCCAGCTTAGCGAACACCTCTCGGGCAGTGCGGAACAACAGTTCGCCCTGCTCGGTCAGGATGAGGCCCCGGGCGTGGCGGTGAAACAGCGGCACGCTGAGGCTTTCCTCGAGCGCGCTGATTTGGCGGCTGACCGCCGATTGGCTGAGGTTCAGCAACTCGCCGGCATGGGTGAAGCTACCCGCCTCGGCGACCGCGTGAAACACGCGCAATTTGTCCCAATCCATCGCCATCGGGACGGTCCCCCTAACTCACTCCGCGGCGCGCGCGGGCGCCGCGTCTTCCTGCGCCGCCAGGAACTTCTCGGCTTCGAGCGCGGCCATGCAGCCCATGCCCGCGGCGGTAACCGCCTGGCGGAAAACCTTATCCTTGACGTCACCGGCGGCGAACACGCCGGGGATGTCGGTCGCGGTCGAATCCGGCCGGGTCAGCACATAACCCTCGGTATCGAGGCGGAGCTGGCCGGCGACCAGTTCGGTGACCGGGGTGTGGCCGATCGCGATGAACACGCCCTCGCAGGCATGTTGGCTCGTCGCGCCGGTCTTGAGATTGCGCAGGCGAACGCCGGTGACCTCGGGCGGTTCCGGCGTGCCGAGGATTTCCTCGACGACGCTGTCCCAGATGACCGCGATTTTCGGATTGCGGAACAGCCGGTCCTGCAAAATCCTCTCGGCGCGCAACATGTCGCGGCGATGGATCAGCGTAATGCGGCTGGCGTGATTGGTCAGGTAAATCGCCTCCTCGACCGCGGTGTTTCCACCGCCGACGACGACCACTTCCTTGTCGCGGAAAAAGAACCCGTCGCACGTCGCACAGGCCGAGACGCCAAAGCCGCGATAGGTCTCCTCGCTCGGAATTCCCAGCCAGCGCGCCTGCGCGCCCGTGGCGAGAATGATCGTGTCGCTCGAATAGGTGTCGCCCGAATCACCGGTGACGCGGAACGGCCGGCGCGCGAGGTCGAGTTTCACCGCGAGGTCGAGCACGATCTTGGTGCCGACATGCTCGGCTTGGGCCTGCATCTGCTCCATCAGCCACGGGCCTTGGATGACGTCCGCGAAGCCCGGGTAATTCTCGACATCGGTGGTGATGGTGAGCTGACCTCCCGCTTGCAGTCCGCACAGCAGGATCGGATGGAGGTTCGCCCGCGCGGCATAAATCGCCGCGGTGAAGCCGGCTGGACCGGCTCCGATAATCAGGACCTTGCTGTGATGGTGCTCGGGCATCCCATTCGCGATCGATTGGACAGCGTATTATACCAATTTTGCGCCTAGCGAGAGCTTCGCGCCAATAAATTCAGCGGCCTTAGTACCCGAACATATGGTCGAGGCTGAAGGCGCCGCCGCTTCCGATAAGGCCGTGATAGCCGAATAGCCGGCAAGTCGCGTCGCGGATCACCGCGTAGGCGCCCGGTCCCGCGGCGGACCGGATATCCGCGTCGAACAGCTCGTGATAGCGCCACAGGCGTGACCCCGAGCAGGGAATCGTTAGTGACTTGCGTGCGATCTCGCCGCCGCCGCCGTCGCGCAGGATGATGTCGGTGGCGCTTTCCTTCCGCCACGGCAGCGAGGCCGGGTAGATCAGGTGGCAGAACGTGTCGTGGTCGCCGGCGCCGAGCCGCAGGAACAGAGTCGTCGACAGTCCCGGTGGACGTCCGGAATACGATTGCGGCTCGTCGCGGTAGGTCAGAATCGTATTGAAGACATGCGCGCCAAAGCTGGTTTCCGCCGCATGCCCGCTCTTTCGGTGACGATAGCGGAACAGTGCGTGCAGCCAGCCGTCGGCATCGCCCCCGTCGGCGAAATCGTAGACCAGCTCGACATGCCCGTAGCCGTCGCCGAGCGCGCTCGTCAACTCGCTGAGATCGAGCGCGACACGATGGCTGCGCGGCAGTCGCCCGAAGCGATGGCGCGCCATCTCGTGGCCGTCCGGACCGTAGACGATCGCGGCGATCGGCAGCTCGCTTTGCATGTAGGCCATCGGTGTGGGCAGCAGGAGGCTTTGCCATTCGGCGCGCGGCAGGATCGGCGCGGGCAGCAGATAGCCTTTGCCCAACATCTCGCCGAGCTTCGGCAGTTCCTGATTGGGCTTGAGGTCGCCGCGCTCGACATTGACGTGGGCGAGGCGGCGCCGGCCGTTTTCGACAATCTCGTAGCGCGGTCGGACCACATGCTTGCCGGCGTGGACTTCGATCTGCGCCGGCCACGCGAGATCCGGCAGCAGGTCGGCGACATCGACCACGTGCGTTGCAAACCCGCCAATCGGCTTGTCGAGCAGAGCGATGTGCTGGCTGCCCATCGCCGACAGCCCGATGGCGCCCGCCGGGATGGGCGCCGCATGGCTGTTCTGGATCCACAACCGGACCTGCTCGCCGGGAGCCGGCGCCGGCAGTCCGGCGTAGCGCTCCGCGGGCCAGGCATTGGCGTCATGGGTGCACGAAAGGCTGGCATCGCCGTCGCCATAGGTGTCGAGCGCATACTTGACGATGTCGTGCCTCGTCGCGCCCGCGACATGGATGAAAAGCTGCCCGTCGAATGCGCCCAGGCCGAAGCGTTTGCCTATTTCCTGGCTGTCGATGGCGATGGCGCCGGCCTCGCTGCCGGCGCTCTGCGACCACTCGGCGAGGATCGATCCGGTTGCGTCGAACAGGGTGAGCCAGCAGGTCACGCCCTTGGACCCGTACCCGGCCCAGTAATTCGCGGTCACCAGCCGCGTATGCAGCGCCGCGTTGTCGCGGAACAGCGCGAAATTGGTGGCGAAATTCAGC
Source organism: uncultured Alphaproteobacteria bacterium (assembly GCA_963773625.1). Lineage (GTDB taxonomy): Bacteria > Pseudomonadota > Alphaproteobacteria > ATCC43930 > CGMCC-115725 > DATARH01. The sequence continues at coordinate 67,041 of CAVZCJ010000009.1, read as the reverse complement.
GGGTCGAGATAGGCGCCCCGATTGGTCAACCGCTCCTCGGGGATACGCATCGAATCGAGGCTGAAGACCTCGCTACCGGGCGGTAGGAACGCCGCGAGCTGACTGACCAGCCGATCGGCGTCGAACGCGGCGACCAGCACCGCTCGCGCATCGGATTTGGCCAGCGCCGGCAGCGGCTCGGCAGCGCGGTCGAGCACTGGCTTGGCGATCTTGGCGATGTCCTGGACGAAGACCCCGGCAATGTCGAGCCGGGAGAGGTCGAACAATTCGGCGAAGCCTGCGGCAGCTCCCTGCGGATCGACGATCGCGACCTTGGCAAACTGCGACAGGCGGTCGAGCAGCTGCCGCCCGGGCGCTGCGGCAGCTGGGTGCGAGAGAGCCTTGTAAAGCGTGTTGCCGCCGCGAACATTGTCGAATGTGTCGATGCGCAAACCCATCGGCCTATCCTACACCGCGCGGTAATCGGGCGCGGCGCGGGCGTCCTGCGTGCGCGTAACGGCGGGTCGCGACTGCAGCAGCCACGGCGCGAGCACGCGGGTCACGAGGACGCCGATCACGGCGCCGCCGATGACGTCGCTCAAAAAATGCTGTCCTGTGGCGACGCGGGCAATGGCCACCAGTGCGGCGGCGCCGACGTAAAGCCATAGCGGCCGCGGCCACAGGCACCACAATGCGGTCATGAGCGCTGCCGCGGTCACCGCGTGGCCCGAGGGGAAGGACCAATGATCGGCGTGCCACCCAAACCAGGTGAAGTCATATGTGCCGTTGAGGAAGAGCAACTTGGGCCGCGCCCGGCCGATCACGACTTTGATGATGTCGGCAGTGATCCCCGAGACGGCGACGGCCGTAAATAGAAACAGCGGGATGTGTGCGGCAGCCTGGATCCTCGTGTCCCAGCCCCGCAGTTTTTCGATCCGGCCTCCCCAGCGTAGCGCGGCAAACGCAATCGCGCTGGCCGCCAGATAGGGGTAGCCGAGACCGAAGCGCTGGACGACGTCGAAAAACGGCTGCGCCGCACTCGCGTGGCCGTGAACGTAATCGGCGAGCGGGCGGTCGATCCAGAGGATGCAGAGCGCTTCGATCAGCACGATCGCCGCGACCCATAAGACACGCCGCCCGGATTGTGTTTCGGCGCGCCGCCGGACCCAGGCGATGATCGGGGTCGCGCCGTCATGCACGATCAGCCATCGATGCAGAAGCCAGCTCGTGGCGATCGAGATCAGCGCGGCGTCGACCACGTCCGACAGGAAATGGTGCCCCGCCGCGACGCGGCCCAGGCCGACGAGTGCGCCGAAACCCAGGGCCGCCGCCAGCCCGATCTGGCGTCGGCGCCCGGCGGGCAGTAGGAAAGCGAAACTCACCAGCGAGAAGGCCAGCGCGGCATGGCCCGAAACAAACGAGCAGTTGCGCGCGCATTGGTCTGATGGAACCAGAGGCGGGGTGAACATCTTGCTACCGCCGAACTCCTCGATTTGATAGGGGCGCGCGCGGCCCCAGTTGTCCTTCAGCGCGGCGTTGACGATCAGCCCAGGCCCGAGCGCCGTGGCGGCGGCGATAAAGATCAACGCGTTCCGATCGAGCCGCCACAGCGGTCGCCGGACGAACCGCAGCCACAATGATCCGATCAGCACCAGCGCACCGATCCCGTAGCTGATCCACGAGATCGTCCCTTCAAGCAGCCGCAGTGGCCGCCAATCGGCGAGAGCGAACCCGTTCGCGCCGTGGAACAGCCCGCTGAAGAACAGATCGACGCCCGGCGCCCAGGCGAACAAAGCCACGCTGAGAACCAACGCCGCGCCGTACAAGGCCGGGCCTTTCATGCCGCGCGCCGTGCTTGCATCCGCTCGATGACGAGGGCGCGCAGGGCCGCGCCCGCGCGCGCCGTATCGTCGGGCGGCGTGCAGGTCCAGCTTTCGAGCCGGTTGCGGAACGGCCGGGTGACGCCTGCGGCACGCATCGTTTCGTGGAACCGGGTGAACTTCCGGTCGCCGCCCGCCAGTTCGACGACATGCACCGGCTTTCCGGTGGCGGCCGCCTCGCTGATCATCGATACCGAGTCGGCGGTCACCAGAAATGCGTCGCCGGCCGCGAGATAGGCGTAATACGGGTTGTCGCCGGTCATGTCCCAGATCGACGCCCGAAGGCCGGCGAGCCGCTGGCGAAGCAGCGCGATCCCCGCCGCGCCGGTGCGCCGCGAAGGGGTGAGCACCGCCGAGCCGCCGGTTTGCCCCAGGCACACCGCGACCATGTCGGCGATCTCCGCGAGCCGCGGCAAGGTGAGGCTATACGCTCGGTTCGAGCCGCCGATCAGCACGCCCAGCACGGGACGCGGGAGCTCCGCGAGCTCCGGGAAACGGCGGCTCTCGGCGGCCAGCTTCTCGGCTGTGACGCGATTGAGCGCGCCCTTGGTGGTGATGACATTCGCGCCGCGCAGCCGGTCGTGTTCCGGCACGACCATCAGGTCGAATTCGCGGCGCCCGACCCTCGGGTCCTGCACCTGCGCGGTGACCGTCCGCCCGCCGCTCAGCCGGCGAATCGCCAGCGCGGGCGCCGCGGTGTTGCGCCCGCATGCGATCACGACATCCGGCCATGGTGGACGGAGCGGACGCCCCGAGTCGCCGACCGCGGCGAGGGGAGCGATCCAGAGCTGCGGCGGCAGCCAGGCCCAAGGCCGATGGATCGTGAGCATCTTCTCGACAAACGGGAACCCCAAAGCCTCGGCCAGGCCGAGCGATTGGCTCGCCATCCCCGCCTTGCCGTCATGCAGGACCCAGACGAGCGGTGAGCCATCGCTGGCGGCGGGTGTGGGATCGGAGCTGACGGGCAGGGCGACCATTGGTCTCGGTTTACGGAAACCCCTGCTATGGAGCAAGCAGCGCTGTCTGGCGCGCAATAAAATTGCGCATCAGTGTGCTGGTTCGTATGATTATAGGACTTTGTGAGGGCCGGCGATGCGGCGTATCAAACTCGACCGGATCGATCGCCGCATCCTGCAATGTCTGCAGGCGGACGGGCGAATGACGAACGTCGAACTCGCCAAGCGCGTCGGCATCACCGCCCCGCCCTGCCTGCGGCGAGTGCGGGCGCTTGAACAAGCCGGGCTGATCCGCGGTTATCACGCCGCGCTGGCTCCCGAGGCGCTGGGCTTTCCGGTGACCGTCTTTGCCCAGGTCGGTCTCGCCAGTCAGGCGGAGGCCGATCTCCTGGCCTTCGAGGCCCTGGTTCGTGAATGGCCCGAGGTGCGTGAGGCGCACATGCTTGCGGGCGAGACCGATTTCCTGCTCAAGATCGTCGCCACCGACTGGGACAGCTACCAGCGGTTCCTGTCCGCCAAGCTGACCTCGGCGCCCAACGTTGCCCACGTCAAATCGGCGATGACCCTGCGGGTGTCGAAGGCCGAGCCCGGCGTGCCAATCGGCGAACCTCCCTCGGTAAGCCAGGCCGAGAAAGCTGCCTAGCCGAACGCGACGGTGACGACCTCATAGGATTTGTTGCCGCGCGGGGTCGAGACTTCGACGCTGTCGCCCTTGCCCTTGCCGATCAGCGCGCGAGCCAATGGCGAAGTGACCGAAAGCTTACCGCCTTTGACGTCGGCCTCGTCCTCGCCGACGATGAGAAATGTCTGCTCCTCGTCGGTTTCTTCGTCGGCGAGAGTGACCGTCGCGCCGAATTTGATCACGGAGCCCGACAGTTTCGAGGTGTCGATGACCTCGGCGCGCGCGACCTTATCCTCGAGCTCGGCAAGCCGGCCTTCGATAAAGCTCTGCCGCTCGCGCGCCGCGTGATACTCGGCGTTTTCCGAGAGGTCGCCATGGGTGCGCGCCTCCGCGATGGCGCGGATGATCGCCGGCCGTTCGGTCGATTTGAGCCGTTTGATCTCTTCCTGCAGCCGGTTGTAACCGTCGGATGTCATCGGGAGCCTGTTCATCGCAGCTCTTTAACCCCGGATGTCGGAAAATTAGCGGTTAGAAGTAGGACTGCAGCGGCGCTACTTCAAGGCTGCCCCGGCGCAGCGCCCCGATCGCCTGGACCGCGGCGCGAGCCCCAGCGACGGTCGTGTAGTAGGGGATGTTGTGCGTTAATGCCGTGCGGCGCAAGCTGAAGCTGTCGGCGATCGCCTGTGCCCCTTCGGTGGTGTTGAACACCAGTTGGATACGGCCGCTGCGCATCTCATCGACGATGTCGGGCCGGCCCTCGCGTACCTTGTTGACAATAGTGACGTCGAGCCCCGATTCGCTCAGCGTCGTTGCGGTGCCGCGCGTGGCAACCAATTCGAAACCCCACTGCGCGAGTTGCCGGCAAGGCTCGACCAGTGCTGCCTTGTCGCCGTCGCGCACCGAGACGAACACTTTGCCCGACAGCGGCAAATCGGTGCCGCTGCCGAGCTGTGCCTTGGCAAAGGCGCGCCCGAAATCGCTGTCGAGGCCCATGACCTCGCCCGTCGATTTCATCTCCGGCCCGAGGATCAGATCGACGCCGGGGAAGCGGGCGAACGGGAACACCGCTTCCTTGACCGCGACGTGAAGGGTCCAGGGGCGGGAACCGGTGACAAAATCCGCCAGTCTTCCGCCGGTCATCACCCGCGCGGCGATTTTGGCGATCGGCACGCCGGTGGCCTTGGCAACAAACGGCACGGTGCGCGAAGCGCGGGGGTTGACCTCGAGCACGTAGACGTCGCCATCCTTGACCGCGAACTGCACGTTCATCAGTCCGATGACCTTGAGCGCGCGGGCGAGCGCGACGGTCTGCCGCTCGATCTCGGCAACGGTGCCAGGCGCCAGGCTATAGGGCGGCAGTGAACAGGCGCTGTCGCCCGAATGGATGCCGGCCTCCTCGATATGCTCCATGATCCCGGCGACGTAGACGGTCTCGCCGTCGGCGACCGCGTCGGCGTCGACCTCGATCGCATCCTGCAGATAGCGGTCGATCAGCACCGGGCTCGTGCCCGAGACGCGGACTGCGTTGCGGATGTAGCGGTTGAGCCCGGCCGTGTCGTGGACGATCTCCATCGCCCGGCCGCCGAGCACATAGGACGGGCGGATCACCACCGGATAGCCGACACGCTGGGCGATCTCCTCGGCCTCGGCGGCGGAGTAGGCGGTACCGTTCTCGGGCTGGCGTAGGCCGAGCCCATGCAGCAGCTGCTGGAACCGCTGGCGATCCTCGGCGAGGTCGATCGCGTCGGGTGACGTGCCAAGGATCGGGATCTCGGCCTTTTCCAGCGCCGCCGCGAGGTTCAGCGGCGTCTGTCCGCCGAATTGGACGATGACCCCGAGCAATTCGCCGCGCCGCTGCTCGACCCGCACGATCTCGATCACGTCCTCGGCGGTCAGAGGCTCGAAATAGAGCCGGTCCGAGGTGTCGTAATCGGTCGACACGGTTTCGGGGTTGCAGTTGACCATGATCGTTTCGATGCCGGCCTCGCGCAGGCTGTAGGCGGCGTGGACGCAGCAATAATCGAACTCGATGCCCTGGCCGATCCGGTTGGGGCCTCCGCCGAGAATGACCACCTTCTTGCGCGTCGCTCGGATCAGCCTCGCATTCGGGCGGGCCGATCCCGTCGCCCTCGTAAGCGGAATAGAGATATGGCGTCAGCGAGGCGAATTCGGCCGCGCAGGTGTCAACACGCTTGTAGACCGGCGTGATCCCGCGCTTGCGTCGTTTTTTGGCGACTTTGGCCTCGTCGAGGCCGGTTAGCCGGGCCAGCCGGCGGTCGGAAAATCCCATCTGCTTGAGGCGCAGGAAAGCGGTCGTGTCGTCGGGCAGGCCGTCGCGCCGCACCTGTTGCTCGACTTCCACAATCTCGCGGATGCGGTCGAGGAACCACGGCTCGAAATGGCACGCAGCGTTGATTTCCGCCGCGGTCAAGCCGTGGCGATAGGCCTGCGCGATCAGCAGCAGCCGGTCGGGCGACGGCTTGGCGAGCGCTGCCAGCACCGCCTCCTTGCCGCCGCTCTCGACCCCCTCGATCGCGACTTCGTCGAACCCGTCGAGTCCGGTTTCGAGCGAGCGCAGCGCCTTCTGCACCGACTCGGCGAAGCTGCGGCCGATCGCCATCGCCTCGCCGACCGACTTCATCGACGTCGTCAGCAGAGGCGCCGCGCCGGGAAATTTCTCGAACGTGAAGCGCGGCATCTTGGTGACGACGTAGTCGATCGTCGGCTCGAAGCTGGCCGGGGTGACTCCGGTGATCTCGTTGTCGAGCTCGTCGAGCGTGTAGCCGACCGCGAGCTTGGCGGCGACCTTGGCGATCGGGAATCCGGTCGCCTTCGACGCCAGCGCCGAGGAACGCGAGACGCGCGGGTTCATCTCGATAATGACCAGCCGCCCATCGGCCGGGTTGACCGCGAACTGCACGTTCGACCCGCCGGTATCGACGCCGATCTCGCGCAGCACCGCGATCGCGGCGTTGCGCATCAGCTGGTATTCCTTATCGGTCAGGGTCAGCGCCGGCGCGACCGTCACCGAATCGCCGGTATGCACGCCCATCGGGTCGATGTTCTCGATCGAGCAGATGACGATGCAGTTGTCGTTGCGGTCGCGCACGACTTCGAGCTCGTACTCCTTCCAGCCGAGCACCGACTCCTCGATCAGCACTTCGTGCGCCGGCGAAGCGCGAAGCCCGCCGCGGACGATCTCCTCGAATTCCTCGGTATTGTAGGCGATGCCGCCGCCGGTGCCGCCCAGCGTGAAGGATGGGCGGATGATCGCCGGCAGCCCGGTCACGTCGAGCGCCTGTAGCGCCTCTTCGAGCGATTTCGCCAGCCGGCTTTTCGGCGAGATGAGGCCGATCCGGTCCATCGCCTGGCGGAACAGCTGGCGGTCCTCGGCCTTGGCGATGGCCGCCTCGCTGGCGCCGATCAGCTCGACCCCGTGCGCCGCGAGCACGCCTCCCTGCGACAGCGCCATCGCGGTGTTGAGCGCGGTCTGCCCGCCCATGGTCGGCAGCAGCGCATCCGGCTTCTCGCGAGCGATGATCTTCTCGACGAAGGCCGGGGTGATCGGCTCGATATAGGTGGCGTCGGCCAGTTCCGGGTCGGTCATGATCGTCGCCGGGTTGGAGTTGACCAGGACGATCCGGTAGCCCTCCTGCTTTAGCGCCTTGCATGCCTGCGCGCCGGAATAGTCGAACTCGCACGCCTGGCCGATGACGATCGGCCCGGCGCCGATGATGAGGATCGATTTGATGTCGGTGCGCTTAGGCATTCGCTGCCATCAGCCTGACGAACCGCTCGAACAGGTAGTGGCTGTCCTGCGGGCCGGGGCTGGCCTCGGGGTGGTGCTGCACCGAGAACACCGGCTTGCCGGCGAGCGACAATCCTTCGTTGGTCTTGTCGAACAGCGACAGGTGCGTCGCGTCGACGCCGGCCGGCAGGGTGGCGGGATCAACCACGAAGCCGTGGTTCTGGCTGGTGATCTCGACCTTGCCGGTAGCGCTGTCCTGGACCGGGTGGTTGGCGCCGCGATGACCTCGCGCCATCTTGGCGGTGCTGCCGCCGAGCGCCAAGGCCAGCATCTGGTGGCCGAGGCAAATGCCGAACATCGGCACCCCCTGGTCGATCAGCGCGCGCAATACCGGCACCGCGTATTCGCCGGTCGCCGCCGGGTCGCCCGGCCCGTTCGACAGGAACACGCCGTCGGGTTTGTGGCGCATGATGTCGTCCGCCGTCGCGGTTGCCGGCACCACGGTCACCCGGCAACCGTGCTCGGCGAGCATCCGCAGGATGTTGCGCTTGGCGCCGTAATCGACGGCGACGACATGAAAGCGCGGCGCTTCCTGGGTCCCGTAGCCGCGCGCGCGTCGCCACGTTGTCTCGGTCCATTCATAGCTTTGGCGGCAGGTCACCTCGAGCGCGAGGTCCATGCCCTCGAGCCCCGGCCAGGCTTGCGCCTCCGCTTGCATCGCTGCGATGTCGAGCGTGCCGGTGGGGTCGTAGGCGATGACCCCGTTGGGCGCGCCCTGATCACGGATACGCCGGGTCAGCCGCCGCGTATCGACGCCGGAGAGCCCGGTCAGGCTGTGCGACTTCAGCCAAGTATGGAGCGATTGCGTGGCCCGATAATTGGCGGGGCCGGTGATGTTTTCGCGGATCACAAGGCCGCGCGCTGCGGGGGTGGTGGTCTCGATGTCCTCGGGGTTGGTCCCGACATTGCCGATATGGGGGAAGGTGAAGGTAATGATCTGCCCGGCATAGGAGGGGTCGGTGAGAATCTCCTGGTAGCCGGTCATCGAGGTGTTGAAGCAGACCTCGCCGACCGCCTTGCCCGGTGCGCCCACTCCTCTGCCCCAGAAAACCGTCCCGTCCGCCAGCACCAGGGCCGCGTTGCAGTCGGGCGGTCGCGGCGTTGCTTTGGCCGCGTTCGGGTCGGACATCGAAGACTGATCCTGCCGGATTTTGGGGGCCGCTTGGCGAGGCGCGGCGCCCAATTTCGGGGAACATAGACACAAGCGGTTGTTTGTCAACCGGGTCGAGCGCGAAGATTTGGGAGATTCAATAGGTTAGTCCGGGCCGCTGAAAGTGCTGCAAAGGCGCCCGGAACCGGGTAGTTTTTGAGGATGCCGCGAGCGCAGGAGTAACCCAATGTTGCGCGAGGCTTTTACCGAGCGGATGAAAGCCGCGCTGCGCGCCAAGGATACGCGTACCTTGTCGACCGTTCGGCTGATCATGGCGGCGCTCAAGGACCGCGATATCGCGGCGCGCAGCGATGGCAACAAGGCTGAGATTCCCGAATCGGAAATCCAGCGCATGCTGCAAGGCATGGTCAAGCAGCGCCGCGAATTGATCGAGCTGTATCGGAAGGGCAACCGTCCGGAACTGGCGCAGCAGGAGAGCGAGGAGATCGCGGTCATCGAGAGCTTCCTGCCGCAACAGATGGACGATGCCGGGATCGAGGCGGCGGCGAAGGCGGCGATCGCCGAATCGGGCGCGGCCGGGATCAAGGACATGGGCAAGGTGATGGCGGCACTGCGCGAGCGTCATGCCGGGGTGATCGACCTGGCCAAGGCGGGCGCGGTCGTGAAGCGGCTGCTCGGGTAAGAGTCGCCATACATAGGGTAGGAGACCGCATGCAGGTTCAGGGTTAGCCGCCGCCTATGGCCTTTCCTCCCGGATTTCTCGACGAGCTGAGGTCGCGGGTGTCGCTCGCCGATCTGGTCGGCAAGCGCGTGCGTCTCACCCGCAAGGGCCGCGAGTTCGGCGGGCTGTGCCCGTTTCACAACGAAAAGACGCCGTCCTTCTACGTCGTCGAGGACAAGGGGTTCTTCCACTGTTTCGGCTGCGGTGCGCATGGCGACGCCATCGGCTGGGTGATGCGCTCGGAAAACCTCGATTTCATCGAGGCGATCGAGCGGCTGGCCGGCATCGCCGGCGTCGCGGTGCCCCAGCAAACCCCGCAGGAGCGCGAAAAGGCGCAGCGCCAGAAGACGCTGCTCGAAGCGCTGGCGGCGGCGGCCAAATTCTACGAGGAGCAGCTGTGGTCGCACGGCGGGGCGCGCGGCCGCGAGTACCTAGCGTCGCGCGGCCTCGACGATGAGACGATGCGCCGCTTCCGGCTCGGCTGGGCTGGCGAAGACCGCTCGGCGCTGCGCCGCGCGCTCACGCCCGAATTCCCGCTGCCGCTCCTGATGGAAGCGGGTCTGCTGCACGCCTCCGACTTTGGCGGCGAGCCCTACGACTATTTCCGCGAGCGGGTGATCTTCCCGATCGGCGACCGCGCCGGGCGGGTCATCGCCTTTGGCGGCCGCGCGCTCGGCGACGCGATGCCGAAATACCTCAATTCGCCGGAGCACCCGTTGTTCGAGAAGGGAAGGGTGCTCTATGGCCTGTCGGCGGCGCGGATAAACGCCGCGAAAGAGGCCGAGGCGGGCGGCGCGGGCGCGATCGTCACCGAAGGCTACATGGACGTGATCGCGCTGCACCGCGCCGGATTTCCGACCGCCGTCGCGCCGCTTGGCACTGCACTCACGGAAGCGCATCTCGCCGAGTTGTGGCGGCTTGCGCCCGAACCGGTGCTGTGCTTCGACGGCGACGCGGCCGGCCAGCGCGCTGCGCTCAGGGCGCTCCATCGGGCATTGCCGCTGTTGAAGCCCGGCCACAGCCTGCGCTTCGTCACGCTGCCGCCCGGTGAGGACCCTGACTCGTTGATCCGCCGTTCGGGCGCTCCTGCGTTTACCGAGGTGCTGCGCGGGGCGAAGCCGCTGGCCGAGATGTTATGGAGGTCGGAACTCGACGCGAAATCGATCGACACGCCCGAGCGGCGCGCCGATCTAGAACGCCGGCTGATGGCTGACTGCGAGCAAATCGCCGACCGTTCGGTGCAGGAGCAATACCGCCGTTTCTTGCGCGACAAGCTGTTTTCGCTAGGGCGAGTTCCGGGCCGCGCTCCCGGGCGCGGACAACGTCTGCCGGTGCCGGCTTTGCGCGGCGATACGCCGCCACCGCCGGCGGCGGCCGGGCGGCGTCAGCGCGAGGTGCTGATCGGCATGCTGCTCGATCATCCGTTCCTGATCGGCGAGGCCCACGAGGAGATCGCCGCGCTCGACTTCCCGGAACCTGAGCTTGATAGCCTGCGGCGGGCGATTTTAGAGGCTGATGCGACCTCCAAAGGGCTTGACGCCGAGGCGCTTCGTCTACACCTAGGACACAACGGGTTCGCCAGTACCGTGGACGCGGTCGTGTTGTCATTGACCGACCATGCCGGGTTCCTGTCGCGTGTGGGTGATGCCGAGACGGTTCGGCTGAGCTGGACGCATGTGACTCGGATGGTTCGCGAGGATGGCGATCCTGTGGACGATTTGACGACGCCGGAGGCCTGGGAGAGGTTTCTGGCGCTCCAGGGGCGGGAGGAGCAGGAGGGCTTTTCCGAGGACGAGTTCCCGCCTAGCCGGGCAGAGGGCATGAGTCCGCGGTAAGTCTCATGGAATTCAACGGCGTGTCCTCGAGAGCGACCGGGCTCGCGAGGCGCCCAACGCTTAGGGACGACGGCATGGCAAGCAAGGTGGCAAGCGTGGCGGATACGGCCGAAACCCGTGAGGACGCGGCCGAGACGCCGCTGTTGGACCAGATCGCGGTCGCGATCAAGAAGATGGTGGCGCGCGGCAAGGAGCGCGGCTACCTGACCTACGACGAACTCAACGCCGCGCTGCCGACCGACCAGCTTTCACCCGACCAGATCGAAGACACGATGACGATGCTGTCGGAGCTCGGCATCAACGTCATCGAAAGCGAAGACACCGAGGAGCCGGCAACCGCCGAGGTCGACGAGGCCGACGCCGAGGTTCGCGGCAATCTCGACGACGATGACATCGGCCGGACCGACGACCCGGTGCGCATGTACCTGCGCGAGATGGGGTCGGTCGAATTGTTGTCGCGCGAGGGCGAGATCGCCATCGCCAAGCGCATCGAGGCCGGCCGCGAGATGATGATCGGCGGCCTTTGCGAAAATCCGTTGACGGTGCGCGCGCTGATGCTGTGGCGTGACGCGCTCAACGAAGGAAAGATGCTGCTGCGCGATATCATCGATCTCGACGCAACCTACAACAACACCGTGATTGACCAGGTCGAGCCCGGAGCGGTCGTTGTCTTGGTCCCGCCGATTGCTGAGGGCGAGGCCGAGGCCGAGGAGGAAGAAGAGATCGAGGGCGAGGAAGAAGAACCAGCGGCCGCCGCGGAAGGCGGCGAAAGCGAGGACGGCGAGGGTGAGGAGAACTCGGTCTCGCTGGCGACGATGGAGGCGCAGCTTCGCCCGAGCGTCGTCGGCATCTTCGACGCGGTCGCCGACATTCACAAGAAGCTCAACAAACTCCAGGACCAGCGCATCACGGCAATCGCCAAAGGGACGGTCCTGCCTCGCGCGACTGACCGGCGTTACGACAAGCTGAAGGACGAGGCGACCGAGCTGATGCAGCGCATCCGTTTCAACAACACGCGGATCGAGCATCTGGTTGAGCAGCTCTATGACATCAACCGGCGTCTTGTCGGCGAGGAAGGCCGGCTGTTGCGTCTGGCCGAGGAAGTCGGGGTTAAGCGCCCTGAATTCCTGCAAAATTATATCGGCGACGAGCTGTCGACCAACTGGCTCGAGCGGGTTTCGGTGCTACCGGGGCGCGGCTGGGCTCGCTTCGCCGAGAAATATGCGACTGAAATCGCCAAGCATCGCCTGGCGATTGCGCGCGTTTCGATGGAGTCGAAGCTGCCGATCCCCGAGTTCCGCCGGGTCGTGCAGACCGTTCAGCGCGGCGAGCGCGAGGCCAGTCGGGCCAAGAAGGAGATGGTCGAGGCCAACCTCCGCCTCGTCATCTCGATCGCGAAGAAATACACCAATCGTGGGTTGCAGTTTCTCGACCTGATCCAAGAAGGAAACATCGGGTTGATGAAGGCGGTCGATAAGTTCGAGTACCGCCGCGGCTACAAATTCTCGACCTACGCGACGTGGTGGATTCGCCAAGCGATCACCCGCTCGATCGCCGACCAGGCGCGCACGATCCGCATTCCGGTGCACATGATCGAGACGATCAACAAGCTGGTGCGCACGTCTCGCCAGATGCTGCACGAGATCGGCCGCGAGCCGACGCCCGAGGAGCTCGCCGAGAAGCTGGCGATGCCGCTCGAAAAGGTGCGCAAGGTTCTCAAGATCGCCAAGGAGCCGATCAGCCTCGAAACGCCGATCGGCGACGAGGAAGACAGCCATCTCGGCGATTTCATCGAGGATAAGAACGCGGTGCTACCGGTCGACGCGGCGATCCAGGCCAATCTGCGCGAGACGACGACGCGCGTCCTGGCCTCGCTGACGGCACGCGAGGAACGCGTGCTGCGCATGCGCTTCGGCATCGGCATGAACACCGATCACACGCTCGAAGAGGTCGGCCAGCAATTCTCGGTGACGCGCGAGCGCATCCGCCAGATCGAGGCGAAGGCGCTGCGCAAGCTCAAGCACCCGAGCCGCTCGCGCAAGCTGCGCAGCTTCCTCGATACCTGATCACGTTTCCTTTCGTTATGCCGGACTCGGCCCGGGCATCCGCGACGGGCGGTGTTGCGCTGCGAATGTAGATGACCGGGACAAGCCCAGCCATGACCGTTATGTTGTTTCCTGGTGGGCCCGTAGTTCAGCTGGTTAGAACTCGCCGCTCATAACGGCGCTGTCGCAGGTTCGAGTCCTGCCGGGCCTACCATTCCCCGCCCAAGAATCCGCCAGCCGCCTAGAAATTAGGCGTGACTAAGAATTGTGCAAAGTCGGCTGCAGCGAATTGCACGTTTTGTCCGCTTTGGCCCCTATCTTGCTGAACCTCCCCGAGACGCCGGCGTCCTCGCCGTGCGCCGACTGCGAGAATGGGGAGATCCTAATGTCATCTGACGGTTTCAAGATCGATCGCCGCAGGCTTGGCCTGCTCGGCGCCGGGCTGGCTCTTGGCGCTTCGAGCATCGGCTCGCTGCCGAGCCTGATACCGCAGGCGCATGCGCAGACGGCCCCGCCCAGCGGGGGCGAGCCGATCAAGGTCGGCATTCTGCACTCGCTGTCGGGCACCATGGCGATCAGCGAGTCCCCCTTGAAGGACGTCATGCTGATGCTCATCGCCCAGCAGAACGCCAAGGGGGGCGTGCTGGGTCGCCAGCTGCAGCCGGTGGTCGTCGATCCAGCCTCCAATTGGCCGCTGTTCGCCGAGAAGGCCAAGCAGCTGATCTCGGTCGACAAGGTCGCGGCGGTGTTCGGCTGCTGGACCTCGGTGTCGCGCAAGTCGGTTCTGCCGGTGTTCGAGCAATTGAACGGCATCCTGCTCTATCCGGTGCAGTACGAGGGGCAGGAGTGCAGCCGCAACGTGTTCTACACCGGCGCGGCGGTCAATCAGCAGGCGGTTCCGGCGGTCGACTACCTGATGGATCAGGTCAGCGTGAAGCGCTGGGTGCTCGAAGGCACCGACTACGTCTATCCGCGCACCACCAACAAGATTCTCGAAGCCTATCTGAAGGCGAAGGGCGTCGCGCCGGCTGACATCATGATCAACTACACGCCATTCGGGTATTCCGACTGGCAGGCCGAGGTCGCCAAGATCAAGGCGTTCGGCTCCGCTGGCAAGAAGACTGCCGTGGTGTCGACGATCAACGGCGACGCCAATGTGCCGTTCTACAAGGAGCTTGGGAACCAGGGGATCAAAGCCACCGATATTCCCGTCGTCGCGTTCAGCGTCGGCGAACAGGAACTCGCCGGCATCGACACCAAGCCCCTGGTCGGGCATCTGGCCGCATGGAACTACTTCCAGAGCGTCGACACGCCCCTCAACAAGGAAGTGGTCGCCGCGTTCAAGAAGGCGGCGAACGACGACAAGCGCGTCTTCAACGACCCGATGGAAGCCCATTACATCGGCTTCAACATGTGGGTGAAGGCTGTCGAGAAGGCGGGCACGACCGATCATGACGCAGTAATCGACGCGATGATTGGTGTCTCGCACCCCAACCTATCGGGCGATTTTGCGACGATGATGCCGAACCATCACCTGACCAAGCCGGTGCTGATCGGCGAGGTGCAGGCCGACGGCATGTTCAACGTTGTCTGGCAAACCCCCGGGCTTGTCGTCGCCCAGCCCTGGTCGCCCTATCTTCCGGAGAGCAAGAACCTGATCGGCGATTGGCTGCCGCCGATGTCGTGTGGCAGCTACGACGTCGTCGCCGGCAAGTGTCTCGGAACGAAAAAGGCCTGAGGACTATGGGCCTAGCGTTGCGGGAAGGCGTTCGTCGCCAGGGCACCCTCCCGCACGCCCTCCTTGTCGCTGTGCTGCTCGCGCTGCTTATGGCATTGCCGGAGGCGGCGCGAGCTCAGCAAGATCCGTTCGCCGACATCGCCGCCACCTCGGCCGATGTCGAGGCGCGGGGGGTGACCGCGCTCGCGATCTCGGGCAACCCTCGCGCTGCTGCGGTTCTCGACGCTCTGCGTGATGGCAAGCTATATGCCTGGAAATGGCCGCGCCCCGATCCGCCGCTCTATATCCGCACCGACAAGGGTTACGTCGACGCCCGCACCGGTGACCCGATCGATGCCCCAGCCCCAAACAACATCCGTAAAGTCATCGTCAGCGATACGGTTCGGGCCGCGATCGAGACCGCGGAGGGTGCCCTCGACCTGTTCTCCAAAGATCCCGCCGTGCGGCGCAAGGCCGCCGAGGCGCTGTTTCTCTCGGCCGATCCCGGCGCGCTGCCACTGATCGAGAAGGCGCTCGCCGGCGAGCAGGACGCCGGCGTCGCGCGCGTCCTGCGCGAAGCGCACTGCGGCCGCCCTGCTCAAATCCGGGGCCGGCTCCGACGCCGATCGGATCGCCGCGGTCAACGAGCTTGCCGGCCGTGCCGACCTGCAATCGCGCAATCTGCTCCAGTCGCTGGAGAACCAGCCGCCGCCGGTCGCCGCGGCGGTTGCTGCGGCGATCGCCGGAATCGACCGCAGAATGGAGCTCTGGGGGCTTGCCGAGAACGTCTATTACGGCATCAGCCTCGGCGCCGTGCTGCTGCTCGCGGCATCGGGGCTGGCGATTACCTTCGGCGTGATGGGCGTCATCAACATGGCGCATGGCGAGATGGTGATGACCGGCGCCTACACGACCTTTGTTGTGCAGCGCCTGATCGCCGCCTTCGCCCCGGCGCTCGACCAATTCGGCCTGCTGATCGCGGTGCCCGCGGCTTTCGTCGTGGCCGGTGCGCTTGGCGTCATTATCGAGCGCACGCTGATCCGCTTCCTCTATGGCCGGCCGCTCGAGACGCTGCTCGCCACCTGGGGCCTCAGCCTCATTCTGCAGCAGGCCGTGCGCAGCATCTTCGGCCCGACCAACCAGGATGTCTCGTCGCCCGCTTGGATGAGCGGCTCGCTTCAACTCGGCGGATTGACCCTGACGGTGAATCGGCTGTGGATCATTCTGTTTGCGACGCTGGTTCTCGGTGCGCTGATGGCGACGCTGCGCTGGGGCGGGCTCGGCCGCAGCATCCGCGCCGTCACGCAAAACCGGCGTATGGCGGCGGCGATGGGAATTCGCACGCCGCTGATCGATGCGCTGACCTTCGGGCTGGGCTCGGGCATCGCCGGTATGGCGGGGGTGGCGTTGTCGCAGATCGACAATGTCAGTCCCAATCTCGGCCAGAACTACATCATCGACAGTTTCATCGTTGTCGTTGTCGGTGGGGTCGGCAATCTCTGGGGAACCCTGGTCGGGGCGGTGCTGCTCGGGGTCGTCGACAAGTTCATCGAGCCGTTCGCCGGCGCGGTCCTCGCCAAAATCTTCGTGCTGGTGGCTGTTGATTCTGTTCATCCAGCGCCGCCCGGGCGGGCTGTTCCCGCTCAAGGGCCGGGTGGCCGAGGCATGATCCGCTACGACCGGCTTACCGCGATCACCCTGGGCTGTGTTCTCGGTGTGGCCGGGCTGTTGGCCGCGCTCAACCTGTTCACGCCGCCGACCAGCGCCGCGCACGTGCCGAATTTCGCGGTGTCCCTCGTCGGCAAGTACCTGTGCTACGCGATCCTCGCGCTGGCGATCGATCTGGTGTGGGGATACGCCGGCATTCTCACGCTCGGCCACGGTGCGTTCTTTGCGCTCGGCGGTTATTGCATGGGCATGTACCTGATGCGCGAGATCGGCGCGCGCGGCGTCTATGCCAACCCGATCCTGCCGGATTTTATGGTGTTTATCGGCTGGAAGCAGCTGCCCTGGTACTGGCAGGGCTTCGATCATTTCTGGTTTGCACTGCCGATGATGATGATCGTGCCGGGGTTGCTGGCGTTCGCCTTCGGCTGGTTCGCCTTTCGCTCGCGCGTTTCGGGCGTCTATCTCTCGATCATCACGCAGGCGATGACCTACGCCCTGATGCTCGCCTTCTTCCGCAACGACATGGGGTTTGGCGGCAACAATGGGATGACCGATTTCAAAGACATCGTCGGCCTCCCGCTCAATAGCGAGGCTACATCGGCCGGGCTCATGCTGATCAGCTGCGGCGGTGTTGTCGGCGGCCTTTCTGCTCGCACGCGGCATGACCCGCTCGCGCTTCGGCAAGGTGCTGATCGCGGTGCGCGATGCCGAGGCCCGCACCCGGTTTCTCGGCTACCGCCCAGAATCCTACAAGCTGGTGATCTGGGTCGTCTCGGCCATGCTGGCCGGGATCGGCGGCGCGCTCTATGTACCGCAGGTCGGGATCATCAACCCGTCCGAGTTCGCGCCGGGCAACTCGATCGAGGCGGTAATTTGGGTCGCGGTGGGCGGTCGCGGCACCCTCACCGGCGCGATCCTCGGCGCGGTCCTCGTCAATCTCGGCAAGACGTGGTTGACCAGCGCGCTGCCGGAGATCTGGCTGTTCGCGATCGGCGGGCTGTTCATCCTCGTCACGCTGCTGCTGCCGCGCGGCATCATCGGTCTGTTGATGCTGCGCGGCCCGACCGCCGAGGTAGAGCCGGCTCCGAAGACCGCGCCCGGCGCCGCGGCAGCTGAGTCGGCGGCGCGGGAGCTCGCCGGATGAGCGACGAACCGCTGCTCGTGCTCGAGGACATCACGGTCACCTTCGACGGGTTCAAGGCGCTGAATGCGCTGTCGTTGACCCTCGAGCCTGGCGAACTGCGCGCGGTGATCGGTCCCAACGGCGCCGGCAAGACGACGATGATGGATGTGATCACCGGCAAGACCAAGCCAGACAGCGGCGTCCTCATTTTCGACCGGCTGCACGATCTGACACGGCTCGACGAGCCGGCAATCGCCCGGCTCGGTATCGGCCGCAAGTTCCAGCGGCCGACCGTGTTCGAGCCGCTATCGGTGCGCGAGAACCTGTTGTTGTCGCTGGCCGGCGACCGCAATCCGAGCTTCATGCTATGGGCGCGCGAGAAGCCGGCCGAACGCGAGCGTATCGACGAGCTGTTGACGACGATCCGGCTCGTCGACGACCGCGACCGCCGCGCCGGCGACCTGTCGCATGGCCAGAAGCAGTGGCTGGAGATCGGGATGCTGCTGGCCCAGGAGCCGCAGCTGTTGCTGGTCGACGAGCCGGTCGCCGGGATGAGCGACGCGGAAACCGCGGAGACCGCCGAGCTGTTGCGCGACATCAACCGCACCCGCAGCCTCGTCGTCGTCGAGCACGATATGGCCTTCGTCCGCGCGCTGGGCGTCAAGGTGACGGTGCTGCACGAGGGATCGGTATTGGCGGAGGGATCGATCGACGAGATCCAGGACGATCCGCGCGTCATCGAAGTCTATCTCGGGCGCTGAGCGATGCTCGAGGTTCACGGGATCGATCTCTTCTACGGCGCGAGCCACACCCTGCGCGGGGTCCAGCTGTCGGCCAAGAAGGGTGAAGTCACCTGCATCCTCGGCCGCAACGGGGTGGGCAAGAGCAGCCTGTTGCGCGCCATCTTTGGGCTGCAGCCGATTCGCTCCGGGCACATCTTCTGGGAAGACAAGGAGATCACTCATCTGGCGCCATACGACCGGGCGCGCGCGGGTTTGGCGCTGGTGCCGCAAGGGCGCGAGATCTTTCCGCGCCTGACGGTGCTGGAGAACCTGCAGACCGGGTTCGCGATGCTGCCGCGTCATCTCCGCCAAATTCCCGGCGAGATCTACACCCTGTTCCCGGTGTTGAAGGAGATGCTCGGGCGGCAGGGCGGCGATTTGTCGGGCGGGCAGCAGCAGCAGCTGGCGATTGCCCGGGCGCTCATCATGCGGCCCCGCCTGTTGATTCTCGACGAGCCGACCGAGGGGATCCAGCCGTCGATCATCAAGGATATCGGCCGCGTGATCGAAAGCCTGGCGGAGCGCGGCGACATGGCAATTCTGCTGGTCGAGCAGTATTTCGAGTTCGCGCGCGACCTTGGCGCCGCCTATGTGGTGATGCAGCGCGGCGAGGTCGTGCTCAGCGGCCGCGGCGACGCGATGGATGAAACCGCCGTTCGCGCCTATCTCACCGTCTGAACCGGCCCCCGCCCGCCGTAACGGTTTCAACACGCGCTAGCAAAATCTACCGAACAGTGAGAACCTTAGCCCCGCGAACGAGGCAACCATGAGGGGTAAGACCGATGCGCAAGCTCCTTATCGCTGCCGCTATTGCCGCGACGGCGGCATTGGGTGCGCTCGCCTTCCAGGCTAGCGCCGCTCCGCCGGCATCGCCTGTACCGCTGGCCGGGCCGTACAGCCCGATCCAGCACGCCGCATGCGGCGGTCCCAACGCCCACTGCCGGCCGGGCATGCATTGGGTCTGCGGGCCGGCCGGATTGCACTGCTGGTGCGCGCCCTGCTGAGACGCACATTGTAATTTCGCCGGTATCGGGCGGGTCGGCGTTGTGCCGGCCCGCCCGAAGTGCGTCTAGTGCGACGTTAGCGTTAGGGCGGCGGTCAGATCGCCGTTGGGTTTGCTGCCGTGCGCCTTCAGCGCGGCGGCGCGCACGGCGAGCCCGGGCAGAACCGGCAGCCCGAACCGCTCGGTGATGAAGGTCAGGATCGAGGTTGTGTCGTACTGCGTGTGGTCGACGAAGCCGCGCTTGGCGTACGGCGACACGATGAGGGTCGGGATGCGCGAGCCGGGGCCCCAGCGGTCGGCCTTGGGCGGCGTCGACGTGATCCCAGATGCCGCCATTCTCGTCATAGGTCACGACCACCAGCATGTGACCCCATTGCGGGCTCTTTTCGAGATGCGCGATGACGTCGGCGATGTGCTGGTCGCCGGCGAGCACCGCGGCATAGCCCGAGTGCTCGTTGAGGTTGCCCTGCGGTTTGTAGAAGGTGACGGGCGGCAACGTGCCGGCGTCGATCGCCTGAATGAACAGCGGCGCCATCGCGCCCGCCATCGCGCAGATGCTTGGCGCGCGCCTCGGTGCCGGGCGCCATGTCGGCGAAGTAGTTGAATGGCTGGTGATGGTATTGAAACACAACGGATTTCAGGTCGGGATCATGATCGAGAGCCATCTGCCAGGCGCCGCTGTACCAGGCCCAGTCGACACCCTTGTCCGATAACAGATCGCCGATGTTCTTCTGGGTCTGCGGCGGCAGGGTCGTCGGGTTCGCCGGATCGGCATAGCGCCGGGTCGCCATTGTCGGCCGGCTTGTTGGCGCTCGGCTGATAGGGCGGCTGCATCGTGTTGACCGCGAAGAAATCGGGCGTGATCTGGCCGTCACGGACGAATTTGGGCGGCCCGTCGATCGCCGATTTCGGCGAATTGTCCGCCACCTTGAGCGCCGTACCTGTTTCGTCGACCACCGCGATCTTGTCCTTGGCCGGGCTCTGATCCGCGTTGGCATAGACCGGCGTGCAGGCGCAGATCAGCCATTGATGATTGAGGAACGAGCCGCCGAACGCGCCCATGAAGAAATTGTCGGCGAGCGTGTATTTCTTCGCCACCTGCCATAGCGGCAGATCGCTCGCGCCATTGATGTAGTGGCCCATCGTGAGGCCGCCCGAATCTGCCCAGGCGGCGAACATGTCGTTCTTGCCGCCGTCGATCTGCATCTGGTTCTCCCAGAACAGATGCCATAGATCGCGTGTAACGACGCTCAGGGGCAGGTTGAAGCCCTTGGGGTCGTTGATGGCGAACGGCTTGTTGGGTAGGTGCGCGGTTTGCGCCTCGTTGATCACCGGGGTGACGCCCTTGCCGGTGAGCCCGCCCCAAATCGGCGGCAACTCCTTGAGCACGCCGCCATCGCGGTCGCGCTGCGTGAGGCTCGCCTTGGAGGCATTGGCGATGCCGTTGGCGCCGGGGAAGAAACCGTAAAGGTCGTCGAAGCTGCGGTTCTCGGCATAGATCACGACGACCGTGTCGATCTGGCCGATCACTCCTGGCGGCTTGGCCGGCGCGTCGGCGGCCTTGGCGCCGCAGCAAAGGGAGCAGATTGCAGCTATTGCCGCCCAAATGGTGGCATGTTTCATCGGGAGCAACCGTCGGCTGAGAATGGCGGGCGATTTAACCGCCCGTCTGTATCACTTTTGTGACAGGTATGGATCGGACTTCGTGCATCCCTAGGCCTGGAATTAAGCCCGCGGGTTCGGCCATCTTCGCCCGATGCGATGGATAGCGTCCGCCGCGATTTTTGTCGGCGCCGTTGCCGCCGGATGGGTGGCGGCTCCCTATTCCGTCCACGCAGGCAGTAGCCGCTCCCGGGCGGACGTATACGCCCAAGTGCGCGAGATGACCGAGCTCGGCCGCGCGCTGTTCAGCGACCCGGCTCTGTCCGCCTCGGGCAAGCTTTCCTGCGCCTCGTGCCATGACCCCGCACATGCCTTCGGCCCGCCGAACGATCTTCCGGTGCAGCTCGGCGGCGTCGACCTCAAGCAGCCCGGCCTGCGCGCAACCCCATCGTTGCGCTACCTGCAAACCGTGCCCCCGTTCACCGAGCATTATTTCGACTCCGAGGAAGAGGGCGACCCCAGCATCGATAACGGCCCGACCGGCGGCCTGACCTGGGATGGCCGGGTCGACCGCGGCCGCGATCAGGCGCGCATCCCGCTGCTGTCGCCGTTCGAGATGGCCAATCCCGACGAAGCCTCCGTTGTGGCGGCGGTAGCGCACTCGCCCCAGGCTGCGGCGATGCGCAAGATTTTCGGCGCCGATATCTTCGACGATAACGCCAAAGCCTTCGCGGCCATCGTTGAGGCGCTCGAGGCGTTCGAGCAGAGCCCGGCGGACTTCTACCCGTACAGCAGCAAATACGACGCCTATCTCGCCGGCGAGTCCACGTTGACCGAGCAGGAGGCGCGTGGCCTTGCGCTGTTCGACGATCCGGCCAAGGGCAATTGCGCGCATTGCCATCGCAGCGCC
The DNA here is from genome assembly GCA_963773625.1 of uncultured Alphaproteobacteria bacterium. Classification (GTDB taxonomy): domain Bacteria; phylum Pseudomonadota; class Alphaproteobacteria; order ATCC43930; family CGMCC-115725; genus DATARH01. Next base: position 45,279 of record CAVZCJ010000009.1, on the reverse strand, counting down.
CGCGACGCCGACGGCACCGCGCCGCAATTCACCGATTTCGGCTTCAACGCGCTGGGGGTGCCGCGCAACCCCGAGATCGCTGCCAACAAGGACCCGGCCTATTTCGATCTCGGCCTGTGCGGACCGTTGCGCACCGACTTCACCGACCGCGCCGAATATTGCGGCCAGTTTCGTACCCCGACCCTGCGCAATGTCGCGCTGCGCCAGAGCTTTTTCCACAACGGGGTGATGCACAGCCTCAAGGAAGTGCTCGATTTCTATGTCGAGCGCGACACCGATCCCGGCAAATACTACTTCCCGACGGCCGACGGCACGGTGACCAAGTTCGACGATCTGCCGGCCAAGTACCGCGGCAATGTCAACGTCGAGCCGCCTTTCGACCGGCACCCTGGCGATGCCCCCGCGCTCACCGAGCAGGACCGCCTCGACATCATCGCCTTCCTGCAGACCCTCAATGACGGCTATCGCGTCCCGGCGGACAAGCCGGTGCAGGGCCGATAATCGCCTCGGCGGGTTTTATTCCCTGCCGCAAGTAATTACGGCGGAAATACCCAAATTGTGACGTTTCTGAGGTAGCGGGAAGAAGTTCTCCAAAGGTTTCGTTTTTAACGGCGACGAACTTTCTCGTCCCAATTCGGAGCCAGCGAATGTTCAAGCTCTCCCCGCTCTCGATCAGCCTTCTGGCCTTCACGATCGCGGTACCGGTCTTGGCGGCCGACCTGCCGGGCACTCCGGCGCATCCGCGGCCCCGGCCAAGCCGGCGCCGGTGACGCAGACGACCGCGCCGAACGCGGCCATGGTCGACATCAATACCGCGACCGCCGCCGATCTGAAGGCGCTGCCCGGCATGACCGACAGCGACGCCGCCAAGATCGTCCAGGGCCGCCCCTACAAGGATCCGAGCGAGCTGACCGCCAAGAAGATCCTGTCGGATGCCGAATACGCCAAGATCAAGGATCGGCTCGTCGCCGGCCCAAACAAGTCGTAACCGCGCAAGCCCGGCTCGCCAGCGGGCCGGACCAACTCGCACGGGGTCGCGGCGCCAGCCGCGGCCCCGTTCTGCGTTAAGCGCTGGCATTTCCCGGCCGAGGCTGGTCTAATCCCGGTGTCCGACACAGGGGGCACCGATGGCTGATGCGGGACAGGGCCCGGGCGCGATCGAGCGGCCGGCGCTGGCCAACGAGACCGGCGATTACTGGGGCAGCGACGTGATGGCGCTGATGTTGCGCGAGATCGGCCTGCCCTATGTCGCGCTCAACCCCGGCGCTTCCTATCGCGGGCTGCACGACAGCCTCGTCAACCTGCTCGGCAACCAGGCGCCGCAGATGCTGCTCTGCCTGCACGAGGAACACGCGGTCGCGATCGCGCACGGCTACGCCAAGGTCGCCGGCAAGCCGATGGGCGCGATCGTCCACAGCAATGTCGGGCTGATGCACGCGACGATGGCGGTGTTCAACGCCTGGTGCGACCGCGTGCCGGTGATCCTGCTCGGCGCGACCGGCCCGGTCGCCGCCGACAAGCGCCGGCCGTGGATCGACTGGATCCACACCGCTGCCGACCAGGGCGCGCTCATCCGCAACTACACCAAATGGGACGACCAGCCGAATTCGGTCGCCGCCGTGCCGGAATCGGTGCTGCGCGCCTACAAGATGGCGACCACCGCGCCGCAGGGCCCGGTCTATGTCTGCTTCGACGCGGCGCTGCAGGAGCAGCGCATCGGCGACCTGCCGGCCGCTGCCCGACGCCGCCCGCTTCAAGGCCCCGGCGCCGGCGGCGCCCGACCCGGCCGCGCTCGCCGCCGCCGCCGAGCTGCTCAACAAGGCCGAGCGCCCGGTCGTCATGGTCGGCCGCTTCACCCGGAGCGAGGAGGCCTGGGCGCGCCGTGTCCAGCTCGCCGAGGCGCTCGACGCCACCGTGCTGACCGACCCCAAGACCGGCTCCGGCTTCCCGACCGCGCACCCCTTGCAAGGCCCGCCCGCCGGCAACCAGCCGAGCCCCGAGGCGCTCGGCCGTGCTGCGCGAGGCCGACGTCGATCCTCAGCCTCGATTGGGTCGATCTCGGCGGCGCGCTGAAGACCGCCTGCGGGTGAGGACCCGGTCGAGGCCAAGGTGATCCTCGCCTCGCTCGACCACCAGCTGCACAACGGCTGGAGCATGGATTACCAGGGCCTGCCGCCCGCCGACATCCATCTCGCGGTCGCGCCCGATGTCGCGGTCGCCGCGCTGCTGCCGCTGCTGAAGCCCGCGCAGGCGGCCGCGCCCCGACCCGGCGCCGGCCCCGGCGGAAGCCGCGGCCGAGCCGGAGGCGCCGCCGCCGTCATCACCCCGGTCTCGCTCGCCGGCGCGCTTGCGCGAGGCGCTCGGCGGCCGCACGACCTGCATGATCCGCACGCCGCTCGCCTGGGGCGGCCATGCCTGGGAGACCGCGCACCCGCTCGACATGCTGGGCGGCGACGGCGGCGGCGGCATCGGCGGCGGGCCGGGGATGGCGGTCGGCGCGGCGCTGGCGCTTGCGGGGCAGCGGCAGGCTGCCGGTCGCGGTGCTCGGCGACGGCGACACGCTGATGGGCATCACCGCGCTGTGGACCGCCGTGCACTACCGCATCCCGGTGCTGATCGTCGTCGCCAACAACAACTCGTTCTTCAACGACGAGCTGCACCAGGACCGCATGGCGCGGCAGCGCGAGCGCCCGGTCGCCAACCGCTGGATCGGCCAGCGCATCGCCGACCCCGAACCCGACATCGCCATCCTGGCGCGCGGCCAGGGCGCGACCGGCTTCGGCCCGGTGCGCGATCCCGCCGAGCTGGTGCGCACCTTGCGCCAGGCGATCGAGACGGTCGAAGCCGGCGGCGTCGCGCTCGTCGATGTCCGCGTCGAGCCGGGCTACGCGACCAGCATGGGCTCGCCATTATTCGCGGCGTTAGCACCATGCCCGACACCACCCCCACCATCGCCCGCGTCCCCTCTGGCACCGACCTCGTCGAATGGTATTTCAGCGAGGGCTGGACCGACGGGCTGCCGGTGGTGCCGCCGACGGCGGAGAAGGTCGCCGCCTGCATCAAGGCGCTGGGCGGCGAGCCCGAGTTCCTCGAATGCCGGGTGCCGCCGCGCTATGGCGGGCTGACCCGCGAGGTGCTGGCGATCAACATGGTGATGGCCGGGTGCAAGCCGGACTACGCGCCGGTGGTGCGCGCGGCGATGCTGGCGCTGACCGCCAACGCCTTCAACCTCAACGGCGTGCAGGCGACGACCCACATGGCCGGGCCGCTGCTCGTGGTGAACGGCCCCGTCGCGCGCGAGATCGGCATGAACGGCGGGGTCAACGCGTTCGGCTCGGGCAACCGCGCCAATGCGACGATCGGCCGAGCGATCCGGCTGATCCTGCTCAATGTCGGCGGCGGCACGCCGGGCGATCTCGACAAATCGACCCTCGGCCACCCCGGCAAATACACCTATTGCGTCGCCGAGAACGAGGCGGAGAGCCCGTTCGCGCCCTACCATGTCGAGAAGGGCTTCGCGGCCGAGGATTCGACCGTCTTCGTCATCGCCGCCGAGCCGCCGCACAGCTGCACCAACCATGTCGCCGACGACCCCGAGGGCATCCTCGACACGATCTGCTCGGCGATGTCGACGATCGCCAACAACAACGCGGTGTCGAGCGGCCATTGCGCGGTGGTGATCGGGCCGGAGCACGCGCGCACCATCGCCGCCAAGGGCTGGACCCGGCACGACATCCGCAACTACCTGCATTTGCATTCGGGCAATCTGTTTGGCGCGCTCGCCTTCAACCATCGCTACGGCAAGATCTACAACCGCAACCTGCCGCGCTGGTACAAGCGCGAGCTCGAGTCGCGCATCCCGATCGTGCCGAGCCCGGACCACATCCATCTGTTCGTGATCGGCGGCACCGCGGGGCGGTTTTCCGCCTTCATCCCCGGCTGGGGCCACATGTCGTCGCCGGTGCTGCGCGGGATCGAGGGCGGCGGCCCGTCCGGCCCGGTCTGCGTCGACGGCACCTGTTATTTGTGAGGAGGTTAGAGGCCAATGAGCTACGAGACCGTCTTCGATCCGCGCGGGCGGGTCGATGCCGAGCGGGTGGCGCTGGCGCCGCGCGCGGCGGCGCTGAAGGGCCTGCGGCTCGGCATTCTCGACAACACCAAATGGAACGCCAACCGGCTGTTGCGCAAGACCGCCGAGCTGCTGGACGCCGAGCATGGCATCGGCGCCGTCACCTACTACAAGAAGGAAAGCTTCTCGAAAGTGGCCGACCCGGCGCTCATCGCCGAAATCGCCGCGAATAACGACATCGTCCTGACCGCGATCGGCGATTGAGGGTCGTGTACGTCGTGCTGTACGCATGACGGCATTGCTCTCGAGGCGCTGGGCCGGCCCACCGCGGTGGTGGTGCACGACCGAGTTTCTGCATGAAGCCAACATGCAGCGCGACGCACTCGGCATGCCCGATCTGGCGGCGGTGGTGATCGACCATCCGCTCTCGACCTTGTCGGATTCCGAGATCGCGCAGCGTGCGGCGCAAGCGGCGGAACAATCGGCGAAAGTGTGGTTCGGCCGGTAGGAGGCGGTTCAGCTTCGCCCGGTTGCCGGCTGGCGAGCACGCCCGGCGATAAGTCGGGTTCCGACGCGGTAGCCCAGCATTCCCGCCAGCATGGCGACGACAAAGATCCAGGTCTCTCTGCGGCCAAGCGTCAGCGACGCCAGGGCGGGGCCGGGGCAATAGCCCACGAGCCCCCATCCCGCGCCGAATATCAGGGAGCCGGCGACGAGACGCAGGTCTGGCCGCGTGAGGACTGGCCGATGGAACCGCGTGTCGAGCAGCGGAGCTGGGCGGTTGCGGCTGGCCCAGTAGCCGGCGGCGGCGGCGGGGATCGCCCCCAGCATGACGAAAGCAAGGCTCGGATCCCAGTTCCCGGCGAGATCGAGGAAGCCCAGCACTTTCGCGGGATCGATCATCTTCGAGACGGTTAGGCCGAGGCCGAAGAGAAGCCCGGCGAGTGCCGACACAAGGGTGCGTCGCATGGCGGTCATCCCGGCAAACCGTGTCGAACGATGATCGCGACCGTGGCCCCCGCGGTCATGAACAGCAGCGTCGCCAGCAGCGAGCGTGGCGAGAGACGCGCGACGCCGCAAACGCCGTGCCCGCTGGTGCAGCCGCCGCCGAGACGCGTGCCAAATCCGACGAGGAGGCCCCCAAGCACCAGCGTTGGCCAAGAGGCGGCTATCGTCACGGTCGGCAGGGCGCCGGTCGCGGCGGCGACGAGCAGCGGCGCGGCCATCAGCCCGGCGAGGAAGGCCAGGCGCCAATTTGCGTCACCCTTCTCGGGGCCAAGAAGGCCTCCAAGAATGCCGCTGATGCCGGCAACCCGTCCTGTCGTCAGCCACAACAGCGATGCCGACAATCCGATCAAGACGCCTCCGGCCAAGGCCGATAGGGGCGTGAAGTTCTCCATGACTTGCTCACCGTCGAAGGTCGGCACCGTACTAAGGCCGGCACTGACCGCAGCCTAATTGCTCGCGTAGGTTTTGCCTTGATGCAGATCAAGGAGCCTTTACCGCGAGATCAGTCATTGCCGGCATTGTCCCGGCGTAATAGGAAAACGGCTTGCGGCGCCGCTCGGTACCGGACGCCGATCGCAACGAAGGGCGAGCCGAAATGACTGTCGACGGCGCCTATAGCGGGCTCAAGGTGCTCGATCTCGGCCAGGGCATCGCCGCGCCCTATTGCGCGATGCTGATGGCGATGCACGGCGCCGAGGTCGTCAAGGTCGAGCCGATCGGCGGCGACTGGTCGCGCGGGCTCGGCACCGCCTATGGCGACCACACCGCGATGTCGGCGCACTACAACCGCGGCAAGCAAAGCCTGGCGCTCGACCTCAAGACGCCGGCGGCGCGGCGAGATCGCGCTCGATTTGGCGATTGCGCGCCGACATCCTGATCGAGAACAACCGGCCCGGGGCGATGGCGCGGGCCGGTCTCGGCTACGAAGCGCTTAGCGCCGTGAACCCGCGCCTCGTCTATGCCTCGATCAGCGGCTTCGGGCAGGACGGGCCCTACGCCAACCTGCCCTGCACCGACTCGGTGGCGCAGGCCTATTCCGGCATGGTCGCGCTCAATCGCGGCGAGGACGGCACGCCACACCGCATCGGCGCGATCATCATCGACACGCTGACCGGGCTTTACGCGGCCCAGGCGCTTGGGGTCGCGCTCTATGCCCGCGAGCGGCGCGGCAAGGGGGGCCGCATTGCCGTCAGCCTCGCCGAATGCGGCGCCGCGATCCTCGGCCAGCGTTTGGCCGAGCACGTGCTCGAACACGGCAGCCCGCGCGTGCTCAACGTGCCGACCGGCTCATACCGGACCAAGGACGGCTGGGTGATGATCGCGCTGATCCGCGAGGACCAGTTCGCCCGGCTGGTCGGGGCGCTGGGCCGCCCCGAACTGGCGGAGGACCCGCGCTTCGCCAGCTTCGCGACCCGCGCTGAGCACGCCGCAGCCGATCTTCGATGCGTTGCGCGCGCTGATCGGCGCCGAGACCACCGCGTCGTGTCTGGAAAAACTACGCGCCGCCGACATTCTCGCCGACCGCATCAACGGCTTCGACGATTGGCTTGCCGACCCGCATATCGTCGCGACCGGCGGCGCGGTCTCGGTGGCGCCCGGCGACATGCCGGCGTTCAAGGTGCCGCGCACGCCGGGCATTTCCGCCGAGGCCGATGCCGCGCTGTCGCCGGCGCCGCGGATCGGCGAGCACGGGCGCGCGATCCTCACCGGGCTCGGCGTCGACGACGCGGCGCAGGCGCGGCTCGCCGCCGAAGGCGTGGTGCGGCTGCCATGACCGAGCCATTCGACCGCACCCATCACCGCTTCCCGGAGAGCAAGTTCTTCGAGGACCTCAAGGTCGGCGACAGCTTCTACATCCCGAGCCGCACCGTCACCGACGCCAATTTCGCCGCGTTCCAGACCGTCTCCGGCGACAATCACCCGATCCATTACGACATCGAATATTGCCGCGAGCGCGGCCATCCCGGGACGCTCGCGCACGGCTTCCAGGTGCTGTGCTTCACCGCCGCCGGCGCCGGCACCTTCGCGCACGTCATCGGCGACTCGCTGATCGCCTTTATCGAACAGTCGTCGAAGTTTCTGAAGCCGGTCTATCCCGGCGACACGCTTTACCCGTCGCTGACCATCGCCGCACTGACGCCGCAGCGGACGACCGGGGTGGTGACCGTCGCCGTCACCGTCCACAACCAGAAGAACGAGTTGGTGCTGAGCGGCGAGCAGAAATACCTGCTGCGGAAGCGGTCGGCCTAACTGGGGCTCTGAGCCGTCCCGGCCGCATCACATCCCCGAACATAACAGGAACATAAGTATTCGATCCGGATAGGTCAAGACCGCCATCCGGAAATTTTGACGGGTGAGGAAGGCGGCTCAGCCGCGTCCGATCACGTCGGCCAGCACCTCGGCGGCACGCAGGCATTGTTCGGTGCTGACATCCATGTGGGTAACGGCGCGCAAGGTGCGCGGCCCGAGCGCGGAAATCAGCACCCCGGCCGCCTTCGCCTTGGCGACGATTGTCGCCGCGTCGGGCCCATCCGGCGCCATCTGCCAGATCACGATGTTGGTTTGCACCGTGTCGAGGTCGAGGTGGACGCCGGGCAGTCCGGCAATGCCCTCGGCAATGAGCCGCGCATTGGCGTGGTCTTCGCCGAGCCGGGCGACATTATGGTCGAGCGCGTAGAGGCCCGGCGGCGGCGAGGATGCCGGCCTGGCGCATCGCCCCGCCGAAGCGGCGTCGCGCGGTGACGCGCGGCTGATGTCGCGCCTGCGTTCCCGGCGAGCACGCTGCCGACCGGGCAGCCGAGCCCCTTCGACAGCGCCACCGAAACCAGATCGAACGGCCGCGCCAGCTCGGCAAGCGGCAGGCCGCTCGCCGTCGCGGCGTTGAAGAGCCGCGCGCCGTCGAGATAGCAGTCGATGCCTTGCCTCGCGCGCCGCGGCGCAGATCGCCACCGCATCGGCCTGAGGGAAGACGATGCCGCCGCCCATGTTGTGCGTGTTCTCGATGGCGACGAGGCCGGTCGGCGGCATGACGATATGTCCGCGCGGCTTCACCGCTTCGCGGAACTCGTCGACGGTGAATTTGCCGCCGGCGCCGACCGGGCTGAATTGCACGCCGGAATTGGCCGCGGCGGCGCCCGCCTCGTGCCACATCATGTGCGCGCCTTGGCCGACGATCACATCGTCGCCGGGCCGGGTCAGCAGCTTCAGCGCGATCTGGTTCGCCATCGTGCCGCTCGGCACGAACAGCGCGGCCTCCTTGCCGAGCAGCGCGGCGATCCGCTGCTGCAGCAGGTTGACCGACGGATCCTCGCCATATTGGTCGTCGCCGACCGTGGCCGCCGCCATCGCCTGGCGCATTGCGGGCGACGGTTGGGTGACCGTGTCGGAGCGCAGATCGATCAGGGGAGCGGGGTCGGGCATTCGCTGGACTCCGGGTGCGGCTTCGAACAAAGGCTAATCGAGGCGGATCGCGGGTTGCAATCGCCTGGCAGTCATGGTGTCATTTCACATGACTGTCTCACAGGGTGAGACGCAAGGGTGGCGGATGAGACCCAGCTGGCGCGGCTTCGCCTGCGCCAGTTTGCTTTTTGCCGCCTCGGCGTCGAGCGCGATGGCCGATACCGAGGCCCGGTTTTTCCGTATCGGCACCGCGGCGACCGGAGGAAGCTTCTTCGAGATTGGTGCGGTCGTCGCCAGTGCGATCTCCAGCCCGGTCGAAGGCACGGCCTGCGCGAAGAGCGGCGCGTGCGGCGTGCCGGGTCTGGTCGCGGTGGCGCAGGCGACGCAAGGCTCGGTCGACAACCTTCGCCTGGTCGCCAACGGGCAGATCGAATCGGGTTTCGTCCAGGCCGATCTCGCTGCGATGGCCTATGCGGGGACGGGCGCTTTTGCCGGTGACCCGCCCTCGCATCGGTTGCGCGCGATCGCCAGCCTGTTTCCAGAGGCGATGCACATCGTCGTTCGCGTCGACAGCCCGATCCGCTCGGTCGACGATCTTGCCGGCAAGACGATCGCGGTCGGCGATCAGGGTTCCGGTACCGCGGCCAATGCGCGGGTACTGTTCGCCGCCGCCGGGCTCGGCGAGAACGACGTCGTGCGCAAGTTCTTGCGTCCGGCCCAGGCCGCCGAGGAGCTGCAGGCGGGCACGCTCGATGCCCTGATCCTCGCCGGCAGGCTATCCCGTGCCGGCGATACAGGAACTGGCGGCGGCGACGCCGAGTCCGGCTGGTACCGATTACCGGCAGCGTCGCCTCGAAGCTGCTGGCGCAGTACGCGTTCTACGGCGCGGCGACGATCCCCGCCGGGGTCTACCGCAATGTCGATACCGACACGACGACGGTCGGGTTCTTTGCGCTGTGGGTCGTGCGCGACGATGCCGACGAGGCGTTGGTCCACGACATCACCCGCGCCGCGTGGAGCGAGGGCGCGGCGCAGCTCTATGCCGGCCTCGATCCGACTCGGGCGCCAGATCAAGCTAGCGAATGCGCTAAAGGGCATGTCACTGCCGCTGCATCCGGGCGCGGCGCGGTTTTACCGCGAGCAGGGCTTTTCGCTGGACGGATTACCGAACCCGCCCGATGAGGCGCCGTCGCGATGAACAGTACGGGTTGGCGTCAGCGTCTGCGCGACTACTGGTCACCCACCGAGATGGTGGACACCTCGCCGCGCGTCTCCGACGAGGTCAAATACACCACCTGCTACATGTGCGCCGGGCGCTGCGGCATCAAAGTCCATCTGAAGGACGGCGGCATCCGCTACATCGAGGGCAACCCGCGCCACCCGGTCAATCGCGGCGTCATCTGCGGCAAGGGCGCCGCCGGGATCATGCATCAGCATTCGCCGGCGAAGCTGCGGAAGCCGCTGATGCGGGTCGGCGAGCGCGGCAGCGGCGAGTTCCGCGAGATCGAATGGGACGAGGCGATTTCGACCGCGGTCGAATGGCTGTCGCGGATCCGGGCCGACGACCCGAAGAAGCTCGCCTTCTTCACCGGGCGCGACCAGTCGCAGTCGCTGACCGGGTTCTGGGCGACGCAGTTCGGCACGCCCAATTTCGCCGCGCATGGCGGGTTCTGCTCGGTCAACATGGCCGCGGCCGGGATGTACACGATCGGCGGCAGCTTCTGGGAATTCGGCGAGCCCGATTGGGAGCGCACCAAGCTGGTGCTGATGTTCGGGGTCGCCGAGGACCACGACTTCGAACCCGATCAAGATTTCGCCTGTCGGCGATGAAGCGCCGGGGCGCCAAGTCGATCTCGATCAACCCGGTGCGCACCGGCTATTCGGCGATCGCCGATGAGTGGATCGGCATCCGGCCCGGCACCGACGGTCTTCTCGTGCTGTCGCTGATCCACGAGCTGCTGAGTGCCGACAAGGTCGATCTCGACTACCTCGCGCGCTACACCAACGCCGGCTGGCTGGTGATCCAGGCGCCGGGCACCGCGGAGGACGGGCTGTTCGCCCGCGACGACAAGGGCAACCCGCTGGTGCTCGACAAGCAGGGCGGCGGTCGCCAGCGCGCTCGCCGCCGATGTCGAGATGCGCATGGTCGGCGAGGCGACGCTCGCCGGACGGCCGCAGGGCCGTGCCGGTGTTCCAGCTGATCGCCGAGCGCTATCTCGACCCGCAATATGCGCCGGAGGCCGTTGCCGCGACCTGCGGCGTGCCGGCGGCGCGCGATCCGGGAGCTCGCCGCCGAGATCGGCCGGGTCGCCTTCGAGGAGGCGATCGAGCTGCCGGTGCCGTGGACCGACTGGGCCGGGCGGCGGCACGAGACGATGCGCGGCCGGCCGGTCGGGATGCATGCGATGCGCGGCATCTCGGCGCATTCCAACGGGTTCCAGACCTGCCGCGCGCTGCACTTGTTGCAGCTGCTGCTGGGCACGATCGATGTGCCAGGCGGCTGGCGCTACAAGGCGCCGCACCCGAAACCCTGTCCGCCGGGCCCCAAGCCGGCCGGCAAGCCCGGCCAGGTCGAAGCCGGCAAGCCGCTCGCTGGCGCGCCGCTCGGCTATCCGATGGGGCCGGAAGACCTGATCATCGATGCCGACGGCAACCCGCTGCGCATCGACAAGGCGTTCTCGTGGGAGGCGCCGATCGCCAACCACGGCATGATGCACATGCTGATCAAGAACGCCTGGGCCGGCGATCCCTACAAGATCGACACGCTGTTCATGTACATGGCCAACATGGCGTGGAACTCGGCGATGAACACCGCCGAGACCATGCGCATGCTGACCGACAAGGAGGCCGACGGCAGCTACAAGATCCCGCGCATCATCTATTCCGACGCGTTCTATTCGGAGACGGTTGCCTACGCCGACCTGATCCTCCCCGACACGACCTATCTCGAGCGCTGGGACTGCATCTCGATCCTCGACCGGCCGATCGGCAAGGTCGACGGGCCGGCCGATTCGATCCGCCAGCCGATCCTCACTCCCGACCGCGACGTGCGGCCGTTCCAGGACGTGCTGATCGATCTCGGCGCGCGGCTCGGCCTGCCGGCTTTCGTCAATGCCGACGGCGGGCCGCGCTATCCCGCCGGCTACAAGGACTACCTGACCTATCACGAGCGCGCGCCGGGCATCGGCCCGCTCGCCGGCTGGCGCGGCGCCGACGGCGAGGCGCATGGCAAGGGTGCGCCGAACCCCGACCAGCTCCAGCGCTACATCGACAACGGCTGCTTCTGGAAATACGACCTGCCCGAGGAGCAGCACTACTACAAGCACGCCAACCGGGCCTATCTCGACAACGCGGTGGCGATGGGCCTGATCGGCAACGCCGACCCGATCGTGCTGCAGCTTTATGTCGAACCGCTGCAGAAGTTCCGCCTCGCGGCGCAGGGGCATGGCGCCGTGCTGCCACCCGAGCGGCTGCAAGCGCACGGATCGAAACCCACTTCGATCCGCTGCCGATCTGGTATCCGCCGTTCGAGGGCGCGCGCGTCGACACCGAGGCATTTCCGCTGCAACGCGGTCACCCAGCGGCCGATGCCGATGTACCACTCCTGGGGATCGCAGAACGCCTGGCTGCGCCAGATCTATGGCGCCAACCGCCTGTTCATCAACCGGGTCACGGCCGCGCAGCCTCGGCCTGCAGGACGACGACTGGGTGTGGGTCGACGAGCCATGCCGGCCGCATCAAGGCGCAGCTGAAGCTGATGGACGGGGTCAACCCGAACACGGTGTGGACCTGGAACGCGATCGGCAAGCGCGCCGGCGCCTGGAACCTCGCCGACGGCCTCGCCCGAATTCAGCCCGCGGCTTCCTGCTCAACCACCTGATCGGCGAGACCCTGCCGGACGCGCCGGAAAGCAATGCCGATCCGATCACCGGCCAGGCCGCCTGGTACGACCTTCGGGTGCGGGTCGAGAAAGCGCCGGCCGCGGAAGCCGGCGAGAGCGCGCCGCATTTTCCCTGCGCTCGCCCGGCCGCCCTCGCTGATGCGGGTGCCCGAAATTCTGCGCTACGGCTGGAGCGGGCGATGACCGACCTCCCCGCCCAGCATCCCGGCGGCAAGAAGCTGGGTCTGGTCATCGATCTCGATGTCTGCGTCGGCTGCCATGCCTGCGCGACTGCGTGCAAGGAATGGAACAGCGGCGGCCATTCGGCGCCGCTTCCCGACTTCAATCCTTACGGCGAAGGCGCCTGGGGCGTGTGGTTCAACCGGGTCCACTCGTTCGAGGAGGGCGACGGCGAGGGCGCGCGCACGGTGCATTTCCCGCGCTCCTGCCTGCATTGCGAGGAGCCGGCCTGCGTCACGGTCTGTCCGACCGGCGCGTCCTACAAGCGCGCCGAGGACGGCATCGTGCTGGTCAACGCCGACATCTGCATCGGCTGCAAGCTGTGCTCCTGGGCCTGCCCGTATGGCGCGCGCGAGTTCGACCAGGATGAGGGGGTGATGAAGAAATGCACCCTCTGCATCGACCGCATCTACAACGAGAACCTGGCCGAAGACGAACGGGTGCCGGCCTGCGTGATGGTCTGCCCGACCAGCGCGCGGCATTTCGGCGATCTTGGCGATCCGAATTCGGCGGTGTCGGAGATGGTCGCCGCGCGCGGCGGCAAGGATCTGATGCCCGAGCTCGGCTACCGCCCGGTCAACAAATATCTGCCGCCGCGTCACGCGCCCCATATCACGTCGCCGGCAAGCGCGGCAGCGCCCAGCGGCGGCGACCCTCCCCGGCGACAACAAGCTGCTGCGCTGGGTCGACCGGCTGCTGTCGCGGTAAGACACGAACTAGCGATCTTTCGATGCATCCCGCGCTATCGATCATCTTCTTCACCACCGCCTCCGGCGCCGGTTTTGCGCTCCTGACGCTGACCGGCATCGCCGTACCGCTGGGATTGCTGCCGAGCAATCCGGGGTTTGGGGTTGTGACGCTGGTGACGGCTGGGCTTCTCGCCGTCGCCGGCCTGCTCTCGTCGACCCTGCATCTCGGTCGGCCGGAGCGCGCCTGGCGCGCCTTCTCGCAGTGGCGGACGTCGTGGCTGTCGCGCGAGGGGGTCCTGTCGGTGGCGACCTTCCTCCCGGCGGCGGTCTTCGCGATTGGCTGGGTGATCTTCGGTCGGGTCGGCGGCTTTGCCGGCCTGTGCGGCATTCTCGCCGCGATGCTGGCGGCGGGCACGGTCTATTGCACCGCGATGATCTACCGTTCGCTGAAGCCGATCCGCCAATGGCACAATTGCTGGGTCGTGCCGAACTATCTGGCGCTGGGGCTGATGAGCGGGCTGCTGCTGCTCGACCTGATCGTGCGCATCTGGGCGCGGCCGCATCGCGATCCCGCTGGCGACGCTGGTCGTCATCAGCGCGGCGTGGTGGCTCAAGGAGAGCTATTGGCGGTTTATCGACACCGCATCGGCGCCGAGCACGGTGGCGAGCGCGACCGGCCTTGGCCGGCGCGGCGCGGTGCGCATGCTCGAGCCGCCCAATACCGAAGAAAACTATCTGCTGAAGGAGATGGGTTTCCACATCGCGCGCAAGCATCGGCTGCGGCTGCGCCTCATCGCGCGCATCGCTGGGTTTTTCGTGCCGCTGCTCGCGACGTTGGCGGCGTTGCTTGGCCTTGTGCCCTTGCTGGCCGCGCTCCTCGCCGTGCTGAGCGCGGCTGTCGGCCTTGTCGTCGAGCGTTGGCTGTTCTTCGCGGAGGCGAAGCACACGGTGATGCTCTACTACGGCGCCGACACCGTTTGACCACGGCGATGCGGCTGGTGCTGCGGGCGCTCAAGATCGTCCTCATAAATTTGCTGATCGGCGTTGCCCTGCTGCTGGTGCCGATCGAGCTCTATTTCGGCACTTGGCTTTCTCGGGCAGGGGGCGATCGCCAAATTCGACGCGGGGCCAAATACGTTCGAGAAGCTTTCGATGCCGTCTTACCCGCCCGGCACGACCATCACCTTTCGACGCGACCAATACGGTTTCCGTGGCGGGCCCGCGAACCCGGCGGATATCAACGTACTGGCGATCGGCGGCAGCACGACGATCGAGCGCTACAACGACGAAAGCGATACGTGGACGGCGGTGCTTCAGCGCTTGTTGCGCGGACGAGGATGCCAGGCGACGATCGCCAACGCGGGCATCGATGGCTATGCAACCGCGGGCTACATCGCCAGTTTCGACGGGTGGTTGGATAAGGTGCCGGGACTGAAGCCGCGCTTTATCCTGGATTACGTCGGGATCAACGACGCCATAGGGGATCCGACCAAGGTTAATTTTATCAATTCGGAGCGCTATCCCGGCCTGTGGCGCCAGTTCCAGCACTATGTTGCCGCACACAGCGCGCTGCGTCGGTTTTACGTCACGTTGCGCAGAAACTTTCAGGCGCGCCGTGCCAAGGCGGCCTACGGAATGACCCCGCCTCCCCATACCCTGACCTGGCAGGCGGCGACGCTGCCCCCCGATTTAGCGACCGTTATTGCGTTGAAAGTGGAACGGTACAGGCAGCGGCTGGCCCTATTGAACCGGATCATCCACAAGTTCGGGTCGACACCCATCTACGTCACCGAGGAACGCGCCGACGGAAAGCTGGTCGATGGCCAGTGGCAGGAGCTGGTGGGGTCGCACGGCGCGGCCGACGCCGCAACGCTCGCAGCAATCAACAACGCCACGCTGGAATTTTGCCAAAAAACCGGCGAAACCTGTGTCGACTTGGCGGGTCAGCTTGACTTACCGGCTGACGAATTTGACGACTTTATCCATACGACGCCGCGCTGGGTCGGCTCACATCGCCCGGTTTCTCGCCGACAAGCTAGAACCCATTCTGTGCGGCAAGCCGCGCTAGCGGCGGCTGTTGCCCGTGGCGAGGGATCAATCCGGGTCGAAAACGTCGCGATAGTCGAGCTTCAGCGCCGGGTCCTGCCGCTCCTTGCGCATAAGGCAATTGCCGACGACCAGCACCTCGATTTCGGTGCCCATCAGGCATTTGAACGCGTCCTCCGGGGTGCAGGCGATCGGCTCGCCGCGCACGTTGAAGCTGGTGTTGACCAGCACCGGGCAGCCGGTTCGCGCCTTAAACGCGGAGATCAGCGCGTGGTAGCGCGGGTTAGTCTCGCGGTGCACGGTCTGCAGCCGCGCCGAGTAATCGACATGCGTCACCGCCGGGATTTCCGAGCGCACGCCGTTGACCTTGTCGGTGCCGACCAGCTTCGCATCCGCTTCGCTTGTCGACACCCGGCGTTTTTTTGCGACGTCGGCGACCACCAGCATATAGGGGCTGTCGCCGTCGTGCTCAAACCAGTCGGCGACATCCTCGCGCAGCACCGAAGGCGCGAACGGGCGGAAGCTCTCGCGGTATTTGACGCGCAGGTTCAGCGTCTTCTGCATTGTCGCGCTGCGCGGGATCGCCGAGGATCGAGCGGTTGCCCAGCGCGCGGGGCCCGAATTCCATGCGGCCTTGGTACCAGCCGACCGCCTTGTCGCTGGTCAGCGCGTCGACGGTCGCTTCGATCAGTGTTGGCTCGTCCATCACCTCGAACACCGCGCCGGCGGCGGCCAGCCGGCGCTCGATCTCGTCTTGGGCGAAGCCGGGGCCAAGATAGCAGCCCTGCATCGCGTCGAGCGTGTTGAGCGGCAGCCGAGGCTGGCCGAGATAGAGATGGTAGGCGGCGAGCGCGGCGCCGAGCGCGCCGCCAGCGTCGCCCGCCGCCGGCTGCACCCAGACGTTGTCGAACTTGCCGTCGCGGACGATCTTCCCGTTGGCGACGCAATTGAGCGCCACGCCGCCGGCAAGGCACAGCTCTTTCGCTCCGGTTTCAGCGGCAATCGAGCGGGTGAGGCGAAGCACGATATCGTCGGTCACCGCCTGGATCGACGCGGCGAGATCCATGTCGCGCTGGGTCAGCGGGTCGGTCTCCGCCCGCGGCTCGCCGCCGAACAGCGCGTGAAAGCGCGGGCTCGTCATGCTGAGCCCGGTGCAATAATTGAAATAGCTCTGGTCGAGATGAAAGCTGCCGTCCGGCTTCACGTCGATCAGATTGTCGAGGATCTTCTGCGTGTATCGCGGCTCGCCGTAAGGGCGCGAGCCCCATCATCTTGTACTCGCCCGAATTGACCCGGAAGCCGGTATAGGCGGTGAACGCCGCGTAGAGCAGCCCGAGCGAATGCGGGAAATGGATTTCCTTGACCATTTCGAGCGTATTGCCGCTGCCAAGGGCCAGTGAGGTGGTCGCCCATTCGCCGACCCCATCCATCGTCAGCACCGCGGCATTCTCGAACGGTGAGGCGAAGAACGCCGAGGCGGCGTGGCTTTGATGATGCTCGCCGAAGAGGAGCCGCTTGTTCCCAATCGTAGTCCGGGGCAAAGCGTTCCAGCTCTTGGCGCAGCAGCCGCTTCTGAAACAGCTTTTCCTTGAGCCAGATCGGCAGCGCCATGCGGAACGAGGTGAAACCCCGCGGCGCGAAGGCGAGATAGGTTTCGAGCAGCCGCTCGAACTTGAGGAACGGCTTGTCGTAGAAGACGACGTGATCGATGTCGCCGGGTCCGATTTCGGCTTCGTCCAGGCAATATTGGATGGCGTTACGCGGGAAACCCGCATCGTTCTTCTTGCGGGTGAAGCGCTCCTCCTGCGCGGCTGCGACGATCCGCCCGTCGGTTACCAGGGCCGCCGCGCTGTCGTGGTAGAACGCTGAGATACCAAGGATGTACAACGGCGTTTCCTAGAACAAGGTGTAAATGAACGGCGCGATCACCGAGCCCTTGCCCAGCACGACGAGCCCGCCGAAGACCGCCATCATCACGATGACCGGAAGCAGCCAGAACTTCTTGCGCACGCGCATAAACGCCCACAACTCGGCAATGAACGACATTTCACCTCGTCAGAACTGATTGCGCATTGACGTGGCCTCGGGGCTGGGCGGTTCGCGCTTGATCCAGTAGCTCGCGGCCGTCGCGTCGCGGCGCAGCCGCAGAGGATCCTTTCCGCTCAGGCGCATCAGGAACCCGACGGGCGTCATCGTCGAAAAGAACAAGAGCGCCATCACCACCGGGTTGACGATCTTGTAAAGCACCAGCCCGAGCAGCATCCAAGCCCGGTTTAGCGGGTGCAGCACCGTCGGCCATATCAGCCCGAACAGCACGAAGGCCAGTCCGACGCCGAGCCACCATTCCCAATAGCTGTGGTGGAAAACCAGACGAACGACGGCGATCGTCGTCACCACGGCGCCGATGGTCAGCCCGAACTTACGGTCGGACGGGCCCTCGATCGCTTCGTCGCGATGCAGCGCCTCGTGCAACGCGCCGCCAGGCGGCGGCGCGGACTTATCTCCCCCCGTCATGCGTCTAGCTTAGCATCATTTATGCAGACGCAGCGAGCGTGTCGGCGACGATCGTCTGCGCCTCGGCGACGATCCGGTTGAGCGCCTCCGGGCCGCGGAAACTCTCGGCGTAGACCTTGTATACATCTTCGGTGCCCGAGGGGCGCGCGGCGAACCAGCCGGTTTCGGACACCACCTTCAGCCCGCCGATCGCCGCGCCGTTGCCCGGCGCATGCGTCAGCACGCCGGTGATCTTCTCGCCGGCGAGATCGGTGAGGCGCACTTGCTCTGCCGACAGCCGCGACAGCGCCCGCTTCTGTTCCGGCGTCGCCGGTGCGTCGATGCGCTGATAAGCGGGTTCGCCCAGCTCCTGCGTCAACTCGCGATAAACCTCGCCCGGGTCGCGGCCGAGCTTGGCGGTGATCTCCCCCGCCAGCAACGCGGGCACGATGCCATCCTTGTCGGTGCTCCACGCGCCGCCCGCGCGGCGGACAAAGGAGGCGCCGGCGCTTTCCTCGCCGCCGAAGCCGAGCGCGCCGTCGAGCAAGCCGCCGACGAACCATTTGAACCCGACCGGCACTTCGTAAACGTTGCGATCGAGCTTTGCGGCGACGCGGTCGAGCATGGTGCTGGTGACGACCGTCTTGCCGATCGCGGCATGCTTCGGCCAGTCCGGCCGGTTCTGGAACAGATAGGACACCGCCACTGATAGGTAGTGGTTGGGCGGCATCAGCCCGGCGCTGCGGGTGACGATGCCATGCCGGTCGTAATCGGGGTCGCAGGCAAAGGCGACGTCGAAGCGGTCCTTGAGCGCCAAAAGTCGCTGCATTGCGTAGGGCGAAGACGGGTCCATGCGGATCTGTCCGTCCCAATCGGCAGTCATGAAGCCGAAAGTCGGGTCGACCGTATCGCTGACCGCGGTCAGGTCGATCCCATAGCGCTCGGCGATGCGTGGCCAGTAATGCACCCCCGCGCCGCCCAAGGGATCGACGCCGAGCTTCAGTCCACTGTCGCGGATCGCGGCCATGTCGATGACCGCGTCGAGGTCGCCGACATAGGCGGCGACGTAGTCGTGCCGGTGTGTCGTATTGGCCTTGAGCGCCCGCTCGATCGGGATGCGGTTCACCCCGGCGAGCCCGGCCTCGAGCAGGGCGTTGGCGCGGCTTTGGATCGCGCCGGTGACGTCGGTGTCGGCCGGCCCGCCATTGGGCGGGTTGTACTTGAAGCCGCCGTCGCCAGGCGGGTTATGCGACGGGGTGACGACAACGCCATCGGCCAATCCGTCTTTGCGGCCGCGGTTGTAGGTCAGGATCGCGTGCGAGATCGCTGGAGTCGGGGTGAATTCGTCGCCGGCGGCGAGCATTACCGTGACGCCATTGGCGGCGAGCACTTCGAGTGCGGTCGCGGCGGCCGGAGCCGACAGGGCATGGGTGTCGATGCCGAGATAGAGCGGGCCGGTGATATTCTGCGCGGCGCGGTATTCGCAGATCGCCTGACTGATCGTCAGGATGTGGTTTTCGTTGAACGCGCGGTCGAACGACGAGCCGCGATGGCCCGACGTGCCGAAGGAAACCCGCTGCGCCGCGATGCCCGGGTCCGGCTTTTCGCTGTAATAGGCGGCGATGAGGCGCGGTACGTCGACAAGCATCGACGGGTCGAGCCGCTTTCCGGCGTTCGGACTGACGCTCATCGTCTTCTGTCTCGCTTTACGAAGGGGGTTTCCATAATACGCCATATGCCCGGCCGCTGTTCCGTCTGCTATCGTAATCACGGCTTCACGGCAGGGACGGCATGGAAGAAATCACCCTCAACGTCAACGGCAAGGCGGCTCGCGTCAGCGCCGACCCGGACACCCCGCTACTCGACGCGCTGCGCAACCATCTCGGCCTCATCGGCAGCAAATTCGGTTGCGGCCTTGAGCAGTGCGGCTGTTGCATGGTGCTGATTGACGGCAAGCCCGAGAAATCCTGCGGCAAGGCGGTTTCGACCGTCGCCGGCAAGCAGATCCTGACCATCGAAGGGCTCGGCACGCCAGAGAACCCGCATCCGCTGCAGACCGCGTTCCTCGACGAGCAGGCCGGCCAATGCGGCTATTGCCTGCCGGGCATCCTGGTGTCGGCCAAGGCGCTGCTCGATCGCAACACATCGCCGTCGCGGGCCGAGATCGCCGCCGCGCTCGACGACAATATCTGCCGCTGCGGCAGCCATTTGCGCATCCTGCGCGCGGTCGAACGCGCCGCCGCGGCGATGCGCGCGGGAGCGGCGGCATGAGCGCGCCGCCGCCGGTGATGGCGCTTCTGGAGCAGAATCCCCGGCTTGACCAGTGGGTCGGGTTCCCGGCGCCGGGCCGCGTGCGCGTCTCGACCGGGCGGGTCGAGATCGGCCAGGGCGTGCTGACCGCGATGCTGCAGATCGCCGCCGACGAGCTCGACGTCTCGCCCGAGCGCATCGACCTGCTCACCGGCGACACCGAGGCTGACCCCGAACGAGGGCTATACCGCCGGCAGCCAGTCGATCCAGTTCGGCGGCGTCGCGCTGCGCCTTGCCTGCGCCGAGGTGCGCGACCTGTTTCTCGCGGCGGCCGCAGCGAAACGCGGCGCGAAGCGCGACCGACCTCGCGGTGCGCGACGGCGCGATCTTCTCCGGCGGCCAGCCGACCGGGCTCGACTACTGGGCGCTCGCGCCCGAAATCGATCTTGCCCGCCCCGCCACGGCGAGCGCTCCGCTCAAGCAGCCGGCCGAGATGGGCGTCGTCGGCCGCAATGCGCGCCGGGTCGATCTCGCCGCGAAGGTGTTCGGCGGCGCGGCCTTTGTCCACGACATGAAGATCGAGGGCATGGCGCATGCCCGCGTCGTGCGCCAGCCGCAGCGCGAGCGCGACGATCGCCGCGGTCGACGAGGCGGCGATCCGCCGCGCGGCGAAGGGCAGGATCGAGTTCCTGCGCGAGGGCAATTTCCTCGCCATCATCGGCGACGACGAGACCGTCGGTCGAGGCGGCCGCCGCGGTCGCGCCAGCCACGTCGCCTGGGACGGCCTTGAACCGCTCAATCCGGCGCAGGAGGAAGGCCGCTGGCTGCTGCAGCGGCCGACCATCGATCAGTCGCTCGGCTCCCCGCCGTCCGCGCCGGCGCCAGCAGCGCAGCGCTACGAGGCGACCTTTACCCGGATGCATGTCGCGCATGCCTCGGTCGGTCCGTCTTGCGGGCTCGCGGTCTATCGCGGCGGCAAACTCGAAGTGTGGACCCATTCGCAAGGGGTCTACCCGCTGCGCGCGGCGCTGGCGCGGACGCTGAAGCTCGATCCCGCCGTCGATCATCGTCAGGCACGCGCAGGGGCCGGGTTGCTACGGCCATAACGGCGCCGACGATGCCGCGGCCGACGCCGCGGTCATCGCCTTCCGCTCGCCGGGGAAGCCGATCCGGGTGCGCTGGCGGCGCGACGAGGAGTTCGGCTTCGAGCCGGTCAGCCCGGCGATGGTGGTGAGCGTGCAGGCGACGCTCGACAAGGATGGGCGACCGTCGGACTGGACTACCGAAATCTGGAGCGGCAAGCACACCAACCGCCCGGGCGGCGGCGGCAATCTGCTCGCCGCCGAGGCGCTGCCAAATCCGCCGCCACCGCCGCCGGCGGTCGAGGCGGTCGGTCCGCCGGGCGCGGGGACCCGCAACGGCGAGCCGCTTTACGCCTTTGCGGCGAAGCGGATTTCGCATCATCTCGTCGCCGAGACGCCGGTGCGCACCTCGTCGCTGCGCGGGCTCGGGGCGACGGCCAATGTCTTCGCCATCGAGTTGGCGATCGACGAGTTGGCGGAGAAGGCCGGCGAGGACCCGGTCGCCTACCGGCTGTCGATCCTGACCGATCCGCGCGCCCGCGCGGTGGTCGAGAGGGTCGCCGCGATGGCCGATTGGCCGAACGGGCCCGACCGGTGCGGGGCAGGGCAGGGGCATCGGCTTCGCCCGCTACAAGAACATGGCCGCCTATGCCGCGGTTGTCGCCGATGTCGAGGTCGACGAGAGCGTGCGGCTGACGCGCGTCTGGTGCGCGGTCGATGGCGGGCTGATCATCAACCCCGATGGGGCGATCAACCAGCTCGAAGGCGGCATCATCCAGGGCGCGAGCTGGGCGCTCAAGGAAGGCGTCCGGCTCGACAGCGCCGGGATCAGCTCGCGCGACTGGGAGACCTACCCGGTGCTGCGTTTCAGTGAGGTGCCGGAGGTCACGGTCGAGCTGGTCAACCCGATGGCTGACCTGCCGCCGCTCGGGGTCGGCGAGGCGACCGGCGGGCCAACCGTCGCGGCGATCGGCAACGCTGTCGCCAAGGCGCTAGGCGCGCGGCTGCGCGACCTGCCGCTCACCCGCGAACGGGTGATGGCGGCGCTGTTGCAGGCGTGATTTGCGCCGAGCGCCGCTTCTGGTCGGGCCGGCCGGGCGCTACCATCGGCACAAGTCCGATAGGAGGAAACGATGCCGGAATTGACGATCCGCAAGCTGCACCCGGTGATTGGGGCGGAGGTCACCGGCATCGATCTTGGGAAGCCCGCCGATGCCGAGACGCGCGAAGCGCTGTCGCAGGCGCTTTCCGAGCATCTGGCGCTGGTCTTCCCGAACCAGGATCTGACCCCGGAGCAATATCTCAATGCCGGGGCGGCATTCGGCCCGGTGATGCGCCAGCACTATTCGCAGAACCACATGCCGGGCCACGAGCTGATCGGCCTCGTGCTCCACACCGAGGGCCGCAAGGTGGCCGAGGATTGGCACACCGATCACACCAATCACGAAAAGCCGCCGCTGGCGACGATGCTCTACGGCGTCGAGGTGCCCTCTGCGGGCGGCGGCACCAGCATCTGCTCGACGCGGGCCGCGTATGACGCGCTCGACGAGGACGAGCGGCAGAAACTCTGCGGCATGAAGTCGGTCAATATGCTCGACGTCGACCGCGTCGGCACCAGGCAGGAGGACGAGGAGCGCTACGGCAAGCCGGTCGTCCACCCGATGGTGCGTACTCACCCGGTGCACGGCACCCGCGCGGTCTATTTCCACGTCACCAAGGTGCAGTATATCGAGGGGATGAGCGAGGACCTCAGCCGCGCCTACATGGAGGATTTGCTCGGCGGCATGGTCCGGCCGGAGATCACCTACCACCACAAATGGCGCAAGGGCGACGTGCTGATTTTCGACGATCGCGCAACGCTGCATCGCGCGCATGGCGACTACGACCGCAGCGAGAGCCGCGTGCTGTGGCGCATCCTGGTCGAGGGCGACAAGCCGCGGCTGGTCTAGTTAGCGCGGGCAGGATGCCTCGACCGCCTGCCTGACCTCGCGCATCGACAGGTTATCGACATAGTCGATCGACAGACCGGCGAAACTCGCCAGGCGCCGCGCCGCGGCGAGCGGGTTATCGCTGCTGGCGCTGACGGTCTGCAGCTGCGCCGCCGCCGGCCGGTCCTGCTCGCGCCGCCACAGGACATATTTCGCGCCCATCACCGCGCAGGCCTTCTGGCACTCCGCGCCCAGGGGACTCTGACACGGGGCTTCGGCCATCGCTGCCGAGGCCGACAGAATGAGGGTCACCGCCGCCACAAGCATCTTCATGACATCGGTCTCCTTCGCCCATAAGGCGCGAACCGACACAGGAATAGAGCGCGGTGATTGCGGTCCGATTAACGGATTTGGTTAATGAAACGTTGCCGCTGCGAGCGGCGCGCGGCGGCGGATCAGATCGGCGGCCTTCTCGGCGATCATGATGACCGGCGCGTTGATGTTGCCGCCGACGAGATCGGGCATCACCGAGGCGTCGACGACGCGCAGCCCCGCCACCCCGCGCACACGGAGCTTCGGATCGACCACAGCCAGTCTGATCGCTGTCCGGCCCCATCTTGCAGGTGCCGAGCGGGTGGTGCGCGGTCGCCGCGGTGGCGCGGATATAGGCGTCGAGCGCATCGTCGCTCTGCACGTCAGCGCCGGGTTTGAGCTCGCGCGCGACGAATTCTGATAGCGGCGCGGTCTGCGCCATGCGGCGCACCAGCTTGAGCCCGTCTCGGATCGTGCGTTTGTCGTTGTCGGTGGCGAGGAAGTTCTGCTTGATGCGCACCGGCGCGCGCGGATCGGCCGACGAGAGCAGAATTTCGCCGCGGCTTTCCGGGCGCAGCATCACCGCGCGCAGCGAGAACCCGTCGGCATAGGCCGGTTTGAACGGTGGCAGATAGGGCGCGGCGCCGGTCGCCACCGCCCGGAACAGGAACTGGATGTCGGGCAGCTCGACATCGGGCCTGCTCTTGACGAAACCGGTCCAGCCGCTTGGTGTTTCGGCAGCCGGGCCGGTGCCGAAGCAATAGGCGCGGGCGAGCGCCGCGACGACGCGGTCGAACCGCAAGGTCGCGACGAACGGCCCCTGCCGCGTCCGTGCGAAATCGGCGAGCACCGACAGATGGTCCTGCAAATTCTTGCCGACCCCGGGCAATGGGACGGCGACCGGAATCCCGTGCTCGGCGAGCCGCTCGGGGTCACCGATGCCCGACAGCATCAGCAGCTGCGGCGAGTTGATGACCCCGCCGCAGAGGATCACCTCGCGCTCGGCGCGGGCGATACGCGTCTCGCCGTATCGCGCGTACTCCACCCCCACCGCGCGGCCGCGCTCGAGCACGATGCGGTTGGCGAGCGCGCCGGTTTCGATCGTGAGGTTCAAGCGGCCGAGCGCCGGGCGCAGATAGGCTTCGGCGGCGCTGCAGCGGCGGCCCTGGCGGATCGTCTGCTGCATCCGCCCGAGGCCTTCCTGCTGCGCGCCGTTGTAGTCGGGCGTGTGCGGCATCTGCAGCGCCGCGCCAGCCGCGAGGCAGGCTTCGATCAGCGGATCGCGGAAGGTCGTGGTCTGCACGGTGAGCGGCCCGTCGCTGCCGCGATAGTCGCCCCCACCGCCTTCCCACGACTCCTGGCGGCGGAAATAGGGCAGCACATCGGCATATGACCAGCCGGTGCAGCCGCTCTGCGCCCAGCGGTCATAGTCGCCGGGATTGCCGCGCACATAGGCCATCGCGTTGATTGACGACGAGCCGCCGATCACCTTGCCGCGCGCGCACTCGATGCGCCTGCCGTCGAGCCCAGCTTCCGGCTCGGTGAAATACATCCAGTCGTGCAGCCGCTTTTCGAGGATGCGGCCCCAGCCGATCGGGATCTTGATCCACGGGTCGCGGTCCCAGCCACCGGCTTCGAGCAGCAGCACGCTCGTTCCGGCATCCTCAGTCAGCCGGCGCGCCAGGGTGCACCCGGCCGACCCGCCGCCGACGATGATGTAATCGTACGATTTTGCCGCCATCGGCCCATGCCTCCGCGACAGCGCGGCCCTCGCTCGTGCTAGGCTAACGCAAAATCGCCAATCGGGAGCAAGGAATGGGCGAGTTCGCGCTAGGCCAGCCAGTGCCGCGATTCGAAGACCCGCGGCTCATTCGCGGCGGCGGCCGGTATATCGACGATCTGGCATTGCCGCACATGGCTTATGGCTATGTGCTGCGCTCGCCGCATGCGCATGCCCGCATCCGCTCGATCGATACAAGCGCGGCCAAGGCGGCGCCCGGCGTGCTGCTGGTGCTGACCGGCGCGGATTGGGCGGCCTCGGGCTGGAACGACTTGCCGACACCGGGCAATTTGCGGCGCCGTGGCGGCGCTCCCGCGGGCAAGATCCGTTTTCCGGCGCTGACCCAGGACAAGGTTCGCTGGGTCGGCGATTACGTCGCCTTTGTCGTCGCCGAGACGCTGGCTCAAGCGCAGGACGCCGCGGAACTCATTGAAGTCGATTACGATGAGTTGCCAGCCGTCGTCTCGACCGACCACGCGCTCGATCCCGGCGCCCCGCTCGTCTGGGAGGACCGGCCGGACAATGTCTGCTTTGTCCATCCCGAGGGGCATCGCGAGGCGACCGAGGCTGCGCTCGCCAGAGCCGACCGCATCGTCAAGCGCCGCTTCGTGATCAACCGCGTCACCGCGGCGGCGATGGAGCCGCGCGGCGCGGTCGCCGACTACAACAAGGCCGAGGATCGCTACACGGTCTACACGGTGCTGCAGCGCGCGCACGGCTACCGCGCCGACCTCGCCGGCATCATGAAAGTGCCGGAGAACAAGATCCGCGTCGTCGCCGGCGATATCGGCGGCAGCTTCGGGATGAAATCGGCGGTCTATAACGAGGTGGCGCTGACCGTGCTCGCCTCGAAGCTGCTGGCCCGCCCAGTGAAGTGGACCAGCACCCGCTCCGAGGCCTTTCTCTCCGACGCGCAGGCGCGCGATCACGTCACCGAGGCCGAGCTGGGGCTCGACAAGGACGGGCATTTCCTCGGCTTCCGGGTCAAGGTCACCGCCGCGACCGGCGCCTACGCGCAGGCCAATTCCAACGTGTTCGTGATGAACCTCGGCACCTTGGCCGGGGTCTACCGCACCCCGGCGATCTTCGCCGAGGTCACCGCGGTCTTCACCAACACCAACCCGATGCGGCCCTATCGCGGCAACGGGCGGCCCGAATTCGCCTATGTCATTGAGCGCATGGTCGACGAAGCCGCCGCCGAGCTCGGCGTCAGCGGCGTCGAGTTGCGCCGGCGCAACATGATCCCGCCCGAGGCGATGCCGTTCCAGTCGGGCCTGACCTTCCGATACGATTGCGGCGAGTTCGCCAAGAACCTCGACATGGCGCTAAAGCTCGCCGATTTCGCCGGGTTCGAGGCCCGCCGCGCGGAGGCGAAAGCGCGCGGCAAGCTGCGCGGCATCGGCGTCTCCAACACCATCGAGCGTGCTGCCGCCGGCGGCTTCGAGGCGGCCGAGGTGCGCTTCGACAAGGGCGGCACCGTGACCCTGCTGTCAGGCTCGATCACCCAGGGCATGGGGCACGAGACGGTCTACAAGCAGCTCTTGTGCGACCGGCTCGGTATCCATCCCGACCAGGTGACCTACATCCAGGGCGACACCGACAAGGTCGCGATCGGCGAGGGCACCGGTGGATCGCGCTCGGCGGCGCTCGGCGGCTCGGCGGTGCAGGCGGCGACCGAGAAGATCGTCGTCAAGGCCCGCGCCATCGCCGCGCACATGCTGGAAGCCGCCGAGGCCGACGTCGAGTTCGAGGAGGGCGTCTTCAAGATTGCCGGCACCGATCGCGTATTGGCGCTGCCCGCGATCGCCGCCGCGGCATGGGAGCCGCGTAGCCTGCCGCCGGGCATGGAACCGGGGCTGATCTCACAGGCTTCGTACGCCGCCGGCGACCAGAATTTTCCGAACGGTAGCCATATCTGCGAGTTGGAGATCGACCCCGAGACCGGCACGGTTGAACTTTGCCGCTACAGTGTCGTCGACGATGTCGGCACGGTGATGAACCCGCTGTTGCTCGAGGGGCAGATCATGGGCGGGATCGCGCAAGGGGTGGGGCAGCTCCTGCTCGAAGACATTTGCTTCGATGGGGAGTCCGGCCAGCTGCTCAGCGGCTCGTTCATGGATTACGCGATGCCGCGCGCCGACAATTTCTGCGACGTCCATTGCGAGTTCGAACCCGGTGCCGACCAAGACCAACCCTTTGGGGGTCAAGGGCGCGGGCGAAGCCGGCGCGGTCGGGGCGATGCCGGCGGTCGGCAACGCGCTGATCGACGCGCTGAAGCCGCTCGGCGTCACGGAAGTGCCGATGCCGGCGACTCCGGAGCGCCTATGGCGGGCGATCCGCGAGTCGGATCACGCCGCGACGTAAGCGCCGGACGCGCTAGCGCGTCACGAGATACTTGAACAGCGCGATCGCGCCAAGCACGAGCACAACCGTTGGCGATCCGAGGCCCATGCCGAGCCCCATGCCCCAGCCCATCGGGCCATAGCCGAAGCCGTCTCTCATCATTCCGAACATTACCGCGCTCCCGTCAGGGTCGGCGCACAGTCCGGGAAGTCGCCACGGCGCGCGTTGATACAGGTCAATTAGTCGGGAGATGAGGCTACTTCCCCGCCTTCTCGACGATATCGACAGTCACGGTCCACAGCTTCTGCTGCGGCGTGATATTGCAGGCGGAGAGCGGCTGCTTGTCGGAGCAACTGGCGCCGGGTCCTGGCTCCCAGCCCACGTCCACCGTGGCGATGCGGTTATCTTTGACGAAGCCCTTATCGGCTTCGGCCGGCCCGGAGTCGGCACGCGTGGGGTCGTCCTGCCAGCCGGAAAAGACGGGGTCGAGTTTGGCGATCAATTCGGTTGGCGCGCCAAAGGCCTGGCCCGACGCGGTTGCGGAGATGTGACAGGAGCGCCCCTCGCTGCGATCGCTCAGATCGGTGAAATCGTCTTCCGACGCCTTGGCGGCCATCCCGATCGCGTTCTGAACTTGCACGGCGAAGGACTGGCATTCGGCCGCCGGAATCGGGCGCAATGCCGGCCCGCTCTGTGCGTTGGCGGCGGTTATCCAGCAACAGAACGGTATCGCGGCGATGCCGAGATAGGAACAGTAACGCACCGCCATGCCGACTCTCCCCGGTTGACCAATTTCAATTGTCGGAGCCATTTCCGTGGCGCATTGTGCCGCCTCGTCACCGGGCGCGCCAGGGAGGTCGGCGCATGACCGCCGCCACGTTACGTCGTCTCAGCATTCCCACGCCGGATGAGCTGGTCGAACGGGCGCGCGCGATCGTGCCGGAAATCCGCGAGCTCGCCGAGGAAACCGAGCGCAACCGCAACGTCCTGCCGCAAATCATCGGGCGGGTCCGCGACGCCGAGTTGCTGCGCACCTGCCGGCCCAAGGAATTCGGCGGCTACGAGTACGACAGCGAAACTGCGCTGCGAATCGCGATGACGATCTCGGCGGCCTGCGCCTCGACCGGATGGACGATCAACGGCGCGCTCTCGACGGGGCAATCGATCGCGCATTACTCGATCGAGGCACAGCGCGAGGTCTGGGCCGACGGCGACGAACCGCTGACCTGCGCGTGCTTTGCGCCGACCGGAACGGCGGTGCCGGTCGAGGGCGGCTATCGCCTCACCGGTCGCTGGTCCTTCGCCAGCGGCTGCGACCATTCGAGCTGGATCAAGCTCGGCGGCTTCATCGCGCCCGAGGGCGCCGCGCCGCCCCACGAGGGCGCCTTCTTCCTGCTGCCGATCGGCGATGTCGAGATCATCGACACCTGGTTCGTCAACGGGCTCGCCGGCACCGGCAGCAAGGACATCGCCGCGCATGACGTCTTCGTCCCAACGCACCGCGTGTTGACCTTCGCCGATGCCCGCGCCGGCACCACCCCGGGCGGCAAGCACCACAAAAACCCGCTCTACAAGATGCCGTTGTTGATCCACGGCGCGTCGATGCTCGCTTCGACCGCAATAGGGGCGGCGAGGGGCGCGCTCGACGCCTATCTGGACATGACGAGCGGCCGCAAAACCCGCGGCGCCCTTGCCGGCGGCAATCTGCCGATGACCGGGTTCGCGACGATCCAGCTGCGCTATGCCGAGGCCGCCGCCAATGTCGATGCGGCCGAGCTGATCCTCGTCACCGACATGAGGAACATGACCGCAAAGCTTTACGCCGGCGAGGAAATCACCGTCGCCGACCGCATCCGCTGCCGCCGCGACCAGGCCTATGTGACGCGGCTCGCGGTGCAGGCGGTCGAGGCGCTCAACGCCTCGACCGGCGGCTACGGGCTCTTGCTGTCGAACCCGGTGCAGCGCGCTTGGCGCGACGTCAACGCGGTGGCGCGCCATGTCAGCCTTAACTGGGACGCGGTCGGCACGATGTACGGCCAGCACGCGTTCGGCCTCGAGCCGAAGGGGCAGTATTAGCGAAGCATCCGATCGGATAAGATCGGCGCATCATCAGGAGGAACAGGACGATGGCGGAAATCCTTGGATTGGGCGTCACCCACTGGCCGACCTTGTGCCTGCCCAACGAGGGGCTGACCGGCGTGTTCAAGCGCACCCTGGAGGCGCCGAACGTCGATGCCGCGCGCAAGGACCCGGCCAACTGGCCGAAAGAGATGCTGGCCGAGCTCGGCAACGATGATGGGCTGGGCGCCGCCAATCGCTGCGGCGAGCGCTTCGGCAACGATTTCCGCGCGATCCGCAAGATCCTCGACGATTTCAACCCGGATTTCGTGCTGGTCTGGGGCGACGACCAGTACGAGAACTTCAAGGAAGACATCGTCCCGGCCTTCTGCGTGCTCGGCTACGACGACGAGATTTCGCTGCAGCCTTGGGCCGTCGCCAACGGCTCGAACGGGCACGGCAAAGCCAACCGCTGGTCTGAACCCGGCGACTGGACCCTGAAGCTGAAGGGCCACCGCGAGGCCGCGAAGTACCTGACGACCGGGCTCATCGAGGCCGGCATCGACATGGCCTATGCCTATAAGCCGCTGCACCATCCGATGGCGCACGCCTTCACCAACACGTTCCTCTACCTCGATTGGGACCGGAAAGGGCTTCCCCTATCCGGTGATCCCGTTCGCGGTGAACTGCTACGGCCGCAACCTGCTCTACGCCAAGGGCGGGCTCGGCCATCTGTTCGCGCCGCCGCGGCCGGAGGAGGAGGGCGAAGACCCGTCCTCGCCGCATCCGTGGCGCTGCATGGAAGTCGGCGCCAAGGTCGCCGAGGTGCTGGCGAAGTCGCCTTATCGGGTGGCGCTGATCGCCTCGTCGAGCTGGTCGCACGCCTTCCTGTCGCCGAAGAACGGCTATTTGTGGCCCGACCAGGAAGGAGACCGCATCTTGTTCGACGCGGTCAGCCGCGCCGACTACGCCACCTGGCGCAAGCGTTCGCTGGCCGAGATGGAGTTCTCCGGGCAGCACGAGATGCTGAACTGGATGTGCCTGATTGGCGCGATGGAAGCGCTCGACAAGCCAAAGCCGGTCATCCAGGACTACATGGAGACCTATATCCTCGCCTCGGATAAGTGCTTCCTGAGCTTTCCGGCTTAGGGGACGCCTCCGAATATCGCTCCCCGACGAAAGTCGGGGCCCACTTTTCAGTGCCAGAGACGGTCGAAAGGTGGGTCCCGGCTTTCGCCGGGAAGCGGTCGATAAACCTCCCTACTCCGCCGCGGCGCCTTGGCTCGGTTCGCGGCTTAGCGCGCTGACCGGCGTCGGGATGCCGTAGAGCCGGGCGCAATTGTCCCACAGGATCTTGCGGCGCTGCTCGTCGTTGAGCGGCAGGCCGAGGAACTGCTCCATCGCCTCGGGGAACGCGCCGTCGGAGTGCGGGTAGTCGCTCGACACGACGAAATATTCGGCGCCCAGCTGGTTGACTGTCACCACCGCCGGTTCCTCGTCGACGTCGAGCGCGATGTAGCATTGGCGCTTGAAATACTCGCTCGGCGCCATCGATCAGCTGGCGCTCGCAGCCCGGGCCGAATTTCTCCCACTGGTCGTCGAGCCGCCACAGCCACCAATGCAGCCAGCCGGCGGTTCCTTCGAGGAAGGCCGCACGAACCTTCGGGTGGCGTTCGAGCACGCCGCCGGTCGTCAGGCTGGCGATCGCGCCCATCAGCTCCACCGGGTTGCGGATCGCGTGGGCGATCGGGTGGAAATTGGCGTGGCCGACATAGCGCCGCCCGGCATCGTCCTTGAGCGCGGTGTTGCCGGTCGGGTGAAAGCCAATCGGCACGTCGAGTTCTTCGAGTGCATTCCAGAGCGGCTCGACCGCGTCGTCGTGCAGGTGCTGGCCGTTGACCGGGTTCGGGGTGCCGATCACCGCGACCGCGCCCAGCTCGTTGACGCAGCGCCGGGCCTCCTCGACCGCGAGGCCGACATCGTGCATCGCCAGCTGCGCGGCGAATTTGAGCCGGGTCGGGTCGGTCTTGCAGTAATCGGCCGCCCAGTCGTTGTAGGCGCGCGCCAGCGCCGCGGCGTAGTCGGGCTCAAGGTCGTCGTGGCACAGGATCTGGCGGCCGCGGGTGCCGTACATCACGGCGACGTCGATGCCCTCGATGTCCATCGCGGTCAGCGTCGACGGCGCGTCGTAGCCGTTGGCGCGGGCGACGTTGAAATGCGGGTGCCGCGCCCGGCTGCGGCGGCGCAGCTCGCGGCTGGAGACGGTCGCGCCCTGTTCCATGTTGTGCGCCGGGATCGCCAGGCCCTGCACCTTCATGCCCATGATCGAGTCGGTGTTGCCCTTGTCGTCCTTCGATCTCCTTGAGCTGCTCGCGCTGGCCGCCAAAGAACTGCGGCGGGTTCTTGTTGTACGGGGCTTTGAGATAGCGGGCCCAGAGGTCGCCCGGCTCCATCATGTGCAGATCGCTGTCGAGGATCAGATAGCCGTCGCGCGCCATGTCGCTCCTCCCAGGTTGATGGCGAAACTCTAGCGCCGACGGCCGCGCTCGGCGAGCTAGTATCGCGCCCGCGTCGCTGTTATCGATGTTGCGGCGAGCGGGAAGCGTCGGCCTTAGTCGATTGAAAAATATGATGATTTTTCACGATGTTCTTGGCCCATTTATCAGCAAAATAACAGCGGCGGAACAGCGGGATAACAGCGGCCATAACAGCGAGAAAACAGCGGCGGATCAGCGGTAACGCCGGAGCCAGCAAGCCGGTGCCGACCGGAAGGCGATGAGAAACACGGCGCAAACGAACCGATACTGCCCTGTTGAACCTGTATTTGCTCGAAATGAACAGGCACAGGGATTTTGTCAAAGGTATAGGCTTACGATTATCGCAACGTGAAGAGAGCGCGTTCATCGTGGATCGGAAGAGGTTCTTCCTTTAATTGCGCATATAGCATAGATTTACGTATTTGTCAAGAACAAAAGAAGAACAAGATTTGTCTCGCTCGCGATGGATGACAAGCGGCCGCTCGTCGGATTTAAGCTGGACAGAATGTCGCATCGCTCGAGGAGGACGCACATGGCCCGCATCCGGCACATCGCGCTGACCACCGAAAACCCATCGAAGACCGCCGCCTTTTACAAGGAAGCGTTTGGCCTCAAGGAGGTTCGGCGCAGCCCGAACGGCGCGGTGTTCCTCACCGACGGTCACATCAACCTCGCGGTGCTCAATCTGAAGGACAACCGCTCGGCCGATGTCGGCGCGCACGGCGAGAACTTCACCGGCATCCACCATTTCGGCTTCGAGGTCGAGGACCTCGACGGCGCGGTGCAGCAGCTCGAGATCGCCAACGCCAACGCAGCTCACCGGCAAGGACCACGTCGACAAGACGATGGCGGCGGGCGGCCACGCCAATTTCGAGATGAAATGGTCGGGGCCCGGACGGCGTCGTGATCGACATCTCGCACACCGGCTGGGAAGGGTACTGATCGCAGGAGAAGCGCGGTGCGTCCTTCGAGGCCGCGCTTCGCGCGGCGCCTCAGGATGAGGTTCGTTTAGTCCGGCGCAACCTTCCTCATCCTGAGGTGCGACCACCGGGTTTGACCCGGTGGGAGCCTCGAAGGACGCACCGTCCACCATGCAGCGAACAGGGAGGACGACATGAGCTACGCGATTTGCATCGGCACGATCGGCAGCGGGCTGTGGCGCAGCGCGGATAGCGGCGACAGCTGGAAGCGCGTGCAGAACGAGGGCGGGCTGTGGAGCGAGAGCCGCGTCTACGGCCTCACCGTTCACCCGACGGAGCCGCAAACCATCTTCGCCGGCGCCGATGACGGCATCCACAAGAGCATCGACGGCGGGCAGAGCTTCACGCGGCTCGACTCGCCGATGAACAAGATGGACGTGTGGAAGATCGCGGTCGATCCGTCGAACCCCGACATCATCTTCGCCGGGACGCGGCCGGCGGCGCTCTACCGCTCGAAGGACGCTGGCCGGAGCTGGCAGAAGCTCGCGGTCGACATGGCCGAGGAGTGCCCGAATGTCCGCGTGCCCAGGGTGACGGCGCTGGTCGTCGATCCGTCAAACCCGCAAGCGCGTCTGGGCCGGGGTCGAGGTCGATGGCGTGCGGCGCAGCCTCGATGGCGGCGACAGCTGGACGCGGATCGCGGAGGGGGTGCCCGACCCCGACATCCACGACGTCACGATAAACCTCAACGGCTCCGCCAAGGTGCTGACCACGACGCCGCGCGAGATTTTCGCCACCAACGATGCCGGCGAGCACTGGATGCCGATCGGCGTCAACGGCCGGTTCAAGCTGCCCTATTGCCGCGCGCTGACCCAGAAGATCGGCGACCCGAAGACGCTCTTCGTCGCCACCGGCGACGGCGCGGTCGGCTGCGCCGGGGCGATCCAGCGCTCGACCGACGGCGGCAACAAATGGGAGATGCTGAAGCTGCCGGTCGAGCCGAATTCGCCGATCTGGAGCTTCGCGACCCACAAGGCCGACCCCGACCGGATCGTCGCCTGCAGCCATTACGGCGAACTCTTCGCGACCGAGAACGCCGGCGACAGCTGGCAGAAGCTGCCGCGCGAATTCACCGAAATCCGCGCGGTGAGCTGGGTCCCGAACTGACGCCGCCGACCCGAAGGCAGCCGCGGTGACGTTGATGGAACGAAGGGTGGGTAGAGCGTAGCAACGGCAATGATGGCTACGAGACCGGTTATGCCGATCAATCTATCGTCCTAGAGCCCCGCTCAAAACCAACCCAGTACGCGATATATTCGATCCGCTATCGCGGCTGCGATTCCGATCCTGATTATCGCTCCGGCCGATCGAAGGGCGTGGACGATATAAATAAGCCGCGCAATTCGCGGTCCAAACTTTGGGGTCCACAGGACGACAAAACGTTCTTCGAAGTCCGCGAGCCGATCAACTTGCTTGTCGATGGGTACGAAAAGGCAAACAATTAGTTCTCCCAAACGCGGTGGAGCGCGATTGGTTTGTGCCGACCTCTCAATCAAACTCACAAATAGCCAGGATGTAAAAAGGAAAAGGCATAATACCAATACCAGGGTTGTTTTATGCCATGCCCCCTTTCGAGTGCCAATATCGCTCGTGCCGTAGACCGTCCCAGCTTACGGTGCGTAACGCTGCCTCGAATTAAAACGTCTCGCTTTCGATCCATTGCATATAGCGCACGCACATATTGTCGACGAGCTTGATCGAAATTCGCTTGGTCGGTATCGACCTTGCGGCTATGAACTTAACGCCTGTCTTCAATAACGGCTCATTGAGACGCCATTGCATAACTATGCTCCGCACTGAACGCCGACAGCTCGTCTGAACTAGTCCTCCGCGATTGAACAAAAATCATTACGGCTCATTTTCTAGAGGCGCTTTCGCGCCGCTCCTCAATAGATGCGATGTCAAGCGAACGCGCGCAGCCGCTGCGTCGTCGCTGCGGCGAGCTGCTCGACCAGTTCGGCGGCGTTGGTGTATTTCGCCAGCGCCGCCGATTGGCCCGAGGTGAGGGCCGTCGAGTCGGGATCGCCCGCGGCGGCGAGCGGCTGGGTCAGGCTCTGCTGCGCTGGAACGGGGAGGGGCTGCAGTCCTGAGGCGACCAGATCGTCGATCATTGCGTTGCGGATATAGCGGCACTCCCGGCCGCTGATCACGTTCGTCACGACGGTGCAGGCGTCATTGGCCGACCGGAGAGCCGCCCGGTGTGCGTCGCGCACGTCGGCTTCCTCGCACAGCAGGAAGGCGGTACCGAGCTGCATGGCGCTGGCGCCGAGCATGAATGCCGCCGCCGACGTCCTTCCGTCGGCGACGCCGCCAGCGGCAATAACAGGTACGCTAACCGCATCGACGATTTGGGGTAGCAGCGCGAAGAGGCCGGGCTGCATGCTGATATCGACGCCGGTGAAGGTGGCGCGATGTCCGCCGGCTTCGGTGCCTTGGGCGATGATCGCGTCGCAACCGGCGGCTTCGAGGGCGCGCGCTTCGGCGACCGTCGTTGCGCTGGAGATGATGAAGATGCCAGCGGCCTTGAGCGCGCGAACCGCGTCGGGGTCGGGCATGCCGAAATGGAAGCTGACGACCTCGGGCTTGGTTTCGAGCATCAGCGCGATATGGTCGGGACCGACATCGCTGATATCGCCCGGCGGTTGGGGGGCCGCGCCGAGACCGAAGGCGTCGTACCGAGATTGCAGATGTGCGCGCATCGCCTCGGTGGTTTCGGGCGTGCTGCGCGGGTCGGGCCAGATCGGGTAGTTGACGTTGAGGCTGCCACCGCTTTGCTGGCGGAAACCGGCAATGCGGCGCGCCGCCTGTTCGGCATTGCGCGCCCACATGCCAAGCCCGCCAAGCCCGCCGGCATTGGTGACCGCGGCCGCCAGCCCAGGCGTGCTGGCGCTGCCCATTGGGGCCTGCAGGATCGGCCATTTCAGATTGAGCCGCTCGGTGAGGGCGTTGTTGCGGCCACATGGTTTCCTCCCGTTCGCATCATTTTGCCGCGCCGAACACGATGACCGCTCGGTGGATGCCTGGGAGCACAATAAAGCCTACGGCAGCGGCAAGGGATCGTTTAGGCGAAAGTTCGTTGCGCGCCAAAAAGAAAGGGCCGCTCCGGAGCGGCCCTTTCCTCATCTTGCGACCCACGTGGATGACCGAACAAGTCCGGCCATGACGGGGTGTTTCAGGCGTTGCTGCGGCGGTTCTGCTCGTAATAGGAGTTGCGCAGCACGCGGCCGGGGAGGGCGCCGGTGTGTTTGCCGTCTTCGTAGAGCACCTGGCCGTTGACGATCGTGCCGAAGATGCCCTCGGCCGCTTCCTTGATGCGCCAGCCGCCGGCCGGGAAGTCGCGCACCACGGTCTCCTTGCCGCATTTGACGGTCGCCGGGTCGAACATCGTGATGTCGGCCTTCATGCCCGGGCGCAAGCAGGCCGCGGTCGTAGATGCCGAAGGTCGAGGCCGACTCGAAGGTGAGGCGGCGCACCGCCTGCTCCAAGGTCATCGCGTGCTTCTCGCGCACCCATTCGCCGAAGCAGTTTGGTGAGATAGCCGTAGCCGCCGTGGAACTGCACGTGCGCGCCGCCGTCGCCGAGCCCGATCACCGCGTTCGGGTAGGTCAGGATCTTGCGCAGCGCCTCGTCGTCGATGTTGTTCTCGGCCTGCAGCAAGCGGGTTTCGAGCTTCTCCTCGACGACGAGATCGAGGAACGCGTCGATGACGCGCTTGCCCTGCTTCTCGGCGATCTCGCCGATCGACTTGAACTGCATCCACTTGTTCTTTTCGAGCGCCGGCTCGTTGACCCAGATGTAGTTCCACCAGGTCTTGGAGATGCCGACCGCGCTGTCCGGCTTGTTGACCACCGCCTCCTCATGGAGCTTGGCGCGGATTTCCGGGTCGGCGTAGAGCCGCAGCTTCTCGTCGTCCGACATCAAGAGGATCGGGTGCCAGGTCGGCAGGCCGCGGAAGACCTGGCTGTTCTTCATCGTGAAGTCTTGCGTCACCCGGTTGGGCGAGCACATCGGGTAGGCGCGGATGCCCATCGCCGCGGTCTCGTCGACGCGCGCCATGTGCTGTTTCCACTCGTCCGGGCGGCGCATCGTCTGCGACAGCGAGTTGTAGACGACCGTGCGGCCGCGAGGCCTCGGCGAGGCGGCGCATCATGCCGTCCTTCAGCTCGACATACTGGCCGCCGCCGGCCTGGATCGTGCCGGTGCCCATATCGCGCAGCACGTCGGCGAGCGCGAAGATCTCGCTCTCGTCGGCCCACAGCGCCGGGATCGGCACGCCCTGCGGGTCGAAATGGCCCTTCTCGCGC
Source organism: uncultured Alphaproteobacteria bacterium (assembly GCA_963773625.1). Lineage (GTDB taxonomy): Bacteria > Pseudomonadota > Alphaproteobacteria > ATCC43930 > CGMCC-115725 > DATARH01. The sequence goes on along the minus strand of CAVZCJ010000009.1, from coordinate 7,881 downwards.
GACACCGAGAGGCCGAGCGCGCCGGCTTCCATGCCGCTGCGCACGACGTCCTGCATCTGCTTGATCTGCGCCTCGGTGGCGCCGGCCTTCTGGCAGTCGTCGCCCATCACGTAGTGGCGCACCGCGGTGTGGCCGATCAAATTGCCGACATTGATGCCGAGCCGCTTGTCGAGCCGATCCATGTATTGCGGGATGGTCTCCCAGTCGAAATCGACGGTCTTCAAGACCGACATCGGGATCGCCTCGACATAGGAGAGGAACTCGGCGAGCCGCTCCTCGATGGCCCTTGCGTACCGGCGCCAGGATCAGCGAGCAATTGCCGAAGATCACCGTGGTCGCGCCATGCTCGGGCGAGAAGGTGCACAGCGGGTCCCAGGTGACCTGCGCGTCGTAATGGCAATGGTTGTCGATAAAGCCAGGGGCGACGGCGCGGCCGTCGGCGTCGATGGTCTTCTCGGCTGGCGAAGAAAGCTTGCCGATCTCGGCGATCTTGCCGTCCTTGACGCCGACATCGCCGCGGAATGCCGGCATGCCCGACCCGTCGACGATCAGCCCGTTCTTCACCAACAGATCGTACGTCATCGCCCATCCTCCCAATCGGTTCGCGGGCAAGTGTAGCACGCGCGGCCGCGCTGCCTACCCGCGCTCTACGCATAGGCTGATCATAAGCCCGGCTTAGCGTGCATGCCTGGAACGTTCACCGCTACCGGGGCGTTGGTGGCGTTGGTGCGGCAATCGGCCATGAGGCGCGGCGTGAATCATTTGTTAACCATATTCGACGCCAATGCCGGCTACCGGCGTCGCCCCCGCGCCAAAAGAAGGAATGGGACGAAAAGATGAGGGGCATAACTTTTGGTGTCATCGCCACGGTGTTGGGGACGGTGGCCTACGTGCTGATCGCCGTCGCGCTAGCCAGTGTCGGCTGACCGCGCCGCGCAACCAGTTTAATTGCTCAGCCGCCCGGCGGCGGACTACAAACCTCCGGAACCCAAACCGCCGGAGGGGACATGGCGCTGCTCATCGTCAATCTCGACAAGCAAATCGGCAACGCGCAGATGTGGCGCGACAATTTCGCCGAGCAGCTGCCCGATCTCGACATCCGCATTTTTCCCGAGGCCAACGATCTCGACGCGATCGAATACCTCGCCTTTATCCGGCCGGATTTCGACGTCATCCCGCCGCTGCCCAATCTGAAGGCGATGTTCAGCCGCTCGGCCGGGGTCGAGGCGTTCATCAACCACCCCAAGCTGCCGAAGGTGCCGCTCGGCAAGATCGAGCCGTCCGGCGGCGATCCGATGATGACCGAATACACGGTCATGCACGTGCTGCGCTTTCACCGCGAGCTGCCGAAATATCAGGAGGCGCAGAGGAACCGCGAATGGCTGCGCACGCGGATCGTGCGGCCCGAGGAGCGCCGCGTCGGGTTTCTCGGCCTCGGGCTGATGGCGACGGCGCCGGCGCTGATCTTGAAGCAGCTCGGCTTTCCGGTCTCGGCCTGGGTGCGCTCGCCCCGCCCGGAGCGGGACGGCATCCGCATCTTCCACGGCCACGACCAGCTTGAGCCGTTTCTCAACCAGACCGACATCGTGGTCTGCCTGCTGCCGCTGACCCGCGAGACCGAGGGCATCCTCTGCGCCCGCACCTTCGCGATGATGCCGCAGGGGCGCGATGGTCATCAATATCGGCCGCGGCGGCCACGTGGTCGACGCCGATTTGATCGCCGCACTCGATTCCGGCCAGCTCTCCTACGCCGCGCTCGACGCGCTGAAGCCCGAGCCGCTGCCGCCGGAAAGCCCGCTATGGACGCACCCCAAGGTCACGGTGATGCCGCATGTCGCGCGCCGCCCGACGGTCGCGCAGCTGGTCACCGAGATCGCCGCCAACATCAACAGCATCGAGGCCGGCGGCGGCCTCTTGCAGCAGATCGACCTGGCGCGGGAGTATTAACGCCGCTGATCTCCGGCCGCTTTGCGCCGAAAACGGTCATTTATTCGGCCAAGGGCAAAGCCAGCGTTCGTCGGGCCAAGATATACTTGAGACAGCAGCGAATTTGATAGACGAGCGTCACAATTGGTTAGTAGCGTACTGGCGGTCCGGAAGATGGGCATCGCCGGCTGAGAGATACGTTGGACTTGCCCCGCTTTAGTGGAGAGGCATTGGCTCATTTGGCGGTCGTTTTTTTCGAACTGAGCCGGGCTTGTGAAGTCGAGGGCAGAATGGCGCCGAACGGGATTGTAGAACCCGTCGATGTAGCGGCCAATGGCCTGGTCGGCTTCTTGGCGGGTGTAGAAGACGGTGCGCCAGACGAGCTCGGATTTCAGGGTCTTGAAGAACGTCTCAACCATGGCGTTGTCGTAACAATTTCCCTTGCCGGACATCGAGATCAGGATGCCGTGCCTGCGCAGTTCGGCCTGATAATCGATTGAGCAATACTGGCTGCCGCGATCCGAGTGGTGGATCAGCCCTGCTGCCGGACGGCGCATGGCCAGGGCTTTGCGCAGAGCGGCGAGGGCCAGGTCGCGATGCAGCCGATCGCCGGTCGCCCAACCGACGACCCGGCGTGCGAACAGGTCGATGACGACGGCGAGGTACAACCAACCTTCGCGGGTCCAGACATAGGAGATGTCGGCGCCCCACTTCTTGTCGGGCTCCGTTGCCGTGAAGTCCTGATCGAGCAGGTTGGGCGCGACCGGCCAGGCGTGATGGCTGTCGGTGGTTCGTTTGAACCGCCGCCTCTGCCGTGCCCGCAGGCCGTTGTCGCGCATCAGTCGAGCGATCCGGCGGCGACCGACCGTGAGGCCGATATCCCGCAGTTCCCGCGTCATTCGGGGACTGCCATAGGTGCCGTTCGACAGAGCAAAGGCCGACCGGACATGCGCCAGCAACACCATGTCGTCGCGTTGGCGGCGGCAGGCCAGCCGACCTCTCCAGGCGAAATAGCCGCTTTGGCTGACACCGAGCATCCGGCACAGGCGATAGACGGGGAATTGCGCTTTCGCCCCATCGATGAGCGTGAACCTCATCGACTTCCCTCCCGGGCGAAAAAAGCGGTGGCCTTCTTCAGGATGTCCCGCTCCTGGCGAAGGATCTCGTTCTCCCGGCGCAGCCGCTTCAGCTCCGCCGTGATATCGCTCTGCGTTGCCAATGGGTCGACAGCCTGCCGATCCCGGCTCCGCCCGATCCAGCGGGCCAGCGTCGATAGGCCAATCCCAAGATCACTGGCGATCTCGCGCTGCGTCCGCCCGCTGGTTTGCACCAGGCGGACCGCTTCTTCCGCAAACTCCTTCGTAAACCGTCGTTGCTGTGTCATCGAGTTCCTCATTGCTCACAGGGAACTCTCCACTTTTCCGGAGCAAGTCCAATCGTCGGAGGGCGAGACCGTGGCGCTGACCTCTGGGGAATTCGAGCTGCTGGTGGCCTTCGTCACCAATCCCATGCGGGTAATGTCGCGGGACCGGCTGCTCGATCTGTCGCGGCATCGCGAAGCGACGCCGTTCGACCGTACGATCGACGTCCAGGTCGGCCGCCTTCGGCGCAAGCTCCAAGACGATCCGAAGAACCCAGACCTGATCAAGACTGTGCGCGGTGGCGGTTATATTTTTACGTCACCGGTCAAAAGCTCCACTTCGTCGAGGCTCGGCCCGTCCTCCGACATTTTCGCCGAGGCCGCAAGTCGACAACGGGTGGGGGATGGTTCGGTTTGATTTATATCAACGACGAACTGCTGGTGCGCGCCGCAATGTTCGCAAATGACGGCGACTACAGCAATTCCGCTTTTGTCTGCTGTTCGGAGGAAGGCACGGGGCTCGGCCTACCGTTGGTCAAGGCGATGATCGAGCTGCATGGCGGCTCGCTGACGTTGAAGAGCGCGGTCGATAAGGGCACCGAAGTAACAATCGTTTTCCCGTCGGAACGCATTATTCTCACGGTCACAGCGCTCCCGAGCGCGGCTTGAGTTACGCGCGGCGCTCAGGCGCCTGCCCGTGGATCGCTCGCCAGATGCGCTCGGAGGTCGCCGGCATCTCGATATGGTCGACGCCGAATTCGGATAGCGCATCGACCACGGCGTTGATCACCACCCCGAGCGCCGGGGTGGTGCCGCCTTCGCCGCCGGGGCGGATGCCCAAGGGATGGGTCGGGCTCGGCACTTCGGAGAGCTCGCAATCGAAGAACGGCATGCGGTCGGCGCGCGGCATCGCGTAATCCATGAACGAGCCGGCCAAGCAGCTGCGCGCTGTCGGGGTCGTAATAGGCGTTCTCCATGATCGCCTGGCCGACCCCCTGGACGATGCCGCCATGCACCTGGCCGTGCACGATCATCGGGTTGACCGCGCGCCCGACATCGTCGACCGCGCTGTAGCGCACGATGTCGAGCACCCCGGTCTCGGGGTCGATCTCGACCTCGCAGACATGGCAGCCATAGGGGAAGGCGGCGAGGTTGACGGTCTCGTCGCTCTCGGCGCCGAGCGGCCCGCGCAGATCGTCGGGCAGGTCGTTGCGCTCGCAGCGCCTCGACGCGCGACCTCGAAGATGCCGATCGCGCGGTCGGTGCCCTTGACGGTGAAATTGCCGGCGACGAATTCGAGATCGGCGACGTCGGCTTCGAGCACGTGGCTGGCGATCTGCAGCCCTTTCTCGACGATCGCCTTCGAGGCGTTGAGCATGACGATGCTGCCGAGGCGCAGCGCCCGGCCCGAATGCGCGCCGCCGCCGACCGAGACCCGCGCGGTGTCGCCGGTAATGAGCCGGATGCTGTCGAGCGGCACGCCGAGGAATTCGGTGACGAGCTGGGCGAAGCTGGTCTCGTGGCCCTGGCCTTGCGATACGGTGCCGATCGCCACCTCGACGATGCCTTCGGGTTTCACCACCATCTCGGCCTTCTCGCGCGGCGCCCCGGTCGCGGTATCGACGTAATTGGCGACGCCGATCCCGCGCAGCCTGCCGCGCGACTTCGCCTCGGCGCGGCGGGCCGGAAAGCCCTGCCAATCGCCGAGCCGCAGCACCCGCGCCATGCAGTCGTGGTACTCGCCGCTGTCGTAGACCATGCCGAACGGGTTGGTGTAGGGCATCGCTCTCGACCGGCACGAGGTTGCGGCGGCGCAGCTCGATGCGGTCGATCGCCGGTCTGCCTGGCGGCGAGGTCGATGAGCCGCTCCATGACGAACATCACCTCGGGCCGGCCCGAGCTGCGATAGGGGCGGGTCGGCAGCGTGTTGGTCAGCGCCGCCTGGGCGCGGAAATGCACCGCCGGCACGTGATAGATGCTCGACATGATCTCGACGCCCTTGTTGAGCGAGCCGAAGGCGATCGCGTAGGCGCCCTGGTTGACCAGGTTGGAGCCGCGCATGGCGAGAAAATTGCCGTCTTTGTCGACCGCCAGCTCGGCGTGGCAGGCGAGGTCGCGCGCCTGGTAGTCGGCGACGAAATACTCCTGTCGCTCGCAGGTCCATTTGACCGGGCGGCCGAGCCGCTTCGCCGCCCACACGACCAGCGCGAACTCGACATTGAACGAGCCGCGCGTCCCGAAATTGCCGCCGATATCGTGCATCACCATGCGAGCCTGCTCAGGCGGGATGCCGAACACCATCGCCAGATCCCGTCGGGGCTGACCGCGCCGCCAGCGCCGGCGTGACAGGTGTGCATGCCGGTCGCCGGGTCGTATTCGCCGACCGCGGCGCGCGGCTCCATCGGCACGCCGCACACGCGCTGCACCCAGGTGTCGAGCGTGACGACATGCGCCGCCTTGGCGAAGGCTGCCGCGGCCGCTGCCTCGTCGCCGATCTCGCCGTCGAGGATGATGTTGGGGCTGTCGAGCCGGGCACGCGGCGCGTTGCCCTCGGCTGCGGCGAGGCCACGCGCGACCGCCGGCAACACCTCCCAGTCGATCTCGACAAGCTCGGCGGCGTCCTTCGCCGCGGCGACGCTCTCCGCGACCACCACCGCGACGATCTCGCCGACATGGCAGACCTCGGGGAAGACGATCGGCTGATGCTGCGGCCGGACGACCGGCGAGCCGTCCTTGTTCTGGATGCGGATATCGGCGGGATGGTTGTTGCTGATATGCGGCAGCGGGTTGAGCCCGTCTTCGCGCACCTCGTCCGAGGTCAGCACCGCGAGCACGCCAGGCGCCGCCTTGGCGGACGCCGTGTCGAGCTTGCGGATCAGCGCATGGGCATGCGGCGAGCGGACGAAGACCGCATAGGCCTGGCCGGGAAGGCTGAGATCGTCGCTGTAGCGGCCGCGTCCTGTGACCAGGCGCAAATCCTCGCGTCGGCGTACCGGCTGGCCGATTCCAGTGCCATGTGCCGCGTCGTGCATCCGCTCCTCCCACCTGCCGACTTGCCACTCTAGCGGGTTTTGCCGACGAAGATGGCGCAACGAAGCGACTAGCGGCGACGTCCGCCAGCATGGTTAACTTAACCAATGATTAACGATGCGGCCGTGGGATGGTGAAAGCCGAAGGTGCCCCCGCCATGTCGCTGTGAATTTGACTTCGCAACGATTGCCTCGCAGCGCGGTTTCGATGCGAAAGTTTCGCTTCGCTGCGGCGAGTTTCTGTTCCGCGAAGGCGATGACGCCGACGCGCTTTACATTGTTGAGCGGGGCGTTTTGCGGATCATCAGCGGCAGTACCGTTTACGAGACCGTCCAGCCCGGCGGGATCGTCGGCGAGATGGCGATCATCGACGAGGGCATGCCGCGCAGCGCCTCGGTGATCGCCGGCACTTACGCCGAGCTCATCAAGATCGACGCTGGCGAATTCACCAGGCTCATCGGCGATGAGCCCGAATTCGCGCTGATGGTCATGCGCGTGATGGCCCGCCGGCTTCGCTTGATGAACCAGCGCTACCGGCCGCAGACCGCATGGTGATCCGGTGAGTGGCAAGCGCATCTTACTGGTCGAGGACGAGCCGGAGATCCAGGCGGTCTTGGCTGACGCCTTGCGCGACGAGAGCTATGCGGTGGATTTCGCGGCGACGGTGGGCGAAGCGAAGAGTTCGTCTCGCCTCGCAGACCTACGATTTGGTGATCGCTGATTGGAAGCTGCCCGACGGCGATGGGCGGCTGATCGCCGACTGGGCGACCGAACTCGGCGCCAAGACCGTTGTGATGAGCGGCTATCTTTCGCATATGCCTGGTGGCCGCTCGTCGGATCATGAGACGCTGATGAAGCCGATCCACCTGCCCGAGTTCGTCGATCTGGTCAGGCGCTCGATAGGTTGAGTGGCGCGCCACCCGGCGTGTTTGCTCGCCCTAGCCGCGGTATTGGCGAGAACCCCTGAATGCCTTCGGCGACGTATTTGTTCGCGGTCTCCAGTGCAGTTCTTTGCTCGGCGTGAAGATCGATCGATGCCGGTAAGCCCGCCGGGCGCGAGAATTTGCCGTTGCCGACCCAGTCGAACGACTGCCGGTCTTCAGCGGAGCTTCAAGTTCAGGGAGTGCCGCTGGAAGGCGCGCGCCGCGGTGTCGAATTTGGCCACGGCTCCGCTCTTGTCAGCGAAAGAGTTTCGAACCTTGATCCACATCAAGGATGCGCAGCCCCTTCGGTCTAGACTTCCGCAATCCTGCGCATGGGCCCGCCACGTGCGGGCTGTGCCCTGCGCAGGTAGGGGCGGCGTAGCGGCGCCCGCGCACGCGGCTGTTTGCTACGCGCCCCGCTTTGCTGGCACGCCGATGTGCTGGCCGGATAATTTTCCGGCCGATGTGATTCCGACCGGCTGAACCCGGCCTTTGCAGGGGCCGGGCTTTTGGCCCCAGAAGTGTTACTTGGAGCTGAAAGCTAAATGGCCCCGGGCGTCGGTCCTGAGGAAATTTGAATTACATTCCATTGAGAAAATTGGCGCGCCCGAGAGGAGTCGAACCCCTAACCTCCTGATCCGTA
>CAVZCJ010000008.1:0-216763 GCA_963773625.1 uncultured Alphaproteobacteria bacterium | reverse complement strand
AGTATTTCGCTGCGAGCGGCGATGCCACCGCCTACCATGCCGCTCGCCGTGCTGATCAATGGCGGGTCCGCTTCGGCCTCAGAAATCGTCGCTGCGGCCTTGCAGGATGTCGGGCGCGCCGTGGTCATCGGCAGCTCGTCCTACGGCAAGGGCACGGTCCAGACCGTACTGCACCTGCCCAATGACGGCGAGTTGACGCTGACCTGGGCGCGGCTGGTGACTCCGTCAGGCGATTACCTCCAGTCGCATGGCGTCGTCCCGACGCTGTGCACCGCCGGCCTAGACGACGGACGGCGCACTCGACGTCGCGTTCCGCGCGCACGCGATGCAACTCCCGACGCCGGCGTCCGCATGCGCCCGCGCGCCTTGCTCGACGACATCGCTTGACGGCAGTTGCGCCAGAACTGCCCGCCGCGGACGAACTGCCGACGGTCGACCTGAAAATCGCCGAACGCTTCCTTACAGACCCGGCCCTCTATAGCCAGGCGCTCGCGCGATCCATCGCCGCGCCCCAGCGCCGAATTCGTGCCAAACCCTGCCCGGCGGCGCCTTGACAGGACCGACCTCAACCGCTAAATTCACAAACACGAATTCCCTGAAATCTTGCGAGCCCCGGCCATGGCCAAGACCAATACCGTCCAGATCAAGCTCGTCAGCAGCGCCGATACCGGGTTCTTCTATGTCACCAAGAAGAACCCGCGGACCAAGACCGACAAGCTCGAGCTGAAGAAATACGATCCGGTGGCGCGCAAGCACGTCGCCTTCAAGGAAGCCAAATCAAGTAGCTCGGCGGTCGCCGCCGGCAGCCTCGACCCGATCAGGAAGCAGCCGGCGGCCGGGATCGTCGGCGGCACCGATGTTCTCGAGCGACGACCCGGTTGCGCCCGCCATGCTTGGCGTCGTAAAGCGCCTCGTCGGCGCGCTGCAGCAGCGTCTCGGCGGTGTCGCCCGGCCTCGGCGATCGCGACGCCGACGCTGATGGTCATGGCTGGCGCTCGCCGGCCGTGTGGATGTCGAACGGCTCGCCGGCGACGGATGGCGCAGCCGCTCGGCCACCACCATGGCCGCCTGAGGCGGTTTCCGGCATCACCACGACGAATTCCTCGCCGCCGAGCGCGCGACCAGATCGAAGCCGCGGACGCCGCGCAGGGCGCGGGCCGCCAGCTGGCGCAGCACGTCGTCGCCCCCGGCATGCCCGTATCTGTCGTTGACGCCTTGAAGTGATCGATGTCGAACATCAGCACCGCGGTGTCCATGCGTGCCGCCGTTGGCCACGCGCAGCAGGACTTCTTCGAGATGGGCGACGACGTAGCGGCGGTTGTAGAGGCCGGTCAGCGCATCGGTCAGCGCCAGCGACAGGCTGCGCTGATAATTCTCGTGCAGCCGGTCCTGCAGTCGCTTGCGGCGGATCTGGCTGCGCACGCGGGCGAGCAGCTCGTTCCGGTCGACCGGCCGAATCAGATAGTCGTTGGCGCCGAGATCGAGCCCCTTGGCGAGCCGCGGCAACTCGCCGTCGTTGGCCAGCAGCAGAATCGGCAATTGCCGGACGCCTCTCCGTGGCGCGCCATTGAGAGACCAGCCGCAGCGGATCGCCATCCGGCAGAGACAGGCTGACGATGACCAGTTCCATCCCGCTCGTCGAGCAGCATCGTCCGCCTCGGCGCAGCTTCCGCCTGAACGCACCGACTTGGCGACCGGCGCCAGCGTGTCGGCGATGCGCGCAGCCGCGAAGCCCTGTTCCTCGACGAGCAAGACGCCGGCCAGGCCGGCCGTTCTTCGACCGGGTCGCCTCGGTGCCGCGGGCGGCCGAATCGGCCGCAAATCTCTTCGCGCAGGCGCAGCTCTTCCATCATCCGCTTCAAGCGCACGAGCGAGCGCACGCGGGCGAACAGAGCGATGTCGTTGACCGGCTTGGTCAGAAAATCGTCGGCGCCGACTTCGAGGCCGCGCAGGCGGTCGGCGACGTCGCGAGAGCGCGGTCACCATGACCACCGGGATATCGGCGGTCCGGGGTTCGGCCTTCAACCGGCGGCAGACCTCGAAGCCGTCCATGCGCGGCATCATCACGTCGAGCAGGATGATGTCGGGCAACTCCGACTCGGCAAGTTCGAGCGCGGTCAGGCCGTTGAACGCCGAGATGACCTCGAAATATTCGCTGGCCAGTTTGGCTTCGAGCAGCTTGACGTTCAACTCGACATCATCGACGACCAATACACGGGCAGTCATGGCAGCGGGACCATTCGACGGTTATCGGGGTTGCCGGATCACGACCAGAAGCTGTTCGACCGTGCGCAGAAAGCCCATCGACCGAGATCGGCTTTGCGATATAGGCCTCGCAGCCGCCGCTCACGAATCTTCTCTTCGTCGCCCTTCATCGCGAAGGCCGTCACCGCGATGACCGGGAATGCCCGCAGATCTTCGTCTTCCTTGAGCCATTTGGTCACTTCGAGCCCGGAAATCTCGGGAAGCTGGATATCCATCAGGATCAGATCGGGCCGATGTTGGCGCGCGAGTCTGCAGCGCCTCGATACCGTCCTTGGTCCGCAGCGTGCTCGTAGCCGTGCGCCTCGAGCAGGTCGTTGAAGAGCTTCATGTTGAGGTCGTTGTCCTCAACGATCAGCACCTTCTTGGGCGTTGCGTTCGCCGGGCTTTTCTCCGTTTTTCGCATGCAAACGTCATTCGCGCCTGACCCCGATAAGTTGGCGCCGAATCGGGGTAATACCCGCCGCATCCGGCGCGATCTCGGCATTCTCGGGTTTTAAAAAATCGCTAACGATTGGTAGAGCCATGCGCGGGACTTGCGCGATTTGATGCAATCGGTTTGACAGACAAACCGCGCCCCGGGGTATCTGGGCGGGCATGAGCGCAGCGATTTCGCATCGGCGTCGATCTCGGCGGCACGAAAATCGAGGCCGCCGCCATCGACCGGCGCGGCACCATCCAGGCGCGCCGGCGGATCGCGACGCCGGCCGGCGACTATGACGGAACCGATCGCTGCGGTTGCCGGGCTGGTCGCGCGGCATCGAGGCGCGCGCTGCGGCGTCGGCGTCTCGGTCGGGCGTCGGCATCCCCGGCACCCTTATCGGCGCGCACCGGGCTCGTCAAAAACGCCAATTCGACCTGGCTGATCGGCCGACCGCTCGCGCGCGACCTCGAGGCGGCGCTCGGCCGGCACGTGCGCCTCGCCAACGACGCCAATTGCTTCGCGCTGTCCGAAGCCGTCGACGGCGCGGCCGCAGGATGCGACAGCGTGTTCGGGGTGATCCTGGGCACCGGGGTCGGCGGCGGGATCGTCATCGACGGCAAGATCGTCGCCGGCGCCAATGCGATCGCCGGCGAGTGGGGTCACAATCCACTGCCCTGGCCGCACGCGGACGAGTTGCCGGGGCCGCGCTGCTATTGCGGCCATCCGGCTGCATCGAGACTTTTCTGTCGGGACCCGGCCTTGCCGCGCGATCACCGGCGCCACGGCGGCGGCGCATTGATCGGCGCTCGCGATCGCCGCCGCGCGACCGCGGGCGACGATGCCTGCCGCGCAGCCACGCTCGACCGCTATGCCGAGCGGCTCGCCCGGGCGCTCGCGAGCGTCATCAACATCCTCGATCCCGAAGCGATCGTCCTCGGCGGCGGCCTCTCGGCGATTGCCGAACTTTACGAGGCGGTGCCACGTCTCTGGGGCCGCCACGTGTTCTCCGACGTGGTCGCTACGCGGCTGCTGCCGCCGAAGCATGGCGATTCCAGCGGCGTGCGCGGCGCCGCCTGGCTGTGGCCGCCGGATGAGACGGCCGAGGGCGCCCCATGAGCGCGCTCTGCCGCGAATGCGGCGCGTCAGCCGCCGCGCCTGGCGGACTGAGCCGCTGCGGGCATTGCGGCTCGCCTCGCCTCGTCGAACACCACGAACTCGAGACGCTATCGATCGCCCATATCGATTGCGACGCGTTCTACGCCACAGTCGAAAAGCGTGAACGGCCCGACCTCGCCGACCAACCGGTCATCGTCGGCGGCGGTCAGCGCGGCGTGGTCCTTGCCTGCTGCTACGTCGCACGGCTCTACGGCGTTCGCTCGGCGATGCCGATGTTCAAGGCGCTCGCCGCCTGCCCGCACGCCGTCGTCATCCGTCCCGACATGGCCAAGTATCGCGAAATGGGGCGCGCGGTGCGCGCGAAGATGCGGCAGCTGACCCCGCTGGTTGAGCCGCTGTCGATCGACGAGGCGTTTCTCGACCTCACCGGTACCGAGGCGGCGCATCGCGCATCGCCAGCCCAGGCGCTGGTGGCACTGGTGCGCGAGATCGAAGCGGACCTTGGTGTCACCGCGTCAATTGGACTTAGCTACAACAAGTTCCTCGCCAAGATCGCCTCCGACCTCGACAAGCCGCGCGGCTTCGCCGTGATCGGCCGCGGCGACGCCGCTAGCTTCCTCGCCGACAAGCCGGTCGGCCTGCTTTGGGGCGTTGGGGCGGCGATGCAGCGGCGACTCGCCGCGGATGGGATCGGGCTGATCGGGCAGCTTCGGGAGATCGACGACCGCGAGATGGCGCGGCGTTACGGGAAGATCGGGCCTACGCCTCGCCCATCTCGCCCGCGGCGAGGATTCACGCAAGGTCGAAGCGGTGTCACAGGCGAAGTCGATCTCGGCGGAGACGACCTTCGCGCATGATGAAAGCAGCGAGGAGGCGTTCGCCCGTACCCTGTGGCCGCTGTGCGAGCAGGTCTCGGCCCGGCTAAAGAGTGCCGGCTTGGCTGCCGGAACCGCCACCTTGAAGCTAAAGACCAGTGATTTCCGCATCCGCACCCGCTCGCGCCGGCTCGCCGACCCGACCCAGCTCGCCGACATGCTGTTCCGCACCGGCCGCCATCTGCTTGCCGGCGTGGCCGACGGAACGATTCGCTTCCGCCTGATCGGGATCGGCGCCGATGGCCTAGTCAGCGCGGAAACCGCCGATCTACCGACACTGTTCGACCAGGAAGACGGGCGGCCCCGCCGCCTCGAGCAGGCGATGGATGACATCCGCGGCCGGCTCGGCAGGGAGGCGGTGCGCCTCGGCCGCGCGGTCGACTAGTCTCAGCAGGTCGGCTTGGGCAGCGGCTCGATGCTGTCGAGCTTAGCCTTGATCGTGTAGTCGCCGTAATCGATCAGCATGTCGCGCGAGACACCGTTGTCGAGCAGCAGCATCCCCAGCTCGTAATCGGGCTTTTCCTCGTTCGACATCGGCCGGGAAGAAGGCGAGGCGAACACGCCAGCCGGGGTGCTGCAGGATGGGCGCTTTCAATGGATCATTGGGATCGGGCTCGACCTTGCCGCCAATCGCGGCGGTCACCAGCACCGCGCCTTCCACGGTGGCGCCGTCGAACACCTGACGCGAGACGAAATTCTCGCCAGCCTGGGCTTTCGCCAGCAACAGAATGGTATGCGCGCTCGGAAACAGTGCGCCGGCGGCAGCGTCATCGTCTTCGGTTGCGGCATTTCGAAAGTGATCGTTGCCGCCCTTGCCGGGTCCGTCGAGTTGCGCCTCGCCGCGGATCTCCTCATCGACCGTGCCGTTGCGCGTTTCCTTCTGGTTGAACCGGTAGCGCAGCCCGTCCTTCGACTCCCAGGTAACGAAATTCGACACGATCACGACATCTTGCGACTTGGCGTAGCTGAGCGTCAGCTTGTAGCGTTGCTCGACGGTCCAGCCGTCGCAGGTCTCGCCCCATTGGTACGCCATCGCGCCGCGCGCGCCGGTGACGCCGGAATTGGTGCGGCTGGTGCCAAGGGTCATCGTGTAGATCGCGCGGTGCGCATTGATCTCGGCGTGCAGCCACGCCGGCCCAGAGCACCGACGGTCAAAACCATCGCCGCGAGCGCGCCTGCCCTACCCCATCGCTCGGTCATTGAAATCCCACTCCCTCTCATGAGCGCGAGCCGCGCGCGGGCGGCAGGTCGAGGCGGATATGCAACTCCCTGAGCCGTTCCGGGGGGATCGGCCCCGGCGCCTGCATCAACAAGTCCTGCGCCTGCTGGTTCATCGGGAAGGCAACGATTTCGCGTAAATTCGGCGTGTCGGCCAACAGCATGACGATGCGGTCAATCCCCGGGGCCGACCCGCCGTGCGGCGGCGCCCCGAACTTGAATGCATTGAGCATGCCGCCGAACCGCGCCTCAACTTCTTCCCTGGAATAGCCGGCGATGGCAAACGCCTTGTACATGATCTCGGGCAGATGGTTACGGATCGCCCCTGACGACAGCTCGGTGCCGTTGCAGACAATGTCGTACTGGAACGCGTTGATCGTCAGCGGGTCCTGGGTCTCGAGCGCTTCGAGCCCGCCCTGCGGCATCGAGAACGGGTTGTGGCTGAAATCGATCTTCCCGGTGTCCTCGTTCAATTCGTACATCGGGAAATCGGTGACCCAACAGAACTCGAAGCAATTCTCCGCGGTCAGCCCCAGCTCGCTGCCGATCTTCAGCCGCGCGCTGCTGGCGAAGGGCAGGAACGCCGCCGGCACGCCGGCGACAAAGAACACCGCGTCGCCGTCCTTGAGGCCGAGCAACTGACGCAAGGCCTCGGTGCGCTCGGGGCCGAGGTTGCGGGCCACCGGACCGGCGCCCTCGCCGTCGCGGAAAAAGATATAGCCGAGTCCCGGCTGCCCCTCCCCCTGTGCCCAGGAATTCATCCGGTCGCAAAAGGCGCGGTTGCCGCCGCCCGGCGCGGGGATTGCGCGCACCCGGACATGCGGATCGCTCTCGATCATCCCAGCGAAAATGCGAAATCCCGAGCCACGGAAAGTTTCAGTGGCGTCGTGCAGCACAATCGGATTGCGCAGATCGGGCTTGTCGCTGGCCATAGCGCAGCATCGCCTCGGCATAAGGAATACGGCGAAATGGCGCCGGGCTTACCGCGCGTCCCTCGGCGAATTCCTCGAAGACGCCGTGCAGCACCGGCTCGACTGCGGCGAACACGTCATCCTGGGTGACAAAGCTCATCTCCAGGTCGAGCTGATAGAACTCGCCCGGCGCGCGGTCGGCGCGGCTCGCCTCGTCACGAAAGCACGGCGCGATCTGAAAATAGCGGTCGAACCCGGCGACCATCAGCAGCTGCTTGAACTGCTGCGGCGCCTGCGGCAGCGCGTAGAACTGGCCGGGGTGCAACCGGCTCGGCACATAATAGGGCCGCGCGCCCTCGGGCGAATCGGCGGTGAGGATCGGCGTCTGAAACTCGGTGAAGCCCTGCTCGATCATGCGCCGGCGGATCGAGGCAATGACATGCGAGCGCAGCATGATGTGCGCGTGCACATGCTCGCGGCGCAAATCGAGGAAGCGATAGGCGAGCCGGATGTCCTCGGGATAGTCGGCGTCGCTGTTGACCGGCAGCGGCAACGGGTCGGCCGTCGACTGCACCGTCATCTCGGCGATCACCAGCTCCACCTCGCCGGTCGGCAGGCTCGGATTGACCGTGTCGGCCGAGCGCGCGACAACTTTGCCGGTAACGGTGATGACGCTTTCGAGCCGCAGCGCGTCCGCCGCCGCGAAGAGCGGCGACGACACGTCGATCACGCATTGCGTCACGCCATAATGGTCGCGCAGGTCGACAAAGAGCAGCTGCCCGTGGTCGCGCTTGCGATGCACCCAGCCCGAGAGCCGGGCGCTTTGCCCGGCATCGGCGAGGCGCAGCGCGCCGCAGGTATGGGTGCGATACTCATGCATCGCCGTGAAGTCCCGGATCAATTCCGCAGGCGGTGGAGAGCGCGGAAGACGCACGGATCGCCCGCGATTGTCAAGCGAGCGCCCCGCTGAAACCGTCCGGCCTCCTTCCTAGCCATTCCGGCCGCGCGATTTTCGCGCTATAGCCTTCGCCAATGAATTTGATCACCGACAGTGCCGCCCTGGCCGAGTTTTGCGCGCGCCAGAAGGGGGCAGACTTCATCACCGTCGATACCGAGTTCATGCGCGAGCGGACCTATTGGCCGGTGTTGTGCGTCGTGCAGGTCGCCGGGCCCAACGAGGCAGTCGCCATCGACGCCCTCGCCGACGGCATCGATCTCACGCCGCTGCTGGCGTTGATGAACGACGCGGCGACGCTGAAAGTGTTCCACGCGGCGCGGCAGGATTTGGAGATATTCTTCCACCTTTCCGGCGCCGTGCCGCACCCGCTCTTCGACACGCAGATCGCCGCGATGGTGTGCGGATTCGGCGATTCGGTGAGCTACGAAACCCTGGTGCGCAAGCTGGCCGGCGCGCAGCTCGACAAGGCGTCGCGCTTTACCGACTGGTCGCACCGGCCGCTCACCGAGCGCCAGATCAAGTATGCGCTGGGTGACGTTGTTCATTTGCGCACCGTCTACGAGCGGCTGCAGCAGCGTCTCGCCAAGAACGACAGGTCGAGCTGGTTCGGCGAGGAAATGGCGGCGCTGACCGATGCCGCCCTTTATCGCGCCGATCCCGACGAAGCATGGCATCGCTTCCGGTTGCGTGGACGCGGCAACTCGCGTTTTCTCGCCGTGCTGCGCGCCTTGGCGGCATGGCGCGAGCGGGCGGCGCAACAACGCGACCTGCCGCGCGGGCGGATCTTGCGCGACGAGGCGCTGGCCGAGATCGCCAGTCACGCGCCGCAAAGCGTCGAGGCCCTGGCCCGCACCCGCGGCCTTGGCAAGGGCATCGCCGAAGGCAAGCTCGGCCAGGATATTCTCGACGCGGTGGCGCGCGGCATCGCCGACCGCGATCCGCCGGCGGCGATCCCACAAAAGGCCCAGAGTCCGCCGGGACTGGGGCCGCTGATCGAGCTGTTGCGAGTGCTGCTGAAGCAGCGCTGCGAAGATTTCGAGGTGGCGCAAAAGCTTGTCGCCTCCGCCGACGATCTCGAAGCCATCGCCGCTGACGATAAGGCGGAGGTTCCCGCGCTGCACGGCTGGCGCCGAGAGGTGTTCGGCGCCGACGCGCTAGCCTTGAAACACGGCACCCTGGCGCTGACCGCCGGGCGCAAGGGCATCGAGCTGGTACCGCTGCCGGGACCGGCCGGCGAGTAACGTCAGTCCGAGGCCAGCGCCGGCTTACGTACCCGGCGCCGCACCATCTGTGGCGTAAGGGCCAGCGCCCGGGCGAGAGCGCCCAGCCGGCGTTCCACCGCCTCACCCTGAAACAGGCTCCCGCTCGGCGGCAATTCCAGCACCAGGTCGTCGTCGTCGCGGCTTAGCTCGACCTCCGAGAGCAGATCGAGCGCGCCGCCGCTCAGGGTATAGGCAAGGCGCAGCGCGAGACCGAGCCTGCGCGCCGCCGCCGCGTCGTCATCGCTGAGCAATGGCCGCGTCTGCGCCTTCACCGGATCGTCGGGCGCCCCGCCATAGCGCGCGTGGAGCGCCGAGGCGATGTACACCCGCTCACGATGGTCGACCGCGCCAATCGGCATGCGCAAGCTGCGGGTAAAGGCTTGCTCTGCGCGGTAGTCGGGGTGCTCGCTCCAGGCGATGTCGCTGAGCCAGCAAGCAGCGCGGTGCGTACGCCGCGACTCCGGCGACAGCTTGCCGAAAACCGGCGCTATCCATCGTTCGAGCAAGTCGCCATCGATGCGCCCGCGGCTCTGCGCGAGCGCAACTCCCATGCAAGCGGTGATCAGCGGGTCAGCGGTGGGGTCGGGCTGAAGCAGCCCATAGGCGTAGCCCTCACGCAGCCCATAGGCCGAAAACATAATCTGCGAGGGCGCCGCGACCTGCAGCAACCGGTAGAGAATCGTTGCGGCCAGCGGCACCAGTTCGAGGCGCTTGCGGTTGATCGTCGCAATCCGCTCAAGGGAGCGGCGCGACATCGGCGCCAGCACTTCGAGAAAATCTTCCGCCAACCGCCGGGTCACCGTGTACTGGTGAATGATATGGAGCGGGTATCGGGTTTGCTCCATGTGTAGCCGGGCGATCGCCCGCCACGCGCCGCCAACCAGAAACAAGGTCTTCCCCGCCGCCTCGCGCAACAGACCGGCACCGTCGACGATTTCCTCGACAGTGTCGGCGAGCTTCATCGGATTGTCCGCCAGCTCGGCCAGCCGCAGCGGCCCCAATGGCAACGAAATACCGTCCCCGATCGCGTGCCCGCTTCCGCTTGCGTTGATGCGCACCAGTTCGACCGACCCACCGCCGAGATCGGCCACGACGCCGTCGGCTCCGGGAATACCGGCCAGGACGCCAGCGGCTGACAGACGCGCCTCTTCGGCGCCATCGACAACGCACACCGGGATGCCGCATTGGCGCTCGACCTCGGCGGCGAACTTGCGGCCATCGCTCGCCTCGCGCACCGCGGCGGTGGCGATCGCCATCAGGTGATCGACCTCCAGCGCACGGGCGAGCGCGACAAACCGCTGCAGATTGGCGTAGGCGAGCTCGACGCCCTCGCGATTGAGGCGCCCGGTGCGGGCGATACCGCGTCCCAGCCCGCACATGACCTTTTCGTTGAGGAGCGGCAACAAGGTCGCGTTGAGACGCTCGAAGACGACCAGACGCAGCGAGTTAGAGCCGATGTCGATGACGGCGATGCGCTCGGGCGAGACCATTACACTGCGATCGGGCATCGCCTCAACGCGCGACGACCCGCGGCGAACGGCGGCGTAAGGCGCGGCCGCGGCCGGACAGGCTGGGATTGGTCATGAAGTAGGTATGGGCGGAGAACTCCTCCTCGGTCGGCGCGCGGGCATAGGTCCCGTCGCCGGACAAGATCCAGCTTTGCAACGTATCGCGCAGATTTGCCACCATGATCTCGTCGAGCACTTGGCGATGCACCGTCAGGTTCTCGATCGGCACCAGCGCTTCCACGCGTCCGTTGAGGTTTCGCGGCATCCAGTCGGCGGAGCTGATAAACACCAGCGCCTGATCGGAGGGCAATCGGTTGCCGTTGCCGAAGCAGACGATTCGCCCGTGTTCCAAGAATCGGCCCACAATGCTCTTGACCCGGATGTTGTCGGACATGCCGGGAACGCCCGGACGCAGGCAACAAATCCCGCGCACAACCAAATCGATCGACACCCCCTCCTGCGACGCTCGGTACAGGATGTCGATGATCGCCGGATCGACCAGCTGATTCATCTTGGCCCAAATCTGCGCCGGCTTGCCGGCGCGCGCATTGGCGATCTCCGCTTCGATGAGCTCGCTTAGCCGCTCGCGCAGATTGATCGGCGCCACCGCGATCTTTTCGAGATGCGAGGGCCTCGCGTACCCGGTCATGAAATTGAACAGCCGTCCTGCGTCCTGGCACAGCGCCGCGTCGCAGGTGAAAAACGACAGGTCGGTGTAAACCTTGGCCGTATATGGGTGGTAGTTGCCTGTGCCGAAATGGACGTAGGAGCGCAACTCGCCGGCCTCGCGGCGCACCACCAGCGTGACCTTGGCGTGCGTCTTCAAGCGCATGAAGCCATAGACGACTTGCACACCCGCCTGTTCGAGGTCCCTCGCCCAGCGGATGTTCGCTTCCTCGTCGAACCGCGCCTTCAGTTCGATCATCGCGGTGACCGACTTGCCCGCTTCCGCCGCCTCCGCCAGCGCACGCACGATGGGGCTGTCGCTGCTGGTGCGGTAGAGCGTCTGCTTGATCGCCACCACCGCCGGATCGCGCGCCGCCTGGCGCAGGAACTGAACGACGACGTCGAAGCTCTCATACGGGTGGTGGACGACGATATCCTTCTGACGGATCGCCGCGAAGCAATCGCCGCCGAAATCGCGAATGCGCTCCGGGAAACGCGCGTTGTACGGCTCGAACTTGAGATCGGGACGCTCGTCGGTGATCAGCTCGGCGGTGTCGTCGAGCCCGAGGATGCCCGCGGTGGCGAAGATATCGCCCGGCGCCGCGTCGAGCTTCTCGGACAGGAAATCGCGCAACTCGGACGGCATTAGCGCGTCGACGCCAAGATAGATGACATGGCCGCGGCGGCGCTGCTTCAGCGCCGTCTCGAACACTTGCACCAGGTCTTCGGCCTCTTCCTCGATCTCGACCTCGCTGTCGCGCAGCACCCGGAACGCGCCCTGGGCGACCACCGCGAAACCCGGGAACAGGTGATCGAGAAACATCCCGATCATGTCCTCGACAAGCAGGAAGCGCATGCGCTCGCCGGGCAGGCGGATGAAGCGCTCGACCGAAGCCGGGATGAGGATCAGCGCCTGCAGACGCTGGCTGTCGCTGACCCGGTCGAGCGTCAGCCCGAGACCGAACCCGCGATTGGCGACAAATGGGAACGGGTGCGCCGGGTCGAGGGCCAGCGGAGTTAGCACCGGAAAGATGTCGGCGAGAAAGCGCTTCTCGAGCCAAGTCCGGTCGCCTGGCTCGAGGTCCGTCGGCCCGACGATGCCGATCCCCGTGGCGCCGAGCAGGGCGCGCAGCTCCAGCCAGGCGGCCTGCTGGTTTTCCATCAACTTCTTGGCGCGAAGTTGGATCGCCTCGAGCTGCTGCGCCGGGGTCAGCCCGTCTTGGCTCACGGTGACGATGCCGGCCTGGAGCTGGCCTTTGAGTCCGGCGACGCGGACCATGTAGAACTCGTCGAGATTGTTCGCCGAGATCGACAGGAAGCGCAGCCGCTCCAACAGCGGATGACGCAGGTTGTCGGCCTCCGCCAGCACCCGCTCGTTGAAAGCGAGCCACGATAGCTCGCGGTTGATAAAGCGGTCAGGCGAGGCCTGGTCCGATGGCCGGATTTCGATAACTTGAGCGCCCGTGTCCACGACCTGCCTCCGGCCAAATCCCAACGGGATAGCCTATCCTGGCAATTTTACCGCCCGGTTACGCCCCTGTCATGCGCGTGACGGAGTGACCGTCGGGACGGCGGCGGTGTAGAACAGCCCGAGGTGACGCAGGGAGCGCCGGATGATCCGCATTGCGGTGGTGGGGATAGGGCATTGGGGCCGCACGCTGGTCAGCGCCGTGCAAGGCAACAGCGAGCGAATCCGGTTCACCGCCGGACACACCCGCACCCCGGCCAAGGCCGCGGCGTTCTGCGCCGAAAAGGGCATCGCGCTCTACGACAGCCTCGACGCGATCCTCTCCGATCCCGAGATCGACGCGGTCTATTTCGCGACCCCGCACAGCGAGCATGGGCGCCACGTCGAACTCGCCGCCGCCGCGGGCAAGCACGTCTTCATGGAAAAGCCGTTCACCCTCGACCGCAAAAGCGCTGCTTCGGCGATCGAGGCGGTGCGTCGCGCGGGAGTGACGCTCGGCGTGGCCTACCCGCGACGCTTTCATCCGAACATGATCGAGTTGAAGGCGCGGGTCGATGACCGCAGGCTCGGCACGATCGCGCATTGCTACGGCGAGCAGAATACACCGGCCGGCCTGTTCATGGCCGAGGGATCCTGGCGCGCGACCCAGGTGGAGGCCCCGGGCGGGGCGATGACTGCCCTCGGCGTCCACAATGTCGACGCGATGATCCACCTGTTCGGCGAGATCGACGAGGTCTACGCCTCGAGCCTCAGGCGCGCCGTCGCCTATGATGCCGAGGACACGACAAGCGTGATGTTCGGCATGCGCAACGGTATGTCCGCGAGCATGGTCTGCTCGCTGGTGACGACGGTCAGCTACCGGCTCGCGGTGTTCGGCACCAAAGGCTGCGCTGAGCTGCGCACCCCCAATCTCGACCTCCACTTCACCCCGACCCCGGACGGCCCGCCGAGCGGCCGCCACGCGGCGCTGCCGCCGCAAATCACCGAGGGCAAGGGCGCCAACACGCTGCTCGCCGAGATGGAGGCGTTCGCCGGCGCCATCGAAGGCGGCCCCGCCTACCCCGTCACGCCCGAGCAGGCTGTACACGGGGTCGCCGTATTCGAGGCGATTGTCGCCTCCGCCGCTCAGCGGCGCCCGGTGCGCGTCGCCCACGACTGAACCAAGCCGAAGGGGAATGAAATGCCCGTTACCGTGCTTTATCCCGAGGCCCGCCAACAGCCCGACGAACTCGAGCGCGGCGTCCTCGGCGGCGATGTGAAGGTCGTGAAACGCGACGTCGATGCGCTCAGTCAGCTCTCCGATGCCGATTGCGCCGAGGCCGACGGGCTGATGATCATGGGGTTCGGCGTTACCGGCGCCGACCTCGCGCGCTTCCCCAAGCTGCGCTGCATCGTCCGCATGGGGGTTGGCTACGACAAGCTCGACCGGCCGGCGGCGGCGGCGCGCAACGTCCTCGTCTGCAACGTGCCGGATTACGGCACCACGGAGGTCGCCGACCACGCCATCGCGCTGGCGCTGTGCCTGCGGCGCGGCATCCTGCTGCATCACGAATACCAGCGCCACAATCCGCCGGAGCCGTGGCGCTCGTTCCAGAACCCGCTGATCGAGCGGCTCGGCACGCAGACTTTTGGCATTGTCGGGCTAGGCCGCATTGGCACTGCGGTGGCGCTGCGGGCCAAGGCGTTCAATTTTCGGGTCATTTTCTATGACCCGAAGCATCCGAACGGGCACGAGCTTGGCCTCGGCATCGAACGCGCCGCGACCCTCGAAGACCTGATGCGCCAGACCAACACGCTCTCGATCCACTGCCCGCTGACGGTCGAAACCAAGGGCATGATCGGCCATGACCAGCTGTCGCTGCTGCCCCAGGGCGCGGTCGTGGTTAACGACGCGCGCGGCCCGATCCTCGATCTCGACGCGCTCTACACGCTGTTGAAGAGCGACCACATCGCCGGCGCGGGGCTCGACGTGCTGCCGGTCGAGCCGCCAGTCGAGCCGATCCCCGAACTGCTGCGCGCCTACCGCGCCCGCGAGGAGTGGCTCGAGGGCCGGCTCGTCATCACCCCGCATTCGGCCTGGCTGACCCCGCATTCCTGGATGGATACCCGGCGCAAATCGGCCGAAACGATGCGTGCCGCATTGTTGACGAATAATCCGCAGAACGTGATCACGCCGGACATGTATTAAAAAGAAAGTCCGGCGTGGAGGATCGCCGATGCACCAATTGCATCTGCTGCGGCACACCAAATCGAGCTGGGACGACGACGCCGACGACCACGAGCGCCCGCTCAACCGGCGCGGCCGCGAGGCAGCGCGGCTGATCGGTGAGACGCTTCAGGCGGCGATCGGAGCGCTCGACCTGGTGCTGTGCTCCACCGCTCTGCGGGCGCGCCAAACCGCCGAGCTGGCTCTAGCCGGATACAAGCCAACGCCGAAGATCCACTACGAGGACAGGCTCTATCTGGCGACGTCCGAGACCCTCCTTCGTCGCCTGCAGATGCTCGACGAAGCCTGTGGCACGGCGATGCTGGTGGGCCACAACCCGGGGCTGCACGAACTGGCTGCGGCCCTTGCCGCCCCCACCTCGCCCGGCTTCAGCACCTTGGTGAACGGCAAGTTCCCGACCGGGGTTCGCGCGCGCTTCGTCATTGCAACGAGCTGGGCTGACATCGGCAGCGAGCGGCACCGCCTCGTCGATTACGTGACCGTGAAATCGCTCGGCGGCGAGGACTAGGGACCCGAGGCGCCGAGCACTTCACGCGCGAGCTTGATGGTAATCGGCCGCGCCGCGGCTAGGGCGGCTTCGTCAAGCCGCGCCGCGACCGAGGCCGCCGCGGCGAACGAGCGCTCGATATGGGCGATGAGATAGGCGATCACCCCTGGTCGGACGACGATCTGGCGATCGGCGAAATGCTTGAGCAACACCGCGCCGAGCACTGCATCGTCCGGCGGCGCGATCCCAGCCATGGGCAGCGCCCGCAGTCGAGAGGCCAAATCGGGCAGCGCGATGAGCATTGAGGCCGGCGGCCCCGGCAGGGTCAGCAGCAGGCTCGCTCCGCGCTCGAGCGCGCTGTTGTAGAGATGCAGGAGCGGCTCTTCTTGCGCCTGCTCGGCGTCGTCGATCGCCAAGGCGGCGGCATCCGGAAGGGCCGCGGCATCAACCGCCTTGCCTGAAATCAACGCGGCGCCGGCCCGCTCGCACCACAGATGTGCGAGATGGGTCTTGCCGCTGCCCGAAGGTCCATGCAGCACAAGCGCCGGCGACGGCCAATCCGGCCAGCGCTCGATCAGCTCGAAGGCTTCGCGGTTGCAATCCGATACGAGAAAATCGGCTGCGCCGAACCCGGTCCTGACCGGCAGGTCGAATGCGCGCTGCCTCATCGGGCAAACGATTTACTCATCAGCGGCAAGGCCGCGCGGCGCCCCGGGACGGTTGTCGTAGATCGCGCTATCCCGATAGCGGCTGACGGCGAACCGCACCAGCACGCCGATCACCGCCGCCGCCGGCACCGCGAACAGCACACCGACAAAACCAAAAAGCGTGGCGCCCGCGAACAGGGCGAAAATCACCCATACCGGGTGCAGACGAATGCGGTCGCCGACCAGCTTCGGCGTGAGAAAATTGCCCTCGATCACCTGACCGATTGCGAAGATCGCGATCACTATCAGGATCGACGACCAGGTACCGTATTGCGTCGCGGCGAGGCCGAGGGCCAACACGAAGCCGAGTGTCGCGCCCAGCATCGGGATCACCGCCAAGACCCCGATCAGGAGCCCCAGCGCGAGGCCGGAATCAAGCTGCGCGAGACTTAACGCCACCCCGTAATAGATCGCCAGAAAAAGGCAGACGAGGGCTTGGCCGTGGATGAAGCCGACCAGCGTGTCGCTGACCGCGCGAGCTTGCGCGCGCACTGTGGCCAGCGACTGACGCGGCACCAGGGAGTCAACCCGCGCGACAATTACCTCCCAGTCGCGCATCAAAAAGAAGGTGACGATCGGCGCGATCACTACCAGCGAGACAATATTGAGAATCGCGATGCTGCTAGTAATGAGGCTCTGAAACAACGTAGCAATCCAGGCCACCGCTTCGCTCAGCTTGGTGTTTATGAGGTCCTGCAGTTTGTCCATCTGATCTTTCGGCAGGCGCTGTTCCAGAAGACCCATCGCCCATTTGGTCTGGTCCTGCAGGAAGGTGACGAGCGTCGGCACCTTGGCGATCAGCTGAACCACCTGATTTTGGATCAGCGGCACCAGAATGACGAATACCAGCACGACGCCGATGAGAAACAACACCAGCACGGCGAGCGCCGCCAGGCTGCGCCGCACGCCCCAACGCTCTAGCCGGTTGACTGCCGGCGACAGAACAAAAGCGAGAACCACGCCCGCCGCGAACGGCAGCAGAATGCTCTGCACCATTCCGAGCGCGACGAGCGCGATCAGGATCAGCGCCAGCCAGAACAAAAGGCGATATCCGCGCGGGGTCATGTGGGCTGTTCAGTGCCGGATAGAATGCGTGCCCAGCGCACCAGGTAGGAAAGGCCCGAGAGCACGGTGGTTAGCGCGGCGATCCACACCAGGACCGGCGTTACTTCGCCGTCGGGAAAGCCGACCCCGAGCCGCGCCAACACATAGGCGACCAGCGCGATCTGGACCAGCGTGTTGATCTTGCTAATGTATAGTGGGTCGAACTTGCGTGGCGCCGCGAGCGTCTGGATCAGCACGAAGCCGCCGATGATCATCACGTCACGGAACACCACCAGAATGACCAGCCAGTTCGGCAATTTCTCGGCGACCCCAAGCGCGACATAGACGCTCGACAGCAGCGCCTTGTCGGCCGCCGGATCGAGCAACGCCCCGAGCCGGGTGCGGCAGTCGAACCGCTTGGCGATATAGCCGTCGAGCGCGTCGCTGGCTCCGGCAGCGAGAAATATCCAGAAGGCGACGCCA
The DNA here is from genome assembly GCA_963773625.1 of uncultured Alphaproteobacteria bacterium. Lineage (GTDB taxonomy): Bacteria > Pseudomonadota > Alphaproteobacteria > ATCC43930 > CGMCC-115725 > DATARH01. The sequence continues at coordinate 199,147 of CAVZCJ010000008.1, read as the reverse complement.
TACTGCTCTCCCACGATCAGCCAGATCATCAGCGGCACCGAGAGCAGCCGAGACAGCGTGATCAGGTTCGGCAGGTTGAGGCCAAGCCGGGTCATGGGATCATCGACTAAGGCGTCCGCGCCAGCCGCCAATTGGGGTCGCTGCCCTCGAGATTAAGGTGGATCGTCGCCAGGCTCAGTTTGAGCTGATCGAGCGTGCCGACATATTGAATATCGACCGTCACCTCCTGGCGCGAAAGCGACCTTACGTCGATTTTCTTGATCGGCGGCAGCCCGGCGAGGCGCTCGCGCTGCTTAATCCAATCATCGAGGCCGTCGACCGGCAGCGCCGCGGTCAGAGTCTGCGTCGGCCCTTGCGGGATGGCGTTGTCGGGGACGGTGCTCGTTCCCGGAGGCGCGCCGGGTCCCGGAGGCGCTGCCGCAGCGGTGCCGGTGTCGGGCGCATTGGGCAGGTTGAGCGCGATCCCGGCGCCGGTCAGCATCGCCTGCGTATCGGCTGGCTTGAAGTGATAGGTGTAGTCGGCGGTGTAGCGCACCGCGGTCATCTTTTCGTTGGCGACCTCGAAGCTCGCCACGAGATCGGTGATCTGGTTGTCGCTGAGCTTGGGTAGCTTGGCCTTGCCGGGGCCGCCCGTAAGCTTGTCGACAACCGCGGTCAGCGCCTTGCGCTGGCCGTCACGCCGGGCCATGTCGCGCGCCTTGGCGACATCGTCCGCCGTCGCGTCGACCGTGACCGTCGCCGTGAACGAATCGTCCTGCGCGACTGCCGGCAGCTGGAAAAGCAACGCGACAAGAAGCAGCGACCCAACGGCGACACCCCACCGCCGCCGGAAGCGGTGCCTCCCGGACGATCGTGGCCCGATCATGGCGAACATTCCTTGGGCAAAAGCCCTCGATCCCCTATCCTCGCGGCTCCCCGACCGCGCTCAGCGGTCATACCGCAGTTTTGCCGAGGATGCCATCGAGAGCCCGGCTGGGCCGCGGCGCGGAGGCGGGATGGAGCGGCTGAAGGTCGGCGTGCTGATTTCGGGGCGAGGCTCGAACCTGCAGGCGCTGATCGACGCCGCCGCCGACCCCGCCTATCCGGCCGAGATCGCCATCGTCATCAGCAATCGCGCCGACGCGGCAGGATTGGACCGCGCCGAGGCGGCCGGGATCCCGCGCCGGGTCATTTCCGAGAGCGACCGCGCCGCCTTTGCCAGGGCGGCGGATCGGGAGCTGCGCGCGGCGAATATCGGCCTCGTCGCCCTCGCCGGGTTCATGCGATTGCTCGACACGGACTTCGTCGCCGCGTGGCGGGATCGGATGGTCAACATCCACCCCTCGCTGCTGCCCGCTTTTCCCGGCCTGCACCCGCAGCGCCAAGCGCTCGCCGCCGGGGTCAAGTTTTCCGGCTGCACGGTGCATTTCGTCCGGGCCGAGGTCGATAGCGGGCCGATCATCGCCCAGGCCGTCGTCCCGGTGAAGGATAGCGACGACGAAGACCGGCTCGCCGCGCGCATCCTCGCCGCCGAGCATCGACTCTACCCGCTCGCGGTGCGGCTTTATGCCGAGGACCGGCTGACGATCGCCGGCAACCAAGTCGTCGCCGCCGGGGCAACCGCATCCGATATCGTGGTCACCAACCCGCTGGAGGCGCTTGCCTCGGCGCGCGGTTGAGCTATACAGGCGGCAGAGTTTTCAGGAGAGACGGGCGCGACGATGACGATGTGGATGGAGGCAGATCCTCAACACCGCCAAACCTGGACCGGATTTTGCCGGTTCATGAAGATCATGATTGTCGCGGTCGTGCTGATCCTCGTCGGAATGGCGATTTTTCTGCTGTAGCAGGCCCTGCGCCTACGCGCAGATTTCCATCGCGGAAAAGAAGAAGGCGATCTCCTGCGCCGCGGTCTCGGGCGAGTCAGAGCCGTGCACCGAATTGGCCTCGATCGACTCGGCGAAATCCTTGCGGATGGTGCCGGCGGCCGCGTTGGCGGGATTGGTCGCGCCCATGATGTCGCGGTTCTTGGCGATGGCGCCCTCGCCTTCCAGCACCTGCACCACGACCGGCCCCGAGCTCATGAAGCTGACGAGGTCGTTGTAGAACGGACGCTCCTTGTGCACGGCGTAAAACTGCCCGGCGGTCTCCGTGCTCAGCCGCATCCGCTTTTGCGCGACGATGCGCAGCCCCGCCTTCTCGAAGCGATCGTTAATCGCGCCGGTCAGATTGCGCCGGGTCGCGTCCGGCTTGATGATCGACAAGGTGCGCTCGATGGGCATTGGCAGTACTCGTTCCGCGGCGGAGCGGCGCGTTATAGCGAACCGCCCCGCTGCCAGCAATCGATCAGCGGATCGGCCCGGCCGGTAACCGGGTCTAACGCCGGCAGCGCCACCTTTGCGACATTGGCCGCAGCCTTGTCGTGCGTGGTCGGCTCGGCGCGGCAGATGTCCGGCCGCTGGCCCTTCGGATAGGAGCCGATGACGAGCAGATCGGCGCTGGCGCTCTCGCGCTTGTGCGCGACCCCGGCCGGGATCACCACGACGTCCCCTTCGCGCAATTCGACGGTGGCGCCGTTGTCGCCGCCGAGCCTCACCCGCGCCGAGCCGCGGGCGATGCCGAGCACCTCATGCGCCGTACTGTGATAATGGTGGTGGCCGTAGATGCCGTTGCGCCAGGCGCCGGGCCAGCCATTGGCCTCGAACATTTCCTCGCAGCGCGCGGCGAGGTCGCCCTCGCTGCCAAGCGCGCCGCGATACAGCACAAGCGGCAGAGCGTTGTTGGGTATGACGCCGTCATCGGCGAAGAAATGGGTTTCGATGCTGGGCGATAGGGCCATCTCTGCCTCCGCGGTCGGTCATCTTGCCGACAGGATACTCTATCGCGATGGGCTGATGCTGGTCATCGACAAGCCGGCCGGCATCCCGGTTCATGCCGGGCCGCGCGGCGGGCCCAATCTCGAAGCCGGGTTCGGCGCGCTCCGCTTCGGCCTGCCACGCCCGCCGGCGTTGGCGCACCGGCTCGACCGCGACACCAGCGGCTGCCTGGTGCTGGGCCGCCACCCAAAGGCGCTGCGCCGCCTCGGCCGCCTCTTCGCCGAGGGCAAGGTCGAGAAGACTTATTGGGCCGTCGTCGCGGGCATCCCGGCCGAACCCAGCGGCGTCATCGACGCGCCGCTCAAGAAAGAGACGCGCCGCAGCGGATGGCGCATGGAGGTCGACCCCGCCGGCCAGCGCGCGGTCACCGAATATAGGGTGCTTGGGACCGCCGAGGGACGCGCCTGGCTGGAGCTGAAGCCGCGCACCGGGCGCACCCACCAGATTCGCGTGCATTGCGCGGCGCTCCGCTGTCCGGTCGTCGGCGACACCACTTATGGCGGGCCGGCCGGCGTGCCGCTCCAACTGCATGCCCGCGCGATTTCCATCCCACTCTACCCGGCGCGGCCGGCGATCGCGGTCACGGCGCCGGTGCCGGCGCACATGCTCGCCGCGCTGGCCCGGCTTGGCTTTCGGACGGAGGCGGCGGCATGACCGGCATCCACACCGAATTGCGCCGGCTCGGCTCGGAGGACGGCGCTCTGTATCGCGACATCCGGCTGGAAGGGCTGGCCGACAGCCCGCATGCCTTCGCCAGCACGATCGAAGCCGAGCAAGCCCAGCCGCTCGACCACGTTGCAGCGCGCCTGGCCGCCGATTTTGTGCTGGGCGCGTTCCGCGGGCCGGAGCTGCTCGGCGTCGCCGGTTTCTACGTCCAGCCCAAACCCAAGCACCGCCACAAGGGCGTGCTGTGGGGCATGTATGTGCGTCCGCGGGCGCGCGGAACCGGCATCGGCCGAATGCTGGTCGCGGCCATCGTCGAGCACGCGCGCCAGCACGTCGAACTTCTGCAATTGTTCGTGGTCAGCGACAATTTGCCGGCACGGCGCCTTTACGCAAGCCTCGGCTTTGTCGAATACGGCATCGAACGTCATGCCACAAAGTATCGCGGCCAATACCACGATGACGTGCTGATGGCGCTGCCCCTCGTGGTAGAGTCCCCGACGGTCGCGAACTCGGAAGCTTCGGCATGATCCCGCGCTACAGCCGCCCGCAAATGGCCAAGATCTGGAAGCCGGAAAACTATTTCCGCATCCAGCTCGACATCGAGGCCTATGCCTGCGAGGCACAGGAAAAGCTTGGCGTGATCCCGAAAGGCGTGGCGAAGTCGCTGCGCGAGCGCGGCAAGTTCGAGGTCGAGCGCATCCGCGAGATCGAGCGCGAGGTGCATCACGAGACAATCGCGTTCCTCACCAACGTCGCCGAGCATGTCGGGCCCGAGGCGCGTTTCGTCCACCAAGGCATGACCTCGAGCGACGTGCTCGACACCTGCCTCGCGGTGCAGCTGACCCAGGCCGCCGACATCCTGCTCGCCGATCTGGACGCGCTGCTGGCGGCGCTGAAGCGCCGCGCCTTCGAGCACAAGATGACGCCGACGGTCGCGCGCAGCCATGGCGTCCATGCCGAGCCGACGACGTTCGGCCTCAAGCTCGCCGGGCATTACGCCGAGTTCGCCCGCAACCGCGAGCGCCTCGTCGCCGCGCGCAAGGAGATCGCGACCTGCCAGATTTCCGGCGCGGTCGGCACCTTCGCCAATATCGACCCGCGGGTCGAGGAATACGTTGCGAAGAAGCTCGGTCTCATCCCCGAGCCGGTTTCCACCCAGATCATCCCGCGCGACCGCCATGCCGCGTTCTTCATGGCGCTGGCGCTGATCGCCGCGGCGATCGAGCGTTTCGCCACCGAGCTGCGCCACCTGCAGCGCACCGAGTTGCGCGAGGCGTCGGAATTTTTCGCCGAGGGCCAGAAGGGCTCGTCGGCGATGCCGCACAAGCGCAATCCTGTCCTGTCCGAGAACCTGACGGGTCTGTCGCGGGTCATCCGTTCGGCGGTGATCCCCGCCCTGGAAAATGTCGTCACCTGGCACGAGCGCGACATCTCGCATTCCTCGGTCGAGCGGTTTATCGCCCCCGACACGACGATCACCCTCGATTTCGCGCTCAACCGGCTCACCGGAATCGTCGACAAGATGATCGTCGATCCGGCACGGATGCGGGCGAACCTCGACTTGCTCGGCGGGCTCGTCGACTCGCAGCGTTTCCTGCTGGCGCTGACCCAGGCCGGGATGAGCCGCGAGGATTCCTACCGCCTCGTCCAGAAACATGCGATGGCGTCATGGAGTGGCGGCGGCCGGTTCGCCGATCTGCTCAAGGCCGATCCAGAAATCACCCGCTACCTGAAGCCGGACGCAGATCGACGCGTCGTTCAACCCGGCCTATCATCAGAAACACGTCGATACGATCTTCCGCCGCGTCTTCGGTACCGCGGCGGTTCCCAGGGAGAAGCGCCATGAGCTCGCTGCGCAGTAACAACGGCCCCCGCATCAAATACACGCCCGTCGACTTGCCCTACGAGGCGATCACCGTCGACAAGCTGACGCCGATCATCGGCGCCGAGATCGGCAATGTCGATCTGCGCGACCCGAGCAACCACCAGATGGACGAGATCCACCGCGCGCTGGCGGAAAACCTGGTGATCTTCTTCCGCGACCAGCATCTGTCGCAGGACCAGCACCTCGATTTCGGCCGCAAATTCGGCGAATTGCACATCCATCCGGCGGCGCCGACCGAGCCCGGCCATCCCGAGCTGATGATCATCCACGCCGACAAGGACTCGTTCCGCGCCAACGGCGAGGGCTGGCATTCGGACGTGTCGTGCGACCCGATCCCGCCGATGGGCAGCATCCTTTACATCAAGAAATGTCCGCCGCGCGGCGGCGACACGCTCTTCGCCAACATGTACGCGGCCTACGAGGCGCTGTCGGACCGGATGAAGACCTACCTCGAAGGTCTTACCGCGCGGCACAACGGCGAGCACTACCGCGGCCAGTACGCCAATTACGGGGTCAAGGACAAGGAGACCTACCCGCACGCCGACCATCCGGTGGTGCGCACCCATCCGGTGACCGGCCGCAAGTGCCTCTACGTCAACAAGGGCTTCACCCGCTACATCAACGGCATCCCGCGCGACGAAAGCGACGGCAGTCCTGCGCTACCTCTACGAGCACATGGCGAGCCCGCTGTTCCAGTGCCGCTTCCGCTGGCAGGAGAACTCGATCGCGTTCTGGGACAATCGCTGCGTCCAGCACCACGCGATGTGGGACTACTGGCCGCACACCCGCTCGGGCAACCGGGTCACGGTGCTGGGCGACAAGCCGGTCTGAGTTGAGGGCCGCACCGGCCTAAACCCTTTCCCGCAATGCCGGGGAGGGTGGCCGCCCGCATCTGCGGCGGCCGGGTCGGGGTCTTCCGCCGCTATTCGCTCATCACCTGTTGCTTGGCGGTCTCGGCGAAGTGGTCGAGTTCGAAATTCACTTGCGCGGCGGTGACGCCTTGACCCTTTGCGGCGAGGTCGGCGACGACCTTGTCGACGACATGGTGGTCCCCGCCCTTGTCGAACTCGGCGGCGACGATACTTTTGGCATAGGTGTCGGCAGCTTCGCCTGACAGCCCCATCTTCTCGGCGGCCCATTGCCCCAAAAGGCGGTTGCGCCGCGCCTTGACCTTGAACTGCAGCTCCTGGTCGTGCTTGAAGCGCGCCTCGAAATCCTTCTCACGATCCTCGAAAGTAGGCATGACGTCCTGTCCGTTGTCCGCTGCCGCACTATAGCCGCATGATCGGGCGATGTGCACGCTGGTGATCCTGCGCCGGCCCGATCACCTGTGGCCGGTGGTGATCGGCGCCAACCGAGACGAGATGATCGGCCGCCCGGCGCTGCCGCCGGCGCGGCATTGGCCCGACCGGCCCGAGGTCGTCGCCGGGCTCGACCAGCTGGCTGGCGGATCGTGGCTCGGGGTCAACGATTGGGGCGTCGCCGCGGCGATCCTCAACCGGCACGGCTCGCTTGGCCCCGCGCCCGGCCAGCGCTCGCGCGGCGAACTGGTGCTCGAAGCGCTCGATCATCCCGACGCGGTCGCCGCCGCCGAGTCGCTGACGCATCTCGACCCGGCCGCGTACCGCACCTTCAACCTGATCATCGCCGACAATCGCGACGCGTTCTGGCTTCGGCACGCCGACGGGGCGAATATCGACGCGTGGCCGATCGGCGAGGGCCTGTCGCTGATCGATTCCGGCGAGCTTAATCGCCCGAACAACCGGCGGGTCACCCTTGCCACGCCACGATTCCGCGACGCCGCGGCGCCCGATCCCGACCGCGACGACTGGCGCGCGTGGGAAGCGCTGCTGTCGAATAACGAATTGCCGCCCGGCGAGCCGCCGGAGAATGCCCTCCGCTTCGCGACCGCGCGCGGCTACGGCACCGTGTCGAGCGCGCTGATCGCGCTGCCGCAGCCCAACGCGGGCGAGCGAAAGCCGCGCTTTCGCTACGCGCAATGGCAGTCCTCGGAAACGCCCTGGGCCGACGTCTCTTTTGCCGCGCCCAAACGCGCGCGCTGACATTGTTGGCCCCCACCCTGCTTGCTATATCAAGGGTGCTTCATCGGGAGCCCCACGGGACTTAGCATGTCGCGACGCCGACAGATTTACGAGGGCTCGGCCAAGGTGCTGTTCGAGGGCCCGGAGCCGGGCACCCTCGTCCAGCACTTCAAGGACGACGCGTCCGCGTTCAACAAGCAGAAGCGCGGCACGATCACCGGCAAGGGCGTGCTCAACAACCGCATCTGCGAGTTTCTGATGCTGAAGCTCGCCGAGATCGGCATCCCGACGCATTTCGTCCGCCGGCTCAACATGCGCGAGCAGCTGGTGCGCGAGGTCGAGATCATTCCGCTGCGCGTCGTCGTGCGCAATGTTGCGGCCGGCTCGCTGGCCAAGCGGCTCGGCATCGCCGAGGGCACGCCGCTGCCGCGCTCGATCATCGAATTCCATTACAAGAAAGCCGAATTGGGCGATCCGCTCGTCGCCGAGGAGCACATCACCGCCTTCGCCTGGGCGAGCACCCAGGACCTCGACGAGATCATGCAAATCTCGCTGCGGATCAATGATTTCCTGACCGGGCTTTTCCTCGGGATCGGCATCCGCCTCGTCGATTTCGGGTTGGAGTTCGGGCGGCTCTTCAGCGACGACGACATGCGCATCGTCGTTGCCGACGAGATCAGCCCCGACAACATGCGGCTGTGGGACATCCGCACCAGCGAGAAGCTCGACAAGGACCGCTTCCGCGAGGATTTGGAGAAGGTCGCGGAAGGCTATCAGGAGGTGGCGCGGCGGCTCGGCATCCTCCCGGAAGGCGGCCCGGCCGACTTCAAGGCCCCGAGGGCCATTCAATGAAAGCGCGCGTGCATATTCGCTTCAAAGAGGGCGTGCTTGATCCACAGGGCAAGGCGATCGGCCACGCGCTCGCCTCGCTCGGCTTCACCGGCGTCGGCGAGGTGCGCCAGGGCAAGCTCATCGAGATCGAACTTGCCGAAAGCGACCGGGAAAAGGCGCGCGAGAAGGTCGAGAAGATGTGCGAGCAGCTGCTCGCCAACCCGGTCATCGAGAACTACGACATCGAGCTGGTATGACCGGGAGCTGCAAAACCGCTCGTGCGTCCTTCGAGGCTTTGCTGCGCAAGGCGCCTCAGGATGCGGGAATTTCGAGGATGGCACGCACCAACCTTCCTCATCCTGAGGTGCGACCGAAGGGAGCCTCGATGGACGCGGAACCACATTCCAGCCGAAGGGGCGCATGAAAGCCGCCGTCGTCATCTTCCCCGGCACCAATCGCGAGCACGACGTGTGCGCCGCGCTGAAGCGCGCCAGCGGCAAGGAGCCGGCGATCGTCTGGCATCGCGACACCGACCTGCCAGCGGCCGATCTGATCGTGCTGCCGGGCGGCTTTGCCTATGGCGACTATCTGCGCTGCGGCGCGATGGCGGCGCATTCGCCGATCATGCGCGAGGTCAAGGCGCGCGCCGCCAAGGGCGTGCCGGTCTTGGGCATTTGCAATGGCTTCCAGGTGCTGACCGAGGCCGGGATGCTGCCCGGCGCGCTGCTGCATAACAAGACGCTGAGCTTCATCTGCCGCGACGTCCATCTGCGGGTCGAGAATTCGCAGACGATCTTCACCTGTGGCTACGAGGCGGGCCAGGCGATCCGCGTCCCGGTCGCCCATGGCGAAGGCAATTACACCGCCGACGAGGCGACGCTCGACCGGCTCGACGGCTGAGGGCCGCGTCGCGTTCCGCTATTGCAGCCCGACCGGCGAACTGACCGACGAGGACAACGTCAACGGATCGGCGCGCTGCATCGCCGGCGTGTTCAACGAAACCCGCACCGTGCTGGGGCTGATGCCGCATCCCGAGAATTCGACCGACCCGCTGCTCGGCTGCACCGACGGACAAGGATTATTCGACGGTCTGGTGAGCGCGCTGCAGTGAGCGAGGGCAGCAACGTCACCCCCGCCCTCGCCGCCGAGATGGGGCTGTCGGCCGAGGAGTTCGCCCGCGCCGAAAGCATCCTCGGCCGCACCCCGAACCTCACCGAGCTGGGCGTGTTCTCGGCGATGTGGAGCGAGCATTGCTCGTACAAATCGTCGAAGGTGTGGCTGAAAACGCTGCCGACCGACGGTCCGCGCGTCATTTGCGGGCCGGGCGAGAATGCCGGAGTCGTCGACATCGGTGACGGCGACGCCGTCGTCTTCAAGATCGAGAGCCACAATCATCCCTCGTTTATCGAGCCGTACCAGGGCGCGGCGACCGGGGTCGGCGGCATTCTGCGCGATGTGTTCACGATGGGCGCGCGGCCGATCGCGCTGCTCAACTCGCTGCGCTTCGGCAGCCCGGCCCACCCGAAGACGCGACACCTCGTTGGCGGGGTCGTCGCCGGGATCGGCGGCTACGGCAATTGCGTCGGCGTGCCGACGGTGGGCGGCGAGTGCCAGTTTCACCCGAGCTACAACGGCAACATTCTGGTCAACGCCATGTGCGTCGGCATCGCCAGGGCCGACCGCATCTTCTATTCGGCCGCCTCGGGGGCCGGAAATCAGGTCGTCTATGTCGGCGCCAAGACCGGGCGCGACGGCATCCACGGCGCGACGATGGCCTCGGCCGAGTTCGCCGAGGATGCCGGCGAGAAGCGCCCGACCGTGCAGGTCGGCGATCCGTTCACCGAGAAGCTGCTGATCGAGGCCTGCCTCGAACTGATGGCGGGCGACGCCATCGTCGCGATCCAGGACATGGGCGCGGCCGGGCTCACCTCCTCGGCGGTCGAGATGGCCGGCAAGGGCGGGCTCGGCATCGAGCTCGACCTCGACCGTGTGCCGATGCGCGAAGCCGGCATGAGCCCCTACGAAATCATGCTGAGCGAAAGCCAGGAGCGCATGCTGATGGTGCTGCGCCCCGGCAGCGAGGCCGAGGCGCGCCGCGTCTTCGAGAAATGGGAGCTGGATTTCGCGGTGATCGGCCACGTCACCGAGACCGGGCGGCTGATCCTCAGGATGCACGGCGACCTCGCCGCCGACATCCCGGTCGGCCCGCTTGTCGGCGAGGCGCCGCTCTACCAGCGTCCGACGCAGAAGCGTCCTGCGCGACCCGACATCGACCCCGCCACCCTTCCCGCCCGCGACCCGATCGCGTGCCTCAAGAAGCTCATCGCCTGCCCCGACCTCGCTTCGAAACGCTGGGTCTGGGAGCAGTACGATCACCTGGTGATGGGCAACACCGTCAAACGGCCGGGCGGCGACGCGGCGGTGGTGCGGATCGGCGACGGCCCCAAGGCGCTTGCCCTGAAGACCGACTGCACGCAGCGCTATTGCCGTGCCGACCCGGAACGCGGCGGCATGCAGGCGGTTGCCGAAAGCTGGCGCAACCTGACCGCGGTCGGCGCGCAGCCTTTGGCGCTGACCGACAATATGAATTTCGGCAACCCCGAGCGGCCTGAGATCATGGCCGAATTCGCCGGGGCCATCGCCGGCATCCGCGCCGCCTGCCTCGCGCTCGACTACCCGGTCGTCTCGGGCAACGTCTCGCTCTACAACGAGACCAGCGGCAGCGCGATCCTGCCGACCCCGGTCATCGGCGGCGTTGGGCTCATCGCCGATGCCGCCAAGGCCGTCGATCTTGCCCTCAAGCAAGACGGCAATGCGCTGATCGTGATCGGCGAGGCGTACGGTCATCTTGGCGCCTCGCTCTACCTGCGCGAGATCGAGGGCCGCGAGGACGGCGCACCGCCGCCCGTCGATCTCGCAGCCGAGAGCAAGCACGGCGATTTCGTGCGTCGGCAAATCAGCGAGGGCCATGTCGCCGCCTGCCATGATGTCAGCGACGGCGGACTGCTGATCGCGGTCGCTGAGATGGCGATGGCCAGCGGCAGGGGCATCGTGCTCGACAGCCTGTCGGAAACTGCCGCCGCCCTCTTTGGCGAGGATCAGGGGCGCTACCTGATCGAAACCGCCGCACCGGAGGCGCTCTTGGCCGCCGCGAAAAATGCGGGCATCTACGCGCAACGCATCGGTACGGTGAGCGGCGCCGCGTTGACACTCCCCAGCGGCGATGCCATATCGGTGCACGAGTTGAAGGCCGCCAACGAGGCTTGGTTGCCCGGCTATATGGCCGGCAACTAGGCTGCGAGGGACAGATCGATGGCGATGGACGCGGTGACAATCGAGCGCCTGATCAAGGAAGGGCTCCCCGACGCGCGGGTTTCGATCCAGGATCTGCGCGGCGACGGCGATCACTATGCCGCCACCGTCGTGTCCAGCGCATTTCGCGGCAAAAGCCGGGTGCAGCAGCACCAGATGGTCTACGAGACGCTGCGCGGCCGGATGGGCAACGAACTTCACGCGCTCGCCTTGCAGACGAGCGCTCCCCCGGAACGGCATTAGGACAAAAAGAGGATCAAGCGATGGACATCACCGTACACGACCGCATCCGCCAGCAAGTTACCGACAACCCGGTCGTGCTGTTCATGAAGGGCACCCCGGTGTTCCCACAATGCGGCTTCTCGGCGACGGTGGTGCAGATCCTCAGCCACATGGGCGTCAAGTTCAAAGGCATCGACGTGCTCGCCGACTCCTCGGTGCGCGAAGGCATCAAGGAATTCTCGTCCTGGCCGACCATCCCGCAGCTCTATGTGAAAGGCGAGTTCGTCGGCGGCTGCGACATCATCCGCGAGATGTTCGAGACCGGCGAACTTCAGCAGATGTTCGAGGAAAAGGGCGTCGAAGTCCGCGCCTGACGCGACTTCGCCAACAGGACGTCGGGGCGGCGCTTGCGCCGCCTCGCTCTTTCAGTATAGTGCCGCGCTCCCTTGCCGGCCCATTTGGGACCGGCTCGGCACGGTTGGCGCTCGCGCTCCGGGCCACATCAGCCACAAGGGGTCGTTGATGCCGCTTTACGAGAACGTCTTTATCGCGCGCCAGGACATCTCCGGCGCCCAGGTCGATGCCCTCGCCGATGTCTTCACCCAGCTCATCGCCGAACAGGGCGGTGAGGTGAAAAAGCGCGAGAACTGGGGACTGCGCAACCTCGCCTACCGCATGAACAAGAACCGCAAGGGCCACTACGTGCTCTTCAACATCGACGCGCCGGCCCCGGCCATCGCCGAGTTGGAGCGCACGATGCGGATCAACGAAGACGTGCTGCGCTACCTGACGATCCGCGTCGATGAGCTCGAGGAGGGGCCCTCGGCGGTGATGCTCAATCGCGGCAGCCGCGAAGACCGGCCGCGGCGCAGTGACCGCGACCGCTACGATGACCGCGGCTACGACCGACCCGAGCGCTCCGAACGCGCGCCAACGCCCGAACCGGCGGTGGAGGCTTAGATGGAAAGCCAGAGGGAAGGCGGCGGCGGCAGAGACGGCGGCGGCCGAGCAGCGGCGGCAGCGCGGCGACCGTTCTTCCGCCGGCGTAAGAGCTGCCCCTTCTCCGGGCCCAACGCGCCCAAGATCGACTACAAGGACACGCGTCTCCTGCAGCGCTTCATCTCGGAGCGCGGCAAGATCGTGCCGAGCCGGATCACCGCGGTGTCGACCAAGAAGCAGCGCGAGCTATCGCGCGCGATCAAGCGGGCGCGCTATCTCGGCCTGCTTCCCTACATGGTGCAGTAGCGATGGTTGAACTCATCCTCCTCGAGCGAGTCGAGAAGCTCGGCCAGATGGGCCAGATCGTCAAAGTCCGCCCGGGCTATGCGCGTAATTTTCTGCTGCCCCAAAAGAAGGCGATGCGCGCGACCAAGGACAACCTGGCCTACTTCGAGACCCAGCGCGCCCAGCTGGAGGCCAGCAACCTTGCTCGCAAATCGGACGCGGAGCACGTCGCCACCAAGCTCGACGGGCTCAAGGTCGTGCTGATCCGGCAAGCCGGCGAGAGCGGTCAGCTGTACGGCTCGGTCTCGGCGCGCGATATCGCCGATGCCGTGACCGCCGCCGGATTCACCGTCGACAAGCGGCAAATGGTGCTCGCCCGGCCGATCAAGAACCTCGGCCTTCATCCGCTGCGCGTGATGTTGCATCCCGAGGTCGGCGTGACCGTGACTGCCAATGTCGCGCAATCGGCGGAGGCGGCACAGATGCAGGAAGCGGGTATCAACCCGCTTGCCGAGCGCGACGAGGACGAAGCCCCGCCGGCTACGGAATTGCTGGAAGCGCCCGCTCCCGCGCCCGACGCCGCCTGAGCGCTGGCACCACCGCCCTGGGCGCTTGTCCCCTGCCGTAAAATTAGCCAATAATAGCAGCGGGTTCTGTGGGGTTCTGTCGCGATGCTGCTCGCGCGGCTGCTCACTCGTGTCACGCGCACCGGCCGGATCGACCTGATCGACGCGGCGGGACGAACGCATGTCTTCGCCGGTTCGCCCGGCCCGGTAGTGAAGGTTCGCCTGCACGATCGGGCGCTGCACTGGAAACTTTGCGTCAATCCGTGGCTCTATTTGCCCGAAGCCTACATGGATGGAACGCTGACCGTCGAAGACGGCGGCATCTATGACCTGATCGAGTTTCTCGTCCGCAACGAGGAGTTGATGGCGCGGGATGTTACGCTGCGTTTTGCCAACCGCCTTGGGCAGCTCACCCGGCGCATCCACCAGTACAACCCGATCCGGCGCTCGCGCCGTAATGTTGCTCACCACTACGATCTATCGGATCAGCTCTACGATCTGTTCCTCGACCGCGACCGGCAATATTCCTGCGCCTACTTCCTCCATCCCGACGAAGACATCGACACTGCGCAATTGAATAAGCGCCGGCATATCGCGGCGAAGCTGCTGCTGCGGCCGGGGATGAAGGTGCTCGATATCGGCTGTGGCTGGGGCGGTCTCGCGCTCTACCTCGCCAGCGAATGCGGCGCCGACGTCACCGGCCTAACCCTTTCCACCGAGCAGTTGAAGGTGGCGCAGCGCCGTGCCGCGCAGGCGGGGCTTTCCGACCGGGTGCGCTTCCACCTGCGCGACTACCGCGAGGAAACCGGCAGCTACGACCGCATCGTCTCGGTCGGCATGTTCGAGCATGTCGGCGTCAACCAGTATCCGACTTTCTTCGACCAGGTGAACGCGCTGCTGGAGCCGGACGGCGTTGTCCTCCTCCATTCGATCGGGCGCAGCGACGGGCCGGGCACGACCAATCCGTGGTTGCGCAAATACATCTTCCCGGGTGGCTATTCGCCGGCGATCTCGGAGGTCGTTCCGGTGATCGAGCGGGCACGGCTGTGGATCACCGATATCGAGGTGTTGCGCCTGCATTACGCCGAGACGTTGAAGGCCTGGCGCCGCCGCTTCCTGGCGCAGCGCGACAAGGTGCTGCAGCTTTATGACGAGCGGTTCTACCGGATGTGGGAAACCTACCTCGTCGGCTCGGAAATCGCGTTCCGCCATGGCGGCCACCTCGTCATGCAGATCCAAATGGCCAAGGCCGTCGACACCGTGCCGCTCACCCGCGATTACATGTTCGAATGGGAACGCGCTCATCGGGCCGCCGACGATCGCGCCGCGTAAATATTTGATCTCAGGGTTGAATCCAAATAATCCCCACGTTCCTCCTAGTTAATACCTGAGTTGTTTCTAACGTAACTGCGTGGCGGCGGTGGTATTCTCCGCCGCCATGGAATCCACCGCCGCCCGTGTCACGCCGCTACGCGAGATCGATGTCGAGCCGATTCGACTGCCGCCCAGCAACACCGAGGCAGAACAGGCGCTGCTCGGCGCAATCTTCCGCAACAACCTCGCGCACAGCCGGGTCGCGGATTTCCTCGAGCCAGAGCACTTCAGCAATGCCGTCCACGCCCGCATCTATGCCGCGATCGGCAAGCTGATCGAGCGCGGGCAGCTCGCCAACCCGGTGACGCTGAAAAACCTCTTCGACCAAGACGGCGCGCTCGCCGAGATCGGCGGCTCCCAATACCTGACTCGGCTTGCCGAGTTGGCGGTGACGATCATCAACGCCGAGGAGTATGGCCGTCGCATCCACGATCTTTATCTGCGCCGGCAGCTGATCGGTGTCGGCGAGGATGTGGTCAACGACGCGTTCCGCCACGATCTCGACGACGATGCGGTCAACCAGATCGAGCGCGCCGAACAGAAGCTCTTCGAGCTCGCCAGCACCGGCCAGGCCGAGGGTGGGTTGCGCCCGTTCAAGGCGGCGCTCACCGAAGCCATCGAGTTGGCCCAGGTCGCTTTCAAGCGCGATGGCAAGACGGTGGGCGTGGCCACCGGCTTCATCGATCTCGACAAGAAATTGGGCGGCCTGCATCCCTCCGATCTGATCATCGCCGCCGGCCGCCCCGGCATGGGCAAGACGTCATTCGCCACCAATATCGCCTTCCACGCGGCCAAGGCCTTTCGCTCCGTGCCGGGCCCGGACGGCCGCCCGGTGGCCGAGGATGGCGCGGTCATCGGCTTCTTCTCGCTCGAAATGTCGGCGGAGCAACTAGCGACCCGCATCCTCGCGGAGGAAAGCGGGGTGCCCTCCGACCGCATTCGCCGCGGCGACGTGCGCCGGGAGGATTTCGACAAGTTCGTCGCCGCCAGCACCCGGCTTCAATCGGTGCCACTTTATATCGACGATACCCCGGCGTTGTCGGTCGCGGCGCTGCGCACCCGCGCCCGCCGGCTGAAGCGCCAGCAAGGCCTCGGGCTGATCATCGTCGACTACCTCCAGCTGATGCGCCCGTCGAGCCAGAGAAATGGCCCGGAAAACCGGGTGCAGGAAATCTCCGAGATCACCCGCGGGCTCAAGGCCATCGCAAAGGAACTCAACGTACCGGTACTGGCCTTGTCGCAGCTGTCGCGCGCGGTCGAGCAACGCGAGGACAAACGCCCGCAACTCGCCGATCTGCGCGAATCCGGCTCGATCGAGCAGGACGCGGACGTCGTCATGTTCATTTTCCGCGAGGAGTACTACAAAAGTCGCGAGCCAAAGATAAACGAGAATGAAACGCAGGATAAATTCAATACTCGCTATTCCGAATGGCAAGAACTTATGGAAAAAATCCACGGCATTGCCGAGATCATCATCGCCAAGCAACGTCACGGCCCGGTCGGCACGGTAAAACTGCATTTCGAGGCAGAAACGACAAAATTCGATAATTTCATCGGCCCGGAAGCCATCCCAGCGACCTACTAGGGCGCAGATTGTTCATAGCCGCCACCTCCCTAATCGTCATGGCCGGGATAGACCCGGCCATGACGATTAAGGGAAAGACGGCTCCAAGCGCGACCTGAACGTATGCAATCCGACCCCGCCAGCCGCGCCGGCGCAATCCTGGAAATCGATCTCGGTGCGATCGTCGCCAATTGGCGCGTACTCGCCGCGAGTGCGGTGCCGGCGGCATGCGCGGCGGTGGTCAAGGCCAACGGCTATGGGCTTGGCGCGGTGCAAGTTGCCGGCTCACTGCTGGCGGCAGGGTGCAGAAAGTTCTATGTCGCGACCTTGGAAGAGGGGATCGCTGTGCGCAGCGCTCTCGGGCCGGAGCCTGAGATCGCCGTCTTCAATGGCCCACCGCCCGGCACGGGCGCGGAATTTGTCGCGGCTCGCCTCACCCCGGTGCTCAACGACCCCGGTCAGATCGAGACATGGGAAAGTGTCGCCGATCCCGCCGAAGAACCGGCGGCGATCGTCCACGTCGATACCGGCCTCAACCGTCTTGGCCTGTCGCATCCCGAGTTGATGACGTTCGCGGAGCGGCTCCGCCAGCCCCCCTATTCGATGCTGATCAGCCACCTCGCTTGCGCCGAAACGCCTGGGCACCCGCTCAACCCAATCCAGCGGGACCGCTTCGTCGCCGCCCGCCGGCTGCTTCCGCGGCACAAGAGCCGGCCTCGCCGCCTCCTCCGGCATCTTTCTTGGCGCCGATTACCATTTCGACGAAGTCCGTCCGGGCGCCGCGCTCTATGGCGTCAATCCGTGTCCGGGCCGGCCAAACCCGATGCGGCCGGCGGTGCGGTTGAGCGCAAAGGTTGTGCAGTTGCGCCAAATTGACAGGGGTGAGTCGGTTGGCTACGGTGCCGCGCACGTCATGGACGGGCCGGGAATTCTTGGCAACCGCCGCAATAGGTTACGCCGATGGCTGGCCGCGTTCGCTGAGCCATCGTGGCTGCGGCTGGCTTGCCGGGAAGCGGGTCCCCTTGCTCGGCCGAGTGTCGATGGATCTGGCGACATTTGACGTCTCGGCGGTCGATCCGGCGGCGCTTCGCGTCGGCGCGATGATCGAATTGCTCGGCGATCATTACGGCGTCGATGACGCCGCCGCCGATGCCGGCACGATCGGCTATGAGATCCTCACCGCGCTGGGCTCCCGTTACTACCGCGTCTATCGCGAGCCCGCCGCCTGATGACGACCTTCTTGGCATCGGTGGGCGCGGCCTTCTTCGCGTTTCTCGCCGCGACCGGGCGGCTCGTTCGATTCGCGTTGACGGGGCTCGCGGCAGGGCTAAGCCCGCCGCTCTACCCGCGGCTGATCCTGCGTCAGATCGTCTATATGGGCTACTACTCGCTGCCCGTGGTCGGCCTGACCGCGATCTTCACCGGTATGGTGCTGGCGCTGCAGTCCTACACCGGGTTCAGCCGCTTCAACGCCGAGAGCGCAGTGGCGACCGTCGTCGTGCTGTCAGTCACGCGCGAGCTGGGTCCAGTCATCGCCGGCCTCATGGTCGCCGGGCGCGTCGGCGCGGCGATGGCGGCCGAGATTGGCACGATGCGCGTCACCGACCAGATCGACGCGCTGACCACCCTCTCGACCGACCCGTTCCGCTACCTCGTGCTGCCGCGTTTGCTTGCTGGACTTATAACCCTGCCTCTTCTGGTGGTCGTCGCCGACATTATCGGGGTGTTCGGCGGCTATATGGTCGGCACCTATAAGCTGGGCTTCAACCCGGCCAGCTACCTGACCCAGACCGAGACCTATCTCGAGCGGATGGATGTGATCTCGGGTCTCGTCAAGGCCGGGGTGTTCGGCTTCATCGTCTCATTGATGGGCTGCTACCACGGCTACCACTCGCGCGGCGGCGCCGAGGGGGTGGGCCAGGCGACGACCTACGCCGTGGTCTCGGCCTCGATTCTCATCCTCTTGAGCAATTACTTGCTGACAACGGCCTTTTTCGGCAAATGAGCAATCTCTCATGACTGGGGACGCCGCCCCGAAGATCGCCGTCCGCGGCGTCGAAAAGTCGTTCGGGCGGAAGCGCGTGCTCGATGGCATCGACATCGACTGCGCGGTCGGCGAAAGCCTCGTCATTATCGGCGGCTCGGGCACCGGCAAGTCGGTGTTGATCAAGTGCATCCTCGGACTATTGCACCCCGAAGCCGGCTCGATCCGCATCGACGGCAAGGAGACGGTGGACATCGGCCGCAGGGCGCGCGAACGGCTCATGCAAAAGTTTGGGATGCTGTTTCAGGGCAGCGCCCTGTTCGACTCGCTGCTGGTGTGGGAGAATGTTGCCTTCGGGCTTGTCCAAGGGCGCGGCATGGAACGGGCCAGGGCACGGGAGATCGCGCTCGCCAAGTTGGCGGCGGTCGGGCTCGGCGCCGAGGTCGGCGAGCTGCGGCCTGCCGAGCTCTCGGGTGGCATGCAAAAGCGGGTGGCGCTGGCTCGCGCCATCGCCGCCGAACCCGAAATTATCTTCTTCGACGAGCCGACCACCGGACTCGACCCGATCATGGCCGATGTGATCAACGACCTGATTATCAAATCCGTGCGCCAATTGGGCGCCACCGCGGTGTCGATCACCCACGACATGACGAGCGCCCGCAAGATCGCCGACCGCATCGCGATGCTGCACCGGGGCAAGATCGTCTGGCACGGACCGGCGAGCGAAGTCGACGATTCGGGCAACCCCTTTGTCGACCAGTTCGTGCATGGCCGTGCCGAGGGCCCGATCCAGATGGAGGTGCGGGCGCTGTGACGATCCGCGCGGTGCGAAGCTGCTCCGATGGCTAAATCGGCCCCGCGCTACGCTTGTCAGGAATGCGGCGCGGTCTATCCGAAATGGGCCGGGCGCTGCGAGGCTTGCGGCGCGTGGAATAGCCTCGTCGAGGAATTGCCGCGTTCCGCACCGCCGAGGAGCCTCGGCGGCGCCGGTGGGAAAGCCGGTCGTTCGCTCGACTTTGTCGGCCTCACCGGCGAAAGCCGCGGCACGATGCGCCACCTCACCGGCATTGCCGAACTGGATCGTGTCTGCGGCGGTGGGCTGGTCCCGGGTTCGGCGATCCTGGTCGGCGGCGATCCGGGCATCGGCAAGTCGACACTGCTGCTCCAGGCCGCCGCCGCGGTTGCGGCGGGAGGCAGCGCGGCGGCCTATATCACTGGCGAGGAGGCGATCGACCAGATCCGCCTGCGCGCGCGCCGCCTCGGCGTCGAGAACGCACCGGTGCACCTTGCTGTCGGGACTAGCGTGCGCGACATCGCTGCCTCGCTCGATACGGCAAACCCACCCCTGCTCGCGGTCATCGATTCGATCCAGACGATGTATCTCGACACCCTCGACAGCGCGCCCGGCACGGTCAGCCAGGTGCGCGGCGCGGCGCAAGAGCTGATCGGCCTCGCCAAGCGGCGCGGCTTTGTGTTGGTGCTGGTCGGGCACGTCACCAAGGAGGGCATGATCGCCGGCCCGCGCGTGCTCGAGCACATGGTCGACACCGTGCTCTACTTCGAGGGCGAGCGTGGCCACCAGTTCCGCATCCTACGCGCGGTCAAGAACCGCTTTGGCGCGACGGACGAGATCGGCGTCTTTGAGATGAGCGATCGCGGCCTCGTCGAGGTGCCGAACCCGTCGGCGATGTTCCTCGCCGAGCGCTCGGAAGAGACCGGCGCGGCGGTCGCCGGCGCAGCGGTGTTCGCCGGGATCGAAGGGACCCGCCCGGTGTTGGTGGAGATTCAGGCGCTCGTCGCGCCGTCCGTGCTCGGCACGCCGCGCCGCGCCGTCGTCGGCTGGGATGCGACGCGGCTGGCGATGATCGTTGCCGTGCTCGACGCGCGCTGCGGCCTTTCGGTAGGCGCCAACGACATCTATCTCAACGTCGCCGGAGGCCTGCGGATCGGCGAGCCAGCCGCCGATCTCGCGGTCGCCGCCGCCCTCATCTCGGCGATGGTCGAAACCCCGGTGCCGGCGGACACTGTCGTCTTTGGCGAGATCGGGCTGTCGGGCCGGGTGCGCCCGGTCTCGCATAGCGACGCTCGACTCAAGGAAGCCGCCAAGCTCGGCTTTGGCGAGGCCTGGGTTCCGGCGCGGCCCGGCGCGCGCGGCCGCCGCTCGGGCGAAGGCATCACGACGCTGCCGATCGGCCATCTCAGCGAGCTGGTCGACCGCCTCGCCCCGGCCGAGCGGCGGCGCCAGATGCGGCGCGTAACGGTGGCCTCTTGAACCCGCTCGATATCGGCGTCATCGCAGTCATCGGCCTGTCGGCGGTCTTCGCCTTCGCGCGCGGCTTCGTGCGCGAAGCATTGTCGATCGTCGCCTGGGTCGGCGCCGGGTTCATCACCCTCTACGGGCACGACTACCTCATCGCCATCGTCGAGCCGATGGTTCACAACCAGCTGCTGTCGCAGCTTATCGCCTGGGGCGGCCTGTTCATCGCCAGTTTGATCGCGCTGACCATCGCCACCGGGATTGTTGCCCGCGCCGTGCACGCGAGCGCGCTGTCGACGGTCGACCGCACGCTCGGCTTCGTTTTCGGGATTGTGAGGGGCGTCCTGATTCTCAGCCTTTTTGCCTACATCGTGCTCGACGTCATGACCCCGCCGCCAACCGATCGCCCGCCGTGGATCCGCGAGGCAAAGAGCCTGCCCTATCTCCAGCGGGGTGCCGAACTGGTGCGTGGCCTCCTTCCCGAGAAGTGGCGCGAAAAGACCTCGACGGCGGCCGAAGAGGTCATCCAGAAGACCAAATCACAGACCGCCGACGATTTGACTAAAGCAGCGATTCGGGCGCTCGCCAATCCCGCGGCCCCGGCGCCGGGCAGTGCTCAACCAGCCCCAGCGCCGACTTATAAGCCCGGCGACCAGAAGACGCTGGATCGCATCATCAACAACAATAATCGTTGACCACGGCGGGACTTGTCACCGGTTGGTAACAAGGTGATAAGACCCCATATCTGACAGGGCCGGACGGGCGATGACGAGGGCGCGCATGCTGACGACCGGCCGCGGCGACGCGGATCGTTTTCACGAGGAGTGCGGGGTCTTCGGGGTGTTCGGTCATCCCGATGCCGCGGCGTTGGCGGCGCTCGGCCTGCACGCGCTGCAGCATCGCGGACAAGAGGCGGCGGGGATCGTCGCCTATGACGGCGAGCAGTTTAACGCGCATCGCGGCATGGGCCTCGTCGGCGACCTTTTCGGCTCGCCGGACGTCATCCGCAAACTGCCCGGACATTCGGCAATCGGCCACGTGCGCTATGCGACGACAGGCGAAGTAGCGCTGCGCAATGTCCAACCGCTTTATTTCGACTTCGCGCTCGGTGGCATGGCGATCTGCCACAACGGCAACCTGACCAACTCCTACCAGCTGCGCAAGCAGCTCGTGCGCCGCGGCTGCCTTTTCAACACGACCAGCGACACCGAGGTCATCAACCACCTGATCGCGACCAGCGAGCAGAGCACCATTGTCGACCGGATGGTCGATGGGCTTAGCCAGATCGAGGGCGCTTATTCCCTCGCCGCGCTGACCCAGGATTCGGTGATCGGTCTGCGCGACCCGCTGGGCGTGCGGCCGCTCGTCGTCGGCCGCCTCGCCGACGCCTGGATTATCGCCTCGGAAACCTGCGCGCTCGACATTATCGACGCTGAGTTCGTGCGCGACGTCGAGCCCGGCGAGATCGTCATCGCCGACGCCGAAGGCTTGCACAGCGTCAAGCCGTTTCCCCGGAAGCCCGAGCGCTTCTGCATCTTCGAGCACATCTACTTCGCCCGCCCCGACAGCGTGATCGAGGGCCGCAGCGTCTACGAGGCGCGCAAGCGCATCGGCCAAGAGCTGGCGCGCGAAAGCCACGTCGATGCCGACGTCGTCGTGCCGGTTCCGGATTCGGGCGTCCCCGCCGCCATCGGATACTCGCAGGAAGCCGGCATTCCGTTTGAGCTCGGCATCATTCGCAACCACTATGTCGGCCGCACGTTTATCGAGCCGACCGATCAGATCCGCCACCTCGGCGTGCGCCTCAAGCACAACGCCAACCGCAATGACCTCAAGGGCAAGCGGGTGATCCTCGTCGACGATTCGATCGTGCGCGGCACCACCTCGACCAAGATCGTCGAGATGGTGCGTAACGCCGGGGCGCGGGAGGTGCATATGCGCATCTCCAGCCCCCCGACGACGCACCCTTGCTTCTACGGAATCGCCACGCCCGAGCGCGAGCAGCTCCTCGCGGCGCGCTACGATGTCGACGAGATGGCCAGGTTCATCGGGGTCGACACGCTCGCCTTCATCTCGATCAAGGGGCTCTACCGGGCGATGGGCGAGAGCGAACGCGACCCGCTGATGCCGCAATTCTGCGACGCGTGCTTCACCGGGGATTACCCGATCCCGCTTGTCGACGCCGAGGACGGCAAGGTGTCCGCGCAGCTGTCCCTCTTGGCATAGCTGGCCCGCACAGGAAGAACAGCAGGAAATTGAGGGTAGAGGGATGTCCGGTACCCATGCCGCATTAGCGGACGCCGCGCCGCAGCAACGATCGCTGACGGGAGTCATCGTCGCCGCGACGATCGGCAACGTCCTCGCGCTGCTGGCGATCCGGCGACAGCCCTCCTGCTGACGCCGCGGCCAGGGATGGGCTGTCTCGCCGGCAAGATCGCGCTCATCACCGGTGCCTCGCGTGGCATCGGCGCTGCCGTCGCCGAGCGCTTTGCGCGCGAGGGCGCGCATCTAGTACTGGCGGCGCGCACGCCGGGCGGGCTCGAGGAGACCGACGACAGGGTTCGCGCCGCCGGCGGCACCGCGACGCTGGTGCCACTCGACCTGCGCGACTTCGTCAAGATCGACGAGCTCGCCGCCGCGATTTACCAGCGCTATCAGCGGCTCGACATTCTTGTCGGCAATGCCGCCGAGTTCGGCACGTTCTCGCCGCTAGGGCATATCGACCCCAGGCTGTGGAGCGAGATCATCGACCTCAATCTCACCGCCAACTGGCGGCTGATTCGGGCGATGGACCCGCTGCTGCGGGCTGCACCCGACGGGCGGGCGATCTTTGTCACCAGCGGCATCGCCCGCGCGCCGCGCGCCTATTGGGGTCCCTATGCGGTGAGCAAGGCTGGCCTCGAAGCGCTGGTAAAGACCTATGCGGCGGAAATTGAGAAGACCCGGGTACGCGCCAATCTGATCGGGCCGGGCGTCGTGCGCACGCGTCTGCGCGCGCGCGTCTTCCCCGGCGAAGACCCGATGACCCTGCCGCCGCCCGAGAGCGTCGCCGACGCCTTCTTGCAACTCGCCGTGCCGGAATGTCAGCGCAACGGCGAAATCGTCAACGCCAGCGATTTAGCCGACACCCAGTCACAGGTGAAATGCTGACTTAGGCGCATCAATCGACCTTCTTCACGTAAAGCGCGCTGGCGACGGCGTCTTCGATCCGCGTCGCGACCGGGCCGCGGTAGTGAACCTTGTCCCAGAAGAACTGGTCGTTGCGGGCGATGTCTCCGTCGACTGCGAGATCGACGATCGCGGTGCGCGGGCGTGCGGCGGCGAGCGCGCGATAGGCTGCCTTGCACCGCGTCTCGAACCGTGCCGCCGGACTGTCCGCTGGCGGCAAGCTGCTGATATGACGCGGTGGAAAGAGCAGTACCAGTTTGGTCTCCGCCGGTAGCGCGGCGAAGAAATCGCCCAGCAGCTTTGGCGCGGCGAAGTTCGGCGGATCGGCCGGAGCGGCATCGCTTTGGGGTTCGGCGAACGCCCGATCCGCCGCCGCTTTGTCCCAGCCGTGACCGGTCTCGTAATCGCGGTATCCGTCCGCCCGCAGCGGCTCTGCGCGGCCCAGCATCAGCTTCACTTTGCGTTCCACGCTCTCGAACGTCTTCAGCTGCAGCATGCTGAGCGCGTATTCCATCACGCTCGGCGAATAGAGCCAGAACGGGAACGGGTTGGTGACCGCAAGCCGGCCATCGGCCTCACACCAGCTCAGGTCGAGACCGAAGACCAAGGCCTTGGGTGATGCCTCACCACGATGGTGGCGCAGGAACCAGCGTGCGACCGCCAGTTGCTCTGTCGGACCGGTCCCGGCAATGGCCAGCGAGACGAACCTCACCCCGGTCAACTGCGAGAGCCGCGCGGGATGTAGCAGCTGTATCGTCGAATTGCCGATAATCGCCGCCTCCGCATCGGGGGCGCGGGCCGTGCTCGCCGCGGTCAGACGCGGTCCCAACGATGCCGGCACGCCGTAGCCCTCAGCGAAAGCGAGGCGGCCGCTGTCGTATGGATCGAGGCCAATCAGCATGACGGCGACCAGCAGTAGGAGGAACGGGCAGCCTAGCGCGTAAAGGCGTAGCACCCGTCTCCAGGCCGCCGGATCAGAAGTGGAAGTAGATGAACTCATACGATGGGCCGTCGCCGAGCTTCAGCAAGACCGCGGCGGTGGCCGCCGCTCCGGCGAACGCCACCCAGTGCCGCGGTTTTAGCCGTGTGACGAGCTCCTGGCTGCTCGGGCCGAACAAGGCGAAAACCGCCGCCAACACGATCGTTCGCATGCCCGGAAAGGACGGGAGCGGCCCGGGGATGACCATGGCCGAGAGCATGTGTCCGGCTGCGTACAATGACGGCGCGCGAAAGAACACCCACGTCACCACGAGGAACGCCATCAGAATCAGCCATCCGGCTGCCCGCGGCAGCGGCGGCAGCCAGCGGCGCCACAGATTCTCGGCGACAAGTCCCATACCGTGCAACCCGCCCCACACGATGAAGGTCCACCCCGCGCCATGCCACAATCCGCCGAGCAGAAAGGTCACCAATAGGGCGATGACTTGACGCGGCAAGCCATGGCGGTTTCCACCCAGTGGGATGTACAGGTAGTCGCGCAAAAAGCGCGACAGCGTCATGTGCCAGCGACGCCAGAAATCGCGCAGGCTGCAGGCCCGGTAGGGAACATTGAAATTGTAGGGGAGAACAAAGCCGAACAGCAGCGCGAGCCCGATCGCCATGTCGGAATAGGCCGAAAAGTCGAAATAGATTTGCAGCGGGAAAGCCAGCGCGCCCGTCCACGCGTCCGCCATCGGAATCGGTCCGGCCGCCGCGCCGGCAAAGACCCGATCCGCGTGCGTGGCGAGCGGGTCTGCGAAGAACAGCTTCTTCGTCAGGCCGATAACAAACAAACCGATTCCGTGCGCGATGCGCGTGTCCCAGCCTGGCCGCGCCGGCGGCAATGTGAGCTGCGGCACGATCTCGTGATGCCTCACCAGCGGCCCGGCGAGGATCTGGGGAAACAAGGCGATGTAGAGCGCGTAGTCGCGAAAGCGATAGCGCGGCGCCGTCCCGCGGAGCAAATCGACCAGATAGATGATGTGATGAAAGGTGAAAAAGCTGATCCCCAGGGGCAGCGCCAGCCTTGGCACTGACAGCGGCAGGCCGGTGGCTTCGCTGAAGACGCCGCTGAAAAAGCCGAGATATTTGAATACCCCCAGACAGAACAGGTCCGCGGCGATCGCCGTATAGAGAATGCTGCGCCGGCGGTTCGCGAGAAACGCCGTGGCGGCGAGCCAATTGACGACCACAGACCCCGTGAGAAGCGGCACGAAGCGCCAGTCGGAGTAGCCGTAAAACACCAGTGAGGCGGCTAGCAGATACCACAGGCGCGCTGCCGGATAGCGGGCGAGCAGCCAATATCCGGCCAAAGTGGGCGGCAAAAACCCGAGGATGAAGGCGAAGCTATTGAACAGCATCAGCCGCGCGCGTAGGGGTTCTCCCCCTTGCGCAGCATTAGCCGGATTGGCGTCCCGGGCAGATCGAAATTCTGACGCAACGCATTGACGAGAAACCGCCGGTAGGAATCCGCCAGCTCGCCCGGTTTGGAGGCGAACAGCGCGAAGGTCGGCGGACGGGTATTGACCTGCGTGATATAGCGCAGCCGCAATCGCCGGGCACCGACGAGCGGCGGCGGGTGGCGTTCCTGCATCGCGCCGAGCCAGCGGTTGAGCGCCGGGGTAGGGACGCGCCGGTTCCATACCGCGTCGGCGTCAAGGACTGCCTTCATCAGCGTGTCCAGCCCGCTCCCGCGCAGTCCCGATACCGGCACGAGCGCCACGCCCTGAAGCTGCGGCAGCGATTCGGCGACCCGCTCGCGCAGCTGTCTCAAGGTCGCCGCCTTGTCGCCGACCGCATCCCACTTATTGGCGGCCAGCACCAGCGCCCGCCCCTCCTCGGCGACCAAATTGGCGATGGTCAAATCCTGCCGGCCTAGCGGCTCGAGGGCGTCGAGAAGCAGGATCACCGTGTCGGCGAAACGGATCGTGCGCAGCGTATCAGCGGCCGCGAGCCGTTCGAGCTGCTCCTCGATTCGCGCGCGGCGGCGTAGCCCGGCGGTATCAACCAACCGGATCGGCCGACCTCGCCACTGCCACTCGAGCGCGATCGCATCGCGCGTTATCCCGGGTTCCGGACCGGTCAGCAGCCGTTCCTCGCCGAGGAGACGGTTCACCAGCGTCGACTTGCCGACATTCGGGCGGCCGACAATGGCTAGCTGCAATGGCCGCTTCTCCGCCTTTTCCTCGGCCGGGACCTCTTCGTCGGGCAAGGGCGCGAAATCACGCAGCCGCTGATAAAGCTCGGCGAACCCCTCGCCGTTCTGCGCCGATAGCGGCACCGGGTCGCCGAGGCCGAGTACATAGGCCTCGCCGACCGCGCCGGCCTCGCGCCTGCCCTCGGCCTTGTTGGCGACGAGCACGACGGGCTTGCCGCTCTCGCGCAGCCAGCCGCCGAAATGCCGATCGGGTTCGGTCACCCCTTCGCGCGCATCGATCAGCAGCAGCACGACATCGGCTTGATCAAGTGAGCGCTCGGTCTGCGTCCGCATCCGGCCCGCGAGCGTCATCGGCGGTGCCTCTTCGAGCCCGGCCGTGTCGATGACGCGGAAGGTGAGGTCGGCGATGCGACCCTCACCCTCGCGGCGGTCGCGGGTTACCCCAGGCGTGTCATCGACCAGCGCCGCGCGCCGGCCGACGAGGCGGTTGAACAGCGTCGACTTGCCGACATTCGGCCGCCCGACAATCGCGACCGTGAACGCCATCGCCGCACCACCATCTACCGGTAGGCCGCCAAATCGGCGTCATCGGTCAACATATAGAGAGTATTGTCGGCGATCACCGGCCCCAGATAACAGCGGTCCGACAGACCGTTCTTACCGAGTATTTCGCCAGTCGTCGGCGAGACGTAAATCGCCTCTCCGGTCGAGGACAGCGCGATCAGCTGACCGCCGCCGAGCACTGGCCCCGCCCAACGGATCGGGTCTTCCTTTTTCTTCTCGTCTTCGTAATGCGGCAGCGGCTGCGCCCACCGCACCTTTCCCTCGTTGCGGGTCAGGCAGACGACCTCGTTGTCGTTGGCGAGCAGGAACACGAAATCGCCGACGGACCAGGGCTGATGGCTGCTCGCCATGTCCTGTTCCCACACATGCGCGCCGGTGCGCAGCTCGATCGCCATCATCCGCCCGCTGTGGCTGACCGCGAACACCCGGCCGCGATCGATAACCGGGCGGCCATGGATATCGGCCATGGCCGCGATGGCGTTAAGGTTCCGGCCCGAGGCCAGGTTCTCGTTCCACACCGCGCGGCCATTCTCGACCCGCAGCGCAAAAAGCTCGCCCGAGCTGTAGGCGACGACAACATTCTCGCCTTCGACCGCGGGACTGCTGCCACCGAGCAGACCCGCGGCCTCTGGAATGCCGTTGTGCGACCACAGCCGGCTACCGTCAGCGGCCGAGAGAGCGACCAGCTCGTTATCCACGGTAACGACAAAGATGCGGTTCTCGACGACGGTCGGCGCGGCGTGAACCGGCGACCCGACGTTCTGGCGCCAGATGACGGCCCCGTTGGCCGGGTCGAGCGCCACGACCTCGGCAAATCCCGTAGAGACGTAGAGCCGGTCGTTCCAAAAGCAGGGCCCGCCGCCAAACGCCGTGCCGCGCAACTTTTCCGGCTTCAAATCGACCTGCCAGACCTTCGCGCCGCTAGCGGCATCGAGCGCGCTGACCTGGACGCCGCCATCCATCGCGAAAACCCGGCCCTTGGCGATGACCGGTTGGGACATGACGCGCGTATAACGCGACGACCCGTCGCCAATGCTCCGGTCCCACGCCCGCTTGACCTGGTTCCCCAACGCCGGGTTCCCCATAATGTGAGCGGGATTGCCCCCCGGTTCCGGCCAGTCCGGGTTGACCGCGGGCGGCGGCAGCGTGACCGCCAGATTGGCCAATTTTGGATCGGGCTCGACCGAGCGATCGAGCCCCAGAACCGCAATCCGCTCGCCCGGCAGCCGCGCCTTCTTTTTCTCGAACAGGCCACACGCGCTCGTCAGCGACGCGGCCGCGGTCGCTACAAATTGTCGGCGATTTATCGACAGCGAACGCCGGTCACGGCTTCAGCGCGGAAGCCAGTTCGGCGGCTCGGCTGCGGACTCCTTCGGGTGCGTGCTGGTCGTCCGCGAGCTGCTTGTAGATGTCGAGTGCAGCCGTCTTGTTGCCGGCCTGAAGCTGGGCCGACGCCGTCAATTCCAGCGCGGTGGCGTGCCACGGATTGCCGGCGTCGGTAAGCGGCTTGAGCCGCGCGATGAGCGCTTGTGGATCGGCGTCGCCAAGGCTGTTCATCACCGAAAGCAGAGTGGCGACATCGCGCAGCTCGGGGTCGATAACGGTCGAGGCGGCGAGCCGATCATAGGCGGCGATCGCGGCCTTAAGGTCACCGGATTTGGCGGCGAGACTCGCCGCCTCGAAATCCGCCAATATTCCGAATCCGCTGCCCTCGTGGGCAATCGCGTCGAAGATCTTGGCCGCCTCCGCATCCTTGCCTTGGCGCAACAACTGCATCGCCGCGGCGTAACGCACCGAGACGGCCTGACGCGCGGACAGCTGATGATTGCGCCAAGCGACAATCCCCGCCGCGATCGCCAGCACGACTACCACCGCGCCGATGACATAGCGGCCATAGAGCCGCCACAGCTTCAACAGATTGTCGCGGCGTAGCTCTTCGTCGATTTCGCGGAAAATGTCGCTCACAAACGCCTCGAACCCCCGCGCAGAGCGGCTGGCTAACATATTTCCGTCGCCGAGGCGAGCCAAACCACGTCCTTGTGCAACGGTGCCGCAGCAGGGTTGCGCGAACGTGCAAGACGGTGGACGCATCGGCCGAAATGTTCAAAATTACAGCTCGATGACATTGAGCGACGGTCGCCGATGAAGACCACGAACGCGACAGTGTTTCCTCTGCGCGATTACCGGGCGGGGCGCCGCCCACAGTTTTTCACCCGCTCGGAAATGAACCAGCTGCTCGGTCTTTACAGCCGCAACGTGTCGCGCGGCGTATGGCGCGACTACGCGATCGACCATCGCGATGGGCGGGCGCTGTTCTCGGTGTTCCGTCATACCCACGAAAGCGCGGTCTACACGATGGTCAAGTTCAAGCCGTCGCCATCGGCCCCGCCCGAATATTTTGTGATGAGCGGCCATCAGCGACTGAGCGCCGGCGCGACGCTCGCCGAAGCGCTGGAAGTCTTCCGCAGCAAGTTGTCGCTGGTGACCTCGGGTCCAGCCTAGTCGCGCCGCGGCAGCATCCGCTCGAAGACGCCGTCGCGCCAGAAGAGGCCGTGCATCAGCGCGGCGGCGACATGCAGCGTGACGAACCCGTAGATCAGGAACTCGCCGCCCAGGTGCAACGCCACCGCCACCTGCGCTAGCCGGCCGCTTTGCGGCACCAGCGGCGGGATCGCGACAAGGCCGAAGAAGCTCACCATTCCGGCCGGACGCGGCGAGGATCGCGTAGCCCGAGATCGGCATTGCGATGAAGAGCAGGAAGAGCGCCGCTTGCGTCGCGTGCGCCAGGACGATTTCGAGCCGGGTCAGTACCGGCCACAGCGGTGGCGCGCGGTGACGCAGCCGCCAACCCGCCCAGAACAGCACGACGGCGAGGATGGCGATCCCGACCGAGCCATGCAGCGTCAGCAGCCATTCGCGCGCGGCGCTATGCCGCGGCGCTCCCGAAATGCCGTAGGCCAGCGCGATCGCGAGGGTCGCGAGGATCGCATTGAGCCAATGCAGAAAACGGGTGATCGGGTCGTAGTTGGTCTCCATCAGGCCGGAAACGCAACCTCGACCCGGCCGAGCCTGCCGTAATCGGCGGCGATCTTGACCCCTGGCTCGGTGAAGACCAGGCCGGTGTGGGTCCCGGTGGTGATCACCGTGCCGGCGGCGATACCGCCGCGACCGTTGGCATGCTGCACCGCCGCGAGCACCAGCTCGATCGGCGTTCCGGCGCGCAACCCGGTGCAGTCGGCGAAATGCTTGCCGTCGGCGGTCACCTCGATCGGCGGATGGGCGAGATCGATCCCGTCCCAGTTCGAGGCCGCCGGCCCATAAACGAGCCCGCCGTTGGAGAAATTGTCGGCCAGCACCAACAACCGGTCGAGCGAGCGGAAATCCTGGTAGCGCGAGTTGACGATCTCGATCGTCGGATGCAGCGATGCCGCCTCGAGCACCTCGTGCCGCGTATAGGGCTCGGGGCGCGCCGGCAGGGCCTTGTTGAACCGGAACCCGATCTCGCACTCGATGCCGATGATCTTGAAGCCCTTGGCCGGCAGGCTCGCCGGGCTCGCACACACGGTCGAGGCATAGATCGGCGCGGCGAAATGCCCGCCCAACGGCGAAATCCCGACCTTCCAGCCGCCGACCTGCTCGCCGAGCTTGGCGCGCACCGCATCCTGGATCTGGTAGGAATCCGCTTCAGATTGCGGGATCGCGTCGGCCGGGAGCGCAGCGATCGCGGCGCCCCTGCGAGCGGCGACGAGAGCGTTGGCGGCGCGGTCGATCTGGTCGGGGGTCATCGCGTTCTCCTCAGGCCTGGCCGAGATAGGCGAGCGCCGCGGCGACGCCGCCGGCCTTGTGCGGCACCCCGGCCTTGGCCAATCCCATCTCAACCCCGCACAGCGTGCCGCACAGCATCAGATCGTTGAAATGGCCGAGATGGCCGATGCGGAATATCTTGCCCTTCATCTTGCCGAGCCCGGTGCCGAGCGACATGTCGTAGGCGTCGAGAATCGTCTCGCGCAGTCTGTCGGCGTCATGCCCTTCGGGCACCAGCACCGCGGTCAGCGAGTTGGAATGCTCGCGCGGGTCGAGGCAGACCGTCTCGAGCCCCCAGCCGGCGACCGCGCGCCGGGTCGCCTCGCCGTGGCGGGCATGACGGGCGAAGACATTGTCGAGCCCCTCCTCGTCGAGCAGCATCTTCAAGGCCTCGCGCAGCCCGTAGAGCAGGTTGGTGCCGGGCGTGTAGGGGAAGAACCCGGTCGTCCCGGTTTCCAGCATCGCCTGCCAGTCCCAGTAGGAGCGCGTCAGCTTCGCGGTCTTCGATGCCGCCAGCGCCTTGTCGGATACCGCGTTAAAGCCAAGCCCGGGCGGCAGCATCAGCCCCTTCTGCGAACCGGCCACGGTGACGTCGACCTTCCACTCATCGTGGCGATAGTCGATCGACGCCAGCGAGGAGATCGTGTCGACCATGAACAGCGCCGGGTGGCGCGCCCGGTCGATCGCCGCGCGCACCTCCCCGACCCGGCTGACGACCCCGGTCGAGGTCTCGTTATGGACGATGCACACCGCCTTGACCCGGTGTTCGCGGTCGCGCGGTCAATATTTCCTCGACCTGCGCCGGATCGACCCCGTGCCGCCAATCGCCCGGCACGAACTCGATCTCGATGCCGAGCCGCCCGGCCATCTGCCGCCACTGTGTCGCGAACTGGCCGGTCTCGAACATCAGCACCTTGTCGCCGGGCGACAGCGTGTTGACCAGCGCCGCCTCCCACGCCCCGGTGCCCGACGACGGATACATCACCACCGTGCCCTGCGTCTGAAACACCCGCTTCATCCCGGCGACGACTTCCTTGCCAAGCGTCGAGAATTCGGGCCCGCGATGGTCGATCGTCGGAAACGACATCGCGTGCAGCACCCGGTCGGGCACGTTGGTCGGCCCGGGGATCTGCAGGAAATGCCGGCCGGTATGAACAGGGGCGGTGTTTTTCATGGGACAAAGCTCGTCGGTGCGCTCGGCAATTACCATATCAGGTCGAATCGCCGCCTCCCATATTCCCGCGACCGGGTAGGTCTCATCATAGCCGCGCCAGGGTGGCATCGTGACCGCGATACGGTCGGGGGCGTTTCGTTGATTTCTTTCGTATCCCAGGCGGTTGACGGCATATCTTTGCCTTCCGCTTGCCAATCCTGACGGTTGCCATGCCTCTCGATACGCCGCCTTCCGCCCGCCTTGAAGACCGCCTGCGCCGCGAGATCAAAGGCGACGTCATGTTCGACCCGTTCACCCGCGGCCGCTACTCGACCGACGCGTCGATCTACCAGATCGAGCCGCTGGGCGTCGTTGTTGCCAGGGACAAAGACGACATCGCGACCGCGATCCAGATCGCGCGCGAGGAAGGCGTGCCGGTGCTGCCGCGCGGCGGCGGCACTTCGCAATGCGGCCAGACCGTCAACCGCGCGCTCGTCGTCGAGTGCAGCAAGTACATGCAGGGGGTCGGCGAGATCGACACCGAAGCGCGGCGGGTCAAGGTGCAGCCCGGCGTCGTCATGGAGCGGCTCAATGCCCGCCTCCGCCAGCACAAATTGTGGTTCCCGGTCGATGTCTCGACCGGCGATCGCGCGACGATCGGCGGCATGACCGCCAACAATTCCTGCGGTGCGCGCTCGATCCGCTACGGCAACATGGTGCACAACGTGCGCGCCATCGATGCCATCCTCGCCGACGGCACCTCGGCGCATTTCGGCGAGGTGCCGAGCAATTTCGGCGAGGATGTGCAGCCCGAGCGCTATCGCAACCTCGTCAGCGACATGCGCGCGCTGCACCGCCGCGAGGCCGACGAGATCGACGCCCGCATCCCCAAGCTGTTGCGCAAGGTCGGTGGCTACAACATCGACATGCTGTCCGACGAAGGCCACAACATGGCCAATCTGCTCGTCGGCTCCGAAGGCACCCTCGCCTTCTTCACCGAGATCGAACTCGACCTGCAGCCGATCCCGCCGCACCGGGTCCTCGGCATCTGCCATTTCCCAAGCTTCTACAAGGCGATGGACGCGACCCAGCACATCGTGAAGCTAGGCCCCGCGGCGGTCGAGCTGGTCGACCGCACGATGATCGAGCTGGCGCGCGACATTCCGATGTTCCGCGCCACGGTCGACCGCTTCGTTCAGGGCGAGCCCGAGGCGATCCTCCTCACCGAATTCGCCGGCCCCGACGCCGACGACAATCTCAGGCGCCTCAAGCAACTCGTCGAGCTGATGGGCGACCTCGGCTTCCCCGGCAGCGTCATCGAGGCGACCGATCCCGCCTTCCAGAGCGCGGTGTGGAACGTCCGCAAAGAGGGCCTCAACATCATGATGTCGATGAAGGGCGACGGGAAACCGATCTCCTTTATCGAGGATTGCGCAGTGCGGCTCGAAGATCTCGCCGAGTATACCGACCGGCTGACCCAGGTCTTCCACAAGCACGGCACCAACGGCACATGGTACGCCCATGCCTCGGTCGGCACCCTGCACGTGCGGCCGGTGATCAATCTCAAGCAGGACCTCGGCGCGAAGCAGATGCGCGCGATCGCCGAGGAAGCCTTCGCGATGGTGCGCGAGTACAAGGGCTCGCATTCGGGCGAGCACGGCGACGGCATCGTCCGCTCCGAGTTTCTTGAGCCGATGTATGGCTCGCGCATCGTCCGCGCCTTCGAGGAGGTGAAGGACAAGTTCGATCCGTCCGGGCTCTTCAACCCCGGCAAAATCGTCCGGCCGCCAAAGATGGACGACCGTTCGCTCTTCCGCTTCAAGCCCGATTACCGGCAAATCCCGGTCGAGACCGCGTTCGACTGGTCGGAATGGGGCGGTTTCGCCAGCGCCGCCGAGATGTGCAACAACAACGGCGCCTGCCGCAAATCCGACCCGGGCGTGATGTGCCCGTCGTACCGCGCCACCGGCGACGAGCAGCATTTGACCCGCGGCCGCGCCAACACGCTTGCGCCTCGCGCTCTCCGGCCAGCTCGGCCCCGACGCGCTGACCTCGGACGCGATGGCCGAGACCATGTCGCTCTGCGTCTCGTGCAAGGGCTGCCGCCGCGAATGTCCGACCGGCGTCGACATGGCGAAGATGAAGCTCGAGTTCCTCGCGCAATACCGCAAGCGCCACAAGCTGACGGCGCGCGACCGTCTCATCGCCTATCTGCCTCGCTACGCGCCGTGGGCCTCGAAGTTCGCCGGGCTGCTCAACCTGCGCAAACCCGGCGGACTGCTGGCGCGGCTCGGTGAACGCGTCTTAGGTCTCAGCGCCGAGCGAGCGCTGCCGCGCTGGTCATCACGCCCCTACGCCGGCGCCAGCCCCGGAGAGACCGGGCACACGGTCGTCCTGCTGGTTGACACCTTCAACCGCTATTTCGAGCCGGAGAACGCCGCCGCCGCCGAGCGCGTGCTCACCCGCGCCGGCTACCGGGTCACGACCCCTGAGCCGCTTGTCGGCGAGCCGCTGTGTTGCGGGCGGACTTTCCTGGCCGCCGGACTGATCGACGAGGCGCGCGCTGAGGCGCGGCGTATGGTCGATGCGCTAAAGGGCGCCGTCATTCTCGGCACGCCAATCATCGGGTTGGAACCGTCCTGCCTGTTGACGCTGCGCGACGAATACCCGTCCCTGCTCTCCGATCCCGACGCAAGAGCCCTCGCCGCGCACGCTCAGCTCTTCGAAGAATTCGTCGCCAGCGAGCGCATGGTCGGCCGCTTCAACCTCACCCTGGCAGCAATGCCCGGCAAGACCGCGCTGCTGCACGGTCACTGCCACCAGAAGGCGTTCGGCACCGCCGGCGCGGCGGCCGAGACGCTCAAGCTGATCCCCGAGCTCAAGGTCGAGACCTTCGACTCGACCTGCTGCGGCATGGCCGGGTCGTTCGGCTACGAGGCCGAGCATCACGAGATGTCGCTGAGGATCGGGGAACTCGGCGTGCTGCCCAAGATGCGCGCCGCCGCGCCCGGCACGCTCCTCGCCGCCTGCGGCACCTCCTGCCGCCACCAGATCGCCGACGGCGCCCAGCGCGAGGCGCGTCACATCGTGCGCCTGCTCGACGAGGCGTCCCGGCCGGGCGGCTGACAACGCTATCTCGCTCCCCGGCGAAAGCCGGGGCCCATGTTTCAACCGTTCGCGCCCGGATAAGTGGGTCCGGCTTCCGCCCGGAGGCGGGGCTTCCTCCGCCCGCTAGTACGCCTTCCCCCGCGGGTACGTATCGAACTTCGGCAGGGCCGGGTTCATGTGGTCCCACGGCTGGGCGCTTTTGACGAAGATGTCGGCGTCGGGCTTGAAGAAGCTCGGGTCGTCGAAGCTCGACACGCGGATGCCGACGAGGTCCGGCCGGGTCGACACCTGGACATAGAGCGGCGCCCCGCAATCGCCGCAGAACACCCGGCTGATCTCGTTACCGGCGTCGGATTTGGCGACGTACTTTTTGGGCGTGCCCTTTGTGATGCGAAACTCGGCCGATGGCATCCGCACCGCCGCGACATAGGCGGTGCCGCTCTGCCGCTGGCAGTCGCGGCAATGGCATTGCAGCGAAAACGCCGGCTCGCCGCCGCTTTCGTAGCGGATCGCGCCGCACAGGCATCCACCGGTTCGCATTGTCATCGGCAATCTCCTCGACTGTCGCAAGATGATCCGACGCCCGTGCCGCTCGTGCAATGAAAAAATGTTCTTGTTATGTTCTTGACGATGCCGAGGGCATCCTATCTCCCGTCGTGATGCCCGCCGCCTTTGTCGAACTCGAAGCCGCAAACAGCGAGCCTCCCGCTGTTATTGCCGCTGATATCCCGCTGTTTCCGCGCTGTTATCGCCGCTGTTATTTCGCTGTTATCGGAGCCGAAAACTCGGCTGAAAGCCTTGTCTTTCCTCACGTTTCGCCCTTTTGGCGGCGGAACAGCGAAATCCCTTTCGCGCCCGACGGCGCCGCGAGCGAAATCTTGTTCGATCCGACAGGGCGCGCGCATTACGATGCAGGTCGATGCCGTTCGCCGCCGATCCGCCACCCCTCCCCGCCCGCGCCCAGACCCTCATCGATTTCTGGTTCGGGCCGCCCGACCATCCGGAACGGCTGCATCACAAGCAGATCTGGTTTCGCAGCACGCCCGGAATTCGACGCCGCGGTGCGCGAGAACTTTGCCGCCGACCATGACGAAGCGGCCGCCAGCAAGCTGCACGACTGGGAAGCCGAGGCGCTCAGCGCCCTAGCCCTTGTCATGCTGCTCGATCAGGTGCCGCGCAACGTCTTCCGTTCGACCCCGCGCGCCTTCGCCACCGATCACTTGGCGCTGGCGACGACGATGCGCGCGCTGGAGCGCGGCTTCGACCAGGCGGTGCCGGCGGCCTGGCGCTTGTTCTTCTACCTGCCGTTCGAGCACAGCGAGGTGCTGGAACACCAGCGCCGCGGCCTCGATCTGCTGCTGGCCCTGCCGCCCGTGCCGGGCCGCCGCAGCGACGGCCATATGACCCGGCTGCATCTGCGAAATCATCGAGCGCTTCGGCCGGTTCCCGCACCGCAACGCCATTCTCGGCCGCGAGTCGACCGAAGAGGAGCTCGCGTTTCTCGCCGAATGCGAGCACCGCTTCGGCCAACCCTCTAACGGATAACCGGAGGATCACCATGCCGATCACCGAAATCCGCGTCACCGAGACCTTCGACTTCGCCGACGGCCACGAATTCGGCGCGGCAGGCGTCTATGTCCGTATCAAGGGCGTGGCCCACGGGACGCTCGACCCGGCCGCACCGTGCAACGCCGGCGTCGTCGATCTCGACAAGGCGCCGCGCAACGCGCAAGGGCCTCGTCGAATACGCCACCGATTTCGACATGCTGCGGCCCAAGGAGCCGGCGCGCGGTAGCGGCATTCTCGTCTACGACGTGCCCAATCGCGGCTCGAAGCGCATCTTCAACCTGCTCGACGACATCCCGGCCAACGACCCGGCGCGCACCAACGACCCGAAGACCAAGGAGGATGCCGGGCTCGGCTTCTGCCTCGGTCGCGGCTATTCGCTAGTGTGGTCGGGCTGGGACCCCGGCGCGCCGCGCGCCAATCACGGGCTCGGCGCCGATTTCCCGGCGGCGCTCGAAAACGGCAAGCCGATCGTCCGGCGCATCCGCGACGAGTTTCATTTCGGCACCCGCGCCGCGGGCGACGGCAGCATCCGCCGCCTCTCGTATCCCGCCGCCTCGCTCGACCAGCCTTCGGCGCGCCTCACCGTTCGCGACCGCGAGAGCGATCGCCGCAGCGAAATCCCGCGCGACGAATGGGAATTCCTCGACGACCGCACGATCCGCCTGCTCCCGGTCGGCCGCAATTTTGCGTCGATCAAGATTTACGAGCTGTGGTACGAGGCCACCGGGTCGAAGGTGGTCGGCATCGGCTATGCCAGCGTCCGCGACCTCGTCTCGTTCCTCCGCCACCAGGGCGCCGAGTCCGCCGGCACCGGCGACATCCGCCACGCACTCGGCTTCGGTGTCTCGCAGAGCGGACGGTTTCTGCGGCACTTCCTTGAGCTGGGCATGAACAGCGACGAGGCCGGGCGGAGGGTCTTCGACGGCGTGTTCAGCCATGTCGCCGGCGCCGGCAAGGTCTTCGCCAATCACAGCTTTTCGATGCCGGGCCGCACCGCGACCCAGCACGAGGACCGACTCTATCCGGAGAACTGGTTCCCGTTCAGCACCGCCAAGACCGCCGACCCGGTGTCGGGCCGGATCGCTGGCCTGCTGACCGGCTCGCCCAACGACCCGAAAATCGTCGAGACCAACAGTTCGACCGAGTATTGGCAAAAAGGCGCGTCGCTGATCCACACCGATCCCGGCCTGCGCCGCGATCTCCCGCTGCCGGACAATGCCCGCGTCTACCTGATCGCCGGGACGCAACATGGCGGCCGTCCGGGGGTCAATCCCGCCCCCGGCCCATGCGTCAACCCGCGCAATTGGCACAGCGCGACCCCGGCGTTGCGCGCGCTGTTCGTAGCGCTGGAAGAATGGGTCACGAACGGCACCGAGCCACCGCTCAGCCGGGTGCCATCGCTCGCCGCCGGCACCGCTATTCCCGCGGCCCGCGTCGAGACGCCGCGTGTTCCCGGCTTCGCGGTCGCGCCGGGAGACAACCCGGTGCTGCCGCCGGTCGATTGGATCGATCCTCCCGAGACGGCGCTGCCCGCGCCCTACACCACCTTCGTCTCCGCGGTCGATGGCGACGGCAACGAGATTGCCGGCATCCTCTTGCCCCAGATCGCCGTACCGCTCGGCACGCATACCGGCTGGAACGTCTACAAGGCGCAGCCCGACGAACTCGCCGACCGCGACGGCTCGTTCATCGCCTTCGCCCGCACCAAAGCCGAGCGCGAGGCCGTGGGTGATCCGCGGCCCTCGCTCGCCGAGCGTTACGGCGGCCGCGACGGCTACATCGCGCGGATCAAGGCGGCCGCCGACACGCTCGTCGCCGAGCGGCTGCTCCTGCAAAGCGACGCTGACGCATTCGTGAAAAGCGCAGAGGCCTTCGACAAGTTTTGATGGCTTGCCCCGATCAACCGTTCGGGCCAGCATCACTGTCGACGCCGATAACGGCGCGGAAAATCGGGAGGAACGCATGCACGCACTGCGCCTTGCCGGCTGCGCGATTGTGGCCGCGACGATGCTCCTGGGCCTTCAGACGCCAGCTCACGCTCAGCTGATGATCGTCGGCAACGATCAGAAAGTGAAACTCGACAACGGCAAGAACATCATGCAGCCGCCCGGCCACGACACGCTGTCGATCATCGACATGTCGAAACCG
Source organism: uncultured Alphaproteobacteria bacterium (assembly GCA_963773625.1). Classification (GTDB taxonomy): domain Bacteria; phylum Pseudomonadota; class Alphaproteobacteria; order ATCC43930; family CGMCC-115725; genus DATARH01. Next base: position 159,715 of record CAVZCJ010000008.1, on the reverse strand, counting down.
GCCGACTTGCGCATCGTCGCGACGATCCCGATGGACAACACCATCGCCGGGCCGCCGACCAACCTGGCGATTACCCCAAACCGCGATCTCGCCCTGGTCGCCAATTCGCTCAAGGCGGTCGAAAAGGACGGAAAGTGGGGCACCGAGCCTGACGATCGGCTGTTCGTGGTTGACCTCAAGGCCAACCCGCCAGCGGTCATCGCCACATTGAACCTCGGCAAGCAGCCATCGGGCCTGGCGATCAACGCCGCCGGCACGATGGCGCTGGTCTGCAACCGCGACGACGGCACGATCTCGGTGCTGTCGATCAGCGGCAAGGACGTCAAGGTCACCGATACCGTCACTGTCGGGGACCCGAAGGACGCGGTCTCGGCTGTGGCGATCACGCCCGACGGCAAGACCGCCCTCGCAGTCAAGTCGGCAGTGAGCAAGGTCGCGGTGCTCAACATCGACAACGGCAAGGCCACCTACGACAAGAAGAATGATCTGCCGGCCAATAACTATCCCTACAACGTCGCGATTGCGCCCAACGGCAAGCTTGCCCTGATCGCCAATACGGGAAACGGCGGCAGCTCGGACGGCAACGCCGACACCGTTTCGGTTGTGGATCTGGAGGCTAAGCCGATCCGCATCATCGACCACATCACGGTCGGCGACTCGCCGGAAGGCTTGGCCATCAGCCCGAAGGGCAACCTCGCGGTCACAATCGAAGCGCGCGGTTCCAATAGATCGAAGGACACCTGGTATTACCATCCGAGCGGCACGGTCGGCGTGCTGCGCATCGATGGGAAGCACGTGACCCATGTCGGCGATGTGAACGTCGGGGCATTGCCCGAAGGCGTCGCATTCAGCGCCGATGGCGGCTATCTCTATGTCGGCAATTTCTTGGATTCGGACCTGTCCGCGCTGCGCGTCACTGGCACTCAAGTCACTGACACAGGCCATCGCTTCAAGCTGCCTGGCCAGCCCGCCTCGATGCGCGCCGGCCCGCAATAACCGCGGAACTCGCCCGCTAGCGTCCCGTCGCGCGGCGGGCGAGTCCGGCAAGCAGGGTCAGGCTCGCGGAGTAGTAATCGTCCTGGTCGCTGATCTCGGGCGGCGGCCCCTGGTGGCGCCCTGGCTGCGCGAGGTCGATGATCGCCCGGAAACCGGCGGGCGCCGGGAACGGCGCCACGCTGCCATTGGTGACGTCGATCCATGCGGGCACTGGGCGGTCGGCAACGGCGAAGGCGTCCCAGTAGCGGCGCTCGGCGGAGAGAAGCTGCGGCGTCGCCGCGCCGCCCCAAACCAGATAGAGCGGGATGCGGATTGCGTCGAAACCGAAATGCGGCGGCACGGTCGCCGCGGGCGAGATCGCGCCGCGGGCGGTCAGCGTTACCCAGTCGGTCGTCAGCCCCCATGGACCGAAGCGCGCTTTCGTGAGCAGCGCCAACCCGTCTCGCCGCAGCCGAGGCCAAACCGGTGACGGGTCGACCCGGGAAAACTCGCGAAACGCCGGAAAGATGTAATAGGACGGGTTCACCATCACCGACCCATCCTTGAACTTGAAGCCGTCGGCGCCCGGCATCAGCACCAATTGGCCGTCGACCCGATCGATCAGCTTGCTGCGGATTTCGGCGAGGATCCGCCGCGCCTCCTGGGCATAGTCGCGATCGTGCCACCGGCTGGCGGCGAGGCTTAGCGCCCAGGCGATAAGGATGTCGCCGTCCGAGGCATTGTTGGGGTCGCTGACCGGATCGGATTTGTTGTTTGGGTCCCAGCGCCAGGCAAATAGCGCGCTGTCGGGCCGGCGGAGCTTGTCTTGCGTCCAGCGCCACACCCGGTCGAAGGTGGCGCGATCGTCGAAGGCCTGGGCGAACAGCATGGCCGAGCCTTGACCCTCGGTATGGCTGATTTCCTTATTCGCGGTGTCGCGCACGCGGCCGTCATCGGCGATGAAGCGGTCGCGGTACGTCGCCCACTGATCGGCCAGCGACGCTGATTGCGCCCAAATCGGCTCGGGGATCAGCAGCGAGGCAAGGACAACAACAGCAATCCAGTACCGGTACGCGTGCATTGGTTCCGCGACGAGGACTCGCTCAGTCGTGACGGCCGTAACGGAAGGTCAGCGCCCCGCCATTACCGGCGGGCTTGCCATGAAGCCGCGCCAGGAGCGACGGGTCGCCGCCCTGCTCGCCGAGCCAGCCGCCATAAAGCCCCTGGAGGATCGGGATCATCCAGCTTCGCCTGTTCTCTTCCTGCGGGACCAAGGGGTAGGCGCCGTGAGTAATCTCGATAAAAGCATCCGCTTCCCGCAGACGCATCCAGCCCCAGTCAATCCCCTCGAGCACGCTGTTGATGTCTTCTTGGAGCTCCTCAAGGCTTTCGCAGCGGCGCAGCGGTAAGAGCCGCGCCATTTTCGCGCCGATCGTCTCGAGAAACTGATCGGCCTCGGTTGAGGTCCCGCGCTCCTCGAACTCCGAGAACATCGCGGCCATGAAATGCACCCATTGTCGCGAACATTGCTGTCGGGCGTAGTAATGGAGAGAGAGCACTTCTTCATCTAGGGCCGGACTCGCCATTTCTTCCTCGCCTTCCGCACATGCGCCGCAACAAAAAGCGCGATGTAGCCATAACTCTAGTTCTATTTTGCGGTTTGTGGAACGCCGAGCGATTTCGACCAAGCCTCGTCGGAATCGAGCACGTCCTCCTCAATCATTCGCTCTGGAATCTCCCACACGATCGCGCGCGGCGGCGATTTGAGGAAGTCCGGTTTGGCGAAATAGTTGATCGCCGCATTGGTGATGCCGCCACCGTCTTCGGCCCGGTTGTCGACCGGCGCGGTCAGCGCCAGCGAAAGGAACGGCACAAAATTCGCGCGCCGCGAGAACGAAGTGCCGATGACGATAAGTTCGGGCGGCGGCGTCTCGTCGAGCAGGCCAACATTGGCCGCGGCCGATTGCTTCACGACCGTCGCTGCCTCCTCGTCGCCGCGCGGGCGAAACGGCCAGGCGACGCGGTCGAGACCCGCCAAGCGGATCAGGTCGCCAACCCGCTCTTGCATCGGATCGGTCGTGATCTTGAACTCGGCTCTTTGCGCCGGTGCCAGCCCCGCCTGCCGCAGCGCCGCGGCGATGGCATCCGCGGCGGCCTTGGCTCCGCGCTCGTTCCAATGCGTATCGGTGCGGTAATAGACCTCGCCGCCCGTCGCCTCCATGGGCCGCAGGATGTCGACGAGGCCGATCCCCGCCTGCTGAAGCTGCGTCGAGAACTCCGCCAGGCGGCCGCTGATTGCCGCCGGCCGATCGATGCCACACAGATCCGCCGCCTCGACCCGCGACTTGTCGGGGACGGGGACGACCACAAGACCGATGTGCCGCGATTGCAGATAGGCCGCGACGCGCTTCACGATCTCGACATGCCGCGCCAGGTTCGCCGCCCGGTTGGCATGCAAGGTCAACTCGTCGGTCAGGAATAGCCAATTGTCGCAACCGCGCTTGACGCGGGCCCCGAGGTCGCCCGTCACGAGGTATGACGAAACCCGGTCGAAGGTGACCAGCGGGCCCTCCAGCGGGTTCGCCTTTTGCAGAAAATGCGATATCGCCGCGGTCGCGTTGCCGTCGGAGATATGCGACCACGATACCGTCCCCGTTGGCAGGTCGCTTTGCTTGAACAGCAGCGCATATAGACTGGAGATGAGCCCGATCGCCAGAATCCCTAAGAGCGCGACTCCTGGCAGCATCAGGGGACGGATCCGCAAGGGCGTCGTCCTCGCCGTGAACGGCGCGAGGGGATCGACCGGGATCGTCATCCGCCTCGCCCTAAAATTGAAAATACAGGAAGGGCACGGTCTGGTGTCCCATCATCACCGCGATCGCATAGAGAAAAAGCGCGATCGGCCATAGCGCCTCCCACCACTCCCCGGTGGGCTCGAACCGCGGGGAGAGGCGCGCCTTCAGCGCCGGCCAAAACACCACCGCGGCGGCGATCCCCATCCACACGACCAGCAGCGGCCGCATAACCAGCGTCATCTGGTCGCCGATCGCGAAGCCGTTGAGGCCGACCTGACCGGAGAGCATTGCCACCGTGCCCTCCCAGCTTGTGGCACGGAATGGCGTCCAGGCGAACAGCACCGTCAGCAGGGTCGCGGGGTAGGACAGCGCCGCGGGCCACCACAGCTTGCGCTGGTTCCAGAATCGGGCGATCGCCAGTGCGGCGCCGTGGATCACGCCCCACAGCAGGAACGACCAACTCGCGCCGTGCCACAACCCGCCGATCGCCATGGTGAGCAACAAATTCGTATAGGTGCGGACATCGCCGTGCCGGTTGCCGCCCAATGAGATGTAGAGGTAGTCGCGCAGCCAGGACGACAGGCTGATATGCCAGCGCCGCCAGAAGTCCTGGATCGTCACCGCCAGATACGGGTCGCGAAAATTCTCCGGGTATTTGAAACCAAGCATGCGACCAAGGCCGATCGCCATCGCGCTGTACCCGGCGAAGTCGAAGAAGATCTGGAACGCGAAGCAGATGTTTCCGATCCAGGCATCGACAAAGGTCGGGCTCGGCAGGTCGAAGGCGGCTTCGACGACGGGCGCCAGCGTATCGGCGATCAGCACCTTCGCCGCAAAGCCGATCATGAAACGGCGCGCGCCAATCGACATGTCCTCGAAGGTGAGCTGCCGCTCGATCAGCGCCTTGTCGACCCACGAGTAGCGAATGATCGGCCCGGCGATCAGATGCGGGAACATATCGAGATAGGCGGCGAAGCTGACGAAACTCGGTTCCGCCGCGACCGTCCTCCGCCGTACGTCGATCAGGTACGAAACGGCCTGCAGCGCGGTGAACGACAGCGCGATCGGCAGGATCACGTTGGTCCACGGGATGGGACCGGTGTGCAGGGCGGCGAGCGCCTCGTCGGCAGTGCGGACCAGCAGGTTGGCGTATTTGAACCAGGCGAGGCAGCCGAGAATGACGACGATGCCACCGACTAGCACTTGGCGCTGACGGCGTTCGCCGGCGTCGGCGATCACGCGTCCGAGCAGCCAGGCGACAAATGTGATGCCCACGATCAGCAGCAGGAAGACCGGCTTCCACCACGCATAGAAGACCCAGCTGCCAAAGCACAGCGTCAGGTTTCGCGTGCCGTTCGGGGTCGCCAGATAGGCGATGAAGAACAGCGGCAGAAAGAATGCGAGGAATTCGACCGAGGAAAAGACCATGTGGAGGCCGCCGGGGCGTGTTCTAGCGCGCGGCCATCAGGGCCGGAACGGCGCCTGCTCGTCGCGTTGAGCCACAACCTGGCGGGCCGGGCCGCTACCGACGACAAAAACGCTGTAGCGCTCCCCCGCAACCAGGCCGCCAAGTTTCACCGGCACCGTCTGAGCCGCGTCGCCGCACGACACCGCGAGGCCGATATCGACCGGGTTGACCATTCGCCGTCCGATCGCGCCGGGCGCGACATCGGCGACGACGACGAGATGTTGGTCTCCGGCGAGGAGTTGCGCTTTGGCGCAGCCCTGATCGAGGTTGAAGAGACCGAGGGAGGATTTGAGCGCGTTGAAATCCGACGGCGTTTCGCGCAACAGAATCACCTGCAGAGCATCCGCCGTGCCGGTGACCGCAACCGTCACGAACTCGTTTTGCTGCAACGTCACATCGATGGGCTTGGTCGCTTCGCCAAGCTGAACCGAACCGGTGAGCGCGACGCCGGGGGTTACCGGGTCAAATTCTCCCACGCGATGGGCGTCATCACTGGGGATCGTGATCTTGGCCGCGGGCGAAACAACGGTGACGTCCGCCGGTGTGAGGTTGACGAAGCGCAGGTAGGCTACGCCGTTCGGCGGACCGCTCGGATAGAGCCGGCCGTCGGCGCCAACAGCCGTGTTGGCCAGCGCCATGAGCGCCAACGCCCCAATCAAGCAAGCAAGCGATCGTGGCATCACCGCCCTCACGGCCGGTGGACGAGTTGCGGCGCTATCTGATCGAGTTGCGCCGTAATGTCCTGGCCCCAAGCTCGGTAGCCCGAAGAGGTCAAATGCTGGCCATCGATCGTCGGCCAATCGCCGGGCTTCGAGAACTGGGTCGAGTTCGACGAACTTGCACGGCGCCACCGCGGTTGCCAGGAACTCGGACATCTCCTTCACCCGCGCAAATGTCTTGTGATACGTCGAGCCTTCGCTGCCCCAGGGCGGCCCGACCCAAACGCACGGAATGTTCTTCGCCGCGATGCGGCCGGTCAGCGCGTGCACCTGCTGATAAATCCAGCCCTGCGGAAAGGCCGCCTGGCCGTATCCGGCCATCGTATCGCCCATCTCGATGACGACCAGATTGGGGTGGTGTTCGTTGATCAGCGCGTCGATCGTCCAGGTCGGGATGCTGGGCCGACGGTCGATCATCGTCTCGCCTTTGTCGAGGCGCACGGCGCGGCCGCACGACACGGTGGTCGGGTAGACCCAGTCGCCGGCATTGGCGCCGCACATGCCATAGGTGTAGACCGTCGCGCCTTGCGCCATCAGATCGTTGTGCAATGTCGTAATTAGATAGTCGCGGGTGACCATGTGGCTGTCGCCGATGACCAAGATCGCTAGCCCCGCCAAAACCGCGTTCATAATCGAGAAATCTCCTCGCCGCTCCGACGTGCCGAGCGCAATGAGGTATCGCATTCCCCAGGAGCGGTAAAGTAAGCCGCCCGGCGCTAATCCATGGTTAACGTGCCGGTCGATCTGCCCCTGGAGTGCCTAAGAATCACGGGGAGAGAAGCTCCCACCATGCGACATGACATCCGCGAATGACCGCCATTACTTCAGAGTAAGTTGGCCCTTAAGCTGAACCACGTCGGCGGCGATGTCTTGGCCCCATGCCTTGTAACCCGTCGTAGTCAGATGCTGACCATCGGTGGTCGGCCACTGCCCCGGCTGCGCAAAGCGGGTGGAGTTGATGTACTTGCATGGTGCGACCGACTGCGACAAGAACTGAGATACCTCCCGCACCCGCTGGTCGTCCTTGTGATAGGGCGAATTGGCCGCACCGTAGACGGGACCGACCCAGATGCACGCAGCACCCGCCGCGGCGATCCGGCCGGCGAGGGCGTGGGTCTGCTCGTAGATCCATGCCCTCGGCATTTGCGGCGAGCCGTAACCGGCCATCGCGTCGGCGGCCTCGACGATCACCAGGTTGGGGTGATGCTTCGCGAGCAGGTCGCTGATCTGCCACGTATAGTCCTGCTTGCCCATGTCCGCTATCGGTCCAGCCTTGCCGTGGCGTTCAGCCCGTCCGCAGCTGACCGTGGTCTTGTTCAGCCAAGCATCGGCACTCGCGCCGCACATGCCGTAGGAATCGACGGAGGCGCCGTCGTTGACCAACGCATCGTGCAGCGAAGAAATCAGATAATTGCTGCCCGCCATGTGGCTATCCCCGAGCACGAGGATTACAAGGCCAGCCAACGCCATACTCATCACCCAACTCCTTCGCGCTAACCTGCGGCAAACACAAATACCGCAATCGGAACCTAAGTGAAGGCGGTCGATAATTCTGCTAACATTTTAGTATAGATTTCCTAAACGTCAGATTTTGACGGTTATTTTTTTGTGAATTAGTAAATGATCGGTATACGCATCAGCGCGAGCGGATTTCTGATGCGAAGCGTATCGTCGCGTTGGCGATGTCGGCGGCCCATAGCCGATAGCTGTCAGGGGTGAGGTGCTCTCCATCGAAGGTCGGCCACTGCCCCGGCTGCGAGAAGCGCAGCGAGTCGACATAGTGGCAGGGAGAAACGATGGTCGATAGATAGTCGGAAAGCTCGCGCACCCTCGCGAATGTCTTATTCGACGGCCCGCCTTCGCTGCCCCAAGGCGGCCCCACCCACATACAAGGCAGATGATGCGCCGTGATCGGCTGCAATAACTCCGCGGTCTCGTAGGAAATCCATTCCTTGGGCAGCGTCGGCAGAATGCCGTAGCCCCCCATGTTGTCGCCGAGCTCGACCACCAGCAGGTTGGGGTGATGCTGCTTGATCAGCTTCTCCAGCGACCAGGTCTTGACCTTCGGGCTCTTGTCGACGATCGGCTCGTCGGCGTTGTGTCGCTCGGCGCGGCCGCAAGATAGCTCGGTCTGGGCTACCCAATCGTGCGGCTGCGAGCCGCAGACGCCGTAGGAGTGCACGATAGCACCTTGGTTGAGCAAGGCATCGTCAAGCAACTCCAGAAGGAAATCCTTCGTGGCGATATGACTGTCGCCGATGATGAGGATGACCAGTCCCGCAAGAGCGGCGTTAGCCAAGGGTCGATCCTTTTCCAACCCAGACCGGGGCTCACGCCAGTCTATCGCAGGCGCGCCGTTAAAAAGCGGTTAGATTTCGGCCTCGGCAAGCTGCGCGGCCATATGGCGCAGACCCCTATGCGCCCTCGCCCTTCGGGGTCGAGCCTTCAACCGTGGAGCGTCGAAACCGGCTATAGGCGGCTCTGCGGCAAGTCGCGCTTGGCGATCGCCTGCGGGTCGCTGGACGCTGCCGCCGGCGCGAACCAATCGAAGGTCTTGCGCAGGTAAAGCTTGGTGATGACTTCGTTGTAGTTATTCCCGTTGTCGAAGCTTACCGCCGCTCCAAGCGTCGCCGAATTGTCGATCGCGTATTCGATTTGGCCTCTTCACATTGATCGCGGGGCCGGTGTTGGTCGTGCCCGGAATGACCGTGGCTACGCCCGGCACGCTCGCCAGCGCGGTTTGCGCGAACGCATCGTAGGGGAAAATCGGGCTTGAGGAGGTGTTGAAATGCTGGGCACCCACGGCCACCGAGGCGAGGTAGCTCCACTGCCCGTGATACCCGGTCAACTCGATCGGGAAGGTAATGGCCTCAAAATTATGCGGGCTGAAATAGCCGCCCTGGCCAAAGGTGAACCCGCTCAAATTCCTGTTGAAGCCGGCATAGTAGAGCGAGATGCCGACACGAAGGATATCGGTATCGGTCTTGTAGGGGCGGAAATAGGCCCCGAGCAGCCCGTTGACTTCGCTGTTCGAGACGACGTTCGTCCCGGTTAGCGACGCCAGTCCGGCGCTGGCATAGGCGCCGTACATCTGGTCGTCGTAAAAGAGGTTGACGGCACCGCCAGTCCTCACCACCCCGCCCCAGGTGGCGTTGGTGCCAAACGCGCCGTTGGTAATCGCGTTCGCGGTGCCCAGCGATGCCTTGGTCCCGGCATAGGACAGGACGCTGTCAGTCACCGGTTGACGCATCGCTTCGAAGCGGACGGTAAGGGTGTTGTCGAAGAATTTCGGCGCGTAGGCCGCCATGCCAACGAGGTTGGTCACCGGGAAGCCCAGCGGCGTCGTGCCGATCTGGCCAGTGAAGTCGCCGTAGGTGTAGCCGCCGAGCAGGCCGACCCCAGCCGCGGTTTGCGCCCGCGGCGAGATTGGCGACAGCCCGTTGGCGATCAGGATCGGGTTACCGCCGAACTGGCCCAGATTGCCGGTCGTAACCGATCCGGCATCGAGGGCGACCGGCAACACCGCAAAGCGCGCGGTGCCGGTATACCACGGCGAGAAGCTGCCTTCGATCGGTACCCCGAACTCGGCCAGCTTGTTGAGTCCGCTCGTGCCGTCATGCCAGCGGAAGCCGAGCCCAGCGATGAGCTGCGGGTTGCTTTCCTGCTGCAACTGCATGAGGTTGCGATCGATGTCCATCTCGAGCGTATCGCTCGGGGAGTACGTGATCGTTGTCGCCGGACGCTGGTAGCCGCCGACCGGCGGCGGTGCTTCGAGCTCTAGCTGCGAGACTTGAACCGATTTGGCGGTGATGCCGAGATCGCTCGAGCCCGCCTTATGCACCGTCATCGACGCGGCGGAGGTGTCGAGAGTTCTCGTCGCTGACGGTTGCCGGTGGCAGTGCCGCCGTCTGGGTGGGCTGCGTCGCGAGCGTCGGTTTCGTCGGCGCAATCGGGGTCAGATCGTCGCTGTCGGCGGATTCCATCACCATTTGCGGCGGGTTGCCAGCCGGGGCGGCGGAAGACGAGGTCGCATCAGCCGCGAGGGCAACGCCACTCGGACCCGCCAGCGATAGCAGCAAGCCCAGGGTTACCGTGCTCGTCGATGGCTTCATAGCCAGCCCCCCGAGATCTGTGTCGAACCCCCGCGCGCAAGCGGACCGGCGGAAGCTGCCGCCACAACCGCCGTTATCGCGTCAGGCAGCTCCAATTGTGAATGGCGGAACGGGTTGGGCGGCGGCGATCGGGGCGGCGCGCCAGGGCCCAGCGAGGTCGGCGCCCCGGTATCGGCCGGATTCTGCTGCCGGTTGAGCTCGCGAGCGGTGTGCAGCGCTCGGATCGCCGCGCCGTTATTGCCGCGCGCCTCGGCAATCTGCGCCTGCAGATAAAAGAACCAGGGATTTTTCGGGTCGGCTTCCATCCCCTTGTCCAAATATGACTGCGCGGAATCGAGCCGGTTCGCCAGGATCGCCCCCATAACCACCCCGCGTATCACGTCGAGATTGCTCGAATCCTGTTGATATGCCTTGTCGAAATACTCCATCGCCTCGCTTGACCGCCCGGCCGATGCATAGATTCGGCCGACTTCCATCAGCAACGCCGTGTCATCCGGGTTATCAGCGAACAGCTGCGAGACCTGGTCGTACGCGTCGGCGTAGCTGCCGCGCTGGCGCAACTTATCGGCGCGCCGAACCGCTAGTGTGATGGTAACCGGCGTCAATTGCTCGCGATTGCTGGCATTGACCCGACCGCTCGCGTTGATCTGATCGATCACCCTCGCGGCCTCGTCATCGTGACCGCCCTGCATCAGCAGCAGCATCGCGTAGTCGGCGCCGGACTTGACCGACCCCGGCCCTCCTTGCGTGTAGGCATCCCGGGTGATTTGCAGCGCTGTCGGATAATCATGGAGCGTATCGACAAGAACGAATGGCGCTTGAAGCTTCTCGTCGGTGGTCACGCTCTTATCCTGGTAGAGCTGCACCAGGAGGTCGCGCGCCTCCGCGGTCTTGCCCGCCGCGGCGAATTGCTTCGCGCGATCGATGGTGCCCCGCACATAAATCCGGTCGCGGAAGTTCTTGATGTCGGTGGTGCGCTGGCTGACCGGAATGCTGTTGATTTTGTCCAGAGCGGACACCCAACGGTCCTGCTGTGCGTCGAACATTGCCGAAACCAGGATGCTCGTGGGCGTATTCCCGGAGGCGGCGGGATCGACCACCGCGAAGGCCTCGGGCAGTTTGCCCTGTCCGGCGAGAAAGCGAGCGTAGTCTGACCTGATCCAGGGATTCTTCGGATCGGCCGCGATCGCCGCCTTGAATTTCGCGGTCGCCGTCGCGACATCGCCATTCGCCGATGCCGCCTTGGCTTCGTCGCGCAGCTTTTCGGCTAGCCCGCCGCCAGGACCAGCCCTGTCTAACTTAGCGCGCAGCTCCGGGCTCAACCGGTTGACCAGCTGATCGGCCTCGGCGGTCTTGTTCTGAGCCCGCAGCGCACCGATCAGACCCAGGATCGCGTCACCATTGCCCGGGCGCAGCCGCAACATCTGCCGATAAGTGGCTTCAGCTCCCGCGTAGTCGGCCGCATGGCCCTCGATGTCGCCGAGCACCATCAGCGCTCCGACCTGCTCGGCCCGCGGATGCGCCAGCAGCGGCGCGAGGATCGCTTTCGCGCGCGCATAATTCTTCGCAGCCGCCAGACTCTTTGCTTCCTGGACCCGGCCCCAGAACACGGCGCTGTCGTACGCGCCCTCCAAATCCGTTTTCTGCTCGGGCGCGAGCTTGATCGCCTTTCCGAGAAGATCGCGCGCCTCGCCGAAACGCTGCTGCTTCAACCTCACGAGACCGAGGCCAGCCAGCGCCTGGGCATCGTTGGGGTTGGCCTTGAGATCGGCGAGAAACAGTTTCTCGGCCGCGAGCGTGTCTCCCTTTTGGAGGTCCTGGTAGGCCTCCGATTGCGCGGCGGCCGGCTGCTTCGCCAGATCGGCAAGCAACTGCGCCATCTCCTGGTCTTGCGGGAATTGCGCCAGGTATTTCTGCAATGCCCCCTTCTGCTGCGGCGATCCCGTTAGCCAGGTCAAGGCCTGACGCCACGACTGAACCGCTGTCGACCCGATGACCGAATTCTTGCTCAACTCGGCCAGCATGTTGACACCCTGCAAGCGGGTCGACTCTCGATAGGTGTAGACCTGGGCCAGCGACAGCTTCAGCTGGGCGTCATTCGGTGATTGCTGAACGGCCTTTTCGAGCCCCTGGCGCGCCTCATCCCACCCGTCGGGCGTCCCGGCCAGGGTCGTGTAGTACTCGACCGCGTATTCCAAGGGCGGCGGCCCCTTGAAGATTTCCCGGTATTTCTTGATCGCCTGATCGAGTTGACCGGCCTGCGCCAACCGGCGCGCCTCGCTCAGATCGGTAGCCCCGATACTGCCGGTGCGGATCGCGTTTTGCAGATCGGCGATATGCGGGCTATCGGGCGCGACCTGTTGCAGCTTAGTGAGATAACGCTGCGCCTCGGCGGTCTTGTTCTGCTGCACCGACAGCACGCCAAACTGATAGAGCGCCTCGGGATTGTTCGGATTGATCTCGAGCAGCTTGTTGAGAGAACTCGGCGGCAAGGTCGGGACGGTCCTTGATCCGCCAGTAATTCGCCTTGTCGAGCAGCACCTGCTCAACGCTCTCGGCCGCGAGCACCATCCCCGAAGGGAGCGCGACCGCCAATAGTAGCGCCAGCGCGAGAGAGCCACCCCACGCCTTCATCCCTGCGCCTCCCGCGCGCCCTCGACCCAGCCGCACAGTATCAACCGTCCCGTCACCCACTCAAGGCACCGACCGGGACTGCAGCCGCCCCATAGCCAAGCGACGCAACAGCCAGTACGCCACCAAGGCAATAATCAGCACGCCGATCAAGGTGAACAAAATCAGCAGCAGCGGCGAGTTACCCAGCCACCAGCGCAGCTTCGTCAACGGATTGAGGTGCCCAACCGAATACTCGTTCCCAATGCGGAAACTGGTCACCCGGCCCGAGCCGGCGATCATTAGATCGCCCTGGATCGACGGATTAAGCTCGCGATTGTGGAAGGCGTTGATCACCGTCAACAACTTATCGGGCGACGAGCCGGTGATCATGACCGCGCTGCGCGACGAGTTGAGCGGCGACTGCAGCCCAATCATCGCGGCGAGATTATTACCCTGCTGCACCAGCAGATTATCGACCCGCTGACGCTCCTGCGCGGCGTTGGGATCGAGAACGGTATAGATGCGGTCGAGCGGCGAGGTCATCGCGACGCGCAGATGCCCGTCTTCGACTCTGAGCCTGCCGTTATCGGCCCATTTCGTGATCAGCGGCTGCCGGGAGACCGAACCAAGCACGATCAGATCTTTGTCGGCAACCTGACTGACGGCGTCGGGCGTCACCACCCTGTTTTGCACCGCGGGGTACCCCGTCGAGTCACCCATCATGCCCATCAGGTCGAGATAGGTCTCAATATCCTGGGCGGTCAGCCGATCCGGCAGGACTACCGCCGTATTGCTCAGATCTGCCATCCGGGTGAACGGATAACCCGAATTGGCGAAGAACGACAAATTCGGCAGCGTGGCGAACCGATCGGTCTTCGACAGATCAATCGTCGAGTCCGGATCGATCGCCTCCTGGATGTTGTTGGGCAGAACATCTTGGCACTCGCCAATCTTGACTGGCCGCAAGTCGTAATAGAACTGCAGCTGGTTCTGGCCGAACACGTAGTAGGGCGGCACCTGCACCATCTGTTCGTTCAGCACGAAATCCGGCGAGATGATGTCCTTGACCTGCTGCACCACCCCGGTTTTCGTCAGCGGCAAACTGCGCAGGTATGAGTTGTTGATCGAGACGTCGAGCCGCGATTTAGGGAAATTGATCCAGCTCCCCGCCGGGTATCGATAGCGGATCTTGAGCGGCACCCCGCTATTGCCCCAGACAAACAAGTCGGGCGCGGTGCGGAAATTGAGCGTCAGCAGGCCGGGGACCAACCCGTTTCCCTGCAGATCGGTCGGTTGCACCAACTCGCCGAAGCGCACCGGCCTGTCGATCGGAATCCAGCGCGGTGCGTCATATGCCTTTCGCGCGGGGATGACGGGGGTGCCGACGACCTGGGTCTGCCCCGTCAATGCCGTCGAGCCAAGCGCCAGCGTATCGGCCGCGGCGCGCAGCTCCTCGGCGTTGCGGCCCATTACCAAGAGCAGCTTGGCTTCCGCATTGTTGGGATTGGCTATGACGGCGATTGTCGGGCCGGTAATGGCCGGTAGGTCCAGCCCGCTCGGCTTTTCCGCTTCGGTCGCGAACACCACCGCATTGCCGTTGGGAATCGTATCGAGACTGGTTGGGAAGCTCGCGCCCTTGTACGAGGCGAGGCCACCGAACCACGACGCGACGACGCCAGCCGATTCCAGAGTCGGTGGCGAAACCTTAGAAGCGAACACGAAGGGCAGCGTGAGCGACTGCATGTCCTTCGAGTCGTAGAATGGCGTCGGCAGCAACGACAAATCATTGGGCAGAGGCAGCTTCTGCAGCTGCATTGTCATCGCGGTCGTGTTGCTGAGCACCAGCCACAGGCTCGAATGCAGAGGGTCCTCGCACCCCAGCGTATAGTGACCGATGAAGCGGAAGAGGATGCGATTGTCCTCCTGGAGCAGCACCGGGTTGATCGGCAGGGTCGCGGTGTTACCCGAGGCCTTCTCTTTTGGCAGTGGAATGTTGCCGACCACCTCGCCGTTGATCAGCACGGTCAGATGACTCAACTCGGGGATCAATGCCGGCGAATAAGCAAAGGTCAGATCGATCTTGCCGTCCGTGACGACTTCGTCACGACGCACCGAAAACGGCAAGCTGCCTTCGCCTTGCACGCCGATCAGCCGGATCGGTGAATTGGCTCCGAGATCCTTGAGGGTCAGCACCTGCGTACGGATCGTGCCGGTCGGCGCGGTTGGATTGCCGGCGGTCGTGGTCCCCGCCGGACCCGGCGTGCCGGGTTGGCCTGGAGGCGTCGCACTCTGCGGCGCTAACGCGCCAGGCGTGCCCGGCGCAGGCACCGGCACCTGCGCCCCCGCGGGCGGCGGAGCAGCGGCCCCAGTCAACGGCGCGGGCGCGCTTTGGATAACACCGGCACTGGGCGGCGCGCTCGGCCCCGCCGGCAGGGTTTGCGGCGGCGCATTCGTCTGCGCGGTCGCCGGGCTCCCCGCAAGCAGCCCGCCGAGGCCGATCCCGGCGGCCAGCAGCAAGCTCGGCAGGATGCGCTCGCGCCGCTGCTCCTCGGGCGCACGCCGCGCCCGGCGTCCGCCCGGTGCATTGAAATGATGGGGGACGAACAAGCCGCCGATGCTGGCCAGGATCTCGCGTACGGAGCGCAAAGGCCGGTCCACGGGGTGTTCTTCCCAATCGAGCCACGCATCCGCACGGCACAAGACTACCCGAACGAGATCGCGCTGCTGGCGCAACGTCAATTGCTCAAAGGCCACGCGCAGTACCTCCCCATCCCACGCAACCACCCGTGCCGGTAGTACGACAGTGCGCTCCCCGACCGGCAGTTCAATCTGAACGATATTATCAAGTGCTATCGCGTCCGGGCGCTCGGCGATGAACAGGCCGCCCGTCGTCGACAGGTTTCGCGACTGGGTGATCAGCGATTGTCCATCCGGCAGATAAATGACACTGGGCATTTCGAGCCCGAGGCGGACCGAACCACGAAGCTGCCTCGTCTCACGACCGACTGCGATCGCTGCGCCGATCGTCAACAGGTTGAAAATTGCCCAAGCAACGTTCAGTACCAGCACCTCGGTATCGGCTAGATCGCTCAACAGCCATCGCGTCACGCCAATGACCAGGGCGATGATCAGCAGGCCCAAGATGATCAGATGCGGTCGAACGATCTTGTAATCGAAGTAGTCGTTGGGCAGCAGACCGCCCTTTTCGGTGACGTTGAACTTGCCACGCTTTGGATTGATCAAGGTCGCCAGCGTTGGGCGCAAGATATATAGGGCGAGGACGCTCTCGTAGATCTCGCCCCAGAACGAGTGGCGATAGCGCGATTGCAGCCGCGAATTGGTCACTGTTGAGTGAATCAAGTGTGGCGCCGCGTAGACGATCACCATCAGGCCGCTTGCGGCGATGATGTTCAGCCGGAACATCAGAAAGGCGAGCGGCGCCGTCAAAAACACGAAACGCGGCAGGCCAAAGAAGAAGTGCAGCATCGCGTTTAGGTAGCAAACCCGCTGCCCAAAGCTGAGACCACGCCCCAGCGCCGGATTGTCGATCCGGAAGATCTGGGTCATCCCGCGCGCCCAGCGCATGCGCTGGCCGACATGGATCGCCAGGCGCTCGGTCGCCAAACCGGCCGCCAGCGGCAGTCGCAGATAGGCCGAATTCCATCCGGCGCGGTGCATGCGCAATGCGGTGTGCGCGTCCTCGGTCACTGTGTCGATCGCAAAGCCGCCGATCGACTCGACCGCCGTCCGGCGGATCACCGCGCAGGAGCCGCAGAAGAACGAGGCGTTCCACAGATCGTTGCCGTCCTGGATCAGTCCGTAGAACAGCTGACCCTCGTTCGGCACGGTGGTGCCGGCGCGCAGGTTCCGTTCGAACGGGTCAGGCGAATAAAAGTGATGCGGCGTCTGGACTAGCGACAATTTGGGATCGCGCAAGAACCAACCGATCGTTAGCTGCAGGAAGGCACGCGTCGGCACGTGATCGCTGTCGAACAGCGCCAGCAGCTCGCCATTCGTGGCTTGCAGCGCATGGTTGAGATTGCCAGCCTTGGCGTGCTCGTTGTTATCGCGGGTGATGTAGCCGACCCCAAGTGCCTCGGCGAACTCGCGGAATTCCTCGCGCCTGCCGTCATCGAGGATATAGATCTTGAGCTTGTCGAGCGGATAGTCGATCGACAACGCGCCAAGCACCGTGTTCTGCACGACCGACAGCGGCTCGTTGTACGTCGGGATGAAGAGGTCGACGGTCGGCCAAGCCGCGAGGTCGTCGGGCATCGCGACCGGCGGCCGACGCAGCGGCCAAGCCGTTTGAATGTAACCGAGCAGCAGCACAAGCCAGGCGTAGAGCTCGGCGAGGATCAGCCCGATCCCCAGGAACGCCTCCAGCTCCGAGCCGAATTGCAGCGTCTCCGTTAGCCGCCACCAAATGTAGCGGGTCGAGACGACGATGGACAAAGTGATGAGGATGAGCGTTACGCCGCGCGAAGGCTGACCGCGAATCAACAGCATGACGACGATGGTCAACAGCGCGAACAACGCCTGCGAGACCAGGTCGAGGGGTGTGATGACGACGATGCCGAGGAAGAAGATGCCCGCGACCACCATCGCCGCCAAAACCAGGTTTTGGCCGGCGAGCCTCGATTCACCAATACGTCTCAGTCCGCCAAGCATCTATGACACCATCGTCACGAGAGACCGAACCGACATCCGTCGAGGTTGATCGACATCCGCGCCGGGACACGGCCTGGTGCAAACCCGATTCCGTATCATGTCAGCGCGGGCGGCCGTTGGTTGGATCGCGGTCGCGCGCACGCCCACCCGAGAGCCGATTGAAAACTGAATCGAGAGGCCGGCGTGTCTGTTCGGTCGGGCTCGCGGCGGCCGAAGGTGGCGACTCGGTCGGCGCAGTGGGCGGCTCGGCCTCTTTTGTTGGCCTGGTCACCGTCGTCGGCTCGTGACTCGCCGGCGCCGAGACGGATTCGCTCCGTATAGCCTGATCGTGCTCCAGGGCTTCTTCTTTGGCCCGAAGCGGTTCTTGCGTCGGCCGCGCCGCCCCGGCTGTCTTGGAGCGTGGCATCTCCGTCAAGAGCGTGTCGGCTACTTCGCGCGCATCGGCGAACTCCCGGTAGCGGATATCCGGGGTCTGTAGCCACGAAAACAATTTTTCAACGTCGTCGTCTGATTTCATGGCTTAACCGCAGCTACTCCATCACAACGGCAACAACGACGTGCCACCGCTTCGCTGTACAAACGGCCAGATTGAAGCCTAACCCCATTGCCTGAAATCCCACCCATACGAGGGTAGACCCAGGCTGATCCAGATGTAACAAGGTGTAACAACGTAGGGTTGATGGGGGAACCACGATCTGCCGATGAGGGCGGTCAGCATCCTAACATCCCAATCCTAAGCAAGTTAAGCGATTCTTGGCGCTCGGTGCTAAAGCAGGAAGGCTCGCGCTGCGGCGTCGATAATCGCGTCCTGGTCGATACCGTAATAGTGATAGAGGTCGGGAATGTCTCCCGATTGGCCAAAGCGGTCGACGCCGAGCGGCAGCACCCGGTAGCGCCCTACCCCACCCAGCCAAGATAGGGTAGCGGGATGACTGTCGGATACCGTGACCAGCACGGCGTCGGGACGCAGTCTGGCGAGCAGCCGCTGCGCTGCACTTTGACCGCCTCGGGTAACCGCCGCGCGCCAATCGCGATGCAGTCGATTTGGCGAAGTCACCGCCAGCAAACCGGCCTGCGGCAAATCCTCCCGCAGAGCCTCGAACGCCGCTAGCGCCTCGGGTGCCACAGCGCCGCAATAGGCGATGGCCAGCTCGCAATCGGGTCCCGGCTCGCACAGCCAGTATCCGCCGCCAACGATGCCCTCGATCAGCGCCGGGGTCATCCCCCGCTCGGGCTGTTCGACGGGCCGTGTCGACAGCCGGAAATAAACCGATTCGCCGTGCGGTTCTTGTATCTCGCCGAAAGCCCAGCGCATCAGTACAGCCAACTCGTCGGCATAGGCGGGCTCGAAAGCGACGAGACCGGGCTGGGTCAAGCCGATCGCCGGTTCGATCACCGATTGATGCGCGCCGCCTTCTGGGGCGAGCGAGATCCCCGACGGCGTCGCCACCAGAATGAAACGAGCATCCTGGTAGAGCGCGTAGTTAAGCGCGTCGAGGCCGCGCTTGATGAAGGGGTCGTACAGCGTGCCTATTGGCAGCAACCTGCCGCCGAACAATGGCCCGGCCAGACCGAGCGCGGCGAGCTGCAAGAACAGATTGTGCTCGGCAATGCCGAGCTCGATGTGTTGACCCCGCGGCGACATCGTCCAGCGTTGAGCCGAGACGACGTTTTCCTCCCGGAACGTGTCGAGCCGTTCGGCGCGGTCGAAAATGCCGCGGCGGTTGACCCAGGCGCCGAGATTGGTCGAGACGGTGACGTCGGGCGATGTGGTGACGATGCGGCGCGCGAGATCGGTGTCGCTGGCGGCGATCCCGCCGAGGATGCGGCCGAAGGCTTCCTGGGTCGATTGGCGCTTGCCGCGTGGCGGCGGAATCTCGGCCGGCACCTCGATCGCCGGAGTCTCGATCCGCCGGGTGGCGGTTTTCGCTAGCGGCACCGAGCGGAGCAGAGCGGTCAGGCGCTCGGCCGGCACATCGAGCCCCGAGAACGGCTCCCACTCGGTACCTTCCGGCACCCTCATGCTCGTTTGGAAGGAGGCCATCTGCGCCGGGTTCATCAGACCGGCGTGGTTGTCCTTGTGACCCGCGAGCGGCAGGCCGTAACCCTTGATCGTGTACGCGATGAAACAGGTCGGACGGTCGTCGGTGATGCTGTGGAAGGCGTCGAGCACCGCTTCCATATCGTGCCCGGCGAGATTGGT
Organism: uncultured Alphaproteobacteria bacterium; assembly: GCA_963773625.1. GTDB lineage: Bacteria > Pseudomonadota > Alphaproteobacteria > ATCC43930 > CGMCC-115725 > DATARH01. Next base: position 140,159 of record CAVZCJ010000008.1, on the reverse strand, counting down.
CATTAGCGCGTGCAGCGCCTCGTTGTCGTGCTCGTCGAGGATCGCGCGGATGCCGGGATAGCGATTGAGGTCGCGCAGCAAATGCTCGCGCCAACCCTCCCCGCCTTTATAGACCAGCGCCGAGTAAAGCGAATTGGGGCAGGCGTCGATCCATTCGCGCAGATGCGCTCCGTCGGGCCCGGCAAACACCGCCTCGAGCTTGCGGCCGTATTTGAGGGTGACGACGCGCCAACCGACCAGCTCGAACAATGCGTCGATGCGGCCAAACAGCCGATCGGAGACAACCGCATCGAGACTCTGACGGTTGTAGTCGATGATCCACCAAAGATTGCGGACATCGTGCTTCCAGCCCTCGAACAACGCCTCGAAGATGTTGCCCTCGTCGAGTTCCGCGTCGCCGGCGAGTGCGATCATCCGGCCGGGCGGCCCGTCGCTCGGCACCATCTCGTGTAGCCGCAAATAGTCTTGCACCAGCGACGCGAACAGCGTCACGCCGACCCCAAGCCCCACCGAGCCGGTCGAGAAATCGACGATGTGGTCGCCGTCCTTGCTGCGCGACGGATAGGCTTGGGCGCCGCCAAAGGCGCGGAAGCGCTCGAGCTTGTCGCGGGTCTGATGGCCGAGAAGATATTGCAGCGCGTGGAATACCGGCGCGGCGTGCGGCTTGACCGCGACCCGGTCCTGCGGCCGCAGCACATCGAGATAGAGGGCCGTCATCAGCGTCGCCACCGACGAGCTCGACGCCTGGTGGCCGCCGACCTTGAGCCCGTCGCGGCTGGGACGCAGATGGTTGGCGTTGTGGATCATCCAGGTGGAGAGCCACAGCACCTTTTTTTCCAGCGCCTGCAACAGCGCCAGCTTCTCGGCCGGCACCGCTTGCGGCTTTCGGCTGCGCAGGGTGGTATGATCGTCCATGATTGATTAAATACACTGCTGCGCCCTAGTCGGCGAGACACCGTGGGCGAGATGGAGCCAAAACGCGTGAGCGAGACGACCGGCGAAACCAGCGAGCGCTGCATTATCGTTACCGAGAGCGCGGCCAAGCGCATCGCCTTCCTGCGCGAACAGGAACAAGTCGGCGGCGCCAATCTGCGCATCGCGGTATCGGGCGGCGGCTGCTCTGGGTTTCAGTATGGGCTCAGCTTCGACGACCAGACCAATCCCGACGACCGCGTGTTCGAGCGCGACGGCGTCGCCGTCGTCGTCGACGAGGTCTCGCTCGACCTGCTCAACGGCGCCGAGGTCGATTTCGTCGAGGACCTGATGGGCGCGTCGTTCCAGATCCGCAACCCGAACGCGGCTTCGTCCTGCGGCTGCGGCAACTCCTTCTCGATCGCCTAGGTCTCGCGCCAGCCGTGAAGATCGCGACCTGGAACGTCAACTCGGTCAAGGTCCGGCTGCCGCATCTCCTCGACTACCTGAAGAGCGCGCAGCCCGACGTACTGTGCCTGCAGGAGATCAAATGCCTCGCCGACGATTTCCCGCGACTCGAAGTGGCCTCGCTCGGCTACAAGGTCGAGGCGCTGGGCCAGCGCGCTTATAACGGCGTCGCGCTCGTGTCCAAGGAACCGGCGCGCGAGATCGTCTTCGGGCTGCCCGGCGACGACGGCGACGACCACGCCCGATATCTCGAGGCGAGTTTCGGCTCGGACGGCGCGGAAGCGCGAGTCGCTTCGATCTACCTGCCCAACGGCAACCCGACCAGCGATACCGGAAAATTCGGCTACAAACTCGCCTGGATGGATCGGCTGATCGAGCACGCCGCCGGGCTGCTGCGCCGGGAAATCCCGTTCGTGCTTGCCGGCGATTACAACATCTGCCCGACCGACGACGACGTCTACGACCCGGTCGCGTTCCGCGACGACGCGCTATGCCGGATCGAGGCGCGCTCGCGTTTCCGCGCGCTGCTCAACCAAGGGCTGACGGACAGCTACCGCGTGTTTCACCGCGACCCGCACAAATACACTTATTGGGATTACCAGGCCGGACGGTGGCAGCGCGACGAAGGTCTGCGCATTGACCATTTGCTACTGTCGCCACACGCCGCCGACCGGATCGTCGGCTGCGACATCGACAAGTCGCCGCGCGGCAAGGAGCGCGCCTCCGACCATACCCCTATCTGGTGCGAGCTGGCGGTCTAAGGCCGCAAAGTAATTAGTGCAGGCGCGCAGCCACCGCGCGATCGAGAAAATCAGCCGTGTCGGCCTCGATCTCGTCGAAGCGCACCACCGTATTGCCGGTGGCCGCGTCGGTGCGCAGGATGCGGCCCGAGAATGCAAAAGCCTTTTTCATTTCCGGCAGGGCGATCCAGCCATCGACCGCGCTGCCGACCTTCACACCTTCGCAGACGCCATCGAGCTGCACCCCGCCCATCGACCAATCGATCGAGCGGAACAGCTCGCATTCGACGATGATTTCAAAGATGGGGATCATGCGCCGCCGGTCTTGGCGTAGGTCGGCGCGGTCGAGTTTGCAGGGGGTGCTCGGCATGGCCCGACCATCGCCGGGCATTGCTCGAAAATCCATCAAATTGATAATTAATTACAAGGACCTTACGCAGCCTTTTCTATTTTTGGGTTAGTCCCGGCGGGTAGACATGACAGCCGCCGCGGCAGTCTTCGACCAGCCAATCGCCCTCGTCCCCGCCCTCACCCACGCGCAGCCACGTTGGCCCGACCGGCACCTTGCCGTGACCGCCGGGGATATCGAGCACATAGGTCGGCTGACACAGACCCGAAGCGCGCCGGCGCAGCTCGCGCATCGCCGCCTGCCCTTCCGCGATGCCGCCGCGGAAATGCGCCGTGCCTCGCGCCAGATCGGGATGGTGCAGGTAATACGGCTTGACCCGCATCGCGACCAGCTTGCGGAACAGCGCCTCCAGCACCGCCGCGTCGTCGTTGACCCCGCGCAACAATACGCTCTGTGACAACAGCGGGATGCCGGCGCGTGTCAGCCGGCCGATCGCGGCCTTCGCCGCCTCGGTCAGTTCGCGCGGATGGTTGGCGTGGATCACCACGTACACGGCTTTTTCCACCGCCAACGCCTTGATCAGCGCGGCGCCGACCCGGCGAGGATCGACCACCGGCACCCGGGTGTGGAAACGGATGACCTGCACATGCTCGATCGCGGCAAGTGTCTCGACGATCGCGGCAATGCGGCGCGGCGCCAGCAGAAACGGATCGCCGCCGGTGACGATGACCTCCCAGATTTCCGGCCGCTCGCGGATATAGGCAAAGGCGCGCTCCAGCGCCGCCGGGTCGAGCACCGCGCCCTTCGCGCCGATCTGCTCGCGCCGGAAGCAGAACCGGCAATAAACCGGGCATAGGAGGCTCGGCTTTAGCAGCACCCGGTCGGGATAGCGATGGACGATGCCGGGAACCGGCGACCAGCGTTCGTCGCCGATCGGGTCGGCCTGTTCCTCGGGCGCGGTCTTGAGCTCGGCCGCGCTCGGCAGGAACTGCGCGGCGATCGGATCGGCGGGATCGGCCGGATCGATCAGCGCCGCGACCTCGTCGGTCAGCGCCACCGCGAACTGCTCGACGACCCGCCGCACCTCGCCCATTCGCTCCGGCGCGACCAGCCCGGCCTCAACGAGATCATCGGCACGAAGGGTCACACGCCCTCCAGGCCGATCATAGGCGGCTTTGAGCCGGTCGCGGTCGCGGCGCGTATCGGCCTCGCGCTCGCGCTGTTCCTCGATGACCTCTGGTTTGGCCTTAGCGAGAAAGCCGGATTGCCAAGTTTGGCGGCGAATTTGGCGAGCTCGCCGTCGAGCCGGTCGATCTCCTTTTCGAGCCGCGCCTTCTCCTGGCCGAGATCGACGACATCGCCGAGCGGCAGGATCAAGGTCGCGCCTTCGACCACGACCGAAGTACTGGCAGCCGGTACGGCGCCGTCATCGGTCAATCAGCCCTCAACCCGCGCCAGCCGCAGGATGTGTTCGCGATGGCGTTCAACCGATGCTCGATCGCGGTCTGCATCGGCATCCTTGATCAGCAACGGCACTCGCGCCGCGGCCGGCACATTCATTTCCGAGCGCACCCCGCGGATCGCCGAATTCGCCGCGACCACCCATTCCATCTCCGCCGCGCGCGTCGGGATCGTGGAGGTCGGGCGCCAGGTCGGGCCACGGCGCGGTCAGCAGCAGCCCGGCATCCTTGCCGCCGAGCTGCGCCCAGATCTCCTCGGTCACATAGGGCATGATCGGGTGCAGCAGATGGACTATCTGCGCCAAGGCCCAGCCGATCGTCGCCTTGGTTTCGGCCTGCGCGACAGCCCCGCCGCCCTGCATGATCGGCTTGGTGAACTCGAGATACCAGTCGCAGAACGTGCCCCAGACAAAAGCGTAGAGCCGGTTCGCCGCGTCGTCGAAACGGTAAGCCTCAAGTGCCGGCGGTGACTGCCACGGCGCAATCACGCGTCGCGCTGGCGATCCAGCGGTTGACGGTCTCTTTCGCCGAGCGCGGGTCGAAGCCGGGGTCGAATGCCGCGGCCCCATTCATCTCGGCGAACCGGACCGCGTTCCACAGCTTGGTGACGAAGTTGCGGTAGCCCTCGACCCGGCTCTCGGCGAGCTTGATGTCGCGGCCGGGCGCGGCCAGCGCCGACAGCGTGAAGCGCAGCGCATCGCAGCCATAGCGGTCGATCAAATCGAGCGGATCGATGATGTTGCCGCGCGATTTCGACATTTTCTGGCCGCGCTCGTCGCGCACCAGGGCGTGGATGTAGACGGTGCGGAACGGCACCTCACCGCGGAAATGCAGCCCCATCATCATCATCCGCGCGACCCAGAAGAAGATGATGTCGAAGCCGGTGACCAGCACGTCGCCGGGGTAATAACGCGCGACCTCCGGGGTCGGCTCGGGCCAGCCGAGCGTCGAGAACGGCCATAGCGCGGACGAGAACCAGGTGTCGAGCACATCCTCGTCACGGCGCAGCGCCACTCCGGCGCCGAACTTCTCCTCCGCCTCGGCGCGTGCCTCCTCCCCGTTCTCGGCGACGAAGACCGTGCCGTCCGGCGCGTACCAGGCGGGGATCTGGTGACCCCACCACAGCTGACGCGAGATGCACCACGGCTGGATGTTGCGCATCCACTCGAAGAACGTGTTCTCCCACTGCCGCGGCACAAACACGGTCTGGCCTGTCTCGACCGCCGCGATCGCCGGTTCGGCCAAAACCTTGGCGTTGCAGTACCACTGGTCGGTCAGCCACGGCTCGATCACCACGCCGGAGCGGTCGTGGTGCGGCACCATCAGCGTGTGATCGTCGACCTTCTCGATCAGCCCCGCGGCTTCGAGGTCGGCCAGCACCCGTTTGCGCGCCTCGAAGCGATCGAGCCCGCGATAGGCTTCGGGCGCGTTGTCGTTGAGCCGTGCGTCCGCGTCGAAAATGTTGATCATTTCGAGGCCGTGCCGGCGGCCGACCTCGAAATCGTTGAAATCGTGCGCCGGGGTGATCTTGACCGCGCCCGAGCCCATTTCCGGGTCGGCGTATTCGTCAGCGACGATCGGGATGAGCCGGCCGACCAGCGGCAACCGCACCTGCTTGCCGACAAGACCGGCGAAGCGCTCATCCTCGGGATGCACCGCGACGCCGGTATCGCCGAGCATCGTCTCGGGCCGGGTCGTCGCGACCACGACATACCGCCCGTCCTCGCCCTCTACCGGGTAGCGGATATGCCAGAGATGGCCGCGGGTCTCGCGGCTGTCGACTTCGAGGTCGGAGATGGTCGTGTGCATCTCCGGGTCCCAGTTCACCAGCCGTTTGTCGCGGTAGATGAGTCCCTCGCGGTAGAGCTGGACGAAGACTTTGCGCACCGCCGCGGCGAGGCCCGGGTCCATGGTGAACCGCTCGCGCGCCCAATCCGGCGAACAGCCGAGCCGGCGCAGTTGGTTGACGATCGTCCCGCCCGACTCCGCCTTCCATTCCCAGACGCGCTCGATGAATTTCTCGCGGCCCAGCTGGTGCTTGTCGATCTGCCGCTCGGCGAGCTGGTTGGTGACGACGATCTCGGTCGCGATGCCGGCATGGTCGGTGCCGGGTTGCCACAGCGCGTCGCGGCCGCGCATCCGCTCAAAACGAATCAGGATGTCCTGCAGCGTGAAGGTGAGCGCGTGGCCCATGTGCAGGCTGCCGGTGACGTTCGGCGGCGGCATCATGATCGTGTAAGGGCGCTTGGCGCTCGCGGGGTCGCAGGCGAAGCCACCCGAACGCTCCCAGGCCGCGTATTGCCGCGGCTCGACTATGTCCGGACGATAGGTTTTGTCCAACATGGCGGCTGCTAACGTTCAGCGCTTTCCGGCATCGCCAACGACACGTGCGATCTCGGCCTGCACCAGCTGCTCGACCAGTGCCGGCAGGTTCTCGTCGAGCCAAGCCTGCAACATTGGCCGTAACGTTTCGCGGAGGACCTGATCGAGCGCCGGCTCGGCGGCGCCCGGCGCTTCGCGCGGCACCTCTGAGAGGCGAGCGAACGACGCCGCGACGGCGCTCGCAACGGGTTCGGACAAGAGAGGCCCGCCTGCGCCATTGGGACGCGGCGGCGCCGGCTCGACTCGGCCGTCAGGCAATACCGGCGGCATGGCGGCCTCGCGTCGCGCTGCCATCGGCTCGATGTGCCGCACCGTGCCGTCTTCACCGATCGCCTCGGTCAGATCAAGGACATCGGCAGCAGCCCGCGACGGCCGCGGCGCCGGGCGGCCACCCATTTCATCTTCAGCAAGGATCCGGCGGATCGAGGCCAGGATCTCCTCCATTGAGGGTTCCGGCATGGACTTCTTGTCAGACATCGCGACCACCTACGCGCATTCCCGCGGGCACTGAAAATCGAGAAAGCAAGGCTACGCGGGCTGAAAGCTTGGCGCCATTATTCCCTTAGGCCGTTGCCAAACCCAAACCATTTATCCTTCACCGCTCTGTAATGGCGGTCCATATCGTAAAGCTGAACCGGCAATTTAAGCTCCGGCGCGATCAGCCGGCCGATCGCGGCGGTGAGACTGAATTCCGCCACCGCCGCATCGTGCTGCGCTTGCGCGAGCTGCAGCTGGGTGTTGAAAAGCTGCTGATCGGCCTGCAGGACATCGAGCACGGTGCGCGAGCCGACCAGTGCTTCCTGCTGGGTACCGGCGAGAGCGATCTGCGCCGCCTTCACCGCAGCGCCGAATGACGCGACCGCGGCGCGTGCCGCCATCAGCGTCTCCCAGCTTTGCGTCGCCAGTTGCACAGACTGCCGTCGCGCGTCATCGACCTGGCTGCGGCGCTGTCCCACGGTTTGTTGCGCGGCGCGGGTCTGCGAATAGATTGCCCCGCCTTCGTAGAGCGGCATGGTCATCTGGGCAACGACCGAAGCCGTGTCTTGGTGCGCCGCATTTTGCGTGACGGAGGGCGAAAAGCTGCGGTTGAAATCGCCGACGATCGAGATTTGCGGCAGCAGCTGGCCCCGTATCACGTCGATATTGTCGCGCGCCGCCGACTCGGCGAAATTGGCCGCGATCACGTTGAAATTGTTCGTCGCACGCCAGAGCTAGCGCCTCGTCGCGCGATACTGGGAGCACGGGCCGCTCCTTCGGCAGGACCAACCGCCCCGGCGGATGACCCGACGGCGCGGACAAAAGCCGCGCGGTCGGTCTCGAGCTGGCCCTCGGCTTGGATCCGCTGCGCCGTTGCTTGCGCCAGCGCCGACTCGGCCTGCGCGACATCGGTCCGCGTCACCTCGCCGACGCGAAATCGCTCCCGTGTCGCGTCGAGCTGCTTCTTGAGCACCGCCTCGTTGTTGCGGTTGACCTCGACTTTTGTCTGATCGAGATAGACGTCGAAAAATGCCTGAACGACCGCCTGAAAGACCGCGGTCTCGACGGCGAGCGTTTGGGCGCGCGTCGCCTCGACGTTGTTGACCGCCTGCCTGGTCTGGGCCTCGGTACGATTGCCGTTATAGACCGGCTGCGTGATGCGCAGGTCAAGCTGTCGAGTTTGAAAGCTCGAAAAACAAGTTTGCCCGGGGAGAAGGGGCCCCCCGAAAGGGTTAGCGTTCGTCAAGCAACCGCCATTGGTACCGGGGGAGGCAAAAGCGGCTCTTTCCTCCCCTGCCGAGCCGGTAAAATTGACCGTCGGCCGCCACCCCGATAGTGCCTGAGGCACCTGCTCGTCAGTGGCGCGCAACAAGGCGCGTTGCGCCAGGAGCTGAGGGTTGTTGTTGTACGCGTAGGACAATGCCTCGGTCAGCGTTTGTGCCATTGCCGGAGAGCCGGTAAGGCACAACGTCACACCAAGCACCGCCAACGTCATTCGGGCTGATCGAGCCAACATGGCGAAAAGCTGTCGGGTCGGCTCGAGCATCAACCCCTCAAAAAACAAAGGCCGGCTTTCGGGCAAACTCCCGAAGCAGCGGTGTCGCTGCGTCGAAGATAACGCGGTGCGTCATTATTCCGCCAGTCCGCGTTACCAAGGTTGCGCGGCCGACACTGTCCGCTGCCTTGACGACGGCAGCCAGGCGCCCGCCCTCGCCGAGTTGCCCGGCAATATCGCCAGGAATTTCGGCGACCGCTCCCGCGAACAAAATCACGTCATACGCAGACCGAGTTCGGCCGCCCTGCGCGACCGGCTCCTCGACGTACTTCACCGTCGCAATGCGATGCTCGACCAGTCCGTCGCGCCCCAGCCGGGCAAGCTCCGCGTCGTCCTCGAGAGCAACGACGCTGCGGGCGAGCTGAGCGATCACGGCCGCCTCGTAGCCGACACCAGCGCCGACAACCAGCGCCGCGTCGCCGCGCGTAATCTCCAGGGCCTGGATGAGCCTGGCCGCGACCATCGGCGCCATCAAGTAGCGACCGCCACCAAGCGGCAAATCTATATCGGCATAGGCAATCCCGCGCAGCTTCTCGGGCACGAACAACTCCCGCCGCAACACCCCAAAGGCGTTGATCACCCGCTCGTCGGTCACCGTGTTGGGCCGGAGCTGGCCTTCGATCATGTTGGCGCGTGCTGCTTCGTAGCCAGACATCGCACTACCGCTGACAAGAGGATGACGACAGCCGGCCGCCGAACCGACCCGGTTATATCGGCACCGCTCTTCAATCACAATTGCCTGCGGTCAAATGCGGCGTTCTCGGTCCGGTTGGGTGATCTCGTGATTCAACCGCTTAGGCGCAAGACACGCTGGTCGCCCGGCAACGAACGGTCGAGCAACTCGGCGGCGGACAGACCGAGGCGAGGGTGACGCCACCCGGGCGCGACCTCCCGTAACGGCTCCAGAACAAAGCGGCGGAGATGCAGTCGTGGGTGCGGCAGAACCAGTGTCGGCGTATCAATAAGTCGCGAATCGTAGTCCAGGAGGTCGAGATCGAGGGTGCGAGCCGCGTTAGGCGCGCTGCGAATTCGCCCGAACGCGGCTTCGAGGGCCAGCATTTGATCAAGCAGCGCCTCTGGAGACAAAGCAGTCGCCACTATCGCGACACCGTTCACGAACCATGGCTGATCGGATACCGGGACCGGTTCCGAGGCATACCAGCTGGATTGCGCGATGACGCGAGCGCCGATACCGGGCAACGCCGCCATCGCCGCCGCCGCCGTCTCGCGGGACGACGCGCCGGGCGGATGGGGAAGATTGCTGCCGATACCGATCAGTATCACCGAATTAACCTGGCATAGGCTTACCTTGACGCCATCTTAAGGCCAGATAACACTTGCACGTTCTTTTCCAAGATTTCTGGAGTCTGCGATGATTTTTTATCCACAAGAGCGAATCGCCATATTCATCGACGGCGCAAATCTCTACTCCGCCGCGCGGGGGCTCGGCTTCGACATCGACTATAAACGTCTGCTCGATCTGTTTCGCTCGAAAGGCAGGTTGATCCGCGCGTTTTATTACACGGCACTGATGGAAGAGCAGGAGTATTCGCCGATCAGACCATTGGTCGATTGGCTCGATTACAACGGTTACACCATGGTGACCAAACCGACAAAGGAGTTCACCGACGCGATGGGCCGGCGCCGGATCAAGGGCAACATGGATATCGAGCTAGCGATCGACATGCTCGAGATGGCCCAATACATCGACCACGCCGTGCTGTTCTCGGGGGATGGCGATTTCCGTCGACTGGTCGAGGCGGTGCAGCGTCGCGGCGTGCGTGTCTCGGTGGTCTCGACGATCCGTTCGAGCCCGCCCATGGCCTCCGACGATCTGCGACGTCAGGCCGACAGCTTCGTCGATCTGCAGGAACTAGCGCCCAGCATTTCGCGCGCCCATGCGCCGCGCGACGACATGGCGAGGATGCGGCCGGAGCCGGTTGATAGCGACGACGAGTGAGCTCCGCCCTTCCCTTTCCGCTTCCCGATCATGATTGCTCGCTCTGCCCGCGGCTGGTTCATTTTCGTGAAACCCAGCGCGCCGCGCATCCCGATTGGCACAACGCGCCGGTACCGCCGTTCGGCGATCCTGCGGCAGCGTTACTGATTGTCGGGCTGGCGCCCGGGCTCAGAGGCGCCAATCGCACCGGCCGGCCGTTTACCGGCGACTACGCCGGCGATCTGCTCTACGCGACGCTAGCCAAGTTTGGATACACGACAGGCCAGTACGCCGGTCATCGCGACGACGGCTTTGCGCTGCAAGGCGTCCGCATCACCAACGCGGTACGCTGCGTCCCGCCGCAAAACCGGCCGGAACCACGCGAAATCGCCGCTTGTGGCCAGTTTCTTGCGGCCGAGCTGGCCGTAGCGTCGCACGTGCGCGCGATCGTGGCGCTAGGCGCGATCGCCCATAACGCGGTGGTCGCGGCCAAAGGACTGAGGCGTGCCGCCTATCCGTTCGGCCATGCCGCGTTGCACGAACTGCCCGACGGGACGCTGCTCGCCGACAGCTATCATTGCTCGCGCCTCAACACCAACACCGGCACGCTGACGCCGGCGATGTTCGAGGCCGTGTTCGTGACGTTGCGCGAGCGCCTCAACCGCGTGCCCGCATAATGCGGGCCTTGTCGCGTTGCCAATCGCGGTTCTTCGACGCCTGGCGTTTGTCGGCCATTTTCTTGCCCTTGGCGAGGCCGAGCTCAACCTTGGCGCGGCCGCGCTCGTTGAAGTAAATCGACAAGGGCACGATTGTCACCCCCTCGCGGCGGATCGCGCCGAGCAGACGGGCCATCTCCCGGCGATGCAACAATAGTTTGCGCGGCCGGCGCGGCGCGTGGCTGAAGCGGTTGGCAGCGCGGTACTCAGGGATGTTGGCGTTGACGAGAAACAGTTCGCCGCCCGTCTCGTCGGCATAGGCCTCGTTGATGCTGGCCTGGCCTTGGCGCAGCACCTTGACCTCACTTCCTTGCAGGACCAGCCCCGCCTCGAGTTTCTCCTCGATCAGGTAGTCATGGCGCGCGCGCCGGTTTTGCGCGGCGTAGCGATCGCCGGCGCGCATTCGTCCCTACCGGTAGTCGATGGGCTGCGTCAGTTGAGCAGGCCGGCGCCGCGCATCGCGCCGCGTACCTTCTCCTGCGTCGCCGGCGTAGTTTCCCACAGCGGCAGACGCACTTCGGCGGTGCAGCGGCCGAGCAGCGAGGCGGCGTATTTGACGGGCGCCGGGCTGGTCTCGACGAACAGCGCCTCGTGTAGGGGCATCAGCCGCTCGTTGATGCGCCGCACCGTCGCGACATCGCCTTTCTGCCACGCGATATGCATCTCCGACAGCAGCGCCGGAGCGACGTTGGCGGTCACCGAGATGCAGCCATCGCCGCTCTGCGCCAGGAAGCCGACCGCGGTACCGTCCTCGCCCGACAGCATCGAAAACTCCTCGCCGACCTCGATGCGCAACTTGGTCACGCGCGAAAGGTCGTTTGTCGAGTCCTTGACGCCGATGATGTTCGGCAGTTGCGCCAGCCGCGCCAGCGTGGCGTTCGACATGTCGACCGAAGTGCGACCGGGGATGTTGTAGATGATGATCGGCAAGTCGACGGCGTCGTGCACCGCCTTGAAATGCTGATACAGCCCTTCCTGGGTCGGTTTGTTGTAATAGGGACAGACGACCAAGGCCGCATCGGCCCCGGCCTTCTTGGCGGCTTTCGTCGCGTGGATCGTATGCGTCGTCGAGTTGAACCCGGTACCGGGAATGACCGGAGCCCGGCCCTTGGCCACCTCGACGGTCAGCGCGATCAGACGCTCCTGCTCGTGGTCCTCGAGCGCGGGGCACTCGCCCGTCGTGCCGATCGGCACCAGGCCATGCGTCCCCTGCCCGAGCTGCCAGGCGACATGCTCTTGAAACGCGGTCTCGTCGACCTTGCCGTTCCGGAACGGGGTAATCAGCGCGACGAACGATCCTTTGAACATGGCGTCCTCCCGTCCAATTCGGGCAACCTCGCGGTCAACGATAGTCTTCGCCAGCCGATGCATCAACAACACCGTGTGGCGTAGGGCAAACCCGTTCTTCGCCTTGCGACCCCGGCGAAAATCCGAAACAGTAGCGCCTCATCCTCGATAGGACAGGAGCAGCCGGCATTGGCTCCGGTATTTCGTCTGCTATTGCTGGTCGGCCTCGCGTTTGCTGCCCTGCCGGCAGCTCGGGCCCAAGACTTGACGGACGACGATAAGGCCGCCGCGGTCGCCGCGATCACCGCCGCGCGCGGCGGCAACTGGTCCCAAGCTTATGCCGCGGCCGCCCGCAGCACCAATCCGCTGCCTGCGAAGATCGTCCATTGGCTTGATTTCACGCGCTCGAGCGTCACCGGCCGTTTTTCCGACATCTCATTCTTCATTGAGCAAAACCCGGATTGGCCCAGTCAGAAGATCTTGCGCCGGCAGGCCGAAACAGCGCTCGCCACCGAGAGCGACGACGTCGCCTCGAAGTGGTTTGCCAAATTCCCGCCGGTCAGCCCGCTGGGCAGGGCGCGCCTGGCCGCGATCACGATGGCGCGTGGTCAGACCGATGCCGGTCTCGCGGCGCTGCGGCAAGCATGGATCGACGGCGATTTCACGCCCGCCGATGAGCGCGATTTTTGGACTCGGTATAGCGCCAACATCCGGCCGGAGGACAATATTCGGCGGCTCGACCGCCTGCTCTGGGATCGCTCGCGCGACGCGGCGCAGCGAATGCTGCCGACGGTGCCGCCCGACTATCGCGCCGAGGCGGAGGCGCGGCTCGCGCTGGTGGGCCGTGCGGCCAACGCCAATACCCTGCTCGCTCGCGTGCCTGACGCGCGGAAGTCGGACCCAGGTCTGATATTCGACATCATCCATTGGGAGCGTCACAACGACCAGAACGAAGCGGCGGCCCAGCTTCTCCTCGCGCATCCGGACAATCCCGTGCGCCCAGCGGCTTGGGCCGGCGAGCGTCAGATTGTCGCGCGCCGGCTGCTTGCCGCCGGCAACGCGGAGCTTGCCTACAAGGTCGTGCAGCAAAATTCGTTGAGTGACGGCAACACCTACGCCGAGGCCGAATTTCTTTCCGGCTACATCGCACTGCGCTTCTTGAAGAACCCGACCTTGGCGTTCGAACATTTCTCCAAGGTGCTGGCGCGCGTGACAACGCCGGCCGGTAAGGCGCGCGCGGCCTACTGGAGCGGCCGCGCCGCGGCGGCCCAAGGCAAGCCCGATCTCGCCGCGAAATGGTATGCCGCCGGCGCCGAGCACATGGTCACCTTCTACGGTCAGCTCGCCGCCCATCAACTCGGCAACGACGCGCCGCCGCGGCCGCAGCCGGAGCCCCGTCCCACCGCCGCCGAGCTTGCCGAGTTCGACACCCGCGAGCTAGTCCAGGCGGCGGGGTTGTTCGCGGCTGCCGGCGATCGCGACCACGTCAAGGTCTTCCTCCTACAGCAGGCCGATCTCGCTAAAAAGCCGATCGATTTCGCGATGATCGCCGCCTTCGCCGAACGGCATGGACGGGTCGACGTCGCCATTACCGTCGCCCGGCGCGCGATCGACGCTGGGATGCCGCTGATGATTCACGGCTATCCGGTGACGACGCTGCCGGATGGCAACGGGCCGGAACGCGCATTGCTGTTTGCGATCGTGCGCACCGAAAGCGCCTTCGACCAGGAAGCTGTCAGCGGCGCCGGCGCTCGCGGCCTGATGCAACTAATGCCGGGAACCGCGGCGCTGATCGCGCGCCAGACCCAGATTCCGTATTCGATCGATCGGCTGACCAGTGACGGCACCTACAATTTGACGCTTGGCCGCGCCTACGTCGAAAAGCTGCTCGAGGATTTCGGCGGCTCCTATCCGCTTGCCATCGCCTCTTACAACGCCGGTCCGGGACGCATCCGCCAGTGGCTGCACGATTACGGAGATCCACGCGGTCGCGAGATTGACATGGTTGATTGGATCGAGGCGATCCCGTTCAGCGAGACACGCCTCTATACCCAGCGCGTGCTCGAAAGCCTGCAGATCTATCGCGGTCAGGACACCGCCAACACCGCGGCTTTCTCACTGGCCGCGGATCTGGCGAGGTAGGCTGCAGCTCAGTTGCGAGCGGCGACCGGAACGGTCATCGCCGGCACATAGCGCGACAGGCTAAAGAATTTCTCCGGGTCTTGCGGCTCGCCGTTGACCACGACTTCGTAATGCACGTGCGGCCCGGTCGCCCTGCCCGTCGACCCCAAATAGCCGACCTGCTGATGCAGACCGACGTGTTGGCCCACCGACACCGTAAAGGCGTGGAGATGAGCATAACGGGTCGCGATGCCGTTGCCGTGGTCGATCTCGACGATCTTGCCGTAATCGTCGCGCCATCCGGCGAAGGTCACCTGGCCCGGCGCGGTCGCGTAGACCGGAGAATCATAAGGCGCCCTCAGATCAATCCCGGTATGAAACGCGGTATGCCCGTTCTCGGGGTCTCCGCGCACGCCGAACGGGCTGCTGACCTCGAAGCCGGTCAACGGCGCCGATACCGGGAGCGTTCGGATCATCGCCCGTAACGCCGCGAGCTTGTCGGGACTCAACGTCGTGTTTGGCGCCTGGCCATGCACCGGGATAAAGGGACCGCCGGCTGCGTCATTGACGCCGAACTGGGCGAAAAGCCGCCGGACATCGACGCCGGCGGAAGCGAGCACGCGGGCGAAATGATCGATCGCGCCATGTCCGGCCGGCGCCGTAGTCGCGACTGCCGCCAGCTGAGCCGCGGCGACTGGTTGCGCGGCCGCTACAGCTGGCGTTTGCGGAGCCGCCGCCGGCGGAGCGGCGTTGAGCACGCCGGCAACGCGGGCCGGCGGGGCTTGAGCTGGCGCCGCCGGGGTCGGAGCCGGCTGCGTGGCGGCAACCGGCTGCGTCGCGTGCCGGAGCGCCGATTGCTTCTCGAGATCGACAACCCGCGCCTTCAACTTGTCGCGGTCCGAAGACAGCTGCTGCAACCGCTTCTGCCATTGGTCGATCTGACCGAGCAGATCGTTCTGCCTCGCCTGCTGGTCGGCAAGGTCGGCCTCGGCCTTGCTGAGCCGCGCCGCCAAGGTCGCTCTTTGCGCCTCTGCCTGGTGGAGCGCCGTGCTGAGTTGCGTAACCTTCGCCGGCCCGGTTTGGTCAGTCGCGGTGGCCTGACGCGGATCCGGCTGAAGCTTTGCGCGCATCTCCTCGGTGAGCGCCGCCACCTGAGCCTGCGCCGCCGCGAGATCACGGGTTGACGCCGCTACCTTGTCGCGAAGGCCGGCGAGCTGGTCCTGAAGGTCGATATTCGCGGACTCGATACGGCTCGCCGCCAACTGCGCGTCAGCCGCGTGATCGACGTGGCGAAGGTAAACGACACCGGCGAAGGTTACGGCCGCCGCCGCGATCCCCACCGCCGTCATGTTGACGGCGTTGACCCGGCCCCCTAACCCGAGAGCGGCGCCCGCTGCCTGGACAACCGATGGAGCACTAGGAAACCGCGCGGCTCCCTTCTGCCATAGATCGCCGATCATTCTCCCCCACGTCGCTGAGGCCCCAAACGGGTCTTCCGACAAGCTTGACGCGCCGTACCGCGCCCCCAAAGGTCGAGGCTAGCGCTCGAAATTAGCGAAACCGTAACCAAGCGATTCAGGTATTGCAACGGCAAATCGTTCGGCTGCGGCAAGCAAACTGACTATATTTGGCGAGGAAACAGCACTGGTTTGGTTATCCACAGATAATCCACAGTGGCGCAACGAACACAGAAATCCCGTCCGCGTCTGGCATTTAGGCAAATCACGCACTGTTTACCGATATTGCAGGTGAGTACTGGGAAAACTGGTGGAGGGACGCCAGAAATTCGCAGCCTTCCCTCACGATTTCTCTCATGGCCACGGCTTTATCGCAACATCTGTTGCAAATCGGCAACTAGGCCGTTAGGCCGTTAGCGGCACCGTTTCCGGCTTCGCGGCGGCAGCGAAAAATTGCGTACGATAGTACTCCGCGAACACCCCATTGCGGCGTAAAAGCTCGACCAATGCTCCTTGTTCGGCGATGCCACCATCGCGAAGCACGATGATTCGATCGCAGTTTCGAACCGTCGACAAGCGGTGGGCGATGATGAAAGTGGTGCGTCCCTGCATCAGCCGTTCGATCGCCGCCATCACCAGCGCCTCGGTTTCGACATCGAGCGCCGAGGTCGGCTCGTCGAGGATAAGGATCGGCGCGTCCCGCAAAAGGGCGCGGGCAATGGTAATGCGCTGCTTCTCCCCCTCGGATAGCGCGACACCGGACTCGCCGACGAGCGTCTCGTAGCCTTCGGGGAGCTCCATGATGCGCGCGTGGATGCATGCCCCGCGAGCCGCGGCCTCGATCGCCGCGTCATCGGCGCCGGGACGGCCGTAGGCGATGTTGTCGCGCACCGACAACGGAAAGATCAGTGGCGGCTGCAACACCATGCCGATTTGGCTGCGCAATGACTTGAGGTCGTAGTCGCGCGCGTCGACCCCGTCTATCTCCACTCGTCCGCGGCTCGGATCGTAGAAGCGCGGCAGCAGCCCGAGCAGGGTCGACTTCCCCGCCCCGGTCGGGCCGACGACCGCGACCTTCATGCCTGGGGTGACGGTCAGGTCGATATCCGACAGCACCGGCGTTTCGGGCAGGTAATGAAAGCCGATGCCGCGCCAAGCAATCTCGCCCTTGGCGCCCTCGGGCGGGAACGCGCGGGTGCCGCTTGGCAAGTCGGCCTCCGTGTCCAGCACCTCAAACACGCGGCGCGCGCCAACCCGCGCGCCGGCGATCATCCCCCAGCTCTGGGTGATCTGGTTGATCGGCGTGTAGAGCTGCGCCAGATACGAGATGAACACGAGCAGCTGGCCCAGCGACAGGGTCCCGGTCATCACCGCACGGGCGCCGGCGTAGATGACCATCGCGGTGCCGACCGCGATGATCAGGTTGACCGCGCCGGAGTACAGGGTCTGCCAGTTGTAGAGCCGGAGCGAAGCCCTCAGGCTCTCGCGGCTCGCACCCATGAAGCGGCGATGTTCCTCGTCCTCCTTGGTAAACGCTTGGACCAGCTTGATCGCGCTCATCGACCACTGGACCAGTGAATAGACGAGGCTTTCGCGCTCGCGGACCTCGGTCGAAATTTCGACGATCTTCTTGTTGAAGCTCGAGATCAGAACGAACAGCACCGGCACGATGCTGAGCGCCAGGACGGTGAGAAACGGATCGAGCGGCAGCAGCACGAACAGCATGCCGATGAGCAGGATCACCGCCGAGAGGATCGGCAGCAGCCCGTTCATGATCATCGTCTGCGCAGCGAAGCTGTCGGCGGTGATGCGATAGAGCAGGTCACCCACTCGCTGGCGGCCGTGATAGGCCAGCGACTGGCGCTGCAGATGCGCGTAGAGCGCGCCGCGCAAATCGTTGACCATGTTCTGACCGACGCGGATCGTCGTGTAGTAGTGCAGCTGGGTCAGACCGCTGCTCCCCAGCGTGACGATGACGAGGCCGATGCAGGCGAGCAGCAGCAACTGACCCGGCGGCAACGACAGAACGGTTCCGACAAATCCGCCGATCGCCGGTTTCTTGCCGCCGAGCACATCATCGATGACGATCTGCAGCGGCCACGGCTTCAGCAGTTCAAAACCGGCGATCAGGAATACCTGGGCGAGCGCCCACACGACCTGCCAGCGGTAGGTTCGCAGATACGGCCAGATCTTGGCGAACACGCCCATCGCGTCACGCCGCTCGCGGCGGGCTGATTGGCTGCCGCGCGGGCCCCAGCGGATCAACCACCGTCAGCCCGGTTTCGCGCGCCGCTGCCTCGATCAGCAGGTGCAGGCGGCGGCCGAATACCGCGCCCAGCCAAAAGAACAGCCCGCCGGCGCCGATCGCCCCAAGAATGCCGATCGCCAAGCCGGCGCGGCTGTGACCGAGCAAGCTCGCCAAAGCTAATACCGCGAACCCGCCGAGTACCCAGCGCGCCACCGCCGTCGGCCGCAACGCGCAGCGCACGCGCAACAGACGCTTGTCGGCGCCATGGTTCTCTTCGGCGACGGCGACCCGCGCGGTCGCGGCGAGGTTGCCGTCGACTGCGATATCCCAATCGCTCCACCCAGTATCGAGCACCAGCGGCAATTTGGCGGCGACGAGCGCGCGCATCAGACCGCCGATCAGGGCCTCCTTCTCCGTTCCGGTTCCGCTCCAATAGGACAGCACGAAAGCGCGTGTCCGCCAGTCGAGGCTGCCGCGTTGATCGGGCGGGGTGTCATCGAGGGCGAGTGGCGGCGGCAGTGCCTTCACCCGCCACTTGATACGCTCCCAGCCGCGCAGCAGCGGCCCGAGATATATTAGAGAGGCAACAAGCGCGCGCGCCTTCAAGGAATCAAATCGCTTGTCGAGCGGCGCGGAAATCCCGCCCTTGACGCACATCGCCCAGGTCAGCAGCAGCGGCAGGGTCAGCAGCCACCAGCCGTGCCCGGCAATCGCGCCGATCAGCGCCAGCGGGATCGACGCGACCATCCACTCGAAGGTCAGCGGCAGGTACTGCAGCTCGCCGGCCGGCGGCTGGTAGAGCGTCTGGAACAGACCGCGACCGAAGGTCCCGGTGTAGATCGCCGGACGCCGCCACAACAACATCGCCGACGACAGGTCGCCGTAGATGCGTCCGCTCCATTTCGCCTGGCCGAATGCATTGAAGCGGGCCGGGTGCTTGGCGAAAACGAGGGCTTCTGCCTTTCCGTAGCCCCTCTGCTGGCCGATATAGGCTTTCACCGTATTGCGGCGGAAATGCCAGACAAATGCCGCCGCGCTGTAGCCGATGGCGTACCCGGCATCCTGCAGCCGCCAGCAGATGTCTACATCGTCGCCGGCGGCGCGGAAGATCGGATCGAACCCGCCGATCCCAAGGAGCACGTCGCGCCGGAACGCCATGTTGCAGCCGGCGATATGCTCGGCGATCTCGTCGTCGAGCAGCACGTGGCACGGCGCGCCCGGCGACACCGCGACCGCCTCCGGCACCAGCTCGTCCTCGGGCGGCGGGAAATTCGGGCCGCCGCAAGCGGCGAGGCCCTTTGCCTCCATCGTTCCGACCAGGTAGTTGAGCCAGTCTGGGTCGGCGACGCAGTCGCTGTCGGTATAGGCGACGATCTCCCCAGTCCCGGCCTCGGCGCCGACATTGCGGGCGACGCTGAGCCCCTTGTTCTCTTGGCTGATGATCCTGCAGTAGGGATAGCCCTCCGAGATCGCCAGCGTGCGGTCCTTCGAGCCGTCGTTGACGACGATCACCTCGTAGTCGGGATAGTTGAGGTGTTCGAGCGAGGCGAGGCATCTATCCATCGTCCGCTCGGCGTTGTAGGCGCAGACCACGACCGATACGCGCGGATAGCGGTTGAGCGGCGGCGGCAACGGCCCGAGATATTGCGCCTTCACCTCGGCGAACGCCGGCTTCGGCGCGCGCTGGCGGTCAACGAGGCCGAAATCCCAGTCCTCGATCGGATGGCCGCCGGTGAACCACTCGTCGGTCCAGGCGAAAACGAAGGTGCCGGCGACCCCGCCCGCGAAGGCCGCTTTGATGTGCCAGGACAGAATGTAGCGCTGCTCTTCCTCGCTGCTGCGCATCGAGTCGGCGCCGAACTCGGTTAGCACGAGCGGCTTGGTGACGGTGAGGTTTTGCAATCGAGCGATATAGCGGCGAAACGCCCTCTCATCGTGCAGATAGACGTTGAAGCAGAGGAAGTCGCAAAACGGCGTGACGTCGAGGTATTCGGTCGACGGGAAATTGGCGTAGCTGACCAGGGCGCCCGGGTGCTCGCGCTTGACCAGGTCGACGAGGCTCTTGACGAAGCGCTCGATCCGCCCCGGCCCATGCCAACGGATGATGTCGGGCGGAATCTCGTTGCCGACGAGATAGGCGAATACCGCCTTGTGCCGGGCGCAGGCGCGCACGCCGCTAGCAATCGCTTCGCGAATGCCCGCTTGCACCGCCTTGTCGTCGAGGAAGGTGACGTGCTCGGACCACGGCAACCCCACGAGCACCTTCAGCCCATGTCTTGCCGCCGCGTCGAGCAGGCGCAGCGGCGGCACGGTGAACACCCGAACGGTATTGATGCCGGCGGTCACCATCAGTGCGAAATCGCGGTCGACGGTATCCGTCTCGGGAAATTGCGACCCGTCGCTGCCCGGTGCGAACGGGCCGTAGGTCACGCCCTTGATGTAGTGCTTGGGCGCCTGTTCCCCGAAGCCGGCGCGGAAAAATTTCCCATCGACGCGAATCGGCGCATCGGCCGGGAGCGCCACGGCGACGGGCGGCGCGAGCGTGTCTTTGACCAGGGTGTCCATCCGGTTTTCTTTAAGTCTCTCTCGGCGCGGTCCAGCGACGCCGCGTTTGACGCTGGCGGTCGCATAACGGGAGGCTCCCCGCTTCATTCCCGCGCGGCGCCCACGGCGTTGTGCTGCCGCCTCTCCCAGGCGAGGGCCGTCTCGATGATGGTATCAAGGTCGGAGCACTTGGCGCGCCACCCGAGCACCTCGGCGGCGAGGGCCGGATCGGCGACCAGCGCCGGCGGGTCACCCGCTCGTCGCGGCGCTTCACGATGCGGCACCGCGTGCCCCACCGCCTTCGCCACGGCGGCAATGATCTGCCGCACCGAATAGCCGTTGCCGGTAGCGAGGTTCAGCGCGGTGCTCTCGCCGCCGGCTTCGAGATACTGCACTGCGCGGACATGCGCCGCCGCGAGGTCGTCGACATGGATGTAGTCGCGAATCGCCGTGCCGTCTTGCGTCGGATAGTCGGTCCCGAAAACCTGCACCGGCGGCGCGGTCCCCAACACCGCGCGCAAGACGAGGGGGATCAGGTGCGTCTCGGGGTCATGCTCCTCGCCGATCTCGCCGCCGCGGTCACAACCAGCCGCGTTGAAATAGCGCAGCGCCACGGAGCGCAGACGGTAGGCGGGGCCATACCAGCGCAGCACTCGCTCGATCGCCAGCTTGGTCTCGCCATACGGATTGACCGGAAGCTGCACCATCGTCTCGCGGATCGGCACCGAGTTCGGCAATCCATAGGTGGCGCAACTCGACGAAAAGACGATGCGGTTAACGCTGACGTCGCGCATCGCGTCCAACAGCGAAAGTGTTCCGCAAACATTATTGCGGTAATAAAGGGCAGGATCGGTGCCCGATTCGCCAACATAGGCAAAGGCTGCGAAATGCATGACCGAGGTAATGCGGTGCGCTTTGAGCGCCGCCGCGACCGCGGCGCGATCGGCGATATCGCCTTCGACGAGCGGACCCCAGCGCACGGCGTGGCGATGACCGCGCGACAAATTGTCATAGGTAACCGGGGTATAGCCGGCGGCGGCCAACGCTTTGCAAGCGTGGCTGCCGATGTAACCGGCCCCGCCCGTAACCAGCACAGCTTCAGTCATTATGAAGAACCAAGCCTCGATTTGACGGATGCGGGCACAACGGCGCGCGACCCATTCGTGTTCCCTCGGTTTCCTGCATCATACCGCAGCGCAGCGACAGGTAGGGGAATAACCCGGCTGCCGGCCCGTTCTGGGCTGCGGTCGTCATGCGCTCTGGAAGGAGCTGGCAAATGCGTATAGCGATGATCGGCACGGGGTATGTCGGGCTTGTTTCCGGAGCTTGCTTCTCCGAATTCGGCGTGTCGGTCACCTGCGTCGACAAGGACGCGGAGAAGATTGCCCGCCTCCAGCGCGGCGAGATGCCGATCTTCGAACCCGGCCTCGACCAGCTCGTGTCGGTCAATGCAGCGGCGGGGCGGTTAAGCTTCACCACCGATCTGAGGACCGCGCTCGATGGCGCCGATGCGGTGTTCATCGCCGTTGGCACACCGTCGCGCCGCGGCGACGGCCATGCCGACCTCTCCTATGTCTTCGCCGCCGCCGCCGAGATCGCCGACACGCTGGCGCAGCTGCCGAGCAACCGCACCGTGATCGTCACCAAGTCGACCGTCCCGGTCGGCACCGGACGCCGGGTCGAGCGCATCCTGTCGATGCGCCTGCCGGCGGGCGGGTTCGACGTCGCCTCAAACCCCGAATTCCTGCGCGAAGGTTCGGCAATCCAGGATTTCATGCGGCCCGACCGAGTCGTCATCGGTACCGACAGTGAGCATGCCCGTTCGGTGCTGCGCGCGCTCTATCGCCCGCTCTACCTGCTCGAGACCCCCGTCGCGTTCACGACGATCGAGACGGCCGAGCTGATCAAATACGCGGCCAACGCATTCCTCGCCACCAAGGTCACTTTTATCAACCAGATCGCCGACCTGTGCGAGGCGGTCGGCGCCGACGTCCAGGACGTCGCGCATGGCATCGGGCTCGATGGCCGCATCGGCCGCAAGTTCCTCCATGCCGGCCCGGGGTTCGGCGGCTCATGTTTCCCGAAGGATTGCGCCGCTCTGGTGCGCACCGCCGCCGAGGCGGGAAAGTCCCTGACGATGGTGGAGCGCGTGCTCGAGATCAACGACGAGCGCAAGCGCGCGATGGCGGACCGTATCGCCGAAGCTTGCGGCGGTAGTGTCGCCGGCAAGACGATCGCGGTGCTGGGCCTCACCTTCAAACCCAACACCGACGACATGCGCGAAAGTCCGAGCTTGTCGATCCTGCCGCCGCTGGCCGAAGCTGGCGCGACGATCCGCGCCTTCGACCCTGAAGGGATGAGCGAGGCGAAAAAGCTTATGCCAGACCTCGATTATTGCGATGACGCCTACAAGGCAATCGACGGCGCCGACGCGCTGGTGCTGCTGACCGAATGGAACGAGTTCCGCGGCCTCGATCTAGAGCGCGTCAAGAGCCTGCTGCGAGCTCCGGTCGTCATCGACCTACGCAACATCTATCAGCCGCAGGACATGGTCGGTGCTGGCTTCGTGTATCACAGCATCGGCCGCAGAACCGGCACACCCCCGACCGCCAAGGCCAGCCTCAAGGCGATCGCTTAGCCCTCCAACAACAAGCAAAACTCCGAGGATTTCGATGCGCACTTCAACCAAGCGGGTTCTCGTCACGGGCGGTGCCGGCTTTCTCGGCTCACATCTGTGCGAACGGCTGATCGCCGACGGGCACAACGTGCTCTGCGTCGACAACTACTTCACGGGGCGCAAGGACAACATCGCGCACCTGCTCGACGACCCGCGGTTCGAGGCGATGCGGCACGACGTGACCCATCCGCTCTTTGTCGAGGTCGACGAGATTTACAACCTCGCTTGCCCCGCTTCGCCGCCGCACTACCAGGCCGACCCGGTTCAGACGATGAAGACCAGCGTGCTGGGCGCGATCAACATGCTCGGCCTCGCCAAGCGGCTGAAGGCCAAGATCCTTCAGGCCTCGACCTCGGAGGTCTATGGCGATCCGCTGCTGCACCCGCAACCGGAGTCCTATCGGGGCAATGTCAATCCGATCGGCCCGCGCGCCTGCTACGACGAGGGCAAGCGCGCCGCCGAAACGCTGTTCTTCGACTACTACCGCCAGCACAATCTGCGCATCCGCGTCGTCCGCATCTTCAATACCTACGGGCCACGCATGCACCCGAATGACGGGCGCGTCGTCTCCAACTTCATTGTCCAGGCGCTCAAAGGCGAGCCGATCACTCTCTATGGCGACGGCAGCCAGACCCGAGCCTTCTGCTATGCAGACGATCTCATCGAGGGCTTCATCCGCATGATGAATGCGCCCGACGACATCACCGGGCCGATGAACCTGGGCAATCCGGTCGAGATGTCGGTCGCCGAGCTCGCCGAGCTGGTCATCGACCTCACCGGCTCCAGCTCCCGGATCGTGCACCGGCCGCTGCCGGTCGACGATCCGATCCAGCGCTGCCCGGACATCAGCCAGGCAAGCGCTTTGCTGGATTGGAAGCCACGAACCCAGCTGCGCATGGGGCTGCAGCGCACGATCGCATATTTCGACCGCTTGCTCGCCGAGCACGGGGAAATCCCCGCCCGCCGCGCTTCAGCCGCGGCCTGACCCCGCGAGTCACGCAAACGCTAAAGGAGCGCCTTAGGGGCCGAGCAACACCCGGTGTGGCGCGCAGGTACCGGTGGCTTTGACCAGCTGGCCTGGCGCGGCATCGGTCGTCGTGATCTGGCTCGGCTGATAGGACGTAGCGCAAATCTGGTTGGCCATCACCGCGTTGATTCCCGGGTCGTAATTGTTGAACCCGGCGTATTCGGGCGGAATATCCCCCTTGGGCGCCAACGCGCTGGTGCCGAAATCGAGCCGCTCCGGGATGTAGGGGGTGCAGCTGGCGGCGAGAGGCGCGATGAGAACCAGGGCTAGCAGCGATCGCATGGCGTCAACCGGAGGCGGATAGGGCCGGCGCGAGTGTGCCTGCCCGGCCCCGTCAGCGCAACCGCCGCGACAGGGCGGCCATCGCCGGCAATATTTGATCCATCGAACCGACGACCATTGCGGCGCCAGCGGCGCCGAGCCGCGCCGCATGTCCGGCTCGGCAATGGCTGCCGCCGGTGAAGCCGATCGCCGTCATCCCGGCGGCAGCGGCCGCTTCGATCCCCGGGACACTGTCCTCGATCACCAAACAGCGTGGCGACGCCGCGCCCATCCGTTCAGCGGCGTAAAGGAAGAGGTCGGGCGCCGGCTTGCCGCGCGGCACCATGGTCGCGCTGAAGATGTGCGGGTCGAAGCGCTCGTAGAGCCCGGCAATGCCGAGCGTATGACGCAGCCGCTCCGGCGAACTGCTCGAGGCGATGCAGGATTTCCCCGGCAGGCTGGCGAGCATCGCGGTGACGCCTGGCATCACCTGCAGCTCGCGTTCGAACGCGTCGCGCACCCAGCGCGCGTGTCGCACGGCGAATTCGTGCCCGAGGGAGCAGCCGAATCGAGCTTCGAGATCGGCGATCATTCCCTTCGTGCTGATCCCGACATAGCGCTCGATAATCTCGTCAGCCGTGATCGCGACACCCGCCTCGGCCAACAGCGCGACCTCGACATCGATCGTCAGTAGCTCGCTGTCAATCAGCACCCCGTCGCAATCGAAAATGACGAGGTCCCAGTCACGCTCCGGCAGGCTGGCCATCGTCGCTAGCTAGCGATACCCATCGTAGTAGCCGTTGTACCAGTTGCGGGCGATGTAGCGCGGCGGCGGTGGCGGCACAATCGCTCCGGGCGGAGGCCCCCAAACGCGGTACTGCGGATGCCACCCATAGGGCGGCGGAGGCGGTACCACCGGCGTAACGGCGAGATGACGCGTCGCCTTGGCCTTGGCGTGATGTCCCGAATGGGCCAACACCATCGGCGTCTTGCGGGCGATTTTGTGTGGCGGTGGCGGCGGCTCACGGACCCAGACATTGTCGGCGAAGCCGATGTGGCCGGGCGCCAAAACCTTGTAGCGCGCCTCGTCGACGACAATCCGCCGCTTCGCCCAGTCGATCGAATCCCAGCCCCAGATCGGGCCGAACAGCGCCACCTCGATCGCGGAACTGAAGCCGACGGCAGTACCCGGCGCAAGAACGAATCCGCCCGGCAATTGAAAGACCACGGGCGAATGGGCCGCCTCCCCCAACGTCCCGAAGACAACCGCCGGGTCGTAGACCGGAACGCTCACCATCTGGCCCTCGGACGGCTGGATGGAGATGATCTCGCCGATGGTCTGAATGACGCAGTGGCACTCGGGCGTCACCTTGAGATTGCCCGCCGTCAGCGCCGCATGGCGCAAGCGCTGCACCGCCGCCATCACGTCGCCCTGGTGGGCCAGGAACGCCTTACCGAGCTGTTCGGTCCAGTCGAGCTTCTCCGCCATTGTCGTCAGCAGGCTGGGAAACGCCACGAGCGCCATAACGCTGGGGTTCCAGCCTCTGGCCTTCAGCGCCGCGGTCAACGCGTTTCCGCCGAGCGCGCGGTTGGCCGGCACCCGCAGCCACAGCGCCGCCTCGGAAACCTCGTGCGGATAGGTTGAAGCCATCAGCACTTGCCCGATCAGCGGGTCGGGGTAGAGCGCGATCGGCGCGACAAGGCCAACGAACTGCGCCTCGGACGATGGCGGCGCCGCGGGTATCGAGGCAGCCGGGTTGGCGGGCGCAGCCGCCGGCGCCACCACCGTTTCCGAATCCTGCGCCGGAAATCCGAGGATCGGCAGCATGTCTTGCGCGCTGGATGTTCCGCTGACGACGCCGCAAATCAGGCCTGCGGCCAAGCCAACCGCGATCACCCGTTTCCCCCAACCCGACATTACGACACTCCCATCGCACCGATTCGGTCCGCACAACGGCGTACAGCCAGGGCTTCTTCCCCTCCCCCTAAGTTCGCCGTCTCGGCGATCCGACAAAAGGAAACGGAGCGGTACCGTACTATAAGTCGCGCGGATAGGTCTCGCGGAATTTGTTGCGCTGTATTCCGTGATTAGTGGCGGTGGCCCCCGGGTCCGCCGCCATGTGGGCCGCCCGCCGGCCCCCCATGCGGTCCGCCGACCACCGGGCCGTGAACGATGCCCACGCCGTGCGGACCGCCGACGCCCGGCGAGAAATGCGTCGGTGCAACCGGCCCGCGCCCCATCTGTGGAGCCGCGCTGTGAACAAAGGAACTGGCGTGGAACGGACCGGGCCCACCGCGGGCGACAAAGCCATGTGAGACCATTCCGGGGTGCCCGACAAAACCGCGCCCCACGCCGTTAACGGGTCCGGCCGCTGGCGCCGCGCCGAATCGTCCGGCCAAGGCACGGCTCCCAAATGTCCCTGGGCCGCGCAAAATGGCCGCATTCGCGGGCGCCAGGCGGCCGCCAAACCGCGTCGCCACGGCCGCACTAGGGTAGGCAACGCCTCGACGGTGCGCCGGATCGTGGACCCAGGTGCCGCCGGCGAAGGCCGCACGGCCCGGACCGAGACGGCCGAAGACCGCATTGTCAACCACGATCCGCCGGCCCGGCCAATCAAACCAGCCCCAGCCCCAAAGCGGGCCGAATACCGCGAGTTCGATCGACGGCTCGTACCCGATCCAGAATCCCGGGTCGTAAGCGAAGCCGACCGGTACCGGGAAGACGATCGGGGGATAGGCCGGCTCCCACCAGGTGCCATAGACGTATCTCGGGTCGTAGACCGGGATGCAGACCAGCTTCGGCTCCGAGGGCAGGATGGCGATCTGGTCGCCGCTGGTCTGAATGATGCAATGGCATTGCGGCGTAGCCTTGAGGTTGCCCGCGGCCAACGCCGCATGGCGAAGCCGCTGCACCGCCGCCATCACGTCGCTCTGCTGGGCGAGAAAAGCATTGCCGAGCTGCTCGGTCCATTGCACGCGATCGGCCATCACCGCGAGCACCCGCGGAAATGGAACCAGCGCCATGACGCTCGGATCCCAGTTCTGGTTCTTCAGCGCCGCCGTCAGCGCATCGCCGGTCAGCGATTTGTTGGCGGGCTCGCGGACCCAGCGATCCGCCTCGACCACCTCCAGGGGATAGGTCGAAGCCATCAGCATCTGGCTCAACAACGGATCGGGATAGAGCGCGATCGGCGCAACCAGTTGATCGACCTGGGCATCGCTGAATTTCTGCGCCGCCGGCTGTGTCGGACTGGGCTGCGCCGGCACCGGCTGGGCGGCAGCTTGCGGCGGCTGGGTGGGCGGGCTCGGCGCCGGTTCGGCGGGTGGCGCGGTGGGCGCCACGGGGACAGCTGACAGCGGCATATCCTGCGCGATGACCGCACCGCCAGCGGCGACGCAAATCACAGCGATCGCCACGGCCTCCCACAACCCGCGATGCTTCCAACCCGGCATGGTTCTCCTCCCGGCGTCGCTGTTGCGACGTGAACGCTCGCCGGCGCCTTTTGTTCCCAACCTCAACCGCGCTCGGCCGGAACTCCTGCCCGCTTCAATGCCGCCTGTTGCCGGCGGGCGAGAGCCGCCTCGTCGAAATCGTCGATCAGCTCGTGGAACAGCTGGTGCCAATTGATCTCGGCCTTCAGATGCATAAACACCGAGCCCAGCCCAACCGCCGCGCGATCCATGAATACGAAAGCCCGCGGCGGCGCGATGCCGCCGAGGTGGCGGATCTCCTGATGGACGCTATCGACGAGCCGCGGCCCTTCCGGCTCGCCGCCGCGCCGTTCCTGGATTGGCCGGGTGCGGTTGTCCAGCAGCGGCCCGTACACAAACCGCGCCCAGCGGTTCAACACCGCGATCATCTCCTGCGAGAGGTCGCCGAACCCCCAGCTTTTGTATGCCTCGACCGCGAGGTCGCGGTCGTCGCGGTCGAGCGCGTGGTAGAGGTCGATTACGCCCTTCACGAAGCTCGCCGGGAAGATGCGAACGCAGCCGAAATCAAGCAAATTCACGGTGCGGTCGGGCGCCACCGTGTAATTGCCGAGATGCGGGTCGCCATGGATGACGCCGTAGAAATAGAACGGCACGTACCAGAGCCGGAACATCCTCAGCGCGATCTCGTTGCGGACCTTCAAGGGCGCCTCTTTGGCGAAATCGAGGATCGGCCCGCCCTCGAGCCAATGCATCGTCAGGAGCCGCTTGGTCGACAGCTCCGACACCGGCTCGGGCACCGCGACCTTGGTCTCGTCCTTGAGGATTTCGCCGTAGAGCCGCATATGCGCGGCCTCGCGCTCGTAGTCCAATTCCTCGCGCAGCCGCGCCGCGATCTCGGCGTGGATGTCCGCGGTCGAGACGGCGCGGTCATAGCGTTCGTAAAGCCCCATCGCCAGGCGTAGCTGCCTGAGATCAGCCTCCACCGCCGAGGCCATGTCGGGGTATTGCAGCTTGCAGGCGAGGAGCGTGCCGTCGAGCCCGACAGCGCGATGCACCTGCCCCAGAGACGCGGCGCGCGCCGCCTCGTGCTCGAAGCTCTTGAAGCGCTTTTCCCAATTCGGGCCCAGCTCGCCCATCATCCGCCGCCGCACGAACGGCCAGCCCATCGCCGGCGCGTTCGACTGAAGCTGGATCAGCTCGCGAACATATTCCTCGGGCAGCGCGTCGGGGATAGTGGCGAGGAGCTGCGCCACCTTCATCAGCGGCCCCTTGATGCCGCCCAGCGCCGCCTTCAGATCGGCCGCATGGCGCTCGCGGTCGACCGTGATCCCGAGATAGCGCTCGCCCGCTAGCCTGGCGCCCAGCCCCGCCATCGCCGTGCCGACCTGGGCGTAACGCCGCACCCGGCCGGTAAAGGTATCTTCGTCCGCCATCTGCTCACGCTTTTTGCCAATTCCGCTATCATGCCACGACAAAGGACGTGGGAACGCCATGGATTACGAAGCGATCAGAAACTTGCCGGCGATGTTTTTCGCCACCGCCGCGCGGCGCGGCGATCGGCCGTTCCTGTGGGCCAAGAAGGACGGTCGCTATCAGCCCATGAGCTGGGCCGAGGCCGCGAGCCAGGTCAGCCGGCTGGCGCGAGGCCTTATCGCGCTCGGCGTCGCGCCCGGCGACCGGGTCGTGCTCGCCGCCGAGAGCCGGCCGGAATGGGTCATCGCCGATCTGGCGATCATGAGCGCCGGCGCGATCGCCGTTCCCGCCTACACCACCAACACGGTCGAGGACCATCGTCACATCCTTGGCAATAGCGGCGCGCGCGCGGCCATCACCTCGAAGCCACCGCTCAGCGAACGCGTCCGCGAGGCGGCGCTGCACCTGCCGAACGTGCGGCGGGTGATCGCGATGGAGGGTGCGGACGAAAACATGCGCGCCTGGGAAGAGGTGCTGGCGCTTGGCGCTACCCAGCCCGACGACCTCGCCGCGCGGATCATGGCGATCAAGCCCGATGACATCGCCTGCCTCATTTACACCTCGGGAACTGGCGGGCTGCCCAAGGGCGTTGCGCTCACCCACCGCAACGTCATCGCCAATTGCCGCGGCGCCTATCGCCTGCTGGAAATGCTCGGGCTCGGCGAGGAGGTGTTCCTTTCCTTCCTGCCGCTGTCGCATTCCTACGAGCACACCGCCGGTCTGATGTTCCCGATCTCGATTGGCGCCGAAATCTATTTCGCCGAGGGTGCCGAAACGCTGGCCGCCAATCTCGTGGAGGTGCGGCCGACGATCATGACCGCAGTGCCCCGGCTCTACGAGACACTGCACCAGCGCATCCGGCTCGGTATCGAACGCGAGAAGGGATTGAGACGCACCCTGTTCGAGAAGGCGGTGGCGATCGGCCGCAAGCGGCTTGCCGGCGAACGGCTCGATCTGAGCGAGCGGCTGATCGATCCGCTGCTCGATAAATTGGTGCGCGCCAAGGTGCAGCAGCGCTTCGGCGGGCGCCTCAAGGCGATGGTTTCGGGCGGCGCGCCCCTCAATCCCGAGATCGGCAGCTTCTTCCTGGCCCTGGGCGTGCAGCTCTTGCAAGGCTATGGCCAGACCGAAGCGGCGCCGGTGATCGCGTGCAACCCGCCCGGCCATATCAAAATCGACTTTGTCGGTCCGCCGGTCGAAGGGGTCGAGGTCAAGATTGCCGAGGATGGCGAGATCCTCGTCTCCGGCGCCAACGTGATGAAGGCGTACTGGAACGATCCGGAGGCGACCGCGCGCACCCTGGTCGACGGCTGGCTCGCCACCGGGGATGTCGGCTATCTCGACGACCAGGGCTATCTACGCATCACCGACCGCAAGAAGGATTTCATCAAGAATTCGGGCGGCGACATGATCGCGCCGGCCAAGATCGAGGGCGCGTTGACCCTGCAGCCCGAGATCGCCCAGGCGATGGTGTTCGGCGACCGCCGGCCGCATCTCGTCGCGGTCCTGGTGCCCGACCCGGATTTCGCCGCGCGGGTCGCCGGGCGGGGCAAGGATCTGGCCGCGCTCACCGACCATCCGGAGCTGCTAAAGCGGCTGGCCGAGGCGGTCGCTCGCGTCAACGCGGGCTCGCCGGCGATCGAGCGGGTGCGGCGCTTCATCGTCGCGCGCGAGGCCTTCACCACCGCCAACGGCCAGATGACCCCGACCCTTAAGGTCAAGCGCCACGTCGTCCGCGACGTATATGGCCGCGAGCTCGAAGCACTCTACGAAAGCAAGAGCGCGGCGGCCTAATCGCGCCGGAAATAGTGGACGGAAAACTTGCCGTCCGCGTCGGTCCAGGTGTCGAGCGCGGCAAAGCCAGCGCGGGCGGCGAGCGCGCGGAACTCGGGAATCGCGTATTTGTAGGAATTCTCGGTGTGAATCATCTCGCCTGCGGCGAATGAGAACCGCCGGCCAGCGATCGTCGCGCCCTGCGCCCTCTTGCTGCGGATGTAGAGCTCCACCCGGCCTTCGTCCGGGTTGTAGAACGCGACATGCTCGAACCCGGCGATGTCGATATCGCTGTCGAGTTCCTTCCTGATCCGGTGCAGCAGGTTGAGGTTGAATTCGGCGTTGAGCCCGGCGGCGTCGTTATAGGCGGCGTCGAGCACCGCCGTGTCCTTCTTGACGTCGACGCCGACCAGCATCTCGGCGCCCGGCCCCAGGAGCCGGCCGCAATGGGCGAAGAAACCGACCACCGCCTCGGGCTCGAAATTGCCGATTGTCGAGCCGGGGAAAAACCCGACGCGCTTGCCCGGCGGCCCGGAGATCACCGGCAGCTCGAAGGGCCGCGTGTAGTCGGCGCAGACCGCGGCGATCTGCAACTCGGGGAAATCGGCGGCGATACTGGCCGCGGCTTGGCGCAGAAAGTCGCGTGAGATGTCGACCGGCACATAGGCCACGGGCGCCGCTAGCGCATTCAGCAGCAGCCGCACCTTGCGGCTGGCGCCGCTGCCCAGCTCGATCAGCCGGCAATGCGGCCCGATCCGCTCGGCGATCGCCCCCGCATATGTCTCCAAGATCGCCATCTCGGCCCGGGTCAGATAGTACTCGGGCACCTCGCAGATCGCCTCGAAGAGCTGCGAGCCGCGCGCGTCGTAGAAGAACTTGCAGGGCAGCGACTTGGGCTCCCGCCCGAGCCCCGCGAGCACCGCGTCGCGGAAGCTTTCCTCTCCCGGCGCCAAATCGATGAAAGCGAAGCTTCCGTCGGGCATCACGCATCCTCCGCGAGGCGCAGGCCGGAAAACGCCCAACGCGCCGAGGGCGGGAAGAAGTTGCGATAGGTGGTGCGGATGTGATTGACCGGTGTGATCGCCGCGCCGCCGCGCAGCACCATTTGGTTTGACATGAACTTGCCGTTGTATTCGCCGATCGCGCCTTGCGCCGCGCGAAACCGCGGGTACGGGGTGTAGGGGCTTGCGGTCCACTCCCAGACGTCGCCGATCATCTGGCGTAAGCCCTCGCCTCCCGCGTCCGCGCGCGGGTGGTCGAGACGGCTATCGCCGAGATTGCCGGTCAGCGGCGCATCGGCGCCGGCGATTTCCCACTCGGCCTCGGTGGGCAGCCGCTTGCCGGCCCATTTCGCGTAGGCGTCGGCCTCGTAGAAACTGACATGGACGACCGGCTCGGCCGGATCGAGGCGTTTCTCGCCCGACAGCGTAAAGATTCGCCAGTCTTCCCCGGCACGGCGCCAATAGAGCGGCGCCTCCCAGCCCTGCTGCTGCACGGTCGCCCAACCTTCCGAAAGCCAGAACTCGGGCTGCTGCGTAGCCGCCGGCGGCGATGAACGCGGCGAACTCGCCGCAAGTCACCGGGCGGTTGGCCAGGCGATACGGCTCGACCCAGACGCGGTGGCGCGGCATCTCGTTGTCAAACGCGAAATCCGGTCCGGCGTAGCCGACTTCCTCGAGCCCTCCGGCAACATCGATAAAGGAAAGCGGCGTCGCTTCAGCCTGGATGCGGCGTCGCGCCGGCTGATAGGCCGGCAGTAGCGGGTTCAGCGAGAACACGTGCTTGATGTCCATCAGGATCAATTCCTGATGCTGCTGCTCGTGATGGATGCCCAGTGCGAGCAGCGGCGCGATCTCGTCCCATGCCTCCGGCGTCGCGCCGCCGATCAGCGTCGCCATCGCCGCGCCAACATGATCGCGATAGGCGCCGACATCAGCGCAGCTCGGCCGCGACAGCATTCCGCGCTGCGGCCGCGGATGCCGCGGTCCCTCGGCCTCGTAATAGGAATTGAACAGGTAATGGAATGCCGGGTCGAAGACGCGGTAGGCGTTGTCGAACCGGCTAAGGATGAAGGTCTCGAAAAACCAGGTGGTATGCGCCAGATGCCACTTGGTGGGACTGACATCGGGCATCGACTGGATCGACTGGTCTTCCGGCGTCAGCGGCGCCGCCAAGGCTTCGCTGTCGCGGCGGATTTGCAGGAAGCGGTGGCCAAGGGCAACGCGGCTAGTCTCACGAGCGTCGTGCTGGGCGCCAATTTCGATCACCGGGGTCCCCTTGGCGTTGATCTTCTTGCCGGGCGATCGCCATCGGCGCGGCCCCACCTAAAGCCAGATATGGCGGCTCCCGGCGATCCTGTAAACCTCCGCGCCGCCGATTTGTTCAGCCAACTATTCGTCCGCCGACGAAATGCGGCGATGGTAGAGCACGTAGATGACAATCAGCGCCACGGCCAGCGCGTACCAGGTGATCGCGTATTGGAGATGGTCGTTGGGCAACTCCAGACGGGTGACCCCGCCCTTCGGCCAACCGCCCGGGTTCGGGGTTTTGTCGGCATCGATATAGAACGATGCGGCGTCAGGCGCCCCGGCCGCCTTCGCCATCGCCGGCAGATCGACCCAAAACCACAGATTGATGTCGGGGCGGTTATCCGGAAGGAAGAAAGTGGGTTTTTTCAGCGGGGGCACGCGTAAGAGGCCGACGATGTGAACCGTCCCCGACAGCTGGCCGGCGCCGCGCTTCTTCGGGTCTTTCAGCTCGAGCGGGATAAAGCCGCGATTGACGAAGACAATGCGGCCACCCGCCTCCTGCAGCGGGGTCAGCACCTGATAGCCAGAATCGCCGGAATCCGAGGTCGCGGCGAGATAGATTTCCTTGTCGTTGAGCAGAACGCCGTCCTCGGCAACATGCCGGAACTGGTTGGCTGTGGCCTCCGCGAGGGTTTGCGGCGGCGCAATTGGCGGCGCGGCGACCATCGCCGCGCGCTGAGCGATGAGGCCCTCTTTCCAGTGCAGCCGCTGCACCTGCCAGGTGCCGAGCCCCAGCAGGATCAGCAGCGCCGGCACCGTAAACAGCGTCGGCGCCAGGCGCGGGCGAAACCCGGTCATCGATGGCTCAAGACTGTGGTGGACGCTGCAGCAAATTGTGCCGGTATTGCAGCGCGATCATTCCCGCTTTCATCGGCCGCAGCAGGCCGATCGCACCGCCGATGATGAGCGGAGCCAGCACGACGATATGCACCCAGATCGGCGGCGAGAATTCGAGCTCCATCCAGGCGGCGATGCCGACCGCGACGGCGCCGAGCAGAAAGATCAGAAACACCGCCGGCCCGTCGCCCGCATCCTCGGCCGAAAGATCGAGCCCGCAGGCCGGGCACGCCTCGCGCACGGTCAAGAGTCCGGTGAAGACAGGCCCTTCGCCGCAGCGCGGACAGCGGCACTTGAGCGCCGCATGGGCGAGCGAGACTGGGGGAAAGTCCACTCGCGGATCGGCCCCCTATTCGCCGAGCGGGAGGGCCGCTCCCATGCCCCACCAGTAGATGCAGACGAAGAGGAACAGCCAGACCACGTCGACGAAATGCCAGTACCAGGCCGCCGCCTCCAGGCCGAAATGATGCGTCGGGGTGAAGTCGCCCCGCTGCGCCCGCCACAGGCAGACCGCGAGGAAGGTCGTGCCGATGATCACGTGAAAACCGTGAAACCCGGTCGCCATGAAGAACGTCGACGGGTAGATGCCGCCGCTGAAGGTGAACGCGGCGTGCGAATACTCGTAGGCCTGGACGCAGGTGAAACTGATGCCGAGCAGCACCGTGACCGTCAGCCCCTGTACCAGCCCCTTCTGGTTGCCTTCGAGCAGCGAATGGTGCGCCCAAGTCACCGTCGTGCCGGAAAGGAGCAGGATCAGGGTATTGAGAAACGGGAACTCGAACGGATTGAACGGGTGAATGCCCTGCGGCGGCCACACGCCGCCGACCGGAAACAGGCTCGACGTGAAGAACGCCCAGAAGAACGCCGCGAAAAACATCACCTCGGAGGCAATGAAAAGCGCCATCCCGTAGCGCAGGCCGAGTTGCACGACCGGCGTGTGATAGCCCTGGAACGTCGCCTCGCGGATCACGTCGCGCCACCACACGGCCATCGTGCCGAGCACCATCAGCGCGCCGAGGATCAGCAGCCAATAATGGTTGCCGAGCCAATCGTACTTGTGCATGAACAACACCGCGCCGGCTGCCATCACCCCACCGGCGATCGAGCCGACCAGCGGCCAAGGACTCGGCTCGACGAGATGGTACGGGTGCTTCGGCGCGTCGTGCCCGTGAGCGCCATGCCCCCCATGGGCACCCATTGGGGCGTCAGCGTGCGTATCGGTCATGAGTTCGGCCCCGGTTTGTCGGTTTTCTGGTTCGCCGCCCTGAACATCGAATAGGACAGCGTGATCGTGCGGACGTCTCTAGTGTCGGGATCCTTCAACATATCGGGGTCGACGAAGAAGACCACCCCCATATCCTTGCTCTCGCCCGGCGCCAGAAATTGCGCGTTGAAGCAGAAACACTGCAGCTTGTCGAAATAGATGCCGCTCTTGGCCGGGGTGACGTTGAAGGTCGCCTGGCCGGTCACACCCTCGCTCGAGCGATTGACCGCGCGGAAGAACACTTGCGCCTGCTCGCCGGGGTGAACCCGGATTTCGCTCTGGAGCGGCCGGAACTCCCAATTGAGGTCGTTCGAGATCTCGGTGTTGAAGCGAACGGTGACGAGCGCCTTGGCGATGTCGGCTGGCGCCTCGGTGGCCCGCTGAGTCGTGCCGCCATAACCGGTCGCGGCGCAAAACAGCCGATAGAGCGGCACCGAGGCAAAGCTCAAGCCGACCATGCCGGCAACCACCGCACCGAGCAGCATGGCGGTGGCGCCGAGGCGCTTGTTGCGCTCGGCCATGCTAATGCCCGCCCATGCGCACGAAGGTTAGCGCGTAGAACAGCGCCACCAGACCAATCAGCACCAGCAAAAGCGCCCGGTTGCGCGCGCGGATCACACGCATCCGAGCGTCGGCGGGGTCGTCAGCCATCACGACCAGCCCCCAATGCCGTGATCGGTGAGCAGCAGCGCAAAGATCAGGAACAGATAGAGCAGCGAAAACGCGAACATCTGCCGCGCGCTGCGCTCGCCCGCGTCGTGCCAGACACGAACCGCGCACAGCGTGAACACCAAGCTCAGCACCCCAGCGCCCGCCGCATAGACCGGCCCGGCAAGGCCCAGGAGCCAAGGCGACGCCGTCACCGGCCACAACACGAGCGTGTACAGCAGCATCTGCTTCTTCGTCTCGCGCGCCCCGGCGACGACCGGCAGCATCGGGACGCCGGCGGCGGCGTATTCGTCGGCCTTGTAGAGCGACAGCGCCCAGAAATGCGGCGGCGTCCAAAAGAAGATGATGGCGAACAGCGCGATCGCGCCCCAGCCCAAACCACCCGTCACCGCCGCCCAGCCGATTAGCGGCGGCAGCGCGCCGGCGGCGCCACCGATGACGATGTTCTGCGGCGTTCGCCGCTTCAGCCACATCGTATAGACGAAGACATAGAAGGCGATGGTCAGCGCCAACAGCGCGGCGGCCGCCCAGTTGACCGCGATCCCCATCACCGCGACCGAGCCGACCGCCAGCACGCACCCGAAGCCGAGCGCCTCGCCGGGAAGCATCCGCCCCGCCGGCAGCGGCCGCGATGCGGTGCGCCGCATGACCCGATCGATATCGCGGTCGTACCACATGTTGATCGCGCCCGAGGCGCCGGCGCCGACTGCGATGCACAGGATCGCCACCATGGCGAGGAATAGATGCAGATGTCCCGGCGCGAGCGCGAGCCCGACGATGCCGGTGAACACCACCAGCGACATGACCCTTGGCTTCAGGATCTGGATGTAGTCGCCAACCGCCGCCCCGGTGTAGGGCGCGGCGGCCGCTGAGGGCATCTCGCTCACGTCGCTAACCGCCGAAGCTCCATCCCGGCGCCGCTAGTGCCCCGCGGCCGGCTCGATCACCGGCAGCTCCTCATAGGTATGGAACGGCGGCGGCGACGGCACATGCCACTCGAGCGTCGTCGCCCCCTCGCCCCAATAGTTGGCGCCGACCCGCTTGCCAGCGAGCAGGGTGTAGAACACGACGACGATGAACCACACCGTCGCGGCCGAGGAGATATAGGCGCCGATCGACGCCACATGGTTCCAGCCGGCAAACGCATCCGGGTAATCGGCGATGCGGCGCGGCATCCCCGCGAGCCCGAGGAAATGCATCGGGAAGAAGGTCAGGTTTACGCCGATAAACGTGGTCCAGAAATGCACCTGCCCCATCCATTCGGGATAGGTGCGGCCCGACATCTTGCCAATCCAGTAGTAGAAGCCGCCGAAGAGGGCGAACACCGCGCCCAGCGACAGCACGTAGTGGAAATGGGCGACGACGTAATAGGTATTGTGGAGCGCGATATCGACGCCGGCATTGGCCAGGACCACGCCGGTCACGCCGCCGACCGTGAACAGAAAGATGAAGCCGATCGCCCATAGCATCGGGGTCTTGAACTCGATCGAGCCGCCCCACATTGTCGCGATCCACGAGAAGATCTTCACGCCGGTGGGCACGGCGATCACCATCGTCGCGGCGGTGAAATAGGCCCGCGTGTCGATCGAGATGCCCGTGGTGTACATGTGGTGCGCCCATACCACAAAGCCGATCCCGCCGATCGCGACCATCGCGTAGGCCATGCCGAGATAGCCGAACACCGGCTTCTTCGAGAAGGTCGAGACGATCTGCGAGACCATCCCGAAACCCGGCAGGATCAGGATGTAGACCTCCGGGTGGCCGAAGAACCAGAACAGGTGCAGGAACAGTAGCGGATCGCCGCCGCCCTCCGGCTTGAAGAAGGTGGTGCCGAAATTGCGGTCAGTCAGCAGCATCGTGATAGCGCCGGCGAGCACTGGCAGCGAAAGCAGCAGCAGGAACGCGGTCACCAGGATCGACCAGACGAATAGCGGCATCCGGTGCAAGGTCATACCGGGCGCCCGCATATTGAAGATCGTCGTGATGAAGTTGATCGCGCCCATGATCGACGAGGCGCCGGCCAGATGGAGCGCGAAGATCGCCATGTCGATCGACGGCCCGGGATGCCCTTCTTGCCCGGCCTCCGACAACGGCGGATATATCGTCCATCCGACGCCGGCTCCGCCGTGCAGCTGGTTGTTGAGCCCGTCGCCGACCCCGACGAAGGCCGAGCCGAGCAGCAGCGCGAAGGCCGGGACGAGCAGCCAGAAGCTGATGTTGTTCATCCGCGGGAAAGCCATGTCCGGCGCCCCGATCATGATCGGCACAAACCAGTTGCCGAACCCGCCGATCATCGCTGGCATGACCAGGAAGAACACCATGATCAGCCCGTGCGCGGTGATGATGACGTTGTAAACTTGGTGGTCGGAGATGAACTCGTTGCCCGGATGCGACAGCTGGATGCGCATCAGCAGCGAGAAGAGGCCGCCGATCAGCCCGCCGATGATCGCGAAGATCAGATAAAGGGTGCCGATATCCTTGTGGTTGGTCGAGCAGAACCAGCGGACAAAGAAGCCGGGTGTGCCGTGCCCGTAACCGGCGTGGTCCGCGTGAGCCTCGTAAGCCATCGGTAACCTCTTCCTATCGGTTGCCGGGCTGGGCCGGCACGGCGGGCGTCGCCGGATCGGCGACGGCCACCTTGGTCGTATCGTCGGAAGGCGCGGCAAAGGCCGTCTTCGCCTTCGCCAGCCATTTGTCGAAATCCGGCTGGTTCATCACCACGACCTTGATCGGCATGAAGGCGTGGTTGACACCGCAGATCTGGTTGCACTCGCCGTAATAGGTGCCCGGCTCGTTGACGTTGACCCAGGCCTCGTTGAGCCGGCCGATGACGGCGTATTCCTGCACCCCGAACGACGGCACGAACCAGCTGTGGATGACGTCGCTGCCGGCCACCTGGATGCGGATGTTGGTATTGGCCGGTATCACGAGCGGGTTGTCGACCTCGAGCAACCGCTTGTCGCCGGGCTTTAGGTCCTTGTCGGCGACGAGATTGCTGTTGAAGCTGAAATTGCCGTTATCCGGATAGTTGTACTCCCAGTACCACTGATGCCCGGTGACCTTGATCGTCATCTTCGAATCGGGCACCCGATCCATGTAGTACA
Source organism: uncultured Alphaproteobacteria bacterium (assembly GCA_963773625.1). Lineage (GTDB taxonomy): Bacteria > Pseudomonadota > Alphaproteobacteria > ATCC43930 > CGMCC-115725 > DATARH01. The sequence goes on along the minus strand of CAVZCJ010000008.1, from coordinate 100,678 downwards.
TCAGCTTGAACGACGGAATCGCGATCGTGACCAGGATCAGCACGGGCACGACGGTCCATAGGAACTCGATCAACGTGTTGTGCGTCGTGCGGCTCGGCACCGGGTTCGCGCGGGCGTTGAAGCGCAGCATGATGAAGAGCAACAGCGCGAACACGAACAGCGAGATGCCGAAGATGATGATCAGGAGCTCGTTGTGGAATTGATGAATGCGCTCGGTGATCGGCGTCGCGGGCGCCTGCATGCCCAATTGCCACGGCTCGGGCTGATCGGCGAAGGCGCCGCCGCCAAGCAGCGTCACCACCCCAGCGCAAATCCCCGCTGCCACTTTCCGCATCGTCGCTGTCGTCATCCGCACCCTGCCCTCGCAGCTTCCCTCGGCCGCCGATCGAGGCGCCCCGGCCTCCCGGTGCGCCACCCGGAACCGCTGTTCGGGAATCGTTGATCCGAGCGGGACTGTCCGGGCTTCGCGCCGCAGCGCCGAAGATGCGCCGCCATCCGCCTTTTACGGCAGCGCGGCGGCGGCAATCGATCGAGGCGACCCTACACCAAAGCCGGACGCCGCAACAACTGCGTCAAACCCGCGCTAACCTGTTGCGGCAAGCCGCCGCAGAGTTTGCCGGGCGTCTCGGACGCCGCCGCGACGATCCCGCCTTTCGCCGTCGGCCCATCGACATCATATTGAAAGAAACCGGCTCCCCCTGGAGAACCAGATGACCAACCTTGTTCAGACCGACGACTTGTTCTTCAATCGCACCGGCATGGACCCGCACCGTGTCGAGCGGCTGGTCGGCGAGGCGCTGCACGGCATGGATGACGGCGAGCTGTTCCTCGAATTCAGCCAGTCCGAGAGCGTCGCCCTTGACGATGGGCGGATTCGCAGCGCCGCGTTCGATACGACCCAGGGATTCGGCCTGCGCGCGGTCGCCGACGACGCTGCCGGCTACGCGCATTCGTCGGAGATTTCCGAAGCGGCGATCAAGCGTGCCGGCGCGACGGTGCGAGCAGTCGCCACGGGTCATCACGGCACCATGGCCGACGCGCCGCAGGGCACCAACCGCATGCTTTACACCGACCTCAACCCGCTGCACGAGGTTGCGCTCTCGGCCAAGACAAAGCTGTTGACCGACATTGACGCCTATGCGCGCGGCAGGGATCCTCGCGTGCGGCAGGTGATGGCCTCGATTAGCGGTGTCTGGCAGGCGGTGCAGATCATCCGCGCCGACGGCAGCCGGGTTGCCGATATCCGTCCACTGGTGCGGGTCAACGTCTCGATCATGGTCGGCGATGGCGACCGCATGGAGACCGGCTCCTACGGCAGCGGCGGCCGCTTCGCCTACGAGCGCTATCTCGACCCCGCCAACTGGCAGCACCATGTCGACGAAGCGCTACGTCAGGCGCTGGTCAATCTCGGCTCGGTGCATGCTCCGGCCGGGGAAATGGTCGTCGTGCTCGGCTCGGGTTGGCCCGGGGTGATGCTGCACGAGGCTGTCGGTCACGGGCTCGAGGGCGACTTCAACCGCAAGAAGACCTCGGCCTTTTCCGGGCTGTTGGGCCAGCAGGTCGCCTCCAAGGGCGTCACCGTGGTCGACGACGGCACGATCCCCGACCGCCGCGGCTCGCTGACCATCGACGACGAAGGCACCCCCTCGGCCCACAATGTGCTGATCGAGGACGGCATCCTCAAAGGCTACATGCAGGACCGCATGAACGCCCGGCTGATGGGTGTGCGCCCGACCGGCAACGGGCGGCGCGAGAGTTTCGCCCACGCACCGATCCCCCGCATGACCAACACCTACATGCTGGCCGGCGACAAGGACCCGCAGGAGATCATGGCCTCGGTCAAGAAAGGCCTCTACGCGGTGAATTTCGGCGGCGGCAGCGTCGACATCACCTCGGGCAAGTTCGTGTTCTCGGCCTCCGAGGCCTATCTGATCGAGGACGGCAAGGTTGGCCCGGCGGTCAAGGGCGCCACCCTCATCGGCAACGGCCCCGACGCGATGAACAAAATCACGATGATCGGCAACGATTTGCGCCTCGACGATGGGGTCGGCACTTGCGGCAAGGACGGCCAGGGCGTGCCGGTCGGCGTCGGCCAGCCGAGCGTGCGCATGGACGGGATCACCGTCGGCGGCACCGCGGCCTGAATCGACGCGAACGACGCCCGCGAGACGGCTGTTCGTGGCCTCGTCGGGATGCAGTAGAGGTTAGACGCCACAACCTTCCCTACCCTGAGGAGCGGGCCCCCTTCGTGACGCCGCCTGCGGCGGCTCCTCAGGGCAAAACCCGCGCCTCGAAGGACGCTTTACGGTTGCGTAAAAGTCGTTTTCTCGCCGTCGCGGTACTCCTAGTTCTGGCAGCGCCAGCCGCCCGCGCCTGCGAGCTTGCGGCCGCGCCGATCACCCGCTGGACGATCGTCAAGGACCATGGCGTGAGCTGGCTCGACAGCCCGTGCGGCGAGCGCTTCTACAGCCTCGGGGTCAACGCGCTCGACGGCGGCTATCCGTGGCGCGAGCACGACGGAAAGACCTGGTACAGCTGGACCGCGTTCGCCCCCTCGCTCGCCGATTGGGTCAATGCGGCGGCGGCCCGCCTCAGGCAATGGGGGTTCAACACCGCCGGCGGCTGGTCGCTGCCCCCGCAACAACTGCGGATGCCTGCTGTGATCAACCTAGAACTCGGGCGCAACGCCAAATTCCATTGGTTCGATCCATTCGACCCAGCTGTAGAAGCGCGGATGATGGCGAAGGCCAGGGAGCTTACCGCGCCCTATCGCAACTCGCCCTACCGGATCGGCTATTTCTCCGACAACGAGGTCGGTTGGTGGGCCGGCGCGCTGTTTGTCTACTACTCGATGAAGCCGGCCGAGAATTTCACCAAGCAGCGCTGGGTGGCGATGCTACGTCAGCATTACGGCGGCGACTGGCGGCGCTTTTCCGCCGATTTCCTGCCTCCGGACGGCGTGGATTCTTGGGCCAAGCTGCTCGCCAGCACGGCGGCGACCCATATGCGCGCGGGCGGCAACGGAATCGCGGCGGTGCGCGAATGGACCGCGCTCGTCGCCGAGCGGTATTACACGCTGGCCGAGAAAGCGATCCGCGCCGCCGACCCGGACGCGCTCTATTTCGGCGACCGGCTGCCTATCTACTACGATCCGGCGGCGGTCAAGGCGATGGCGGGGCATGTCGACGCGATCGCCACCAACTACAACCCCGACAGCGGCGACGGCTGGATCGCGCATTACTATTTCGCCGGGCTGGAGCAGCTGTCGGGCGGCAAGCCAGTGCTGGTGACCGAGTGGTTCTTCGCCGCCAACGAGAACCGCACCGGCAACAGCAATAACGGTCATCTGATGACCGTCGCTACCCAGGCTGACCGCGCTCGCGGTGCCGCGGCGGCGACCGCCAACCTCGCCGCCTTTCCCGAGACCGTCGGCAGCCACTGGTTCCAGTATTACGACCACCCGAAAGGCGGCCGGCAGGACGGCGAGGATTACGATTTCGGGCTCGTCGACATCAACGACCGGCCCTACGGGCGGCTCACCGAGGCGCTGACCGAGGCCAACCGGCGAGCGCCGCAAATCCATGCCGCGGCGAGGGCCGCACCCGCCTCCGGCAACGGCGCCGACCTGCCGCGCGCGGCGATTTCGCTGACCGACCGCTCGCTGTCGGACTGGCCGAAGCCGGCGAGCCTATTGCCGCCGCTCGTCCCCTCGCCCGGCGCGGCCGATTTCGGCGAAATCTACCTGTCGTGGAGCGAGAAGGGCCTCAACCTGGCGACGATCGGCCAGGATTATTACGACATCGATCTGTTCGCCTATGACGGCCCGTTTCCGCTCGCCGAATCATACTCGCTTGGAGATCGGCGTCGACGCCGGTGCCGGGCCCAAGCGGATGACATTGTTCTTCATCCCGCCGCGCGAGCGCGGCCAGGTGCACCACGACTATCAGCCGATGGCCGCCGAATTGTGCGAAGGGTCCGCCGAGCAGGCGATCGGCGGCGGCTGCACCGCGCCGCCGGGTGCCGAAGCGGTCTATTTCGGCGCCGACCAGCCGCGAATCACCGCCGAGATGACCATCCCCTGGTCGCTGCTCGGCATCGCCCCGCCCGCGCCCGGTGCTAGTCTGAAGGCCGAAGTGGCGATGACCAGCTGGCACCGCGAACGCTGGATGTCGATCTCGGGTAAGCCGCCGGGAGCCGACCTCGCCGATCCCGCCGGCTGGCATGTTTTCAAGCTCGACGGCGACACTGCCGGCGCGCCGGTCAATCACCCGCCGGGATAACCCTTCCGTTCGTTTCCCCTGCGAAAGCGGGGGTCCAGGGGCGATTGCCCCGTTCTCGCCCTGGATCCCCGCTTTCGCAGGGAGGACGATCAAGGAACATCGGCAGGCCTAGTACGCGTAGTCGGTATAGAGCCGCTCGAGATTGCCGTTCCAGCGGGTGTTGAAATCTTCGAGCATCTCGGCGGCCGGGGTGCGGCCCGAGCCGGCGATCGAGAACAGCGTGTCGAGAAAATGCGTCTCGTCCTCGCCGGCGCGGTCGCGCCGGGCGCGGCGGTGCAGCCCCTCCCGGGCGATGTCGAGCACTTCGAGCGCGACGTCGCGCAGGGTGCGGCTGCGAATGCGGGCGTCGAGCCCCATCTTCGGCACCTCGCGGCGGATCGCCTCGCGCTCCGCCTCGCTCCAATCGGCGATAAGGTCGTAGGCGGCGTCGAGCGCGGCCTGGTCGTAGAGCAGCCCGACCCATAGCGCCGGCAGCGCGCAGAGCCGCCGCCACGGTCCGCCGTCGGCGCCGCGCATTTCGAGATAGGTCTTGAGGCGAACTTCGGGGAACGCCGTCGTCGAATGATCGACCCAGTCGGTCATCGTCGGCATTTCGCCCGGCAGGGCCGGCAACTTTCCGGCCATGAAATCGCGAAACGACTGACCGCTGGCGTCGATGTAGTTGCCGTCGCGGTAGACGAAATACATCGGCACATCGAGCAGGTAGTCGACATAGCGCTCGAAGCCGAACCCGTCCTCGAAGACAAACGGCACCATGCCGCTGCGATCGGGGTCGAGATCGGTCCACACAAAGCTGCGGTAGCTCTGGAACCCGTTGGGCTTGCCTTCGGTGAACGGCGAGTTGGCGAAGAGCGCCGCCGCCACCGGCTGCAAGGCCAGGCTGGCGCGGAACTTCTTCACCATGTCGGCTTCGGATTGGTAGTCGAGATTCGCCTGCACCGTGCAGGTGCGCAGCATCATGTCGAGCCCGAGCTGGCCCTTTTTCGGCATGTAGGCGCGCATGATCCGGTAGCGCCCCTTGGGCATCCAGCTGACGTCCTCGCGCCGCGATTTCGGATCGAAGCCGAGCCCGAGCATGCCGAGGCCCAGCTCGTCGCAAACCTCCCTCACCTGACGCAGGTGCTCGTGCACCTCATCGCAGGTCTGGTGGATGGTTTCGAGCGGCGCACCCGACAGCTCGAACTGCCCGCCCGGCTCCAGGGTGATCGAACATCGCGCGTCGTTTTCGAGCGCGATGATATTGCCGGCCTCGATGACCGGGTCCCAGCCGAAGCGCAGCATTCCCTGCAGCAGCGCGCCGATCCCATCCGGCCCTTCGTAGGGCACCCGCTGCAGATCGCTGTGCCGAAACACGAACTTTTCGTGTTCGGTGCCGACCCGCCACGCCGAGGGCGGCTTGTTGCCGGACTCGTGGTACTCGACGAGCTGCCGCTTGCTGGTGATCGGCGCTCCGGGCGATTTAGGCGGGGCGGACATATGTCGACGATACTCCAAGGTGCATGACAATAGATCGGGCGAACGCCGCGATAGGCAACCCCTGGGCCGTCAGTTGGGGCGAAAGCGGCGCCAGTCTCCGGCGATTGCCTGGAACGCCGCTAGGGCGGCGAGCGCTGCGGTCTCGGCGCGCAACACGCGGGGACCGAGCCCGACGCGGGTAACAAACGGGAGATCGGCGAAAGCGTCAAGTTCCCTCTGGGTAAAGCCGCCTTCGGGCCCGATGAGGAGCGCCGCTGGCCCGCCGGGCGGCAGTTTGCCTACGGCGTCGGCGATCGGCTCGCCGCCCCCGGTCTCGTCGCAGACGACCAGGCTGCGGGAGGAATCCCAATCGGAGAGCAGCTTCGACAGCCGCTCTGCGGCGCGAATCTCGGGTACCGACAGGCGCTCGCTCTGCTCCACCGCGGCGATGGCATGGGCGGCGAGGCGCTCGCGGTTGAGCCGCTCCGCCAGCGTGCGCTCGGTCATCACCGGGATAAAGACCGAAACCCCAAGCTCGGTTCCCTTCTCGATCAGCCAGTCGAGCCGCAGCCGCTTGATCGGCGCGAACAGCAGCCACAAATCGGCTTCCGGCTCAGGCGCCCGCAGCCTCGCTTCGATGGCGAGCGACCCGCTGTTGCGGCCGAGCTCCGCGACCCGGCAGTGGAACTCGCCGTCTCGAGCATTGAAACCGGCGACAGCCGCGCCTGGACCGAGCCGCAACACATGGCGCAGCCGGTGCGTCTGCGCGGCGTCGATCTCCGCCATCCCGCCTTCGGCGAGTGCGTCAGAAAGGTAGAGCCGGGTCACCGCTCTCTTGGTCAATCGAGCCGCCTGGCTTGAGAACCTTCGCTCACCGGCCCAAGATTAACCGATGAGCGAGGCCATCGGGAAAAACGCCGATCCGACCGACATCCATGCCGGCGATTGGGTCGACCGGCTGCTGCCGCGCTGGGCGGAGCCTTACGCACGGCTCGCCCGGCTCGACCGGCCCATTGGCACGTGGCTCTTGCTGTTCCCCGGCTGGTGGGGGATCGCGCTCGCCGGGCCGCGTTGGCCCGACCCCTGGCTGTTGCTGCTGTTCGCCATCGGCTCCGTGGTCATGCGCGGCGCCGGCTGCACCCTGAACGACATCGCCGACCGCGATTACGACGGCAAGGTCGCGCGCACCCGCCTTCGCCCGATCCCCAGCGGCCGCGTCTCGGTCAAGCAGGCGCTGGCCTTCATGGCGGCGCAGCTCGCGGTCGGCGCGGCGATCCTGCTCAGCTTCAACCGCACCAGCATCGTTCTCGGCATCGCCGTGCTCGCGCTGATCGCGACCTACCCGTTCATGAAGCGCATCACCTATTGGCCGCAGCTTTTCCTCGGCCTCAACTTCAATTGGGGCGCGCTCCTGGGCTGGGCTGCGATGACCGGCAGCCTCGCCTGGCCGCCGGTGCTGCTCTATTTCGGCGGCATTTTCTGGACGCTGGGCTACGACACGATTTACGCGCACCAGGACAAGGAGGACGACGCGCGCATCGGCGTCAAATCCTCGGCCCTGGCGCTCGGCGAACGGACGCGCCCGTTCCTCTTCGGGTTCTATGGGCTCGCGATCGCGTTCTGGGTGGCGGCCGGCATCGCCGCCGGCCTCAATCCGGTCTTTCTCGCCGGCGCCGCGATGGCCGCCGCGCAGCTCGCCTGGCAGGCGGCGGCGGTCAATACCGGCGACCCGATCGACTGCCTGAAGAAATTCCGTTCCAACCGGATTGTCGGCTGGCTGATCCTCGCCTGCATCGTCGTGGGTCACCTTGTCTGACACCAATTCCGCCGAATTCGTTCGCGCCAACACGGCGATTGCCGTCCCACCGTTGGCGCCGGAGATTCACCTGCATCTCGCCACCGAGATCACCCCGATCTGGCAGGCGACCGAGGTGAGCCTGTCGCGCTGGGGGACGCCGCCGCCGTTCTGGGCCTTCGCCTGGGCCGGCGGGCAGGCGGTCGCCCGCTATCTGCTCGACCATCCCGACACCGTCGCCGGCAAGGAGGTGCTCGACATCTGCTCCGGCTCCGGAATCGTCGCCATCGCCGCGGCCAAGGCCGGCGCGGCGCGCGTCGTCGCCGCCGATATCGATCCGTTCGCCGCCGCTGCGATCGCGCTCAACGCAGAGCTCAACGGCGTCACCCTCCAGGTTGAGACGCGCGACATGCTCGCTCGCACGGTCATCGGCTGGCCGGTCGTGCTGGCGGGCGATGTCTGCTACGAGGAGCCGATGGCGTCGCGGGCGATCGGACTGCTGCGACGTGTCGCAGCGCGGGGCAGACTGGCGCTGCTCGGCGATCCGGGACGTGCGTATCTGCCGCGCGAGGGGCTGATCGAGCGGGCGCGCTATGTTGTGCCGGTCAGCCGCGAGCTCGAAGATCGCGAGGCGCGCGAGGGCGTGGTGTGGGAAGTGCTGCCGGAATGAAAGACAGCAAGAGCGTCGTCGTCGCCGCGCTGGGCTCAACCCAGACACTTGCTTGGGCGTCGAGCTATTACCTGCCGGCGATCCTCGGCGCGCCGATCGCCAAGTCGCTGGGCCTGGCGCCGAGCCTATTCTTCGGCATCTTCTCGATCGCCCTGCTGCTGTCGAGCGGGTTGGCGCCGCTGGTCGGCCGCGTCATCGACCGTCAGGGCGGGCGGCCAGTGCTGACCTTGTCGAATGTCGTGCTGGCGGGCGGCTTGGCGATGCTTGGCCTGGCCCAGGGTACGGTCGGGCTCTGCGCCGCCTGGCTTGTCCTCGGCGTCGGTACGGCGATGGGGCTTTATAGCCCGGCCTTCGCGACCTTGACCCGGCTTTACGGACTGGGCGCACGGGCGCCGATCACCGGCATCACCCTGTTCGCCGGCTTCGCCAGCACCATCGGCTGGCCGGTCAGCGCCTTCATGCTGCAGCATTTCGGCTGGCGCGAGACGTGCTTTTTCTGGGCGGCGCTCAACTTCTTTCTCTGCATGCCGGTCAACTGGCTGCTGATCCCCGCCGCACCGACCGAGCCGCCGATGCGGGAAGCCGAGAAAGCCGGCACGGGCGACGCGGCCGGGTTCCAGCGCGGCGCGATGCTCGTCCTCGCCTTGTTCTTCGCGGCGACTCGCTTCGTCAGCGGCGCGCTTGCGGCACATTTGCCGCGCCTGCTGGAGGGCGCTGGCGCGACCGAGATCGCGGCGATCGCCGCCGGGGCACTGGTCGGCCCGGCGCAGGTCGGGGCGCGGCTCTTCGAATTCGGCATCCTGCGCTCGTTCCACCCGCTGATCCCGGCGCGGGTCGCCGCGCTGCTCCATCCCCTCGGCGCCGGCTGCATGGCGCTGCTCGGGCCCGCGGGGATCACCTTCTTCGCGATCCTGCACGGCGCCGGGAACGGCATGCTGACGATTGCCGGGGGCACCCTTCCACTCGCGCTGTTCGGGCCGAGCGGTTACGGCAGGCGCACCGGTCTATTGGCGGTGCCGACGCGCATCGCCGAGTCGGCGGCGCCGTTTTTGTTCGGACTGCTGATCGACCGGGTCGGCACCGCCGCCATCGCCGTGTCTGCGGGGCTCTGCCTTGCCGCCTTCGCCTCGCTCTTTGCCTTGCGCTCGCGGTCTCCGGCGGCAGCGCCTATATAGGGCAATGCCCTACGCCAGCCTGCGCGACTTCATCGCCCGGCTCGAGGCGAGCCAACGGCTCGTCCGCGTCAAGGAAGCGGTAACGCCGGTGCTCGAGATGACCGAGATCCAGACCCGCCTCCTCGCCGAGGGCGGGCCGGCGGTACTATTCGAGAATGTCGTCGGCCCCGGCGGCAAATACGCGATGCCAGTGCTGGTCAACCTGTTCGGCACGGTCGAGCGGGTCGCCTGGGGCATGGACCGCGAGCCGCACCAACTGCGCGAGGTCGGCGAGACCCTGGCTTTTCTCAAGCAGCCCGAGCCGCCCGGCGGCTGGCGCGAGGCGCTGGAAATGCTTCCGCTCTTGAAGACCGCGATGGCGATGCGCCCGCGCACCTTGGGCGGCGCGCCGTGCCAGGAGATCGTGCTGACCGGCGGCGATATCGATTTGGGAAAACTTCCGATCCAGACCTGCTGGCCGGGCGAGCCGGCGCCCCTCGTCACTTGGCCGCTGATCGTCACCAAAGGCCCGGGTACGCGCCGCGAAGATGGGTTCAACCTTGGCATCTACCGGCTGCAGGTCACCGGCCGCGACACGACCTTGATGCGCTGGCTGCGGCACCGCGGCGGCGCGCAGCACCACCAGCGCTGGTCGAAGGAAAAGACCGAGCCGCTGCCCGCCGCCGCAGTGATCGGCGCCGACCCGGGCACGATCCTCGCCGCGGTGACGCCGGTGCCAGACACCTTGTCCGAATACCAGTTCGCCGGCCTGTTACGCGGCAAGCGGGTCGACCTCGTCGACTGCAAGACGGTGCCGCTCAAGGTCCCGGCCGAGGCCGAGATCGTCCTCGAGGGCCATGTATCGCTCGACGAATACGGTGACGAGGGCCCGTACGGCGACCACACCGGGTTCTACAATTCGGTCGAACGCTTCCCCGTGTTTCGCGTGAGCGCCATCACCATGCGGCGCGACCCGATCTACCTCTCGACCTTCACAGGCCGGCCGCCCGACGAGCCGTCGATTCTCGGCGAGGCGCTGAACGAGGTGTTCGTCCCCCTCCTCCAGCAGCAATTCCCCGACATCGTCGATTTCTGGCTGCCGCCCGAGGGCTGCTCCTACCGCATCGCGGTCGTCTCGATCCGCAAGACCTATCCCGGCCAAGCTAAGCGGATCATGTTCGGCATTTGGTCGTTTCTGCGCCAGTTCATGTACACGAAGTTCGTCATCGTGGTGGACGAGGATATCGCCGCGCGCGATTGGAAGGACGTGATGTGGGCGATCTCGACGCGCATGGACCCGGTGCGCGACGTCACCCTGGTGGATAACACCCCGATTGATTATCTCGACTTTGCCTCTCCCGAATCCGGGCTTGGCGGCAAGATCGGCCTCGACGCCACCACCAAGCTGCCGCCCGAGACGACGCGTACCTGGGGCACGCCGATCCGCATGGCCGACGCGGTGATCGATGAAGTCACCCGCAAATGGCCGAGCTACGGGTTGCCGGGCAGCGGCAAGCCGATCTGGAAATAGGTCTGGAGTTCAAATGCCCGATACCGATGGTCAAGACGTCCTGAACCTGCTCGAAGACCTGATCGCCAAGGCGAAGAGGGCCGGCGCCGACGCCGCTGACGCGGTGGCGATCGCCGGCACGTCGCTTTCGCACACCCGCCGGCTCGGCAAGACCGAGAAGCTCGAACGCTCGGAGACGCAGGATCTCGGCCTGCGCGTCTTCATCGGCAAGCAGCAGGCGATGGTATCGTCGAGCGACCGCGAGCCGGTCATCCTGGACGAGCTGGTCGAACGCGCCGTCGCAATGGCGCGGGCGATACCCGAGGACCCCTTTTGCGGCCTCGCCGACCCTGACCAGGTCGCCCACGAGTGGCCAGAGCTCGACATTTTCGACGCCTCCGAGCCCACCGCCGAGACCTTGATCGAGCATGCCCGCGCCGCCGAGGAAGCCGCGCTCGCGGTCGAAGGGATCACCAATTCCGAGGGTGCCGACGCCGGCTGGGGCCGCTCGCGCGCCGCGCTCGTCGCCTCCAACGGCTTCGCCGGTTCCTATGCTGGGTCGAGTTGGGGGGTCAGCGTCTCGGTGATCGCGGGCACCGATACCGGCATGGAGCGCGACTACGATTTCGCCAGCGCGGTCTACGGCAGCGATCTGCGCCGTGCCGAGGAGGTCGGCCGCGAAGCCGCCCAGCGCGCGGTGAGGCGGCTCGGCGCGCGCAAGATGCCGACCGGCAAGGTGCCGGTGGTGTTCGACCCGCGGGTCGCGCGCACGTTCTTGTCGCACCTGTTGGGCGCCATCTCGGGCCCGTCGATCGCGCGCGGCACCAGCTTTCTCAAGGACAAGCTCGGCGAGCGCATTTTCCCGGAGGCGATCACGTTGACGGAAGACCCGCATCGCCGGCGCGGTTCGCGCTCGCGACCATTCGATGGCGAGGGCATCGCCAACCGGCGCCGCGCGCTCATCGACAAGGGCGTGCTGACGACCTGGCTCCTCGATCTGCGTTCGGCGCGGCAACTCAAGATGGCGACCACCGGCCACGCCGCACGCGGCACCTCCTCGCCGCCGACGCCGGCCGCCACCAATGTGTGGATCGAGGCGGGCGCGCAAACGCCTCAGGAGCTTTATGCCGACATCAAGAGTGGGCTATATGTAACCGAGCTGATGGGCATGGGGGTCAACGGTGTCACCGGCGACTACAGCCGCGGCGCATCGGGGTTTTGGATCGAGAATGGCGCGATCGCCTTCCCGGTGAGCGAGATGACCGTCGCCGGCAACCTTAAGGACATGTTTGCCCGGATGGTCGCGGCCAATGATCTCGAATTCCGCACGGGCGCCGACGCGCCGACCTTGCGCATCGATGATCTGACCGTGGCTGGAGCGTGAGGTTCATGAGTTGAGCGAGCAGCCGCCCACGGAAAGCAGGCTGCAATCGGCCGCGCTGGTACGCCGGCTCACCCGCGATTTTATCTGGCCGCATCGCGGCGCCATCGTCCTCGCCTTCGTCTGCATGGGTATCGCCTCGGCCAGCACCGCCGTGCGCGCTTGGCTGATGCAGCCGATGCTCGACCGGATCTTCGTCGGTCGTGAGGGTTCGCTGCTGCTGCTGATCGCCGGCTCGGTCTTTGCGATCGCGATCATCAAGGGAGTCGCCGATTACGGTGAGGCGGTGCTGATGAGCCGCGTCGGTCAGCGCGTCATCACTGATGTCCAGAATGCGCTCTATGCCCGGCTGATTCGCGCCGACCTCGCCTACTTCAACGCCAATGCCAGCGGCACGCTGGTGTCGCGCTTCATCGCCGACGTCATCTTTCTGCGCAGCGCCGCCGCGAACGTCCTGCTCGGCATCGGCAAGGACGCCGTCACCGTGACGTTTCTCGTGGCGTTGATGTTCTACGAGGACTGGGTCTTGGCGCTCGCCTCGTTCTTCGCCTTTCCGCTGGCGATCCGTCCGATCGCCGGCATCGGTCGGCGGATGCGCCGGGTGTCGGCCAGCACCCAGGTCGAAGCGGGGCTCATCACCACGCTGTTGAACCAGACCTTCCAGGGGGCGCGCCACGTCAAGGCCTACGGCATGGAGGCCTACGAGCAAAGCCGCGCCAGGGAATTGTTCGAGCGCATGTTCCGGCTGATCGACCGGGCCAACCGCACCCGCGCCCGCGCCTCGCCGATGATGGAGGCGCTCGGCGGCTCTGCTGTGGCGGTGGTGACGCTTTATGGCGGCTACCAAGTGATCGAAGGCGCCCGCACCCCAGGCGCGTTCTTCACCTTCATCACCGCGTTGCTGCTCGCCTATCAGCCGCTGAAGAACCTGGCAAATCTCAATGCCTCGTTGCAGGAGGGGCTGGCCGCGGCGCAGCGCCTGTTCGAGGTGCTCGACATCGAGCCGACGATCCGCGACCGGGTCGGCGCCTCGCCGCTGCGCGTCACCGGCGGCGCGATCGTCTTCACCGGTGTGCGCTTCGGTTATCGCCCGGACGCAGTCGCACTAGACGGCGTCTCGCTGGCCGTGCCCGCGGGCAGCATGGTGGCTCTGGTCGGCCCCTCCGGCGCCGGCAAGTCGACGATGCTCAACCTGATCCCGCGCTTCTATGATGTCGACGGCGGGAGCATTTCGATCGACGGCCAGGACATTCGCGACGTGACCTTGGCCTCGTTGCGCGGCGCGCTGGCGTTAGTGGCCCAGGAGGCGAGTCTGTTCGATGACACGGTGCGTGCCAACATCGCCTATGGCCGGTTTGGCGCGAGCCAGGAAGAAATCGAGGCGGCGGCGGGCGCGGCCGGAGCCGACCGCTTTATAGCCGAGCTGCCGCAGGGTTACGACACGCTCGTTGGCGAGCACGGGATTCGCCTCTCGGGTGGTCAGCGCCAGCGCCTGGCGATTGCGCGGGCAATGCTGAAGGATGCGCCGATCTTGTTGCTCGACGAGGCCACCTCCGCGCTCGACAACGAGAGCGAGCGGCAGGTCCAGGCGGCGCTCAAGCGGCTGATGCGCGGCCGCACGACGCTTGTCATCGCCCACCGTTTATCGACGATCACCGGCGCCGATCTCATTTGTGTGATGGACCGCGGGCGGATCGTCGAAACCGGCAAGCACGCGCACCTTCTGGCGCGCGGCGGCCTCTATGCCCGGCTCTACGAGACGCAATTCGCTGAGGCCGATGACGCGGCACTGATCGAGGTGCCCTCGCAATGAGGCCGTTTCGCGATTGGGCGCGGCGGGTCGTGCGCAGCGAGCGGCTGCACCGCGCGCTATGCTTCGCGATCCAGCTTTACATTCGCTTTGTCTATGCGACCAACCGCTGGACCGAGGAAGGGGCCGAGCATCCCCGGCGGCTGTACGAGGCCAAGCAGCCATTGGTGGGCGCCTTCTGGCACGGCCGGATGATGATGATCCCGCTCGCCTGGCGGCGACGCGCGCCGATGCACATGCTGATCTCGTCGCACCGCGACGGCCGCATCATCGCCGGCGCGGTGGCCCATTTCGGCATCCAATCGATCGCGGGCTCGACCCGGCGCGGCGGCACGATGGCCTTGCGGGCACTGGTCAAGCAGCTTGCGGCCGGCGATTGCGTGGCGATCACCCCGGACGGCCCCGCGGGGCCGGCGATGGTCGCCTCGAGCGGCATCGTCAATGTCGCGCGCCTCGCGCGCGCCCCCATCCAGCCGGTTGTGTTCGCCACCAGCCGGCGGCGGGTGCTGAAGACCTGGGACAGGATGCATCTCGCCCTGCCCTTCGGCCGCGGCATCATCATCTGGGGTGAACCGATCGCGGTCGCGCACGACCTTGACGAAGCCGGGATCGAGCGCGCCCGTCAGCTGGTCGAAACCCGGCTGCGCGAAATGGCCGCGCTTGCCGACAGCCGGGTCGGGCACGGGACCGCGCCAGCAGCCGAATGCGAGCCTGCCGCGGCAATCGAGCGTACGCCCGAGCTGGTGGCTGGGAAGCGGCCGTGATCCTGCCGACGCTCTATCGCGGCCTTACCGCCGCGGCGGCGCCCTTTGTGCTGGTCTACCTGAAGTCGCGCCAGCGTCGCGGCAAGGAGGACGCCCTGCGCTTCACCGAGCGGCTTGGCATTCCCGGCGCCAAGCGGCCGGACAAGCCGCTCGTCTGGATGCACGCCGCGAGCATTGGCGAGGCGACATCCGCCCTCGCCCTGATCGAGCGCATACTCGCGGAGCGGCCGGGTCTCGAAATTCTCATCACCACCGGCACGGTGACCGCCGCGCGGCTGCTCGAAACCCGGCTGCCGCGCGGCGCGCGCCACCAGTTCGTGCCAGCCGACCTGCCGCGGGCGGTCGGGCGCTTTCTCGATCACTGGCACCCGAATCTGGCGGTGTGGATCGAGTCCGAGTTGTGGCCCAACCTGGTGCTGATGACGCGGCGGCGGAACATCCCGATGCTGCTGCTGAACGCTCGCTTGTCGGCGCGCTCGCACGCCCGCTGGCGCGCGGTGCCGGGGCTCGCCCGGCCGATATTGGGGTCGTTCTCGATGTGCCTCGCACAGGACAAGCTGCAATGCGCACGGCTGCGCGAACTCGGCGCCGGCCAGGTGGCGAGCGTTGGCGACCTCAAATCGGCAGCCATGCGCCTGCCGACCGACACCGGCGCCCTGGCGGCGCTGGCGGCCCAGATCGACGACCGCCCGCGCTGGCTCGCCGCCAGCACCCATCCGGGCGAGGACGAAATCGCGGCGGGGGTCCACGCCCGCCTCGCCGCGACCCATCGCGGCCTTCTGACCATCGTCGCGCCACGTCATCCAGTGCGCGGCGACGCCATCGCGGCGATGGCCGAGGCGCGCGGGCTGCGCGTCGCTCGCCGCTCGCGTGGCGATGCGGTGACGGCCGATGTCGATTTCTATCTCGCCGACACGATTGGCGAGATGGGGATGCTCTACAGTCTCGCTGGCATCGCCTTTATCGGCGGCTCGCTGGTCGAGATGGGCGGACACAATCCCTTTGAGGCGGCGCGCCTCGATTGCGCCATTCTGCTCGGCCCGCACACCGCCAACTGCGCCGCGATGGCAGCGGAATTGATGAGCGCGCAAGCCGCGGAGATCGTCGCCGGCGAGGAGGCGCTCGCCGAGGCAGTGGCCCGGTTGTTCGACGACCCGGGGCTGCGTGACGCGCGCGCCGCGCGCGCTTCCAGCGTCGCCGCCGGGGGGCTCGGCACGCTCGACGCCGTCATGGAACGGCTCGCGCCCTGGCTCGATCCGGTGGCGCCGCGGGAAACGGTCGATGCGGACGCCTGAGTTCTGGCACGAGACGCCCGGCCTAGTGGCCGGGCTATTGGCACCGGTGGGGGCGGCGATCGACGCCGCGGGCCGCATGCGCCGCGCCCTCGCCCATCCGTACCGGGTCTCGGTTCCGGTGATCTGCGTCGGCAATCTCGTCGTCGGCGGCGCTGGCAAGACGCCGGTCGTGCTGTCGCTCGTCGATGTGCTTCGGCAGGCGGGGATGTCGCCGCATATCGTGATGCGCGGCTACGGCGGGCGGCTGGCGGGGCCGGTACGGGTCGATTTAGCGATCCATGACGCCGCCGCGGTGGGCGACGAGGCACTGCTCGCGGCGGCGCAAGCGCCGACCTGGGTCGGGCGCGACCGCGCCGCCGGCGTGCGTGCGGCGGCGGAAGCCGGCGCCGCCGCGGTGCTGCTCGACGACGGGTTTCAGAATCCCACGGTCGCCAAGGATCTGGCGCTGCTCGTGGTCGATGCCGCCTACGGCTTCGGCAATGGCCGCCTGCTCCCGGCGGGACCGCTGCGCGAGCGGATCGAGGCCGGGCTCGCCCGCGCCGACGCCATCGTCCTGCTGGACGGCGAGGCTACCCCGCCCGGGCTTGCACGCGCCGTCTGCCCGGTCCTGCGCGCCACGCTCGCGACGGTGGACGGCGGGCGGCTTGCCGGCAAGCGAGTGGTCGCGTTCGCCGGAATTGGCCGGCCGGAGAAGTTCTTCGCCGCGCTGCGCCGGCTCGGCGCGGAGCTGGCGGCCGAGCGCGCCTTTCCCGACCATCATCGCTTCAGCGATACAGAGCTAGCCGCGCTGCGCGTCGCCGCGGATCGGGAACGGGCGCTGCTCGTCACCACGGCCAAGGATGCGGCACGGCTACAGCCCGAGGCGCGCGCCGGCATCGAGGTTCTGGACGTTCGCATCGAATGGCGGGACCGGCCGGCGCTCGACGCGCTGCTCGCGCGGGTGCTTGAGGCAAGTGGCGCCGCAATCGGCTGAGCGGCGTGCGGCGCCGGTCGGCTGGACCTACCGCATCGAGGCCTGGTTCGCCACCCTCGCCTTCAGCGGCTTTGGCTTGCTTTCGCTCGATCGCGCCTCGGCGCTGGGCGGGGCGATCGCGCGGCGGATCGGCCCGCGGCTCGGGGTCACCAAGCGGGCGCGCCTCAATCTCCGGCTGGCGATGCCGCAGCTCAGCCAAGCCGAGATCGAGGCGATTGTCCTCGGCATGTGGGACAATCTCGGCCGGGTCGCGGCCGAATACCCGCATCTGCGTGAGATCGACGCATTCGCGCCGGGCGGTCGGGTCGCGACAAGCGGCCTCGAACATCTCGACGCGGCGCTCGCGGCGGGGCGCCGGGTTGTGCTGTTTTCGGGACACCTCAGCAATTGGGAGATCGCCGCGCTCGCCGGCGGACAATACGGGCTCGACATCGCGCAAATCTACCGCGCCGCCAACAACCCGCTCTTCGACCACCTGATCGGCCGGCTGCGCGGCGACCAGGGCGAGCTGATCCCCAAGGGCGCGGTGGCGTCCCGGCGCGCGGCGGCGGCGCTGCGCCGCGGTGGACACCTCAGTCTCCTCGTCGATCAGAAGCTCAATGATGGCATCGCCGTGCCGTTTTTCGGCCGCCCGGCGATGACGGCTCCGGCCCTGGCCCTGTTCGCGCTGCATTTCGATTGCGACGTGCTGCCGGTGCGCGTCGAGCGCACCGGCGGGGCGCATTTCCGCCTCACCGTTTATCCGAAGTTGCCGCTCCCCCGGAGCGGCAACCGCGAGGCCGACGTGCTCACCCTGATGACCGCAGTCAACCAGACCCTCGAAAGCTGGATCCGCGAA
Source organism: uncultured Alphaproteobacteria bacterium (assembly GCA_963773625.1). Taxonomy (GTDB): domain Bacteria; phylum Pseudomonadota; class Alphaproteobacteria; order ATCC43930; family CGMCC-115725; genus DATARH01. Next base: position 82,753 of record CAVZCJ010000008.1, on the reverse strand, counting down.
CGTCCCGAGCAATGGTTCTGGCTGCACCGGCGCTGGCCGGATTGATCACCGGATTCCCGTGATCTTGTGGGTCTGCAGGCTCAGCTGCCATTTCGGGTGGTCTAGGCAGAACTGGATCGCCAGCGCGGTGTTGCCCTCGCGATTGGGTCCGTCCATCGGCTGCACCGAAAAGCGGCGGAATGCCAGATCCGCGTATGCAAGTGGATCGACCCCCTGCTGCGGCACGACGATCTTCAGCTCGTCGCCGGCACTGACAACCAGGTCGGCGTTACCCTTTGGACTCACGCACACCCAGTCGAGCTCCGCCGGCAGCGGGATCGTGCCGTTGGTCTCGACCGCGATCTCAAAACCGCGCGCATGAAGCGCCTCGATCAGCGGCGGATCGAGCTGCAGCAAAGGCTCGCCACCGGTGCACACGACAAAACGGTCGCGCCCTCCCTCGGGCCACAGCGCGGCGACCGTGTCGGCGAGCGCGTCCGCGGTCTCGTAGCGGCCGCCATCGGTCCCGTCCAGGCCGACGAAATCGGTATCGCAGAAGGTGCACGCGGCCGTCGCGCGGTCTTCCTCGCGCCCCGACCACAAATTGCACCCGGTGAAGCGGCAGAACACCGACGGCCGCCCGGTCAGCGCCCCCTCGCCCTGCAAGGTGTAGAAGATTTCCTTGACCGCGTAGCTCATGACCGCCTGGCGTAAGCCTCCCACCCCTTGCGGCGCAGCTCGCAGGCCGGGCATTGGCCGCAGCCATAGCCCCAATCATGCTGCTCCCCCCGCTCGCCCAGATAGCAGCTGTGGCTCTCCTCGCGGATCAGCTCGACGAGGCCTTCGCCGCCCAATTCCTCGGCCAGTTCCCAGGTCGCGCGCTTGTCGCGCCACATCAAGGGCGTGTGGATGACGAAGCGGTGCTCCATCCCCAGCGACAGCGTCGCTTGCAGCGATTTGAGCGTATCGTCGCGGCAATCGGGATAGCCCGAGTAGTCGGTCTCGCACATCCCCCCGACCAGATGCTTTAGGCCCCGCCGATAGCCGATCGCCGCGGCGAAGGTGAAGAACAACAAGTTGCGGCCAGGAACAAAGGTGTTGGGCAGCCCGCTCGCGGCGAAGGCGATCTCGGCGTCGCGGGTCAGCGCCGTCTCGCTCAGCCGGCCGAGTATCGAGAGATCGACCGCGTGATCCTCGCCGAGCTTCGCACCCCAGTCGCGAAAATCGGCTCTGAGCCGGGCGATCATACGCGCCCGGCATGCGAGCTCGACCCGGTGCCGCTGGCCGTAGTCGAACCCGACGGTCTCGACGCGCGAGAACCGCGCCAGCGCCCAGGCAAGGCAGGTGGTGGAATCCTGTCCGCCCGAGAACAGCACCAATGCCGGTTCCGGCTGGGTCGCGTGCGTCATCGGCCTGTTATAATCCTTCTTTGCTGTCCTCGGAGGTGGCATGAGCACCAACCCCTATCTCGCGCTGGGTGTCAGGCCGTTTATCAATTGCTGCAGCGTGCGCACCATGCATGGCGGCAGCCTGATGCTGCCCCAGGTGCGCGCGGCGGTCGACGCGGCCTCGCGCCAGTTCGTCAACCTCGACGAGCTGATGGCCGCGGCGTCAAAACGCATCGCCGAGCTGACCGGCGCCGAATTGGGGATCGTCACCTGCGGCAGCGCCGCCGCGGTGGCGCTCGGCACCGCCGCTTGCGTCGCCGGCAACGATCCGGTGAAGATGCTGCGCCTGCCGTTCACCGAGGGTATGGTCAACCGCGTCATCATCCCGGCCAAGCAGCGCTTCGCCTACGACCAGGCGGTGCGGATGTGCGGCTGCCACATCGTCGAGATCGAGACCCGCGCCGATCTCGACAAGGCGCTGAAAGAGCCGGTTGCCCTCGTCGTGCTGCTCGGCAAGCAGGAGCATCTGACGACGGTACGGCTCGAGGAAATCGCCTCGATATGCAAGCCCAAGGGCATCCCGATCATGGTGGACGCCGCCTCCGAGCACATTGAGCGGCCCTCGCCCTGGCTGGCGCGCGGCGCCGATCTTGTCATCTACAGCGGCGGCAAGTTTCTGCGCGGACCGCAAACTTCGGGCCTCTTGCTCGGCAGCAAGAAACTCGTCGAGGCCGCCTGGCGCAACGGCTCGCCGCATCAGGCGTTGGGCCGGCCGATGAAGGTGTCGAAGGAGGACATCGTTGGCGTCCTCGCCGCTCTCGAATACTGGTTCGAGGAGCGCGACCCCGCCGCCGAGCGCGCGAGGTGGGACGCCGATTGCGCGGCGATCGCCGCGCGCGTCGCGCAAATCCCGGGTGCGGCGAGTGAGGTTCTCGAACCCACCGGGGTCGATCGCGTACCACGGCTCAAGATCGTCTGGGACCGCGAGAAATACCCGCTTGACGGCCTCGCCCTGCGCCAGCGCGTGCTCGATGGCGAGCCGCGCGTCATGCTCGACGACAATTCGGCGACCGAAAACTCGATCGCGGTCGAGCCGTTCCAGCTCCAGCCAGGCGAGGCCGAGCAGGTCGGCGATGCGGTGGTCGCGGCGCTCCTCGTCTCGGCCCAGGCGGAGCGCATCCCCGCCCGCGCGCCGGCCCTGACCCTCGCCGGAAGCTGGGAATTGCAGCTCGATCTGATGCATGGCGCGCGCGTGCACCGGCTCAACCTCGAGCAGCGCGGGGCCGCGCTGTCCGGCCATCAGCGCTCGGCCCAGTTCGCTGGGCCGGTGACCGGCGCGCTCGACGGCGACATCGTCCGCTTCGCCTTCGGCGGGCGCTACGAGGCGGCCACGATCTCGTTCCGCTTCGAAGGCAAGATCGCCGACGGCGCCATGTCGGGCACGGTCGAGCTTGGCGCCGCCAGCGACCAGAATAGCGGCATCGTCAACCGCACCCAGTTCGGCGCCGGCGAGTGGCGAGCGCGGCGGGTCGCGTAGCCGCCGAAGCCGAGCCGGCGCGGCGGCTCGTCATTCTGCTGGCGGAAGGCGCGGCGATGGCCGCGCTCTTCGCGTTCGGCCTCGCCACCATGCTGATCACCGTGCTCAACAACGCCTATCAATTCGGCAGCACGCTCTACGATTCGACAATCTTCCAGACCATCATCTGGCGCAGCGGCTGGGCGCTGAAGCCGGCGCCGATGATCTGCATCGGTCTCGTTCCTCAACGTCCATTTCTCGCCGATCAACTACCTGCCGAGCGCAGTCAGCTACCTCGTCCCTTTCGACCGCATGACCTATTACGGCGTGGTCTACGGCTGCGCCTACGGCGCACTGCTGATCGTGGCCTATCGCGCCTACCGTCATCTCGTGCCCGGCTCGGCAGGCATCTTTATCGCCGCGGTCGGTTCCCTTGTCTTCTACCTAAGCGGCCCGGTTTCGAGCGGCGTGTGGGAGCCGCATCAGGAAATCGCCAGCGCGCTGTTCACCATCGCGTTCTTCCTCGCCTTCGCGGCGCATCGGCATTGTATCGCCGTCGCGATGCTGGTTCTCAACGCATCGGTGCGCGAGGATTGCGGCCTGTTGTTGGCGCTGCCGCTTTTGGGCTTGTGGATATGCAGCCGGTGGACTGGCCGCGAAGACGGCCTGGGCAGAGAGCGCCGCGAGGTGCTGCTCTACGCCGCGTCATCGGCGGCAATTTCGGTCGCCGCCTTTGCGGCGAAGCGCGCCTTCTTCCACGAGGTCGACATCATCAGCGACTTCTACTTCGGCGCCGACCCGTTCAGACACCTGTCATGGGAAATCGTCGCCGAACGCATCAGTTATACACTGGTCTACGCCCAGCATTTATGGATGCCCGGTCTCGTCTTGGCCGGTGCAGCAATCTGGTTGCGCGATCCGCGGCTTCTGGTTGGCTGGATCACGTTCGCTCCGTATTGGTTAGTGAATCTGCTATCCAAGGTCGACGACTATGCCCACATGGTCAGCTATCGGCCTTTCCCCTTCATCCTGACGATGGTCTGGCCGGCGGTGATCGCCGCGGCCGAGACGGAGGCGAACCGCCGTCGTCTGGCTCTTGTGCAAGCGGCGGTGCTGGCCTCGGCCTTGGTCGCGGTCAACGACCGCGGCGTCGAACTCCTGCCGCCCCTCGGCCCCAGGCATTTCGCCGAAGCCTGGCTGCCGCAGCCCGGTATCGAAGCCGCGCCGATCTATCGCGCGTTCGAGGCGCGGCTGAAGGACAATCCACTCGGCACGGTCCGCGCCAGTGAGGGCGCGCTCGCGCTCTATCCCTACAGCTTTCCGGTCTGGTGGAAGTCACAAGCGGCGCCCGACTTCATCGGCGAGTTGAGGCTGACCGACACGATCTTTTGGTTCGACGACGACCGCGATCAAACACAAACCGACGAGTGGCTCGATTACGGCAATTACCCCTATTACTTCCGCGTCATCGGCACCCGCTTGCGGCTAGCCTCGCGCAAGCACCTGGACCGGGTGCCTGCCCTCGCCGGGGCGATCGAACCAACGGACCGCGATTAGCATCGCGAAACGCATCGATCAGGCGGCCCGCCGCACGGCCGGTGACGGCCGGTCGGCGTAGAACGCCGCGCTCTGCTGCCCGGCGGTACATTCGCGCGCGAAGGTGATCATGTGGTGGGCGACCAATGCCGAGGCGATCAGCTCGTCGATCCGGCCCTGGCGTAGCGCCGGCAGCGCCATGCGCCAGAAAGTGCGGCGGTAATCGCCGGCGATGCCGATCTTGCCGACGATCTTCGCCAGGGTCACGACGCCGCGCCGCAGATTGGCGGCGGTGAGCCGCGCCCGGCTCAGCGGCGGGCGGATGCGGTTGCGATAGGTATGCTCGGCCTGCCAGTGCGAAGCGGCGATAGATCGCCTCCGGCGTGTAGGCGCTGCGCACCGCCTGGCGCCAATCCGACAAGCACCGCTTCATACGGCCGGGCGAAAACGACGTTGGAATCGCGCTCGCCGCTGAGATCGAGCCGCCCCGCCGCCTGCAGCCGGTCCCACAGCGGCGTCTTCGGCAGCGCCTGCAGCAGGTTGATCGTCAGCAGCGGAATCCGCGACCGCTCGATGAAGTCGATCAGGTTGCGGCCGGTCGCCGCCGTGTCGGTATCGAGCCCGAGGATGATCCCCGATACCACCTCGATGCCATAGCCATTGATCGTCCGAATCGCGTCGAGGATCGGCATCGCATGGTTGTGCCCCTTCCCCATCGCGTCGAGCGCGCCGAGTTCCGGCGTCTCGATGCCGCAGAACACCGCGTAGAAAGACGCCTCGCGCATCATCGCCAGGATGTCGGGGCAGGCGGCGATGTTGAGCGTCGCCTCGCAGGAGAATTGCAGCGGGTAGCCGCGCGCCTTCTGCCAGGCGACGAGATGCGGCAGCAGCTCGCGCGCCGCCTTCTTGTTGGCGATGAAATTGTCGTCGACGAAGTAGACGCAGCCCTGGATACCCGCCGCGAGCATCGCGTCGAGTTCGGCGGTGATCTGCTCCGGCCGCTTGTAACGCGGCTGGCGGCCGTATAGCGCCGGGATGTCGCAAAATTCGCAGCGATAGGGGCAGCCGCTGGAAAACTGGACGCTGCCGAGGAAATAGCGCCGCCCCTCGAGCATCTCGTAGGCAGGCAGCGGGAATTCGGGCAGCGGCAGCCGCTCGCGGCGGTGAAAACGCATTGCGCCGGCGGCAGCCCGACATCGGCGTCGAGCGCCGCGATCAGCGCGTCGGTCGCGTCGCCCAGCTCGCCGATATGGAGATAGTCGAACTCCGGATAATGCTCGGGGCACGACGACACCGACGGGCCGCCCAACGCCGTGACCCTGCCGTGAGCGTGGGCGCGGCGGTTGATCTCGTTGATCGCCTCGCGCTGGACATGCATGCCGCTGACGAATACCGCGTCGGCCCAGGCGAAATCGGCCTCGCTCGCCCGGCGCATATTCTCATCGACGAGCCTCACCTCCCACGCCGCCGGCAGATACGCGGCGATCACCAGCAGGCCCTTGCGGCGGCATGAACGCGCGCACCCCGTCCATCAGCGCGTAGGCGTGCTCGAAAGTCCCGAACGATGGCGCGTAGCGCGGGAAAACGCAGAGAATGCGCCGGCGATGCTTCACGGCGACTGAATTTTTCATCCGCGCTCGGTCCCCCAAACTGGTCTTCGATCCCGCGAGGTTCTACGCTTCATGTAAGCGCGGGTTCCGCGAATGCGAGGGAGAAAGCCATGAGCCGGATTTTTGGCGAGATGCGGCAGATCGGCATCGTCGTGCGCGACATCGACAAGGCGATGAAGCATTGGGTCGAGGTCTGCGGCATCGGCCCCTGGTTCTACGCCGACAAGCTGCCGCTCACCGGCTACCGCTACAAGGGCAAGCCCTACGACATGCCGCATCTCTCGATCGCGCTGGCCAATTCGGGCGACATCCAGCTCGAGCTGATCCAGCAGCGTTGCCAGACGCCAAGCCTCTATTGGGATTTCCTCAACGCCGGCAAGGAAGGCGCGCAGCATTGGTCGTCCTGGCCGGTCAACTATCACGAGATCCGCGAGAAGGCGCTGGCCAGCGGCTGGCATGTCGGCCAGGAAGGCGACAGCCCGCGCGGCCCCTTCATCTATTTCCTCGAAGAGGGCCACCCCGGCACGGTCATCGAGATGGCCGAGGCGACCCCGACCCGCATGCGCATCTTCGACCAGGTGCGCGAAGCCGCGAAGAATTGGGACGGCAGCGACCCGATCCGGCTCAACTGGCCGAGCGCGGACTAGCCCCCGCGTCGCCCGATATCCCGGCGGCAGAAGCCGCCCGGCCAGTCGATCAAGTCGACCGCGCGATAGGCGCGCTCGCGCGCGGCGGTGAGGTCGGTCCCCGTCGCGGTGACACCGAGCACCCGGCCGCCATCGGCGAGGATGCGGTCGCCGTCGCGTTTCGTCCCGGCGTGGAAGATCTTCACGTCCGGGTCGGCGCCCGCCTTATCGAGGCCGCGTATTTCCGTCCCGCGCTGCGGGTCGTCGGGATAGCCGTTCGCCGCCATCACCACGCAGATCGCGCTCTGGTCGTACCAGCGCAGATCGACGCGGTTGAGGATGCCGTCGCGCGTCGCCAGCAGCGCCGGCACCAGATCGCTTTGCAACCGCATCATCAGCGGCTGGCATTCGGGGTCGCCGAAGCGGCAATTGTATTCGATCAGCTTCGGCCCTTCCGCCGTCAGCATCAGCCCGGCATAGAGCACGCCCTTGTATGGCGTGCCGTCGCGCGCCATCGCCCGCACCGTCGGCAGCACGATGCGCTCCATGACCTGGCCCTCGATCGCCGGCGTCACCATCGGCGCCGGGCGAATAGGCGCCCATCCCGCCGGTATTGGGGCCGGTGTCGCCGTCGCCGACGCGCTTGTGGTCCTGCGCCGCGGCGAGCGGCAGCGCGTGCTCGCCGTCGCACAGCGCGAAGAAGCTGGCCTCCTCGCCGGCGAGAAATTCCTCGACGACGATCTCGGCCCCCGCTACCCCGAACCGCCCGGCGAAGGCCGCATCGACCGCCGCGTTCGCCTCGGCGACGCTTGCGGCGACGACGACCCCCTTCCCCGCCGCCAGCCCGTCGGCCTTGACCACGATCGGCGCGCCTTGCGCGGCGATATAGGCCTTGGCCGCGGTCGGCATCGGTGAATCGGCGATAGGCGGCGGTCGGGATGCCCTCGCGCGCGCAGAGGTCTTTCATGAAGCCCTTGGAGCCTTCGAGCGATCGCCGGCGGCCTTGGTCGGCCCGAACGCGGCGATGCCCTCGGCTTCGAGCACATCGACGAGGCCGGCGACCAGCGGCGCCTCCGGCCCGACCACGACAAGGTCGATCGCCGCCTGCTTGCAGAAAGCCAATGATCGCCGGCGAAATCCATCGCGCCGATCGGCACGCATTCGGCGTCCTCGGCGATCCCGGCATTGCCCGGCGCGCAATAGACCTGCTCGACCAGCGGCGATGCGGAAATCGCCCAGCACAGCGCGTGTTCGCGCCCGCCCGACCCGACGACGAGGATGCGCATTAGCGAGTGCCTCCCGGCTCCTCTATAATCGGGCGATGAACGACCTGCCGCTCACCGCCGCCGAGGCCTGGGCCGAGCCCGGGCGCTCGAACCAGCGCGAATATACCGTTTCCGAGCTGGCGGCGGCGCTCAAGCGCTCGATCGAGGAAAATTTTTCCGCCGTCCGCGTGCGCGGCGAGATCAGCGGCTTCAAGCGGGTCAGCTCCGGCCATCTGTATTTCGCGCTGAAGGACGCCGACGCCGTGCTTGACGCGGTGTGCTGGCGCACCACGGCGATGCGTCTGACGATCCAGCCCGAGGATGGGATGGAGGTCGTCGCCACCGGACGGCTCACCACCTATCCCGGCCGCTCGAAATACCAGCTCATCGTCGATTCGATCGAGCTGGCGGGAGTCGGCGCGCTGCTCAAGCTGCTGGAGGACCGCCGAAAGCGTCTCGCCGCGGAGGGGCTCTTCGCCGCCGAGCGCAAGAAGAAACTGCCGTTCCTGCCCGGCGTCATCGGCGTCGTCACCTCGCCGACCGGCGCGGTGATCCGCGACATCCTGCACCGCCTCGCCGACCGCTTTCCGCGCCGCGTCGTGGTCTGGCCGGTCGCGGTGCAGGGCGAGAACGCGGCGGCGCAGGTCGCCGCGGCGATCGAGGGCTTCAACCGGCTGCACCGCGGGCGCTGCCGTACCGCGCCCCGACCTGATCATCGTCGCGCGCGGCGGCGGCAGCCTCGAAGATTTGATGGCGTTCAACGAGGAGATCGTCGTGCGCGCCGCGGCGGCCTCGGCGATCCCGCTGATCTCGGCGGTCGGCCACGAGACCGACACGACGCTGATCGACTATGCCAGCGACCGCCGCGCGCCGACCCCGACCGCCGCCGCAGAGATGGCGGTGCCGGTGCGGCTCGACCTCGTCGCCGAGCTCGGCGGCAAGACGTCGCGTCTCGCCCAGGGTCTCGGACGCCTGCTCAGCGAAAGCCGGCTGCATCTCGCCGGGCTGGCGCGCGGCCTCCCCGACCCGCGCGACCTCATCGGCTCGGCCGCGCAGCGGCTCGACGACCGCTCGGAGCGGCTGCGTTTGGCGATGCAGGGCCGCCTCGCCGCGGCCCGCGCCCGTCTCGATGCGGCGCGGCTGCGCCCGGCGGCGCTCGCCGCCGACATCGCCCGCGCCCGCGCCCGCCTCGACGACTGCGCGCCGCGCCTCGCCACGGCCGCCGCCCGCGCCGTCGCGGAACAGCGCCGCGTCGTCGAAGGGCTCGCCGGCCGCCTCGCGAGCCTCAGCGACACCCACGAACGCCGGCTCGCCGAGGGCTACGTCGTCGTCAGGCGCGGCGATGCCATTATCGCCGACGCCGACAAGGTGACGCCGGGCCCGCTCGAACTTGAATTTCACGACGGCAAGGTCGATGTCTACGCCGGCGCCATGGCCCGGCCGCGCCGCTCGCCGCGACCCAAGGGCCCCCTTCCCGGTCAGGGAACCCTCTTTTAGTTGGAGACACCGATGCGCCCCTCCGGACGCAGCCCCTCTGCGATGCGTACCGTCACCCTCGAACCCAGTGTCGCCAAATACGCCGAGGGTTCGTGCCTGGCGAAATTCGGCGATACCCACGTGCTGTGCACCGCGTCCATCGAGGAACGGGTGCCGCCGTGGATGCGCAACAGCGGCAAGGGCTGGGTGACGGCGGAATATGGGATGCTGCCGCGCTCGACCCATACCCGCACCGATCGCGAGGCCGCGCGCGGGCGGCAGAGCGGGCGCACCCAGGAAATCCAGCGCCTGATCGGCCGCTCGCTGCGCGCGGTGACCGACCTCGTCGCCATGGGCGAACGCCAGATCAAGATCGACTGCGATGTGCTCCAGGCCGACGGAGGCACCCGCACCGCCGGCATCACCGGCAGCTATGTCGCGCTCCACCTCGCGCTCGGAAAGCTGGTGACCGCCGGTCTGCTGCCCACGATGCCGCTGACCGATTCGGTGGCGGCGATCTCCTGCGGCGTCTGCGGCGGCGCGCCGGTGCTCGATCTCGACTATGCCGAGGATTCCTCTGCCGAGACCGACGCCAATTTCGTGCTCACCGGCTCGGGCAAAATCATCGAGATCCAGGCAACCGCCGAGGGGGCGCCATTCGACGAGGCGAGCTTCACCGCGATGCTCGATTTGGCGCGCGCCGGCATCGGCGAGTTGACCCTGCTGCAGCGGGCGGTGCTCGGCTGAGCCGCATGGCGCGCAAATTCGCCGGGGGCAAGCTGGTCATCGCCAGCCACAACCCGGGCAAGGTGGTGGAGATCGCCGCGCTGCTCGCGCCGTACCGGGTCGAGGCGCTCGGCGCCGCAGAACTCGGCCTGACCGAGCCCGAGGAAACCGGCGAAACCTTCGAGGCCAATGCTGCACTCAAGGCCCACGCGGCGGCTCAGACCGCGAAATTGCCCGCCTTGGCGGACGATTCCGGCCTGGTCGTGCTGGCGCTCGATGGCGCGCCGGGCATCTACTCGGCGCGCTGGGCTGGGCCAAACCGGGATTTCGACGTCGCGATGAACCGGGTCAATCGCGAACTGGAAGACAAGAATCGCGCGGCGACTTTCGTTTCGGTCCTGGCGTTCGCCTGGCCCGACGGCGAGGAAGCACTGTTCCGTGGCGAGGTCCACGGGACGCTGACCTGGCCGCCGCGGGGGGAGAATGGATTCGGCTACGACCCCATATTCATCCCCGATGGATACCGCATCACCTTCGGCGAAATGGCGCCGAAACAAAAATACCAGCTCGACCACCGGTCCCGCGCCTTCGCCAAGCTGGTCGCCGCCTGCTTCGGCTGAAGCGATGGCTCGGTCGCCGCTCGCCATCTACATTCATTGGCCATTCTGCCGGTCGAAATGCCCCTATTGCGACTTCAACAGCCATGTCCGAGAGCGCACCGACGCGCGGCGTTGGACCAAGGCACTGGTCGCCGACCTCGACCGCCAGGCCGAGTTGGCTTCGGAGCACGAGGTGGTCTCGATCTTCTTCGGCGGCGGCACCCCCTCGCTGATGCCGCCCGAGACCGCCGCGGCTCTGATCGAGCGCGTCAAGCGGCACTGGAAGACGGCGCGCAATCTGGAGATTACTCTCGAAGCCAACCCTAACTCGGCCGAGGCCGAACGCTTCTCCGGTTTCGCCGAGGCCGGGGTCAACCGGCTGTCATTGGGCGTGCAATCGCTCGATCCCGAGGCGCTCAAGTTTCTTGGCCGCGGCCACGATCGCGCCGAGGCGATCGCCGCGATCGAGCTATCGCAGAAACTGTTCCGGCGCAGCTCCTTCGACCTGATTTACGCGCGGCCAGGACAGGACCTCGCCGCCTGGCGCACGGAATTGGACGAGGCAATCATGCTCGCCGGCGAGCATCTGTCGCTCTATCAGCTGACGATCGAGCCGGGCACCGCGTTTCACACGCGGGCGCGATTGGGTGAGCTTGCGATGCCTGACGAAGAAGACGCGGCGGCTCTGTTCGAGATGACCCAGGAACGCCTCGCCGCGCACGGAATGCCGGCCTATGAAATCTCCAACCACGCGGGGCCTGGCGCCGAATCCCGCCATAATCTCGTCTATTGGCGTTACGAGGACTATCTCGGCATCGGCCCCGGAGCGCATGGGCGCATCACTCGCGGCGGCCACAAATACGCCACCCGCCAGCGCCGCCTGCCCGAGGCATGGCTCAAAGACACGCGAATTCGAGGAAATGACCGCGGTTTCGCGCGAAAGCGCGGTCGAGGAGATGGTGATGATGGGGATGCGCCTTGCCGAGGGCATCTCCCGCGCGCGGCTCGAAACTCTCGCCGAATGTTCGATCGAAGCGCTCTTCGGGATCGGCGTGACCCGGCTGATCGAGGGCGGGTTCGTGACGCTCGACAGCGAGCGCCTTAAGGCCACCGCCGCCGGGCGCCAGCGCCTCAATTCGGTCTTGGCCGCGCTGCTCGGCTAGGACGCAAAATCCTGGAAGTTTTTCGGCGCCGGGCTGACCACCGCGTCGTTGCCGGGCTGGACCTCGAGCACCGCCAGACCGCGTTGCACCAGGCCTTGCTGGGTGAAGCGGAACAGCCCGTCCACCCCGGTAAACCCATTCGGGTTGAGAATGGCGCTCTGCGAAAACGGGTCGGGGTCTGGGCTCTTGGCCAGCACGGCGGCCAGCGCGGCCGCGTCGAAACCGAGCGAAGCAAGTCGCGGCGGCGGATGACCGTAGGCGCTCTGGTAGCGGGTAAGGAAGAACTGTCGCGTGTCGGGCGGCGAGGCGGCGAACCACCCGCCGGCCAGCGCCGGTTCGCTTTCGATATCGGGGTCGTCCCACAATCCGCTGCCGAGGAAATGGACCTGTGCCGGGTCGACCCCAGCGGCCTTCAATTGCTGGGCAATCTGCTTCAGCTGACTGCCGCCCTCGGGCAAGAGCAGCGCGTCGAAGTTCGGCGCGGCGCCGTTCGCCGGCGCCAACTTCTTGATCGTCGCGCCAGGGTCGCCGGTGAAAAACTCGACGCGCGTCACGGTGCCACCGGCGCTGGCGACGACGTCCTTCAGCGAATCCGCCATCAAGTGGCCGTACGCCGTGTTCGGCGCCAGCGCGGCGAATCGCTTGACCCCGCGCTCGCGCGCGAAGGAGACCTCGCGCGCGATTTCCTGGCGCGGCAGGAACCCCATCAGGAAGACGTTGTCTCCGGCGACCTGGGTTTTGGTGGCGAAGGCGATGACGTTGACGTGGGCGTCGCGCGCGATCGGCTTCACCGCCTCGACCTCGTCAGCGACCAGCGGGCCAATGATCAACTTGGCGCCGTCGGCGATGACCGCCTTTGCCGCGTCGGCCGCGCCCTGCGCCGTGCCGGTGGTATCACGGGGAACGAGGGTGAGATTGTCGCTCCCCATGGTGAACAAAGCGAGCTGGGCCGCTTCCAGCATCGCCTTGCCGAGATCGGCATTCGCGCCCGAAAGCGGCAGGAGCACCGCGACCTTGATCGCCTGGGATCCAGGTGGAGGCGCCGGTGGGTGCGGCGCCGTTGCCGGCGGCGGACCGCCGGCATAGGGTGCTTGCGGGATGCCGACCGGCGCCGGCCCCGTCCGTCCTCCGCAGGCGGCCAGGGCGCCACATAAGAGAAGAGATAAGAGAAGAGCGGCACGGCGTGAGGCAAAGCGGGCGAGACACCAGCGCGGCACGGGCAGGTCCTGGTAAAGGAGCAACGGCGGGGCGCGACCGTAACCCTCAGGCATGCTTAAGTAAACCCGCCGCCACGGCTTTCTGGGAGCCGGCGCACGAGCTCGAACCGGGCCTGCATCTCGTGGCCACGCCGATCGGCAATCTCGGCGACATAACGCTGCGCGCGTTATGGGTGCTGCGAGGGGTCGATCGCATCCTCTGCGAGGACACGCGGGTGACCGGGCGTCTCCTCGCCCGCTTCGGGATCACGACGCCGCTGGACGCTTACCACGATCACAACGCCGACCGGGTTCGCCCGTTGGCGCTGGCAGCGTTGCGCCGCGGCGAGCGGCTGGCGCTGGTATCGGATGCCGGCACCCCGCTGATCTCCGATCCCGGGTTCAAGCTGGTGCGTGCCGCGCTCGACGAGGGATTGCCGGTTACCGCCGCCCCGGGCCCCTCGGCGGCGATCGACGCGCTGATCCTCTCCGGCTTGCCGCCCGATACGTTCCTGTTCGCCGGGTTCCTGCCCCCACGCGCCGCGGCCCGCCGCAAGGCATTGGCGGCGTGGCGAGACCTGCAAGCCACTCTGATCTTCTACGAAGGACCCTCGCGCCTTGCCGCGGCGCTTGTCGACTTGCGCGAGATACTGGGCGACCGCCCGGCCGCGGTTGCCCGCGAGCTGACCAAGCGCCATGAGGAGGTCAGGCGCGGCTCGCTGAGCGCGTTGGCCGCCCATTACCGCGACAACCCGCCGCGCGGCGAGGTGGTGATCGTCGTCGGTCTACCCGAGCCAGCTCCGCTGGTCATCGCCGATCTTGACGACCAGCTGGACGCAAAGCTCGCCCGGTTGAGCTTGCGCGACGCGGTCGCCGAACTAGCCGCCGAAACCGGGCTTGCGCGTCGCGCCCTCTACGATAGGGCGCTGGCGCGGCGACAGGACAAGTAGCGCGATGCGGGGAACAAGACCCGATCCGAAGCGCCTCAAGGCCCGGCGCCGCGGCCGGATCGCCGAGCATCTGTGCCGCTGGCATTTGCGGTTCCGCGGCTGGCGCATCGTCGCCGCTGATTGGCGCTGTCCGGCCGGCGAGATCGACATCCTGGCACGGCGTCGCGGCGTGCTGGCGGTGATCGAGGTCAAGTCGCGCCCCGACTTCGCCACCGGTGCCGCGGCGCTGCTGCCGCGTCAGCGCCGGCGCATCGCCCGCGCTACCGAGGCGTTTCTGGTGATGCGTCCCGATCTCGCCAGGATGGCGGTGCAATTCGACGTCATGGTGGTGGAGCCGCGACGCCTGCCGCGGCACCTCCTCGGCGTCTGGCGCAGCGACGACTGATACCCGCTTCGTCGAGACCGCTTCGCAACTCATTGTGGACTTGGACGAATCCAAACGCGATTTGAGAATCCATAGGGCGGGCGGGCGCGAACTGAAGCAAGTCTGCGCAACCTCGTGGCGATGATGTTGCGTGCGGCGGCGAACATCCCACTATAGGCGCCTCTCCCGAGCCTCTCGGAGGCATCATGGCACGCTTAAATGTGACAGTCGCGGCGGTCTGCGCGCTTGCTCTCGCGCCCTGTCTAGGGGGGTGCGCTGCCGCCATCATCGGCGGCATGGCGGCCGCCAGCGGGGTCGGTTATCAGGCGGCGCAGGAGCGCGGCCTCAACGGCACTTTCGACGATGTCAAGCTGAAGACCGATATCGGCAACGCGCTCGGTCCTTTGTATGGCGATATCACGACGACCGTGTATGGCGGCCGCGTGCTGCTGACGGGATCGAGTCCGAGCGATCAGCAAAAATCCCAGGCCGACCAGATCGTCAGCCAGATGCCGGGAGTGCGTGCCGTCTACAACGAGATCGTCGTCGGACCGCCACAGAACGCGTGGGACATGGCGCAGGACGGCTGGATTACCACGCGGGTCAAATCGGATCTGGTCTTCAGCGCCGATGTCCGCTCCGGCAACTATTTGATCGAGACCGACCACGGTTCGGTCTATCTGATCGGCTCGGCCCGCTCACAACAGGAGTTGGAGCACGCCACCGAGCTCGCTCGCTATGTGCCGGGGGTGCAGCGGGTCGTTGCCTATGTCGATATCCGGCAGGGCGAGCCATACGGCGCGGGGCCACCGCCTCAGGCAAGCTTATCCCAGCCGAGCTACGCCGGCCCGCCGGGCCCGCCGCCGTCAAATGCTCCGATTCAGGTGCAGAAGCTGCCATAATCCCGGTCCGATGACCGAGTTGCCGGATAAGTTCGATCTTGAGCAGTGCGCGCGCTTTCTGCGCGAGGTCGGTTCCTTGCCATCGCCCATCCTGCCGATCGCCGAGGCGGCGCTGGCGCTTGCCTCGTTCGATCGGCCGCGCATCGCTCTCGACCGCTACCGCCAGCATTTGGCGGCGCTGGCCCGCGATGTCGGGCGCCACGCCGCCGGGGCGACAGGGCTTGCCGCGCAAGCCAACGCGCTCAACGAGATCATCCTCCTCAAGCACGGCTATGCCGGCGATGAACTGACTTACGACGATCTGCAGAACGCCAATCTGATGCGGGTCATCGACCGCCGCAAAGGACTGCCGGTCGCGCTCGGCATCCTCTACCTGTCGGCGGCCCGCGCCCAGAGCTGGGAGGCGGTGGGCCTAGGGTTTCCGGGGCACTTTCTGATCCGCCTGTCACAGGGGCCGGAGCGGGTCATCCTCGACCCGTTTCATGGCGGGCGGACGCTCGACGCCATGGCGCTGCGCGAGCTCCTCAAGGCGATCTCCGGCCAGGAGGTCGAGCTCGCGCCCGACCACTACGCGCCCGTTCCCGATCGCGACGTGCTGCTGCGCCTGCAGAACAACCTCAAATCGCGGCTGCTGCAGGGCCAGCAGCACGAGCGCGCGGTGCGGGTGATCGAAACCATGCAGATGCTTGCTCCCGACCTTCCCGAGTTGTGGCGCGAGGTCGGGCTGATTCACGCTCAGCTCGGCAACATGCGCGCATCGATGAGTTCGCTGGAGCAGTTCGTGACACGGGCGGCCGACGGCCCGGCCCGTCACGAGGCGGCGGTCTTGCTGCAGAAGCTCAAGACCAAGCTGAATTAAGCGGGCGGCCGTCTAGCGCAGGTCATCGATCGCGCTGGTTTCGATGCGCCGCGACATCCCGTCACCTGAAACCCGACTGGGACAGTCTTACCTAAGCGGATGATGAACATCAGCGCGAATATTACCGAACCAGCCATAGCAACCCTCGTCAGCCGCTTCTACGGCAAGGCGCGGCGCGATCCGACAATCGGGCCGCTGTTCGAGCGGGCGGTCGAGGACTGGGACGAGCATCTCGCTAGGCTGAGCGATTTCTGGTCGTCGGTGATGCTGACCAGCGGGCGCTACAAGGGCAACCCCATGGCGGCCCACCTGAAGCACCCGATCGAGCCCGAATTTTTCGATCGCTGGCTCCAACTTTGGCGCGAGACGTCCGCCGAAATCTTTCCTCCCGAGGAGGCGGCACTGTTTCAGCTGAAAGCGGAGAATATTGCCGCCAGCCTCAAGCTCGCCTTGTTCTACCGTCCGGACAGCCTGCTTTCCGACTCGCCGTCGCGGCGATGCATGACGGCGCGGCTGCCGCCGGGCTTCGTCGCCTACCGCCGCACGCCGATCTTTACCGAGACCACGCTGCCCGCGGCGCTGCGGCATAGTCACAAAACCAAGGCCGGGGTTTGGGCGCTGATCGTCGGTGGTGGAAGGCCGCCTGCGATTTCGCCGGCTCGAGCCGGTCGCCGAAACGATGCTCGACCCGGCCGCCCCCGGCGTCGTCGCCCCGGAAGAACCGCACGAGGTCGAGCCGATCGGCCAAGTGCGCTTCTTTGTCGAGTTCTATGCCGCGCCGACGCCGGATTGATCCTACGCGGCGGGACGGAGCACCGCACTTTCCGGCGATCCGTCGATCCACATTCGGAACCACAATTCCAGCATTAACAGCGCCCATAGCCGCGTGTGATGATTGTGCGATCCCGAGCAGTGCTGGTCGAGCAGCCCCTGCACATAGTCGGGCCGCCAGAGCCCCCGCTCGCGCGCCGAGCGCGACAGCAGCACCTCATAGGCAAGCTCCTTCAGCTCGCCGCGGAACCACTCGTCGATCGGGATGCCGAATCCCATCTTGCGGCGCTTGAGGATCGCGGCCGGCAAATACGGCGCCATCGCCGCCTTGAAGAGGCCCTTCAGACCTCCCCGCATCCTGACATCCGTCGGGATGCGCGCCGCCCATTCCAACAGCTCGTGATCGAGCAGCGGCGAGCGCGCCTCCAGCCCATGCGCCATGCTGGCGACATCGACCTTCACCAGCAGATCGTCGGGCAGATAGGTATGGAAATCGGCCCAGTTGGCGCCGGCGACCAGATCGCCCGCCTCGGCGAAATAGGGCTCGAGCAGATCGAGCGCGGAACCCTCGCCTCGCCCGCGCATCGCCTCGCCGTAACCGCTCGCCTTGTCGCGGTCGGAGAAGAACGCGATCGTCCGCCCGTAGCGCTGCGACGGCCGGCGCGGATCTTCGCGCAGCACGTCGCGGATCTGCCGCAGCCGCAAGCGGCGCTGCAGCCGGTGTGGCGCGAAGGCGAGCAGCGCCGCGACCCCTTCCCGGCCCCAATGCGGCATGCGATCGAGCTGAGCCAAGTAACCCATCGCCTGGTAGCGCCGGTAGCCGAAGAACGCCTCGTCACCGCCATCGCCATTGAGCGCGACCGTCACCTTGCGCCGCGCCATCTCGGAAACGTAGTAGGTCGGCACCGCCGACGGGTCGGCGAAGGGCTCGCCAAAATGCCAGACGAGTTTCGGCAGCACCGCGACCGCGTCCGGCTCGACAATCAGTTCCTCGTGCTCGGTGGCGTAGCGCTCCGCCACCATTCGTGCGTAGCGCGTTTCGTCGTATTGCTTGGAGGTGAAGCCGATCGAGAAGGTTTTGACCGGGCCGCTCGCGTTGCGCGCCATCATCGCGACGACCGATGACGAGTCGATGCCGCCCGACAGGAACGCGCCGAGCGGCACGTCCGCGATCATCCGCAGGCGCACCGACTCCTCGAGCTTGTCAACCAGCTCTCGCTGCAGCTCGGCCGCGTTGAAGCGCGTCGTCGCGGCGCGGGGCTCCGGCAACCGCCAATAGCGGACCATCTCCATGTTGCGCCAGTTCCCGTCCGGATCGGGCGACACGACGAGGTAATGCGCCGCCGGCACGCGATAAATGCCGGTAAAGGCGGTGTCCGGCCCCGGTACGTATTGCAGACTGAGGTAGTGATCGATCGCGGCGAGGTTTGGGATCCGCGGCACACCGGGCCAGGTGAGGATTGCCTTGATCTCCGAGCCGAACAGCAGGCCACCTTTGGTTGGCGCGTAATAGAGCGGTTTCTTGCCGACCCGGTCGCGCGCTAGAACGAGCTGCCGCGTCCGGCGGTCCCACAGCGCCACGGCGAACATGCCGCGCATGCGGTCGAAAACGCGCGGCCCCCAGGCGTGCCAGCCATTGACGATGACCTCGGCGTCGCCGTGGCTGCGGAAAACGTAGCCGAGCGCATCGAGATCTCGGCGGATGTCGGCGAAATTGTAAATTTCACCGTTGAAAGTCAGCCAGACGGAGCCGTCCTGGCTGGAGATCGGCTGGTTCGCCGCGTCGGATAGATCGATGATCGCAAGCCGCGCCTGGACGAGCCCGCAAAGCTCGTCGGTCCATATTTCCTGATCGTCCGGCCCGCGATGGCGCACCGATTCGGTCATTGCCCACAGCCGCGCCTCGATCTCCGATCGCGGCAACGTCGCTTGCGGCAAAAGCACGCCGGCAATCCCGCACATCAGCGGCGGCTCTGTCTGGCTGGCATCGGCCGCATGCTACTGTACGATCGCGCGGTTGCCGAGAGCGCGACAGTTCTGATCCCGTCCGGCGTCCCGCTGCGAATCCATGATAAATTAACCGCCGTTAAAGCATAATCGGGGCGCCGCCCGGATCCCGCCATCGGAACATGAACCCCTCGCAGCCATCCACCATCTCGCCGCAGGTTACGGGCCTTGCGGAGCCGTACCGTGACCCGGGTCAACCGAGGCGGAAGCGCTGGATCGGCGCGGTCGTCCGGATAGCGGTGTCATTGGCGCTCGTCGCCTGGGTTTTGCGCCAGATCGACACCGCCGCGTTTGCCCGTCAATTCGCCACCCAATCGCCCGTCTGGCTGGTCGCCGCGGCGTTTGCGACGCTCGCGCAGATCGCCATTGCCGCGGCGCGCTGGCGCCAGATACTCATGGGTTTGGGGATCGAAGCCTCGTCGCGAACCGTGCTGTCCGTGAGCTATATCGCCAGCTTCTTCAACGCATGGCTGCTCGGCACGATGGGCGGCGACGTCGCGCGCGCGGTCCTCGCGCCGGCAGGCGAGCGTGGCCGCGCGGCCGTGGTCCACTCGGTCCTCCTCGACCGGATCATGACGTTCACCGGGTTGGGACTGGTTATCCTGCCGTTGGCCGTGCTTGGTACGGGCCCGCTCGCGCGCAGCGTGCCACTGATGGTTTCGCTGGTCGCTGCCTTCGTTCCGCTCTTCCTCATCCCGGCGGTCGGACCGGTGACAAGACTGATCAGCTGGCGTGGCATCCCATTCACAGGGCTGGCCCTTGGGCTCGCCGAGAGCTGGAGCCGGTTGCGGGGAGGCCGCTTCGCGGTCGCGACGGCGATCGCCGTGATCAGCGCTTTGGCGCTGTCGGCCACCGCTTGGTGCCTCTCGCAAGCGCAGCATCTCGACGTCAGCTTTGTCGATTACCTGATGCTGATGCCGCCGGTAGTGCTGCTCTCCGGCCTGCCGATCTCGATCGGGGGTTGGGGGGTTCGGGAAAATGCGATGATCGCCGCCTTGGCGACCGTGGGCGTCGGCGCGAGCGCCGCGACGGTCTTGTCGGTGCAGCTCGGCGCCCTGGTCGCCCTGCTCAGTCTGCCGGGGGGCGCCTTGTGGTTATGGCGTCACATGGCGTCGTCGCATTCGCCCCCGGCGAGGGCGGCGGTCGAGCGAGAACCGTCGTGAGCGTCGATCCCGGCTCCTATTGGGAGCGTGCCGGCGTCGTCGGTTATGGCGAGGCGATGTTCGGCAGCCGCGAGGTCGAGCAGTATGTTAACCGGCGGCTGTGGACGATTGCCATCGAGATCGGCCGCCAGCTCGGCCTCGATTCCAGCTCGCGGGTTCTCGACTTGGGCTGTGGCGATGGCGCCTTCGCCAATGCCGTGCTGGCGAATAATTTCGCCGCGATCGATGGCTTCGACATGGCCGAGGCGGCGATCCGCCGCGCCCAGGCCGATGCGCCGGGGCCGCATGTGCGCTTCGCCGCGCGCGACTTGAGGCAAATGGAGTTCGCGGACTCGCATTATGACGGCGCCTTCCTTATGGGCTTTCTTCATCACGTCAAGGCGGCGACCCCGGCGGTTCTTCGGGTATTGCGCCGCGTTGCCGAACGGGTCGTCGTGCTCGAGCCCAATGGCGGCCATCTGCTGCGCAAATTGCTCGAACTTACCCCCGCTTATCGCGCCGCCGGCGAGGACAGCTTCCGCCGGCGGCGGCTGGAGAAAATCTTCGCCGAGGCCGGGTATCGCCGGGTCATCTGGCGGCGGCTCAATTTGTTCCCGAACTTCACCCCGCAGCCGCTGTTCCGGCTGTTGCGGCCGGTGGAACCGCTGATCGAGACGACGCCGGGCCTGCGCGCACTCTGCACCGTGGACATGTACGGTTTTCGGGCCGCCGACCCGCTCGCACCGGTCGAGCGATAAGCGCGCCGATCGATGCTCGTCACCAATTTCCGGCTGAAATATGTGCTCTACCGCATCGTCCTTGGCGGCTACCAGCTGCTGGATACCGGCCGGCTCCACCCCGTGCGCGAGCGGGCGCGCCGCGCGCTGGTCGACAGCGTCGATTACATCGACAAGAACATGCAATCGGCATTGGGGTTCGACACCCAAAAGGAGCTGCTCGACTACTCGTTGGCCCAGGTCGCGGTGGAAGGCCATTACCTCGAATTCGGGGTCTTTTCCGGCGGCACGATCCGCCACATCGCTCGCCGCAAGCCAAACGTGCCGATCCATGGCTTCGACAGTTTCGAGGGGCTGCCAGAGGCATGGTCGGGTTTCAACCTCGGGCAGCGCGCCTTCACGCGGGACAGCCGCCTGCCGCGCGTACCCGCGAACGTCACCCTGCACAAGGGCTGGTTCAACGAAACGATCAGCGACTGGACCGCGAAGGCTTCCGGCCCGGTCGCTTTTTTGCACATCGACTGCGATCTCTATTCCTCAACCGTCGATATCTTCAACGGGCTGACGGATCGGCTGCAGCCCGGAACAGTGATCGTCTTTGACGAATACTTCAATTACCCAGGATGGGAGCAGCACGAATTCAAGGCGTGGCGTGAATTCGTCGCCGCGCGGCAAATCGATTACGAGTACCTCGGCTATGCGCGCCAGCAGGTGACCGTGCGCGTCCTCGGGACCGGGCGAGCGACATGAATTCGGGCGCCGGCCGGCAATTCTGGGATGCCGAGATCACCCTGACCCAGGCAGCGGCGCAGCTGCGCGATCCCGCTCTGATGACTACGCCCTACGACTCGGATCCGCTCGATCTGACGGTCTTCATCTCCTGCTACAACGAAGCCGAATACATCATCCCGACGATCGAGACGGTCATCGACGCCGCGCGCGCGGCGGGTCTCCGCCACGAAATCTTGGTGATCGACGACGGCTCGCGCGACAATTCTCGGCAACTCGTGGCCGATTTCATCGCCTCTCATCCGGCGGAGAACGTCGTGTTGCGCGCCAATCGGTTCAACAAGGGCCTGGCGCAGAACTATATGGACGGGGCGTTTCTCGGACGCGGCAAGTATTACCGGCTGATTTGCGGCGACAACGCCGAGCCGCGAGAGAGCATCCTCGCCGTTCTCAAGGCGATCGGCCAAGCCGACATCATTATCCCCTACTACACGTCGAGCGAAGGCAAGGGGCTGCGGCGCCGGCTGATCTCGAGCACCTACACTGCCATCGTCAACCTGATGACTGGAAACCGCCTGCACTACTACAACGGCTTGGCGGTGCATCTGCGATATAACGTGATGCGCTGGCACCCCAACACTCGCGGCTTTGGCTTTCAAGCCGATATCCTCTGCCTGCTGATGGATCTCGGCTTCAGCTATCTGGAAGTGCCGATAATCACCGTCGAGCAGCGCCGCGGCGGCTCCAACGCGCTTACGCTTCGCAACTTCCTCTCGGTCGGCCATACCCTGGTTGAAATCGCCAATCGGCGAATCTCCAACCGCGTCTACCGGCGCAAGCGCTGAACACGCAGGAGGCGATAGCTCCCGACCTTAGGGAGACGGGTCTAATTCTTTTTCGAGCTGCACAGTGCGAACAGATAATCGCCCATCTCGCTCGTCCCCGCCTGGACCACCCCGGCCGTCATCGAAAACAGCGACACGGTGCGGAAATGGTGTTCCAACAAGGCTTTCACCCCATCGCTCGTGCGCCGATAACGGGCGCGGCGGTTTGGGGCAGCTGGCGATCCGGCTAAGCCGTCAATTTCGAGCAATCCGGACGGATGACGACCGGCGTTGATGTCTGCGTCGGCTGTCAGCGATACGGGGCCGTCCTCCGTTGTGGTGTCGTCGTCCGCGCCGCACGGCGTCAGGCCGATTATGAGAATATCCTGATGGCGCGACAGCGACCGGGAAAGGTTCAGCAGATAGCGATCCTCATCGCTCGGTGAGACGTACTCTAAGGTATCGAGATTATAAATCGCATCGTGCACCGTCGGTAATGGTTCAACCAAGATATCGTGGACTTGGGCATCAAACTTCCCGGGATCAAAAATCTTCTGTGTTATTTCATCGATCCGGCGTGGATCGGGGTCGTACACCGACAATTTCTTGACTTTATCAAGCACTATTCTGGATCCAAAATCGTCGACGCTCCCATAAGCGGCAACGTCGAACCGACGCGCCAGCAATCCGCTGACGAAACCGTATTTCGCCGCGAGGTCGGCTGGAAAACTGGCACGCGCCGCGGCGACGGGCTCCGGCTCGGCAAGGGCTTTGCCGATCCGCCCTTCGCGCTGACCCGCCCATTTGCTCCGCGCACTCCGGCTGGAGAGGCGCAACTTGACGAGAGCGCTGGACGCGAGCCGGGGCGGCGAACGAGTAGTTCTAGCGTTTAGGTTGGTCAGGCAACTGAGAAAGCTCAGCGCTGGCACACCGAGCGGCACCGCCAACAGAATGGGAGAGGTCCAGCGGCACCGGCCCGCGTAATCCGAAAACCACCGCAAGGCACGGTATATCCTCCAGCGTAACCGGCTGGCCGGCACATACCGGGTGTCGGCAACCCACGTGGACAGGCCGAGAAGGCTTGAGGAATGGTAGGCAAAGGTTTGCGTGAATTTGCCGGCGACAGACGCCGGCCGCTCATTTAGCGCGACGACCCAAATTTGCGCACCGGGAGCGAGAAGACGCCCGATCCGTTCGATCAATTCTGCGGAGTGGCGGAACTGGCTCTCGGGCAGGAGCACAACGCAAGCGCTGAAGTGCCCGGCAATCGGCTGGAACAGCGCGTTGTACTTGAGGGGCGACGCGTCCAGCAGGCGGCCAATCTCGACCGTCGCGGCATCGACGTCGGTGCGCACGAGCCAGCGAGCGAAGAGCCGCGGCTCCTCCGCAACCAGCAGCAACCGGTCGCCGTCGGCGACACCTTGCTCAAGCGCCCGGCGCAACAGCTGGTGGTCGCGCCAGCGCGGATGCATCCTCGTCACGTTCGGTATGCTTCCGAATATCCCAAGGCGAAGCCGCAAAAACAGCCGGGCGAAGACATCGTCCGGAAGCGAGTCCTCGATCAGGAATTGCCAATCTTCCCGGCTCAGTGCCCGCCCGGTTCGCGCGCGATTGACCGCGATCGAGCCGACCCAATAATGATGATCGCGATGCGGCTGCGGCTGCGGCGAGAGCAGCTCGGCGACGCCGGCGACGTATCGATCGGCCTCGGCGGTGGCGTCAGCCAGGTTCTCGGGTGCGTCGGACGCGTGAAAAACGATCGTATGCGCCGCGTTCGCGCGATGTTGCGCGGTCGTCCATTCGGAAAGTTGCGCGGCGAGTTGCGCCTTGCCCAATGGCCCGGGAACCAGCTTGTCGTGCTCGTGGTCGCGCTTTTGCCTCAAGAAGTGCGGTCATTGCCGCAAGCAGTTCACGGTTCGCGTCGGCTCGATATTCGAGGATAGCCCCATCCCGCTCGGCAAGTGGCTGCTGGCGATCCACCTGATGTGCTCGTCAAAGAAGGGGATCAGCAGCAACCAGCTAAAGCGGGAGCTTGGGATCAGCTATCAGTCGGCTTGGTTCCTGACGCACAGGATTAGGCTGGCAATGACGGTCGATCCACTGAAATCGCTGCTCGGTACCGGCGAGAACGCCATCGTTGAAATCGACGAGACGTTCGTAGGCGGCAAGGTCTCCAACAACATGCACCGAAACCGGACGGCCAAAGCCGGACGCAAGACCGTCGTCATGACGCTGGTTGATCGCGATGGCGATGCGGTTGGCGTGGTGATCCCGGACACGAAGCGGTCAACGCTTGAAGCGGTTGCGAAGCCAATCGTTGATCGATCGGCCACGATCATGACCGATGGCAACCCGAGCTACGCGAACCTCGACGACTATTTCCACGGTCACCATGCCGTCGATCACGACAAGCAGTTTGTCCGGGCGGTCATCATTCACACGAACTTCGCCCAATCGTACCATTCGCTGCTCAAGCGCGGATTGATAGGCGCATTCCACCATGTGAGCGCTGAACACCTGCATCGTTACGTCGATGAATTTTCGTTTCGCTGGAACAGTCGGCATGAAACCGATGGCGAGCGCACCGAGCGGGCCGTTCGGGCAACAGGGGGCAAACGGCTGACATACAAGCCACTGATCGAAAGATGATGAGGGGCTTGCACTGTATGGATGGCTACCTACATCTTGTCAGAGCCAAATCGAACCGTAGACCTTTACGGAACGTTAACCACCTTGCGGTAGTTTGTCGCTTGACTACGCGCGTTAGCAACAGGTAGGCTCCCAAATGTCCCGCCTAGCGGGGCCATCGCTTTAGACATAGACACGCCACACACGGGCATCACACCTCCACATCGTCGCACAAGCACAACGCTATCAAGGCGTCGTCTCCCGAGACCGGGAGACCCCTCATCGGATAAGAGACATGCAACGGAGTAGCCCTCACCTCTTGGGGGCTACTCCTATTTGCTCAACCTACCGTTAGAGGTGTGGCTGTGAAACAGTACGAGTCCCTGTACAAGATGGGCAGAGACCAGCAGATCGATGCGGTCTTTGCCCATTTCTACCCGGTTGATGGCGATTATGACGCGGCGTTCAAGCGTCTCGCGCTGCAAACCTGGGAAGGTTCGCAGGCGTGGTCGTTCAAACAGCCGCGCTTTATCCAGAAGTACACCCGGTCGGCGGTTCCGAAGCTGTTGAATTATCTAAATTATACGTTCGTGCGGCTCGTCGAACTGGAGCAACTTGAACCGGGCCGGTATTTCCGCGAGTTGGCGGATGGAGAACGCATTTGCTTCAACACGGGTCTTCAGAACACGCATCAGTCAGATCTGATCGCGACATTCCAGAAGTCTAAGAGTTTGACTCGAAAAGGTGTCCACGATTTCAGGTTCGTACGATACGTTTTGTGAGCAGCCTGATATGGGCGACCAGGACGACCCATGCCGCAGCGCTGACCAGGGTGGCCTCGAAGTCTTTGGCGAGCCTTCGGCACCGACCGAGCCAGGCGAAAGTGCGCTCGACGACCCAGCGGCGTGGCAGCACTTCGAACCCGCTGAGCTTATCGGAGCGCTTGATCACCTCGATCGTCCAGCGGCCGATCTGCGCCAGTTCCAGCCGCAACTTGTCGCCGGCATAGCCGCCATCGGCGAAGATATGGCGCAGCCAGGGATAGAGATATCGGATCGAGGCAAAGACGCCGACGGCACCATCGCGATCCTGAATGTCGGCGGGGTGGACCTGCAACCCCACCAGGTGCCCGAGCGTGTCGACGACGATATGGCGCTTGCGGCCCTTGATCTTCTTGCCAGCATCATAGCCTCGTGGACCGCCGCTTTCCGTCGTCCTGACCGACTGGCTATCGATCACGCCAGCGTTCGGGCTGGCTTCGCGCCCGACCTTCTCGCGCGCGGCCATGACCAGCACGTGGTTGATCTGAGCCAGCGTGCCATCTCGCGACCAGCGGTAGAAATAACCTTGGATCGTCGAATAAGGGGGAAACTCCTTCGGAACCTGCCGCCACTGGCAACCCGTTGCGGCCATATAGAGCAGCGCCTCCACGACCGCGCGCAGGTCGGTTTCGCGTGGTCTCCCGATCACGCATCGCACCGGCATCAATGGCGCGATCAAGGCCCACTCGGCATCGGTCATGTCGCTTGCGTAGCGCAACCCCTCGCGCCGATATTGTCGGCGAGTGATCTCACTCCAGGCCATCGTGAACCCCACCGTTTGTGTCGCAACAACGATGGAATCACAAGCCGTTGAGATCACTCAGCTCTTTTTCAGTCAGGCTCTAAGAGTTTGACTCGAAAAGGTGTCCACGATTTCAGGTTCGTACGATACGTCTTGTGAGCAGCCTGATATGGGCGACCAGGACGACCCATGCCGCAGCGCTGACCAGGGTGGCCTCGAAGTCTTTGGCGAGCCTTCGGCACCGACCGAGCCAGGCGAAAGTGCGCTCGACGACCCAGCGGCGTGGCAGCACTTCGAACCCGCTGAGCTTATCGGAGCGCTTGATCACCTCGATCGTCCAGCGGCCGATCTGCGCCAGTTCCAGCCGCAACTTGTCGCCGGCATAGCCGCCATCGGCGAAGATATGGCGCAGCCAGGGATAGAGATATCGGATCGAGGCAAAGACGCCGACGGCACCATCGCGATCCTGAATGTCGGCGGGGTGGACCTGCAACCCCACCAGGTGCCCGAGCGTGTCGACGACGATATGGCGCTTGCGGCCCTTGATCTTCTTGCCAGCATCATAGCCTCGTGGACCGCCGCTTTCCGTCGTCCTGACCGACTGGCTATCGATCACGCCAGCGTCCGGGCTGGCTTCGCGCCCGACCTTCTCGCGCGCGGCCATGACCAGCACGTGGTTGATCTGAGCCAGCGTGCCATCTCGCGACCAGCGGTAGAAATAACCTTGGATCGTCGAATAAGGGGGAAACTCCTTCGGAACCTGCCGCCACTGGCAACCCGTTGCGGCCATATAGAGCAGCGCCTCCACGACCGCGCGCAGGTCGGTTTCGCGTGGTCTCCCGATCACGCATCGCACCGGCATCAATGGCGCGATCAAGGCCCACTCGGCATCGGTCATGTCGCTTGCGTAGCGCAACCCCTCGCGCCGATATTGTCGGCGAGTGATCTCACTCCAGGCCATCGTGAACCCCACCGTTTGTGTCGCAACAACGATGGAATCACAAGCCGTTGAGATCACTCAGCTCTTTTTCAGTCAGGCTCTAAGGCCAACCCGCTTGACCCGGACAAGCCGCGCATTGATTGGGTTTACCGGGGCAGTTACCCGCCGACCGATTATGGATACCGTTCCTATTTCCCGGCGGATATCCCCGATATCGCGTGGTTCTCAGCGAACACCGCCGATTACATCTTCGATACGCAGTACCGGCTTGACCGCGATGTGTTTGATCATCTGTTTGATCGCGCGAAGGAACGCGCGGGGATGCCCAATGTCGCCGACGAGGTGGTTCGAAACTACCTCCGTGGTGCAATCGAAAATCTCCTGCCGAAAATCAGGCGGAATTATAAGGTCGCGATCCCGGTCTACTACGTGCGCGAAAAGCGGATGCAAATGCTTCTGCCATTCGCATCGGCGGGCGTACCGACCGAATACGCTGCATTTCTGGTCGAACGAGATGACGCCGCAAAGGCATATCATCTCAAGACGATCTTCGATCTCGATCAGGCATATTTTTCCGCACGCTTGATCACCAGACCCGATCAGGAATGGCTTGATCCGTAAAAATGCGGTGGGCGGCGGATGGTCTCCGCTGCGGGCCTTGGAACCCAGCAGCGAGGGGTTCAATCCCCCTGCCGTCCACCAACGCAGGCTCTGCCGCGCCGTCTACAAAGCTGATATTCTGGCGACATGACCGGCAAGAAATCGACACCACCCGAACCGGCGGCGAGATCGCAGCCAGTCTCGCTCGCGCCGCTGTCATTTGAGGATGCTCTAAAGGCGTTGCTGGCGACGCCGCCGATCGGCGGCGAGAAGTCCACCAAACGGCGTCGCCAGCGCAAGCCGGTGCGAGCGGCTAAATCGGTCGCACCGTAACGCGGGTCAGCAGTGGATTGAGTGCTCGCAAGGCACGCTCAATCTCTCCAAAGAGATCAGCGTTACGCTCCCGCTCATCAGGGTCAGTCGCATCAACATCTATATGCGCAGTCACGATTGCCCGCGAGCCGCCGGCATTACCCGGCTGCGGGTCGGCTTCCCAGGCGACGTTGGTAACTTCTGGAAACTGATCCAGTAGGGCCATTTCGATACCTCTTATCCGATAGACTATGACGCATCAAATTAATGGGCGTATATCGACATATGGCGTTGGGTTTGCCAAATTGATAATCGCCCGCTTTTGCATCTCAACGACGAAGTATTCGTCGGAATCGCATAAGGTTAAAATTTCCCCCGACGGACACATCTCCGGGATGAACGAATAATCGAACGATGAACCTATTTCGAAATCGGCGATTTCCGGGCGCACCCCGATCGGATGCAACAGATAGAAACGGCCGATCATCGTTTCATCGCCGACCCGCCAAAACAGCCGGTTGGTGTGGCTGTTGTGGGACAGACCGCTGTCGACGAAGTTGGCGATGGTCCCCGGATGTAGGTGCCGAAGCGACCAGGTGAGCAGCTCCCGATTCGATACCGCGATGACCGACGACTGAAGGTCGATGGAGCGCCGCAGCGAAGGGATGGCATCTTCGGCGACGATCTGAAAATTGCCGGCGAAGATACCACTGGCGCCGTTCTGGAACCCGCGCAGCACCGCCGTCAGCGAGCCATCCCCGCCTAGGTAGTCCGACATCCACAAGACAAAGCAGGTGTCGACGATTGCCGCGCCATAGCTCCGCATGGCGCGCGCAAGAGCGAGCGTCATCGTCGCGCTGTGGTTCGATTCGGTGATGAGATCGTCGATCGCGGCGATATCGGCGGCGCAGATTTTCTCGAGGCGCCGCCATGCCGGGTGAGAGCGAATGAGCGGCGCGTCCTCCTCGCTCGTCAGGGCGATGACCCGAAACGGCAGCTCGCGCGCAACCGTCGGCAAGTTACCCGGCGCCATCAGCGTCGGCAGGCCGAACTCAAGGAATTGGGAGATGTATCGATAGCCCCAGATCGGCACGAGCACTGCACCGGACCGCGGAGGGGGACGCATTGATTCTGATTCCAGCGACACTCGAGGAGACGCTCCGCCGGAAAGTTAACTCGCGAGATCGGACAGACGTCGCGGGTCCGCTAATAACCGGTTCTTTCGCTGACGGTCAACAAGAGCTCCGGCGCGCGGCTGCGGGCGGGGAACCGTTGGACATTGCGCGGACCCCGATGCTATATGCCGGCGATGCCTGCAAGTCGGGGGATGGGCCGGGGGCCGCAGGACGCGCAACGAGTGCGGGCTGGTTCGTGCTGCGTACCGAAGACGGAAAGCCGCGTCGGCGATGCGCTGCCGACGCTGCCAGTTGGTTAGGTATGGTTGCCTTCGCCGGACCCGAGACCGAGGGCGACGCCGCCGTTGAATGGGCGCCGTCGCCAAGCCGCAACGCTCAAGCCTGGCGAGATTTAATCGAGGGCCTCAAGCGGTACTGGATGTGGACGGCGCTCGCCCTGCAGGACATGAAGATACGCTACCGCGGCTCGCTGCTGGGTCCGTTCTGGGTGACGATCAGCACCTTCGTGATGGTGGTCTCGATGGGCCTGATCTACTCGCATTTGTTCCATACCACCACCGTCACCTACATACCGTATCTCGGATTGGGGCTGATTGTCTGGCAGTTGATTTCGAGCCTGATAACAGAGGGTTGCCAGACGTTCATGACTGCCGACGCGATCATCCAACAGGTTCCCGTCCCCTTCTCGATCCATGCTTATCGCGTCGTCTGCCGAAACTTCATCGTATTCGCCCACAATCTGGCGATCGTGCCAATCGGCCTGATCGTCTTTCGGATCCCGTTGGATTGGCATTTGCTCGAAGCTGCGGCGGGCTGCTTTGTTCTGGCGGTCAACGGGGTTTGGGCCAGTTTGTTTCTCGGTATCGTCAGTACGCGTTTTCGCGATATCGCGCCGATCGTCGCGAGTTTTCTGCAAGTGACCTTCTTCCTGACGCCAATCTTCTGGCCGATTGATGCGCTGGGCATTTATCGGCCCATCGCCGAATTCAACCCTATGTTCTGCGCGATCGACGTGGTCCGCGCGCCGCTGATTGGGGCGTCGGTGCAGCCTTCTTCGTGGCCGGTATTGTTGGTGGCGACGGTGATCGGCATGGCGATCACCTTTTGGTTCTTCGCCCGGTATCGCACCCGCATCGCCTATTGGGTTTGAGCGGTCATGGCCTTTATCCGCCTGCGTGGCGTCTCGGTGGAATTCCCCGTTTACAGCGGCGGCAGCCGATCGCTGAGAAAGACGCTGTTGCAGGGCACGATCCAGGGCAATCTCGGCAAAGACAAGCACGACCGCATCGCGGTTATGGCTCTTTCCGATCTCAATCTCGATATCGGTCATGGCGACCGGCTGGCGCTGATCGGCGCCAATGGCGCGGGAAAGAGCACCCTGCTCAAGGTCCTCGCCGGGATCTACCAGCCGACGCGCGGGCGGATAGCGTCTAGTGGGCGCGTCTCGGCGCTTCTTACCTCGTCGGTGGGATTGAGCCCCGATGCTACCGGACGCGAGAATATCGTCATGCGCGGCATGTACATGGACATTCACCCGCGCGAGGTACGCGCCCACATCGACGAGATCGTGGATTTCACCGAGCTCGGTCAATACATCGATATGCCGGTACGGACCTATTCTGCCGGGATGATCATTCGCCTTTGCTTCGCGGTCGCCACGGCCTTTCCCCCCGAGATTCTGCTGATGGACGAATGGCTTGCCGCTGGCGATGCCGGCTTTCTCGCCAAGGCGCGCCATCGCATGGAGGGCTTCGTCACCGGGTCGAGCATCGTCGTCCTGGCCTCGCACCTGCTGCCTCTCCTGCAGGAATGGTGCAACCGCGCGGTCTTGCTCGAACAAGGCCGCATCATCGCGGAAGGCACGGTTGATGAGGTTGCCCGGGCTTACCTGGAGCCCATCGTTGAGAACCAACGGACTGTTGCCGATGCGGCTCGGGCCTGACAGCTATGGCCGCCTCGGCGGCCAGCATGGCGTTCCTCGCGGCTCCCGCCGGAGAAAGGCTTGACCGTGGTCGTTGACGAACTCCGCCTCGCTCGTGCATCGGATACCGATGCGCCGGCTCGGACGGTCGAGCAGCGACCGCCCCCCAAGGCGATCTGCGTGCTTTTGCCGGTCTGGGGCGACGAGTACATCACTCAGTTTCTTGAAGAGAGCCTGCCCACGCTGCTGGCGCCCGGCAATATTCCGACCCTGGCGAAGGCGTTGCCGACGCGCTTCGTGTTCTTGAGCCGGGCGCGCGACGAGACCACGATTCATGCCCACCCGGCCTACCGGCAACTGCGCCAGGTCTGCGACGTGGAAATACTGCCGATCGACGATCTCATCATGCAGGGTAATCACTCGACGACCGTGACACTCGCCTATACGCGAGCCGTGCGCCGAACCGGCGAGCTGATGCTCGATACCTGTTTTTTCTTTCTCGTGTCCGATTACATCATGGCCGACGGCTCGCTTGCCGCCGTGCTGGCGCGCGTACAGGCCGGGGCGAGCGCGGTCCAGGTGGGCAATTTTCAACTCGACGAGGATGCCGCTGAACCATGGCTGCTTGACCGGCTCGCCGGCGCCGGGAACGCGCTATCGCTGAAGCCCCGCGAGATGATGCGGTGGGCGGTCGGCTGCCTGCATGCGATCACCGCCGCGAACATGATCAACTTTCCGCTCTGCCACAACACTCACACCAACCGGCTGCTGTGGCGCGTCGACGGCGAAACGCTGATCGGCCGGTTCTACCTGCTGCACATGATCTGCATCCGCCCGGAAGTTACCGATTTTGTGATCGGCTCCTCGTGCGACTACTCATTCGTGCCGGAGATGTGCCCCTCGGGCAAAGTCGTTACCATCACCGATTCGGACGACTATCTCGTGGTCGAAATCCAGCCGGACACTCACGAACAAAACTTTCTTCGCCTGGGTCCCACCTCGGTCAATCGGCTCGCCAAAGGGCTGTCCGAGTGGACCACCGCGCGCCATCGCGCCAATGCCGAGCAGACGATCATCTTCCATGCCGCGGAGCTGCCAGCGGCACTGCCTGCGATAGTCGCCGAGTCCGACGCGTTCATCCGTGACCTCGGCACCCGGCTCGCGCCAACACCCCAGCCCCATCGCGACCATCCCTATTGGATCGGCGCGATAGCCGCGCTCGACGCGGCGGTCTCACAGCGCGCTTCGGGCATCACCGACCCGTCGCCCTCCGTGCTCACAGGAACGACGCAGTGGCTACGGCGCGGACTGTTCGGTCGCGTGCCGGAGGTGACGCGGTTGCACCCGCGGTGGGCGGACTTGCAGCGGCCGCTGGCGGCGTGCAAACGGCTCGCGGCTGAGCCGCAAACTCGCGTTCTCGTTGGGGCGAGCCGTTCGACGGCACTGACCGAATGGTTGCGCCGGCGGATACCCGAGGCGATCTATTTTTCGCCGCGTCGTCTCATGCGCCGCCGTGCCGGTGGAGCCGAACCCGGCGTCTTCGACGTCGCGTTTATTGAGCTGGTCGGCAGGGAAATCGCAGAACTTGACAATATCTTGCCACGAGTCATGCCGCGGATAAGTCCGGGAGGGGAGATTATCGTCTTCGCCTTCCACAACACCTGGTTCGCCGATCCGCGATATTTCGGCCGGGTGTTTGCCCAAGGTCTCGGTTCCGGGCTTTGGCCGCTGGAATATCATATCGGCACGGCGAGTCATTTGCGCTGGTCGATCAACGAGGCGACGATCGCCGTGACCAAGCGGTTGATCGATCGGCCGACCATGTTCCTACCGCTCCCATTGTTGGCGGCGGCGGCGTTGCTGCCCTTGATAATGGTGGTGAACCTGGTCAGCTCCTGGTTTCCGGATCGCCTGCTGCACGGGGGCATCGCGACGAGCATTTTTATTCGTTTTCGGGTCGATTCTTCCCCTTCGGCGGGACCGGCAGCGTCGGACGCGCTCGGCGCCGGCGACAATCGCTATACGCCCGCGGTCGCCCCGTGTTGACAGCTCAATCCGCCTGCCGTTGTGTTTGCCTCGCTCGAGATAGGAGCTTCATTCGATGAACGCCGCCCTCAAGTCGGTTCTGCGGAAGATGCCCGGTTACCCGACGGCGCGCGCGGTGCGGGCTCGGCTGCGCGGCGAGTGGCGCGAGGTCGCCGGGGCTGCGCCGCCACCCCCGCCGCTTGCGGCACAGCCGGACTACAGCGGCCGTCAGGCGGGGTTCGACAACCGAATGGAGCTCTACGCCGATCTGTTCGACGGGCTGACGCCGTGGTCTGGAGAGGTGCCAAAGGGATATTTTGTCGATTTCGCCGGCACACTTACCGATGCCAAGTTTCGTGAGATGTTTGGCGTCGATCCGGGAACCGTCGGCGGCGGTCCGGAGGTAACCCGGCTGCCGGTCATGGAGGATGGCGAGGGCTGGTTCGAGGCGGCCAATTGGGTGCTGGCGGCACGCGAGGCGAAGACCCGGTTCGTCATGATTACGCTGGGGGCCTGTTATGGCGCTCAGGCGGTCGGTAGCTATCGCATCCTTCAGCAACTCAATCCCATGCCGTGCAAGCTGGTCGCGCTCGAACCGGTGCCCGAGAACCTCGAATGGGTCGCCCGCCATTTTCGCGACAACGGTCTCGACCCCGATGAACATTGGCTGGTGCCGCACGCAATCGCCAGGGATACCGCGCCCATTCTGTTCCCGGTCGGCGCGCCCGGCTCCGGCGCGCAAAACTCCATCGCCACGAACGGTCGCGAAGCCCGGGAATTCTACGTCGACGTTTTCACCAAGGCCGGACCCGAGGCCGCCAATACGGCGCTGCGCAACCTGCTGCTGCACAATACGACCGGCCTTAGCCGGGATCTGGTGCCCGGCATGGACTTCAAGGCCGAGATCCAGCTGCTCAGCGCGCTGACACTGCGTGAGCTGCTGAGCCCATTCGACCGCGTCGATTACCTCGAGTCGGATATCCAGCAATCTGAGATCGAGGTGTTTCCGCCCTTCGTCGATTTGCTGCGCCGAAAGGTGCGGCGCATCCACATCGGCACCCACGGCAAGGACGTCCATTGGGCGCTGCACGATCTCTTTGCGGAGAACGGCTGGAACATTCAGTTCAGCTTCGAGCCGAACGGCAGCTTCGACACCCCTCTGGGTAGCTTTAAGACGAATGACGGTGTGCTCACCGTGGTAAACCCCGATCTCTAAGGCGACGGCCAGCGACCCGATCGGTTGGGCGCGGCGATGCTGAGCGTTGTCCTCACCAGCTACAATTACGCCCGTTTTCTTCCCGCGGCGCTCGCGGCGCTGGCTGCCCAGACCCGTCAACCCGACGAGTTGATCGTCATCGACGACAACTCAAGCGACGACAGCGTCGCGGTAATAATGTCCTTTCTCGGCCGCTTCGCCGATGCGCGGCTGGTGCGGAACCCGGGCAATCTCGGCACCATCGCCAATCTCAATCGCGGACTTGAGTTCGCGCGCGGCGCGGCGATCTATTTCGCCGCCGCCGACGACATCGCGTATCCGACTCTGCTGGAACGCGGGATGGCGTTGCTCGAGGCCCATCCCCAAGCCGCGCTGTTTTCCGCCCGCAGCGACATCATCGATGTGGACGGCGCGCGTGAGGGCGCGTTGGCGACCGCGACCCCGCTGCGCGAACCGGGCTTCATCGGCCCTGATGCGGTCGCCGCGCAGCTGATGCACGACGACAATTGGCTCACCGGCAACACCACGCTCTATCGCCGCGATGCGCTCGCCGCTTCCGGTGGGTTCGCGGCCGAGCTCGGACCGTTCTGCGACGGCTATGTCTCGCGCCTGCTGGCGCTGCGTCATGGCGCCTGTTATTCGCCCGAGGTGCTCGGAGCATGGCGGCGCCACGCGGGCGGATATGCCTGGTCGGAGACCGCGGATTGGGCAAAGACGCGGAACCTCGTCGCCGCGGTACAGCGTCGGATCGAAGCCGATGGCGTCGAGTTCCCCTCCGGTTACGCCCATCGCTGGACGCAGCGCTATTTATTCGGAGCGCGCCGCTTCGCGCTGGCTCGGAAGAGCGAGGCGGCGCGGGCGCACGGGAGATTGGCCCTGGGCTGGGCGAAGACCCGCGAAGTCGCGGAGAGCCTGGCGCTGTTCGCCTCTTACCGGCCCTGGGACCTGGGCGCGGTGGCGCGGCGGCGGCTCGCCGCGTGGCGCCATTCGCCGCCGAGCCGGACATAGCGTCGGCGGCCCTTGTGCCGCGGCAACGGATTTCCGAAACTCCCACGCCGCCGGCAGAAGGATCGCGGAAACCATATGGAAAAGTTCGACATCGTGACCGGCGGCGCTGGGTTTATCGGCAGCCACCTCGTTGACGCCCTGCTCGCGTCCGGCCGGCCGGTGCTGGCGATCGACGATCTGTCGATCGGACGCCGCGTGAACATCGCCGCGCACGAGCGCAACCCGAATTTCCGCTTTGTCGAGGCCAGCGTCGTCGACCGCAAGCGCATGCCGGAGTTGTTCAAGGGCGCCGAGCGCGTTTTCCACCTCGCCGCGCTCGCCGACATCGTGCCCTCGGTCCAGACGCCGGAAAGATATTTCGACGCCAACGTCAACGGCAGCTACGCCGTCGCCGAGGCGGCGCGCCACAACGGCGATCAAGAAGCTCCTCTATGCCGCTTCGTCCTCCTGCTACGGCATCCCCGACACGTACCCGACACCGGAAAGCGCGCCGATCAACCCGCGCTACCCCTACGCGCTGACCAAATATCTCGGCGAGCAGATCCTGCTGCATTGGGGCCAGCTTTACGGCGTGCCGATCACCTCGCTGCGCCTCTTCAACGTCTACGGGCCGCGCGCCCGCACCAGCGGCACTTACGGCGCGGTGTTCGGCGTCTTTCTCGCCCAGAAGATCGCCGGCAAGCCGCTGACCATCGTCGGCGACGGCACTCAGACGCGCGACTTCACCTATGTCAGCGACGTGGTGAGCGCCTTCCTCGCCGCCGCCGAGCGCGGCCGCGACGGCGCCATCTACAATGTCGGCAGCGGCGGCACGGTGAGCGTCAACCGCCTCGTCGAGCTGATCGGCGCCGACGAAATCGCCTATATCCCCAAGCGCCCGGGCGAACCCGACTGCACCTTCGCCGACACCGCGCGCATCGAAGCCGAGCTCGGCTGGAAGGCCCAGGTTCCGATCGAGGAAGGCGTCGCCAATCTGATGGCGAACCTCGATTACTGGCGCGACGCGCCGGTCTGGACGCCCGATCGCATCGCCGACGCCACCGCCGACTGGTTCAAATACATCAAGGCCTGAGCCGCGCGCCTACAGCAAGCCCGCGCAGCTTGGCGTGATAGGCCGCGGCGACGGTGAACGAGTTGGTGATCGCGCTGTCGCGGATCAGGCGGTCGAGTTCGGCCGGCGCCACCGGCACGATCTCGGCGATGCCTTCGCCCAGCGCCGGCGTGCCGATCGCCGAGAACTCGGCATAGACCAGCACCACCCGGTGGCGCATGAACGCCGAGGCGCCGTGCAGCACCCCCATCTGCGTCATCGAGGTGATCGTGCCGCCGATCTCCTCGGAGATTTCGACCTGCGCCATCTGCGCCGGGTTCTCGCCGATGGCGACCGCGCCGCGCGGGATTTCGAGGTGCCAGTCGCGGGTCGGATGACGGAAATGCCGCAGCAAGATCACATCGCCGCGATAGCGGCCGAGGATCGCCACGCCGGTCGGCTCGTCGTGCCGGGCGATCGCGCGATGGTAGAGCCCCGGCTTCGCCATCGGGGAAAATCACCGCGTCGCGCAGCACCATCAGGTACGGGTCTTCGTAGAAGACGCCCGGCGCGCGCCCATTCGCGCGGCAACCCCTTGGCCGCGAAGCGCTCCGCCATCGCGCTCTCGATTCGCGCGGTCTCGGCCGGGTCGGTGACGACGTCGATCCCGCCGGGCAGATTCCGCGCCAGGATCGGCCGCTCGGCGATGAGCGCGCGGTAACGCTCGGCCGGCGAGGTCACCGCTTGGGGCCGCAGGCCAGCGCCAGCCGGTAATGCGCCATCGGCCCGAACCCGGTGTGCACGACCTCGTCGTTCATCGCGAAGATGAAGACGTTGTCGAAGTGGCGCTGCATGAAGGCGCGCAGCTCGTCCTCGGTCTTGCAATTGACGTGGCCGGCCTTGCTCTGCGGCGACGCGTATTCCTGCGATTCGAGCGAGGGCATGCCGATGATGACGGCGCCTTTCGGCGCGAGCGCCTTGATGATGCGCCGCATCGCCGCGTCTTCGTCGCTCGCCGGAATGTGCTCGAACACGTCGAGCGCATAGATGCCGTCGTGCCGTCCGGGCAAATCCGTCGACCCTGATATCGACAACGACCGCCTCGATCGGCCATTTGTCGTGCTCCGGCGGCTTCGCCCGCGCCTTGATGTCGTCGATATAGACCTTGTCGACATCGGTGATCGTCAGCTTCCTGACCTCTTGCCGGACGATCGGCGCGCAAAACCCGTCGCCGCAGCCGACCTCGAGGACGCTCTCGCGGCCCTTGAACATCTTGGCGACAAACTTGTAGCGCGACAGCGAGATCGCGAGGCGCCGCGGGTCGTCATGCCACTCCCAGTTTTTCAGCACGCCGAGTCGGGTCTCGCCGATCCTGCGACTGACCGCGAGGGAGGCTTGGTTGACCTCGTCGACTGTTGGCATCGCCTCTGCTGCCGGTGCGTTTCATGTGCCTCAGCCGCGATATTTTCCGTCGGCGGATGTCGTACCATAGCCACGCGCGGGAGCGGGCGGAAGGGTTGCGACCGCCGCACCATTTGGCTAGCATTCGCGGCACCGGCTCGGTTGCGGCGCAGCCGTTGCATTGTGGAAAGGGGCGATGTGGGGACGGGGGCGTTGTTCCCCCTTTTTCAACCGGAATTTTAACCGGTTGGGCATTAAGCTTTGGGGGAATCAATTGTTAAGTTCGCCGCCGTCGGGCGTAGCCTGTCGTCGCGTGTAGGCGGAAGGCGGTCGATGAGTTTGCTGGCGTGGTGTCACAAGGAGAGCAACGGGTGAACGAGGCCGATCTGGCGATTGCCAAGCTGTCGACCCGCAAGAGTGGCGCCGCAAAAGTCGCTGCCCCGGCCGATCCGAGCGAATTCGAGCGCAAGATCCTGCCGTTGCCGACGCTCGCTGCCGTCATCGGCGAGTTGCGCGCGCAGGGCCGCACCATCGTCCTCGCTCATGGCACCTTCGACCTGCTCCATATCGGCCATGTCCGCCATCTCCAGGCGGCGCGCCGCCACGGCGATGTCCTCGTCGTCACCATCACCGCCGACGCGTTCATCAACAAGGGGCCCGGCCGGCCGGTCTTTCCCGAGGGATTGCGCTCTGAGATGCTGGCCTCGCTGGGCATCGTCGATTACGTCGGCGTCGTCGCCGGGCCGGACGCGTTGCCGGCGATCGACGCGGTCAAACCCAACGTCTACGTCAAGGGCCAGGACTATCGGAACCCCGAGGGCGACATCACCGGCCGCATCGTCGCCGAGCGCGAGGCCGCCGAGCAGTACGGCGGCAAGGTGATCTTCACCGAGGAGATCACCTACAGCTCGACCGAGCTGATCAACCAGCACCTCAACATCTTCGATTCGCCGACCCGCGAGCATCTCGACCTGCTGCGCCACAACGGCGTCGCCGACCGCATCACCGCGCTGATGGAACGGGCGGCGACGCTCAATGTCCTCGTCGTCGGCGAGGCGATCATCGACGAGTACCGTTACGTCCTGCCGATGGGCAAGGCGCCCAAGGAAAACATCATCGCCACCCGCTTGCAGGATCGCGAGATCTTCATCGGCGGCGCGGTCGCTACCGCCAACAACGCCGCCGCGTTCTGCAACTCGGTCGAGCTGCTCACTATCATTGGCGAGCGCGACAGCTACGAGCAGCAGATGCGCGATGCGCTGAAGCCTAACGTGACCATGCGCACCCTGGTGCGGCGCGGCGCTCCGACGACCCACAAGTGCCGCTATGTGGACCCCACGCTGGTGCGCAAGCTGTTCGAGGTCTACCAGATCGAGGACGCGCCACTGTCGCCGCGCGACGAAGACCGGCTGTGCGCGATGTTCCGCGACGCGGTCACCGGCGCGGATGTGGTCATCGTCAACGATTTCGGCCACGGTATGATCGGCGACAAGCTGGTCAAGACGATCGCCGAGAAGGCGCCGTTCCTGGCGATCAACGCCCAGACCAACAGCGCCAACATGGGCTTCAACCTGATCAGCCGCTATCCGCGCGCCGATCTCGTCTGCATCGACGCGCTCGAAGCGCGGCTCGCCTCGAAGGACCGCACCGGCGAATTGACCCGGATCATCAACGAGACGCTGCCCGGCATGGTCGAGTGCGACCGCTTTCCTCGTCACCAACGGAAGGCACGGCTCGCTGACCTACGAGCGCGGCGACATCGTCCACTCGATCCCCGCCTTCCCGTCCAAGGTGGTCGACACGATGGGCGCCGGCGACGCGGTGCTCGCGGTCGCGGCGCCGCTGATCGCGGCCGGCGCGCCGCTCGATCTCGTCGGCTTCATCGGCAATGTGGTCGGCGCGCAAAAAGTGTCGATCGTCGGCCACCAACGCTCGATCGACCGCGTCGCGGTGCTGAAGGCGCTGACTGCGCTGTTGAAATAGCCGCCGCAGCGGGATCGGCTGTCGCCCGGCCGGCGGGTGGAATGCCGCCCGCCGACGCCATCGGTAAACCGGACATTTCGAGGGGAGCAGGGATCTGATGCAGCAAAAGTGGCACGTCTGCGTTCCGGGCGGCGCCGGCTATGTCGGCGCGATCCTGGTGCCGAAACTGCTGGCGGCCGGGCACACCGTCACGGTGCTCGACCTCTACCTCTACGGCGACGATGTGCTGAAGCCGGTCGAGAACCACCCGCAACTCATCCAGATCAAGGGCGACATGCGCCACCCGGCGGTGGTCGAGAAGGCGCTGGCCGGCTGCGACGCCGTCATCCACCTCGCCTGCATCTCCAACGATCCGTCGTTCGAGCTCGATCCGGCGCTCGGGCGCGCGGTCAATTACGACTGCTTCCGGCCCTTCGTCAAAGCCGCGAAGAAGGCCGGCGTAAAGCGCTTCATCTACGCCTCGTCGTCCAGCGTCTACGGCATCAAGGACGAGGATAACGTCACCGAGGAGCTGTCGCTCGAACCGCTGACCGACTATTCGAAATTCAAGGCGCTGTGCGAACAGGTGCTGACCGAGGAGCGCGAGCCGGGCTTCACCACGCTGATCCTGCGCCCGGCCACGGTGTGCGGGTATTCGCCCCGCCAGCGGCTCGACGTCATCGTCAACATCCTCTGCAACCACGCGGTCAACACCGGCAAGATCAAGGTGTTCGGCGGCGCGCAGCAGCGCCCCAACATCCATATCGAGGACATGAGCGATCTCTACTGCGAGGCGCTGCAATACCCGGCCGAGAAGATCGACGGGAAGATCTACAACGCCGGGATGGAGAACCACAGCGTGCTCGAACTCGCCGAGATGGTGAAGCGCGTCGTCGGCCACAACACGGTCGAGCTCGAAATGGTGCCGACCGACGACAACCGCTCCTACCGCGTCTCCTCGGAAAAGATCGCGCGCGAGCTCGGCTGGCGGACCAAGCGCACCATCGAGGACGCGGTCATCGACATGGTGCGCGCGTTCCGCGACGGCAAGCTGCCCGAACTCGATGACCGACCCGCGCTACTTCAACATCAAGACGATGCAGGAGCGCAAACTCGCCTGAAGCGCGCGAGCCTCGTCCAGCCCAGTTTGATTGCCGCCGCCTTGCTAGCGATATATGCAATTATTGCGATTCTGAATTGCGGGAACGACGTGTTCAAAGCTGTTCCTGTTTCGTACCACCTCTGCACGCAGCGCCGGTTCATGCGTGGGCCGGCGTCGCCGCCTTCGAGGCGGCTCGTTGATTGACAGTCCGAAACCGGAGCTTGACGAGCGAACTGACCTTCCGTGCGCGGGCACAACGATAAGGCACAACCAAGAAGAGCCGTCTGTCGTCTCGCGACCGAAATAATAACAACCATCGGCGCGGGCGCTGCTGAGGCAATAAGCCACCGATAACAAGCCCAGACCGCACGGAAGCGAAGATCGCCCGGCAAACCGGGACTAGGCGGTGAATAGGATTTTTTCGCGAACGCTCTTACGGCGGCGCCTGCTGCGCGCCCTGATAGCAGCGGCAAAACAGCAAACGCGGCCGCTGTTTTCTCGCTGTTATTTTGCTGTTATCGCCGCTGATCCGCCGCTGTTTTCTCGCTGTTATTTTTTTGGCAAATCATAAATAAATGACAGTTATATCAATATAGTACGAACAAAACGACTTGGCCCTAAACCCGCACCAGCACCCTGCCCGCCTTGCCGCTGCGCACCAGCTCGAACGCCGCGTTGATGTCCTCGAGCGCGAACTCGTCGGTGATGATGCCGTCGAACGACAGCCGCCCCGCCTTGACCAGCCGGATGATGCGCGGGATGTCGATATGCGGCTGCGCGTCGCCGCCATGCGAGCCGGTCAGCACCTTGTTGAAGTGGATCGGCAGTGTGTTGATCGTCACCTTCTCGTGCGGCACGCCGACGAGGACGCAAGTACCGTCGGCGTGGGTCAGCTCGTAGGCGGTCTCGATCACCGATTTGACCCCGGTCGTCTCGAACACCTTGTCGGGGCCGGCCTGGCCGACGATGTCACGAATGGCAGCGGCGACATCGCCGATTTTGCCGCCGTTGAGCGTGTGAGTGGCGCCGCGGGCGCGCGCCATCTCGAGCTTGCGGTCGAGGAGATCCACGGCGACAATCGGGTAGCCGCCGGCGAGCGCGGCGAACTGCACCAAATTGAGCCCGACCCCGCCGGCGCCGAAAATCGCCACCGACTCGCCAACCTTGAGATGGGCGTCGTTGTTGACGACGCCGGCCGCCGTCGTCACCGCGCAGCCCAAGAGCGGCGCGGTCCTGAGGTCGAAATCGGCGGGGATCGGCGTCATCCGGTTCTCGGAGACGACCGCGTATTGGTTGAAGGTCGTCACCCAGCCGGCGTTGAGTTTCTCGCCGCGCCAGGAATAAGCCGGCGTGCGGCTCTGGATGCCACGGCTCGGCCGCCAATGCAGCACCACCGTGTCACCCGGCTTGACCGAAGTCACCCCGGGCCCGATCTCGATCACCTCGGCCGAAGCCTCGTGCCCCAGGAGATGCGGCAGGAACTTGTCGACGCCTTTGAGGGCGTCGATCTCGTTGATCTGGGCGCCGCAAATCGTCGTGTAAAGCACCTTGACCAGCACCTGGCCGGCGTCGAGCGCCTCGGGCAGCGCGATCTCGTCCACGACCAGCGGCTGGCGCGACTGCGCCAGGATCGCGGCGCGGCCTTGCTTGATCTGCATTGCGCTCTCGCTATTCGAAGTAGATGAACTCGTAGTCGCCGGTATAGCCGAAATGGTTGTAGAGCCAGATCCACGACGCCGTGTCGAAGAACGCCTCGCAGGTCAGCGCCCAGCACTGCATGTTGAATTGCTCGGCCTCGTTGCGATAGCTCTCGACCATCACATAGCCGGCCTTGCCGACCCGCTCGATCTCGCCGAGCGCGCTCTGCAGCTCGAAAATCTTGAGGTTGTGCAGGCAACCAAGCGAGACCACCAGATCGAACGATTTGTCGCCGAACGGATAGGCATCCTGCGCGCGGTAACGGAACAGTCTGTCCTTGATGTCGGGATGCGCGTCCGCGAGCCCGTGCTTCGAGATATCGAACCCGACCAGCTCGGCTTCCGGCAACAGCCGCTGGAATTCCTTCAAGAGAAAGCCCTTGCCGCAGCCGACATCGAGGATGCGGCACTTACCCTTCAGCCCATGCAGGTCGATGAGGCCCTTCGCCACCGGCGCCCAGCGGCCCTCGATGTAGCGATAGCCGCCATAGCCGTAGCGGCGGTCGCCATCCCAATAGTCTGCCTCGTACTCCTTCGCCTTGAGCATGCAGGCAATCTTGTCGTCGATCATCCGCGGCAAATACTCGCGCTTGGTCGCGGTGTGCAGCGCCGTGACGATGTTCAGCAACCGGCCCATGCCGTATCCCCAAGGTCTCGCGATTGAAAGCGGACGGCAGCTCCGCCCGTTGGCGAACTCATCGCCGCGCCTGGCGGTCGTGTCAACGCGATAATGGTCGCTCAGCCGCAGGTTTCGATAAGCTCGTCGATCACTTCCAGCGCATCGGGAACTGCGACGCCGAAGCGATCGTGCAGCGCGCTGCTGTCGAGCATCGTGTTGAGGGCGGTCGAGCCCTCGGGTAGCCCCGCGGAATAGGCGCTGACCGCCTCGACCAGCGCGGGATCGGCGCCGAGGCGGCGCGCCAGTTGCAGCGCGACCTCGCTATAGGCGATGTCGCGCGGGCCGCTGAGCTGAAAGATCGCCGGTGGCGGGCTCGGCGAGCAGCCGCTCGATCGCCTGCGCGACCAACTCCACCGGAGTCGGCGCCATTACCATGTCATGGAAGGCGCGGATCGGCTGGCCGGACGTAGGCTCGCGATCCACTGCCGCAGCAGCTCCATGCCCGGCGAGACGACCTTCGCCAGCCGCAGGATCGCCGCGGGCGCGCCGGCCCCCATACGCTCGCGCAGCGCCGCCTCGGCCGCCGCCTTCTGCCGCCCATATTCGCTGACCGGGCAAGTCGGTGCGTCGGCCGGCACGAGCGGGCGGGTGCCGTCGAACACCTTGTCGCTCGACAGAAACAGTACCGGGATGCCGCGCATCAACAGCCGGTCGGCGAGCGCCACCGTGCCGGTCACATTGACTCGCGCCGAGCCTATGGGATCGCGGGTGCAATCGGCGAGCCGGGCGATCGCGGCGCAAACCGCCGCGCCGGTAACCCCGTCCGGTATCGGCCAATCCGCGACCGGACCGCCGAGGTCGAGAAACGG
The DNA here is from genome assembly GCA_963773625.1 of uncultured Alphaproteobacteria bacterium. Lineage (GTDB taxonomy): Bacteria > Pseudomonadota > Alphaproteobacteria > ATCC43930 > CGMCC-115725 > DATARH01. The sequence goes on along the minus strand of CAVZCJ010000008.1, from coordinate 38,359 downwards.
CCGGTCGGCCGCGACCCGCTCGCGGCGTCGCGTCGTCGCGGCGATATCGAAACCGGCCCGCTGCAGATGCGCGGCGGTTGCCGAGGCGATCTCGGAATCGCCGCCGACGATCAGAATCTTTCCTGACACGGTCGAACGAACTACGCCGCGCGGCGGCGCAGCCCGTCGCGCACGCCGTCGACGATCCCCGGCGGTTGCAGCCCGTAGAGCTCCATCAGCTGATCCTGGCTGCCGTATTTGTGCGCGAAATCGTCGGGGATGCCGAGCCGCTTCACCGGCGGCATCGCGCCCGGCAGGTGCTCGACCAGCGCGTCGAGAACGGCGCTGCCGAGCCCGCCGACCAACGTGTGCTCCTCGACCGTGACGACGAGGTCGCAGCCCCGCGCGTGCTCGACCAGCGCCGCGGTGTCGAGCGGCTTCACCGTGTGCATGTGGAGCAGCGTGCACTCAATCCCCTCACCCGCCAGTGCCTCGGCGGCTTCGAGCGCGCGCGTGGTCGCCACCCCGGTCGTCACCAGCAGCACGCGGCTCTTGCCGCCCACCGCCTCGCGCATAGCGATCGCCTTGCCGATCTGGAAGCCGAGTTCGGCGCGGCTGACGATCGGGTCGTAGCCTTTCGCCAGCCGAATATAGATCGGCCCGGGCCAGTCGAGCGTCTGGTCCATGAACCGTTTCATTTCGTCGGCATCGCAGACCGCGACCACTGTCATGTTGGGCAGCGCCCGCATGATCGCGATGTCCTCGATCGCCAGATGCGTCGGACCGAGCGGCGCGTAGACGAGGCCGCCGCCATTGCCGATCAGCCGCACCGGCAGGTTGTGCAGGCAGCAGTCGACCGCGACCTGCTCGTAGCAGCGCCGCGTGATGAAGGTCGCGATAGTGTGGACGAAGGGGATGAACCCCTCCATCGCGAGCCCCGCCGCCATGCCGACGACATGCTGTTCGCTCACCCCCTCCATCCAGGCGCGGCCCGGCATCTCGTTCTTCATCCGCTTGACGATCGGCGGATCGAGATCGGAGCCGATATAGGTCACGCGCTCGTCGCGCTTGGCGAGCTCGAACACCTTGTCGACGCAGGTTGGGCGCATCAGGCGGCCCCCAGCGCGTCGTACATCTGCGCAACGAGTTCCTTGTTGATGCTCGATTTGTGATGCCAGGCGGCGTCGTTCTCGGCGAAGGCGATGCCCCTTGCCCTTGACCGTGTGGCAGATGATCGCGGACGGCCTCTCGCGGTCGAGCGGCACCGAGCACAGCACCCGGCGCAGCGCCGCGATGTCGTGCCCGTCGACCTCGGCGACGGCGAAGCCGAAGGCGCGCAGCTTGTCGGCCAGCGGCTCGAGCGGCAGGATTTCCTGCGTCGGGCCGGCCGACTGCACCTTGTTGTAGTCGATCATCCAAGTGAGGTTCGAAAGGCCGTGCTTCGACGCCGAGAGCGCCGCCTCCCACACCGACCCCTCGTTGATCTCGCCGTCGCCGGTCACGACGAAGACCCGGGCGTCGCTCCGCTTGATCCGCAGCCCCATGGCCCGCCCGACGCCGATCGGCAGCCCGTGTCCGAGCGCGCCGGTCGACGCCTCGATTCCCGGCACCTTGCCGGCCTCGGGATGGCCGCCGAGGATCGAATCGCGGCGGCAGAACGTGTCGAGCACCTCGCGCGGGAAGAACCCCTTCTCGGCCAGCATCACGTACTGGGCGATGCAGCCGTGGCCCTTGCTGAGGATGCAGCGGTCGCGCCCCTCCCACTCGGGGTCGTCGGCGCGATAGCGCAGGATGTCGTCGTAAAGCACGCGCATGATCTCGATGAGCGACATCGACGAGCCGATATGCCCGCGCGAGCCGCCTTCGAGCGCCCGCACCACCAGCCGCCGCAGCTCGATCGAGCGCTCGTCGAGTTGCCGACTGGCATCGTGCAGCGCGCCCGGCGCGACATCATTCGCCATAAGGAAACCGCTGGAAGTTAGCCGCCAAAGAGTGCGCCCATTCCCGTGCCCGATCAAGTTGACGCTGCTTGGCGGACGGCCAGTCGGCCGCCTCGCCGGCGGCGACCCGGTTGGCCCAGCGCTCGGGCAGAAACTCGTTCAACAGGATCGCGCACCAGCGCAACGAGAACAGCGGATAGAGCAGCGCGAGACGCCGGCGGAAGCCTTGATCCGATCCGTAGATGGCAACGGCTGTCGGCGGCGAATTGCCGCTTCAGCGCCTCGTCGAGACGCATCCCCGGATGCAGCAGAAAATCGGCGGTGAGCTTCACCGGATCGTCCCAGCCGAAATAATCGAAGTCGAGAAAGACAAGCTCCCCGCTCGCCCGCCGCATCGCATTGTGGAAGCCGAAATCCGCTGGACACAGCGTTTGCGCCGAGGCCTCCACCTCCCCGGCAAATGAAAGCCCCGCGGCGACGTAGCCGGCGTTGGCCCAAGCGGCAACCTCGCCGAAGAGCGGCGCCAGCTTGTCCACCAGGAATGCGGCCAGCGCCGGCTCGTCGGGCACGGATGCCAGCCGCGTCAGCCGCCGCTCGATTTGCGCGACGGTCTCGGCAGCGGAAATACATGCCTCCGCTGCCATCGGCAGCACCGCGGCGTCGTCCGCGCCGCGCAGCGCGTGGATCGTCCCCAGAAAATCGCCCGCGGTGGCGATGTCGGCCGCGCCGGGACTCTCGACCGGCTCGCCCTCGATCCATTCGAGCAGCAGATAGCCGCAGGCGGTATCGACCGCGATCGGCCGCGGCACTGTGGTCACGCCATGTCCGGTGAGGAAGCGGAGCGTGGCGAATTCGACCGTTGCCCGGTCGCGGTCATTCGCGCGGCGCGGCGGATATTGTTTCAGCGCGTAGACGGCCTCATCGGCACGAACCCGGTAAACGCCGCTGTTTCGTCCGGCGCCGCGCACCCGCTCGACCGAGCTGATCGAACGACCCGCGAGCGCGCCTGCAACCCGCGCCGCCGCGTCGAGGACCGAGTCAGCCGGCATCGCCGAAGATCGCGGCAGCGACGTCCTGCCAGTTGCCGCACAACGCGTCGCAGGATAAGGCGCCGCTCTCAGCGAGAAGGATGCGCCGAACCCCAGCCGGAAAGCGCGGATCGGTAAAGACCTCCTCGAGGTCATCGATGAAATCGGTGCAGCCGAGCGCCGCGATACGCGCGAGCTTGCGTTCGCGGTCATCCTCGAAATAGAGGCGGTCGACCGGTACGGCGTCGAGAAACCCCTGCGCGCCGAGCCAATCGCATGCCGCCTCGCGCAGATCGATCCGCGTCGGGTCGTAATGGCCGAAGCGGGTCTTGTGGCTGACGATAAAGGTCACGATCCCCTCACGGGCGCAGCGCAACAGGAACTCTCGCGCTCCAGGAAACGGCACGGCACCGCCGATCCCCGCGCCGTAGACATAACCCTGGAGGCGCTGCCAGACCGGCTCGCCATCCGGCAGCAGGCGAATCGCGTCGCGTACCGCCTTCTTCGAGCCTGCGAAGTCGCGCGGCACCAAACCCCGCGCCCGCGCCGCCTCGAGAAACACGCGGTCGTAGTCGATGAGCGTGTTGTCGAAGTCGATGCCGATCCGCATGGCGCGAAACCTATACATCGCTGGCGGCATCCACAATCGACGCTCAATCCATGGCAACGCCGGGGCAGACGACGCACCACGGCAGGCGGTAAGGATGCAAGCCAAACGTCCGGAAGTGCTCGAAGACGGCTCGCCACTCGGCGAGCGGAAACGACACGGCGATCGGCGCCTTCCGCACCTGGCGGCGATAGGCCGCGAGGAACGATTCGTCGATCGGCCTCTCGCTTTGGGGACGCCAGGTCAGGAGGTAACTCGTGCCGTCGCTCCACTTGACCCCAAAATATTGCGCGATGGCGTCGGGCGCGAAGATCGGCGACAGGACGATCGGCGTCGCGATCCCGTTAGGGAGGTCGGCCAGCTCGGTCGAATAGAAGAAATAATCGATCCCCGCCCGCTTGATCGCGGCCACCGCCTCGTCCGGCGTGCCGAACAGCACGGTATCGAAATCGGGAACGGTTCGGGTGTTGTCCCAACTAAGCACCCGGCAATCGGGCAACATGCAGTAACTCTGCAGGTTGAACGAATAGATCGGCGTACCCCGGCCGACGATTTTCCAGGCCTCCTCCATCGCCGGATAAATGCCGCCCCAACGATAGCGGCCTGGCCATCCCGGATTGCGATACGCTTGCTCGATGCTCACGCGACCCGTCGCGAAGGAAAACGCGGCGCCCGCCAGCATGGGCATGCCCGTGCGCATTTCTCGTCCGTGCTTTCCGGCCTCGCCACTGAGCACGATCGCAAAGATGACCGCCGTGGCGGCAAGGGCAATTCTGCGCGTCGGACAAGGGAAAGCCGCGCAAAGCAGCAACACCACGCAAAGGCTCGGAGCGAAAGCGAACGAACTGAAACGGTATACCGATGGCACTTGCGACGGACCCGCGCCGAGAACCGCAGCGATCGGCGCGAAACTCGCCGCAAAGGCAACCGCGCCGACGATGAGCGCGCGTCGCGGTGATGCGCTTAAGCGAGAGCGCCATTCCCCCGCGGCGACGGCGAAGACCGCGCCCACGCCGCCGTATGCCGCGAGCGGCCACAACAGGTCGAGACGCAGATAGCGGGAGAGCTGGCGGACGGCGCCCCAGCCGATGGGGACCTTCTCACGCGCATATCCGGTCAGCCCGAAATGCTGCCAGAGTACCTCACTCAGGACGCCCCAGCGCGCCACCTTGCTCAGGTCGACGATTGGCCAGAAGTAAAGCAGCAGCTGATCGGATGGGATGCCGGTCAGGGCATAGTTGATCTCGAACACAGCGATGAGAACGGATCCGGCGAGGGTGGCGCAGGCGAGCGCCACGCCTGCCATCCGCCAACGGCGGGTGGCCGCTCCCCAAGTCCCCAGCGCGACAAGAAACGCCCCCGCGATGACGGCCATTTCGCTGACGGCCAGCACCAGCGCCAACGTCGTGGCGAGCGCCGACACCACCCATGGCCGCGGCTCCGCCACATCCTCGATGAGCCGGGTCATCATCCAAAACAAGCCGAGGAACAGCGGCGCGCAGAGCTCATGCCCCTTGGCGAGCTCGGCCCAGCCGGCCGCGCCGACCAGATCGGGCGGGCTGGGGGTGTAGATCAACAAACCGAGAAACAGTGTCGCGCCGATCCAGGGCAGCCTCGTCCCGCTGGTTACGCGCTTCAGGATCAGCGCTACGGTAAGCGCCGCGGTAAAGACAAACGTTGCGGTGACCAGCTGCGGCGCTAATGGATCGGTCAGCAGTATCGCGAGATAATACAACCCCCATCCTTTTGAATAATAAAAATGATACCACACTTCATTAGGCATCAATGATCCATTACGAATTACATCCATATAGTAATAAAAATAGTGACTATAATAATCATTGCCGCCGCTTGGGTATAAAATCTTGATCGCCACGAAAAGCGCGGCGACGATCGCGAAACCCAACAGAAACGGTCGATCAGCTCGTCGCCAAATCGCCGGAAGACGTCCGCGGATTTGGCACAAGCATGCCGTCAGATGCGGCGCCGACAGCGCCAACACCGCGACGGTTAGCGCAACCGCCACCGGCCTCGTATAGCCGCCGGCGAAGCCGATGCCGAACAGGACAAGATGCCAGAGCCCGGTGCCGGTGAAAAAACCCAGCGCGTAGCGCTCACCTGGCGTCAGCGAACGGAGCTGTTTCGCCCCCACGACCAGCACGAGAAACCCGGCGCCGGGAGCGTAAATCAGCCAGGCAAGGGCGCCGGCGAAGACGATCCGCAGCAGATTGTAGAGAAGGATCAGAGGGCCGTGATCGAAGAAATGCGCGCCATAGACATCCGTCCAGGCGAACCAGAAAATGAGCGCGGCATAACGCCGCGACGGCGAGGGCTCCCACCGCCAGCACCCCGGCGCGATGGGTCAACGCGTCGAACCCGATAGCCGGCAATGGCCAGCGGCGATGGCCTCGTAGAGCGCCTCGTAGCGGGCGATGATCGCGGCGAGATCGTAGCGCTCGACGATCCGCGCGCGCGCCGCGGCTCCCCGCTCTCGGCGCTCGTCATCGGGCAATGCCGCGAGCTTCTCCCAGCCAGCGGCCAGCGCGACCGGGTCGCGCGGCGGGACGATCGCCCCGGTATCGCCGATGATCTCCGCCGAGGCGCCGATATCGGTGGCGACGCATGGGACGCCGCAGCACATCGCCTCGGCGAGGACGTTCGGAAACCCTTCGCCAAACGCCGACGACAAGGTCACGACATCGGCGGCGGGGTAGATCGCGGCGAGATCGTGCCGCTCGCCGAGTAGCAGGACGCGGTCGCCAATTCCTTGCGCGGAAATAAGCTCCATGAGCCCGCGATTGCTGCGGTCCATCCCGTGCCCGGCCATGACAAAGCACGCTTCCGGTCTGGCCCGGGCTAACAGCGCGGCGGCGGCGAGAAATGTCGCATGGTCCTTCATCGGGTGGTAGCGCGCCGGCAGCAGGATGACGAACGCGTCGTCGTGGATGCCGAGCGCCGCGCGCTGGCGCTTGCCGGTCTCGACATCCATTTTCAGCGATACGGCGTCGAACCCGTTCGGAATATGCACCCATCGCCGTGGCCGATAACCGAGCGCCTCGTGGAAGCGTTGGCCCTCCAATGAATTGACGATGACAGCGTCAGGGAGCGCCGACCAGCGGGCCAGCAGCCGGCGCACCACGGCGCTGCCGATGGTCTCGGTGCTGCGCACATTCCAGACAAGCCGCGGCACCCAGCCCAGTCGCCGCGCGACCGACCCCAGCAGATCGGCGTGATACAGCCAAGTTTGCAGGATGTCGGGACGGAATTCGCGCAGGACGCGCCGCAGCCGCAACAGGCCGACGGGATCGGGCACGTTCCGCCTGATGCCGAGGCCGCGCAAGGGGACGCCGGCCCCCGCGATCGAGGCGCCCATGGTGCCGGATCCGGTCATGCTGACGACGACGTGGCGGAAACGGTCACGGTCGCCGCCGCTCGCAAGCCGCGCCAGCATTCCCTCGGCGCCGCCGGTTTCCAACCCGGTGATCAGATGGAGGACCGTGAGCATCGCGCGATGCTTATACAGCAACCGGCTACCGCGACCGGGCATTGACGACCGCGCCGGTTTCGCCATCGAGCGCCGGCCGGCTTTGGTCGCGCCTGGAAATCCCGTTCGGCGCCACCTAGATTCTCCTGGAGATAACGAGCAACGCGGCATGTCGACTCGCGCAATTCTGCATTTTCCCTTTGGGTAGGAGCGGTGATGTCCCTCATGAGATCGATGGTTTTGGGTGCGGCGCTTCTGGGGGCCGGGACGGTCGCCGCCGCGGCGCAGTACCCAGCCTATCCTTACCCCCAGCCCTATCCCGTCAGTCCGGCAGCGCCCGCGCCACAATCGTGGAGTTACGATCCCTATACGAGCGGAGCCGCACCCTGTCCGCAGGGAATACGTGGCGACTTGCAAACCTGCGCGGAGAAAATGCCGCCGACCTATGGTCAACCGAGCTACTGGCCGACGCCGCGTTAGCGAGCGTGGTGACGGGGATTTGCGGGCTTGAGCGAAGGCAGCGTTATGCGGCTTTCGCTAACGGCCTATCCCTCGCGGGCCGCTCAATTCGCCGGTCGGCGCCGGCTCCATGCTCTTCAAGTCGCCGGTCGGCGTCAACGACGCTAAGCATCCGGTGACGCAGGGCGGCAGCCGCGCTGATCGCGGGCCCTGGCCTCGTAATGCGCAAGACATTCAGGGCTGCTTGAACGGTAGACCGGGCCGCGTGACCGATGGAAAGACGTTCTGGGGCCCACCACCCGCGCAGGCAGTACAGGCCGAGCATGAGACCGGCGGCAGCCGCTGCCATTGGCCCGGCGCCCTGGTCGGTAACATAGCTCGCGGTCAGATAGATCGGTCCAGCCGCCAACACCAGCCGCGCGGCGACACCCGATGGCGTGACGTTCCGGCCCGGCCGCGACAGAGAGGCCGCTAGCACCACGGAAAGAACACAGCCGAGCACTACACAAACCAGTAGCGGCGCGATCAAGTCCGACACCATTTGCACCTGCGAATTGTATGGGGGAGAGAACCCAATGCTTGTTGCGCGAAGGGGGATCGCCAGCGCGGGAGACCAAGTTTTGTGCGCCTGCGGCGTTCGCGCAATGCTGTCGTTTTAACGATTCGCTACGTCGCTGACTCTGTTTTGGAATCGGGCAAGGACAGCTCGGCGCGGCTGACGCCAGCACCTAGGTGTTTAGTCCCGGCATTTGATGGTGATTTCGGATTGAGGGTAAATTGGCCTGGTTGTTTTGCCCAGATGCCGCAGATGTATTCGTAGGGAGAGAGGCCTTTCAGTGTCTTGAGCCTGCGGCCAAAGTTGTAGGCCGTGACGAAGTCGGCCAGGTGGCTGCGAAGCTGTTCGTGGGTTTCATAGTAGTAGCGCTTGACGGTCGCTTCCTTGAGGGTGCGGTTCATCCGCTCGACTTGCCCATTGGTCCACCGGGTGGTTTGGTTTAGTCAGGCGATGCTCGATACCGTTTCTCGACAGATCTCCTCGAAGGGGTGGGGACGATGGCGGGCGATCTGGCCCTTGCGGATGCGCGGCAGGTCGGTGAACTGGAGACCGTTATCGGTGAGTACGATGTGCACCCGGTAAGGCACCGCCGAGATCAAGTCTTTCAGGAAAAGTTATGCGTCGAGATCTTGGTGCGGACGGAGGGACTTCGAACCCTCACCCTCATTCGAGGAGCAGATTTTAAGTTAGTTTGCCAAACTTTCACGGAGCATCACTGAGCCTTCCAGTTAGCATTGATATTAAGAAGATTTCTGGTACCCTGTGCCTCACAGGGCATCACGGGCTGTCCCTACCCTTCATCGCCAAATTAGGGACACGATAGGGATAAACACAGGTCCGGAAATAATGGCATCTGAATGGTCGACTGTCGCCCCGGGCATTCGTGCGCGTAAACATCCGAAAAGGAGGCATGGCGCGCGGCTTGATCGCTACTTCACACTTCGCTTCTCCGTGAACGGTCGCCAGCTTGAGGAAGCCCTGGGCTGGGCCTCGGAAGGTTGGACGGTGGAGCGAGCTCAGGAAAAACTAGGCGAGCTGCGCCTGGCGAAACGTACTGGCAAAGGGCCGATGACACTCCGCGAACAAGCGGAGACCCAGCGCAACTCTGAGCGGCAGCAAGCTGAGGAAGCTGCTGCAAGGATGCTACGCGAAAAGACGGTGACGGATCTATGGGAGCGCTACCGAAGAGATGTCGTCGCCGTCTCGAACAAGCCACGGACGGCCTCGGAGAAGACACGACTGTGGAACCGACGTATCGCACCGGCAATTGGCTCACTCAAGATCAACGACGTATCGGAAGAAGACGCAGGCGCGGTTGTACGAGCTCCTCTGCACCTCGACAACGTCGGGCGGGTTAGCCGTGGTAAGGCTGAGGCCGGTAACGTCTACCGCCTGCTTCACCATCTATTCGCGAAGGCACTCGCGTGGAAGCTACGCCAGCGCGATCTCGGTAATCCTCTCGATAACATTGACGAACCGAAGGTCGGGAGGCGGGAAAGGCTGCTGACCGGCGGTGAGATTGGCACTCTGCTCAAAGCCCTCGACAGTGCAGTTGCCAAAGCCAAAGAAAAATCGCAGGTGCTGGCTGTGGTCAAAGCGGCGCTTCTGACCGGCGCCCGGATTGGAGAACTGCTCAATCTGCGGTGGGAAGATATTCGACGGGAGGAAATGGAGCTGCACCTGCTCGACACCAAGACTGGCTTTTCGCGGCGTCCATTGTCAGCCCAAGCGCTCGCCGTGCTTGATAGCGCCGAAAAGATGCCCGGAGTACCCTTTGTGTTCAGGGCTCTAAACCATCCAAGAAGGCCCCTTCCCTATCACACAGTCGAAAAAGCCTTCCGTCGCATTACGACGGCGGCAGGTTTGCAGAATTGCACTCTTCACACCCTGCGGCATTGGGTGGCGACCATGACCGCCAATAGCGTCAGCAATCCCCGAGTAGGTATGGCTATCACCGGTCACAAGTCGCATGCCGCCTACATGAATTATGTTCACGCCGACAAGGAGCAGGCGCGCGCACTCGCTGAGCAACTAGCGAGACTCAGCACCGGGCTCGCCGATGCTCATCCGAACGTGGCCGATCTCCGCAAGCGCGATGGCACTTAAAGGCCGAGAGTGGTGGCTGCCGTGACCAGCACCCGGAACCGCACCCTCAACTCCCAGTTACGACGCGCAAAAAAGGCGGGTAAGGCAACTTTCTCCAAGGAACGCAGGTCTGTTACGAAGGCGTCGGATCTGCCGGTCCCGCACCGCATCACCGATGATGACTTCGAGAACATCATGGAGGCGTTCAAAATCCCGCAAGCAAACCGCCTCGAGTTGCGGGATTTCTTTGACGATTTGACCCAGGTCTTTGCAGAGCTGGTTTCGCGTAAGCGATCCGAGCCGAAACGATCAACCGACACCGATCACCTAAAAAAAGCTCGAGGGGCACTCGCGAAAGCGCGAGTCGAAATAAACCTGGCTTCAGGGCCGGCGGCAAGAACGGGGCTGAGACGGACCGCTGGTAGCATTGGGACAATGCTATCCCCCTTGTGGATCACAGAGCAGTTTCCGAACGACGGGCTCACTCCGACGCTACAGTGGTGGCCAGACGATGACTCGGGCCGGACGCCATCCCGTGTCCCTGCCCGCCCAGTGCCGGTCGACACTTTGTCGCTGAATGAGCGGGAGCATTTCGCGCGGGAGCGCGCTCGCGAGCTGATAATAACTGTCATAGACACCATTGATGCCGCACTGGTGAAGGCGCACATGCAAATTGTCACGCCAAATGAAGGGAAGAAGAGATTTGGCGGTCGATACCCGCTAACCCTCCGTCGGTATCTCTTGGCGAACCTCGCTCGCCGCTGGCGCGCGCTTGGGCGGGTACTAGGAGTGGGCAAGAGCTCAGGGTATCCCGCCTTTGCAGAGACGGTCTGCGACTACATCGGTTGGGAAGGTCTTGCAGGCGATCTGTACAAGGCCATAAAGCTACAGCGTAACTGGCACTAATTTTGTAGCCAGTAAAGCAATCACAATCATCCTCGCTTCGCCTACCCTGGCTCTGTGATGCGCAATGACGCGCCAGCCTCACGGAGCGTGAAAAGTGTATGAGGTCATTGAGCAGCTTCGAAGGGCGCTGCCGGCGATTTTCCTTGGATCCGCAAGCGACGAGCTGACCGGCGAAGCTATTTGTTGGCGGACTATTCAAAACAAGCGATGCCGCGGCGAAATCCCTGACAACTGCTTTGTCCGAAGTGGCCCGCGCGTTTTAGTGGTGCGCGACCCATTTTTGGATTGGTGGGCATCAACTCTTCAGCCCGTGTGTGCTACGAAGGCGTCCCATACGCCACCGGTGCCCAGGGCCGGCCGCCATCGCGAACCAAGGGCAGCACGGTCGTGACCCGCGCCGAGTGGATTGCGAACGCTCTGGGTAGCGCTCGCCGTGAGGGGCAAGGATGGCGATCTAATTGCCCTGTCCACGGCGGACATAGCCTTGTCGTGAGCGACGGCCGCAATGGGCGTCTGCTCGTGAAATGCTGGGGCGGCGGGTGTGATGCCCGCGATGTGCTGGCCGAGTTGCGTCGCCGCGGGTTGATCAGCCGTGATTTCCTTGCCTCACCGTCCCGCCCAATTCCACGTGGAACAGATTCCTGCGATGATCGAACCCGTCGGATTGAACTCGCCCGCCAGACCTGGGAAGGCGCGCGAGACCCGCGTGGAACGCCGGTGGAGGCGTACCTCGCTGCGCGCGGACTCACCGTTACTCCACCGGCGGCATTGCGCTGGGCACCCTCGCTGCGGCGCTTGGACGGCACCTACGGACCAGCGATAATTGCTCGTGTTGATGACATTCGCGAGCAATTCGTTGGTATCCACCGTACCTGGATTACGCGCGATGATAGTGATCATTGGCGGCGCCGCGACCGCGCCTCGTTCGGTCCGATCGGTGGCGGTGCCGTACGGCTCGCAATAGCGTCCAAGACCCTGATCGTCGGTGAGGGCATCGAAACCTGCCTCGCCGCTATGACTGCCACGGCAAATGCTGCATGGGCCGCGCTCAGCACATCGGGGTTGGTCGCGCTGGTTCTGCCGCCCATCGTGCGCACGGTGGTGATCCTCGCGGACAATGACGCGAGTGGAGCCGGCGCGGCGGCAGCCCACGATGCGGCCCGACGCTGGCTCGCCGAAGGCCGGCACGTACAGATCGCGATGCCGCCCGAGCCGGGAACCGATTTCAACGACGTGCTACTTGGCCACACCTATGCGCGGATCGCTGAGGCACGCGATGTCGCCGCCTGATGGTGCCGCAGAGGTGCGTCGGATAATCGACACGGCGGAGGACATGGAGCCCGAGCCGCCGCGCCTGCTATTGCGCGAATTGCCGCCAGCCGATCCGTTTCCGGTCGACTCACTCGACGATGTTCTCGGCGCGGCGGTGCGCGGCATCAATGATCGTGTCCAGTCGCCGATCGCCATCTGCGCAAATTCAGTGCTCGGCGCCGCCAATCTCGCGGTGCAAGGCCATGCCGACATCGTGCTGCCGATCGGCAACGGAAGCACCAGGCCGGTGTCGTGTTTTTTCATCAGCGTCGCCGCCACCGGCGAGCGCAAGAACGCGAGTGACAACGAAGCGACTTGGCCTATCCGGAAATACGAAACGGCGCTGCGCGAGAGGCACGACCTCGACCTGCCGGGGTACGTTAACGACAAAGCTGCTTGGGATACGGCACGCGAAGCGGCAAAAAAGCGCGGAAAAGGTGATCGTGCCGCGATCAAGGCCGCCCTCGATGCGCTTGGGCCAGCGCCGATCCCGCCACTAGAGCCGATGCTGACCTGTCCTGAGCCGACTTTCGAGGGCCTTTGTCGCCTTTTTGCGAGTGGTTGGCCGAGCCTCGGGATATTCGCCGCCGAGGGCGGTCAATTCATTGGCGGCCACGGGATGAGCGATGAGAACAAGCTAAAGACCGCTGCCGGGTTGTCGACCCTGTGGGATGGGGACCCCATCCGCCGGGTTCGCGTGGGCGACGGCTCAAGTGTGCTGCCGGGTTGTCGGCTGGCGGCGCACCTAATGGTGCAACCCGCCGTAGCCGATATCTGGTTCCGGGATCATATGCTCGCCGATCAAGGGTTGATGTCTCGGATGCTGGTGACGGCGCCCGACAGCGCCGCCGGGACGCGCTTCAGCCATGACGAGCAGCCCGAAACCGATCGTAACCTCAAACGCTACGGCGCTCGCCTGCTGGCAATCCTTGAGAGGCCGCTGCCGCTCGCTTTCGGCAAAACCAATGAACTTAAACCCCGGCCTCTAGGACTATCGCCCGCGGCCCGCCGGATATGGATCGAGTTCGCCGACAGGGTTGAGGTCGCGATCCGCGACGGCGCTGAGTATGCGTCAATCAGAGGTCTTGCCAACAAGTTGCCCGAGCACGCGGGACGGCTTGCGGGCGTACTGACCCTCGTCCGGGACATCGACGCTGCTGAGGTTGCCGTAGCCCAAATGGCGGCTGGCATCATGCTCGCCCAGCACTACGCCGCCGAAGCGCTACGGTTGTTCGGGGCCAGCCAAATCGGCGGTGATCTGCGTCTCGCCGAAAAGACACGTCAATGGCTGCTGCACCAGTGGAGCGAGCCACTGATCGCGTTACCCGATCTTTATCAACGTGGGCCGAACGCCATTCGAGACGCTAATACAGCGAAGAAGGTTATCACCAAGCTCGAAGAACACGGCTGGCTCATCAAGCTGCTTCAAGGTGCCGTGGTTTCCGGAGTCCGGCGCCGCGAGGCTTGGCGCATCGTGCGGGGATGATCCGATGCCAGCACTCCGCATCTTCGATCCCTACGTCTTTCTTGCCAATGAGAGCCGGACAGCGATTGCTGACAAGGCCGCCAAACCGGTCGCGCCTGAAGACGAAACTTTAGCAACTTTAGCAGCTTTAGCAGGGGGGCATCCGATTACCCCAATTTCCACCCCCGATGCGGCACTTGTATCCCCACAGACTAATCCTATTGATATCATTGATGTTTTTGCAGATAAGGGTGCTTCGCCTGAAAATGAGGTTTCCACCCCTACCCCTGCTAAAGTTGCTAAAGTTGCTAAAGTTAAAGCCGGTGGGGACGATGCGGCAGCTTTAGCAGCACTGTCCCCGGAAATCGAAATCCCGGCCGTTTGGGCCGACTCCCAGGAAGAGCGAGCCGCGATAGCTCAGTACGATGGTGGTGTTCCGCGCGCCTGGGCAGAAGGTTTCGCCCGGCTCGATCCCGATAACCCGCCTGCTGACGTACCGCCGAAGCGATGGGTGCGGTTTATCGATGATGTCGGTGCGTTTCTCGACAGCCCGTTCTGCGCCGTTGCTGCGGCATTAAGCTGGGGGCCATTCGATCTATTCGGCTGTGACCGAGATGCGCCCTTCGCTCGCATCGATTGCGCCGGGCTGCTGTGGCTGCTCGACGGCGATCGACTTGTCATGCTTGCGGCCGATGCGGCGACCATCGAAACGCAGACTGGGGTACGTCGGACTTGGCGGCGCAAGCCTTGTCGAGACGACCTCGTGCTCGCGTGGGAACTGGCGTCGTGAGCCGGCACCGCAAGACCACGGCATTGATTGAGGGCGCGGCTGAAATCCTGGCCGAGCACCATCCTATGACGGTACGGCAAGTGTTCTATCGACTTGTTTCGCGACAAGTCATCGGAAACACGCGCGGAGCCTATCAGGCGGTTTCAAAGGCGCTCGTCGCGGCGCGACGTGAGGGTTTGATCGCCTGGGAGTGGATCGAGGACAGGCTTCGCCGTCCACGACATGTTTCGATGTGGAGTGGGCTCGACGATTTCGCCGAAACCGCGGCGGCGGCGTACAGGCGCGACATTTGGGAACAACAGGCGAGCCGCATAGAGTGCTGGCTCGAGAAAGATGCGCTTTCCGGGATCTTCGAGGACGCGCTCCGCGGCTACGGCGTGACGCTGAACGTCGGACGCGGTTTCGATGGCTGGGACTCGATCCACAACGCCGCGCTTCGCCTCGGCGACGATGACGTGATCCTCTACTTTGGTGATTTTGATCCCAGCGGTGAAGACATGGTGCGCTCGCTCCGCGAGCGGCTGGCGTCCTTAGGCTCGCATCCCGAAATCGTCAAATGCGCACTGACTTTTGAGGACGTGGAACGATACAAGCTGCCCGCGGATTTTACCAAGGCAACCGACACCCGCCGTGCCGCCTTTGTCGCCCGTTGGGGTGATGTGTCGGTGGAACTTGACGCGCTGCCGCTGGACGTATTGCGGGATCGAATTGTTGCCGAAGTAAAGAGCAGGATGGATCTGGTGGCGCTTCGCCAGATACGGGAGCGAGAACGCCATGAACGGCGGCAGTTGACCGAGGCGTTGGCGAGGCTTGAACGGTGATCTTGGCTAGGCCGCTCGTTCCACGTGGAACGAGACACGGGCTCCGAGGCAGGTGGTAGCCAGACCCTGCAAGATCGTGCCCCAGGGCGTGGTGTAAGAGCGGCTATCCTGAGCAGCGTTGGCTGCTTGATCAGGCCGCCACTGTCGGCAGACTGACGACGGGAGCATCGCTCAGCGGAGCGATGGTTTCCAGGGTCATGTAGCGGGCGCGCTGGACGGCCCATTCGTCGTTCTGTTCCAGCAGCAAAGCACCGATCAATCGGATCACGGCAGCCTCGTTGGGGAAGATGCCGACAACCTCGCTGCGTCGCTTGATCTCGCCGTTGAGCCGCTCGAGCGGATTGGTGCTGTGCAGCTTGGCGCGATGCTGGGCGGGGAAGCCCATGTAGGCCAGCACATCGGCTTCGGCGTCATCCATCAGCGCAGCGAGCTTGGGGACACGCGGCCTGGCCTGGTCTGCGACCTCGCGCCATTGCTTTCGAGCCGCCGGCGCGTCGTCTTGGGCGAAGGCAGTGCCGACCCAGGCGGAGACGATGCGCCGTTGGGTCTTGCCGGCATAGGCGAGCGCGTTGCGCATGAAGTGGACGCGGCAGCGCTGCCAGGTGGCCCCCAGAACCTTGACGATGGCGGTCTTCAGCCCCTCGTGCGCGTCCGAGATCACTAGCTTCGTCCCGCGCAGGCCGCGACGTGCCAGGCTGCGCAGGAACTCGACCCAAAAGGGCTCGGCCTCGCTGTGGCCGACGGTCATGCCGAGCACCTCGCGCCTTCCGTCGGTGTTGACGCCGACGGCGACGATGACCGCGACCGAGACGATGTGGTGGTCGCGTCTGGCTTTGACGTAGGTGGCGTCGAGCCAGACATAAGGCCACTCGCCCTCGATCGGGCGGCTGAGGAACGTCTGCACCCGCTCGTCGATCTCGCCGCACAGGCGCGAGACCTGGCTCTTGGAGATACCTTCCATTCCCATCGCCCGCACCAGGTCGTCGACCGAGCGGGTCGAGATGCCCTGGACGTAGGCTTCCTGGACCACGGCGGTCAGCGCCTTCTCGGCCAGGCGACGAGGTTCGAGGAAGGTCGGGAAGTAGCTGCCGCGCCGCAGCTTGGGGATGCGCAGCTCGACCGTACCCGCACGGGTCTCCCAGTCGCGGTCACGGTAGCCGTTGCGCTGGTTGCGTCGCTCCGCGCTGCGCTCGCCGTGCCCAGCGCCGCATAGGACTTCGCTCTCCAACTCCATCAGACGTTGGGCGGCAAAGCCGATCATCTCGCGCAGGAATGTCGCGTCGGAACCCTTCTCCAAAAGCTCACG
The DNA here is from genome assembly GCA_963773625.1 of uncultured Alphaproteobacteria bacterium. Taxonomy (GTDB): domain Bacteria; phylum Pseudomonadota; class Alphaproteobacteria; order ATCC43930; family CGMCC-115725; genus DATARH01. The sequence continues at coordinate 21,622 of CAVZCJ010000008.1, read as the reverse complement.
AAGGGCGATCTTGTCGTCGGTCATCGTGGTGATCCTCGGTCAGAGTTGCGTGTTGCAACCCAACCCTACTCAGGATCACCGCGGTGGCCGCTGACCGGCCCACCTGCGCCAGACTCGTGGCGGTCACTCCGGCGGGCCGGTCAACGGCCTCCTACACCATCACCAGGGACACGACCCCCTGCAACTCGGGACCGGCACCAAGCCGTGTTAAACTCAGGCTGTAGCGCTAAGGGTCACTGGAGATGCCAGCCCTACGCAATCAGCGGCACGAGGCCTTTGCGCGTGCTGTCGCCGAAGGTAAATCGCTTGCCGCAGCTTTCGTCGCTGCTGGATATCGGCCCCATCCCGCCAATCCCACGCGCTTGAGAGATCGACGAGAGATCGATGAGAGAATCGGAGAGATCACCGCTGAGCGGAGCTGGGTAGTGGGAAGGGCGCTCGAGCGGGCGATTGAAAGGACGGCGATCGAACTCTCAGCGTCGAGTGCTGACCGTCGATCTGGCGCGACTGCGCGATCGAGTGGCCGAGGCACGAGAACGTCTCGCCGCCGCCAATGTCGACAACCACAACCTCTACCAAACTTTAGAGCCGGTTGTCGGCAGCCACTGCCCGGGCCTTGCCGCGGCGCCTTATCGTGTGCACCGCTACGGTGCGCCTGTAGCTCCGGAATGAGCGTTTCACTGGCAGTGCTGGCCCGAATTTGCTACCTGCACGAGGCCAGGGGTAGAGCCAGGTTGTAGCCAGCCCTATGCCGTCGAAACCTCTCAGAAACACCCGCCAGGAAGCCTTCGCACAGGCGGTAGTTTGCGGAATGACCATCCTCGCGGCTTACGCGGAGGCGGGGTATCGTGGAAATGCACGGGTCGCATGGCGCTTGTGGGCGCGGCCGCACATCAAGGATCGGGTCGAACGGATCCGGCGCGATCGTGAACGGTTCGACCAAGCGGCAAGCCAACGGGCGATGACTAAGCTCGCGGTTTCAAAAGAGAGCGTGGGCCGGGAGTTCGCGCTGATCGGGTTTGCCAACATGATGGACTATACGGCCCCTGATGAGGATGGGCACCGGGTGCTCGACCTCGACCATGTGACAAAGGATCAGATGGCGGCGGTGCGGGAGATGACTGTCGATTACTACACGGAGGGCAAGGGGAAGGACGCGCTCAGGGTCAAGCGGGTTAAGGTCAAGCTGCATCCCAAGGTTGCCGCTCTTGAGAAGCTGGCGCGGATGTTCGGCTGGATCGTGGACGGTCGGTATCTGCAGCAGGACGACGAGCTCGTGAAGCTCACGGCACGCCTTGCGGCAATGACCCCGGAGCAAAGAAGGGCTGATGCCGAAGACTTGATCCGCAGAGCGAAGGCCCGGCTGGCGGAGGCTCGGGCTGAGGCGGTGCCGCTGATCGACGGCGCCACCGGCGAGCCGATCAAGGAGGGGTGACAATGACGCTCGTCGCCACGAGCCACGCCGCAGAGGCAGGTCTTCAGCCCTCGACCCGGTGCCCAATTCGCCTGCGACCTTCGGAGAGGTGGTCAAGCAGACCCCACCCGGTACCATTAATTAAAGAAATGGCCGCCGGGGTGTTTTTTCCTTCAGTCGGGTCGAGGGCCGGGTAGGCAATGCAAGAAGCGATCACTGACGTGGGTTAACACGAGAGTTCCCGAGAGGGCCGGAATGCGTTGACGATCGGACCCGGCTGTCCGAATGTTCAAGCTTCTTCGCCTGAGACGCTGACGTGAGCAACAGAGACAGAGATTTTCACCCGCGCCGCCGCCGTGATTTCGCCGACGACGACTACCAGCCACCTTCCCGCAATTTCGGATATGCGCCGCCGCGCGGTCCACAGTTCGAGAGCCCCTCGGGCCCACCCGTCCGAGCCACGGTCAAGTGGTACAATCCGAGCAAAGGCTTTGGCTTCGTCACGCTTGGAGATGGCTCGGGCGATGCTTTTCTCCATGTGAGTGTGGTCGAGCGCAGTGGCCACGACAGCGTCGCGCCCGGCGCGACGCTAGAAGTGCGCGCGAGCCCTGGACCGAAGGGACCGCAGGTGACGGAGGTCCTCAGCGTCGATCCCAGCACCGCATCGCAGGAGCAGCCAAGGCGCCCGAGGCCCGAGCGACCGACATATCAGCCCTCAGCCGATCGACCCACGGTCGAGGAGACGGGCACAGTGAAATGGTACAACTCGATGAAAGGGTTTGGCTTCATCGAGCCGGATCAGGGTGGCAAGGATATCTTTGTCCACGCCACGGCGCTGGAGCGCTCCGGGATCATGGGCCTGGCAGAGGACCAGCGCGTCACCGTCGACGTGGCCGACGGTCAAAAAGGACCCGAGGCGGTCAGCCTGCGGCTGATCTAATCCCATTCCACAGAGTTGCCGATGGCCGGGGATTACCCGAGCAACGATTTCGCCATCACGGAAGATGGCGCAGTTCGTCGGGTCGTCCATTTGCCGTCTGGAATGACGATCGCGACGACGCGCTCGCCGCGTGATCCGTTGGCGGTCTCGTCACGCTACACGATCGAGACGGAGGGCTCTGGCGCCCACTACCCTCAGGAAATTGCCCAGGCGGCGCTGCGGCATCTTCGCGTCTGGTTGATGCGCAGACATAGGCAAGAGCGGCGCACAACACCGGGCTTTATCGGTGTGCAGCCGGCGATCGTGTGACGTGGTTCGAATGACGGCCGCCCCCCGGCATATTTCCGGGAAAGGCATTCTTTACGACGGTGACACCAGAATTCTGGAGGTCACCTATAAAGTTGAGCTCGAGCCGGCTGCCCTGGACAATGGTGACAAAAAGAACGATCACGCCGGCAGATTTTCTATAACCATAGCTAGTAATCCCGATTATGACATCTATCCCCATATAGGAAGGACACTCACGTTGCGGCTCGACGACGGCAAGCTCATTGCAGGCGCGGTGATCGATATCAATGGGCTGTTCCTTGCCAGCCGCGGGTACTTGTCGGGCTGGGGATTTCAGCAAATCACCTAGGGTAAAGCGCGCTTATCCGACTTCTAGCGCCGCCCCTTGCGCGCTTGCTGCCGGGTTACAGCTCGACATCGTAACGAACGTAATCCGTTCGCGGCACGAGCTGGTCGTATAGTCTACGGGCAGGGTGATTGTCTTCGTGCGTATGTCAATGAAGGCGTCGCCAGCCGTGCTGCTTCCGAGCAATACGAGTCCATCGATCAACGCTCGCCCCACACCCCTGCCGCGCACCTCCGACGCCACGAATAGATCTTCGAGATAGCACACCGGTTGAAGGCTCCAGGTGTGGGGGTGGAGAATGTAATTCGCGAAACCAGCAGAAACGAGCTCACCCCCCCGTACCGCAAGCGAGAAAACACCCTATCGGCTCGGCCGGCATGAGAACCCGCAGCCAGATGCCCGTCCGTGATGGCGGCCGATACCGCGCCATCGAGCTCGGCACCGTAACGATGTCAGCGCGCGGGCCAAGCGTGCGCGTCTGTCGCCTGGGCAGGGCGAACGAGCAGTTGTGTCGACACGGATTAATCGGCTTGAGCGCTGATTACTCAAGGCCTGCGCAGCCGGACACCCCGCCCGCCGCCGGCACTGGTGCCGCCTTCGTTGATGAATTCAATTCCGGCGGCCTCAAGCGCGGCCAGGACTTTCATCAGGCTTTCGATCACACCGCGGACCACGCCGTTACTGGCTTCCATCCGCTGAATGGTCGGAAGCGAAACCCCAGACGCTTGCGCCAAATGCCTTTGGTCCATACCGACCAGCGCTCGCGCCGCCCTCATCTGTGCTGCGGTAAGCAACGCAACTCTCCCGCCAAAGGGTGATCGAATTGTGGTGCCCCGAAAATCAAGGCTTGCCTATCATAGCTAAGTTGTTGGACATCGGCCAAGCCTTAGTATTGCGATCTCGCGCAGGTGTGAGACACTGCCGCCGCCTCGCCTGTCGATTCAATAGGGGCGCTGTAGTTTTTTTCGGCCCCAAACCGAGCGGCGTAACGATGGTGATAGCTATTCTGACAACCGCGCGGCCTGGCCTCGGGGCGTCATCAGGAGGATGTCTCGTTGCCGCTGAGCCCAAGCGACCACATCAACCCCATGATCGCCCCCTTACAGCGGGGTAGCAGGAGCATTGTCGCCACGAAGGCCGCGGTCAGACCTACGGCCAACTCGACTGTCACGGAAAGGTCCATGCGTTCGCCGATAATGAAAAACGGCACGAACAGAAGCCCTACGATGAATAGCGTCGCATAGGGCGGAAAGTCATCGGCCCGCATTTCGCCCCAGGCTTCGCCGCACGAAGCGCAGTGAGCCACAGGCTTGACGTAGCTGCGGAACAGTGGACTGTCCCCGCAGCGGGGACAGCGGCCCCGAAAACCACGCGTTAGCCTGGATCATTCATGAGGGCCTGGCGGTGGCGCTGTGGGGCCGGAGATCGGACGCGGTTTTTCGCGGCGTCGGCGACGCGGTGAGGTGGGTTTGAGGTTGCGCGGAAGGGTTTGTGTTGGGGCGTCCGGCCCCGCCGTTTACGGCGGCAGGCTGGCGATGCGGCCGGTGAGATCGGTGAAGCTGGCCTGGTAGGGATAGGCGGTCGGCAAGGCGATCTTGATGCGGGTGATCATCTCGGTGACCCGCCCGGCGATCTTGATCAGGCAGAGGCGGATAGTGTCGAACTGGGCATCGCTCCAGAACGATGTGCGAGGTGCCAGGCTGCGCAGGGTCAGCATCAGCCAGTAGGCGGCGGTGTGGATCAACAGGCGGAACTGGTTGGCGGTCGCCTTGCGGCAGGAGGTGCGGTCGGAGGCGAGGTGCAGCTTGTGCGCCTTGATCAGGTTTTCGGCCTGTCCCCTGGCGCAGTAGACCTGTTCGTAGAGCGCCCTGGGCAAGCCTTGCAGGTTGGTGACGATGAAGCGGCTGTCAGCACCCTGAGGCCCGGCCTCGATGCGGGCGATGACGCGGCGCTCGACATTCCAGCTTTTGGCGGCATAGCGGAACTCGCCGTAGCGGCGGACCTTTTCTCCCTCGCCGGCAATGCGGCCGAGGGCGGCATCCTCGGCGAGCGGTCCGACCTGTCGCAGCAGCACCGGGTTGCGGCCAGCCCGAAGATGTAGCCGATGCGCTGGCGCTCGCACCACGCCATCGCCTCGGGCCGGCCGTAATGGCTGTCGCCGCGCACGAGGATCTCAACCGCCGGCCAGCGAGCGCGGATACGGCCGATGACGTGGCGCAAGACCAGCGCCACCTCGGCCCCGTCCGGCGTCTTGCCGGAGCGCAGGATGATGGCGACCGGCTTGCCGGTGGCCGCCTCGTAAATGTGGATCGGCAGGAAACAGCGGCTGTCGTAGTGGGCGTTGAACAGCGCAAGTTGCTGGCCGCCGTGCACCCGGTCCTCGGTGTCGTCGATATCAAGCAGGATGCGTCGCGGCACAGCCTCGAAGCTGTCGCAGAACAACTCGACCATCGCCGCCATCATGCGTTTGAGCGCGGTCGCGCCGGGCAAGTTTTCCAGCCGGCTGATCGTCGGTTGCGAGCACAGATCGGCACCGCTCTGCGGCAACCGCCCGACCGCCATCTTGAAGGCCGGGTCACAACGCAGGGCGTCGCAATCATTGCCATCGGGATAGCCCGCTGCGATCAGCAGGGCGCGATAGCGGATCATCTCGGCAAGTTCGTGCCGCACCCGGTCGGGGTCGCGCGGGTCGTCAAGGCAGGCGGCCAGCCGTTCGGCGATCCCAAGCCGCTGCTCGATGGCCGACAGCAACACGATGCCGGCATCCGAGGTGAGCCGACCACCGTCGAAACCGACATGCACCGGCTTGCCGGCAACCGCTGGCAAACCCGGCAAAATCCCCGTACCTTCGTCCTTGGCGGGCGCGAACTCCGTTGCCTTCGGATGATCCGGCTTCAGCAACCAAATCATACACGAATCCAACGGCTTGTGCCGCTCCCGCCACCTTCCTTACGCGACTTGGTGAATTATCCGGGCTAGAGAGAGTTTCCAGCTGAGCGAGCGTGGCATATGCAGTGCCTGACATTCTTGATAGTTTGCATATGGATATATAGTCACGGGCCATGAGTGATTAAAAGATCAAAGAACAAGACGCTGCCAGCGAAAGCGAAATGATGGCGGCGCCGTTCAGCTCCCATGCAGCTCGATCAGCGCGAGCAGTCCCGCGAGGAGTTGCACGGGCGATGGCGGGCAGCCGCGGATATGCAGGTCAACCGGCACGACCTTCCCGACGCCATCTATGACGGCATAACCATCGGCGAAAATGCCGCCATCGAAGGCGCAGTCGCCAACCGCCACCACCCATTTCGGATCAGGCGTCGCCGCGTAGGTGCGCTCCAGCGCCTCGCGCATGTTGCCGGTGACCGGCCCCGTCACCAACAGCACGTCGGCGTGGCGCGGCGAGGCGACAAAGCGCAGGCCGAAGCGCTCGAGATCGTAATAGGGATTGTTGAGTGCGTGAATTTCAAGTTCGCAGCCGTTGCAGGACCCGGCATCGACTTCGCGAATGGAGAGGCTGCGGCCGAGCTTGGAGCGCGCCCTCTCGCCGAGCTGCCGCGCCAACTCTTCGAGATGTGCTTCCTCGAGCGCCGGCGCGCCGATCGGCAGCGGCTTTGAGATCAGGGTACGTCCAAGGATTTTCCACATGATTCAGAGATCGTGGCCTGAGTACGAACAGTTAAATGATTTGTTGCACAAGGGGAAATCGGCAACGATGTTGTTTTCGACGGCGGCTTCGATCAACGGCCACTGGAACCAGGACGGATCCCGCAAGTGCGCGCGGCGGACCTTGCCGCCCTCGTCGAGCGCCACCCAGGCGAAATAATCGCCACGGAATCCCTCGACAAGCGCTATCCCCTCCCCTGCGCCGCTGTCGACCGGCACCCGGATGTCACCACTTGGCAGTTTGTCGAGCATCTGCTCGATGAGGCCGAGACTTGCTTCGATCTCGCGTGCCCGCACCAACAACCGGCTGTTCACGTCGCCGTCTGTCATTACCGGCACGACAAATTCGAGGTCCGCATAGGGTGGATAACCCGGATCACGGCGCGCATCGAAATCGCGGCCGGACGCCCGCCCGACATAGCCGCCGGCGGCAAACCGGAGAGCGAGTTCGGTGCTGACGACGCCGGTGCCGACGGTGCGGTCGAGCAATGAGGGTTTGTCATCGTAGACGGCAAGCAGCTTGGCATGCCGCGCACGCAGGTGCGCGACAGTTCACGCAGCCGCGCGACCCCCTCGGTGTCGAGGTCGCACGCAACGCCGCCCGGCACCACGCAATCCATCATAAGACGATGGCCGAAACAGGCCTGGGCGGCGCGCAACACGTCCTCGCGCAGTACGCTGAAATGGGCGAGCATAAATGCGAAAGCCGCGTCGTTGCAGATCGCCCCGATATCACCCAGGTGATTGGCGATGCGTTCGAGTTCCCCCATCAACGCCCGAAGATAAATTGCGCGCACCGGCACCGCGGTGCCTGTCGCCGCCTCGGCCGCGCGCGCGAACGCCAGCGAACACGCGACGGTGCTGTCGCCTGAGAGCCGAGCGGCTATACGGGATGCCCCGCCGGGGGGCTGGCCGACCATCAGCCGCTCGATGCCCTTGTGGGTGTACCCCAATCGCTCTTCGAGGCGCACGACCGCTTCGCCGTTGCAATGGAAGCGGAACCCGCCCGGTTCGATGATGCCGGCATGGACCGGACCGACCGCTATCTGGTGGATACCCTCGCCCTCGACCGGAAGAAACGCATATTGGGTAGCGGGCCGCGGCACCGCCGGTTGCGGCTGGGCCATCTGCGGATGCGATTCCGGCCATTGTCCGTGATCGAGCCAGGGACGCGCATCTTCGAGGCCGTCGGCAGTCAGGCCAAATAGATCCTGCGCCGCGCGCTCAAGTCGAAGGGCCCCTGGCCGGACGCCGGAAAGCGACGGGAAATGCCCGTCCGGGCAGATGAGCGAGGCAACGCCGATCGCCCTGGAATCCGGATCGTAAAGCGCGACATGCACGGCGGCCGTGTCGCCCCATAAGGCAAGCAGGGACCAGTCGGCGACCGTCAGGTGCATGACCAGGCCGATCCACTGATCCCGGCTCAGCCGGTAGCGGGGCCACGGTTGCTGGGGCGCAGGTTCGCCAACGGCAAGAAAGGACAACAGCGCGGAGTTATCGAATGTCCATCGTCCGCTTTCCTAGCCAAGCAATCGCGCGACGTTTTGGAACCAGGTCACAAGCGAGCCAGGAAGATAGATGCCTGCCGTCAGCACCAAGCCGAAGTGGATAAAGAGCGGCAACAGCGCCAGCGAGCTTGCCTTCTCACCCCCCTCCCCCGGCCCAAAGGCAAGATGTTGCAGATGCCATATCAGCGCGCCGAAACCCACCAGCAGAGCGAAGAGCACGAGCAACGCCAGCACCGGCTGGCGGCCGAAGGTGCTGGTGAGCACCAGGAATTCGCTCATAAACACACCAAAAGGCGGCAGTCCCGCTATCGCCACCACGCCGATGACGAGCGCCCAGCCCAGGAGCGGCTGGCTGCTGGTCAGACCCCTAATATCGGCGATCTTCTGCGTCCCCTTGACCTGCGAAATGTGGCCCACGGCGAAGAAGATCGCCGATTTGGTCAGGCTGTGCATGGTCATGTGCAGGAGCCCTGCGAAATTCGCGAGCGGGCCGCCCATGCCGAACGCGAACGTGATGATCCCCATATGCTCAATCGACGAATAGGCGAACATGCGTTTGATGTCGCGCCGACGGTACAGCATGATGCTCGCCAGCAGCAGCGAGCTCAGTCCCATCGTCACCATCAGCGGCCCAGGCGATAGCGCGTTCGCGTTCGCGGTGAGCAAGATCTTAAAGCGCAGCACGATATAGAGCGCAACGTTGAGCAGCAGCCCCGAAAGTACAGCCGAAATCGGGGTCGGGCCTTCCGCATGGGCGTCGGGCAGCCAGGCATGGAGCGGCGCCAGACCAACCTTAGTACCGTATCCGACCAGCAGGAACACGAAGGCCAGATTGAGGATGGCGGGGCTGAACTCGCCGACCCGGGGCAACAGCTCCGACCAGGTCATCGCCGGCAGGCCTTCTCCCATCACCGGCTGGGCGGCAAGATACATCAGCGTGGTGCCGAAAAGCGCGAGGGCGATACCGACGCCGCACAGAATGAAATATTTCCAGGCCGCTTCCAGCGCTTCATGGGTGCGATAGAGTCCGACCATTAGTACAGTCGTCAGGGTCGCCCCTTCGAGCGATACCCACATCACGCCCAAATTGTTCGAGGTCAGCACCATGAGCATGGTGAAGATGAAGCCCTGATACATCGCATGGTAGAAGCGCAGATTGGCCGTCTGCAGACGGCCAATTTCCACCTCGTGAATAATGTAACGGGCGCTGAACAGACTGGTCGTAAAGGCGACAAAAGCCGTCAGTGCGATCAAGTAGATATTGAAATCGTCGATGAGGATAAACGCCGTCGTCGCGGGCCGGTCGAAAAAGAGCGTGAGACTTGCCACAAATGTTAACCCAGATGCGAAGACATTACCCTGGGCGGCAGGCCGGTAGCGCGGAATAAAGGCCAGTAGAATGCCGGCTATCGCCGGAATACCGACCACGAACAGAACAGGGTTCAACGCTGTTCCCCGCGGAATTTCTCCATATCGTGCACGTCGAGCGTGTCAAAGCGCTCGCGGATGTGGAAAAAGAAAACGCCGAATATGATGAAGGCGACCATCACCGAAAACGCGGCGCTCAGCTCGACGACAAGCGGCATCCCCTTGACCCCGACGGCGGCAAGGATAAGGCCGTTCTCCATCGACATGAATCCCACGACCTGGCTCACCGCGTTGCGGCGTGTAATCATCATCAGAAGGCCGAGCAGGACGATGGACAGCGCGATGGCTAGGCTTTCCCTGGTGAGTGCACCCGACGACGCCGTGACCGGCAGCACCAGCCAAATCGACAATCCGACCAACGCCACGCCGACGATTAGGGTGGGGCCGATACCGATCACGGTCTCGATCGTCCGTTGGATCTTGAGGTGAATGATGATCCGGTGCAGCGCGATCGGAATGACGATCGCCTTGAAGACGAGCGCTATCCCAGCGGTGATGTAGAGATGCGGAGCGCCCTGGGCGTGCGCCTGCCAGGCGGCGGCGGCGGCGAGCAGCAGCGCCTGAACGCTGTAAGTCTTCAAGATGCCGAACAAGCGCCGCTGATAGAGGAAGGCAAAGCTGAGAATCAGCACGCCAGTGTCGAGCAGATGAGCGATGTCGTAGCCGGAAGGAGTAACTATTGGCATCAAATGACCTGCGAGACATAGAGGAAGATTGCGGCGAGCGTGCCCAGCAGCAGCGAGGCACCGAGAAACTCCGCCACCCGGAACACGCGCATTTTCGCAATCGCGGTTTCAAAAATCCCCAGGAGGGCGCCGCCGACGGCGAGCTTGACGATGTAGCTGGCGAGCCCGAGCGCGAGGCCGCGCATGTCGGGCACTCCGACGGCCATCCCCCATGGGGCAAAGACGCTCGCAATAAGCGATACGTAAAGGACCAGCTTCAGCATCGCTCCCGCCTCGATAAGAGCAAGGTGGCGGCCCGAATATTCGAGGATCATCGCCTCGTGAACCATCGTCAGCTCGAGATGTGTCGCGGGGTTGTCGATCGGGACCCGCGCGTTCTCCGCAATTGCGACCATCACCAACGAAACCAACCCGAGCGCCAACGACACGCGCACGCCGACCGCTTGCGACAGCACGAACTCGGCAATGTGGGGCAGCGACGTTGAGTGGACGAGCAAAGCGACGGTGAAGGTGACCATCAGCATTGCCGGCTCAGCGAGCGAGGCGATCATCATCTCGCGGCTGGATCCGATGCCGCCAAAGCTGGTGCCAATATCCATTCCGGCCAGAGCCAGCGCGAAACGGGCGGTGCCGAGGAGCGCGACAATCGCGATGAGGTCACCGGCGCGGCTCAGCATGAGACCGGTGGCAAAGGTTGGCACAATGGTTGCCGCGAACCAGATCGCGGCGAAGATCAGATACGGGCTAGTCCGAAACAGCCAGGACGCGTTCGGCGCCAGCACGACTTCCTTGCGCAACAGGCGCAGGAGATCGCGATAGGGCTGTAAGAGGCCTGGGCCGATCCGGCCGAGCACCCGCGCCTTGACCTTGCGGACAAAGCCGGTCAGCAGCGGCGCCAGCCCGGCAAGCAGCACTAGCTGCACGATCTCCGGCGCGATTCGGGTCATTGGCTCAGCGCCACCACGAGCAGAAGCAACACCAGCGCCCCGAACATTAGGCTCAGATAGCGGCGGATCGTTTGAAACTGCATCACGTTGACGTGGTCGGCCAGCCAGGAGATCGCCGCAGCAATTGGCAGGTAAAGCCCGTCCCACACGGGATCGCGCATGGTCACAACGAGCCGGGCGGGGCGCACTTCGCCGGGTTCCGGCATATCGATATGCTCGCGGGCGCTAAAGACGACCGAACCGAAGATACGGCGGATCGGCTGGGCAAAGCTGCTGGCGGTGTATTGGGTTTCGGGCCGCGGATCGGGAAAACCGCAATCCCACGCCGGCCCGCGACGGACACGGTCCGAAGCAAAGCGATGGATTACCGCGACCAGCATGACCGTCAGCAGCGCTATGGCGCAGAGAGCGATGCCGCCGCTATACGAGCTGCGATCGGCGCCGAGCGGCGTTAGCCACAGCCAATCGAATGGCGGAGCAGGCGTATCGTCGGGCCACAATCCCGTTGCAACCGGGCGCAACAGGTCAAGGATTGCCTGCGGTAGGACGCCGACCACAGTGCAGATCGCGGCAAGCACCGCCATTGGTACGCCCATCCACAAGCCCATCTCATGCGCCGCTTCGGCGGTGGGACTGCGCGGGCGGCCCAGAAAGACGACCCCGTAGACCTTTACGAAACACACCGCCGCGAGCGCTGCGGCGAGCGCCAGCATTGCACCGACGATCGGCACGGCAAATTTGAGCAGCCATTGCGGCAGCAGCGAGCCGTTCAGGATCGCCTGGAATGTTAGCCATTCTGAAACGAAGCCGTTAAAGGGCGGTAGGGCGGAGATCGCCACCGCTCCGATTAGAAAAACAAAGGCTGTGGTTGGCATGCGATGGATCAGCCCGCCAAGCCGCTCCATGTCCCGCTCGCCGGTGGCGACAAGAATGGCGCCCGAACCCAGGAATAGCAGGCTCTTGAAGGTCGCGTGGTTCAGCACATGAAGCAGGGCTGCTGACAACGCCAAGACGGCGAGCGTATCGAAATGGTTGGCGCGAAAGGCGAGGGCGAGCCCCAGGCCGATGATGATGATCCCGATATTCTCGACCGTATGATAGGCAAGTAGCCGCTTTAGATCGTGCTGCATCACCGCGTAAAGCACGCCGACGAGCGCCGTGACGCCACCGAGCAGCAGCACGACCACCCCCCACCACCACTGCGGCGGCCCGGCCAAGTCGAAAAGCAGACGGAGGAGACCATAGATCGCGACCTTCGTCATGATGCCGCTCATCAGCGCCGAGACGTGGCTCGGAGCCGCCGCGTGAGCGGGAGGAAGCCAGACATGCAGCGGCACCATTCCAGCCTTGGAGCCGGCACCGATGAGCACCAAGGCGAACAGTGTTGCGCTTTTCGCCGGTCCCAGCGCGGCGCCACGCATATCGGCAAATGCGTAGGAGCCGACACCTCCCGATAGCAGGCCGAAGGCGAGGATCATCGCCCCCGTACCAAAGCTCGCCATCACGAGATAAAGGAACGCGCCAGAGGCAGTGTCCTTTTGCTTGTGATTGGCCAAGACCAGGAGCCATGACGTCAGCGACATGAACTCCCAGCTGACCAGAAACGTGAACGCGTCGCTGGCGATCACCACCAGATTCATCCCGGCCAGGAATGCGGGATAGAACGGCAGCACGCGCCCGGGCTCTTCGTCGTGTTGCCCGTATTCCAAGGCATAGACGCTAATCACGGCTGCGCCGGCATTCACCACCAGCAAGAAATACGCCGATAGCGCGTCGACCCGGAAATGGGCGCCGACAAAGGGCAGGCCGAGAGGGAGGATCGCCTCAACCGGCACGGCGTGGCCGCCGAGGAACGCCACACTGGCTACCGCGCCGATGCTGCCACCGAGACCGCTAAGGGCGTAGACAACCACCAATCCCCGACGCTGCCCGATGACAGCGGCGGTGACTGCAGCCGCGTAGCACAATAAGGAGGCGAGTATTGCGATTAACACCGGCTGCCCACGCCGTTACTGCTCGCCGCGAGCGAAAGACGCAGCGTCCAATCTGTCAGAGAACTGTAGACAAGAGATATAGGAACTTCTCGCACATCCCACCGGCAACGGGCTTCATAAGGGGGTACTCGGGCGCTACGTGGCTCAGTGCCTACAGATGAACCTCGTGAATTGAATTTGACGGTGTCTATGCGCCACGCCGCCCCTTTTCGCCTGCGAGCGGAGACGACAATGCCGATCCGAATCGCTCCCGCGATCACGGTAGGTACCGTATTCGCTTAGTCGGGTCAACGGGTGCCAAAAATCTTGCCGGCCTGATCTTGACATCTGAGGTGTGATCCATCGACGATAGCAGATGGTCAGTCATGTGCGATGGTCTTCGAGCACTATGCGAAAGACGCTAGGGAGCTCGATGACCCTGCCCGGTCCACCGGGAAACCGCCGATGAGCAACCTCTATGGCCGGTATCATGGCCGTCTCCTTCGCTTGGCTCGTCAGGCCACGGCGGATGGCACGTGGAGGGTAAAATTGGCGGAAATCCTAGCCGAATTCGATGCTGCGTGCCGGGTTCTTTCTTGCTCCTCGACCCAGGCCCTCCGCGATGAAATCGCGAGACAGCTCGAGCATGAGGTTCTGCGCTTCTCCGATTACGACAAACGCGCCGCCCTCACCCTCGCGCTCAAGCACCTCGATGCCGGCAAAGCATGAAGCAGCCGGATGCTCATGATACGAGCTTTTCCCGATGGTTCGACCCACGCGCATTCGCGGAGGTCACACTGGCGGAACTGCTGGAGAATCCGCTCGTGCGCCTGCTGATGAGCAGCGATGGGGTCGATGCGGCCCAACTCCGAGCGCTGCTGGCCACCATGGCAAAATCCGCGGACCCGCCTAATGGCGGTTCACGCTGAAAGTTCGGGCGGCCCGCATACGAATTTGTCTTCCCACAGGGAGCAACGACTATGTCCACACTTCAAGAATTCAAACAAGAGGTCAATGCGGCTAAGGTTTCGGCCGATCTTCTCGGAGAAGTCATGATTATGTGGGCAGCGCTTCCGTCCGAAGAATGGAAGGATTTTGATACCAAACTCACCCGTGTTGTCGAACACATCACCAGGAAAAACAAAGGCAAGGAGGACGTGTTTCTAGCGATGGTCCTTACTCTTCGCCTGATGGCGCTCGATTCGGTACTGCATAATGACGAGTTTAAAGGCCTGAAATATCCCGGAACGGCGGAGGGTATTACCTTTGTTCATGGTGATTTGTTGAAGGCGGCGGCCGAGGAGCCGATCTTTGAGGGTCCGGAGGGTCAGCCAATCTTCGAGGGGAAGGCTTTCTGCCAAAATGTGCTTCGGCGCGCGGCGACGACAGGCCACGCGTAAGGCGATGAGACACCGCGATTCCATCGATGCATGGCAGAAATACTTAATTCGCTGGCGCATCATAGTTGCACTTCAGAGGATGGAAACTTAGGTGTTATCTATCATTATGATTGCCTACCCCGCATCATTAGGGAGCGATTAGGGATGCCGATCAACCGATAGCCTGCGAAGAAAAAAGCGGGCAAAAACGGTTTAGGGAGGGAAAACATGCCCTATCAGGTCTTCTATGTAGAACGCGCGGCGAACGAGCCGAGCCTCCAAGACAGGCCGCGGAAGGAACATTATAAAACCAAAGATAAAGCCCTCGGCAGGATCCGCTCTTTATTCAAGGATAACCGCTACCATTTGATTTTGCTCGCCCACGAGACTAAGTATGTCTTAAGCGGATTTCGCCTTCAACTAGAGCTGGATACCGGCCCGGCGAGCGAATGATGCCACGCCATAATATTCCAAACACCAAAGACCTCGATGTCGCCGAACTGGCGCGCCGAAAAATTGAAGTCTTTGGGTGCGAAGCGCGCCCGATCATGTTGGCGCGGGCAGAGAATTTTCGCCGTCACGGACACATAAAGACGGCGCGTTTCTGGCAGGAGGTGGCTGATACGGTCGCCGCGATCTCGAGTGCGGCGCCCGAAGGATAGCTGGCTGACACCGCCTTATTGCCAGGTTCCAACAACGAGTTGTTGTTGGGTTTTTTGGCCGGGAGCGGCCCGCGCATGAAGAGCTTGTTGACCGTGGTTGCCGATGGCCCGAGCGGACCCGCTCTCGAAGCGGCGTTGCTGGTTGCGCGGCGGTTCCGCGGTCATATCACCGGCATGCATGGTCTGGGCTCTGAATACGCCGATATATTCGGATGGGAGCCGGGCTCTTCGGCCTCCGATCTCGATCGAGCGCGGGAACGCGAGGGTCATGCGCGGCGGGATCAGGCGGAGTTATTTTTCAAGGGGTTCATGAACGCGCGCGGGGTCCCGCTCGGCCCGGTGCCGGCAGGACACGACGGGCCGAGTGCCTCGTGGTTTGATGAAGGCCGCGAGCAAAGGCCCGCCGTTGGCTGTACCGGCAGGGCCTACGATCTTATTGTGGTCCAACAACCAAGTAGGCTCGCCTCTATTGCCGGACTCACCTTTGAGGATGCCTTGTATGAAAGCGGCCGTCCGGTACTCGTAGTGCCGGAGGCAGACCCACGGGTCTTGGGCGAGGTCATTGCGATCGCCTGGAATGGCAGCGCGGAGACCGCTCGGACCATCGCTCTGGGAATGCCGTTTCTCAAACAGGCAAAGCGCGTAGTCGTGGTCACGGTCGCCAGTCAACAGATGCCGGACCCCGGCCCTACGGGTCAAGAACTTGCGGAAGCCCTTCGATCACACGGCATAAATGTAAGCCTGCGCATGGCCGTCGGTCGCCGTAAACCCCTGGCTGAGTCCTTCCTGAGGGAAGCGGTAGCTGCTGGCGCCGATCGGCTGCTCAAGGGCGCTTACGCCCGCAGCCGCCTCCGGCAGATAATATTTGGCGGAGCCACACGTCACATCATCCTGGCATCAACGATACCGGTATTAATCGCGCGGTGATCGCTCGCCAGGGCGTGACGCCGGGCGCTCTGCGTCGGGGGCGCGCGCATAGGTGCGCGCTGAAGCTCGACTTAATATGTGGGGCCATAAACGACGGTCGTGCATTCCTCGCAGACAATTTGGCGCGGCGTGCGGCAGTCAGTTTCAAAGAGCTCCCGCGAGCCCACCATGATGGATACGCATTTGGCGCGCGATGTCGCGACGTTTAGCCGATTTAAGCTGTAGAGAAACTCCATCCCTCGCGGCGCATCTGCTCGGCTCGATGTCGCGGTGGAATAGATTGCGATAGGTGCTTCCTGACCCTGAAATCTTTCGACTGTGCCGACCCATGCGCCCGGCAAACGCTGCGGGATTTCAAAGACTTGGGCGTTGTAGGGCGTGACGATAATAATGTCGTCAAGCGTGACCGGCTTTTCCCGACGGTGCGCGCGATCAAATTTTCCGGTATTTATCCGGCCCCGGACCAACATCGCGAACCCGGGCGACGTGGATCTCGGCTTCCGGATATTTGGCTTTCGTTTCCTGAATTACCGCGCTCTGCGTGTCGGCCGTAATAACCGCCCGCTTACCCCCGTCGTGTTTTGCACCGAAGCCGCCTGTGGCACGCGGCTCGATGTAAATCTTGGTCTTGGCCATAATCGTTCTCATTTTCACTTCGTGTTACGAGTTCCTGATAAGTGGTGATTTGGAAGACCCTGCTCAAGAACAGCGGAAGCAAACACCGCCATTTCAGCCGTGCTTGAGGTATAGATCGGACATGATCGGTAGCCTCTAGCGACTTGGCGTCGCCTGTCGATGACAGGCCGCGCTCTAGGCGTCCGCCTTCGCTACGCTTCGGCGCGACGCCCGGAGCCGGGCCCCCTTCCCTGCCCTGCAGGCCCGTCTCCGCCCATTCGGGTGACGATCGCTGACGCGCGCTTTGCCGCCTGCCGGCGGGCAGCCATCGCCCGCCTGCCGGCGTTCGGTCGCTAAGGGCCCTGCCCTCGCGCGCGTCAAGCGGCTTCCGCCGAAAAAGACAGAGGCCGTTGCGCTGAAAGCGCAGACGGCGTTGCTTTTGTCGGTCTCCCGAGAAGCCGCGTTGCCGCTTGCTACCCCGGTCTCGCCGACGGGCAGAGGCGCAGCGCAGTGCGTGCGCCTCAAGCCCAAAAGAAAGGCGGGAACCATGAGCGAAGGCAAATTAAGCGAAGCCGATCTTCGGCACTTCACCGGCAGCGAGAACTGGTACCGGCACGGCCTCAACCGCGAGGTGCTGTTCACCGACGGCGCGAAATACGTCGCCGATCAGGGCGGCGCCTACTGGCTGCTCGACGAAATCGCCTTGGCGCAGCGCTATCAGAAGGCGGTCGCCGCCGAGGAATTTCAGGTGTGGACGCTGACGGTCAAAGCCGACCGTACGGCGGCGCTTACCTGCGAGGACGGCAACGGCAAGACGGTTTTCGAGAAACCCATCGCCGAGGTTGCGCGGGCCGCCGAGCAGCATCAGATCGTTTTCCTGGACGAGCTCGCGGAACTCGCGGATCGCGCTGATATTGCCGGCCTGGACCTGGCGCCAGAGGATCATCGCCAGGCTCGCATCGAGGCGGTCGCGACACTCGTCGCGATACTTGAGCTCGGAAAAATAATGCTTCCGCAGCGACGGTGGCGTGATATGCAGCGACCGCGCGATCCGCTCGTTATTCCGGCCGAACGCCAACAACATATTGACTTTGGCTCTGTTTTCGCTCCTCGGAATATGCGGCGGCCGACCACGCTTGCCCCAGTTGTCAGGAACAGGGTCGCCAAACAGGTCAAAAGTTTGGGTCGTCGGTAAAATTTCTCCCGGTGCCATCCGGCGCTGTCGGCATACGCCGGCAAAAGCTTTCCGACCCATCCCCCCTTTTTAGCTCTGCGCTCATCGTCAGAGCGCCTCAGCAATCCGTTCATGCTCGGATCCTATCTTTGAGCCGGACCTCAAAATTCGAAATGCCCCAGGCAGCACGAATGTCAGTCAAGTACCATCGCTTCAATTCCTCGGCGACCGTCGCGCTTGGGGCCAAAAGAACCAAAATACCGGCTTCACGATCGAGCCGGTCGACTTCCACATCGTGAAACCACGCAACAAAGTCATCCGCGCGGATCTCGCTGATGAAGCACCTTTCCTGGATCACCTAAGCGATCGGCCAGATCCCACGCGGCACAGGTGTGTGGCGCCACTGGAGGTACAGCCGCCGGTAAACGCACAAGCTGGTCGGGCGCCTCTTGGGCACTCTCCTGGCGCCACGTTGGCGATGCAGCAAGGTATTCACGAACGGCACCTATCGCATCTAAGCGGTATCCGGTGCGCGTCTGCGGAGACTCGCTACCTAATCGCTGGCTATATTCGGCCTCTTGACGGCACCAATAGCGCCATGCTGCTGACCAATCGTGCTTAATCGCCTTTGCCCCAGTTTTGGCCAGCCAGTAATCGCGAAATTTGTCTGCTGTCCATTGAGGATCGAGACCGAGTGCTTCGGCGAAGGCAATTTCTTCAGTGTCTGGCTCCCAATGCTGCTTTAGCCGTGTCCCCTCCTCTCTATCTGTTCTCCTTGTTTTGTTAAGTTGGTCTGTTAGGTCGGTTGGGGAACCGACACCGCTGTCGGTTGGAGACCTGTCACCACTATCGGTCGTAGAACCGACGCCACCATCGGTCGCAGAACCGACGCCACCATCGGTGATAGGACCGACACCGGCTTGGTAGATCACCTGGTAGACATTCACCATACCGAAGCGACGCTCTACGCGTATTAATCCCACGCGCTCAGCTTCGTGAATTAGACGAGGGATGTCCCGCTTATCAATTCCGGTGTCGCGAGCGATTGTCGTCATGCTGGGAAATGCGACGCCATTTTTGTCTGCATAGCTGGCTATTGAGATCAGAACCTGTAAGACGCGAGCTTTGCGTACCTTTGCGGCCCGAGCGGGCACGCGGCCGAACCGTTCAAGCGGCGATGCCGGCGGTTGCATGGAAATCTCGCCCATTGCCGGGTCACCCTATGCGCCGGCGGCGTCGACCATGTTTGGTGGCATTCTCAAGCGGCCGACAGCTATTCAAGAGCCACGCGCTGCCTTGTTCTTCTGGCACATAGACGTCCCGACCGATCCGGACGACCGGCGGGTTCATGCGCATCACGGTTTTGGGATGCTTCTTCATCGCCGCGGCGAAATCGGCGAGTGGGATAAGGCCACTCAACAGCTTTTCGCTCAGCCGCGGGTTTCGAGTCTCTTCCATTCGCGTTCGCCCTTTAGGTCTCTTGGTGCCCCGACGGGCGCCAACGCGAATGGGTGTAAAGAAACAGTCCGGCTGCTACGAAACCTCAGCTAAGCTGAGTGCCGATTTTTTCGGCTTCGGAAACCACTTGCGGAGGGTCCGGTCTGATAGATTGTTTCCGACGCCATCGAAATGCATATCGTTGAGAACGGTTTTGCGCGCAGTGAGATAAGGGATCCCGGAGACAATAAGGGCACCGTACTTCTCAATATGCTTTCCCAACTCCTTTAGTCGCGCGGCACGTTGATCTTGACCACGTCGCCTTCCACCCGCCTCTCTGTGCGATTTTACTAATGTGTGTGCTGCAAGCTCTGCTGCCCGCGCCGCAATTTTTTCTTCTTGTAGTGCACGCTCCACTTCCTGGACTGCACGCTCCGCTTCCTGGACTGCACGCTCCGCTTCCTGGACTGCACGCTCCGCTTCCTGGACTGCACGCTCCGCTTCCTCGGCTGAACGCTTCGCTTCCAGGGCTGCACGCTCCGCTTCCTGTGCCGCAAGCTGTGCTGCGCGCTCTAATTCCTGTGCTGCAAACTCGTTGCCCGTTCGTTCGAGTGACTGGCCCAGAGCGCCAAGCGTATCGATCTCATCGTCGGGGCCACATTCTAGCGTGTCGCGGGCCTCCGATACCGCCATCGCCTTATGATACCACCCGGTTCGAACGCGCTGTTCGTGCTCTGGTGGCGGGTCATTTCCCCACCAACTGAAGTCGGTTGATGATACCAACCCTACTTCTGGTTCAGTCGCTGCACTAGAGATCGCAGGAAAATTCGTTTATCCATCTAGCGTCGTGCCACTTTATCAGGGTTGACCACTTCATCCATATTACCGCCTGAGCGGCGGCCACTTGGGTGGAAATTCGATCGGCGACCGCCCGGAGCGGATCGGCGGCCAAATGCGCGTACCGCTGAGTGGTAGCCGAGTTGGCGTGCCCAAGCAGCTTGCCGAGGATGAAGAGCGAATCGCCTCCGATCGCTCCGATACTTGCAAAGCCATGTCGTAGGTCATGTAGCCGCAAACCCGAAATACCGGCTGCTTTGGTCACCGCTTCCCATGTCGTTTGAACTTGGACGAAGTGCTGCGGTCCGGTCACCTTATCGGCGTGTCGCGGACGCGCCGCTGGTAGGACATAAGGATTTCCTTCTGCGCGTGGCAGCGCGGCTAAAATAGCCAACGCAGGGGCACCGATGGGAATTGTTTTTGATCCCGTCTTGCTGTCAGCCAGCCGAATCCAGCCGCGTTGCGTATCTATGTCTTCCCACCGTAGGCCTAACACCTCGCCCTTGCGCATCCCGGTCAGCGCCATCAGCCGGATCGCCGCCGGACCTGCCCAATAACCCTTGTGTGCCGACAGGGCACGGCCAAGTCGGGCAATTTCTGCCGCTGACCAGACGCTCGCGCGACAGCTCGCGATATCGATCGATGCCTCGACAAGGGTTGGTGTTCTGGGGTCGCAGGCCCCAGATCTCCGCGAGGGCGAGCATCTTGCTGAGGAGCGAGAGCACTCTGTTAGCCGAAATCGGAACACCGCTCATCGAATGGTGCAACTTGGCGATGTCCTCCCGCGCAACCGCGGCCACCATCAACTTCCCTAGCCAGGGGCAGATGTGCAGGCGAAGGTTTCGCCGATCCTCCTCGATCGATTTTGGCTTCTTCTTCGCCTCGGCGTGTTCCCTGATGTAGCGGTCGGCGAGATCGGCAATGGTAGGCGTCATGCGTTCGGCTTCACGTTCACGGACCGGATCACGCCCTCGATCTATGTCGCGCTTGAGGCTTGCTGCTTCCTCTCTTGCCTGCCGAACTGACCAAGCCGGAAACCGGCCAATCGTGTGACGCCGCTCTCGTCGATTGACCCGATAATTCAGGATAAAGCTGCGCGCGCCGGCCGCGGTAATCCGAGCGCCGAAACCGCCCACTCTGCTGTCGTACACGATTTGGCCTCCTGCTGTCGCCGGCTGCAACTCACGAACAAATTTATCGGTCAGCTCGTCAGCCACGGCCGTGTCCGCACTGTGTCCGCACTGCAAGTACCTAGTTTAGGGTTTTCCCGTTCCTGATCGTGCCCGAAGATTTGCCCAGCGTCAATCAAGATGCGTGAGTTTTGCACAGATTTTTGGGGGCCTCCTTTCAACACCCTTAGATTTTCCAAGGCGCTAAGCGAATGCTTTCGAACTGACT